>NZ_JXJO01000024.1 GCF_000826655.1 Psychroserpens damuponensis
AATTTAGCTTGAGCCTCAGTTTCTTCTTCAACTCCCAATTGTGCAGCAGTTTCATTTTCCGAAGTTACCTTAGCAACAGTCGCTGATTTACGGTTTGTTACTTTAGCAATTTTTGGCTTTTTCTTGTCGTCGGAAATGAGCAAACCACCAACTTCATCTCCACTACTATAATCATATCTATCATTACTTTTAAACCTATACGCTACTGTGAAATCATGTGAAGGACCAAAGGTTGATAAATCACCTATAGCTTTTTCATAATTATATTCTAGTGCTATTTGAGATGTAATGTTTATGCCTATTCCGCCAGAAACACCATAACGTGTATTGTAACCAGCTTGTGCCCAAATTCCTTTAGGTACAGTGAGCATTGCCATTGCAGATAAAATGGTTTCCTCTTTTTGAAATTCAGACTTAATTAGACCTGTAAATTTGGCTTCATCAAAAAAACCACGACTCCGCATCATATATCCAGTATACATAATATGGGCTTGAATGCTTTGTTGTGGATTATCTTCGATTAATGTTGATGATTCAAAATTGTATAATGCCAAATTATTAATTGATAAACCAAAATCTAGAAATCCCATACCGTAGTTTATTCCTGGATTAATGGTAAGTAAAAAGTTTTCGGGTATGTTTTGTAAAGAAGGATCGTCAAAATTTGTAATAACATTACCCGTGTTTACACCACTTTTATAAGCACCAATGTTTACACCAAAAGTTAAATTACTGTCTCGATCTAATTGTGCATTATAGGCGAAGTTTAGTGTACCACCAAACGTAGTTAATACACCATAATTTTGTTGAAACACACCAATACCTGCTCCAATATTTTCACCAAACCTACCAGAATAACTTGCTAAATAGGTGAGTGGTGCATTTTCAAAATCTACCCATTCTCGTTTATTAAAAATACTAATGTATTTAGTTTGTTCTCTAACAAAACTAAAGGTTGGGTTAATGGCGTAACGATTAAATGTTAATGAGTTTCTTATTGGTAGGTCAAGCGCAACCACTCCATCATCTTCTTGAGAATAGAACATCTGTATAGTACAGATACATAATATTAAAACCAAAAGAGGTGTTTTCATATTATTTGATTACTGTTATTGACCCTTTCTTAGTGTCGTTATTACTGGTTGTTATCACGTAATAAAATACTTGATTTATGCTATTTAAATTTAAATCACTCTCTGGCCAATTATTGAGATAATTATCGGTGTCTACAACAATTTTTCCTGTATTGGTCATAATCATGACTTTGGTGTTGGTTCCACTTGTGAAATTCACAGGTATAGTCCATGTATCGTTGATACCATCACCATTTGGGCTAATTACATTAGGGATGTTTTCAACATCTGGAAATGGATCATAAGCTTCTTGTATTTCGAATACAAATTCTCTAGAACCAGTACAACCAGAAGTTTCAGTTACAATAACTTTATAACTTCCAAATTGTGTAGCTTCAAAGTTATCTTCGGAAATATTAGTAATTACAACATCATTTAAATACCATTCAAATTCAGGATTAATCGCATTTGTCGTCACATTTACGGAGAGAGATTCGCCTTCTTCAATTGTATTTATGTCAGACACATTAATAGAGCCATCAAATAATTCGCTTAAGAGCTCAATTTCACCAGATGCCATGCATTCACCTAAATCTACCTGTACTGCATACGTGCCAGACTCACTAGTGTCATACATTTGCGATGTTGCATCAACGATTATATTTCCATCTTTAAACCATTGGTATGAGTTGCCCGAAATAGTAGTTAAAGTAGTAGCTCCATTTGCTGGGCAAAACGGATTTCCTAAACTAGAAGAAATCCCAGCATCAGAATTACCTGAAGTGACTTCGCTAATAGCAACCCGATTAGAAAAAGAATCTGAAGTACAGCTACCATAATTAGTTTCTACAAAAAAGGTTCCTGATTCACTTACGGTTAATGTTGGACCATCAGACACAAAACTAGATGTTGTTGGACCAGTTTCTTTATACCATTTATAAGTAAGAGAAGGGTAGTTAAGAGGAGAATTGTTTGTTCCATTTCCTGGATTGTCAATGGTAAGTAAATAACTTCCTCCTGCACAGTAAACGCCTGTTGAAACGAGGTTGTTTATAGAAAATGGAGCATCTTGAATTTTGTAATAAGCTGCAAATGTCGAAGAACCAGAACTCGTGGCTGCAGGAGCACTACTTTTTATTCTAATTCTATAACCTTCTCCAGCTGTTGTAGGTGGTAATGAAAAATCAATTGTTGCTGGTGAGGTTGTAATTGATCCAGGAGTTGAAGTAAATATTACTGTAGCAGCTGAAAAATCACCATCAGCATCAGATAATTCAATTGAGAATTGGTTTGAAGCACTTAAACCACTTTCTGGAGAAAACACAAAAGTTGTACTGTAGGTATTAAATGTATCGCTTGCGCATGCTTGACTAAATCCTAAATTCGGAGAACCTATAACGATTTGTGCGTTTAGATTTTCCGAAGAAAAAAATAAGATGACAAGCAGTGTGAAGACTAGTCTATTAAGGGAATTAGAGTAATACATTAGTTGTGCGTATTTTTTATTCTATAAGCAGTTTGTCTTAAATTAGGTTAATCTTCATCGTCATCAATAAGATCGTTAGATGCATAAATTCCATTAATTCGTAATCTATAATCTGGACGTGATGTACTAGTTGCATCTATAAAAGTTTCAGAGTCTGGACCTTTAGAATAAACGTTGTCGAAAGATCGACTACCATACCAGTTTTCTAAATCAGCATTATCTGTAAATCCATTTCTAAAGATGTTTCCTTTACAATTATTAAAATAGGTTCTTGTAAATTTTAATCGGTTTAAACTTTCTTGATTAATATTAATGTCTTCATCAAGTATAACGGCAGGATTAAAGCCAGATAAAACACTGGTGTCAATTGAAAAAGAGGCATCTGCACCAATGTATATGGCTTCATTGACTAAGCCAAGTTTAATGTCGTTATTCAAATCAGAACTAAGGTTTATGAGTGTTAAATTTGCTGCAGCAACAAAGGTTTGGTCTTTACTAAAATCGGTATCGTCTTTAATATCATAATCTACAACATATATGCTTCTTGAAATATCTGAATTAGAGACATAAGGAGACCTAACCGCTAGAGAGTTCTCTATCCATACTTGAGCTCCGTTATTAAATTTGTAATCATTACCACTAGATTTGTAAGAAACCATTTGATCTAAAATGAGTTTTCCGCCAAGAACATTGAAAGCATTTCCTTCGCTATAACTTACCATGATATTCTCAATTATAGTTTGTTGACCAACACCTGCTAAAGTTAATGCACTAAAATACCCGTAATCTCTTGTTCGTTTTCCTGCAAATTCTATGCGTACGTATTTTAAAATTCCTGAGTTACTATCTGGATTATCACCTCCAAAAGTTAACGTGTTTGATGCAGAAGAACGTAACCCATAATTTAAAGCTGACGTGCTACCAAATGCGTTTGTTGGCGCATCTCCAAGAATAAATAATCCTCCCCAATCTCCAGGTTTTTTAACACTTTTACTAGATGTGAAAATGATAGGATCTGTGGAGCTACCTTCTGCAATAATTTTAGAACCATTACTTATAGTTAAAGATCCTTTGGTTTTAAAATCACCAATAATTACGGTGCCAGGCTCAATGGTTAATGTGGTACTATCTGTAACAAAAACATCACCTAAAAGAAGATATACATCTCTCTTTGATAATGTTGTGTTTTTAGAAATATTGCCGCTTAGTATTTGGGTAGGTTTACCATATTCAACTTTGTTGGGTTTAAATTCTGTCCAAGGATTTAACCAATTATTATAGCCAATTATGCCTTTTTCTTGCTGGGCAAATAAATTGCCTATAACTAAAAATAAGATTAGAGTTAAAAACGTAACTTTTTTCATAGCAGGTAAATGTTTAATTAGATTAGTGGGTGCTAATTTATATAATCAAAAATAGCGTTTTTACACACGAAACGCAAATAATATCGACGAAATGCATAAATATATATGATTTTAAAGAAAAATCTTACAGCTAAATGCGTGATTTTTTTAAATTTTAAATTGATCAATTAATTCAGTCTAATCATAGCTCAAAATTAATAGCGTAGATGACCAAAAAAAACCTCAGTAAAAAAACTGAGGTTTAGAATTATTAACAATAAAAAACTATGAATTAGTCAGTTTTAAAATCATTATAGGTATGCAAAGATTTAAGTGTTTCTTCATAGAACAATATGGCAGCAATTAAATCTCTTGTATCGGAATATGGTAATATTTTCTTTTGAAATTCTACGGTACTATCAAAATACTCTACAGATGCATCTCTGTTAATCTCTAAAGCTTTTTTATTGTCTTTGGTTTCTGGTATTCCAAGAGAAGCCATAGTTACACCTGGTTTTGTTGCAAATGCAATGTTTGGCAATATATTTACAATAACTTGGATGCGTTCACTATATAATTTAAGTAATTCTCCTTTAGACATTTTGTCTAATTGTGAAAAGTTATGGTATTTAGAAATATTTACTTTACCATCAATAATAGTGATTTCTTTGTCTTTTTTTTGAGCGAAAGTTATACTTGCCATTAGAAAGAAAATAGCAATACATAAAGTAGATTTTGTTTTCATTTTAAAGTTTTTTATAGATCTAGGTGAGACAAATCTATACAAATTATTAAAAATTCCAACTTAATTTTGTGTTTTTTTTAAAATTATTTTTATCTACGAAATGCATATTTTACAGATTAAAGGCTCAAATAGTGGATTAAACGCAATTTTGTCCGATGAAATACCATGTGTTTTTTTTTGCTTTTGATTTCTTTAAATCGTAACAATTTAAGCAAAATTATAGCTTGATATGTTTGATAAAGTGGGTGTACTATAATTATTTATGAGCTCATGTGAGGTGTCATTTCATCGTTAAAAATTGCATGGCTTGTCTGTTTGTCGCATAAATGAGTGTATTGATAAGATTTTTAAGGGTTTATGATATATATCAGCCATTTTTGACTGAATTTATACTTAGCCTAATGAAAAATCTAATCACTCTTTGTTCTCTAATTTGTTTAATCGGACTTCAATTTACTGTAACAGCGCAGGAAATAACAACTATTTCTGGTACTTCAACTGCGCTCATTACAAATACGCAAAAAGAAGATGTTTTAGAGCGTCATCCTATTTATGATTATAATGCTCTAGATATAAGTGCTACAGATAGTATTCCTGATTTTGACACAAAGCAACAGCCTTTAAAAATTACAGGTACTATTTATAAAAGCGATGGTGTAACTCCAGCTCAAGGTGTTATTCTTTATATTGAACAAGCAGATGAAAATGGTGATTTTGATTTAAGAGAAAAAAATAATAAACGTTACGCTCATCATAGAGGTTGGGTAAAGACAGATGTTAATGGTCGTTATACGTTTTATACATTTATACCAGGAAATGACAGACGATATAATCAACTTTCTCAATTGTTTCCTACAATAAAAGAACCTTCACAACCTGCTTACGACTTAGCATCATTCTATTTTGATAATGATCCAATGCTTACCAAGTTATGTCGTAAAAGAATTTCAAAAAAAGGGGATTCAACAAGAATATTGAAACCCATTAAAAAAGACAACTTATTAATTGTAGAGAAAAATATTGTTTTAATTTCAAATACAGTAGCGTCAAAATAATAGCTTATTTTTCTATTACTAGCTTTTGACCAATTTTAAGAACCGAGTTACGTTTAATCGTATTGGTTTTACAAATGGAAGTAATGGTCACATTATTGCGTTTAGAAATTCTAGATAAGGTGTCTCCAGATTTAACAACATAAATAGATTTTTGTTTAATAAGGCTTGCTAATGCTTCTTCTTCGGAAATTAGAGGTTTTATAATGCTTTCTCTTTTGGAATTATGATAAATAGGTCGCGTCCATTTTTTTGTCACCCAAAGTTCATTTGCTCTAATTTTATTATGACTATTAAACTCAAATAAATATTCTGGGTTTATAGATACACCATTATAGTTTATAACCAAATGTAAATGGCTTCCTCTTGCATTACCTGAGACACCACCTTTACCAAGGTATTGGCCTTTTGATAAGGTGTCGTTTTCTTTTACGCCATATTCAGACAGGTGTGCATACACAGTCTCTAGTCCGTTAAAATGTCTTACAACAACGGTTTTGCCATGACCTCTGCTATAACGAGACATTCTTACAATACCATCAAACATGGTAAATAAACTATCTCCTGTTACCAAATCAATATCAATACCTTTGTGAGCACGACCTCTTCTCCAGCCATAACGAGAAGTGATTACCTTATTTTTTCCAATCGGTGAGTGGTAGGTAGAATCTTTAAACTTTAGTTGTAAAGGAAATTCTACGGTTGTTTCATGGTAAGGATTGTATACTGTGTTATCCCAATAATTAGCTTTAATATCTTTTGTGATAACAGTGTCTTTTACAGTAACTAATACTGGTTTTACAGAGTCATTTTGTGTGGTGTTAATTTTTAATTCTGAAAAGTCAATCAAAAGAGGATTAGGCTTCTCTTGTGCATTTAGGCTTATTGTTAGAAGTAATGTTAAAAAGGTAATTATAGATTTCATATGTTGAAATAGTACTTTAAATTTTCAGTTTCCGAAGATATAAAAATTATAAACGTTTCAACCTACTAATGTATTGTTGGTATTATTAGAAAGATTATTGGTCACTAAAATTGTGAATTATTCGAGCTCATTTAGATTAAAAAGTAAATGAGTTAACAATTTATGTGTTACCAATATTCTATTCTATGAATTAAAATGACCTTTGAAAAAAAATTAAACAATGGAAAAAATATTAGTAGCAGGTGCCACAGGTACCACAGGAAAAAAGGTCGTACAATTATTAAAAGCGTCTCAATATTTTGAGCCTATTGCTATGGTGAGAACCCAAGAGCAACAAAATGAATTCAAGGCTCACGATGTAAAAACGGTTATGGGAGATTTAGAAGATAAAGTTGCACATACTGTAAAGGATATAGATAAGGTTGTTTTTGCAGCAGGTTCTGGTGGAAAAAAAGTAAAAGCAGTTGATCAAGATGGTGCTAAAAAATTAATAGAAGCATCTAGTCAAGCGCATATTAAAAAGTTTGTGATGCTAAGTTCTATGGGAGCAGATAATCCTGAATCTAGCAATGAGTTAAAAGAATATCTAGAAGCAAAACATAACGCAGATGAGTTTTTAAAATCATCTCAGCTAAATTATAGTATTATAAGGCCTGGAAGTTTAACTAACCATAAGGGTGAAGGCAAAATAAAATTAGCAAATTCATTAAATGAAAGAGGGGAAATATCAAGAGATGATGTTGCTCAAACTTTAGTGAGAGCTCTACATGATGATGCTGTAAATAAGGCCGTTTTTGAAATTATTAAAGGAGACACTTTAATAGGAGAGGCTATTAATACATTAAATTAAGGATTATCATCGATCTATAAGTACAAGCTCATACACTTAAATTTAGATCGAAAATGTAATAATATTATAACAAAGAGTTATAATACTAGTATTATTATATTTTTGTTCTAAATTCATGTTTGATGAAAAAATTACTACTTACAGGCCTCATAGTCTTTTCATTATCGTTTAGTTTTGCTGCAAATGTTTATGTAGATCAATCTGCGCCTCCAAATGGAGATGGGACGAGTTGGGCAACTGCCTTTAACGACATACAAAGCGCTGTAGATGTGGCAGCAGCCAATGATGTGATTTTTTTAGCTGAAGGCATTTATAAGCCTCAATCTGATATTGATATTTTCATACCACTAACGATCAAAGGTGGCTATCCTCAAGGAGGAGGAGTTCAAAATATTCCGGCTCATATAGCGCAAATTCAAGCAGATTTTGATCCTAATGATTTGTTCTTCCTAATTTTTGATGTTTCTAGTAATTCTGAATTTGAAATTGAAGGCGTTCGGTTTTTTCAAACAAGAAGAGCAATTCATACCGATTCAAATATCATAATAAATAAAGTTCAATTTGAAGGATTAACTAACAATGGTCTAACAATTGGAAGCGATATTGATAGTGTATCAATCACAAATAGTATTTTTTCAAATAGTGAAGATACAAGTATCAATAATGGAGGACGTGTAGTTGCAGATTTTACTTTAGAAAATTGTGTCTTTCAAAATGGTCAAACAACTGCAATTCAAATTTCTGATGCTGTTGTCAATTTTACAATGTCAGATTGTACTATTAAAGATTATAATTCGTCTTCAACTTTAATGGGTTTTAGAGATAATAATGTGTTATTAGATAATTTATTGGCCGAAAATAATACTCTAGAGACTAGCGCTTTAATTGGTTTGTCTACAACAACACTTACTATTAGAGATTCTCAAATAATAAATAATATTGGTGAATCAGCTGTTTGTTTTAGTGGTAGTAATTGCGATGTCACTTTAGAAGGCAGTAGTTTTAGTAATAATACATCTAATGGTTCATTTGCTACTGGTGTTTTTAGCTCCTATAATTCTACAATATCTGCTACAAATTGTAGCTTTAACAATAATGATACTGTCGGATCTCAGCCTAATGGAGTAGGTACTTCAAATGGAGCAGAGACGGTTTTGTCATTTGATCGTTGTGAGTTTAAAAATAATAAGGCAGATGGTTCTATAGCATATGGCTTATTCAAACTATTTACAGGTGTTTCATTAACCGTTACAAACTCTATTATTGATGGTAATGAAGGTAATAATGGTTGTGCTATTAACATGTTTACTCTAGGTGAAATGATTTTAGAAAATAATATTTTTAGAAATCATAATAATGGAGGTCCTGTTATTGATACTTATAATTCAACTTCTGGTGTTGTCATTATAAATAATAACATTTTTGAAGAGAATTCAGTACCAGATCTTAATATAACAAACACAGCAAGTTTAACGTCAACTAACAATATATTCAATGGACCTAGTGCTTTTGTAAATATTTCTGGCGTTAATACGGCGAGTTTGTACAATGATTATTTTAAAGGAAATGAGAATGATGCAGAGTTTTTATCTTTAAATAATACAAATGCAAGCATAACGAACACTGTTATGATTTCCGAAAAAAATAGTGGTACACATGATGTAATTGAATCAGGAAACGGTGTTGCTCTAAATATTTTAAATAGTACATTTTCTTCAAGAACTCTAAGCAATATCAATGTAAGACTAGATTTTGATGATGGTCAACCTTCAACAATTTACAACTCAATAATTTGGGCAGGTAACGATTTAACAAATAGTGGTCTCACTGGAAATTTAAGTGACTTAACTGTAGAGTATTCTTTAATTAAAGGAGAAAATCTAGGAGGAATAGGAGATTTAGATGGTACGTTAAATGATAATAGACCATGGTTTGTAGATCAAAACTCTTTAGACTTCAGACTTCGAGCTTGCTCACCAGCTGTTAATGCAGGAAATAATAGTTATTTCACTGACACGTTAGATCATTTAGGCAATCCTAGAATTTTTGAAACAACTATAGATATGGGTGCTTACGAGTTACAAGAACCTGCTAGCGCAACCTGTGAAGAGCCTGTTATACCACTTTGTACTAATTTAATCGCACCTGTTAACAACGAAACTAATGTGCCTATTGATACCAATTTAAGTTGGTCTGCTGTTCCAGATGCAGTTCAATATCAGCTTGTTGTTGGTACGTCAGCTGGTAGTGCCGATATTTTATCTGTTTTTTTAGGGAACGTTACAAATTACAATCTCGCAAATGATTTACCCGAAAACACTCAAATATATGTAAGAGTAACTCCAATTAATGGAGCAGGTGCTAACCAAAATTGTGTAGACGAAAGTTTTACCACAGCGATAGGAGATATGGTTTCTAATGTAGGATGTAGTATCCTTATTCTGCCAGGTAATGGGTCAGTAAATGAAGAAGTAGATTCAGATATTACCTGGAGTGAAGACACAAACGCTAATGGCTATAGGTTAACTGCTGGCACAACGTCTGGCGGAAATGACATTCTCAATAATTTTGACGTCGGAAATGTAACTACCTACGATTTCCCGTCTGATTTACCAGAAAACACAGAAATCTTTATCATAGTCGTTCCATATAATGCGATAGGTAGTTTCGAAACTTGCCCTGAGCGAAGTTTTACAACAGGTGCAGCACCAACAATACCAAATTGTACAATCTTAAATAATCCAAATGATGGAGCCATTGACGTTTCTGTAGCGACAAATATAAACTGGAACGCTATTGTAGATGCAGATGGTTACATCATAACTATTGGAACAACATCAGGAGGAACAGACATCATAAATAATCAAGATGTTGGTAACATCACAACATTTGATATTCCTACCAATTTGCCAGAAAACACTGAGATTTTCGTAACGATTATACCTTACAATTCCGCAGGAAACGCAACAAGTTGTGCTGAAGAGAGTTTTACTACAGAATCTGCTTCTATAGATTTAGAATGTACTATTATTAATTCTCCTTTAGCTAATGCTATGAATGTTCCTGTGAATACTAATATATCATGGAATGCAGTTTTGGGAGCCACAGGCTATAGAGTTAATATTGGAACAGATTCTGGTGTTTGGGACATTTTAGACGATTTTGATGTAGGTAATACAACAACTGTAAATCCTCCAATCGATTTACCAGAAAACACTGAAATCTTTGTTTTAATAACACCGTACGATACAATTGGAACTTTATTAAGTTGTGAAGAGGAATCTTTTGGGACTGAATTTACTGAAACCATTCCAAATTGTACGTCTTTAAGTACGCCTTTAAATAATGCTATTGATGTCTCTATCTTTACAGACTTAACTTGGAACGCCATTTCTAACGCAGAGGGTTATATACTTACTATTGGAACCACTTCTGGAGGAACTGATATTATTAATAACATGGATGTTGGTAATGTCACAACATATGATATTCCTGCAGACTTACCAATTACTACCGAAATCTTTGTAACCGTTACACCTTACAATGCCTTAGGAAATGCAATTGATTGTATTGAAGAAAGCTTTATTACAGAATTGCCGCTTCCCGAATGCTCAAACCTTTTAATGCCTTCATTTCAGGAATTAGATGTTCCTGTAGATACAGATCTTATATGGTCTGCAAGTCAATATGCCGAAGGCTATACAGTAAATATAGGGACATCTACAGGAGCAACAGATATTTTAGATGTTACAGATGTTGGTAATGTTACAACGTATGATATTCCTTTTGATTTACCTGGAGGTACGGTTATCTATATAACTATTGGTTCATATAATAGTTCTGGCGGAACGGTTTGCGGTGATGATCAATTTACGACAGAAATTCCCTTTGTTGGTTGCTCAAGTTTAATAGATCCATTAAATGGCGCTACAAATGTGTCGGTTACTACAGATATTACATGGAGTGCAGCAGATAATGCAGATGGCTATATTTTAAATGTAGGGACGTCTCCCACGGTTAACGATATTCTTGACGGTTTTAATGTTACAAATGGCAATACATCACACGATTTTGTAAATGATTTACCCGCAAATACTGAGATTTTTGTAAAATTAATTACAGTTAATGCGTTTTCAGTAGATGAAACTTGTACTCAAGAAAGTTTTACAACTGGTGCTGCAAATTCTATGCTTGATTGTACAACGTTGACTTTGCCGTTGGCTGGTGAAACGAATGTATCTGTATCTACAAACTTCTCGTGGAATGCTGTAGAAGGCGCTAATGGTTATTTAATAAGTGTAGGTACAGCTGCTAATTTATTAGGAGGAGATGATGTTGGTAATGCGTTAACTTATGATTTACCTTTTGATTTACCCGAAAACACTGAAATAATTGTACAAATATCTCCATATTTAACACCTAATGACACTTTTGGCTGTGCTTCAGAGTGGTTTACAACCGGTTCTGCACCAGCTGTTCCAGATTGCACCAGTTTAATTTTACCAGTTGATGACAGTGTAAATGTGCCAATTTCCGAAGATATTTCATGGAACGCTGTTGCAAATGCAAGCGGTTATTTACTCAATATTGGGACTACTTCTGGAGGAACAGATATTGCAAATACTATTGACCTCGGAAATGTAACCACTTATGATATACCTGGAGATTTACCAGAAAATACAGTGATTTTCGTGACTGTAACTCCGTATAATTTGGAAGGCAATGCTATAAGTTGCACAGAAGATAGTTTTACAACGGAAACTTTAGCAACTATACCAGAATGTACTTATTTAATTTCACCGGTTGATGGCAGTGTAAATGTGCCAATTTCCGAAGATATTTCATGGAACACTGTTGCAAATGCAAGCGGTTATTTACTCAATATTGGGACTACTTCTGGAGGAACAGATATCATAAATACTATTGACCTCGGAAATGTAACCACCTATGATATTCCAGTAAATTTACCAGAAAACACAGTGATTTTTGTGACTGTAATTCCGTATAATTCTGAAGGAAACGCGCAAAGCTGCGATGAAGAAAGCTTTACAACCGAAACCCAAATTGTATTTCCAGAGGTTGAAGAAACAAAATATGGATTTTCACCAGATGGCAATGGAATTAATGATTTTTGGGAAATTAAAGGCATACAAAACTTTACAGATAATGTGGTGTATATCTACAACAGATGGGGAGATTTAGTTTTTGAGATTAAAGGATATGATAATGCTTCTCGAGTTTTTAGAGGTGATGCAAATAAAAAAAATAGGCTAGGAGCAGGACGATTACCATCTGGAACTTACTTTTTTAATATTCAAATTAATGGTCCTCACAATCTAAAGAAAACAAAAGGTTTTGTTGTTTTAAAGCGCTAATTTATGAAATTTACAAAATTATATAATAGCTTATTGCTAAGCGTTTTATTGCTCTTTTGCGTAAGTAAACATTTAAATGCGCAGCAAACAGCTTCGTTTCCCGAGTATAACTATAATCCGTTTATAATTAATCCTGCCTATGCTGGATTATTGCCAACTACCGAAATGACTCTAGCTAATACAGGTTTTAGTGCATTTGATGGAAGTCCTAAAAATATCAGTTTTAGTTTTCATACACCAATTGCAGATCGCAAAATGGGCATTGGAGCAGGAATTATTAGAGACGAAATAGGTGTTACAACATCTACTAGTGCTTTTGTAGCTTATTCTTATAAAATAAGATTTGACTTTCAAGATGATAGGCCATATTGGCAAAATTATGAGCCAGGAACATTATCTTTTGGATTGACAGCTGGATTACAACAATATCAGGATAATTTATTAGAGTTGAATATTATGGATGATATTCAATTTAGTGAAAATATAAATATTACGATTCCAACAATTGGTCTTGGGTTTTTATTTAATCATTCTCGTTTTTATGCAGGAATATCTGCACCTAACGTTATGGGAACGTCTTTAGCGTCAGAAGATGCTGTAAACCTAGAATTTCCTGTTTATGGTTATTTTGGATATCGCTTTTTTAATAATCGTTTTGAGAATTTTATGATTAAGCCAAGCTTATTCTTGAAACACGAAAAAGGAGCACCTTTGTTAGCAGATATGAATGTATCTGTGAGTTACCAAAATAAATTTGAATTAGGAGCAGGTTATAGATCAAGCTCTGCATTTAACGTACTAGCAGGACTTTATATCGCAAAATCATTGCGATGTATCTATCATTATAGTATAATTTCTGGTACGTCTCCTTTAGGAAATCAACACGGACTCATATTAAGCTTTAGGTTTAAAGAAGGCTACAAAACGAAATAAAATAAAGTAACTGTAAATTATTTGATTTTATAAGTTTTCCAATTGACTTGTTAGTTTTTAACTCTTATAGGTTTAAGCTTAATAAAACCTAGAGCATCTAATACTTTTATAATTACATAGGTGACATCAATTTCGTACCATTTTACCCCAAAATTTGCGCGACTTGCATGCTTATGATGATTATTATGATAACCTTCACCCATCATTAAAAAATCAAACCTGAAGAGATTTTTACTCGTATTCTTCATTTTAAAATTCACATAACCATAAATATGGCCAAACCAATTTATAATCACACCATGAATTGGAGCCATTAAAAATGTAATTGGCAGTAATAACCATTGCCACCAAGCTGTTGCAAAATATACAAAAACTAAAATGTAGAGCGCAATCCAGAGCAGTCTAGATATACGAGAACTAGCGAATGTATCAAAGGTTTTCCATTGCGGCACATTTTTAGTAAAACGCTCATCTACAGCAACACGTTGCTTATTAATATCTTGATATACGGTTTTTGTTTTCCACATCATGGCAAACACATTTGCATCATGAGATGGAGAGTGCGGATCTTTTTCTGTATCAGTATAAGCATGGTGCATACGATGCATTACGCCGTAACCATAAGCACTTAAATAACTTGAGCCTTGAAAAATCCAAGTTAGAACGAATGTTAAACGCTCCATTGTTTTAGACATCGTAAATACTTGATGCGCAGCATAACGATGTAAAAAAAATGACTGAAAAAATAAGCCTCCATACCATAGTATTAAGACAAAAATGATGATAACCATAACTTTTTTTGCAAAGATACTTGCAGCTTATGAGCTATACAATGAACCCAAATCAATTAAAGGCTTAAGATTTTCTTAATTAATAGAAGCAAGAAATTTAATTATCACACTCTTTTAAAAAATGTAAAATACTTAAAATTAGATTATATACGTTTTCTAATTCTACTCAATGCTTGAGCAGTGACACCAATATAAGAGCTAATGTACTTTAAGGGAATGACCTTTAATAATTCTGGACGTTCTTTAAAAAGTTTTAGATAGCGTTCTTCTGCTGTTAAATTTAATAGATATTGCTCGCGTTTTGATTTTAACAAAAAGAGACGTTCTGCAGTTAATCTGCCAATGAGATTGCCTATTTGAGTGGTTTTATAAACGTCTTGTAAATCTTGGTAGGTAATGCTTAATATCGTAGTTTTAGTTAAGGCTTGCAATTGATAAGCAGAAGGTGTTTGCGTTAAAAACGAATCGTAAGCACTAACAAATTGGTCTTTAAAGCTAAATCCAAAAGTGATTTCTTTTTCTGAATTTTCCTTCGGAATAAATAAACGCACCACACCAGATTCTATAAATGAAATATGATTTTCTATATCATTAAGCTTTAAAAATACTGTTTTTTTTGGTATTTCACGACGCTGTAATCTAGATGAGAAAAACTCCCAATCGGCATTTGAAATCGTAGCAATTTGATCTATGTAGGCTTTTATTTGGTGCACTTAGTTGTAAGCTTGAAAAATTAGAGCGTGAAGATACGGGTTTGTGATATTATAACTCTACCATTTTATGCTTTAAAATCTTTTGAATATCCATATTGTCTTTTTGTTTAATAAGATAATGCTGCAAATCCTCCTCATGCGTTATTTGCTCTTGTTTATCAATAAAACCGTAGCCTAAATACACATTATTTTTAATCCAGATGAAGGCTTCTTCATTCGCTGCTCTCCCTTTTTCTTTTAAAATGATATCTTTTTTACCTTCAGAAATAGCTTTAATAGCTTCAATAACTCGTTCGTTATAATCACTAATAGACTCTTCATTTCTACAAATACCTTTGCAATTGGTTATATTGTAATGTGAGCATTCCCAAACAGATTCTTGCAAATGGCAATATTTAGGACATAGATTGAATTGTGAACAAATTTTTTCCATATACAAGCGCACATCTCTTACATTAAAAAAAGTAACTAAAGGATTTGGTGTTAAACGCCCTTTATTCATAGCGAGATGAATGATACCATTTCTATCCTCATAAGAAAAAATGGAATAGGATTGAATGGTTCGTTTTGCAACTTTATTATAAATTGGAAAGTTCTGTTTTATTGCAGCATCTTCCATTAATAATGCAATTAGTTCACTGCCAGATAATTCGAAATCGATATCTCTAGTTTCTCTAACCATATCAAGCGATTTTTTCGTTTTACTATAAAAATGGCTCAATACTCTTTTCTTAATATCTTTGGCTTTCCCAATGTATATAATTGTACCCTTTTTATCTTTAAAATAATAAATACCTGGCGAATTTGGTAAGGTTTCAAACGTTTCTTTTGATAAATTAGGAGGCAGAGTAGATTCTCTAGAATTTTTGTTCAGAAAGTCACTAAAAGCCTCACTAGCGTTAGGTTGTTTTAATAATAGTTCAAATAAAACTACTGTAGCTTCAGCATCTCCACGAGCTCTGTGTCTTCCTACTAAATCAATAGACAATGCCTTACAAAGTTTTCCTAAACTATATGATTTATGTCCAGGAAGCAGTTTTCTAGACAAACGTACTGTGCACAATTTTTTTCTTCGGAAATCGATACCTAAACGCTTAAATTCGCCTCCAATGACATTATAATCAAAATTAACATTATGCGCTACAAAAATGGAGTCCTCTGTGATGTCAAGTATATGTTGTGCAACATCCTCAAAAACTGGCGCGTTTGAAACCATCTCATTGTCAATACCTGTGAGAGCTGTAATATGAAATGGAATATCACTCTGCGGATTTACGAGTGTTGTAAATTCGTCAATCACACAGTTTCCATCATATTTAAAAACAGAAATTTCAGTGATACGATTTCCACGTCCAGTAGTTTCAACATCAATTATGGTGTAGATCATGTATTAAAATAGATTTAGTGCTTTTAACCTTTAAAATTATAAAATTTAGAAGATTTTAAATGAGACTGTAAGATAAATGTTTAAAAGCAAAATTTGTAATTTTACTTTTTAAAAATTACAGATTTATGTAATTATTTTCAGAAAAAACTGTAATTATTTTAATTCTACTCGTATAGCAATAAAAGACGATTATCTTTGTTGAAAATTAAATTAAATTAACTTGTTATTTTTGTAGCGTTAATGATTTACAATACTAATAAGAAAGTACAAACATAAAATATAAGTAATAATGATTAATTGGTTAAAAAAACTATTTGGTTCAAGTAATGATTCAGGTTCTAATAAAGGAACACAAGAAGGAACCGTGAAATTTTTTAATTTTAGAAAAGGGTTTGGATTTATAACTCTTGCTGATTCTAACGAAGAGATTTTTGTTCACAAATCAAATGTTATCGGTAAAATTAAAGATAAAAACAAAGTCACGTTCAATATTGAACAAAGTGACAAAGGACCTATCGCAACAAATGTAAAGGTTATAAAAAAATAGACGATCATAATGCCATTAAGAACCATCGTAATTGATGGTTTTTTTTATTTATTATTTTAAAGTATCGTTAAATTCATTTAGCGCTATGATGTTATTCTATAACAAGGTATAGCTATCTTTATCAAAACTATTTTTATGTCACAACGTTTTTCAGAATTAGGAATTAATGATTCACTGCAACAGGCTTTAGCTAATTTAAAGATTTCTGTTCCTACAGATATCCAGGAAAAGTCAATTCCGGTTATTCTCAACCAAACCGAAGATCTTGTAGCTATTGCAAAAACAGGAACTGGAAAAACAGCAGCATTTGGTTTGCCGCTATTGCAAAAAGTTAATTTAGAAAGCGCGTCGGTTCAAATACTAATTTTAGCACCAACGAGAGAATTAGGGCAACAGATTTATAATAATTTAGTCGATTTTTCCGAAGAAAACTCTAAAATATCCATTGCGTCTGTATGTGGAGGAATCCCTATTAAACCACAAATTGAACGGCTTAAAGAAACCACTCACATTGTGGTAGCAACGCCTGGACGTTTAGTTGATTTGGTTAAACGCGGTGCAATTGATATTAAAAGCTTAAATTATTTGGTTCTTGATGAAGCTGATGAAATGGTAACAGCTTTAAAAACTGATCTCGATGTTATTATTAAAGCGATCCCTAAATCGAGGAGAACCTTACTATTTACAGCAACGCTATCTGGTGCGATCAAACAATTGGTTCAAAATTACATGTCAAAACATGTTGTGCAGGTAGAAGCGCATATGGAAACTGTTGGTCATCAAGGCATAGATCATCAATATGTTGTTGTAGAACCTATTGAAAAATTAGAAGTATTACTCCATTTTTTAAATTCTAAAGAAGGTCAACGTGGCATCATATTTTGCAAAACTAAAGCTGCAGTGAATAAGTTAGCTAAAAAACTGGCTATCAATAAATTTTCATCTGGAGCTATTCATGGAAGCTTAACTCAAGGTATTCGTGATCGTATCATGGGACAATTTAGAGAAGGGTTTATTGATATTTTGGTTGCAACAGATTTAGCTGCTCGTGGTATTGATGTTAAAGACGTGGCTTATGTTGTTAATTACCATTTACCTGATACGTATGAAGCTTATGTTCATAGAAGTGGTCGTACAGCTAGAGCAGGAGCAAAGGGCTTATCATTAAGTGTGATACAAAAGGAAGAAGTTGAAGAAATCCCTGAATTTGAAGACGAATTAGGGCTAGTGTTTACTGAATTTAAAAAAGCAAATGCGCAAAGTATAGCCGAAAATAATGGTTTACTTTGGGCTAAAAAGATTTTTAAAACCAAGCCTAATCGTCAAGTTTCTGAAGATTTTAAATCTCAAATTAAAACCATCTTTCACCATTTAACAAAAGAGGAACTGGTTGATAAAATATTAGCAAATTATTTAGCTCAAAATCCTACCGACATATCAAAACCTGAAACTGCTAAACAAGCTAAAAAGAAGTAAGTCTATGGCTCATGATATTAAAAATCGGCAGGATATTCTAAATAAGTTGAATATTGCTGCCTTAAATCCAATGCAAGAGGCAGCGACATCAAGTATTGCACAGGTTGAGAATACTGTAATTTTATCACCAACAGGAACAGGGAAAACCTTAGCATTTGCATTACCACTTTTAGAGTTATTAGATGTTGAATCATCAGAAATACAAGCCTTAATCATTGTACCGTCAAGAGAGTTGGCTATTCAAATAGAACGCGTCATTCGATCTATGGGTTCTGGTTATAAAGTGAATGCTGTTTATGGAGGCAGGCCAATGTCTAAAGATAAAATTGAGCTCAAACATAATCCTGCAATATTGGTAGGAACTCCTGGTCGTATTCTAGATCATTTTGATAATGATCGGTTTTCTAAAGCACATATCAAAACCTTAATTTTAGATGAATTTGATAAGTCTTTAGAGCAAGGTTTTGAAGAAGAAATGCAAGCTATTCTCTATTATTTGCCTAATTTAAATAAACGCATATTAACCTCTGCTAATCAAGCGGTTGATGTTCCTGATTTTGTAGGTTTAGAGCAGCCAAATATTATCGATTATTTAAATGAAAAAGACGAGTCTCGTCTAGCACTCAAATTAGTGATTTCTCCAGATAAAAAGAAATTATCAACCTTACTAGATGTTATTTTGCATATAGGAAATGAGCCAGGAATTATTTTCTGTAATTTTAGAGATAGTATCAATTTGGTGAGTGATTTTTTAAATAAAAACCAAATTAGCCATGCTTGTTTTTCAGGAGGCATGGAGCAAAAAGATAGAGAACGTGCACTTATAAAATTTAGAAATGGTACTTGCCAATTATTAGTTGCTACAGATTTGGCAGCACGTGGTATCGATATTCCTGAGATGAAATTTATTATTCATTATGAATTGCCTATTCACGAAGAGGAGTTTATTCATAGAAATGGTAGAACAGCACGAGTAAAAGCTTCAGGAACGTCTTATATTATAAAATGGAAAGACCAACTGCTTCCAGACTTTATTAACGTCAAAAATCCTATTGATGTGTCTAGCAAAGCGCCTTACAAAAAGCAATATTGGGAAACTTTGTTCATTTCCGGAGGGAGAAAAGATAAAATATCAAAAGGTGATATTGCAGGTTTATTTTTTAAACAAGGCGGACTTAAAAAAGACCAATTAGGTACCATTGAGTTGAAACCAGATTGTGCGTTTGTAGCGGTTCCTGTGGCTTTGGTAGATCAATTGATTAGTACTTTAAACAATAGTAGATTGAAAAAGAAGAAGGTTAGAATTACCGTTCTTTAATTCATTTTCATGTTTTTCTTCGGAAATGTTTAAGCTACACCAAAAGTCTATTGTAGTAAACTATGATCTAATTCGCACGAACCAAAGGTTCTAAAACATCCCAAACTGTGTTGGCAACAATCTTGTGACCTTCTTCGGTTGGATGAATACCATCGTTTTGGTTGAGCTCAGCAATACCACCAACATCTTTTAAAATAAACGGAATAAATTCTAAGTTGTTTTCTTTAGCTAAATCAATATAAATCTGTTTGAATTCTGTGGTATACGATTGACCCATATTTGGAGGCAATTGCATACCTGCTAGAATAATTGTAGTGTCTTTACTTTTTTGCTTTACAACATCAATGATTGATTGAAGGTTTGCACGAGTTTCAGATAAAGCAACACCACGCAAACCGTCGTTAGCACCCAATTCTAAAATAAATATCGAAATGTCTTGTTTTAAAATCCAATCAATTCTACTTTTTCCTCCAGCAGTTGTTTCGCCGCTTAATCCAGAATTAACAACAGTATAATCTGCACCTAAGGCATCTATTTTTTGTTGTAGTAGAGCAGGAAAAGCATCGTTAGTATCATCTAAGCCATAACCAGCAGTGATACTATCTCCAAAACATAAAATGGTTTTTGTTTTATTGTTAGTGACATCTTGCTCAGATTCTTTGTTAGTGTTTTCTACTGTTTCTGATTTCTCGACGGTTTTTGGAGTTTTCTCATTTCCGCAGGAAAACAGAAGACACACGAGCAGAAAATAACAAAACTTTAAGTATTTATGTACGATTGAAGTAGGTAACTTTGCAAGCAATTGATTATTTTGAACCATAGACGTAAGTTGTGAATTTTATTAAAATGAATACATCAAAGATATTAAAGATTACTGGCTTAGAAAAGACATATGCTAGTGGTAACAAAGAATTAACGGTTTTGCAGGACATCTCATTTGATGTAGATCGCGGACAAACATTTTCAATTATTGGACCATCAGGTAGCGGAAAAACAACCTTACTTGGGTTATGTGCTGGATTAGATGAGCCAAATGCTGGTAGTATAGAATTATGCGGACATGATTTAAGCTCTTTAAATGAGGATCAGCGTGCGCAATTACGTAATAAAGAAGTTGGGTTTATATTTCAAAATTTTCAATTGCTACCAACACTTACTGCTTTAGAAAATGTGAGTGTTCCGTTAGAATTGCAAGGAGCAAAAGATGCGGAAAAACGTAGTTTGATCTTACTAGAAAAAGTAGGATTGGCAAATCGCGTGCATCATTATCCGTCACAATTGTCAGGAGGAGAGCAGCAACGCGTGGCTTTGGCAAGAGCGTTTGCCAATGAACCCTCTATTTTATTTGCAGATGAACCGACAGGGAATTTAGATGAAGACACTGGAGAAAAAGTGATTAAACTCTTATTTGACCTTAATAAAGAAGCTGGTACAACATTGGTTATAATATCTCATGATTTAGATCTCGCTAACCGAACCCAACAAATTTTGCGCTTAAAAGGCGGACAAATTTTAACCAATACACGCACAACAGTACAATAATTAAGAGTTTATTAGATTATGAATCCAAGTACAAAATGGCTCTTTAAAATGGCATGGCGAGATGCCAAAGCAAGTAAAGTACGATTACTTTTGTTTATGAGTTCAATAGTTTTAGGAATTGCAGCTGTAGTTTCTATACAATTATTTAGCATCAATCTAAAGGATAATATACAGCGCCAATCAAAAGTATTGATGGGAGCAGATTACATTATTGATTCTAGACAAGAACCAACAAAGAGAGCTCAAGTAATTATTGATTCTTTGCAGCCTAATGCTCAAGAAGTCAACTTTGTATCTATGATTGCGTTTCCAAAAAATGGAGGTGCTAAATTGGTAAAAGTAAGAGGAATTGAAGGTGCGTTTCCATTTTATGGTCAAATACAAACAAAACCAGCAGTTGCTGCAACGAGTTATCAAAATTCAGGTGGAGCCTTGGTAGACGCAACCTTATTGCTTCAGTTTAATACCAAAGTTGGTGATTCTATAAAAGTAGGTGAGCTTACATTACCAATTGTTGGAGCTTTAAAATCTATTCCTGGTAGCAACGCTATTTCTAGCTCAGTTGCACCTCCAATTGTGATTCCTTATCATTTTTTAGAAGACACCAAGTTGTTGCAATTTGGGAGTAGAAAAGAATATCAGTTTTTTTATAAAACGACCAACGATTTCGATTTAGAAGCTTTTGAAGATATTATTGACCCTATGTTGGATTTTGAAAATGCCGATTTAGACACACATACCAGTACAAGTAAGCGTTTGGGTAATCGTTACGATAATGTGGACAAATTTTTGAATCTAGCTGCATTTATAGCCTTATTATTGGGTTGTATAGGTATTGCGAGTTCTGTTCATATTTATATAAAGGAAAAATTAAAATCGATAGCGGTTTTAAAATGTATGGGAGCATCTAGACGACAAAGTTTCATGATATTTCTAATTCAAATTGCAGGTATTGGTATAATTGGCGGACTTATAGGATCCATCATTGGGATTGCTCTGCAAGAGCTATTTCCATATCTGTTGCAATCGTTTTTACCGTTTACAGTTGAAATCAGTATTTCATTTTTACCAGTTATAATAGGTGTTTTTCTAGGTTTATTTATGTCTGTGCTTTTTGCACTATTGCCACTTATTAATACTTGGTATGTGTCACCTTTAGAAGTTTTAAGAGTAGGAGAGAGTGCGTCAAAAAGTTCTAATAAAACACAGTTAATCGTTGTAAGTGGTATTGTAATATTCTTGATATTGTTCTCATTTATTCTAGTAGGTAATATAAAATATGCTTTAGGTTTCGTGTTAGCAACTCTTGTGACTTTTGCAATTTTAGCAGGTATTGCTTTATTGAGTATGAAGGCAGTAAAAACGTTTTTTCCAAAGCGTTTTGGATTTGCAGCTCGCCAAAGTTTGTTAAATTTATTTAGACCTAACAACCAAACTATGGTATTAGTTGTTGCTATTGGATTAGGGACATTTTTAATAAGCACTTTATATTTTACTAAAGATATTTTATTATCTAAAACAGAAGTAGCAGATACTGCAGATGCCGCAAATATTATTATTTTAGATGTTCAAAATGAGCAAAAAGACGCTGTAGAAAAACGCATACAAAGTTTAGAATTACCCATTTTAGATAATATTCCAATTGTAACCATGCGTGTTCATAGTATTAAGGACCAATTGGTAAATACGTTACGTCAAGATTCAACACGTCAAATTAGAAGTTGGGTTTTAAACCATGAATTTAGAGCAACCTATCGAGATGCGCTTACGACTTCCGAAGATATTATATCTGGAGAATGGACACCAAAAATTAAACCCAATGCTCCAATTCTTATTTCCTTATCAGAAAATTTAGCGTTAGACGCAAAAGTTAAGGTTGGTGATGCCATTGTATTTAATGTGCAAGGTGTACTTATGAATACTGAAGTGGGAAGTATTAGACAGGTAGATTGGGCACAAATAAAACCAAATTTTACTATTCTTTTTCCTAAAGGTGTTTTAGAACAAGCGCCTCAATTTAATGTAATAACAACTGCTGTTCCAAACGAGGAAAAATCTGCAGAGTTGCAACGAGAATTAGTGTCTGGATTTCCAAATGTATCGGTTATTGACTTACGACAAGTGTATACAGTTGTTGAAGATATATTAGATAAAGTATCATGGATTATAAACTTTATGGCATTTTTTAGTATTCTCACAGGAATTATTGTATTGATAGGTTCTGTTAGAACCAGTAAATATCAGCGTATTAAAGAAAGTGTTTTACTGAGAACGCTAGGTGCGCAAAACAAGCAAATTTTAAAAATAGCATCGTTAGAATATCTCTTTTTAGGAATTTTAGGCAGTTTAGTAGGCATTTTATTGGCATTGGCTGGCAGTATGTGCTTAGCATTATTTGTGTTTAACGAGCCTTTTGTGCCATCTATGATTCCGTTTTTTGTGTTTTTACCAGGCATTAGCCTGTTGGTGGTTGTGATTGGGTTGAGCAATATTCAAACGGTTTTACGCAGTTCGCCATTAGAGGTTTTAAGACGAGAAGGCTAGGCATACATTTTTTGTTTAAACACTTTTATTTCTGAAATGTGCCAGATTCAAATTCGTCGTTCTAAAATCTATTGGTTTAAACGGGTTTGTAGGTTTTACATTTCCGAAGTAAATAAAACATAGAATCTAAGAATAATCTTATTTGCCTAATGTTGCAATTTGTATCTTGCACCACAAATTAGGAATCGTTGCATGTAACGTATTTCTGAAAAAAATGAGTCATTTTCCGTTATGAGTGAGCAAAACTTTAAAAAAAATGTCGATTTCTGTATTACGACCTTACAAAAAATATTAGATGATTCTAATCAACTCTATGACCTTCCCGAAGACCAAAGAGTTGCGCTTATTAAAGTGGCTGGACAACTTTCTAGACCAAGTCGTGATGAGCATAAACGTCGTAAAAAAGATGCTAAAAAAGCTATAAAACGTAAGATGATTGCTCGTGATAAACATGCACGAAAAACAACTGGAATACGTTCGGCTAGAGAAGCGAGTATTTTTACAGCACCAAAATTATTGGCTCCTGCACAAACTCAAAAAGATACTCCAGAATTAGAATCACCAAGAAACTGTTACGTGTGTAAAACGGTGTACACAAAATTGCATCACTTTTATGATACTATGTGCACAGAATGTGGTGATTTAAATTATGCGAAGCGTTTTCAAACCGCCGATTTAACAGATCAGGTTGCTGTGATTACTGGCTCTCGATTAAAAATTGGGTATCATATTACGTTAATGTTATTACGATCTGGAGCAACGGTAATTGCAACAACTCGTTTTCCGGCAGATTCTGCTATTCGATTTTCAAAAGAAGATGATTATAGTACATGGAAAGATCGTTTGCATATTCATGGATTAGACTTACGTCATATACCAAGTGTCGAGATATTTTGTAATTATATAGAGCAACAATATGATCGTTTAGATATTTTAATTAATAATGCAGCTCAAACGGTTAGACGACCTTCTGGATTTTATTTTCATTTGATGGAATATGAAAAGAAGCCTATTTCAGAATTGCCACAACGCGCACAAGAGTTGTTAAAGAGTCATGTGAGTTGCCTGCAAGAATTGTCAGATTTGAGTGTGTCTACCTCAAAAACCGCTAAAAATGATGTGTTGCCTGTGACTTGGCATGGTCCAGAACCCGGAATTGGTTTGCGTTCTTCGGCAGAGTTATCACAAATACCTTATAGTTTTGATAATGCGTTACAAGCTAAAGAAGTATTTCCTGAAGGAGAATTAGATGCCGATTTGCAGCAAGTAGATTTAAGAAAAACCAATAGCTGGCGCTTAACTTTGGGTGAAATACAAACTACCGAAATGGTAGAAGTACAGCTAGTAAATGCCGTAGCTCCTTTTGTACTTTGTAATCGTTTGTCTAATTTAATGAAGAAAGAGAATACTGGTAAAAAGCATATTATTAATGTCTCTGCTATGGAAGGAAAATTTCATAGATTTAAAAAGGAAGACCGTCATCCGCATACCAACATGGCAAAAGCAGCTTTAAATATGTTAACGCATACATCATCTGCAACTTTTGCAAAATCTGGAATTTATATGAATGCAGTTGATACAGGTTGGGTAACCGATGAGGATCCTGCAGAATTATCAAAACGTAAAGTAGAAATTCATGATTTTCAACCACCTTTAGATATCGTAGATGGTGCAGCTCGTGTTATGGATCCATTAATTGATGGTATTAATACTGGTAAGCATTGGTGTGGTAAATTTTTGAAGGATTACTTTCCAATAGATTGGTAGAACAACCATTTTTATATAAACTAGTTTTAACCTAACTACATGATTATAATGCCTAAATTAAGCTCTAAAGCCTTAATCATTATTGCGTTTTTTGCTATATACGTGATTTGGGGTTCTACATATTTGCTCAATAAAATCTCTGTAACTGAGTTGCCTCCATTTTTCTTGGCTGGTATTCGCTTTTTTTGTGCAAGTATATTGATATTTAGTATTGCAAGAGTACTAAAGTATAGTTTAAAAATTACAAAGAAACAGCTTCTTAATTCAACCTTTGTAGGCTTTTTGTTTTTAGTGTATGGCAATGGTGTGTTTGTTTGGGCTTTGAAGTATGTAGATAGTGGTTTTGGAGCTTTATTGGCATCTACACAACCCTTGTTTGTATTGCTTTTAATGCGATTGATAGATAACAAAAAAATGAAACCAAAATCTCTAATAGGTGTTGGACTTGGTATTGTAGGCATGTATCTTTTAGTAAGTCAGAAAGAAATGGTTACCAATGAAGATACTTTATTAGGTATTTTTATGATTTTTACGTGCGTATTAGGTTGGAGTTATGGTAGTGTTTTTGTAGCTAAAGCCGATGTGCCTAAAAATTATTTTGTAAGTACAGGATATCAAATGTTAATTGCAGGAGTTATTCTTTTAGCCACTAGTCTCTTGTTTAAAGAACCTTGGGTATCACCAGTTCATTGGAGCTCAAAAGTGCAATTAGCGATGTTAGCCCTTATAACAGTTGGTAGTATTGGTGCTTTTACAGCTTTTAATTATCTTTTAAAACAAGTATCTACAGAGAAAGTGGCAACGTCAGCATATATAAATCCAATTATTGCTATGCTTTTAGGATGGTATGTTTTAGATGAAACATTAAGTGTACAGTCTATAATTGCTGCTGCCATATTACTTACAGGTGTTTATTTTATTACGTCTAGAAAAAAGCCTCATACATTATCGTAATTCATTTAAAAATAGGTTGTACTTTCGCGCGCTCAAACTACAGTTGAAATGAAACGTATAAAACAATACAAGAAACTTTTTGGTATAGAAAACGAGATTGATTTAAAAATTCTTAAAAAATCGTATCGTAATTTGGTGAAAGAATGGCATCCTGACAAATTTCAAGATGGACATGAATTACAAGAGGAAGCAGAAATCCAAAGTAGAACTATTATCGATGGGTATCACTTTTTAGTGAGTATGGCTCCAGAAACAAAAGCTGCTAATTTGGAAGCCTATACTGAAACAATAACTAATGTAGGTATAGAAGATTATCAACACAAAGGGATGTTGCTAGAAATCAGTTTTCTAGATGGATCAACTTATGAGTATTTTGGTGTTACAAAACAAGTGTACATTAAAATGATTAATAGCGGAAAAATTAATCGTTTTGCAAAACGCTCTATTTATCCTAAATATACGTATAGAAAATCTAAGCGTACACTTGAAAATGCTTAGATATGGATTTTAATAATCTACTTAATGATATATAAAAAAAGGGTTAACCAATTGGTTAACCCTTTTTGATACTATGTAATAGAACTTATTTTAAGCTTTCTAATAATTTTTCTGCAACTAACTCAGATGATGCTGGATTTTGTCCAGTAATTAAATTTCCATCTTGAATAGCGTAAGCTGCCCAATCTTCTTTTTTAGAGTAGATTCCTCCATTTTCATTTAACATGTCTTCCACTAAAAATGGAACGACCTTTGTTAAACCAACAGCATCTTCTTCAGAATTTGTAAACCCTGTTACTTTTTTACCTTTTACTAATGGTTCTCCATCTGTTCCTTTAACATTTTTTAAGGCTGCTGGAGCGTGGCATACAAATGCTACAGGCTTCTCTTGTGTGTTAAATTTTTCGATTAAAGCAATGGACGTTTCATCGTTTGCTAAATCCCATAATGGTCCGTGACCTCCTGGATAAAATACAGCATCAAAATCGTCTGCGTTTAAATCGGCTAACGTGTGTGTATTTGCAATTAGAGCTTTTGTTTCTTCGTCTTTATTGTAACGCTCAGTATCTTCTGTTGCTGCATCTGGTGAATCGCTACTTGGGTCTATTGGTGCAGCACCACCATTTGGTGTTGCAATAGTGATTTTAGCACCTTTGTCTAATAATGTGTAATATGGATTTGCGAATTCTTCAACCCAAAATCCTGTTTTCTTTCCTGTGTCTCCTAATTTATCGTGTGATGTTAATACAAATAATACGTTCATATCCTTTTCTTTTTTTGTTCTTGTTTTTTCTTCGGAAACGATTTCCGAAGCAACCTTATTTTTAGCATCATTGCAGCTTGAAGCTGTAATAATGGTTAGTGCTAAGGCCATAGTTTTGATTACTTTCATTTAAATTCTTAAAAATTTAGTAGGCCATTTTTACAATTTTCTCTGCATCTTCTGGCATTAAAGCTTGACGTTCGCCTAGTTTCCAACCTCTAGCTTTAAAACGTTTAGCGACTTCTTCTGCAGTGCCTTCGTAATTGTTAGTGTAGTCTGATAACTTCGTATCAATACCTAGTTCATGGAAAAACGCTTCAGTTTTAGCAATAGCTTCATAGGCTTTATCGTCTGTACTACCTTCAGTAATATTCCAAACACGCTCACCATATTGTGCTAATTTTTCTTTTTTAGCTTCAAAATTATATTTGTAATGACTTGGTGTAATTACAGCCAAGGTACGTGCATGATCTATTCCAAATAAAGCTGTTAATTCGTGGCCCATCATGTGGATTGCCCAATCTCCTGGAACTCCTTTTTGTATTAGTCCGTTGAGCGCCATCGTACAACTCCACATAAAGTTAGACGCTGCTTGGTAATTTGTGGGATCTTTTAAAACCGTTGGTGCAACTTCCACTAAGGTTTGTAGTATACTTTCTGCAAAACGATCTTGTAATAATGCGCCAATTGGATACGTCATGTATTGTTCTAAAACGTGTGTAAACGCATCGGTTAATCCATTTGCTAATTGACGCTCTGGAATAGACGTAATCACTTGTGGATCTAAAATAGAGAACTTAGGAAATAAACCTGGTCCACCCATGGCAAGTTTCTCTTTAGTTTCTTCACGTGTAATAACTGCTCCAGAATTCATTTCAGATCCTGTTGCCGGTAGCGTTAACACAGTTCCAAATGGCATTCCTTTTTCGGTTCTAATATTTTTAGTTAATATATCCCAAGGCGTGTCACCATCATAAACTGCTGCTGCAGATAAAAATTTAGTTCCGTCAATTACAGAGCCACCACCAACTGCTAGTAAATAGGTGATATTTTCATCTTTAATAACTTTTAAAGCCTCCATTAATGTAGCATATTCTGGATTTGCAGGAATACCTCCAAACTCAGTGACATCAACATCTGCTAAAGCGGTTTTTACTTGGTCGTAAATTCCGTTTTTCTTAATACTTCCTCCACCATAAAGTAATAATACTTTCGCATCTGCAGGAATTTCTTGGTTTACTTTTTCTATAGTATCCTTTCCAAAAATAATTTTGGTTGGGTTTTTAAAATCAAAATTGTTCATCTTCTTTTTCTGTTTTGGTTATTATATTTTTACAATCATTTTTCCTTTGTTTTTACCTTCAAATAAATCGATAAAAGCTTGAGGAATATTATCGAAACCATCAACAATAGTTTCGGTATAGGTTAATTTGTCTTCAGATAACCAACCTGATAATTTTTGAATCGCTTCTGGAAATTTTTCAGCATAATTACTAACAATAAAACCTTGCATTAGCGCACTGTTTTTTACTAAAAATGGTTGTACACTTAAACTAGTTGGTAATTCACTTTCATTATACACTGAAATGGCACCACAAATTATAATTCTTGCAAACTGATTTATACTGAATAAAACAGCGTCAGATATTGGTCCGCCAACATTATCAAAATACACATCCACACCATTTGGCGCAGCTTCTGCAATGGCAGATTTCATATCTTTTGTGGTGTTGTAATTGATACCTTTATCAAAACCGAATTTACTTTTTATCATCTCGATTTTTTCATCTGTACCAGCAATTCCAATAACACGTAAACCTAGAATTTTTGCTATTTGTCCAACAACGCTACCAACTGCTCCTGCAGCTCCAGAAACTACAATGGTTTCGCCTTTTTTAGGTTTTCCTATTTCGGTTAAGCCTAAATAAGCTGTTAATCCTGTCATGCCTAAAACACCTAAATAGGTACTTAAAGGTGCTTTTTTTGGATTTACTTTATTTAAGCCTTCACCATTAGACACTTGTTGTGTAGACCAGTTTAACATTCCAGAAACGTAATCTCCAACTTGGAATTTTTCGTTTTTAGATTCTAAAACTTTGGCTACAACACCAGAGTGTACAGGTTCGTTTAATTTAAATGGCGGAACGTATGATTTTGCATCGCTCATGCGTCCTCTTAAATAAGGATCTACAGAAACATAAGCTGCTTCTAATAAAATTTCATCATCTGCGGTTGTAAGTGTTTTATCTTCTTCTACAAATTCAAAATTTGAAAGTGTAGGTTTCCCTTCAGGTCTACTTTTTAATTGTATCGTTTTCATATTCATTTTCATTTTTAATTTATTCAATTACAGTTACAATCTCGTTAATAGGTCTTCTAACCTTAACAAGATTTACTAACCAATCTTCATCCTCTTTTCTATAGCCAATAGGTAATAACACAGCACTACGCAATCCTTTTTCGCGTAATCCTAAAATTTTATCTACAGCATCTGGCTCAAAACCTTCTAAAGGCGTTGCATCTACACCTTCAAAAGCTGCAGCTGTTAAAGCTTCGGTAAATGCAATGTAGGCTTGTTTTGAAGCGTGGATAAAGTTTTCTTCTGGATCTTTTTGAGGATACATGGCTAAAAGCATTTGTCTATAATTTTCCCAACCTTCGTTTTTAAAACCACGAATATCGTTGGTTAAATCGAACATATAATTAATACGTTCTGGCGTGTAATGGTCCCAAGCAGCAAAAACTAAAAGGTGAGAACAGTCTGTAATAACAGATTGATTCCAGGCCACTGGTTTAATTTGTTCTTTAATATCATGGTTTTTTATAACAAATATTTCAAAAGGTTGTAAACCTGATGATGTAGGAGCTAAGCGTGCCGCTTCAAGAATCCGTTCTATTTTATCTTCGGAAACTTTCTCGCCATTCATGGCTTTTGCAGCGTACCTCCAATTTAATTTGTCTAGTAATTCCATATCTATTTTAATTATTTTTCGTGATTCTTTTTATATCGTTTGAAGTAATAATGACTTCGGCATGACTTTTACTATTGGCTAAATTTATCATGGCTTGAGCCATATTTTTAGGATCTGTAATTTTGTATTTCTTTAATTTTCCGAAGAATAAAGGCTGAATAACTTTAAATACAGCTTTGCCAATATCTTCTAAAGTGCGATTTTCTTTACGGTCTCCACCAATTAATGATGGTTGAAAAATGAACGTTTTTTTAATGCCTTGTTTTAACACATCGCGTTGCATTTCGCCTTTCGTTTTATTGTAAAACACGCTACTTTTTGCATCTGCACCTAAAGCTGAAATGACTAAAAAAGTTTCAATGCCATTGGTTTTAGCTAATTTTGCTGCCGATACAGGAATGCCATAATCTATTTTTTTATATAAATCTTTATTTGGTGTTTTTGATTTTGTGGTACCAATACAACAGAATACTTGATCTCCAGTAAAATCGCTTTTAAACTGTTCTAGCTCTAATAAATCACCTATAAACTGCGTGACTTTACTTGGTAAACCTTCAAGTTTTGAACGTGAAAATAACTTGATGCTATCATAACGCTCATCTTTAATCAATTGGCCTAATAATAAACCTCCTGTTAATCCTGATGCACCTAATATAATTGCTGTTTTTTTCATGTTATTGACATACTTTTATGCTGCTCCAAGCAGATTGATAAGCTTCTTCTAAATGGGTTTTATCCAATGTAAAAACACCACGTTTTTGTATGATCATTAAAAACGATAACGGATTAATAGCATAAGCATACAATAAATAATCAGACAACGGCTTTATAATACCTTCTTGTTTACCACGTTGCCACAGGTCGAGTAGTGGCTGCAGGTGTTTAATACCTTCTTGTCTACTTACTTCATCAATCATTGGTGTGTTATCACATTGTGCTAAAAACATGGCATTTTCGCACTCCTTTAGTTTGAAGTCTGCAATACGATTCCAAATTAATTTAAAACCAGCTTCTACAGACATCGTTTCGTTATATGTAGCAAATGCATATTTTGTGTATTCGGCTTTAACTTCTACATAAGTTTTATTTACTAAATCTTGTTTATTTTCAAAATATAGATAGATTGTAGCTGGTGAGACCTTAGCCATTTTAGCTATTTTACTCATTGGTGTCGCATGAAAACCGTTGTTATTAACCAACTCTATTGTCGCTTTGACCAATGCGTTTCGTTTATCTATACTTTTTTGAAGTTTTCCCATTTCAGTTTAAATTCTGATGCAAATATATATAAAAATGAACGTTCATTCTTTTTTTTTAACAAAGGTTTATCGTTTACTCTAATACTTCGTTAAACTTATTAAAATTAGTCGTTGAGCAAAATGTTGTATTATAGTTTTGCATGAAAAGAAATCAAAACTAAGATGAGCAAGCAACACCTTTTAACACCGTATAATAAAAATATTTCATTAAAAAATAGAGTCGTGATGGCACCAATGACGCGCAGTCGTGCCGATAATGATGGTAAAGTGCCAACTAACGCTTTACAGGGTTTGTATTACGAGCAACGTGCATCGGCTGGATTAATAATTACTGAAGGATCTCAAGTCTCTAAACAAGCTGTTGGTTATATAAACACACCAGGAATCCATACCAAAGCACAAGTAGAAGGTTGGAAAAAAGTTACACAACGTGTACACGATAAAGACGGTAAAATATTTATACAATTATGGCATGTTGGACGTATATCGCATCCAAATTTTCATGATGGCGATTTACCAGTTTCGGCTTCAGCCATAAATCCAGACGCTAAATCGTTTACACCAGATGGTTTTAAAGATACAGTAACACCAAAAGCAATGACTACTGAAGAGATTAAACAAACCGTTAAAGATTTTCAAAATGCAGCAGCAAATGCGGTAGAAGCTGGTTTTGATGGTGTTGAAATACATTCGTCTAACGGTTATTTATTTCAGCAGTTTTTTAATGCTTGCTCCAATGAAAGAAGCGATGAATATGGAGGTTCGATTGAAAATAGAGCGCGTTTCTTTTTTGAGGTTTTAGATGCTATGAAGGAGGTAATTCCGCAGGAAAAAATTGGCGCACGTTTTAATCCGTCGTTGCATGGAATGTCTGGGATAACTGTAGATGAAGAGACCATTCCTACGTTTGAATACATCATTAAAAAATTGAATGATTACAACTTAGCGTATATTCATTTATCTGAACCATTTACAGATGTCTCTGAAGTGCCTTTTGCTGTCACAGAAATTGCAAAACATTTTAGACCATTATACAACGGAACATTAATGATTAATACCGATTTTGATCAAGAGAAAGGAAACCAAGTTTTAGAAACTGGTGATGCCGATTTAGTAGCCTACGGAAAACCATTTATTTCTAATCCAGATTTAGTAGAACGTTTTGAAGACAATATTGAATTAGCAGATTGGAATAAGGATACATTTTACACCACAGGACCTGAAGGTTATACCGATTACCCGAAGGTATAAAGCCATAAAATAATAAACATAAAAAGCGTCTAAATTAATTTTTTTGGCGCTTTTTTCATTTAATTTAAATCCTAACAAAACTAAATTTTAGTGCTATAACATGTGTTAATTTTTTAGAGAAAGTTTATGAGATGATAGATTTAATAATAATCAATAAATAAATGTGAGTTATAAGTGTATCACTTCGGAAATGTAAAACACTTTATAATTAGAGATTAATATTCATAAGACGTAAAACTAGAGAAAACAAAAATTGAAAGCGCTTATAGACTGAAACATTACGAATATATGTTTAACTTGTGTATACATTGATTATCTGTTTATAATTAGGTTCTTAATTACTATCATTAGTTTTTTTAGATTTGAGATAGAAAACCTTTATACTGAAATTAATGAAAAACACTATTAACGTGTGTTAGTTTAAACTATGAAAAACATCAAATTATCAATAATATTTTTAATCGTCTTGATGACTTTTCAAACATTCACTTTTTCACAAGAGAGAACGATAGATAGTTTAAAAAATGCTTTAATTCTTCACAAAACAAATGATACTACCAAAGTTAACCTACTAAATAAACTATCCTTAAGTTACAATAGTTTTGATGTGAACAAATCTATTGAAATTGCTCAAGAGGCGAATGATTTGGCAAAACAACTTAACTATAAAAAAGGTGAGGCGAGGAGCCTCATTAGACTAAGTAATATTCATCGTAAAAAAACCGAATTAGATGAAGCTAAAACTTTAGGTCATCAAGCACTCCAGTTATATGAAGAACTTAACGATGAAAGCGGAATTAATGATTCTTATATAAGTCTAGGCAGTTTGGCATATCGAAATAACAATCCAAAAACAGCCTTAGAATACTTTGAAAAAGCACTAATATATAGTCAAAAAACAGATAATTTAAAGCAACAAGCCTTTATATTAAATAACATAGGTACGATAAGCTATGCGCAAGGTAATTTGGACGATGCATTGTCTTATTTTAAAAAATCATATGCTATTAGAGACCAATTAGGTGATAAAAAATTAGCCTTAGATGCCATAAGTAATATTGCAACTATTTGTCTTAATCAAGGAAAATATACCGAAGCCTTAGAAAATTATAACCATTGTTTAAATATCTATCGAGAAGATAATAATAAGCGTGGTATTGCACATATAACTTATAATATGAGCGCAGTATATTATGAATGGCAACAATACGATAAAACACTTAAGTATTTAGAGGAGTCATTAGCGCTTCATAAAGAATTAAAAAATAGGGGAATGATAGCCAGCTGCCTAGTCAATATAGGAGCTGTTTATGCCGATTTAAAAGAATTCCCCAAAGCTTTGGAGTTTATCACAGCATCATTAAACCTAAGTAAAGAAATTGATGATATATCAGAACTAAGTGCTTGTCATTTTCAACTTGGAGACTTACGTTTTTTAATGGGACAACCAAAAATAGCCCTAAAACATTATAAAACTTGTTTGGAGCTAAGCGAGACTTTAGATAGTAAAATATTTATATGTCATTCTCATATAGGCATGGCTAAAACATATATTGAATTAAAAAATTATACAAAAGCTTTGCATCATGCTTTAGAAGGAAAAAAAATAGCCGATGAGTTACAACTTTTATCGCAACAAAAATTAGCATCTGGAATTCTGGCAACAGTTTATAGTAAAATGGATAATTATAAAAATGCATTTAAAAGCCATCAAGAGTTTAAAGCGCTAAACGATAGTCTTTTTAATAAGGAAAATGTAGAAAAAATAACACAACTAGAATACGAATATAAATATAAGCAAGCCTTAGATTCTGCAAGTATTAGAGAATTAAAATTAACAAAAACAGTAAAAGATACGAATCAAAATCTCGAGAAATCTCAGCGCAATTTGTTTCTTGGTGTCATAGCTTTTTTAATTTTGGCTATAGTTTTAGGTGCTATAATTTTCTTTTTAAAATTACGCAATGAAAAAGCTAAAACTCAAAACATTGAAATAGAACAAAAATTATTACGTTCTCAAATGACACCTCATTTTATTTTTAATTCTTTATCAGTTTTACAAGGCATGATTTTGAATAAAGAAGATAAAAAATCGGTACTATACCTTTCTAAGTTTTCAAAATTATTGCGTATCACATTAGAAAACTCAAGAGATAAAGTTGTGCCATTGCATGAAGAATTAACCGCAGTAAATAATTATTTAGAGCTTCAAAATTTAGAAGTTAGTCAATCCTACCAATACACTATTTTAGTAGATGAAGCTTTAGATGTATCTGTGTTTGAAATACCTCCAATGCTTATCCAACCATTTATTGAAAATGCCATTGAGCACGGTTTTAAAAATCAAAAAGAAAATAGAAAAATTGATATTCAACTTAAGTACCTTAATAAAGATTTAATTTGCACAATTAAAGACAATGGTGTGGGTATTAATGCACAAAAAGAACCTAAAAAGAGACATAAAAAATCATTGGCAACGACAATCACCAACGAACGATTAAAGATAGTTTCAAAAGAGTTTAAAACAAATGGATCTATTCATATTGAAAACAGAAAAGTTTATGATGAGCAAGGTACAATTGTAACATTAATAATCCCATATAAAAAGCGAGTAGTATAATGAAAGCAATAATCGTAGAAGACAAAGCATACATTAGAAAAGGTCTACTTAATTTATTAGATCTTTTAGAAACGGAAACTCAAATTATTGGAGAATGCGAATCTGTAAAGGACGCTGTAATTGTCGCAAATGCTTGTAAGCCTCAACTTATATTTCTTGATATCAATCTTACAGATGGGACTGGGTTTGATTTTATCGACCAAACAGAACACCTAAACTATAAAATTATTTTTATAACGGCTTACGAAGAATTTGCTCTCCAAGCTTTAAAAATTGGAGCCGTAGATTATTTATTAAAACCAGTAGATGTTGACGAACTTCAAATCGCTTTAAAAAAAGTACATGCATTGCCTATTTCCGAACAAAAAAAACAAATACAAACAGTAAAAAAAATCTGGAATAACGAAGGCTCTCAATTAATATTATCACTCCATGATAGTTTTCAAGTTATAGATTTAAACGAGTTGTTATTTTGCGAAACAGATAAAGGTTACACCACGTTTTACTGTAGTGATGGTAAAAAATACATGGTGTCTAAAACCTTAAAAGAATTTGAAGAGCAACTATCTAATGCAAATTTTACGCGTCCGCATCAATCATTTATGGTTAATTTAAAGTTTATCGATAAATATGACAAGTCTGGACAAATTCATTTAAAAAACGGAAAAAAAATCCCAGTATCCTCAAGAAAAAAAGAGTCTTTTCTATCAACATTTTTAAACTGGAACAAAAGCTAAACTCTTTTCTTTATCAAGTTAGCATTTCAACCTCGCACAAGATCCTCTATTAACCCATTAGATAAATAATTTGAAACCATTTCCTATTTACGGATAATGCATCAACTATCGCACTTATTGATTCTTAACGCACTGAAATAGATTTCCTATTTCATTCTTCTTTCTTACCATATACATTTATATCTCAAATCGATAAAATTAGTATATCAACACTATCAAATCAAAATTAGGCAAAGGAGGTTTGCTACTTGCAGCACTAGGCATTATGTCTATTGTTCTCTCATTTTTTAACTACAATGTTAGATTGCTCTCATGGATAGATCTTTGGGGAAACACGATGGATTAGATTATTAGAATCCTACTAATTGTTGGAGGAGGAGCTTTGTTTTTTCTCTTCGGAAATGAGCTAGACACAAACCTTGATACTGATGTTGACTAACATTTATAAATAACTAAACTCAAAATAAAATGAAAACTTTAAAATTATTAATACTTGTAATTATAGTAAGAACGCTAACATCTTGTGGAGAATCAGGAACACAACCAGCAACAGCAGATGGTTTTTTAGACATACAAAATCAAATACAAAATGAATTTGGTGATGATGCTTATTATACAGATATCAGTATCGTTTATAATGAAGCCATCGGTAATATTGTAGGAGTGACGGTCACCAAAGATCCAAGCTCATTAAAAATGGGGCAATGGAATCAAACACAAGGCGTTTGGCAACAAAACCAAGATATCTCATTAGAAGTGCCAAGTGGGACAAAAGCAGAAGATTATATGTATCAACTTAATGAGCAGATTAATCTCAAAAAACTGGGTGAACTCATAGAAAAGTCTATAGCTCAATTAAAATCTGAAAAAAGCATAGACAAACCAACCTTGAATATGGCTTTAGTGAAATTTCCTGAAAATGGAGATGTTTCAAAAACTGAATACACAGTTATGTTACAACCACAACATGGTGGTACAACGTTTACATTTCGCTATGATCTTAAAGGTACACTTATAAACATGAACTATTAATTTATTTACAAAACTCAACACAAATTTATAACACAATATATTATGAAAAAAGAACTACTAATTTTAATGAATTTTATAGCTATAGCTACATTAAATTTTGGATTAAATGCACAAAACGTAAACATACCAGATGCGAATTTTAAAGCTTATTTGCTAGGTAATTCTTCAATTAACATTAATAACGATAACGAAATTCAAATAAGTGAAGCAGCCAGTTTTACAGGACTCATTAATTGCTCAAATAATGGAATATCTAACTTAACAGGAATAGAAAGTTTTATTAATTTAACTGCTTTGGTTTGTTTGGGTAATAATTTATCGTCTATAGATGTCAGTCAAAATACAGCTTTAATAGCCATAAATTGCTCAAATAATAATTTAACATCCCTTGATGTAAGTCTTAATACTGCTTTAACAAGTTTGTTCTGTATACAAAACAATATTAGTGTTTTGAATGTAGATCAAAATACTGCGTTACAAGAACTGTATTGTTCTTCAAACAACTTAAGCGCCATAAATCTAAACCAAAATACAGGTTTGACTAGTTTTGAGTGTGAGCAAAATAATGTAAATGTCTTAGACTTAAGTAACAACCCTAATCTATCCTATTTAAACTGTCAAGAAAATAATTTAACCGTAATGAATATGAAAAATATTAGCACCAGCACTTTGCAATCTTCATCTTTTCTTGCTGCGTCAAATCCAAATCTCACATGTATAGAGGTTGATAATGTGGCTGCAGCCACTTCTAACTGGACAAACATAGACCCTGTTTCTAGTTTTAGCACAGATTGTGGTTCTTTAGTAGTAGGTGATACTTTTGTTTCAGATTTTATTACCTATGAAGTTACGTCATTAAATCCTAATACTACAAAAGCCATAGATTATAATGAGGCAGGAGGCACTGTTGTTAATATGCCTGGCACTGTTTCTTTTAATGGTTTCACTTATAGTATTACGAGTATTGGTAATCAAGCTTTTTTTCAAAACGGATTGACTAGTGTGTCAATTCCAAACAGTGTCACGATAATTGATGATGCTGCTTTTCGTGGAAATAGCTTTACAAGCTTTACGATACCAAATAGCGTTATTACTATAGGTAATAGTGCTTTTAGAGATAATATGTTAATGACTAATATTACACTAGGTAATAATATAACTAGTATTGGTCAAGAGGCTTTTGCTTTTAATGATTTACAGAGCCTTACAATTCCTGATAGTGTTCTTACCATTGGTTATGGTGCATTTGTTCAAAACACTAACCTCAATAATTTAATCTTAGGAAATAACCTTACCAGTATTGATGACCTTGCTTTTGCTTATGCTTTTATTTCTAATATTACTATACCTGCTAGTGTTACCACTATTGGCGCTAATGCTTTCTTGAATAATAATGTATTAGTTGATGTGACATCTCTAAGCACTACACCACCAATTATTACTACAGGAACTAATGATACTTTTGGTAGTATTGCTAATCGTGGTACTATTAATTTACATATACCTCCAAATACAACAGGTGCTTATGTTACAGATACTGGAGCTCTATGGACGGACTTTATGACTGTTACTGAAGACGCCTTATTAGGTACTTCAGCGTTTAACATTTCAAACGCTATAAAAATTATTACAACTCTAGACTATATTAAAGTAGTAACATCAAATGGTGTGATACTAAACCAATATGAGGTTTATAATATTTCCGGAGCAAAAATTACAACAGGACATGTAAATAATATACCTACGACGTTTTTGTCTAGTGGAATCTACCTTTTAAAATTAGAGTTTAATCAAGGCACAATAACTAAAAAGATACTAATAAAATAGTGCGCCATATTTATAAAAACTAAAAGCCACTTTACCTTATGGGTTAAGGTGGCTTTTTTAATAGAAACTAAATTTTTTTAAAGCGATAGAAAAAATAATCACAGTTAAAAACGCGTATAATACTAGATGCCTATCTTAAAATATATTACCTTACATTTAAGGTACGTAAACCATTATATAATCAGCCGTAAACGATAGTATGCGATTTAAAACATTAAAGCTTTATACTCATATATTAGAGGCAGAATTACATTTTTATTCGGAAATTTTAGGTTTTGAATTAATAGATAAAAGCAACAACACTTTTACTGTAAAAGTAGGTTGGAGTATGCTGACATTTGAAAGATCTGAAAAAATTTCACAATATCATTACTGTTTTTTAATTCCTGCTAATCAGTTACATCAAGCTTTAAAATGGATGAGTGAAAGAGTAGATGTTATTGAGCTTGATAAAGGTAAAAACATCCATAATTTCAAAACTTGGAATGCCGATTCTTTTTATTTTTATGACGCTAGCGGAAATATAGCCGAGTGTATTGTGCGTTACGATTTAAACACTAATAACGATTCAAATTTTGATAGTAGTAACGTATTATGCATTAATGAAATAGGTATGCCAACTGCAAATGTTGATAAATTAAATAAACAACTTGAAACTGAATTGCATACGAGATTTTGGAAAGGCGATTTAAAAATATTTGGAACTAATGGCTCACAAGAAGGGCTTTTTCTTCTGCCAAATTACGAGGTAAAAGATACCTGGTTTCCTACGTCCATAAACATCAAGCCAGAGCCTTTTGAAGCTGTTGTAGATAATGGTACTCAAGATTTTAAAATAGTATATCGAGATAAAAAATTAACAACAAAAGCCTTATGATAACTTATCAAACAGAACCCAATTTATCTCCTATGGAGTTTAGAGATGTGCTTATAAAATCTACTTTAGGAGAACGACGGCCTGTAAATGACTTAGAACGAATTACAGCGATGGTCAAAAATGCGAATTTAATTGTTACTGCAAGAGATGCCGGAAAATTAGTTGGTGTCTCAAGATCTGTAACAGATATGGTATATTGTACTTATCTTTCAGATTTGGCAGTAGATACAATGTATCAAAAAAGAGGCATTGGTAAAGAACTTATTAGATTAACAAAAATAGAAACACCCAAAGCAACACTCATTTTATTGGCAGCTCCAGAGGCTGTAGACTATTATCCGCACATAGGAATGACTAAAATAGATGTCTGTTTTTTGTTGAGAGAATTAAATGACCTAAAATGAAAAAGTACGCATTATTGCTTATAATATTTGGCTGTTTAAGTTGCAGCATTCAAAAAGTAGAACTCAATAACGCCTTACCTAAAGATTATGTTATATATGAGACCTATTTTGCCGATTTGAATAATGACCAACAAGAGGACTGCATTTTAATAATTAAAGACACAAACAAAGCTAAAAAACGTTTAAATAGGTTTGATACTATTGTAGATCGAAATAGAAGAGGTATCATTATTTTATTTAAAAAGAATAACAACTATACCTTAGTAGACAAAAACTATGATTGTTTTTCTTCGGAAAATGAAGAGGGTGGAGTTTATTATCCGCCTCAATTAAGTATTGAGACCCAAAAAGAAGATCTCATTATTCAATATAACCATGGTAGATACGGTTCTTGGAGTTATAGATTTAGGTTAATAGAGGCCAACTTTAAGCTTATAAAATATGAAGCAACCCGTAACTATGGTCCAATTATTACTAAAGAAACCACTCTTGATTTTTTAACTAAAAAGAAATTAGTGCGAAAAAACATCAATGAAAACGCTAAAGGCGGAGATGAAGTTTTTGAAAACAAGTACACTACAATTGTTATAGATACATTAATAGAGCTTTCTAAAATTGAAGATTTTGATAATCTCGATTTGAGCATTTATTAAGTCATGAAAAAACATGTTGCATCTTAATATTTAGTTCATGATTGTAAAATGAGATGGGTTCTTCGGAAATGTGATAGCTACATGTATTTAAAAGTTTAAAAATTATAGATAGTATAGTAATGAATGTAATAAAGCGAATATTTAATTATGGTATATGGACGTTAATTGCTCTACTATTAACAATTGGTTATATGCGTATTATTTTAGGACCTCCACCAGAGCCGTCAAATAATTTTATGAGAATGTTTGATTGGGTATATAGTTATGTCTTTATTCATGTAGGATTGATCATTGGGAGTATAGTTACTTTTTTATTCATCTTAATTGATATCGTCTTTCTTAATAGAAAACTAGAACATAAGGCAAATAAAAATTTAATTCGATTGCTTATCATGATTTCCATATCCATTATAACTGGCGGAATACACTACTTACTAGAAAAAGTGATTGATGTTATATAATAAAATTAACTAGTATACAAACCTAAATACAATGAAAAGCATAGCTATAATCTTGTTGCAGTTTACAACTACTGGTTACCTATATTTAATAGGTGATTAAATATTGATTATAAGTTGATTAAGTTGCATTATCTTAATGATTTAATTAAGCTATTTAAGTGCTTGGTATTCAAAAATAATCCTATTTTTAAATGCGTTTTTAATAACCAGAATGAAAAGATATTTTTTTATATTAATTATAAGTTTCGCAGCATGTAGTGATGGCTTTAATTATGAAACTCTAGTAACTTACAAAGCTAAAAAATCAAATTTAACAGCTAATCTTATAGCATCTGGTCATATACTTAATGGCCATGATTTAGATGAAAATGGCATTGTTAATGGCTATATAGTGAGTACAGCTTTTTCAGATACTTTATTTATTCAGTCAACAGAGTACAACTTATTAGTGTTTACAAATAAAAAGGATTCAATTAATTTACATAGTGCAAACATCAAAAATTACCTTGACCAACTGCACTATGAAAAGTATAATACAGATGAAATCACTGAGTTAGAAAAAGTTATAAAAGCGACCGCTTATGGTCCAAAAGGAACATATGTACAAGGGCAAACCGAATTTTTAGAAGTTGTGGATGTAGATTTTGTTTTCAATTAGCAACATTTGGTATCTCCGCTTTGAAAAGCAAATAAAACTCTTCATAAGTATTATCAAAACATTAAGATAAACTATCAATTAAATACCATTATTTTGATCTTTATTTAAATAGATGATTATGATGACAAACAAAATGATTGGTATAGTAGGAGGAGTAGGAAGTTACGCAGGAATCGACCTAATTAAAAAGGTCTACGATTTAACCGAAGCCACTTCAGATCAAGACCATTTACCAGTTTCAATGTTGTCTGTGCCTCATAAAATTATAGATAGAACAAAGTATCTGTTAGGCGAGACCAAAATAAATCCTGGTATTGCAATTGCCGAAATTATTACGTCGTTAATCGCTAATGGATCGTCTATTATTGGGATTCCTTGTAATACTGCTCATGCCAAACCTATTTTAAGTTTAATTGAAAAAAGCATTCCTGAATCTTGTGTTTTAGTCAATTTAATTGAAGAAGTAGGTCTTCATATTTCTACAAAGCACCCACAAATTACTAAAGTTGGAGTTTTAGGAACTACCGGAACTATTTTAGCAAAAGTATATCCCGAAGTATTGTCTAGATATAATATTGAAGTTATTCAACCATCTGAAGATATACAGGATTTATTTGTACACCCTTCAATTTATGATACCTCTTACGGAATTAAAGCTTTCTCAAATCCTGTAAACGAAAAAGCCAAAGAAAATCTAAGCATGGCAGCAACTTATCTGTCTAGAAAAGGTGCGCAAGCTGTGATTTTAGGTTGTACTGAAATTCCTTTAGCCATTCAATACGAAAAGATTGAAGATAGTTTAATAATTGATGCTACAACAGTTTTAGCAAGTGCATTAATTAGAGAATCTAGAAAAATGGAAATGGCCATTTAATCTATTTTGTATAATCTCCTTTTTCTTTAATCGTAGCTACTCCCCAATCTGCAATGGCCTGCACCACAGGAACAAGTGTTTTGCCAAAATCGGTTAATGAGTATTCTACTTTTAAAGGCGGTTTTGAGGTATAAACTTTGCGTTTTACTAAACCATCTTCTTCCAAGGTTTTTAATTGTAAACTTAGTGTTCGCTCAGTAACCGATGGCATTTCTTTGCGCAGTTCGTTATATCGAAGTGTTTTTTCTCTTAGATGGAATAGAATAACTGTTTTCCATTTTCCGCCAATAAATCCCATTGTTAAGCTTGCGCAACAAGGATATTCTTTACCATTTAACGTGTACATAACCTCTAATATTAATTTTGATACAAAGATAGAATACTATCATAAATTACACAACTATACTTTTTATAGTATATTTAACATTATCTCAAACCACACGTTATTAAGGGTTTAATAGGTTATTGAAATGTAAATCTTATACTATCCTTTTTGACCGTTCTTGTATAAAATATATACTAAAACTACATTTGCACTATACTTTTGATAGTATACTTATTTATAAACTCGAAAAAACACATACACATGAATTTAAAAGAAATACTTAACTGGAGATACACCACTAAAGAATTTGACCCAACCAAAATAATATCTGAGGCAGATATGGCAGACGTAAAAAACTTATTAAGAATGAGCCCTTCTAGCGTCAACTTACAACCTTGGCATTTTATTGTTGCAGAAACTAAAGAAGGTAAAGCTCGTATGGCAAAAGGAACTCAAGGTTTCTTTCATTTTAATGAACCTAAAGTAACTAAAGCTTCAGCAGTTGTATTATTCTGTTCAAAAATTGATGCAGGTGATGACTATTATCAACACATTGCAGATACTGAAGATAAAAATGGAAGATTTCCAAATGAAGACATAAAAAACGGATTCCTTGGTGCTGTTAAAGCGTTTGCTGGTATTCATAAATACGATTTGAAAGACCAACAACACTGGATGGAAAAACAGGTGTATTTAAATATAGGAAGCTTTTTATTAGGTGTGGCGAGTTTAGGGATTGATGCTACTCCAATGGAAGGCATAGATGTAAAAGCATTAGATGAAGAATTTGGTTTAAGAGAAAAAGGTTATACCGCTTTAGTTGCTGTGTCGATAGGTTATAGAGCAGACTCTGACTTTAATTCAACAGATAAAACACCAAAATCTAGATTGCCAGAAAGTGAATTATTTACCGAAATATAGTCCGTAGTGCAATAGAAATTTAATGATATGAAAAACAATATCTTAATCGTATTAGGGTTAGTAGTAGGAGTTTTTGTAAACGCACAGACACCAACCATAGATGATGTAAAATCTGTAAACGAGGTAGTTACTGCAGACAACATAGAATGGGGTTGGTTGAATCCGTTACGAGGCGATAAAAGTCCAGCAGCTGGAAAACTTTGGGGAGACCGAACAAAAAACGAACCTGCAGGTTTCTTAGTGAAATTTAAAAAAGGATTTTCTTCACCACCACACATTCATAATATTACATATCGTGGTGTTGTTATAAAAGGTTTTTTACACAATGATGATGAAAATGCAGAAAAACAATGGTTGCCAGCTGGTTCTTATTGGCAGCAACCAGCAGGAGAAGCACATATAACCGCTGCAAATGGTCAAGAAAACATGGCTTTTTTAGACATTCAAGAAGGGCCATATTTAGTGAAACCAACTTCTGAAGCTTTTGATAATGGAGAACGACCTATAAATGTTGATACATCCAATTTAGTATGGTTAAATGCCAATGATATAGAATGGGTTACTGAAAAACGTAACGTAGAAATTGCATTTTTATGGGGAAAGTATGAAAAGAACCAACTACGTGCAGCACTTCTAAAATTACCAGCTGGTTTCAGTGGGAAAATCAAAAATTTGAGTCCTAATTTTAGAGCTGTAGTTATTTCTGGCGGAATTTCACACCAGTTTTCTAAAAAAGAAGATAAAAAGGAGTTAAAAGCACCATCTTATTTTGGAGCAGAAGAAAATGCAACTTCAATTATTTCAGCAGAAAAAGAAACCATTCTTTACATTAGAACTAATGGAGAATTTAAGGTGAAATAATGATTGATTATGACCTGATTATTTATTAATAGTAGGAAAAACCGACAATATTGTGGATTCTTCCATTTTAAATATTTTGAAATTTCATTAAAATATGGCTAGAACAATCCTAGAAAATAACCTGATGAAGCATCTACAGGTTCAGTAGTAGATTTTTATGATAAAGTTTCAAGTAAAGCCTTCATCAGTTTACCTGATGCACCAAAAGATACTTCAGCACCATTTAAAAAATATAGAATACATGACGAGGCAAAAATTGAAAATTTATTAGTGATTACGAGTAGTTTGGTATAAGAAATCTATATATTAAATATGGAATTTGATTTGAACCAATTTTTAATTGGATTGCGTTAAGGCAACTTTTGGTTTAGCTGTAATTTTATAAGAGTAGACTAATAATAGTTTATTTAATTTTAAAATTTATAAAAATGTCAAAGCCAATAGAAGATAAATTAAAAGGAAACTGGAATATTGCTAAAGGAAAACTAAAGCAAAAATGGGGAGATTTAACCGATGATGATTTAGATTACCAAGAGGGTAAAGAAGATGAGTTGGTTGGTAGAATTCAGAAAAAAACTGGAGAAACCAAAGAGAACGTAAATGATTTTTTAGATAGCATGAAATTCTAGTTATCAAATATCGTTTAAATTAAAATGCTGAGATTAATTAAATTTAATCTCAGCATTTCTTATATTATAAGCAAAATGACATCATTTTTAAATGAAATTGTAAACTGTACACAGGTATGTTTCATTCAAAATAATTTGTCTTAAATAAAACCAAATAACTTGTTATATCAGATGATATTCTAGTTCTTGCACGATTAAATTTTTTGATAAAATGGATAACCTAATAACCTTTTCAATTACAGTTTTTACTGCTTTTTTCGCTATTACAAACCCAATATCAAATATGACAGTTTTTTTATCCTTAACTCAAGGTGCTGATAAAAAAACGAAGCATGATATTAATAAGCGTTCTAATTTTATAGCTTTTATTATAGTCACTGTATTTGTGCTTTTAGGAAAGTATATTTTCGAATTATTTAATATTAGTATTCCAGCATTTAAAATTACAGGTGGCATTTTAATTTTCTTTATTGGTTTTGACATGCTTCAATCAAAAACTTCTAATGTAAAAAGTATAGATAATGTAAACATTGATGAAAACATAGCAGTCTCACCTTTAGCAATCCCAATTTTAGCTGGCCCAGGAACCATTGTAACAGCTATGAATTTTGTTGCTAATGTAGAAACTATCCATATTATTTTAGTAATTCTCATATTTGGTAGCATGAGTCTATTAACTTATTTCACATTTAAATTAAGTGATTTTATTGTGAACGTATTTGGTAATAATGTGATTTCTGTAATTGGGAAAATTATGGGATTAATCATTGCTATCATTGGTACAGGTATGATTATACAAGGAATTAAGATTTCTTTTAATTTATTAACCTAAAGTATTTTAGTTGTAATTAAGTATGTAAAATGAAAAAAATTCTAATTCTATTTTCACATCCTAAACTTGAAAAATCTAGAGTAAATTTATCGTTAATTAACCATATTAAGGATAAAGAAAACGTGACCCTTCATGATTTATATGATGAATATCCAGATTTTCATATCGATGTACCAAAAGAGCAAAAATTATTATTACAACACGATATAATTATTTGGCATCATCCTTTTTATTGGTATAGTTGTCCGCCATTAATGAAACAGTGGATTGACATGGTTTTAGAGTTTAATTGGGCTTATGGGCCAGAAGGTAAAGCGCTTCAAAATAAAACATGTTTAAATGCTATAACAACTGGAGGTTCTAAAGAAGTGTATTGTTCTGCTGGATATAATAGTTTTACGGTAGAGCAATTTTTACGTCCTTTTGAGCAAACAGCAAACTTATGCGGCATGACTTATTTACCACCTTTTGCAGTGATGGGAACCCATAATCTTTCCGAAGAAAAATTGAACGATTATAAAATTAACTACGGAAAATTAATCGATTTACTTCAAGCCGAACTGACTATAAATGATTTTGAGAAAATATCATTCATTAATGATATTCCACAACTTAAAGCTCATAATACATGACAGGAAGTTTACTTTTTGAAGCCATTGTGTTTTTAGCTGGAGCCATAATTTGTGTATCTATAGCTAAACGTTTGGGCTTAAGTTCTGTTATAGGCTATCTATTAGCAGGTGTTTTAATTGGGCCTTATGTATTAGGTTTTATTGGAGAAGAAGGCGAAGATATTTTACATTTTGCAGAATTTGGTGTCGTAATGATGTTATTTCTTATTGGCTTAGAAATTGAACCCAAAAATTTCTGGAACATGAGAAAAACCATACTTGGCATGGGAAGTATTCAAGTAGGAGGCACCATGCTGCTATCATTTTTTCTCTTCACACTATTAGGTTTTAACTGGAAAGTAGCGCTAGTAATTTCTATGGCTGTAGCATTATCATCTACAGCGATTGCTATGCAAACTATTAAAGAAAAAGGGTTGATGGAAACCACATTTGGGACATCAGCTTTTTCTATATTATTGTTTCAAGATATTGTCGTTATTTTTATGATTGGTGCCATGCCTTTATTAGCAAACATGAGTGATGACACAACTGCAAATAACCATAATGAATCGTTAAGCTTAATAGAGAGCTTACCCTTAGGATTTCAAACCTTAGCCATCATAGCATCTGTTATTGTAATCATCGCTTTAGGACGTTACGTTGTCGTACCTATGCTTAGAAAAGTGGCAAAAACTGGAGTGCGAGAATTATTGATTGCTGCTGCCTTTTTAATTGTTTTTGGTATTTCATTTATCATGGAATTGGTGGGATTAAGTCCTGCATTAGGTGCTTTTTTAGGAGGCGTTGTGTTATCAAATAGTGAGTTTAAACACGAGCTAGAAAGTACTTTAGAGCCTTTTAAGGATTTACTTTTAGGCTTATTTTTTATGGCTGTTGGAGCATCTATCAACTTTATTGTAATTGCAAAAAGCCCACTCACAATTGCCGGATTTTTAATTGGTGTCATTTTTCTTAAAGCCCTAGTTTTATTTATAACTGGTCGCGCTTTTAACTTAAAATTAGATCAAAAATTGCTATTAACGTTTAGTTTAGCGCAAGTGGGAGAGTTTGCTTTTGTATTGCTATCATTTGCATTCGGACTTAATATTTTAGAACAAGAACAAATGGACATGTTGTTAGTGATTACAGCATTAAGTATGGCTTTAACACCAATTATAAGTATTGTAAATGAGCGGTTTATTCTTCCTAAAGTTGGTACTAAAGAGTCTATTCAACGCCCTATGGATCATATTGCAAAATCACACAAAATTATATTAGTAGGTTTTGGCCATTTTGGGAGTACAGTTGGTCGTTTTTTAAGATCTCATGGTGTAGAAGCTACCGTTTTAGATCAAGATTCCAATCGTGTCGATTTTCTTCGGAAAATGGGATTCGAAGTATATTATGGAGATGCAACACGATTAGATCTATTAGAATCGGCTGGTATTGCAGACGCAAAAATTGTAATTATAGCCACTAACAAATTAAGTGTTACAAAGGCCATAAGTAAAATTGTAGACCAAAAATATCCTCATATAGAACTTATGATTAGAACAAAAAACCGATATGATGCCTATGAGTTGTTAAATCTTGGTAGAGAACATATTTATAGAGAATCATTAGACACATCGTTAGCATTAGCTAGTGATGTTTTACATAAACTTGGGTTTAGAAAATACACTTTAAATAGACAGGTTAAAAATTTCATTAAATACGATGAAGCAAGTTTAAGACGACTAGCAAAAGCACCTAAACAAGAAGCTGACTATATATTTAAAGCTAGAAAAGAGTTGCAAGAGCAGGAAGAATTGTTGAATTCTGACTTTAAACGTGGTATTGTTGCCTTTGATAACCATTGGGATAGTGATTATATTAGAAAAGCTTTAGAAAAGGTAACTACAAAATATAACTCGAAGTAACTTGAGTATTGCGAGATGGGAAAACGAATTTTAAAAATATGTAAACGAATGGTAATAAGCATTGGTATAATATTAGGATTATTAGCACTTATTGTAATTGTATTCGTAAATACAAGTCCAGAATTTGGAGGTAAAGCGAGTCCTGAAAAATTAGCGATTTACAACACATCTAAAAACTATAAAGACGGTAAGTTTGTAAATACAAATGCTGTAAATTTAGATATGAGTTTAAGCGATATAGGTAAAACGTTAATAGCTTATTTTAAGTCTCAGCCCAATACTATTCCAGATACTAATATTTCCGTAGAAAAAATAGATTCCTTACACATTGATAATTACAAGGATCGTACGAGGCTTATGTGGTTTGGTCATTCTACATTTTTATTACAAATGGATCAAAAAACTATTTTAATAGATCCCATGTTTGGTGATGTTCCTGCTCCTCATCCTATGCTAGGAAGTAAGCGTTTTAGCGATGAATTGCCCATAACTGTTGAGAAATTACCAAATATTGACGCTGTACTTATTTCACACGATCATTATGATCATCTAGATTATGGTTCAATTATAGCTTTAAAAGATAAGGTAGATGTCTTTTACACACCTCTTGGAGTAGGAGCGCATTTAGAAAAATGGGGCATAAATAAAGATAGAATTATAGAATTAGATTGGTGGCAAGAAGCAACCTTAGATGGTGTACAGTTTAAATGTACACCAGCACAACATTTTTCAGGTAGAGGACTCACAGATCGCACAAAAACATTGTGGTGCTCTTGGGTTATTAAATCGGGTACAGATAATATTTTTTTTAGTGGAGACAGTGGGTATTCTACTCATTTTAAAGCAATTGGTGATGCCTATGGACCATTTGATTTGGCGATGATAGAATGTGGTCAATACAATGAAAAATGGCCAGATATACACATGTTTCCTGAAGAAAGCGTAAAAGCAGGAATTGATGTAAAAGCAAAACAAATGATGCCAATACATTGGGGAGCTTTTAAATTAGCAATGCACCCTTGGACAGATCCAGTAGAGCGCGTTACAAAAAAAGCTGAAGAATTAAATGTATCTATAATAACGCCTAAAATTGGAGACGTTTTTTTTCTGAAAAGTGAAAACTCCATACCACAGCAATGGTGGATTAAATAATTGTAAATCATGTCTAAAGAAATCCCTCATATTTCATTTAAATCTTCAAATCCAGATAACAATGGTATTGAAATTTTAACGATTGAAAGTCTTGCGGCTCGCAAGAAAGATGCAAATCATAATCCGGAAAGAGCACATCAAGTGGCATTTAATATGATTGTTTTTTACACACATGGCGAGAGCAAACACTTGGTAGATTTTATTTGGCATCCTGTAAAAAAAAATACATTAATTCATATTTCTAAAGGTCAGATTAACCGTTTTCAATTTCAACCTGGTTTAAAAGGTTATATTTTATTATTTACCGATGATTATTTAAAAAATCAAATACATACATTGCCGAAAACTGAAATAGACAGGTTATTTAATTCACAATTATTTTCTCCTATCATTGAAGTGCCTGCTGAGTCTAATATTGAAAGATATATGACATTATTTGATGAAGAATATTCAAATTTAAATGATAACCTTAATCAAAATGCTATTTGTAATGCACTTTATACTATCATTTTTTCGAAGTTAGAACGGTTGAAGAAATTTCAAACCCATCATTTAAAACACTCTGAAAAACTAAGTACGTTTTTAGAGTTTAAGTCTCTTTTAGAAAATCACTTTAATGAAAGTCGAAATGCCGATTTTTATGCCATCAAGTTACATATTACTTATAAACATCTTAATACAATTTGTAAGGACATTGTTGCCATAACTGCCAAACAGTTTATAGATGAGTTCATAGTTTTAGAAGCTAAACGATTACTTATAAATTCTAAAATTAAGAGCACTCAATTAGCTTATTCTTTAGGTTTTGATGAACCCACAAATTTCGTAAAGTATTTTAAGAAACATACAGGATTTACCCTAAATCAGTTCAAAAAAGACTATTTATAAGTTTAAGGGTTCGGTATTAACCATTTATAAGGGCATATTTATCTGTTACAATATAAAAGGTTTCATGACATTTGTTACAAAGAAATAACAATGTCAGATATAAAAACCTGCCCAAAATGTGGCGCTAAAGCAACCTATAAAATTAAAGGAACTATTGAAGCTTTTGAAGCTGTTCAAGATGATGAAGCCTTTAAAAAAATCGGGCAACTTAAAAAAGCAATGCAAAAATATAAGGATAAAGCAGAAGCTTTAGAGCAAGAATTACAAACACTAAAATCATTATAAAGTTATGGATATTCAGCACAATAAAAAAAATGCTATTGCCTTTTATAAAATGGCTTATGAAGGGAATCCAGAAAAAGCGGTCGAATTATATGTTGGAGAGCAGTATATTCAACACAACCCAATGGTGGCAGATGGACCTCAGGCATTTATAGATTATTTTAATCGTATGCAAAAAGAATATCCTGTAAAAACTATGGATTTTGTACGAGCTATTGCTGAAGATGATTTGGTAGCCTTACATACGCATCAAGTTTGGCCAGGTAACGATCATTATATTACCATGGATTTCTTTAGGTTTGATAGCCAAGGGAAAATTATTGAGCATTGGGATAGTATTCAACAAATACCTGAAACATCAGCCAACAATAACACAATGTATTAAAGCGTAAACGCTACAAGTTTATACGTCATTGGCTTAGATTTAACTTGAGTATTTTTACTGTTATAAACTAAACCCTTACATTTATTACCACAGAAAAGCTTACAATCTTATTGAACTACAGACTTTTGTTTTTAGTCGTTTTTTAATCTGTAATCTTTTAAAAATCGATGCGACTGAAATCACAATAAATTTAAAAGATGAAAAAACAAATGCATTTAGCTGCTCAATATTTAGCAGCTGCAGGAATTAGCTTTTTAGAAAAAAAAGATGACGATAGTCACACTAACTTAGGTTTTAATATTAAGGACGCTTTATTAGAAACGCATGTATTATCAAATAATGGAGATCAATTATGTTTAAATTATAATACATTTTCATTGCAATGGAAATCTGGTGAAGGTTTTATAACGTCATTTTTATTAGATGGAAAAACACATAAAGAAGTTTTAACATGGTTAAAAGACACTTCTAAAAAGCATTTAAATAAAGCATACAATTATCATTTACATTACGATTTACCGTATACAATACATGACGACTTTGTTTTTTTACTAAAGACTACTTCACAGTTAGACGCATTAGTACATTTAAGAACAATGGCTCAATTAAGTTTAGAGCAAATCAATTTAGATTTTAAAACAAATGCAAGTATTAGAGTTTGGCCTCATCATTTTGATACTGGTATCTACACCACATTAGTCGATCAAACTATAAGTTTTGGACTTGGTTTAGCTATTCCTGATGATTTAAGCGAAGTTCACTATCTTTACATTAGTGCTTATAAAGATGGTCAAGCGGTTACAACTTCTGGTTTTAGTCCGCTTCAAAAAGGTAGATGGATAAATAATAACTTTAAAGGCGCTATATTACCAGCAACAGGAGTCACTAAACAAGACGCTATCATCTTTTTTAAAGCTGCTATTAATCATTACAATCAATAATTAAAATTTTGACAAAAGACATTATTACGAGATATAAAGATGTAAGGCAAGCAACGCTAGAGTTTTGCAAACCTTTACATATTGAAGATTTTTCTATTCAAGTGGTTCAATTTGCAAGTCCTGCAAAATGGCATTTAGCGCATACCACTTGGTTTTTTGAAACCTTTATTCTTAAGAAATATGTCACAGATTATAAAGAATTTGATTCTAATTTCAATTTTCTATTTAATAGTTATTATAATGGTGTTGGTGATAGAATTTTACAAAACAATAGAGGTAATATGTCACGTCCAAGCACAGATAAAGTGTTTGAGTACCGAAACTATGTTGATACAAAACTGTTAGAATTTTTAGTTGATGTTTCCGATGAAAACATTATCAAGCTTATCATACTTGGTTTACAACATGAGCAACAGCATCAAGAATTGTTGATGACAGACGTAAAATATATGTTTGGTCATAATCCAATTTTACCAGTATATCAAGACAATTTTAATAAGGTTAACGATACAAATACCACAACAAATAGTATTAAAGTTACCTCTGGATTATATAAAATTGGACACCAAGCACCCGATTTTTGTTATGATAATGAATTAGGTGTGCATCAAGTTTATGTTGACGATTTTGAAATACATAATCATTTGGTTACCAATGGTGAATATATTGAGTTTATGGAATCTGGTGGTTATTCTAATTTTAATTTTTGGTTAGATGACGGTTGGTCTTGGGTAAATAGCAACAAGATTACAGCACCAATGTATTGGCATAAAATAGATGGAGAATGGCAGTATTACACACTTTCTGGATTGAAAAAAGTGAATAAAGATGCTATTGTAGCTCATATTAATTTTTATGAAGCTTCTGCATATGCCGAATGGAAAGCTATGCGTTTACCCACCGAATTTGAATGGGAAATTGCAGCTCAACATTTGGATTGGGGAAAACGATGGGAATGGACCAATAGTGCCTACTTGCCTTACCCTAATTTTGAAACTGAAAATGGAGCAGTAGGAGAGTACAATGGGAAATTTATGAGTAATAGAATGGTGCTTCGTGGTGCTTCTGTAGCAACATCAAAAAACCATAGCAGATCAACATATCGTAATTTTTTTAACCCAACAGAACGTTGGCAATTCACCGGAATTAGATTAGTAAAATAGAAGTTAGATACCATACAAACCAACAAGAAAACACAAATAAACAAATTATGATTGACGCATTTAAGACTGAAGTGGCTAACGGACTCAATTCAAATCCTAAAACATTGCCTTCAAAATACTTTTATAATGCTATTGGTGATGCTCTATTTGTAGAAATCATGAATCTCCCAGAATATTATTTAACACGTAGTGAGTTAGATATATTTAAAAATAAAACAGAAGATGTTATCAATGCCCTTCAAATTAACTTGAATTCGCATTTTGATTTAATTGAATTAGGAGCTGGAGATGGCTTAAAAACCAAAGAGCTATTAAAATCGTTAGTCAAACAAGATTATAAGTTTAATTATCTACCTGTTGATATTTCATCAAATGCTTTACATTTATTAGAACAAGACCTTTCTAAAACCTTACCTAATTTATCAGTAAAAACACAACAAGGTGATTATTTTCAAATATTAGCCTCTTTAAAAGAAAACAATACGCCTAAGGTGATTTTGTTTTTAGGTTCTAATATTGGTAATATGAATGATGAAAGAGCCGCAAAATTTATTTACAATCTTGGTGCTAATTTAAAACCTGGAGATCAATTGCTTTTAGGTGTAGATTTGATAAAGTCTAAAGCTATTGTCCTTCCTGCATATGACGACAGTAAAGGAGTTACAGCAAAATTTAACCTCAATTTACTGCACAGAATTAATGAAGAATTAGATGGTGATTTTAACCTTAATACATTTAAACATCAACCAGAATACGATGAAAAGGAAGGTATTGCTAAAAGTTATATTGCAAGCACCATTGATCAAACCGTTACTATAAAAGCCATTGGTAAATCTTACGATTTTAAAGCAGGAGAAAAAATACATACCGAAATTTCAAGAAAATACAACGATGCGTTAGTTCAAAAAATAATTACTAATACCGATTTTAAATTAACCACTAAAATTTTGGATAGTAAAGCCTATTTTGCCGATTATATTTTGACAAGACATTAGAATGCCACAAACAAAACTTGCTATTTTAGGACTTGGAAGTCGTTCTACGCTTTATTATTTAAGCGAGCTAAATAGGTTGTATCATCTAGCAAAAGGTGGTTATAGCACGTGTCCGTTTTTGTTATTAAACACCAATTTTGATACAATTAATAGCTTGTTACCAAATACTTCAAAAGCTTTAGATGCAGCTGTAAATCATTATATTAATGATATAGAAAAGCTTGAAGTGCAACAACTCATCATCCCAAATATTACACTTCACAGTACCATAGATCGCTTACAAATTTCTAAGCATATTATTCATCCTATTGTTTTAAGTATTGAAAAAATCAAAGCACAACAATGGCAAACAATTGTGTTATTTGGTTCGTACTACAGTATGACATCTCCCTATATTGCACAGCACCTAGAAGCTAGTGGTATTGAAGTTTTACTTCCTACAGAAAGCGATATGCGTTTTTTAGATGTTGTAAGAAGGCATGTGTATTACAACACTGAAACCAATGATGTGATAACCAAATATCATAACTTAATTCATCGTTATTTGGCTAAAACGCCTGTGATTTTATCTTGTACAGAATTATCTATTTTAAAACCTATCGGAAATGTGAAGCTACTAGATATGGCAGATATACAAATAGAACAAGCCATACAAACTATTATAGAATAGAGCTCAGATTTACCATTTTTTGACACAGATGTATCATTATTTTGATCGTAATTAGTCCAATTTTTGCAAATTATTATTTTTCGAATTAGTAGTGTTGAAATCGAGATCATGTCCATCTTAATACTGCTTAACATATAGTTCTATATAGTTTAAAATAAAAACATAGTACATATAATGATAATGACACGTTAACTATTAAAGTAATAGTAATTTGTGATTAATAGCGAAAAAGGTTGTCGTGTAGGCAACCTTTTTCATGTTCTAAAACTTTTTTAAATAACCGAGGTCTTAAAATGTGTGACGTTGCTCTTGAGTTGAAGACGCGTTTAATAATTGATTAAATATTTTAATCGTATCAAAATTTTGTTCAATAGCGGTTGTAGCAGCAATACCCGAAACACCAGTATTTAAAATCGCCCTAACATCAGTAGTGGTAATACCTCCAAAACCAAGAATTGGCGTTTCGGTTTGTAAAACATCTACGATACTTGTAAATCCGTTTAATCCTAAAACAGTATCAAATTGGTCTTGAGTTGTAGTTGTTCTAAACGGACTCAACATCACATAATCTACCTCTTTAGCAATGAGCATTTCACAATCTTGCAAGGTGTTTGCTGTAGCACCAATCATTTGCCAAGGTTCTAAATGTTTTCTAGCTATCGTAGGGCAGACATCGGTCTTTTCTAAATGCACACCATCTGCTTTTATCGCTTTTGCAACCTTATAATGACCATTTATAATGAGCCTAGTTTGATAATGAGATGTAATTTCTATGATGTTTTTTGCGAGTTTTAACACCTTTTTTTCTGAGCCATTTTTAACGCGCAATTGCACCAATTCTATTCCTGAGGTGCAGGCTTTTTGAATGTGTTCTAAACACGCTTTTGGTGTCGTATCTTGTGATATATAATGTAATTTAGGAATCATCATGGTGAAGCGCAGTCATTGTTATTAGCCTGTAAAAATACAACTTTTAAAAGCAGTATCTCATGTGTTGCGTTTTCCAAAATATCGATTTTTTGTTGACTTCGGAAATGAGCCAAATCACCATTTTTGGCATTATGAGTCGTGTTTTGTTAAGGGATTAAAATTCATACGGTTATCTTCAAATAATCTAAATACGCTTTAAGACTAGATGCCATTTGGTTTGTATGTAATTCCTCACACATTTAACACTACCAATTTTGGTTTTCTGTTATGATTTCCGAAGAAAAAAAGTACCTTTAAATCCAATTAACTATTTATAAACGTGGATTTTAAATATTACTATGTAGCGCTTTTTTTACTATTAAGTTTAGGAACCCAAACCCTTTGGTCACAATCTGCGATACCTTCTAGCGAAGAAGCGTATGCAGCATATAAAGCCATAAGCGATTCTATGGCTATAGAATTTCCTGAGGATAATATTAGAACGTTTAGACGTGAATCCTTTTCTGATGCTCAATTGCAAACCTACGTATCGCTTCATTTTAAACGTTTAGATGCTTTACAATATATAGATGGTCATCATACCTTTGTATTAGACAGTTATTTGCATTCTGGTAATTGGTTTAAAGAAATTGGTTTTCCTAAAGAGTGTATCAAATCCTATTTTAAATTTTTTAACTATTACCAAAATAATGAAGCGTCTCTCACAGCTTTAGAGCGTGAAAAATATATAGAAATGCGTAGCTATGCTAGAAGTTTAATGGCTGATAGTTATGCCAAACTTGGTGTGTTGGATAGTGCTGCTATACAGCATAAAAAAAATATGAATTTCACTAAAAATTATGACTATATACATAAACCTTCATCTATTAATAATTATGGTCTCTTTTTATATTGGCATAAAAAGGAACTAGATTCTGCGTTGTATTATTTTAATTTAGCGCATACTATTACTAAAGCAAAATTTCCTTCACATACGCTTATAGGAAGTATACGGGATAATATTGCAGATGTTAATATAGATCAACACAATTATGAAAAAGCCTTACCCTTGTATGAGGCCAATTTCGACTTTTATAAAAATGCTATAAATGAACGTTCTTTAACTAAGGATATTCCTAGATTAATAAGTGCAGGTGCACAATTGGTGACTACAAATTCAGTTTTAAATAGAGTAGAGGAAGCACAACAAAACTTTAATGAACTAGAAGCAATTGTTATCAAACAAGAACGTAATAATACATTGTTGGCTAGTTCAAAATTAGAATATCTAAAATCTAAACAAGTACTTTTAGAGCAGCAACATAAATTAGCTGCAGCTTATGTTACAGCAAAACAAATAAAACAGTACTCAGATAGTTTACATCAAATTACTAAAGCTGCCGATAATAAATGGCAAGAAGAGCTTAATGATGTTACTATGGATCGTATTGCGCTTAATTTTAAATTGGATAGTATACAAAAGGAGAATAAAATTAAAAGTCAGAAAACAAAACTGTGGATTATTGGTTTATTGTCATCCATTTTTATCATCCTATTAATGGGACTTATTTTGAGTAGACGTCAGCATCTTATCAATGCCAATAACAAGCAATTATTAGCAGAGCAGAAATTAAAAATGACCTCTTTAGAAGTAGCTCAACTTAATTCAGATATTAAATCTAAAGAACGTGATCTTTCTGACTTTGCAATAAAATTAACTCAAGATCAAGATTGGGCTAAAGACATTGCCAATCAAATTGAAACTATTAAGCAAACAGCATCAAATAAACGTGACGAGCTTATTGCTGAGCTTGACCAAACGATTACTAATAAATTAAATGTAGATAGTGATACTAAAGATTTCTTTGAACATTTAGATCATTTAAATAATGCATTTTATAGTAAGCTCACTGATGCGTATCCTAATTTGAGTAAAAATGAGATACGGTTATGCTCACTTATTCGCTTAAAAATTGAAAGCCGAAACATTGCCACACTTCAAAATATTACGGTTGCATCGTTAAATACGAGTAGATATCGTCTACGAAAAAAACTAAACCTTACTGAAAACACAGATTTAGATCTCTTTATTCAGAATATATAAATACTTAATTACCAACTACTTAGCGTTTAAATATAGTACTTGTCTATCAATTGTCTATTGCCTGTTGATTGCTTGTCTATCTTAATATTACGATTAAACAACTCATTCACTGTACTTTAGAGGTGTTGAATGTTGCTACCCATTTTTAAGGTCCAACATGATTTAATTAAGTATAATCTATAAACACTATCTCTCATGAAAACTCGTATTCTTGGCTTATGTCTTTTAGGTCTTGCCAACCTGCTCTCTGCACAAAATGAAATTGCTATGGTTACTAATGATGTAACTCACAATACGTACAAACCTAAAACGGTAAACGTTAATAATGCACAGTATTTAAATGTTAGTTTTAATAATAATGATTTGCAAATGGCAGAACGCATTAAAAAGTTACAACAAATAGCTGCAAATTATGATATCACTAAAGATCCTATTTACAGTACTAATAAAACAGTTACTTATGATGTGTTGTTTGAATCTAATGCTAATTTTATAAAAGCAGTTTACGATTATAATGGTGATATTTTGAGCACTGAAGAGTATTATGAAGGTATTAGAGTCCCTTATGAATTAAGTAAACAAGTGGCTCAAGAATTTCCAGGATGGTCGTTTAATTTAAATCGTTGTAAAATCACCTATGCAAAATCGGGCGCAGCAATTTTAACGTATGATATGTTACTAAAAAAAGGGCATCAATCTAAATCTATTTCTCGTACATTTAGATAATTAAAAATTTTGATCAATCCCTATTAAAGGCAGTCTTCTTTCTAGAAACTGCTTTTTTTTATTTAAAAAGGAGGGAAGCCTACTACAAATGGATTTCATATATTTAGAGTATATATGATGTTATTATGATTAAAAAAACCGTGTTTTCATTACTATGCTGCTTGTTGTGTTACATTTCCGAAGGGCAAATATTTGTAAATGATGTAGAACGTGTGGCTATTGTGGTAATTGATTATTGTGTAGATTCTAGCGGAAATCGTTATAATTTGACCATTAACGATGAAAAAAGTACTTATAAAGATAAGGATTGGCAATACAATTGCATGACGCATTTTGAGGAAAGTAGATTGATGTATCCTGAAAAAATGGGAGATCAATGTTGGCAGGCAGTTTATTATTTTGTGAATCCGAAATATAAAACCTACGAATTACCAGCAGCCGAAAGAGCAAAATGTAAAGACTTACACAAAGGTGAATTTAAATACGAAAGTCCTGCATATAACCAAACGCGAATTATACGACGGAAACATAAACAGTTAGAATTGAATCCAGAAAAAGATCAACGACAAGTGTATGATATCAATTGGCTAGACGATCATGTGTATACGTTAAAGGCTTTAAAACTACCATTAGCTAAGGACGATAGTAAAATTGGACGAACTATAAAAGTTGAAATTATAGAACTGCTAAATGATTCGTCATATTTATATCGTGCTTCAGAAAGTGATGATGATCCTAATGTGGTGTATGGTGTGATTACAAAAGTAAAATAAACGGACTTTAGATATTTTCAATCTGAAACTTTCTAAATAGTACATTGCTTATAAATCGCGTATTTGAAAACTATAGTAGGATTATCCAGAATATACAATTTAGAGAAAAGGTTTATTTATTGACAAAAGGGAATATACAGTATGTTTTAAATATTTCTATTTTACATAATGTAAATTATAGTACAAATGTGTTTGTGTGAGAAAATAGCGAATAAAACTTTTGGGTTCTATTTTACATAGTTGCAGATATGACGCCTTTAGGTTCATATCGATAGATAAATCGACATTAGGAGATTCACGAAATCCATAAATCAAAATATAAATGTGTGAGTAATTATGTAACAGCTATTTTACGTGAAGTTATTTGTAAACATTCGTAGGCTATAATTCTATACTATGTAAAATACCCCAGAAACATTTGTCTACTAAAGAAACTACAGAACTTGGGGCAATTAAACTTATAAGCGGTTTGCTTCGCAGATTTTATAAAACATTCTGTACTATAATTTGACGTTATGTAAAATATCCGCTGCCAACGCTTATTGTTTTTACAAATCAAATTGCTTATTGCAATTTATTTATAACTCAATTTCCAGCCGCTTGCCAGCGCCAAAATAAAAGCTAACCTTTTCGCTATGTTTTAAAACTCGCGTATTCGACAAAATGTACGTCAAAAAAAATTTTAAGCGATTCTCGTCAACTTGCCACAAGAGCATAAATTTTAAGAAAAATAAAATTCCATGCACTTGTTATATTTAATCTACTAATTGAAGTTTTCTTTTAATGTTTCATTGTCTTTTGTCTTGAAACAAAAGAAACAAAAATTCAAGGCTGCATATAATTTTGGAAACAATTTACGTCTCACTCGCTATATTTTAGGAAACTTCTGAACTGATTAAAATTGTTCTGAAATACCATTTATAATTGAAAGTCTTAAGATTGTTTATTGCTAAATCCCTAAAATATACACGCTCACTTCACCTTATTGTTTTGCAAAATTTTATGAGGCCAAGTTTAACATCTAGATTTTATTTTACATAATACTATGAAATAAGAATTAATGGTTAATCTAAATTTACAAGCTATTTAATATCTTCTCTTCTATCTCATTGAACCCTTTATTACTAGGTACGTGTTTAGATTCGTTAAGTAAAACTACTTCCTTTAAAGTTGGAAAAATTCTTTTCGATCTTTTTATCATTTTCCCTCCAGGAAACATAAGATCTTTTTCTGCTGCAAAAATTGTAATTGGTGTATTTATATTTTGAGCATTCTTCTTTGATATTATTGGTAAAGGCGAAAAATCCATGTTGCAATGCTGAAAAGTAGTTGACATAAATGTTAATGCAAAATCATCATATTCGGTAAAAAGCACATTCATTACTTTTTTAATGTATTGCTGATTATTTGTTTTTATGAACTTTTTTAAAGGCAAAAACAATTTAAAAAAGCCTAAAAGAGGATTTCCGTTTACTATATAAACAGGCGCTATTAGAAAGACTTCTTTTATTTGTATTTGACTAAATTCTAGAGCTTTTAAGCTGATGAGTCCACCAAAAGAAAATCCGACTAAAGTCACGTTGGTAAGACCTAATTTAATAATAACCTCTAATAACCATTGTCCGTAGTCTAGGGTTTTCATTTGTAACCTCTTTTCATCGCTTTTATTTGGCTGTGCCAATACGTCTACTGCATAAACACAATAATTCTTTGTTAAGCCTGAAAATGATTCTAACATTAAAGGTGCACAACCTCCAGTGCCATGAATGAGGACTAAAGGTGGTAGTTCTGTATCTCCTGTTACTATAACATTGGTATTTCCAAATTGGGTTTCAGCTATTTCTTCAGTATAAGTAATATTAAGATTTTGAAGCTTTTGACTATAAAGTTTTAGAATTATTTCTTTCCCTTCTTTTGATTTAAAAAACATGAAAATATTCGTTTTTGATTGATGATTGATTAATGTGATACACTATAAATTACAGGCATTTGCCCTTTCCATTTATTCCATAATTTGCTATCAGTGATTAAGCTAGTCATAAAGTGACCTACATTAATACGGCTTACCTTACCAGCATTAAAAATAGCACTCCTTGTTGGAGAAGGATGTATCTCATAATCGGTGACTTCCTCTTCGTTAATTAAGCCATCTGGTCGCACTGCAATCCATTCAATAGCATTATTGTTTTGACCAATTTGTGTTCGTAAATAATCAGCAGCTTTTTCATTATCTACATGAGGTGGCAATAACAAACGAAGAAGACCAATGACGCATTTTTGAGCAAAAGAAATGGGTTCATTTAAATCGCGATTACGATTTCCTGTGGTATTCATTAAAACAAACTTTGTTGGACTTTGTAGGTTATTTGATGTTATGGCATTGCATAAACGTCTTGTGGCATCTGTGACTAGTTTTCTAGGTTGTCCGTAGATGCCTTTCCAAGTTAAATTATGCCCAAGGCAAGACGCAACTGCATTACAATCGCTTACAATTTCGCGCATTTCTGTATCACTTAAGTCTAATACACTTGCAGTGATAATTTGTAAGTTCTTATTGGTTTTCCAGGATTCTGGTAATTTATCTGGTGATCTAACAATGACTTTTACTTTATGTTTCCCTATTAGAAGTTGCTCTACTAATTTGCTTCCTGTGGCACCACTTGCACCTACTACTATAACTGTCATACTATTTTTTGATTGATTGATTGATTGATGTATCTTAAAGACGATGAGCCACTATAATTGTTTCACTTACTAATGCTTTTATTTATTCTATGTGAATGGCGTACCTATAACATGGAAAACCAAATCGAATACTATGTGAGCTATAATAGCTACCAAAAGACCTCTTTTCCAAAATATCCATCCAAAAGTTGAACCAGTTATTAAGTTTCCAACCATAGTGACACCAATTGAAAAAGGGCTTAACTCCACAAAATTCTTTGACAATGGAAGATGTATTAATCCAAAAAATAATGCAGAAATGATAATACCTGACCAAACTATTTTATTGGAAGGACTTTCTACTTTTCTTATAAATTGAATAATCGCAATTATTAATGACATTAAGCCTAACCTAAACATGATCTCCTCACTAATACCTGCAGAAAAGGCAACAAGCGCGTAAAAAGGTTTTTCTGGCCTAGACATTTTACCAACAACAGGATACAATTCTTTCTGTAATTCAAATAATCCTAATAGAATTAACGCTACAATTATAGACAAAACTATACTAGATAAAATCGTTTTCCAATCTATTAATTTTGCAACAGATTGTTTTGAAAAAAACCTAGCAATAACAGGTACTCCTAAATTTGTTTTAGATGCAACCCATAATCCAATAAACACCAAAATAGCACCTAGGATTAAACTACTAATTCCAATAGTTATAACGTCGTCGAAAATAGAATTACTTAATCGAACGTTGGGTATTCCAGCTTCTATATTTAATCTTTTTACCTCTCTGCTAAATGGGATATTTATTAATGATCCTATTACAAAAAGTATTAACACACTAAAGGCAGTTTGCCAACGATAATTTTTCTTTTCTTCTTTATTTTTCATGATTGATAAAGTAAATAAACTATTTAATTGCTTGTAGAATTCCAACCATTGCAGATAATATCACTAGCCAGTGGATTATTATGTTAATGTATAATTTTTTAGAAAAAAGAAAAATAACTCCGAATACTATACCCCAAACAAAATACCATCCAACCCAAATTCCATTTCCAGTAATTGAGTCTATTGCTCTCATTCCATGTTGAAAAATAAAAGGTATAGATGCTATTAGAACTGCTAGCCATTTGTTTACTTTATGACTCATTAAAGATTTTATTGCAAAACCTCGGTATACAATTTCTTCTACGATACCAGCAACCAATGCTAAAAAAACAAAAATCACTCTAGCTGTTGTTGTTTTGGGGCTAAATGAAGGGATTGAGTTTAATTTTTCAATGTTTATAGTTGATTTAGCTAGTGCCATTTCTATAAAAATGAGTAATCCAAATGCAATAATTAAATATCCCATAATAGAATAAATCATTTTCTTTTTAGATAACGCAATTCCAATATCACTCCATGACCAATTAGAATCTTTTAAAATTTTAGATATGATATATAATTGAAGTAAATACCAAGAAATGATAAGTACATAATTTAAATAATACGCATCTAAAAATGAGTTTAACGATTTAAGGTCAATACCTGATATAACAGGTTGACTTGAAAGTAATATTGAAATAAGTGTTGCAATAATTGGAAACCCAATTAATACTCCAAGTATTTTTGATAGTTGTATGGACGTTTTAGTTTTCATCTTTTTTGTATTTATACTATTATCGATTTTTAGTCAAAGTAATGGAATACATATATAAAGGGAAAGGAAAAGTACAGGGACGTAAGATTCGAGGTTTAAGCGTTTTATAATTAGATTCTATATCTTTTTCGTATTGCTTTTTCGTTGAAGGTTAGTTTTTTCCTTTTCTATAATTTCGTCAATAAATTCATTGACATTCAATTCTTTCAATTCAGCGTACAGCTTTTTATCTTGATTTGCTTTTTCTGCCAACTCGTATTTCATTTCCTGATATTTTAATCTAGCCCAATCATTTTTTCGTAAAAAATTCCGCATCAAAATGTGTCTTTTAAGAGGTTCACTGTTTTTAATGCAAACATACAGGTGATGCGTAATTGTGTCTAAAACCCAATGCGATGATTCTCTGTTTCTTTTAAAAACCTCTCGTTTTTCAATTCCTTGATTTCCGTTATGATAGTACCCGATATTAATTAGTCCAGATTTTATTTTTTCAAATTCAGATTCGTTTTTATAAATAATATCAATGTCAATTATTGGTTTTGAATCCAAATTTGGGACAGAAGTACTGCCAACATGCTCAATGTGATATTCAATTCCATTTAAACCCTTTTCAATTTCATGTTTTAGTTCTGTAAAATTTGTAATCCAATCGGTTGTATATTTTTTTATTAACATAAATTTTTGGTATATGACGCAAAATTGTTTGTCAAAGTTTTAAAATAGAAGTTTATTTTCTAGAATTCCAAATAGGCAATGAAATACTACTGTTACCAGTGAAATTTATTTGTAAAGGAATTACAGCATCTTTAATATTTTCTTCATTGACATCTTTTCCAGAACCATAATTTATTTGTGCGTTGTTGTTTTTATTTACATTTACAACAATTACAATATGACTTCCTTTTTCTATTTTTTTACTGATTAATTTAGAATTATTAAAAGAGATTTCTGTGAATTCATTTGGTGTTAATAAAACACGTTTTTCTCTATCTTTTGCAAAACTTGCTCTACCAATATAATAGCTTAAATGAAAATATTTGTTTTCTGGTGTTAGCTGGTATACAATTACAGAATAATCAACGTCTTTTTTATTAATTGAAAATTCAAGATTACCAAAAAATGATCCGTTAATAATAACATCGTCTTTTAATTCTTCAGATTTAAAAACCAATCCATCTTTTAAATTGATTTGTTCACGTTCTAGAGGCCAAGGATAATGTTCGGTATTATTCATGCTTTCTCTATCCTTAAAATCAACTTTCATTTCGATTTTAAAGTTATTTTTTTTCGATTTTAAAGTATAAACATCCTTTATTTTTTCAGCACTTAAATGAAAAGTCAAGGTGTCATTTGTCATGGCACTTAAACTCGATTTATGCATCCAAGTATCTGTATCCATTACTTGAAAGTTTACTTTATCTTTTAAAATACTTGGCTTTTCTTTTCCATTTAAAATGTAATCAAACCATTGATAAATAATGTCTTCTTCAATATTTATTAAAGCAGTTTTGTCTAATTTATAATTTCTTAAACTTTCCTCTGGTTTCGTTTGTGCAGTCCAATGATCATAAGGGCCAACTAATAAATAATGGTTTGAATTTTTCGCATATTTATGATGCTCATTAAAATAATGCATTGCTCCTCTTTGTGAGTCATCATAATAACCAGTAATTGTTAAAATTGGAATGTCAATTTTTGCAAATTCTTGTTTATATGGAATCATTTTTTTCCAAAAATCATCATAACTAGGATGTTGCATATATGTATTCCACAGTTTATTGACTTGACCATCTAAACTATCTAACTTATTAAACGCAATTCCAGTTTTGTACCACGTATTTTTTAAGGTATTCCAACGATTAAAATCATTTGAAGCTTTAAAGTCTAAAAACTTGTTGTTGGTTACATAAAAATTCCAAGAATATGAATAATTATGTAGCACATTATTTTCCATTGGATAATCAATTCCAGGTGCAATTGCTACCATTGGAACTATTGTTTTTAACGACGGATGCACTTTGTGTTTCATTGAAGCCCATTGTGTAAAGCCATTGTAACTACCTCCAATCATGGCTACTTTTTGATTTGACCAAGATTGCTTGCTAATCCAATCAATGACTTCATAGACATCTGTGTTTTCATATTCAAGAGGTTTTATGTCGCTTTTACTCCATCTTTTTCCTCTTGTATTGGCAATAACTCCAACATATCCTTTGGATGCAGCTAACATTGTTGAAGCCACATTTGTTCCTGTATAAATTGAAGAAACTAATATTGCAGATTTTTTAGTAGTTGAATTTCCTTTTCGTTTTACGACTACAACTGAAACTTCTGCACCATCTTTCATCGGAATTACGACACTATCATTTACAACATATCTACGTTTATGATCTTGCTTTATTTCTTCAAAATAAATAGCTCTAGTTGATGAAAATACAGTGCTTAAAAAATATTTTTTTACTAAATCCTTAGCTTTAGCTTGTGCTATTTTTTCTGATTTAATAGCATTATATGCGCTATTAAAATTACTCACATAATAATCTGTAGGATCTCTAATTATTAATGCTTTATCTAAATTAATAACTTGTATATCATCAGAATTCTTTACGTATTTTCTGTAAGATTTTTTAAAGGCACCTTTAAAGTTCTTAGAAAGTTTAGCTTCTACATAATGCATGTATATATCTAAATACTGTCTTTGATCTATTGGTGTTTCTTTAATTCTTTTTTTGAAAGTAACTAAAGCCTCTTTATAATTACCTCTAATTAACTGGAACTTAAATACATCTAATTCTGATAAATTTTGAGTATCACATAATACTGCTAATTGCTGCATTTGATTTGCAAGCGCTATTGAATCTGATAGTACCACCTTCTTAAATGCCACTTCTTGCGCAAAAGAAGTCATACTAATTGTGATTAAAAATAATATCAGGACTGATTTTTTCATTGTTACTTTTTATTTGGGTTAGCGTAACGTATTAACTCTTCATTATACAAAAAGCCGTCTTGTGTTTGCGTCATTTTAATAAAGTTTTTTATTTCTGGTGCGTATAACCAAACTTCATCTGTTTGTGCGTTGTATCCTCTTGAATTTGAAACGGTTCCTTTGTATTCAATGGTATAAGCCATAAATGTTCCTGCTCCTACTCTTTCTTCTTTAAAAGACAAAACTTCTGCATCTTGACTTTGTTTTCCTGTGGTACCATCTTGACTTGTCCAGTTTTTTTCATATTTCCATTTTTTCCCTACTTCTAATGGCCACTTATATTTTGGTGTTTTACTTGTTTCTGGTTTTACTATATCTGATACTGGAATAGTGTCTTTTCCAATGATCATACCTAAAGCACCATCTATATTAATTATTTTTCTTGTGTCTTTTCCATCTGAACGTACTTCTCCTTCAGTTGTTACACCTTTATATTTCCAAGTCCATTTTTCACCAACCGCATAATCGGTTAATGTTGGCTGTTTTGCTACTAAAGTGTTGTCTTCACAGCAATAAAATAACAGAGAAATGATAACTAGAAAAATGATTTTTACTATTTGAAATACTTCTTTTAAATAACTCATAATATGGCTTTTAAATTAATTATAACACAAAGTAAAGGTGTATTTTTCTATCAAAAAAGGAAAAGTACATGAGCGCAAATAAATGCAAATGAACGTTAGATAACGGAACGATTACTTCTTTATAAACTATTCCAGTTTTTAAACTTGACGGATTGCCTACTAGATACTTCTACTTTTTCTCCAGTAGTTAATATAATTTGCAATTTATTATTGAAGTATGGATGAATCTCTTTGATGTAGTTTATGTTAATCATTTGACTTCGATTAACCCGGAAAAAGACTTTAGGATCTAATTTTTCTGCTAATAAATTTAAAGAACGTTTAATCATCGCTTTATCAGAACCAAAATAAAGACGTGCATAGTTTTCTAAAGATTCAATAAAGTGAATATCTGTTAGCGGAATAAAATGACATTTTTCACCATCTTTAATGAAAATCTTTTGATGCATTTGTAAAGTAGTAGGCTCTAATTTTACTCTTTTAGATAATTCCAACTTTACCTTTTCTATAGTTTTAGAAAAACGTTCATCTCTCAATGGCTTAACTAAATAATCTAACGCATTCATCTCAAAAGCTTTTACAGCGTATTGATCATAAGCAGTAGTAAAAACAACATCTGGTACATTTGTTAATTCTTCCAATAAATCAAATCCAGATTTACCAGGCATGTGAATATCTAAGAACAAAATATCTGGTTTTAATTCTTCAATTAAAGATATAGCCTCATCTACATGACTTGCCTCGCCAATAATTTCAAACTCTTGATGTTTTTCTAATGCACGTTTTACTTCTTCTCTCGCTAAACGTTCATCATCAATGATTATGGTTTTATATCTTTTCATCTTCTATATGCATTGGAATTATTATTTCTGCAACTACACAGTCATTTTCTTTAGCTGTTAAACTAAAACTAGCGTTATTTTTATATTGAATTTCTAGACGCTTTTTTAAATTTTTTAAACCTAATCCACCATTTTTATGTTGATTAATTACTCCAGGATTCTCAACTGTAAGATAAATATTGTTATCCTTCTTTTTAATTTTCAAGAAAATAATGCCACCACCAATTTTTAAGTCGATTCCATGTTTAATTGCATTTTCAATTAACAACTGTATACTTAGTGTAGGAATCTTATAATTAATGAGGTCGTTATCAATATTCGTTTTTAATTGAAGTCGTTCCTCAAAACGCATCTTTTCTAATTCGATATAATCTTTTACCAAAGACAATTCTTCCTTTATAGGTATTAAATCTTTGTCTTTTTCATATAATGAGGAACGCAATAAATCTGATAATAAATCAATAGCTCTTCTTGCAACGTTAGGGTTTTCAATTACTAATGACTTTATCGAATTTAGCGAGTTGAATAAGAAATGCGGATTCAATTGAGCCGATAAATTATCTAATTGTGCTTGTTTAGCTATGATAGATAATTGAGCATTTTCTTTTGCTGTAACAACTTCTTTCTGATAATAATGATACAAATGATACGCCAATAACCAAATGGACATTAATCTTAGCCCAGTAAGTAATATAGGATCCCAATAAATAATTGATTCTAAAAAATCAACATTTTTAATTACAAAAAGTGTTCTAAAAATATACCACTTTAAGTTACTTATTAATACATATAAAACCGCTAATAAAAGTATAGTAGGCAGTAAACGGATTAGTAATTGCCTTATGGGCAAACTACTCCATTTAGCTTTTAAGGCAAATCGCCTGTACATATGTGTTAAAAATATTCCTATAGAAATATCTAATACATAATTTAACAACGTATAAAAAATGCCGTAATTATCTCTTGTATATACTGTATATGCCCAATAAATAGAAACAATGCTCCATCCTATTAACTGGCATTTCCAATAAAGAGAAATCGTAGTATTACTAGTATTTGTTTTTTTGTTGCTATTCATGGTTTAGACAAAGCAACGAAATACTTTTAAATAGTGAAAGGAAAAGTACAGGAACGTGAAATAATAGGTTTAAGTGTTATATATAAAATCTATTCCATTCCACAAACATTCCGCTTCTCTCCTACCGTCGCTACGCAAAAAGAGTGTTTACTCGCCCACTCTATTTTAATAAATAGGTGCACGTGAACCCTTCGGGTTCCATTAACATTGTAGAAGAAACTTTTAGAATAAATTTTTTAAATAAACTTTAGCAAGAACTTTCGCTTTTTACCAAATCGAGTTTACGAGATTCATGAACTCTTTAATTTTAAATAAGAACCTCGTTAATAAAGCTCAAGTTACATAACGGAAGGACTTTATGATACAAATACTTATTATGTTGTTTAAGTCTTTATTTCCATTTTGATAGCTATAATGTAGTATTATGTAAAATATCCTAGAAGGATTTGTCTGTTTTCTATAAAACAAATATTCCTGAAACAGATAAACTTCATTTCATTACCATTTCCGAAGAAAAAAGGTTAAGAAAAATATATAGAAAAGACAATATTGAACTAGGACAGTTCAATTAGCAAAAAAGTATTTTAGGCCATAGTTTAATAATACAGTCTAAAATCTAGTAGTTGACACAGTTTGTAGTGTTTTTGGTGCAACTCTTCTACGACTTCTAGCATATTATCATCGTCTTTAAACAGATTAAAAAATGCCATATCGAGATGAGCACTTGTTATCCCATTGTTGGCATAACCGTAGCCAGAAACGGCTCTTGCTCCAGTGATATCTAAAAAATATTGTGCCTCTTCGTCGTCTAAATCTAAGATTTTAATATTTGAAAAATGAAGAATTTTACCTGCTAAGCGTCCTTCAAACATTTCGGCAATTTCCTGTAGCGTGTAATTATAATTATTTAAAGAAATGGTATTGGATTCACCTGAAATAACGAGGTAAATAATTTCATAATCTATAAAATTATGATCGTCTAATAAGAGCGTGTCAAATCTAGCTTCTAAACCTTCAATGGTATCGCAGGTATTATAAATACTGGTAATTCCTGATTGTAAGGTTAATTGCTCTAATTTAGTTTGCGTTTCGGTAATGGTTTTGACGTCTTCATCTTCAACGGCTTCTAGACAGTAAATGAAATAATCGGTATCGATGTCTTCAACTTTGACAAGTTTGTGGTTTGCTTTCTGTAAATCCAAATTTGATAAATGTATTTTTTAATAAAATTAATCCATTGTGTATGATTAAGCTGTTAATGTAATACTAAAATAGTGCTGTTGCTTCGCTCCTATGTATTTTACTTAAATTCTATACGTGAATTTTAAACGCTCTTTCCTATTTTTGAACGATGGAACAATTTATAAACTATATAAAGCAATTTATTAACCTTTCTATTGAAGCAGAGCAAGATATTCTTGACATGGTTTTATTAGAAAACGTCCCTAAAGGACACCTTTTACTAAAAGAGGGTCAAACTTGTGATCGATTGTATTTTATTGCTGAAGGAACCGTTAGAACGTATCATTACCAAAAAGGAAAAGATATTACGTATTGGATTTATCCTGAAAATATGATAACGACGTCTTGGCATAGCTATATTTTAAGAAAACCATCATCAGAATATATTGAAACAACTGAGGATTCTGTATTGATGTCCTTATCCTATAACCAATGGCAAGAATTATACTTAAAACATGCCAAATTAGAACGTTTTGGTAGATTGGTTATAGAAGAGCAAATGGCTTTGCTTGATGATTTCTTTAAAGGGTATTACTTTTTATCGGCTAAAGAAAAATATGCGTTGTTAACGTCTGCTTTTCCAACCATTACACAGCGTGCAAATCTTGGACACATTGCTTCTATGCTTGGAATATCTCAAGAAACTTTGAGTAGAATAAGAGGAAAATAAATAAGGCTCACATCATAAATGTAAGCCTTATTTTAGTTGAATAATTAGGTTTTTCTTTTAGAATACTCTGACAATATTAAACCCAAAAAATACATCTTCAAACCACTTCCCTTCTGCATTACTAATAAAACCTGGTTCGTTAGTAGATTGTGCATTAGAGAATAATAACTGAAATACGTGACCTCCAGTTTCAATATCTAAACCAAAGGTTAATGGATTGTTGTAAATAGAATTTTCGTTTCTGCTGAAATTATAAACATAATCCACATTTACAGACATACGTTTACTCACTTTCATGCGTCCACCAGCACCTAAAGCTATTTGATTGTGTTTTTGAAATGGTTCTAACACTAAATTTTGTCTTACAAAGGTTGGTGCAATTTCAAATGAAAAAGTATTACTAAATCGTCTCGAAATTAAGAGTTGTGTGGCATAACTCATACGATCACCAAATTCTAATAATGGGTATTGTTCTTGTCGTAAATCTGTTCTAATATTTGCTGTAGCGTAAGCCACAACATGCACAGGAAATTCTTTAGACTGACCAATGAGTTTCGCTTTTATGTGCGATGAATACGTTTTTCTTATCGATTCTCTTGCTAATCCTAACTGAATACCATCATGCACACCATATACTAATTGTATTTTAGTATTGGCATTATCAAATCCAAAAAAAGTAGTTAAACCATCTTTTAACGTTCCAAATCTATGAGATACATACATATACAAATCACCTTTTGAAGCGACTTTAGTCGATTGTAAATTTCCTATTTTCATGGCTTTAAAAGCAGGTTGTTCATAAGGTTCTTCCTGTGTTTCTGCTTCTAACTCAAGTAATAAATCGTCTTGTGCAAAAAGGGTATTTAAACCACAACACATCACTGTAATTGCTAATAAATAATTTTTCATTAATTTAATTTTTAATAATGGTTTGGTCTATTTTAACTTCTTCTAATAAATCATCATAGCCAATCATTCGACCTTTAATGGTTACTTTCTGCGCTATCTCTAATGAAGGCAATAAGGCTACATCATCTAATTGGCAATACGTACTATGATTTAAGGTGATGCCTTTGTTATCTTTTGCGGTTATAGTTCCGTTTAGTTGCACTACCACATTTTGCCAGTGCTTAGCATTCGTTTTTATTTTTTTTAAAAACACCTCAGAAGTTCCCGAATATTTAAGCTCTAATTCGTCTATGGTTTTATGCGCTTTATAAGTATAGTTATACACACCATAACCAGCAAAAGCAAGGCTTATCAAGATTATTGTTATAATTTTAGTTTTTTTGGACAAGCTCATAGCATAATTTTATGGTTATATCTTTTGCAATTTTAGTTCTTACAATATTTGGAATAGCTATATCAAAATCATGTGGTGACACGCTAAATGAGGACACTAAAGTGATGTTGCCATCTCCATTTTTAATTTTAGCAACGGTTTCAATAGCCTTTGTTTTTCCTCTTATCGTTAAGATGCCTTTTAAGGTGAATTCTTTATCAGCATTAGACAGTAAATCCATTGAAAAGCCGTCTAACTGACCTTTAAAAGTAGCCTTTGGAAATTTATCGGAATCCATATAGTTTTCGTTAAAATGCTCTTCCATTAAAGCAATTTCAAAGTGAAATGCTTTGACAAAAAGTAATGTCGCTATAGCTCCAGTTTGTGTATTTAAAATAGCTGTAGTACTTTCATTAACAGCTTCTATAGGTTCAAAAGCTTCAACCGAAGCTTTAAATGCTGTTGTTCCTGTTTTGGTAAAATATTTTTGGGCAGAAGCAAAACTTGTAATAAGCAATGCGAGTAATAATATTAATGTCTTCATTTGTGTTATATTTTTAATTTTCAAGGAAACCATCGGTTACCCATTTGTCCATAATTTGTCTTAGTTCTGGTGACACTAATCCGTTGGGTGGCATTGGATTTGTGGTGTTATTCATACGTTGAATTAAGCTTCCCATTTCCGCAGAAAAACGTGTATTTTGATAATTAGTTAAGTCTAATCCGCTTTGTGGTGCCGATCCTCCATGGCAAGTCACACATCGATTAAACATAATTGTTTCGACGTCTGAACTGTATGTAACCATTCTCGTTATTGGTGGTAGTGTATCTACTGTGCCTTCATCTAGAATTGCAGTGGTGCAACTTTCTAATAAGCCAATAGCAAAAATGGTAATGACTAATATGTTCTTGTTCATGCTCTTAATTTTGTACATTAATGTTATCAATTGTTATTTCTGGTTCGCTTTCTGGTGCTATGGTGATTGTTCGTTGAATATGCGTCATATCGCCTTCGGAAATAATACCATCTTCATTAAGGTCGGCTGTTACATTTATATAATAGGTTCCTGGATGTAAATAGGTAAGGAACAAGCTGTCTTCATTTTGTGATAATTCGGAAAACAATAGACTTGAATTATAGGCTTCAAAATCTGCAACGAAATAACCATACTCATCTGTAAAAGCGTTTTTAGTTAGATTTACAAACAGTGTTTTATTTTCAATAGCAGTGTGTCTGGTAATATTAACTTGTAAGATTGATAGATATGGATGATCTGTTATAATAAAGGGATCTCCAGACTCTTGAGCTAAGCCTAAGAGATTAGTATTATCTGGTCCTTGCGCTAAAAAAGTAGCAGAAACTGGTTCATTATCACCTGGATTTACATAAAGATACTCTTCCATAAATCCTTCTGAAAAATCCCAAGCTGGTGTGTTTTGAGGGAAACCTACAGTTTCGGCAGCTGTTTGCGCTAATTCAAAATCATTTAATTTCCCTTTAAAGGTCATGTGTCTTGCTGGTGGCACCACAGTACCAAGTCGGCTTGTGTAGGCGTTCCAATACAAACTATCTTGTTTAAAACGCAGTTCCATATACATGGTTCCTGTGCCTCCAATAGCATCTACAAGTCTATAGTAATCTCCATTAACATCTGTACGCACACTATCTAACACAAAATAGCTAGAGCGATAAATACCGTTTAACAAACCACCATTACGTGCCATAATAGTGCGTTTATCTTTAAAATTGGTTACAAAAAAAGAGGTTAATAAATTACCTAATGTACCTCCTTCAAAAATACCATGAATTTGAGATGGTGAATTGGCTCTATAATCCCAAGCAAACCAATCAAAATCATCTGCAATAACACGGTTAGTTCCAACCCATTGACCTTGCATTCTTTCAAGTAAATAAAACCCATTAGTATTTTCATTTATGTCTACCGGATTTACTTCTGTTGGGCCAATTGGTAATGGAACTATCGCTCCATTTTCGCCTGCAATATTTCTAATACTATCGGTAGAACACCCAATGATAAGTAGTGATAGAATAACGCTAAAGCTTAAAAATTTAATTGTTTTTTTCATAGTTTATAATTCTGTTTTTATTGTTTAATCCAGATTTCTTTTATTGGTTTTTTCATGAGATAAGTCTTGACTTCTAAGGTGTCTTTACTAATCAAATCAAGGGTGACTAAATCACTTGATTTTTCTGTGTTTGTAGCGCCTGAAACGGCATCTATGTACACATCATCATGCTTTTTTATATTATTAAAAAAATAATGTTTAGCTTGACCATCTTTGTATGAATACACAGTGGTATCATCATTGTAATAAAGCACTAAACCTTTAACTTCATTATTATCTTCAAGAATTTGGCAAGTCCCTTTATAAAATTTGCTATCTACTTTCCATAAACCAAGTAGTGGATTGTCCTTTTCACCACAAGAAAAAACAGAAACAAATAGGGTTAACAGTATGGTTTTCTTCATCGCAAAAAATATTTACGGCAAATGTAGAAGCCATAAATAGTCTTTTTTTTGACCTATGTCAAAATCATTATTTAGCGCGATATTTTATGTTTTTTGATTTAAGTCAAATCTTAATTTTAAAACAGATTATAGATTTGCAGCATCTAAAAACGTAAAGCTTATGAAAAAATTAATGACACGATGGAATATTGAGAAACCTTGGCAATTGGTAGTTATCCTTTTTGTGTTTTCTATTACAGGATCAACATCTATAACCATAGGAAGACCATTTTTAAAATTAGTAGGTATAACTTTAGAGAACTTAAATCCTTTTCTTTATTACCCTCTATTTATCGTTTTAAGTTTTATCTTTTACCAACTATTTTTAGTGCTTTATGGCTGGTTATTTGGTCAATTTAACTTCTTTTGGACTATGGAGAAAAAAATGCTAAGTCGTTTTGGCCTAAGTTTCAATAATGTAAAATCTTAACACATGAAAAAAACTATGAAATGGCGAACTATTATTGCCCTTGTACTGATGTATATCGCCATGATAATGAATTGGACATGGGCTTGGGGAATACTATTTTTACTTTGGGTAATTCCAGATATTTTAAGAGGAACAACGTATTTTATTGAACCTATCGAAAAAAAAGAACATACACTACTCTATTGGATCATTATTGTAAGCTGGATCTTAATGGCAGTGTATTCTATCTCTACAGTATTTATAGATTATGAACAATTTTATTATTAAAATGAATAAATGGAAAACCATAATGGCATTATTTTTAATGGCTTTTGCTATTATTTTTGATTGGTCTTGGTTTTGGGCCATATTCATATGTCTTGGTTTAGTTCATGTGATACGTAGTGAAGAAATTCATTTTGTAGAATCTGTAACTAAAAAGGAAACACCAACATTATATTGGATAATGGTCGCTATATGGTCATTACTAGCCATGTATTCAATTTCTAATGATTTTAATCTACTTTTTGATATAAGTCAAAAATAGAATCCTAAACAAAACACATCTTTGTAGAGAATTAGAAACAAATGATTATGACCTATTTAAAACCAGTTTTGGCATTTCTTTTTTTTGCTCTAACCTTCACATCATGTGCACAAAAAGATAAAATTATTGGCATTTGGGATGTTGAAACAGATGATTACGATGCTGTTTATGAAATTGTTGAAAACGATAATACATTCTTCGGAAAAGTGCATTATTACAATGATGGTGCTACTGAATATAAAGGAGATAATAAAAAAGAAGACTACTTTTTAACAGGTTTAGAATATAAAAACGGAAACTATATAAATGGAAAAATGTACTTACCAGATGGTAGTTTTTATAATGTAATATTCACGTTAAATGATGATAATACTTTAGAAGCTTTAATGACTGTAGACAATCAGCCATATAAAGAAATTTGGAAACGAAACACAACATATTAATTATGAAATGGATATATTTATTAGCTTCAATTGCGTTTGAGGTTTTAGGAACAACCGCTATGAAAATGGCATCCCAAGGTGGTAAAAATGCTATGATTTGGAATGTTACAGTTTGGGTAGCTTACATCATATGCTTTGGCTTATTGCAATATGCTATGAAATATTTTGAACTAGGAACGGTCTATGCCATTTGGTCTGGTGTAGGTATTTCAATATTAGCAGTAATTGGTTATTTTGTTTTTGAAGATAGCTTCTCTGCCTTAAAAATAGGTTCAATAGCATTAATAATTGTTGGCATTATTGGTTTAAATATGAGTGGAGCTCATTAAAAAATAAAAATTATGAATAATCAAAAAAATATGATGCACACGCTTCCTGTTGAAGCATACACGTCTAAAAAATGGTTCGATTTAGAACAAGAACATATTTTTAGCAAAACTTGGCAATTTGCAGGTTTGATTGAAGATGTTGAAAATGCTGGAGATTATATTTCTGTGCAAGCAGGACTCAATAATATATTTGTTGTAAAAGGACGTGATAATCGTTTGCGTGCTTTTCATAATATGTGTCGTCATAGAGGTACCCAATTATTACGAGCTGTTGGTAAAGGACAAAAAGCAATTACCTGTCCTTACCATGATTGGACCTATGATTTAGAAGGAAAACTCGTGAGTATTCCGAAGAAAGAAGAAGAATTTCCAGATTTATGTAATAAGGAATTACACGAGTGTGGCTTAAATCTTCATGAAGCCTCTGTAGATATTTTTAAGGGTATGTTATTTGTGCATCCAGATAAAAATGCACCTAACATTATGACCTTTTTTGGAGAAGTAGAACCCTATCTTGGGCCTCATATTCCTGAAGAATTAATTGAATACCAAAAAAACAAAGACGAACCATTTTATGCTAAAGAAATTAATGCCAATTGGAAGATTGTGGTTGAAAATTACATTGACCAATATCATTTAGCACATTTACATGAAGGTACCTTAAATATGTACGATCATGCTAAAGCAGAATTTGGTTGGGCTGGACCACATTATCATTTTTACGAACCTTTGGTTCCAGAATATCTTGCAGATATAAAAAATGCATCACCTTTTCCATTAATAGATAAAATGCCTGAAAATAAAATGGGAGCTTATGTCCCTTGGCTGTTTCCTAATATTGGTATTACCGAAAGCGAAAGTGCTTGGAATACTTTTCACGCCATTCCATTAGCACCAGATAGAACTTTGGTAGTTATTCGATCTAAAACCATGAATGTTAGCGAGTGGGAATATACCAAACAATACACTAAATCTATGACAAGTAAAGTATGGAAAACCATTGGTAACAAAGGTAAATATGAAGGAGATGCTAGTGACCCAATGGCATCAGGAGATTTTATGGCAGAAGATGTATATGCGTGCGAACAGCAGCAAAAATCATTAAGCTCACCGTTTTTTAGTGTTGGCGCACAAGCGCAAAAAGGAGAGTTTGCTGTGAGTAAATTCCAAAGTGTTGTAAAAGAATGGATAGAAAAACATAGAAACGATGCGTAACTTTTACCAACTAAAAATATTGGGAATTAAAAAAGAAACAGAAGATTCAACGTCTGTGGCATTTGATGTTCCTTCGGAATTATATGAAACATTTAACTATAAACCAGGACAATATTTAACCTTAAAGTTTAGCATTAATGGAGAAGAGGTTCGTCGTTCTTATTCACTATGTAGCTCACCTGTTTTGGAAGAACCATTACGCATTGGTGTAAAACGAGTTAAAGATGGATTGGTGTCTAATCATATCAACGATAATTTAAAAGCTGGAGATACTGTAGATGTTATGCCACCAGATGGACGATTTTTTGCGGATGTAAAAAAAGACTCTTATAAAACGTATTATCTATTTTCCGCAGGAAGTGGGATTACACCAATACTATCAATTTTAAAAACGGTCTTATTAACCGAAGCACGTAGCTATGTTCATATGATTTATGGTAACAGAAGTCAGGATTCCATCATGTTCAACACAGAATTAAACGCACTTCAAGAACACTATAGTGATAGATTTATTTTAGAACACACCTTAAGTCGCCCTAAAAGTAATTGGAGTGATTTATGGAAAACTTCAAAAGAACAGTCTTATAGAAAAGGACGTGTAGATACTGATGCTGTTAAATGGTTTGTTAACGAATATCCACCATATGCTCAAAATGCTCAATATTACATTTGCGGTCCAGGAACGATGATTGAGAACACCAAAAAAGCATTAAAAAGTATTGATGTTCCTGAAGATAGAATTTTTATAGAAAGCTTTGGAGGAAGTGCTTCAGTTGATACAACAAAGGCTTATGAGAACGCAAAATTAACAGCACATCTTAACGGAGAAACTATTCAAATTGCTATACCACAAGGTAAAACTGTTTTAAGAACGCTTATTGATGCAGGAAAAAAACCGCCTTATTCTTGTGAAGGTGGTGTTTGCTCTACTTGTATGTGTAAACTAACATCTGGTAAAATTCATATGAATAACAATCTCGCACTGAGCGATAAAGAAGTTGAACAAGGTTATATTTTAAGTTGTCAAAGCATTCCATTAACAGAAAGTATTGAAATTGAGTATGAGTAATAATGAGTTTCATTCGATAGACATTTCACTTCTCTTCTAGTATTTTTTCATTAAAAACGAATTACATTTTTAAGAAATTTTCAGAAAGTAAAAGTAATTTGAGAGGTTTAAAGCTCTTTACCAAATCGACAGTAGCTTACAACGTCAACATTTGTTGCATATAATCAGTAATTACTATATCTAAATTGAGATATATTAGTGTAACTCCAATGGTGTCATAAATTCCATGAATCAATACAAGAAGAAGTAAATTATTTCTGTTTTTATTGAAAAGTAATGCTATTGCGAACGACCATAGACATACAGATACCACTCCTATAAGCCCTTGATATACATGAGATATCCCAAAGTATAGCGAGGTTATTAATGCTGAGATTAGCCATGCCTTATTACTATTACCTAGTAACTCAGCTAATCCTTTCATGTAGTAGCCACGAAAAACTAACTCTTCACCAAAGGCTGCAAACACCCACACTACCACTAGTAAAACGAGATAGGCCAGAATATTTCCTCGAATATCATTTATAGATGAAAGATTAAAGTCACCCAACCATTTTATAAGTAATGGGTCTATTAAAAAGGTAAATACAATAAACAGGATGCTAGCTAGAATTAAACTCTTTATAAGCGTTTTTCCTGTTATTTTCTTACCCATTGCAAACGTTGTCCAATTAAATTTACTTGCCATTAGAATTAGAAAAACAATGCCAAGCGGAAAGAAAAAGGTGAAGTTTCGGTCAATAAACCCAAATAGAGGAGCAAGAAGCATGATTAAAACCACTGCGTAGGGTTTGTTTAAAAAATCATAGCATCTAGTTTTTATTTTTGTTGTTTTCATTATAAAGAATTCAGTGTTTATTTTAATTCTATAGACTCAACTTTTTCAAATAAATTAGTAATTATATAGTGTTTTTCTATTGGTGTAACCGCTCTAAAATAATCTAAAAGGTCTTTAGATGTTGCATATCTATTTGAGTTCATTTTCAGTTTACCATCTTTAGTATTCCAATCTTCAAGAAAACGTTTTAAGGCTTTATTCACCTTCTCCTCTCCTATTGCTTTTTGAAATTTATACATAGTTATAGCACCTTTTGCATAATACACATGGCCTTGATTTTCTACTAAAGCTAGTGATGGTTCTTTAGTAGCTGCTCTATTTTTACCTTCTTTATAATCTTCCTTTTGAATCTCTAAAAACTGTAGTAATTTTTCTTCGGAAAAGGTCTGCTTTAAAACCATCATTGCAGCATATTGAGATAAGGTTTCTAATATAAAGTATTGCCCTTTTACATGCGCAGCTTCTACTTGCATCCCAAACCATTGATGCGCTATTTCATGTGCTGTAATATAAAATGCCATGTCTACATCTTTTTCATCATCTATATTTAGTATAAACCCTATAGATTCTGAAAACGGAATAGTTCCAGGAAACGATTGTGCAAATTGTTCATATCGTGGAAACTCCATAATACGTAATTGTTGGTATTGATAAGGACTAAAATTTTTGCTGTAATAATTCAATGAGGCCTTCATAGAAGCCATCATTCTATCTATATTATAGCTGTGTTCTTTATGATAATAAATTTCAAGATCTACAGGTTTTGAATCCTTATTAGCAACCCAAGCATCTTTTTTAATTTCATAAGTTGCAGAGACAATAGAATAAAAATTTATTATAGGTTGCTTCATTTTATAATGAAAATAGCTGCGATTATTTTCAGTCCATTGTTTTACCAAATTTCCAGGAACTAAGGCCGTTTGATCTTTTGATGTACCAATGATCATTTCAAAATGTATACCATCAGAATCACTTCCCGATCTTGCATTTACAACTTCGTTTACAGCTGTTCTATCTGCTCTACCAACACGAATAGGCAAGTTGTAATCTTCACGTTCAGCAGCATCATTGAGCTCATATTTTTTATTATAACCAATAGTTGGTAAATCTGTATTATTAAAAAATGTACCGTTTTTATTGATGTTTACATTTCCGTTACCCGATTCAAAACCTTTTGTAATAAAACGTTGCTTAAAGTACATTTTTACTGAATCTCCTGGTTTTAGAGCTTTATTTAAATTGAAAATGGAATAGTCAAACTTTTTATATTGCTTATTAATTGTAAATCCGCCATCAAAAGCAACACTATCTAAAGAGACATGCTCTTCTAGAAGTTTTTGAATGTGAACGGTTTTGATATCTGTACTAGTCGTATTTTTTAATATATAATACCCTTCTACTGTATAATCTCGTGTTGAAGGATACAGTTCTAATTTTAAGTTAACATCAACCAACTTAGGTTGTGGTATATACTCAAATTGTTTGAGTTCTTTTTCGTAAGAGACTCTAAATGCAGTAGCTTCAGAATTGGTCCAATACGTGTTCAAAACATTAGTATTATAAAATATAAAACCTCCAATAATTATAAATAATACGCCAACCGTAGTTATAAGTTTAAAAAGGGATTTACTGATGTTGTATTTACTAGTTTTTATTCGTTTTAATACGTTGGTTTCTGCACCTCTAACGATTACCACAGATGCAATGATCAACATTAGTAAACCGAAAAGAAACCAATACAATTTGACAATAAGGAAAGGCTTTAAAAAATGACCATAACCATTCATATCCGAATAGGTTCCTAAAGAACTTCCGCCAAAAAGGTATAATTCATGATCATAGCCAAATACGCCTAACAAAATAGTAGTAATAAAAAAAACAACCATCAACATAATACCTATGAACTTATGATTAACCAATGCTTGTATAAAAAATGCGATAAAAGTGTATAATGCTAAAAACGGAAAAATCTCTATAAAGAAACCTGAGAAATACACCTGGAATTCATACTTATGATAACCACTAAATGTTTGAAATATAACACCAGAAATTATCAAAGCAATCATTAATACTACATAAATTAAATTTAACCCTATATACTTGCCTAACAGATTTATAAAGCTCGACATTGGTGTGGCATCATAAATTAAATTTAATTTAGCGCCTCTTTCTTTCCAAATTAATTCACCTGAATAAAACACTAAAATAATAATGAAGAAGTACATGGAAGTTTCTTTCAATTCTTCAACAATAAAATAAGTTGTAGGATAACTATCTACACCGTAAACAGTACCTAAATTTACTGAGTTGATAAGAATGATAATCATACCGCAAATAATAATTCCCCAAAAAGATGATTGTTTGCAAATACTTACAAAATAAAACCATGAAAACTGTCTCAATTGCTCGCATTTTGATAATAAGCCGTACTGCTTTTGAGTTTCAGGTATGACTATATCACTCGCTTCATACGTTGTTTTACCATCTATGCTTTGGGTTTGCTTTTTCTTTGATTTTTGTTCTTTAACACTGCTAAAACTGAATTTTAGGTAACCATAAATTAGGGCTAAACCTCCAATAGTAATCCAAAACAGTTTGTTATATAGAAGCACGCTAAAAAAGGGTATGCTTTGAGTACTTTTTTCTAAAGCAGACCAGGATTCTGTAGCAAAGCTGGTTGTAGTTAATGAAAATGGATCTAAAATAGCTTGCCAATAATCATTGGTTATGGCTTTAGTAAGCATAAAAATCACAAACACAAAAATTCCTTGCGTATATACCACAACTAATTTTCTACTTAAAGCACCTGTCACAAAAAACACAGAAGCTCCAAAAAATAAAGTTGGTAAGGTTATCATTAAAAACGTTTTTACATATACGATGACATTAAACGTCAATAAGTCATCTGGATCATTCCAAGGCATAAATTCTCCGAGTATCATTCCGAAGATAACACCAGAAAACACAACTATTAGTATAGTAAATGCTCCTAAAAACCGTCCTAATAAGTAATCTTTTTTACTAATTGGCGTAGAATACATTAGTGATTCAATATTATACTCAAAATCTCTTAATACAGAAACACCCATAATCATTGAGGCTAAAATCATAAAGATTCCAGAAATTGCACCCATAGTTTTAGCTATGACTAATGGTGAGTTTTTTTTCATGAGTCCCATTTCAGAACCTTGAAAAATAAAATCTACACCTACAATAGAGAATAAAAAAAGAAATAGAAAAAACACATAAGTATCTGGACGTTTTATACGATACTGTAATTCGAACTTAAAAATATTGTACCACATAATTAGTTAGATTTAGCGTTTGTGTGATTAAAAATTTCAGAGAAATACACATCTTCTAATTCGGCATTAATAAGCGTAAAGCCATCTCCAGGATTCACATCATTTAAGATGTGAATAGTGGGTTTTCCTAGAAATAACTTTTCGCTTATGACTTGATAATTTTGCTTGTAAGTTTCTAATTCTGACTTTTCGATTGTTTTTTTATAAACTCTATCTTTTAGGTTTTCTAGTATTTGCAACGGATTACCTTGCAAGCACACTTGCCCTTTATTGATAATTGCCATATTGGTACATAATTCTTTCACATCATCAACAATATGTGTAGATAGAATAACTACGGTTTTCTCTCCTAATTCACTTAAAACATTGTAAAACCTATTACGCTCTAAAGGGTCTAACCCAGCAGTGGGTTCGTCTACAATGAGCAGTTTAGGGGTGTTTAGTAAAGCTTGAGCAATACCAAAACGTTGCTTCATTCCGCCAGAAAACCCTTTTAGATTTTGTTTTCTAACATCATACAAATTGGTTTTATGCAATAATGCCTTTACTAAGTCTTTTCGTTCCCCTTTATTAGTAATACCTTTTAAAACCGCAAAATGATTGAGTAACACCTCGGCAGAAATTTTAGGATATAAACCAAATTGTTGTGGTAAGTATCCTAGGACTTGCCGTAATTCTTTTTTTTGTGTGAGTACATCAATATTTCCAAGTTTAATTGAGCCTTGATCTGCCTCTTGTAAAGTAGCAATGGTTCTCATTAGAGTTGATTTACCTGCACCATTTGGCCCTAACAAACCAAACATACCTGTTGGAATTTCTACGGAAATATCTTGAAGGGCTTTAACGCCATTTGAATAGGTTTTTGATAAATTATCAATAATGAGTTTCATACTATTCGTTTTTTGATTGATGATTGATTTTAGCAAACATATATGTGTTTATAACCTTAAAAAAATGATAGGGCTACACATAGATGTAAATGGGACAAACACATTATATTGAGTAATAAAAGCATCATATCACAGCTTTTAGATAGTTTATCACTAATTAATTGCTGGTTGTCAACTAATTTGTACAGCGTATTTTATTTAATTAATATTGACTTATGAAGTTGAAATTAACTCGTAATAAACAGAAAACAATCAAGCGGATTTTTAAAATTATGCTTGTTGTAATAGGCGTTATCATTGTGGTTTTCAATGACACTTTTGGTAAGCAAGAAGGATTCGTAGAATTTATTGCATTCTATTTTATACTTGTCTTTATCACTATTGCGCATTGGCTATTTAAGCAAATCAAATCCATTATTAGATTAAAGAATGAAAAGGCCAAAACTGAATTGATGCATTTAAAAAGTCAGGTGAATCCACATTTCTTTTTTAATATGTTGAATAACCTTTATGGTTTGGTAGAAAAAGACTCTAAGAAGGCTCAAGAACTCATTTTAAAACTGTCTGACATGATGCGTTATAGCATTTATGAAGGTGATAAAGACACGGTTTTATTATCTGAAGAGATAACGTATCTGCAAAATTACATTGAGCTACATAAAATGCGCTATCATAAAGTTATTGATGTGCAATTTCATACTGATATTAATGACAATGATTATGAAATAATGCCATTACTCTTCATTATTCTTTTAGAGAACGCCTTTAAACATGGTGTAGAAAATTTGAGAGAACATGCTTTTGTTCATATAAAATTAGTAGCACGAAATAATGAAGTCAAATTTGAAATTGAAAATAATTTTGATGTTTCACATGACAATCATAACTCAGGAATAGGTTTAAAAAACCTAAAGCGACGATTAGAACTAGTGTATCCAAAAAAACATTATTTTGAAGTCTCTAAAGTAGATACTATTTATAAAGCTAAACTGAATATAACATTATGACTACCTATTTAATAGTAGATGACGAGCATATTGCACACGATATTATAAAAGGCTATTGTGATATGTTACCAAATTTAGAATTTAAAGCTAACTGTTATGATGCTATAGAAGCCATTGATTATTTGAGCAAACATAAAGTAGATCTTATTTTTTTAGACTTAAACATGCCTAAACTAAAAGGGTTTGAATTTTTAAAAACCCTCTCAATTCCTCCAAAAGTGATTGTAACCACAGCCTATAGCGAATTTGCGATTGAAGGTTATGAATTAAATGTTATAGATTATTTATTAAAGCCATTTAGCTTTGAACGCTTTTTAAGTGCAGTTAATAAAGTAACAGCTTTAAATGACCGCTCAAAAACAAAGGAAAACAACATAAATATAGCACCAATTAAGGACAAGTATATTTTTTTTAAACAAAACAATATTCATATTCAAGTAGAATTTGATTCCATTTTATTTATTGAGGCCTCAGGTAACTATACTAAAGTTGTTACTACAAAAGACACCATAACAATCCGCGAAAAAATTTCTGATTCCATAAAACTGCTTAGTACTAACGATTTTTTTCAAGTACATAAATCATTTGCAGTTGCAAAAAAGCATATCAACCGTATTGAAGGAAATAGAATTTATATTAAAGATTATATAGTGCCTATTGGTAAATTGTATAAAACTAATATCAATATGCTTTTAAAATAAACTTGAGTGGCTATTGGTTTTTTATTCCATGCATGATTCATAATATGCTTGCATCAATTTTAGAGGATTCAGGTCTTCAATATTGCGCGAATTTTAACAACTTGGCTATAAATTTATAAGAATCAAAATCTGGAGTTGCTTGACTTATAGAATAAGAAATGATAGATTTTGTTTTAGGACAATACCCAATAAAGGTATTGTAAAAGCCAAAATGACCATAGTAAACATCTTTATTTACTATAAATTCATAAACACCTAAACCATAGCGACTTTCATTTGGTTTTGTGAATTCTACTTTAATCATTTTAGATAATGATTCTTTAGTAATTATATCTCCATTAAAAAGTGCTTTTATAAATAGAGCTAAGTCATCATTAGTAGATACAAGCCCTCCTCCAGCCCAATCAAACGAGGTGTTCATCATAGAAAAATTAAAGTGTCCCACATACTGGTTTATTTGATTATTATTGGTTCTGGGATTTTCGTAATACTCGAAAAAAGTTTGCTTCATTTCTAAAGGATCTAATATTCTATTTCGTATCGACTGAGCTAATTTGGTATTATCAATCTTTTCGATGATTAAGCCTAATAACACATAATTAATATCAGAATAAAACCAACCTTCATTGGGTTTAAAATGTGGTTCAATGTTTAAATTGAATGTGTAATAAAGATCAATAATTGCTTTTGATGAATATTGTTTGTTTGAGTTATTAGTTAACATTTCAAAAAACGCCTCTTCTTTATCTGTAAAAATATCGGCTAATCCAGAACGATGTGATAATAACTGTTTTATTGTTATTTGATCTGCATATTTGATTCCATTAAAATTATGCAGGTTTTCGAAATCTAAATAGTCTAAATCCTTTATGTACTTCGAAATACCATCGTCTAGCCGAAGTTTTCCTTCTTCTTGTAGCTGAAGAATAATGGTTGATACAAACAGTTTAGTGCTACTTGCAATTTTAAAAGAACTATACTTTGTAACTGTGTCACCATTTTCTCTGTTTTGCCCAAATCCTTCATTGTAAACAAACCCATTAGACTCATTTTCTATATAAAGTAAAATACTATGAACAGGATGATCTGATAAATGGTTGATTTTAGCTGAAATGCTACGACTAATAGAATCTGTTTGACTTATTACAATATTCGATATAAAAAATAAACTTAGTACTATTGTCCTCATAATTTTTTGTTTTCTAGATCTTTAGCATGAGCCGCTAAACTAATCATATCATAACACTTACCTAAATCTCCTTTTAATACTGAAATAGCACTATGATTTATTATTATATGTCTAGAAATAGATTTTTGTTCTTCCTGAATCATCTGAGTTATTAATGTTTTAGCAGCTTTCTTTCCTTCTGTTTCATAAATATATAATACATGAACACCATGTTCCTCATCGGTTCGCTCTCTTTCTTTTGGTGCATAGCCTAATTGCTTCACCATAGTTTCTGCTAATGCCCAAACTGACCATGGATTTTGACCAGTTATTAAATTTCCATCATGACTTACCTTTTCTAAATACATGATGCCTTCATTAAATTTTGCACCTTCGGCTATCAATTTATCTTGTAATAAGAAAGGAAATATAGTTTCTGCTTTTGGTATTAATAATAACTCTTCATTATTAGTAAAGCTGCTTACTTGCTTATTTTTTAAAAATGGTTGTTCGTTTTCTAATTTCACATTTACTAATGCTGCTGGTCCATGACATACTGCACCAATAACTTTATGAGCAGAATTGAAGTTTTTTATAAGGGCTTTAATATATGTATTATCAGGAAAATCAAACATAGCTCCTTTACCTCCCACAAAATAAACAGCTTTATAATCTTCTGGCACTATATGTTTTAAAGCTATTGAATTGTTTGTTTTTGTCTTTGCAATAGAGTCATTTAAAAATGCATAATCAAATGGTCCCATATCATCATGGTCAATAACAACAGGTGGTTTTCCACCTAACGGACTTGCTATTTCTACATCAAAACCATTGGCTTGAAAAACATAATACGCTCTCGCCAACTCTGTAAGTTCATATCCTGTTGCTTTACCATTTACACTCATAGAGTCAGTGCTGGTTACGACAGCTAGTATTTTTCCGCGATAAGAAGGCACATCATTAATAATATATTCGATATCGTTTACATGACTATTACTAAGAGACATGTCATCTTTTGATAATAAACTTGAGATATACACACCTAGCAAAACTATAGCAATTATAAAAATTGCTATGGTTGATAATATCCATTTTATAATTCTATATTTTTTAAACATAATTGATTTTTTATTGGTGTTCAATAAACGACTAAGAGAAAAAATGTCATAAAGGGTTATACATTCACGTTAAAAAAATAATACAATCTTCTAGATCCAAAACGTGGCGCAATATGATCTTCGGCCATTAGTGTTAAAAAAAATTCAATGGGACCATATGTTTTGGATGATGTAAATGTTCGTAATGTCCAAATTGTAAACCGCCTTATCCAATCTGGTAAGTGCACTATTTTTATTGGCTTTTGTAAAGCATCTAAAGCCATCTCTCCTATTTCATTTAAGGTTAAAACATCAGGACCTCCAACTATAATTTCTTTATTATTTGTGTTAATGGCTTGTAAGCACACAATGGATAAATCTTCTCCATGGATAGGATTAAACTTTTGTTCACCATTCCCAAAAAGGTATATTTTGCCTCGTTTTGCCATGTCTAAAAAGTCTTTCATATCTGAGAAAAACCCATTTGGCCTTATGACTGTATAATCTAACCCAGAGGTTTTTAAGGTATCTACAAACTTTTCTTTTGCCTCAAAAATTTTAAGATGTCTGTACTTGTCTCCATTGATAGCAGAAACATAAATAAATTTCTTTACTCCTGATCTTTTTGCTTCGTTTAATAAGTTTAAATTCGCTTGATAATCGACATCCATATAGGTTAAACCATCTTTTTGCCTTGTAATACCAACAGTAGAAATAACTGTAGTAACTCCCTCACAAATACCTGTGAGCGTCTCTGGTTTTGTGACTTCAGCTTTTATTATTTTAACCGTTTTACTATGAAGCTTGTTTAATTTTTTAATAGATCTTGCAATAAGTTTAGTATTGTAGTTTTCTTGAACTAAAGCATGAGCTATAAAACCACCTAAATAGCCTGTTGCTCCTGCAAGTAAAACGGTTTGTGATTGCGTTATATGCATCTTATAAAAATTATAACCAACTAAAGCCTAGTCCTATATTAAAGGTTACGGCATCTCTATGTGCATCTCCTTCTAAAAAAGTACGACCAAGAACTAACTTAGACTGTATATTTAATGCAAAATTTTTCTTTTTGTAAATTTCATAACCTGTACTTCCCATGATAGCACATCCAAAATTCCAATCGTCATTTAGGTCGTCTTTAATATCATAAAGTGCTGGCGAATCTATTGCTAAACCAATTCCACCATGAAGCCACCAACGCTCTTTTACCCAATATTGTAATGATGGGATAAAACCACCAAAATGTCTATCGTTACCCTGAAATTCGTATATCATACCTGGTAATACTGCTGTTATTGCAAGTTTTTCATTTAACATGTAGCCAAACTTTAAATCAGGAAAAGTGAACGTTCCTTGAGCGTCATCAAAAGTTTGAATACCAGCACTATCTTCTATACTGATTATACCAGTACCTAAACTAAATTCGAAGATAAAGCCATCTCGTTGGATTTCTGATTCTAAATTTTCACTTTGTGCATATGTTATGCTAGATGTTAATGCAATGGCGATACAAGCCATTTTTAACATCATTTGTTTTTTAATTGATTGCATGATTTTTTTGTTTTTTGGTCGTTAAATTGATGATTTTAATTCGTGAGTTAAAAGTTGCTGAATAATAGTGCTTCGTTGTGTACCAGTATCGTCTTGATGATTACTTAATAGTACAATTATAGCATCATGTTCTGGCACAAAACCAATCATAGACCAATAGCCATTAATATCTCCTCCATGCCAATACATTGTTGTATTTTCTTCTTGTGTAGTAAACCAACCTAAACCGAAATCTAGAAATCCGCTTGGTACATTTTGAGCAAATATTTCGTTTTTTTCAGCGTCTGTGAACCAATTATCTTTTACTGCATGTGTCCATGTTTCCATATCTCTTGGTGAACTACTAACGTCGCCTACACCAAATGCAATAGACATAGGATACGTGCTATTTACATTTCCGTAGTTATAACCTTGAGCGTGAGCAGCAGTATTAATACTGTTACTACCTTTATGAGTATCTGTCATGCTTAACGGTATAAAAATGTTTTGCTCAATATAGTCGTGGTAAGACATTTGAGACAAATTTTGTATCAATAAAGCTGCAATAAGAAAATTTGAATTGCTGTATTCTTTGCTAGCACCTGGTGCAAAGTTGAGACCATTTTGAGCAATCATTTCAATAATTACGTCGTATATATCTTCTTCATCTAGGTTTGCACCTTGTTCGTGAGCATCTTCAACTACAAATTGGTAGTCTGGAATACCAGATTGATGGGATAATAAATGAGCAATTGTGATTTGATTTCCGTTTGGAAATTCGTCATCAAATTCATTTAAAGTTTGATTGAGATTATTTATTAAACCATCGCGCTTTAATTGCATAATAGCAGCAGCTGTTAATGTTTTAGTTACTGAACCTATGCGATAATTGAGATCATAACTTTGAGGCATATCAGTACTTACATTTGCTAGCCCAAAACCTTGACGTACTAAGTCATTTCCGTTTTTAGTTACAATGGCATAACCGTTAAAACCGACATTAGTTAATACGTCTTCAATATTTGAATGAGTATTGATTAATGCGTTGTCATCATCATTAGAACATGATAATAAAAGTGTTGTAATTGTAAATAAAACTAATAACATAGTTTGGTTTACAATTTTAGTTAGGCTTTTATAGTTGTTGTTTTTGTGTTTTTGATTTACCGAATTCATTAGTGAATGTTTTTTAATTGATTATTTGTATGAGTTTACAAATTTGAGGATTAAGATCTCTCCAATCGTCCGAAATTATAATTTCGAACGTTCGGAATTATTTCTTAAAATTGTTAGTGAGATGGTGTACAAATTAGCCTGCAAATGGGATAAATGCCTTAACAGAAAATTAGATAAAGAAAGTAATAAAATTAGTTACTATGTGATTTAACCCACTGACTTGGCGTAATGCCTTCTGCTTTTTTAAAATATGTATTAAATACACTTTTAGAGTTAAAACCAGAGTCATAGGCTAGCCCTAAAAGCGTTATGTGTTTGAACCTGGGATTGAGAGCAATGGTTTTAAAATGAAGAAGTCTAAACTGATTAATATAATCGTTGAAGTTTTTATTAAATTCCGCATTTAGCAACCAAGATAATTTATTAGGATGTAATGCTATGCTATTACCAAGATCTCTTAGAGAAAGATTAGGGTTTAAGTAGGGTTTAGTGTTTTTAATAAAATCTATTAATGCTATTTTATACTTGCTAATTTCGGTAGCATTTAAGGGTTTTGAGTTTTCCTTTTGTACTTTAATTGAAAGCTCTTTTTTATTAGGCTCATATCCTGATGAGATCACCTCGTTTTTGATTAGTTGAAATTGTGGGTGTTGTCGTAGAGGTTCTAAAAAAGGATCTAGTTGAAAATTGACTAACTGCCCTATCTTCAGTTTAATTTTATTTTCAAAAACATGAAGTGCTTTTTCTATTTTACCAGAATATACTAGTAAATAAAACTGCCAAGGATAAACATTTTTAAAACGCTCATTAATTTTAAAAACATTGGTATCAATATCAATAATTTGTTGTTCGTCATTGAAGAGACTAAATAGAATTTCACACACTTTAGGACTGATAAGTTGTGGCATTGTTGCTATATAATTTCTAAATTTTGAAGTGTCATTTAGTAATATAAAGCAAGCCAATTTAGTCTCGATTGCTAACGTGAAATTAGGATCAATTTTCAAGCATTCGTCTAAATAGATTAGGGCTTTAGTGTATTCTTTTTTTAAAAAATATACATTCCCTTTTGTAAAATGATGATTAGGTGACAATGGACTAATTTCTATAGCTTTATTGATATTTAACAGGGCTTTATCTAGTTGATTTGTTGCCATGTAAATTTCTGATATCCCTTCATAGGCTATAGCATAACTTGGGTTTAGAAGTAATGTTTTTTTTAGAAAAACTATTCCTTTAGAATAATTCCAATCATTCCAAAAGCTCAATGAAGATTTAGAAAAATAGGCTAAGTAAGACGTAGAATTTATGTCTAAACCAATATTTAAATAGCGCCTTGCCAATTGCTCTCCTTCCTTTTTGTCTATAAAACCCCAACTTGATAAAATGCCATAGGATCTACTTAATGCAAAATAGGCATCATAAAAATTTTGATCTATTTCTATACTTTGTTTATAGCAATTTATAGCTTTTATATAATCTTCTAACGCCCAATTAAGTTGATAAGCTCTACCTTTTAAATACAATTTATAAGCATTAATATTTTTAGTACCAATGATAGAGATGTGCTTAGAAATATCTAAATGGCCAAAATTTTCTCGTATTTGTTCTGCTATAATTAGACTTATTTCGTCTTGTAATTCAAATATATCATCTAGTTTTCTATCAAAATTTTGAGACCAAACTTGAAAACCATCATTTGTACGTATCAATTGAATAGTAATACGAATTCTATTATTAAATATTCTAATACTCCCCTCAAGAACTGTAGCTACACTTAATTGATTACCGATATGTCTAACATCAATATTTCTGTTTTTAAAAGCAAAAGAAGAGGTTCTTGCTATAACTTTTAAACCTTTTACTTTTGTTAATGCATTAATTATTTCTTCTGTAATACCATCACAAAAATAATCGTTATCAATATCATTACTCATATTGACAAAGGGTAAAACTGCTATAGATTTTTGGTTAATCAAGGTTTTGGTTGCTAAAAGAAATGTAAAAGTATAATAAAATTAGAAGACATCCTGTTAAGTCTCTATACAGTACATCTTTACACACACATTTTTTTACTCTTTATTAGTACTATTCAAAATAGCTTCTTCTATCGCTGAAAAGTCATTCACACTTGGTACATGCTTAGAACTCTTTAATAATACTACCTTTTTTAAAGATGGAAATATTTTTTTTGCTCTTTTTATTAGTTTTCTCCCAGGAAACATGATGTCTTTTTCGGCAGCAAAGATGGTAATTGGTGTATCTATATTTTGCGCTTTTCTTTGGGATATGACTGGCAATGGTGAAAAATCCATATTACAATGTTCAAAAGTGCTTGCTAAAAAGTTAGTGGCAAATTCATCGTATTCAGAAAACAATGCATGCATTACTTTTTTGATATGCATCTTATTATTTGTTTTAATGAATTTTTTTAAGGGTATAAACATTTTCCATAAGTTTAGAAATGGATTCCCATTTACGATATAAACTGGTGCGATAAGGAAGACTTCTTTTATTTGAATTTGACTAAACTCCAGCGCCTTAAGGCTAATGAGTCCGCCAAATGAAAACCCTACTAAAGTGACATTTGTTAAACCTAGCTTAATGATAACTTCTAATAACCACTGCCCATAATCTAAGGTTTTCATGTCTAAACGATGTTCGTCACTTTTATTAGGTTGCGCTAGAACGTCTATAGCAAAGACCTGATATTGTTTTGAGAGTTTTGGAAATGATTCTAATATTAATGGAGCGCAACCACCAGTGCCATGAATGAGGACTAAAGGTGGTTGGCTATCATTACCATTTATGATGACATTGGTATTACCAAATTTGGTTTTTACTTGTGCGTCTTGATATGGTATATTAAGTTGTTGAAGTTTTTGATCATAAAGCGCTAAGATTTGTGCTTTTCCCTCCTTTGATTTGTAAAACATAAAATGATCGTTTTTTGATTGATGATTGATGATTGATGATTGATGATTGATGATTGATGATTGATGATTGAATATGTATATAACGATTAAAGGTTATGATTTGTAACACAATAGTTATTATATTTTAGAATAAAGTTTATAACCAACTAAAGCCTAACCCTACATTAAAGATTACTGCATCTCTATGTGCATCTCCACCTAAAGACGTACGACCTAGAATTAATTTAGACTGAACATTAAGTGCGAAGTTTTTCTTTTTGTATATTTCGTAACCTGTACTTGTCATGACGGTACAACCAAAGTTCCAATTGTCATTTACATCGTCTTTAATATCGTATAATGCTGGTGAGTCTATTGCTAAACCTATTCCACCATGAATCCACCATCTATCTTTAACCCAATATTGTACAGAAGGAATAAAACCACCAAAATGCCTGTCGTTATCCTTAAATTCGTAGATATTTCCAGGTAAAGATACTGTAAGTGCCAGTTTTTTATTTAACATATAGCCCAACTTTAAATCTGGAAAAACGAAGGTCCCTTGGGATTTATCGAACGTTTGAACACCTGCACTATCTTCAATACTAATTAAGCCTCCACCTACTACGAATTCTATAATAAAACCCTCTCTTTGTGAGGTTGGTTCTAGATTTGTGTTTTGTGCATTCGTTGTACTTGAGCCAAAAGCAAAGGTGATACATGCTATTTTTAATAAAATTTGTTTTTTGATTGTTGTCATTTAATTGATTTTTTTGATTAATGATGATATTATTTTGAGTCCAAATATCTTATGAAAATTTGTTGATTATGAAGTAAAATATCTGAACTGTTTATTTACAATGATGAATTGTAGATTATTTACAAGGTTTTATATGATTTCATGTATTCATTTTAGGCAGATTTGTAAGTTATCGAAAACTAATCGGCAATTCGCTTAACATGAATAGCATGACTTTTTTAGTTTCTGTTCAATTGATTTACAGCATATTTCCGTTTGCTTGGGCTTGAGCATCTTTACGACGACCAACAAAAGCACCAATAAACAAGCCTGTACAAATTCCGAAGGAAATCCCTAACGACTTTTCGAAATACTGACCTAGTAAAACTCCAGCAACGACACCAAATAATATTCCTAAGCTTACACTTAACTTAGTGTAGTAGTCTTTGGTAGTTAAGGAGAGGTTTTCCTTTAAATGCTTTTCAAATTTAATGAGTGCTTTTTTATAAAACTTTTTTCTGTTCTCTGGATTTGAATTAATGTTTAAATTCTCAAGTTTTGTTGTTATGGCTTGCATTTCATCTTGTGAAAGTGCCCTATGCTTTAATGCTTTTAGAATATGAAGAAATTTCTCGTATATATTAATTTCAGACTTAGTAGTTGCTTTTGTTTTTAAACTTTCAAAAGTGTTATGTGCTTCTTGTAGTGTCATAATTTCTATTGTTTTCTTGGTTAGTGGCTGAAAACAAGAAATATTACATGCAATAGCTACTTATATTTTGAAAACCTGTAAAAGCTTATTGTAATTGGTTATTAGCTTCTTAAACTTTCGATATCTGCCATTAATTCTTCTAGTTTTTTAAACACTCTTCCATAAACGATATTTAAATCCCATTTATAAATATGGCCTCCAAAATAGGCTAGCAACCCTAAAATTAGAGTTACGATTACAATTCCTATTAATGGAACTCCAAATATTAAATAAGTGTTTGGAAAACCATGAAGAATTTCACTCACAAGTCTTTCTCCTAAAGGAACACCTTCTGCATCTTTAAACCAAAAGCCCAAAATCATTGATAAAAATATAATTGGGTATAAAAATCTCGACACTCTTATATTGATGGCTACTTGTTTGTGTATCCACTCATTAAATGCCTTTAAATATTGATAACTACTTTCTCCCTGATCAATTTTATCTAAATCATTTAATAAGGATTTATTAATAAAAACAAGTACCGAAAGCATCATAAAAAATAATATGCCAGTTATTGGTATACCAATAATAAATGAGACGATTAAAAAGATAAATGAGAATGCTACAATGGCCATCAAATTTATTTTAAACATGCGTTTAAATTTATCAATGATATGAATTGATTTTTGATTGTAAAGATTGTTTATTTTTGGAGCGACTAATGCGTCACTTTTAATAAACCCCTCTTTCCAAATAGTTTCAATTGATCTTTCCATCTAATATTGTTTTTAGTTTCGCTTTTATTCTTAGAACACGTACTCCTATGTTGTTAGGGTTCGTACCTATGATTTCCGCAATTTCCTTTTGTGATTTTTCTTCTAAATACAGCATAATGATAGCTCTATCTATTTCCGATAGCTTCCTTATAGCATCGTACAATAAATTTAGAGATTCATCTGAAAACGCATAATTATCCTCGGTTTCTTCCGCAGTTATAGAATCAGACACGAAATGTTGAACGTTATTTTTCTTCTTTTTAAGTAAGGTCAAACACACGTTTAATGAAATACGATATATCCAAGTACTCCATTGAGATTCTTCACGAAAATTGTCTTTACTCCTCCAAATTTGTAAGCATACTTCTTGATAGTAATCTTCAAAATCTTGTTGCGAGTTGGTATAAGCTCGACATAATTTGATGATTATTCCTGCAAACGGCAAAATAGATGATGTATAAAAATCGCTACTCAATAGTGTTGTTTTTATTGGTTAGTGGCTTGTTTTAAAATTTATTACATGTTCGTGAAATTATTATAACTATTTTGAAAAGTTTTAATATTGTGTCGTATTAAAATTTGCGAAACGTATAAAATTAATAACTATTAGCTGCTCTTAACACTTTTTCTGCCTGTTTTACATGTCTTTCATTATGGTAAATTAATACTCTAAAAGTGTCGCCTAATTTTAATTTTATTAATTTAGATATAGAAATCGCCGTTTTAGTTTTATCTAGATTTATAGTTTTAGAGGTATTCAATAGCTTGATGATTTGATGTTGTTGATCTATAAATTTTTGGAGCGTGCTAATGTCTAACTTAGAGTTTATGGGATTCATAGACTTAAAGGTTTTCATCTTATTTAAGTTTTCTTGATATGCAACCGATTTACTAAAGTAACGACCAAGCCAATTACTTTTAAACAGTTTTGAACTTTTATGTTTAGAGTTTTTAATTTTATTTGTGATTTCAGGAATATAGAAATCACCATAGTTGTTTAAATGTGCTATGCATTCTAAAACACTCCAACTTTCGGTATTTGATTTCCAATTTAACTTTTCTATAGGCTGATTGCTTAATTTATCTACAACACTTATGTTCTGTTGTGTGGTTTCTATTAGTTCTTGAATTAATTTTGCTGATGTTAACTCCATGATATTATAAAAATTTTGGTGTTTTATATTAATTAGTGTTTTAAACAGGAAATATTACACATTCATACGATAATCGTGAAATCGTGTCGTTATTTCTAGATGTAATCGATTTATGTCTTGTTATTTTTATTTAGCTAGAATACTTAGAATAAATCACTGGCATCTGTCCTTTCCACTTTTTCCATAAAACATCATCATTGATTAGACTAGCCATAAAATGCCCTACATTAATTCGACTCACTTTACCTGCATTAAATATAGCACTTCGTGTTGGTGATTGATGTATTTCATACCCTGAAACCTCTTCCTGATTAATTAGATCGTCTGGTCTAACTACAACCCATTCAATAGTATTATTATATTGTCCAATCTCAGTACGTAAATAATCTGCTGCTTTCTCATTATCTACATGAGGAGGTAGTAATAAACGTAAAAGTCCGATAACACATTTTTGAGCTAAAGAAATCGGTTCATTTAAATCACGATTACGATTGCCTGACGTATTCATTAAAACAAACTTTGTAGGTCGTTGTAAATTACGAGATGCTATGGCATTACATAAGCGACTTGTAGCATCTGTAACAAGTCGTCTTGGATTTCCATAAATACCTTTAAATGTTAGATTATGACCAAGGCAAGACGCTATTGCATTGCAATCGCATGTTATTTTACGCATGTCTTCATCTGATAATTCTAAAATACTTGCTGATATAATTTGAAGATTGTTATTAGTTTTCCAAGAATCTGGTAACTTATCAGGTAATCTTACAATGACTTTCACATTATGGTTTTGGGCTAAAAGTTGTGCAACTAATTTACGTCCTGTGGCACCACTGGCACCTACTACTAATACTGTCATTTTGATTGATTGATTGATTGATTGATTGATTGAAATGTATTAATGTTAATGCTATAGATTCTCTTTTTTTGCCTTTCGCCAAAATACAATCGCAAAAAGGCATGCTACAAAAGGAATCATTATTCCGTATTCATCTAGCCAAAAGCTACTACTATCATTTGTTGATGTCAATGGTGTGAAGATTTTTTGAATAAAAATATTATGCACTGAATGAAATAAAGCTGCTGGCCACAAACTATTCGATTTAAAAGTAAAATAGGTCATGATAATAGAAATGGATACAATCATTAATGTAAACGCTGCAATATGAAAGAACAGTTGATTACTACCATTATAAATAAGCCAAATTATTGGCCAATGCCAAATGGACCATATTAACCCACTAATTATAGAGGTGCTACCAAAAGACACTACTTTTCTTAGTTCGAAAACAAAAAAACCACGCCAACCAATCTCTTCACCTAAAGTTGAACCAATATTTTTAACGACTCCAACAACAGCTAAAAGCATCATCATTACTAATACAACGACCGATGTATTGTAACCTGTCATACCAAGTTCTTGAGTCCACTCAGTTATTGTATTCTGATTTCCAAAATTACCATAACCAAATACCCAAATCAATATATAAGAAATGGCCACATAGCATACAGGTAATATATAAGATAGTTTTAAATACTTAGAGGCTTTTAAACTCCATGACAAGCTTGAAATAGAACGTTTCATTAGCTTTAATGTGATAAATGATGCTATGGCAGGACACATCATTAAGGCTCCAATATAAATACTGGTTGGATTCAGCCTTAATATCGCATAATAACATATTGCACTAAGCACAGTAAGTACACCTAAGAATAAAGCAATTGTTCTCCAAGTTTGATGTTTTGATGTAATGTACACGGTCATGAGTAGTTGGTAATATTATAAATGACGAGTTAAAGTAAAACTTGTTACACTTCACTTATACACCTTGTTGGTAGTAGTTATTGTTTTAGTTTTTCTATAACCTTTGTACTTACCCAGAAAATATCTACATTTTCAAATTCGTCTGAACCAACATTTCTACTAAAGAAAAGGTATTTGCCATCTGGAGTTATACTTGCTGAAGCTTCCCACGCGTTAGTGTTTATTTTATCTCCTAAATTAATTCCATTACCCCAAGTACCATCTTTTTGTTTAAAACTGATATAAATGTCAGATTCACCAAAACCATCTACCCTTTCAGCATCAAACAATAAATACGATTCATCTGGTGCTATAAAGGGATGGCTTAAAAACGTTCCTGTGTTTATTGCTTTTGGTAAAGCTATTGGTTCTTCATGTTTTCCATCTATCAAACGTGAATAGCGAATTGGAAAAGTTGAATCATTCTCTTTATAGGTGTCAAAATAATACGTACCATTTGCAGATGATGAAAGACGCATAATATACATAGAATCATTACTTACAGTAGGAGGTTCAAGGGTTTGTAATTCAGACCATCCAGATTCCGTTCTTTTTAGATATTTGTCACCTAAATGCATGGTTTCACCGTCTGGCGAAACTACTGGTCGTCCTATCCATGGAGATGCTACTTCTGATTTCTCCCACATCCCATTAATTTCATTGTATTTGTATTCGTAAAAAGCCGATTTTTTATTTTCTTCTCCTCTTCTTATAAAATAAAATGCCCTCATATCTGGGGTAAATGCACCATCGTACTCATAAATTCCTGTAGATACAAGACCTGGAGCAAATGGTATGGGAATTAATCCTGGAGGTTTTTGTCCAAGATATGGATTTACTATGGCCAAAGAATCGCTTTCTTTCGTAATGGATTTCCTAGTTTCACAAGCATTCAATAATACTACCAATGCAAGGGTTACAATTTTTATTATATTATTTGTCATTGCTTAATTTGTTTTAATTGCTGCCAACACTGTTTTATATGTCCTTTGCTTTACGTAAGATCTTCACTACACGACTGTGTGTTATTTGTAACAAATTCCATTGATACCCTTCAAAATCGGTTGTATTCATAAACTGCACTACAACGGCATCAATATCTTCATGGTACTCTGCCAAACATTGATAGCCAGCAGCTAATCCTCCATGGTTAAACTCATACAAGGACGCATAAATTTTCATTTCGTCTTTATTAAGCAATGTACCATCGTTTAAGGCTCTTAAAAATGTACCAACATCTTCTGCTGTTGCAATCATGCCTTGTTCTTCGGTTTTAAAATCAACATCAAGACCTACATAGTAACCACTCATAACGTTATCAATATTTTTGACCTCTTTAAGCGAGCCATACGTATTATTGAGTTCAAGTGGTGTAAAAATTTCTTTCTTAAAATAGTCTTGACGAGTTTTTCCTGTAACGTTCTCAATGATTCGGGACAGCAACAAATAATTAGTATTTGAATAGCCATAATCTTGATCTGGTTGAAAATTTGCTGGTAAATCAAGCGCATAATCCAATACGTCTATATTTGTATTTGGTTGATTTTCCCAATACTTAGGATTGTCTGTAAAATTAGGAATACCACTTCGGTGTTTAACTAGCATTCTCACTGTGATGTTATTAGCATTCTCAATTCGTTGTTCAAGTTCGGGAAAATAATCAACAAGAGATTGATCTAAAGACAAACGTTGCTCATGAGCCAGTTTGGTAATAGCAACTGCTACGTATAACTTGCTAATACTAGCAATTTTGAATAATGCTTTGGGATTGGCTGGTGTTTTTTCTTCTTTATTATGATAACCAGCAGCATAATATGCTGGAGCCTTGCCAGCTTCATCAACATATACAATCACACCGTCAAAGCCGTGACTTAGTGATTGATTCACTTGCTCTTGTACCGTATTAGGTAAAGGTAAAATCCATGCTTTAACTAAAATCCAAGGCACAAACCATAACGAAATAAAAGTACCTGCTAATAAAACGATTCTAAAAATTTGTTTTGCTTTACCTGACTTTTTGTTAGTATGACCCATTATTCTGTTACTGCTAATATTAAACGATAACACAAATATATTACAGATGTTAGTCACAATACATTGTTAATTACCGAACTGTAACAAAACAAGGACGAATTGTTAAGTATGTTTAATTGTATGCTTAGTTAAGACAGGAAAAACTATAATTTAAATTTTAGATCAATTCACTATGTCTTACTTAATCTCAAAAACTTGAAATAGAATTAATTAGACACAAACAGCTTATTAATCACTTTAACTTATTCCGCATTCAATTCTTTCATAATTTCGGCAAATAATTGGTAAGATCTAATTCTATCTTTTATATCATATATATTAGTAACAACAATGAGTTCATCGGCTTTTGTTTGTTCCATAAATTCTTTAACCTGTGCTTTAACAGTCGCTTTGCTACCTATAAATGAATATTTAAGCATTTGATGCACTTGCGGATTTTGCATCACCTGTTTTAAATACTCAGTCATTTCGGTTGGTGGTTGCACAGCTTGTCGTTTTCCTGTAAATAAACCAAGAATTAACTGAATTAATGAGGTTGACAAACACTCTGCTTCTTCATCTGTATCTGCAACAATAACATTAATCCCAGTGATGACATAAGGTTTTTTTAAATCTTCAGAAGGTTGAAATGTGCTACGATAAATATCTAAGGCATTCCATAAATGAGTGGTCGCAAAATGACTTGCAAATGCATAAGGCAATCCTTTTTTTGCGGCTAAGTTGGCACTGTCTGTACTAGAACCTAACACATAAATTGGAACATCAACACCTTCTGCAACGGTAGCCCGAACTTTTGAGGTTTTATTTTCAACCGAAAAATAGGTTTGTATTTGTTCTAATTCACCTGGAAAAGCGTGCGCTGCTTTCATAAAATCAGATCTGATGGCTTCTGCTGTTTCTCTGTCGGTTCCTGGTGCTCTTCCCAATCCTAAATCTATTCTATTGGGATATAGCGAAGCCAATGTCCCAAACTGTTCTGCTATAATCAATGGTGAGTGGTTGGGTAACATAATGCCTCCTGAGCCTATTCTAATCGTTTCTGTACCTTGCGCTGCGTAACCAATTAAAATAGAGGTTGCACTACTCCCAATGTTTTCCGAGTTGTGATGTTCTGCTAACCAATAGCGTGTATATCCCGATTGCTCCGCGCTTTGAGCTAATTCTAAAACATTATTAAATGTGTGTTTTAAACTATGATCTTGAGATACCAAAGCCAAATCTAAAATAGAATATAAGGTGTTTTTTTTGTTCATACTGAAATTGTAATTATCCAACACTTGGGAGTTAAATATTAGTTTCACTTACAAAGTTACACATCGCTTAACATTTATAAAGTTTAAGATTTGTTAATTAAAACCAAAGATTATATTCTCTTAAAGCGTAGGAGTTAATAAACTATTAAATAACTCAACTTAGCTTGACTTTTGTTCTTAATATTCGGAATTTAGCAAAAAAAACAGATGACAATTTTTGTAGACATGGACGATGTGATTGCAGATACTTATGGCAAACACATTGAATTATATAATTTAGAACACAAACAAGATCTTAAGTTAAACACTATAACTTCTGGTGAAGTTTGGCAAAATGTGCCAGAAACGCATCAGGCAAGTATAGGAAAGCATGCTTACCAACTTGGTTTTTTTAGAAATCTAAATCCTATAAAAGACAGCATACAAGTTATGGAAGCTTTATATGCAAAACATGAGGTATATATTGCAACTGCAGCGACTCAATTTCCAAATTCCTTAAAAGAAAAAAGTGATTGGTTAGATGAGCATATGCCTTTCATCACTTGGCAACATCGTATTATGTGTGGTGATAAATTTATTTTAAATGGCGATGTACTTATTGATGATAGAACTTACAATTTAGAAAAATTTCAAGGCGATACATTATTATTCAATTCGCCTCATAATGTGAATGATTCAGGATATAAAAGAGTGGCAACTTGGTTAGAAATTGCTGAATTATATTTATAATCCAAGGTGTAGAGTCTTCCCATTTCCGAAGAAAAAAAAGAGGTTAACTATGATGTCAACCTCTTTTTTATTTAAACTTACTCCATAACAGTATAAAGTATTACTAATTATGCTTCGCCTCTTGCAGGATAACCTTCTTTTAAAATATAATCTACTCCTCCCAAGACGTCATTAAAACTCGGTCTACCAAATGGCATTGATTGTATGGCTTCCCAATATACGGTTTGCTCTGGTGTAACCAAGAATAGTCCTGGTTCAGTAAAATGTTCAGGTTCCTTTTTTATACCCTCGGAAATGAACAATCCCCAAGTTCTGGCAGCTTCAATTGAAAAATCATAACCCAACGGTATATCATCAATATCCCATTCATCAAAAGTTTCTTTTGCAATATTTTCTGTATCTGTACTGATAGCAATCACATTAATACCACGGTCTTTAAACTTATCTAATTTTTTTTGAAGTTCTTCCAACTGTTTTTTACAAACCGGACAGTGTTTTCCTCTATAAAAAAGAAGCATCGTAAAGTTTTCAGGTTTCTGCTCACTTAATTTCCAGGTGGTATCATTTACTAAGTTGATTTCTAATTCTGGCGTCTTTTCTCTTGGCTTTATCATCGTTTCTATTTTGTTTAATTATTATACGGTATTAAAACTACAGGTATCATTCAATTGGTATTGACGCATTTGCCATAAATATTAACGTGATGACCTAAGCACGAAAATATTATGAAATATTTATGATTGACAGTAGCACACAAGCACAGAATCCTAGCAAACGAGCTAAAAATTACACTATTGTTTTGTGACCTTTGATAACATAAATAACAACTTAAAACCAAACATATGAATTTAGAAGACAGAGTAATAGTTATTACAGGAGCATCAAGCGGAATTGGAGAAGCAACAGCAAAAAAAATCGCAGCAGATGGAGGAAAAGTTGTATTAATGGCAAGAAGTGAAGATAAATTAATAGCACTCAAAACGGTTATTGAAAATAATGGCGGACAAGCACTTGTTGCAACAGGTGATGTGACTAAGAAAAAAGATTTTGAAAATGTGGTGAGTAAAGCCGTTGATACCTTCGGAAAAGTAGATGGCCTGATTAATAACGCAGGTTTGATGCCACTATCGTTTGTAAATAAACTAAAAACGGAAGAATGGGATACTATGGTAGACGTTAATATTAAAGGTGTTTTAAATGGAGTCGCGTCTGTATTACCTCAGTTAATTGAAAATAAGGGTGGAGATATCATCAATATTTCATCAATGGCAGCAAATCGTTATTTCCCTGGAGGTGCAGTGTATTGCGCAACAAAATCTGCGGTAAAGATGTTTTCTGAAGGCTTGCGTCAAGAGTTAGCCCCAAAACATGGCATAAATGTAACCTCAATTGAGCCAGGAGCTGTAGCGACTAACCTAATGAGTACAATTACAGATGAAGATATTAAAGAGAAAGTATCGAAAATGCAAGAAATGACAACTCTAGAATCTGAAGATATTGCAAATGCAATTCATTATACACTTACACAACCACAACGTGTAAATATTAATGACATTTATATTGTGCCAACAGAGCAACAATAAGTTTTAGGCATTACATATAAACCATATCAATAAATAATTATAAATAAAATAACATGGAAACTACAACAGATAAAAAAACAATAACAACTACTAATCCTGCAACAGGAACATCCTTATCAACTTACGAATTGATGACAGATAATCAGATAGAAACTATTATAGACGATTCACACGAAGCGTTTTTAAGCTGGAAAAAAAAGTCATACGAAGAGCGTGGTACAATTATCAAAGCTATTGGCGAAGAACTTCAAAATTATAAAAAAGAATTAGCCCAACTCATGACAGATGAGATGGGAAAATTATTAAAACAGAGTCATCAAGAGATCGATTTGTGTTCTGGAATTTGTGAGTATTCAGCAACTAATGCTGCTGAATTTTTAAAAGATGAAGAACGTGAGCTATCTAATGGTGGAAGAGGAATTGTAACCTACTCTCCTATTGGTATTATCTACGGAATTCAACCGTGGAATTATCCGTCATACCAAGTGATACGTTATGCTATTGTAAATCTAATGGCAGGAAACAGTGTGTTATTAAAGCACGCTTCTAATGTTACAGGAACAGCATTATTATTAGAAACTATTTTTGAAACTGCAGGTTTACCAAAAGGCTTATTTAAAGTTTTAGTGATAGAACATGACCAATCTGATGCTGTGATAAAACATAAACATGTGAGAGGTGTAACTTTAACAGGAAGCTCTGGTGCTGGAAAAAATATTGGACAAAAAGCAACTGCCGAACTCAAAAAGACCGTTTTAGAACTTGGTAGTAATGATGCTTACATCATTTTAGATGATGCCGATTTAGATGTTGCTGTAAAAATGTGTGTAAAAGGACGAATTTATAACAATGGAGAAACTTGTATCGCTGCCAAACGATTTATTGTTGTAGATAGTATTTATGATGATTTTAAAGATGCATTTGTAAAGGCCATGAAAGATTTAAATGTTGGAGATCCAACAGATAAATCGTCTCAAATGGGTCCAATGGCAAGAAAAGATTTAAGAGAAACATTACACGAACAAGTAGAAAAAAGTGTTTCTAATGGTGCTAAAATTTTGTGTGGTGGAGAAATCCCTAGTGGTAAGGGCTATTATTATCCTGCTACTGTTTTAGAAAACGTGAACTCTGGACAACCAGCTTATGATGATGAGTTATTTGGCCCAGTTGCTGCATTAATTAAAGCAAAAGATGAAGAAGATGCCATGCGCATTGCCAATGATAGTAGATTTGGTCTTGGTGGTGGAATTTTTTCAACAGATATAGATCGTGCCACAAAATTAGCATCGCAACATTTTGATACAGGAATGGTATTTATAAACTCATTTGGATTAGCCGAACCTTCTATGCCTTTTGGAGGTGTAAAAGACTCTGGGTTTGGACGTGAACATGGCGGATTTGGAATCAAAGAATTCGTTAATGTAAAATCCATTCTAATTCCAAATGACTAACTTTTAAAGTTATTTCGTATTATAGCAAAAGCCATCTAATTAATGTTTAGATGGCTTTTGTTATGGTTTACATTTCCGAAGAAAAATTTAATCTTAAAAATGTTGATATAAACAGATTATTATCTAATATCTTCGCGCGCATTATGTGGATGTATCTTGGTCTCTTAGCTGCTTTATTTTTGGGTTTACACAATTTGTGTAAAAAACATGCTGTGCAAGGCAATGAAGTGTTTCCTGTGTTATTTGGGACTATATTTTCAGGCTTTTTATTACTATTACCACTTTATTTTGGCTCCCTTTTTTACAAGGATAGCATGCTGTCTATGCAACTTTATATTGCAGAAATCCCTTGGTCAACACATGGTTTTATTGCTATAAAATCTATAATTATGGCTTGTTCATGGATTTTAGCGTATCAAGCGTTAAAGCACTTACCAATTACTATTGTGACTCCAATTCGTTCTGCTGGACCTTTTTTTACTTTTATTGGAGCAATTTTGATTTATCAAGAACGGCCTAACCCTTTTCAATGGATTGGCTTTTTTTTAATCATATTTTCAGTAATTCTATATTCTCGCATAGGTAAAAAAGAAGGTATTATTTTTAAAAAGAATAAATGGATTTTTGCTATTATTGGAGCTACATTTTTAGGAGCTTCAAGCGGATTGTACGATAAATATTTAATACAGGAATTAGCTCTAGCACCACAAACTTTACAATTTTGGTTTTGCTTGTATACGGTATTAATTTTATTCTTGATATTGTCCATAACTTGGTTTCCTTTTAAAGCAAAGCGAAGCGCATTTAAATTTCGTTGGACAATTATAGCTGTTGGTATATTATTAGTAGCGGCAGATTATTTTTACTTTAAAGCATTACAAGATCCTGATGCTCTAATTATGTTGCTATCAGCAATTAAACGAAGTCAATTAATTATAGCTGTAATAATAGGTGGCTTAGTTTTTAAAGAACAGAATAAACGTAAAAAACTGGTCCCTTTAGCTGGTATTATGATTGGTGTATTTTTAATACTTTACTCTAGTTAGTTTATAATTTTACACATTTCATGATCATCTATTTAATGTGAAATGGCCATATATTTCATTCTTGTGTTTTTTAGGTAATCGCGCACTTAAACTAGCCCTAAACTGCTGTACGAATGGGTTTAGATTTTTTTAAATTATTATACCATAAAAAAAGGTATTCAAAAGAACACCCTTAATTACTAAACTAAATCAATCATCAATTTATATATAAAATATAAATATCACTGAGGCAAATTTCCGAAGAAAATCAAAATATGAACTATACACTTTTACCACATATATGTATTATTTTAACAGCTATAAAGCCAACACAAAAATTAACTGATAAATTATTATACTTTTTATTGAATATTAGCACTTTATGACCCAAATGATATTTAAATGCTAACCTTAATTATCAAAATTTCGTCAAATTAATTATCTTACATACCAAACTACTAATGTATTAAGCAATTAATAGTATGGGTAAACAGGTAAAGTTTTATTCTAGACGAGAATTTGCCAAACTATCAGCAATGGGTTTAGCTAGTGTACCATTGTCATCATTTCAAAATGAATTAAACATCAAGGGCATGATACCTTCGGAAAAGCTTAAGGTTCACCTATTTTCTAAACATTTACAGTTTTTAGATTATAAAGAGATGTCTGCAGCAGCAGCCGAAATGGGTTTTGATGGACTTGATTTAACAGTACGACGAAAAGGCCACGTATTACCAGAACTTGTGATTGACAACTTACCTAAAGCGGTAGATGCCATGAAAACTTATGGCCTTAACCCAAAAATGATGTCTACCAATGTTTGGGATGCTAATGACTCTACAAATCAAACGGTATTAGAAACTGCAAGTGCATTAGGTTTTACCCATTATCGTACAGATTGGTTAAAATATCCTGAAGACAAATCGATTAATGAAAGTCAAATAATATTTGGAAATCAAGCAAAAGCACTAGAACAGCTTAATGAAAAACTTGAACTCATTGGTGGATACCAAAATCATGCAGGACAGCATGTTGGAGCTCCAATTTGGGATCTCGTTACTATTTTAGAAGTCACAAAGGGTAAATATATGGGTTGCCAATATGATATTAGACATGCCGTAGTTGAAGGAGGAGAAAGTTGGCCATTAGCATTACGTCGTATAAAACCATTTATTAACTCCATTGTAATTAAAGATTTTAAATGGGGAATTGTAAATGGTAAATGGCAACTTATTAATGTACCTTTAGGAGAAGGTATGGTTGACTTTAACACCTATTTTTCATTACTTAAAAAATACAAGATTAATGTACCTGTATCTTTACACACCGAGTATGAATTAGGAGGTGCAGAAAAAGGACATTCTAAAATAACTATGGATAAAAAACAGGTGTTTAAATTTATGAAAGCCGATTTAGAGTTTATCAAAACAACATGGAATCAAGCAGAATAGCTATAAAATTAAAGCTCCAGGTGGCACTGGAGCTTTACATAAACTGTTCATATTAAATGTTTCTTTTTAGCGATTACACGAATCAATTACTTTATGTTTCATTTAATATTGTTTGACTCAATATAAGTACACAATGCCATTTTTAAAACATCAATATTACCAGAATATTATGCTAAATTAACAGTAGTGTATTGATCTTATTGAAGTCCTGCACAATAAAGAGGAAGAGAACCATTACAGCTTTCCTCCTCTTTCACTAATCAACAATCAATCAAATCATTTTAAAATTATTCTATGTCAATGATACCAACAACTTCATAAGCTCTTGTACCATCAATCTGCACTTTTTCATAAAGTATATTAGCAAATTCATAATAAGTTTGTCCATCTATAACTACTTTTTCATAATCATTGGGCAACTCATAAACGATGGTACCAACCTTTGGCTCTACAACTTCATATTGATTATTTATTTGAATATAAAATATACCTCCTGCATTATAATAATCATGGTTATTAAAGTGTACTCTATTATGTTTTACTGGTAACGTATTTATTCTAAATCCGACCTTTGGAGGAATCGCAACATAATGACCTCTAGATTGTGTATAATACGTGTTATTTGCGTAATAATAGTTTTGTCCTTTATGGCTAATAACTGTTCTATTTGGCACATTTCTAACTGAAATAACTTTCTTTTTAGGTGTTTTATATGTTACTTTAGAATGAGATATTCTATTGTTATTTCCAGTTGTCTTTACTGCAGCAGTACGTTTAGTAGTATACGTGGTTGTCGCTTTGACTTTATCTTTCTTAGTTGTATTTCTTCGAGTTTGACCTATAACTTGAGTTGAAAATGCAATCACAAAAAATGATGGTAATACAACTGTTTTTAAGAATGTTTTCATGATTTCTAATGCTTTTAATTAAACGTTATCTCACAATATTTAGAATATTTAAATATTGATACCATAAAGATATAAGTATCGTTAGGCTAAAAAAAAGCAAATAGAAGTTTGGCAATATGACGTCTACAAACTAAAAGATTTTATCGATAAGATTTTTAAAGTAGAACTACAAACTGTAACTAATGCAATGAATTATTATTGATGTATTCTAAAAATTTAGATTTATACTGTTCAGAAACTGTGATACGTTGCTTATTTATTATAATTTGGCTACGCTCAATCACATCAATGTTTTTTAGAGCTACAATAAATGAACGATGTACACGCATAAATTGAGAATTTGGTAATTCTTCTTCTAAAGATTTTAAACTCATTAAAGTTAGAATCGCTTTAGGGTTATCTTTTAACCAAATTTTTATATAATCTTTTAAACCTTCAAAATACAACACATCAGCTAATTTTATACGCAATTGCTTGTATTCAGATTTTACAAAAAGAAAATCTTTTTCTTCGGAAATGTTATGTTTCTTAGTTCCTCTTTTTAATTCAAACCAAGAATTTGCTTTATTTGCAGCGGTTAAAAACTCAGCATAATCAAAAGGTTTTAATAAATAATCTATGGCTTCCACTTTAAAACCCTCTAAGGCATAATGGTCAAAAGCTGTAGTAAAAATCACTCTTGTATTTTTTGGGAGCATTTTAGAAAATTCAATACCTGTTAAATCTGGCATTTGAATATCTAAAAACAAGAGATCTACAGGTTCGTTATTAATAATCTCCATAGCTTCAATAGCACTACTACATTTTTGCTTTAGTTCTAAAAAAGGTGTTTTTTCAACATAACTTTCTACTAAATTTAAAGCCATAGGCTCATCATCTACAATAGCACAGGTTATTTTATCATTACTCATAATTTATTTAGTTTCTATTTCTAATTGCGCTACAAAACGCGATTCCTTCACAAAGGTTTTAAAACTGTTTTTGTTTGGGTACAGTAACTCTAATCGTTTAATGATATTAGGAAGTCCTATTCCTGAACCACTTTTATCTTCGTTTTTCTTCGGAAAATTATGATTTTCGATAGTAAACACAACCGTTTGATTATCGCAAGTCATGTTAATATCGATAGTACTTGCTTTACTAGCTGAAACACCATGCTTGAAAGCGTTTTCAATTAATGAAATAAATAATAAAGGTGCAATTTTAATTCCCGTTTCTGCTGAAGGAAAACAATAATTAACAACTGTTTTGTCAGACACACGAAGCTTCATAAGCTCGATATATTTTTTCATAAAATCAATTTCCTTGGTTAAAGCAATTGCTTCTTCGCTTGTTTCATATAACATGTAACGCATCAATTTGCTTAAACTATGTATTGACGTTTTGGCTTGATCTGGTGAAATATCAACCATAGCATAAATATTATTCAAAGAATTGAAAAAGAAATGTGGTTGTAATTGATAATGCAAATGTTGCAATTCTGACTGTAATTTAAAATTAGCAGCTTCTTTACGTTCAGCTTCTGTTTTTACCCAACGTTTTGTTGTTTTTACTGCAATTGAAAACAATAAAGGCGCCATATAAGATACCATTTGAACATAAATAAACATCTTAAATGGTGGACCAGAACTACCTCTACTATTTGATCGTTTTTTAGCTATATCCTGAAAAAAAGCGCCTTCAACTGTTTCTTTAAAATAAATGAATAACGCTATGCAAATCAAATTAACACCTACAAACCAAATTGTTTTTTTTGTGAATAGAAATTTGTCTATTAACACAAAGTAATTGAGATAAAACAAAATGGCCGATAACATTAACGGAATCCAAAAATGAATAATAACTCTATTTATATCTTGCTCTTGACCGTAAGATAATAAGTATGGCATACTAAACAGCACAAACCAAACTAAAATATGAGATAGTAATGTTATATTTTTATTTTTAATCATGAGTGTTTTATTCGTAACGTAAAGCAGTTATTGGATCTAAAGCTGAAGCTTTTCTTGCAGGATACCATCCAAAAAATATTCCTGTCACTGCACAAACTGCAAACGAAATTACAATTGAATACAAGGCTACACTTGTAGGCCAATTTAAGAAATTTTCAATAAAAACGGTAGCTCCAAGCCCTAAAATGACGCCAAGCAATCCTCCTGTTACACTTATTAAAATGGCTTCAATTAAAAACTGCATTAATATATCTGTTCCCTTTGCACCAACAGCCATACGCAAACCAATTTCCTTAGTTCGTTCTTTTACAGAAACGTACATAATATTCATTATACCAATACCTCCAATTAAAAGGGATATACTGGCAACTGCTACTAATAGCACAGTTAACATTTCGCTAGTTGAACTAAACGTAGAAATTAATTCTTCCATAGAACGTACTGTAAAATCGTCGTCTTCAGATTCTATTAATTTATGTTGAGAACGCAACACATCAGTCACCTGTGTAACCGCTTCAGAAGCCTCATCTTCACTAATTGCCGAAGCCATAATTTGGTTTAAATAATCGATAGCTAAAATACGTTTTTGTACTGTGGTGTAAGGCGCAATTACTACATCATCTTGATCTTGGCCAAAGGTGTTCTCACCTTTCTCTTCTAAAACTCCAATAACTTTAAATGGAATATTATTAAATCGAATCATTTGTCCAACTGGTTCTTGCCCATCTGGAAATACATTCTCTACTACAGTTCCACCTATTAAAGCGACTTTAGCGGCAGATTTAACTTCAGCGTCAGTAAACATACTACCACTTTGTAAACCCACGGCTTTAATATTTAAATACTCAGGATTAACACCATAAATGGTAGAAGGCCAGTTATTGGCGCCATTAATTACTTGTCCGCCACCATTAACAACAGGCGTAATATAACTTAATAACGATGCTTGTTTTTTAATTTCATTATAATCCTCTAATATTAATGTTTGCACATTGCCACCACTACCTCTTGCTGGGCCACTATTGTCTGCTCCTGGTCTAATGGTAATCATATTAGAGCCCATTGATGAGATTGTTGTTCTAATACTTTCTTTAGAACCTTCACCAATAGCCAACATAGCAATTACTGAAGCCACACCAATAATGATGCCTAACATCGTTAACAACGTTCTTGTTTTATTAAGAACGATTGCCTTAAATGCGATTTTAAATAAATTTAATAGTCTCATCTCTTTATTTTTATTATTTTTTTAAAGTCAATTGGAATGTCGTAATTACGTAAAAGTTTATATTGAAATTTTGAAATGGCATTTCATCATTACTCATCTTGTTTAGGTAATTTCGCTAATTCGTTTGCTGCAGATTGTACATTATGGTTTAAATAATCTTGCATAATTTCTCCATCTTTTAATACTACAGTTCTGCTGCTAAAGGTTGCTATATCTGGCTCGTGTGTCACGAAGGTAATTGTAATTCCTTTTTTGTTAAGCTCTTGAAACAGTGACATTATTTCGTAAGATGTTCTGGTATCTAAGTTTCCAGTAGCTTCATCGGCAAGAATCATTACTGGATTATTAACTAACGACCTGGCAATAGCCACACGTTGCTGTTGTCCTCCTGAAAGTTGCGATGGTGTATGATGCAACCGCTCTCCCAAACCAACCATTTTTAAGGCTTTTATAGCACGTTCACGACGTTCTTCTGTAGACACTTTACTGTTATAAAGCAATGGCAATTCTACGTTTTCGATAGCCGAAGTTCTTGCTAATAGATTATACGATTGAAAAATGAATCCTATTTTTTCGTTTCTTATGGTTGCTAATTCATTTCGGTTTAAATCTTTAACACTTACGCCATCAATTTCGTAAGCACCAGATGTTGGTTGATCTAAACAACCTAAAATATTTAGCATGGTACTTTTACCAGAGCCACTAGAACCCATTATAGTAACGAATTCACCTTCTTTTATATCGAATGAAATACCTTTTAGCGCATGAACCGTTTCGGTTCCCATGGTAAACTCACGTTTTAAATCTTGTATTTTAATTATTTCTTTAGTCATGGTCTCTTATTTTTTTCCAGGTCGTTTTGGCATAAACGGACTTTCGTTAGATCCGGATTGCGAATTTCTTGAACCTGAAGCTTCAGATTTTGCAATACCATTTAAACTGTATACCAATTCATCGCCTTGATTAATTCCGCTTAAAACCTGAACATTTACACCATCACTAGCGCCTAACGTTACTGTTTTAGGTGTAATACTTTTATCTTTTCCTAACACCCAAAGTGTTGTTTCTTTTTCAGAAGGTAAACTGGTATTGCTTGACAAGTTGTGATGTGTATTGTATGTCGTTAATATTTCAGCTTCTGGATTAAAGTTTATGGCTTTTGCTTCCGCAGTTAACACATCATTTAATTCTAATGTAAAAATTGAAATCGTTGCTGTTAATCCTGGTTTTAGTTTTAAATCTTCATTTTCTGCTTTAACAACAACAGTATAGGTTACCACATTAGATGTTACAGTTGGGTCTAAACGCACTTGTGTTATAACACCGTTAAACGTTTCGTCTATGTAAGCATCCACTGTAAATTCTACACGCTGACCTTCTTTTACTTGTCCAATATCTGCCTCATCAACATCTGCCTCAACTTGCATTTCTTTTAAATCTTGAGCAATTGTAAATAACGTTGGTGTACTGTAACTTGCTGCAACAGTTTGTCCTTCATCAATATCTCTAGATAACACAACACCATCAATTGGCGAGTAAATATTAGCATAACCTAAATTAGTTCTAGCCGATTGTAAGTCTGATAAACGCTGTGTCACAGTTCCTTTGGCAGTTTGGTAATTGTAATCTGCATCATCAAAATCTGATCGACTAATTACTTGATTATCGTATAACGTCTGTTGTCTATCAAAAATCGTTTTTGTGTAATTTCTTTGGCTCACGGCATTATCATAAGATGCTTGAGCTTGTGTTAAAGCGGCTTGCAAGTTTGTTTTGTCTAACTCGGCAATAAGCTGGCCTTCTTTAACTTCGCTGTTATAAGCTACATAAATTTTCTCTACAACACCAGACACTTGCGTACCAACATCAACTTGGTTAATTGGTTCAATCGTTCCGGTTGCAGTAACTAAAGTAGTTACGTTTGCTGTTTTTGCTGCAACAGTTTTAGCTTCGATAATTATGGCATCGTCTCCTTTTATAAAACTGAAAATTCCAACAGCTAATGCAAAGAGTACAATGCTTATAATGATTATTGACTTTTTATTTTTCATGTGTGTTTGTATTTAATGTTATTTATCTCTCACATGGCACTTCCTGTAATAATTTCATTAGTATCGAAATTTAGTTATGGAAGGTTCATGCTTATTTATATTAAAGTTTGATGTCGTTTCCTTGGTAAAATTGTAATAACTCGTGGTATAAAATGTTTAAGTATTTAGACTGTAAATAATTTTGCTGAGCATTTGTAAATGTATTTTGACTAATAACCAAGTCGGTTGTGCTTAAATCACCAAGTTCATATTTTTTTTGTGCTAGGTTATAACTTTGTTCTGCGGCATTTTTTGAAGCTTCAGATGCTATAACTTGTTCTTGTGCAGATACTGCATTTTGATATGTTGTTTCTATTTTTTTATACACATCTTTTTCTGTAGTTTGCTTTTGAATTTCAGCTTTTTCAATGTTTATCGTTGCTGTTTGTACGGCAGCTTTTGTTTGATTTCTGTTGAAAATAGGAATGGTTAAGCTTAGTCCTAATCTTTGATTAAAATTAACATCAAACTGATCGGAAAATGTATTATTACTTACACTTGTGTATCCTGAACCTACACTACCAGTTAATTCTAAGGTTGGTAAAAAACCACCTTTTGCTATATCCAATTCTTTTTCATTTGCTACAATGTTTAATTGACTAGCTTTAACTTCAGGTAAAAACATAAGCGCATTATTATAAACCTCATTTTTATCTAATTCTATATTTAACAGATCCATATTTTCATCTATAGGTTCAATTTGGATGTTTTCTAAAGGAGATAACTCTAAGAGTTGTTTTAATTGAATGATATATTGCTGATAATCATTTTTTGCAGTAATAACGGTGTATTTGTTTGTAGCAGCTTGACTTTGAGCTTCAGTGTAATCACTTAATGCGATGGTGCCTGCGTCTAATCTAGCCTTAGCACGTTGTACTTCTTTTTCTGAAGCTTCAACATTATTTTCGGCTATTGTGATACTTTCTTTACTATAAAGCGTTTGTAAATACACTTCAAGAATACTCAAAACAATATTATTTTTTTCAACCTCTTCTTGAAAAGCACTTTGTTCTAAAAGCAGTTTATTTTGTTTTATTTGATTACTAATTTGATTTCCTTGAAATAAGGTTACAGAACTATTAACACCAACGTTAGTGCTATGGATTTGATCGTTTATAAAATCACTAGTAATTGGATCAATTGTACTACCGTTAGAAAAATTTTGAGATGCACTACCAAATAAGTTAGGCAGTCTTGATGATTTAGCCTTACTATAATCAACTTCTGCAAGGTTTTTATCTAGAGTAGCTTCTTTAACAGTAATGTTATGTTCTATAGCATAATCTATACAGTCTTGTAGCGACCATATTTTTGTTGAACTGTCTTGTGCTACTGATAGTTGCGTAAATAGCAGACTTCCAAGAATTAAATATAATTTCATTTTAAAGGTGTTTTTGTTTTACACTTCAAAGGTGAAACTAAACGCACTTTTATAATAACGCAATAGACGTTTGAGGTTTTTGACTATACGAAACGAGGAAATTTATCGATGAGATTTTCTATTATTTTAAAGAAACAGTATATGTTGCAACATTGAATGATATCTCAACTTATCGTTAAAAAAAAAGCTTTGTGAAAACACAAAGCTTTTAATCGCTACTAATCAACAGTTAAATTCAATAATTAGGTTTAAGGAATCTAGCTATATCTTTTTTATGAATTTCAGGATTTGCTCCCTCACTGCCTGCTACTAAAGCGCCAACAGCACAAGCATAGTCTAAAGCTTCTTGAGGCGTATTTTCTTTTAATATCATATGTATTAATGTTGCTAAAAATGAATCTCCAGCACCAACAGTATCAATGACTTTTACTGTGTATCCGGAATTCCAATAAAATCCACCATCAACGTATAAAACAGCTCCTTTACTACCTTTAGTAACACAGATTGATTTTGTTTTTGTTCGATCGGCTATAAATTTTATATTTTCTTCTATAATTTGTGAATTGAAGCCTAGCGTCTGACATATTTCAAAAATTTCATCATCATTGAATTTTATAAAATCTGCCTCTAACATTAAGTGATTTAAAATTTCCGTAGCATAAAAAGGAGCTCTAAGATTAACATCAAAAATTTTATATTTAGCCGAATTTAAAAGCGTGTATAATGTTTGTTTAGAGATAGAGTTTCTAGTCACTAAGCTTCCATAAATGAATGCATCTGCATTTTGGGTAGCTTTTATTGCTGTTTCAGTTAATTCAATATTATCCCAAGCTACAGGAGTTTCTATAACATAAGAAGCAGAACCAGTATGATCAAGTGTTACTTCTACGACTCCCGTTTTTGTTGTATTATCAATTTGTAAACTCTCAGTATTTATATCATGATCTACAACATGAAAAACAATATTCCTTCCATTCGCATCACTTCCAACTTTACTAATTAAAGATATATTATTACCTAAAGACCTTAAACGTAAGGCAACATTTAAAGGTGCGCCTCCAATTTTTTTGTGTGTAGGAAAAACATCCCATAATACTTCTCCAAAACATACTATATTTTTCATACTAATTTCATTTTAATGAGCACTGTTAATACTTTTCAAATTATCTTCAATGTTCGTATTTGTAATGTCTCCATATGCATTTACAAATGCTTTAGAAAACACAGGATTATGTTTTAATGAACCAAAAACGCTCTCTAACTCTAAAAAGGCAGTTGGATTCTGTTTTGCTTCATTTGCTTTTTCGTGTAATTCTTGTTTTAAAGCATCTTTTATATTTAAAGCGTCTCCATTTTCATTAGTACCCAAACTATAAATTGCCCAAGCAGCTGTTACAAATGCGGCTAATTTTATAGCACTATTATTTGCTATTTGCGATTGAATGGTTGGCAGAATAAAAATTGGATATTTTGCAGAAGTTTCAGAACAAATACGATCTATTTGATCTTTAATATTAATATTTCCGAAGCGCTCCAACAACGATTGTTTATAAGCCTCTAAATCGACACCTTCTAAATCTCCTAACGTTGGTGTCACTTCTTCATCCATATACTGCTTTAAAAAAGTTCTGATATTTGGATTATTAACTGCTTCATCAATGGTAGTATATCCCATTAAAGCTCCAAAAATCCCTAATACTGAATGTCCTGCATTTAATAAACTTAGTTTCATTTTCTCATAAGGCACCACGTTTTCAACAAACTGTGCTCCTACGTTTTCCCAAGCTGGTCTTCCTGCAATAAAATTATCTTCAATAACCCATTGTTTAAAAGGTTCGCAAACTACTGGCCAAGCATCATCAATACCAGACGTTTCATTGAGATGTGCAATATCTTCTGCTGTAGTTACAGGTGTTATTCTGTCTACCATTGCATTTGGAAAAGAAACATTTTCATTAATCCAATCCATTAAACCAGGTTCTGCTTTAGACACATAACTTAACAACATATTTTGCGTCATGTGACCATTACCTTGAATATTATCGCAAGACTGAATAGTAATGCCTTTTAATCCGCGTTCTTGTCTTAATTTTAAAGCTTGTGTTAGGTAACCAAATATGGTTTTTGGTGCATCAGGATTTTCTAAATCATGAATAATTAACGGATTTGTAAAATCGAATGTTTTAGTGGCTTCATTATAATTATAACCACCTTCTGTAATCGTTAAAGTGATGATTTTAACCTCAGGACTTGCCATTTTTTCAATGACTTTTGTTGGGCTTTCAGGTGCAAACAGGCACTCTGTTATTGCACCAATAACACGTTTGGTATGTGTACCATCTAACTCTTTAACAATTAACGTGTACAAACCATCTTGCTCCTTTAGTGTGTTATAGATTTTAGTATCAAAATCTAATAAAGCCACACCACAAATCCCCCAATCTTTTATGGTTTCATCATGTAATAATTGGTCCGCATAAAAGGCTTCATGCGCTCTATGAAATCCGCCAATACCAACATGTACAATACCTGTTTTAATAGTATCTCTGTTGTATGTTGGTACCGCAATTCGTTCTCCAATTGCAGAAAGGTTTTTATTATTTAATTTTATGTGTTCCATTACAGAATATATATATATTTATTTGCTTTCGAATCTTTGTAATAATACTGCGAATATGATGATAGCACCTTTAACCACTTGTTGTGGATACGAAGGCACATTTAATAAGTTTAAAATGTTACCTATTAATCCTAAAATAAGTACACCCATTAAAGTATTTATAGCCGTTCCTTTTCCTCCATTTAAACTTGCGCCACCAATAACCACAGCAGCAATAGCATCTAACTCCCAAGCCATTCCCATATTTGGAGACCCTAAATTGGTTCTAGAAGCTACAATAATAGCTGCAGTTGCAGCTAAAGCACCAGAAATAGCATAGACTAAAAATTTGTATTTATTGACTTTAATTCCGGATAAACGCGACGCTTCTTCGTTACTTCCAATAGCGATTATTAATCGTCCAAAAACGTTATAACGCAGCATAACCATTGTACAAATGACAATGATAAAAAATACGATTGCAATGTTTGGAATACCTAAAGTAGAATTATTTGCGAAGTTAGACATGTACTGACCACCAACTGTTGTAAACGTAACAGGTGATCCTTTAGAGTAGATAAAACTTAATCCTCTAGCAATAGTCATTAAGGCTAAAGTGGCTACAAAAGGTGCCATTTTTTGATAGGCAACGAGGTATCCAGAAATACTTCCTAAGCCGAAACCAATTACTATAGTCATTAAAATAGCTAATGGTAAAGCAAAAATATTGACCAAAATAGCAAAAGTAACCGCTAATAAAGCTACCATAGACCCTACAGATAGATCAATGCCACCTGTTAGAATGACAATGAGCATACCAATACTAATGATACCAATACCAGACACTTGTTTTAATAAGTTAGAAAGGTTTACGGAAGTGAAAAACACATCGGAAATTAGTGCAGAAAAAATCACTAATAATATGAAAATGAATATCGTATTATACTTGACTAAGAACTTTAATATGCCTCCAGGAGCACTAAGTTGTTGTTTTAATGTTAAAGCCATAACGTTAATGTTTAATTAGTTTAGTTATTTTGTTTTAAAGGTTCTCCAATAGAGTAACGTAAAATGTTTTCTTCTGAAAATTGTTCTTTTTGTAATTCGCCATAAATGGTACCTTCATGCATGACGAGAATACGATCTGAAATTCCCATAATCTCAGGCATATCTGAAGATATTACCACGACACCAACGCCTTTTTTAGCGACTTCATTGATAAGGTTATAGATTTCAATTTTTGCACCTACATCTACGCCTCTAGTGGGTTCATCAATAAAAATGACTTTACTATCAATACTCAACCATTTAGCTAATGCCACTTTTTGCTGATTACCACCACTCAAGTTTTTTACATTAACCTCAGAATTTGGTGTTTTAATGTTTAACTTTTCAATTAAACCCAATACCTTTTTATATTCATTGTCTACATTTATAAAACCTAGTTTACTAGAAATAGACTTGAAACTTGTTACACTAATATTTCTTCTAATAGATAGCGGTAAAAACACACCTTCTTCTTTTCTATCTTCGGAAACAAAACCAATTTGATAACCAGCAGCATCTACAGGAGAGTTTGTTTTAATCTCTTTACCTTCTAAAATTAAAGTTCCAGATTTCTTTTTATCTGCACCAAAAATTAATTTTGCAGTTTCTGTTCTTCCGCTTCCACCTAAACCAGCAATACCTAATACTTCACCAGGTTTTACATTGAAAGACACATCATGTACCATGGTTTCTTTAGCGGTTAAATTTTTCACTTGAAAGATGGGCACCTCTCCTATTTTAATATCTCTTTTTGGATATAAATCTTTTAACTCACGACCAATCATAAGGTGAATCACACCATCTTTATCGGTTTTAGAAATTGGCATACTTCCTGTATCTACACCATCTCTTAGTACCGTAACGGTATCTGCTATTTTGAAAATTTCATCTAAATGATGCGATATGTATATAATGGAAATACCTTGTTCTTTTAATCTGAAAAGAATTTGAAATAGTTTTTTAACATCTTTAGGATCGAAGACCGTTGTAGGTTCATCTAAAACCAAAATTTTAGTATCTTCTGATATAGCTTTAGCAATTTCAACCACTTGTTTTTGTACAATACTTAAGTCTTTTACTTTTGCAGAAGCATCAATTTTAAAGTCTAAAGAATCTAATAATTCTTGTGCATCTTGAATTAATCCTTTCCAGTTCATCCAAGATTTACTAGCACCTAATTTGTGTAAATAAATATTTTCAGCAACCGATAAATCATTCACTAAAGACAATTCTTGATAGACTACATTAATTCCTAAAACCTGACCTTCATGTGTGTTTTTTGGTGTAATGTCTTCGCCATCTAAAATTACTGTACCAGTATCTTTTTGGTGTACACCACTTAATATTTTAATTAAAGTAGATTTACCAGCACCATTTTCACCTAATAAAGCATGAATTTCTCCAGACTTTACTTTTAAATTCACATCTTTAAGTACAGAAACAACACCAAAACTTTTGGAAATTCCTGACATTTCTAGACGATATTCGCTTGTTGCATTTTTCATATCTATCAGGATTAAAATATTGCGTTTGGATTGTAATATTTAGCAGCATTCTCTTTGGTAATTAATAAAGGTGCTGTATATGATTTTTTATCAAAATCGGTTTTACCATTCATATACTCTACAGCATATTGCACTGCATTTTTACCAATTTGCACAGGACTATTCATAGCAGTACAACCATAAAAATCGGTTTCCATGATGTATTTAATCGCTTCTTTTTGTCCATCTGCTCCAGCAACAATTAAAATATCATCGGTTTTACCTGCTTGTGCAATTGCTTTAATAGCGCCTAAAACACAAACATCAGACTCAGTAATAACCACATTAACATCTGGATGTGCTACTAAAATATCTTCCATAGCTTTAAGTCCACCAGCATAAGACCATTCGGTATAGGCTTGTGTTTTTACATTTAAGTTAATCTTTCCAAGCGTACGTAATTGTTCTTCTGTAATCCCTTGTAATAAACCTTGTTTACGAGTACGACCAACAGGATTTCCTGCATTACCGCTTAATAAAGCGATATTCATGGGTTTGTTTCCAAACTTTTTTGCTAGCCATTCTCCAGCTAATTCGCCATTCGCTAAATTGTTAGATTGTATGGTCGTTACAAATTCTGCTTCAGGACTAATAGAGCTATCAATAATAAAAACAGGTATGCCAGCAGCTTCTGCCAATTTAGTGACACCAACCAAAGCATCAGGATCTTTAGGGTTTAATAATAAAGCATCCACGCCTTTTGTAATTAAATCTTCAACCGCAGCAATTTGTTTGTTGATATCATCTTGACCATCTGCCGACAAAAATGTCATGCCATTTTTCTCTGTGGTAGATTTTATACTTTGCCATAATGCTTGATAATAAGGCGCATTTAGTGAAGGCGAACAATAGCCAATTTTTTTACCTGATAAATCGATATTACTTTTAAAAACATCTCCAATGTCTTCGGAAGACTTAGAAGAAGCATCTACATCGTTTAATTGTTCTGCACAACTAATAAAATTAAAAACTAACAAAAGCAATAGTATGGGAAAAAACAATTTTTTTAAATTGAATGATGAAGTTTTTGTTTTCATAATTTTAAGTTTAATGATTAAAATGCTATTAAAGTTATGCCTATTTTTTATCTTTTAAAACAAGGTAACATCTAATTGTATTACTGTTTTTTCTTGTTCTGGATTCCACATTAATGTGACATCTACAGGTACGGTATGTTTAAGAACTTCAAATTGTTTATTATAAGTAGCTCCTACGTTAATAATATTTCCTGCTCCTTGTGTATAAAACGTTTTATCTGTTATAAATGACCAAGCACCTCCTGCAAATAGAGATAAGCTAGAGTCTTTATTTTTCCAAACCTTACTGCTTACTTCAAAATAGTGTGTCCAAGAATTTTCTAAGTCACCATTTTCTTGTATTTCGTAATCACCCGAACCACCGTTTATAATCGTTGCTAAATATAATAAGGTGTTTGGTGTAATATTGTAACCAAAATTTAGGTCTACAAAATTATAACCTTGCGTTTTATCGTAACTCCAGTAACTTAACTCATCTCCTCTTTCTTCTACACCTGTATAATTATTGTGTGTTACAGCTTCAATAAAGAATTTATCTGAAAACCGATATTTTGTATATATAGAAACTTCCTTATAATAGGCACTTTCGTTCTCACCAGTATTAATATTTTTTACATCTATAGTAGAGAAACTTGCGCCACCCCAAAAACCAAAAGTGAATTTTTTATTTTTAGAATTATATTCTAAACTCGTAGCAATCATTGCTCCTGGATGAACAACGAAACCATGCCAAGTATGCATGTTTTTTAAATGCGCACTAATTGTAAAAGGAGAATCAATCGCTTCAGTAATTTGTTCATTTTCAATATCTAAATCATTATCGACTTCGTCAGTTTGAGCAAATGTATGTTGACTAAAGGTAAACATAACAATTACTAAAATTGATGAAATTAAACTAAATCGTTTTCGTACAATAAGGTTCAAATGATTCTCAAATAATATGTTTACGAGTTTTTTCATTTTTAAAGCTATTAAATTATGCTGTATTTATAAACGTCATATTTACGTTTGTTTTTCAAATGTATTGTAAAAAATTGTAACAATCCTAATTATTTTGAAAAAATATATGTTAAATTATTAATTTTGTGTACTATATTGATAATTAAATTAGGATTATATCAATAAAAAACAGTAATATTGCTAATGTAAATATGACGCTTAATAAAAAAATAATAGTTTTATTTTAAAATTAATATCAAATGAAGTCAGAAAAAATATTGAACATATCTGTTGATTGTGTCGTGTTTGGTTATGATATAAATACGAAGTCTTTAAACGTATTATTAATTGAACGTTATTTGGAATCTAAGGGTAACGTTATAGTTGACGATCATGTTTTAACGGGTTACCATGTTTATACCCATGAAACTTTAGATCAAACAGCAACAAGAGTTTTAAAAGAGCTCACAGGATTAACCAATCAATACAAAAAGCAATTTAAAGCCTTTGGCAATCCAGATCGTTTAACAAATGAAAAGGACTTACTATGGATTAAAAATGAAGAGTTTAATGCTAGAACAATCACGGTAGCCTATTATTTTTTATTAAAAACAGAAGATGTCAATTTAGAAAACAACAAGAATAACGCAACATGGTTCCCTATAAACAACTTACCTAATTTAGGATTTGATCATAAAAAAATCATACAAGAAGCTTATGAGGATTTAAAGGTTAAGTGCTTATCTGAACCAATAATTTTTAAATTACTTCCTGATAAATTTACGATTAATGATGTACAAGATTTGTATGAATCTATTTTAGGAATAGAGATAGATAATAGAAATTTTAGAAGAAAACTAATTAATAAAAAATACATTATAGCTCTAGATGAAAAGCAAGTTGGAGTGTCTAAAAGACCTGCTCAGTTATATATGTTTAGTAAGGATATTTATGATAAAATCTTTCAAAAAAACTACCTCATAAGTATATAATTAAGTTATTAAAAGTCGAGTATTAATTGAGCAAACTAAAATAATACCTTTCGATTTACACAAAAAAAAAGCCCATCACATTGTGATGGGCTTTTTATTTTTGGTTAAGCGTATATTAGATAACTTTGACGTTAATTGCGTTTAATCCTTTTTTTCCTTCGGTTAAATCGAATTCTACTACATCGCCTTCGCGAATTTCATCGATTAATCCTGAAATGTGAACAAAATGTTCGGTGTTTGAACCTTCTTCTGTGATAAATCCAAATCCTTTGGTGTCGTTGAAGAATTTTACTGTTCCTTTACTCATAATTGTAATATAATTTATTTATTAATACTAACTGATATTCAAATAGTATGCCATAAATTAATTAACGTGCCAATTTCCGAAGCGCAACCCATTGTTTTAACATTTCTCTGGAGTCTACTGCAGGATAACCTAACACTGTTTTTCCTGCTTGCACATCATTCATAACTCCAGATCCTGCACCAACTGTTGCTCCAGAATGAATGGTTGTATGATCTTTAATTGAGGCACTACCTCCAATCATGACACCATCACCAAGTGTTACAGAACCTGCTAATCCGCTACTTCCTGCCATGATACAAAAACGTCCTAAAACACAATTATGTCCAATTTGAACCAAGTTATCAATCTTACAGCCATCGCCAAGAATTGTAGAACTAAATTTTCCGCGGTCAACACAAGAATTTGCTCCAATTTCTACAGCATTTCCTATGACCACATTTCCAATATGTGGGATTTTAACCAAACCTCTACCGTCATCACTAGGTCGATATCCAAAACCATCTGCGCCAATACTTACATTGGTATGAAAAATACAGTGACTTCCAATCACAGAGCGTTCTCTAATCACAGTACCAGACCAAATTGTGGTGTGATCTCCAATAGTGGTTTCATCCATAATGGTCACATTTGGATATAACACCACACCTGCACCAATAACGACATCTTTACCAATAAAACAACCAGCTCCAACTCTACTACCTTCACCAATTACTGCTGAATCATCAATATTTGCTGATGGATGGATATCTGTCTCAAAATGTGGCGCATTTGGTGTAAATTCTTCTAATAATTTAGCCATTGCTAAATCGGCATTTTTAACCTTGATGATCACACGGTTCTCTCCAGGCTCTACATCGATATTGGCATTAGCAATTGCCAATGAAGCATTAGAATCTGCCCACATTGCGGCATATTTTCGGTTTCCTATAAATGTAGCTTGATTATTATTTGCTTTCTGGATTTGTTCTAAACCTGTGATTTCGTGGGTAGTTTCTCCTAGAATTTCTCCGTTTAATAAGGTATTTATCTCTTGTATCGTTAGTGATTTCATTGATGTAATTTTAAAAATTATTTAGTTAGTGTGCACAAGATAGTAAATCGTTAGTAATGAATTCATCTTGGTTTTTAGTTTCTTTTCTACGGAAATTTTAAAGTAACAAACTATTATTTCTTAAACAGATAAATTCATTTATATTTAACAGCAACTGATACAATGACTCTAAAACCAGAATTTATTTACATTGCATTTGATGTGTTTCCTTCTCAAAAAGGAGCTGCAACACATATTGAACATTGCCTTAAAGCATTACAAGCTACATTTAAATCGGGTTTATTAATTTGTCTAGGCAATGAAGAGATGCCTACTTTTCAATTTGATGAAGAACGACAGCTCTATGTGTACCGTTGGAAAGAAAAAGTAGTTAATTTTCTAGAACGTACTCAAAAATTTCAGGATGCTGTGACTAAGATTCTCAACCTTCCGCTTTGCGAAAACATACAATTAATTCATTTTAGAGATATTTGGGGAGGAATTCCCGTTTTGCAACACACTACAACGTATAAGACGGTTTTTGAAGTTAATGCATTTCAACATATAGAATTACCAAATAGATATCCAACAATTAGCACTTCGGTTTTAGAAAAAATAAAGCAATTAGAACAGTTTTGTGTGTCACAATCTGACGTTTTAATTACACCCTCTATAGTGACTCAAAAATTCATTATTACACAGTATAAAGTAAATGCAAATAAAGTTACTGTCATTCCTAATGGTGTGACAATTTATGATGAAGACTCTAAGATTATCACTTTAAATCGCGACAAAAATTACATTTTATATTTTGGTGCTTTACAGAAATGGCAAGGCATAAAAACGTTGTTTAAGGCTATTAAGGAATTGAAAGATTTAAATATTCAATTGGTAATTTGCACCTCTATCCCAGAAAAACGTACTGAAATTCATAAACAGCTAGCTCAAAACATTGGTGTTTTTGACAGTATAAACTGGCATTATGAATTAAACAAAAAGGAATTGGCTGTTATGATTAAAAATGCCATACTTACAGTGGCACCATTATCTGCTTGTGATCGTAATATTGTACAAGGTTGCAATCCGTTAAAAATATTAGAGTCAATGTCATATGGTATTCCTGTTGTGGCAAGTGACATTCCTGTTGTGAGAGAACTTATTGAGGATAATGTTACTGGGTTTTTAGTACCTCCAGATCGACCAGAAGATTTAGGCAGAGCAATTAGAGCATTATTAGAACAACCTGAAAAACTGAAAGCTATAGGCACTCATGCAAAACAACATATTAAAAATAATTATCTTTGGATAGATCAAGAGTCAAAAATGAAAACTGTTTATAAAAATCGACTAACTTATGTTTGAAAACGCACTGTTAAAGGATGGTCAATTCTTTATTAAAAGCAAAAAAATTAATGCTAAAAGACCAAGTGAATATTGGTTGTTGTTTTTAAAACGTTTTGTATTGTCATATAAAAAACCAAGATTTCAAACATGGATGGTTATGTTTTTTGTACCACTTTTGGTTTTTGCTGTGTTATTTGTTTTACAAATAGACTCTGAGCTGACAATGGTTATCACTATTATAAGTGTTTTTCTATCTTTTTTTATTGGTTTAATATGGAAATTTAGTACTAATATTGCTTTTGTACCTCTTGAGGAATTTCACGATTTAGCAAGATTCATTATTTCTATAAAAGGTGATATTTATAAAAATATGATCAACTTACGCTTAAACACTGGAGTTATAGAAGATAAATTAAACCTTTTAAACCCAAGTGATATTGGCTTACAACGTGCTAGTGGTGTAAAATATCATCCCTATCAATTGGAGCGTTTTAAAGCTGTATTTCATTTAAAAGACGCAACGGTTTGTACCATTTCACTACATCAAATCACCTTAAGAGTCACAACTACAAAGCGTAGAAGTAGCGGAAAAACAAAAACAAAGATGAAACGCAAACACAAATACTTTCATGCTTTAACTCTAAAATTAGACGCTTCACAATATGAGATATTAAATCAAGAACGTATCACTAACACTATTGATGGCTTTTATGATATTAGAGTTAAAACAGATGCAGGATTTCATTATGTTAAAGTAAAAACTAAGCAAAAGTTGACTTCAATTTCTTCTGAAATTAAAAAACACCATGTTCATAAAGATTCTATTTTCACTGAAATGATGCACTATTTAGAATCCAATAGCATTGTTAATTCAAAACCATCTCAAATCTTAATTCAATAATTTCAGCACTATGACTTGTCAACAAAAATCTGGTGTATTTTTAAACATCAATTGCGATAACACAAAAGAAAAAACGTGTTACAGTTGTGAGAAAGAAGTTTGCCACACGCATAGTCACAAGTTAGAAGGACATGACCTCTGTGAAGACTGTTACTGGGAAATCTTTTTATTAAGTGCACAACCACAGCAAGACCATTCAATGGGTCAACATGACGATACTATCATCGTAGCAAGTACTCCACATACAACTACAAATCCAAATACGAGCACACCATCACAACCTGAAGGGTTTGGAGATGGTTTTGGAGGAGGCGGTTTTAGTGGTGGAGGCGCAGGTGCTTCTTGGACCGAAGGAGATATGCAAAGTGTAACAGATACTGATGCGATAGGAAATAGTTTCACTGCAAATGGTGATGACACATTTTTTTACAGCTAAACACTTACAATGACGATAACCTGGTTTACAGAAAATTATCCGCCAAATAAAGGAGGCATGTCTAGAAGTTGTGATCGTATCATCACAAATCTTAGAAAACATCATACCATTCACATTTACCATTTTACTAATAAATGTAATGCCTTTTCTACTAAAACTCATGAAAACGGTTCCTATACAGCAGTCCCTGTTTTTGAAGATAGCTCTCACACCCTTAACATGTTATGGGCTTTTATTAAAGATAAGATTCATGTTAAAAATAGTGATTTGTACGTAGGCTTTGGAAGTCATTTGAACATTAAAGGCATTACGCTTATTTCAAAATGGCTGCAAAAACCAATTGTAATTTGCTTTAGAGGTAATGATTTTGATACCGCTATTTTTTCTCAAAAAAAGCAAGATTTACTGTACAGTATTGAAAACGCCTCTGCCATTGCTTGCGTGACCAAAGAAAAGGTAAATCGCATTAAAAGCATGCACCTTAATCCTCATGTGTTTTTTACTCCAAACGCTATTCATTTTGAAAATTGGCAAATTTTAAAAGCAGATATTACCCTTTCCAACCGATACAAAACCGAATTACAGCTAACAAAAACAACAAAAGTTATAGGCCTAGTTGGATTTTTAAAACAGAAAAAAGGGATTGATTTTTTTATAAATTCTCTTCGGAAATCTCAACTTCTCAACACTGTTCATTTGCACATAGTTGGTGAATTAGAACTCCATATTGAGGACATGTTACAATTGTATGATATTTCGTACTCTAAAGTAATTCCAGAATCTAAAAGCGAATTAATTGCTCATTATTTAGTTTGTGACGCTGTTGCAATTCCTTCTATTTATGATGGAATGCCAAATGTTATTTTTGAAGCAGCAGCTTTAAACATTCCAGTAATAGCGTCTAGAGCTGGCGGAATTCCTGATATTTTAAACCAACACAATGCATTTCTCTTTGATGTACTTTCTGAAACATCGCTACTCCAAGCTTTATCAGCTTTTGATCAAGCTGATAATGAAAATTTAGAATCAAAAATAAAACAACTAAAGCTAACACTTCAAAATGAGTTTAGCACATCCCATGAAACTCAACATTATTTAGATATCTTTAATCACATAACATCCACAAACCTATGACAACTAAAACTTTAATTAGATCATTGTTATTAATGCTAACTATTAGTATAATAATTTCTTGTAATACGAGTACTAAAACAACTACGACTACAGATGATTCATCTCCTACAACAACTACGCAAACTCCAAGCAGTTATACGTCTAAAATGACAAAGTCTGATAAGAAAAAATATTATGATGGTAGTACAGTCGTTTATGAAATCAAATACAAGCCAGATGGTTTTAAATTAAGAACAGCATCATCTCAATTAATATGGAAACTCAAACTTTATGAGGATAAAATTAAAATTAGTGATAATGAGGAAAATTTGAATCCGTATGAAATTAAAATAACAAATAAGTATGAAGCAAAATTAGTAAAAGATGCTATTATTTTAGCGAGAACGTCGTATGATTTAGACACTAAAACACAATCTATAGCTTCAAAAGATGATGCACAACCAAAATTTTATGAAGGCTCCTATTCTGTGAGCTATTTAGTCAATAGGATTCCTGAAATTAAAGCAGATCAACAGCAAATCATCATTGAGGAATTAAAGGCTAAAGGCTACTAAATGCATGTTTTTTATGCTCAAGGTGGCGGATTAGGACATTTAACACGAGTAGACACACTTATCAAAACCTTAGATATCCCTAAACGAGAGGTGATTATCATAACGCCTTCGGTATTTACCAATTATTTTAAAGGGTATCAATTTGTGCGGTTACGTTGGGATGAACATCATTATGATTGGGCGAAGACAATTGTACACACGCTTAAAAAATATCCGGTGACAAGGTTTTATGTGGATACGTTTCCATTTGGTTTAAAAGGCGAATTAAATCTGGTATACAGCACATTTCCGAAGTTAACGTACATCTACATTTCTAGAGTTTTAAAGTGGGATTTCTATACATCAACTGTAACCCAAAAAGCGTCTATTATTTTTTACAACACCTTGCTTTTAGAACCTTTATATGACGCACATTTAAATTGGATTACTTCTCATTCTACATCTGTAACACCAATAACTTTAAAAAGAGAAAGCCTCACTCCTATTTGTTACATGAAATCGGCTTATGTTTTGGTAGTACATTCTGGAGGAAAAGACGATGTTTTAAAAATTTGTAAGCAAGCCATTGAAGATTACAAAACACAAAATTCTATAAAAATTGTAGTGTTTACACAAGTTCATGTACACATTGAGAATGATAATGTTGTTGTAAAAAACGATGTATATCCTGTATCACAATATTTTGAAAATGCAATAAAAATTTATACAGCTGGAGGATTTAATAGCATGCATGAATTAAAAAACTACAAAGAAAAACATGTTGCAGTAGCTTTAAATAAGTTATATGACGACCAAGAATTTAGAATTTTGAACTTATAGATGTTCTAACCTTGATTTAAATCCTGCTAAGTCGTTTTCAAATCCATAAACGATATCTCCATATAGATTTACATACAAAAAGCGTAGAGAGGCAATTTGAGATTTAAACTTGTTACTATTTAAATAGCGAATACAATCATCTTTACATTTATAATCTGTTATTAACTCAACGTACCAATCTTGAGTTTTTTCAATTTCGGTTAAATTAGAAGTCATCTTCTCATAAATGATATTTTCTATGTCATTAAAGTTTTTGGCATATAATTTATAGGTACTACTTAATGCAATTAATTCCTTGGATTTTTCGCTATTATCAAGGGCTGCATTATCAATTAAATTAATTGTTGTTTGATCTAAAGGCAAATCATAAACATCATATAATAAGGTGCTTATTGAATAATCTAATCCTGTTTTTAAGCTATCATAATCTCTATCGAGCGCTTTTAAATAGATATTTTGAATGGTATCTAAATCTTTTTGAAATGCTTTAGTTTTTTGAATATCTCTTTGTAGTTGTATTATGACTTTTTTTGTTAATTCATTATTGATGTTGGCTAATTGCCTATTATTATTCCAGTTATTTATTCCTAAAGCAATAAGAATTCCTATAATTACTAATAAAATTTCTCCAAAAGCATAGGTTAAGTATTTACTAAACCTTGTGCCTTTTAATAGTTGAAATCGTTTTTTGTGGAATAGTTTCATGTTTTTTTATCTTTTAAGAGCTTAATTAAGTTTTTGATTTCGACTTGGTATTCTTTAATCATGGTTAAATAATTATCAAAATACAGTGCTTCAAAATAGGTCAATCGGTTTCTATAATCGGCACTATCAAAATAGTTTAAACAGTCTTCATTACAATAGCTTCCTACATAATAATCTGAATACCAACTATAATTATCTCTAAGATATTTCATGTTATCTACAATTTCAGAAATTATGATGTTATTTTGAAAATCAAATCCTTCTTTATCGTATTTATTATAGAACCAAAGTATAGAGTCTACTTTAGCATTTAAACTTTTAGCTTCTTTATTAAAATTGCTCAGCATATTATATCCTTGCCTATTAAAATTTGAGATATTACCTGAAGTCATCAAATATCTACAATCTTGGCAGTTTCTAATGGAGTCTTGAAATTTACCGTTGTACAGGATTTTAACTATTAACTTATTGGGCTCTTTAGAGAATTCTATAATTTCAGTAGTTTCATTGAGATCATCGTTTAAATCATTTTTAACCACTTGAATGATCCGGTTTAATTCGGCTACTTCGGCTCTATTAGTTTTCCAATTATTAATTGCCAAGGCAATAAGAATACCTATAACAACTAATATAATTTCGCCAACAGCATATATAACATATTTTTGTAATCGTTTCCCTCTTAACAATTGAAATCGATTGGTATTGAAAAACTTCATTTATTACGTTGTTGGTTAATCTAATCACTCAAATATAAACAATAAAAAACACCTTCTCAATATTAGTAAGAAGGTGTTCTAATTTTATTTTTTTCTTCGGAAATTCTAATTTATTTGGGATCTAAGATCTCTTCAATACGTTTTACTAAATCTCTATAATGATACTTCGTCACTGTATTAACCTGTCTGTTTCCGGCAGCTGCCACTTGACGTTTAAGCGTATTTAACTCACCACGAACTAAGGCTCTAACATCACTTTGTGATACATTATAATAATCATCATTTCGTCTAGACTCTAAATCTTGAGTCATTAAAAACGCCATGCGATCTACATAAGCACGTTGTAAATTTCTACGGTACACATCTACATTTTTAGTGATTTTCGCTTCAGAAAACACACCTTTTCGTAAATCTTGCATCATTGTTAATGCACTGTAATTTGTAGCATCAATACTTTCGTGATCTATTAAACGTCCCAATTTATCAAAACTTAATAAACTGTTTAAATATCTGCTTTGCAAGCGTCTTAATCGCTCTGTATATCCATTATAATCAATATTTTGAAGCAAGGTTTTATCTACTAACCAACGTGGTGTTTCAAAAGCATTGTCATGTAACCATTGCATGGATTGTTGTTGTTTTAACTTCGGAACAGCTTGATAAGCAATGCCACCTTGGCTTGGTGTAATTAAATGCTCTTCAACACCACCAACATTTCCTAAAACGTGACCAACATATCTATTATAACAACCCAGTAATTCACCATACAACTCTTCTAAATCCTCATAATTATTAGTTTGACTGCTCGTCCATTGCGGAAGATTTTGAGCTACATATTTCAGATTTTTAAGCGCATAATTAGACGCTTTTATGGCATCGTTACCAATATCTTCTGTTTGCGACGTAGGGTCAAATCTAGACCGTTGCCTTCCGAAGACATATTTTGGATCACCTGCTTTATCCATTATCCATTGATCTAGCGTTGTTTTTTCAGCTTCAGCCGAAAATGTGCCAGGAATATTACGATATCCCCAATTTATGGCATAATGATCGTAAGGACCTATTTGACGAACAAACCTAATATTCTCATCTCCAGGTTGGGCTATATAATTGTAACGTGCATAATCCATAATTGTAGAGGCAATACCAAACTCTTGCGTAAAAGCACCATTTCTATAACTCTCTACATCATAAGCTTTACTCGCGCTCATATTATGAGGTAAACCTAAGGCATGACCTACCTCATGGGCAATTACCATTTTCATCATTTCGCCAATATCTTCAGCAGGTGTATCTAAGGTTCTTGCACTTGGATTTGCCGCACCTGTTTCTAACAAATATCGATTTCTATATGAACGTAAATGGTTATGGTACCATATAATATCACTTTCTATAATTTCACCACTACGAGGATCAGACACACTTGGTCCCATTGCATTTCTAGTTTCACTAGCTACATATCTAATCACAGAATACCTAATATCTTCTGGGCTAAAATCTGGATCTTCCTCTTTTGTTGGTGGATATTTAGCAATAATTGCATTTTTAAAACCTGCACTTTCAAAAGGTTCTTGCCAAAGCTCAATACCTTCTTTTATGTATTTACGTAAACTTTCTGGTGTTGCCGGATCCAAATAATATATAATAGGTTTTACTGGCTCTACCAATTCGCCTCTTGCATAAGCTTCAGGGTCTTTTGGTTCTAAACGCCATCTTTGAATGTAGGTTTTGCGATCTGCTTTTAGCTTCTCACTACCGTAGTCAACTTGACTAAAAGTAAACCAACCTACACGATCATCGGCAAAACGCGGTTGCATAGGTTTTTCTGGTAGTAAAATCATAGATTGATTCATTTGTAAACTAATCGTTTCTGCAGATCTCGCTGAAGGCGGATTAGATGCATTATATGTCATGTCTTGTACGACTTCTATATTTTGCGGAAAACTCTTCATACCATTTATAAAACTACGTGAAGCATCTAAATTTCTAACCTTATATGAACTTCTTAAATAGCTTGGCAAACCACTAATAGCCTTAACATCACTACTATAAAATTTTGTCACATCAACCACTATAGCGGTAGAGTCTTTACTAAATGCAACAATATCAAATCCAAATAATGTAGGTTCATAATTATTAGATTTTACTGAAATGCTAATTGGCAACTCTTCATCGGCCACAGCATTATACGATCGTTCTTTAATTAACACTTTATTATCAAAACGCTGCCAAGCTACAAGTCGCTCGCCTGTTTTTGAGCCTGCATTAATATAACCTCCTCCTAAATTGGCTGGGATTTTTGCTATTCTACTTACTAGGAGCATATCTTTTCCTAAATGCTCATTTGGAATTTCAAAAAAGTACTTCTCTCCTACTTTATGAACTTTAAATAAACCATCATCTGTAATAGCATCTTTGGTAATGACCTTATCATAAGGTTTTATTTTGCCTTGATTTTTTTTAGGTGCAGGTTGAGCAACTTCCGTAGTATTCTTTTTTTTACGCTTACTTTTTTTAGACTGTGCTTGATGAGTTAAAGGCATTAATGACATGAGTAATGCCAATGCATACAGAAACGTTTTTTTCATATTGATTGAATGTGATTAATTTGAATAGTTTCTAAAATTAATAAAACCAACTTAGGAAATTATGAATTTCACAAAATTTTAAGGGCTTTCTACTCCATTTAGCATATGAGATAAAAATGTTAAGGATAGCGATACTATGGTTACTTAGTAAATTGTAAGTTGGACCAAACTAAAAATATAAATTATGAAAATCAATTATGAATATAATGATGTTACGGCTAGTAAAAGCTTAGAAACATTTACAGAAGAAAAATTAGAATCTATTTTCACACGTTTTGAATTTGTTATTAGAGCTGATGTGTTTTTTAAAACTGAAAACACATCTAGTGATGAAACCGGAATGCAATGTGGTATTAGATTAAGCGCACCAGGACCACGTTTATTTGCTGAAGCTTCTCATGATAATTTTAGGGATGCCGTTTCAGAAACTGTTAACGAACTCACTAAACAGCTGCAAAAACGTAAAGAAAAAATAAAAACCTATTAAAGCAATTAATCACTTGTTATTGTGAATCTTAAACAAAATGAGATGTTTTTAATTTTCTTAAAATATTCACAATTTTAATAAATTATAGTCCGTATCGGCATTAACATCGTAAATATAATCGTAAACCAATTTTTTAAACTAATTAAACAATATGAAACGAATTTCAGTAATAGTACTATCAGCAATATTTTTCACAGCATGTGTTTCTAAAAAGAAATACTTGGCTTTAGAGCAAGATAATGGAGAATTAAAGAGTGAACTAACTAAAACTAAAGTCGCCAATGAAGAACTAGAATCTAAGTTTGCTAAAATACAGCAACGTGTAGATAGTTATAATTCTAAAATTAATGAATTAACAGATGATAACAATGCTAAATTGGTTTCTGTTGATGGTGTTGTAATTTCAGAAAACCAAAAAGTTGCAATGCGAGAATCTCTTAAAAATGTACCGCCAGCTTATATGGCTACTGCAAAAACGCTAAAAGATTCAATGAACTTAGCCATGCAATTTAACTTAAAGTCATCATTAGAAAACATTGATGAAGATGAGGATATTGCTATTAATATTGAAGAAACCGTTGTGATGATTTCAATTTCAGATAAAATGTTATTCAACTCTGGAAGTTATAAGATTAGCAATAAAGCAGATGAAATTTTACAGAAAATCGCAAATGTGATTAATTCTGAAGAAAGTTTAGACGTTATGGTTGAAGGTCATACAGATAATAAACTAATGAAAAACACAGCTGCAGTAAAAGATAACTGGGACTTAAGTGTTTTAAGAGCAACTTCTGTAGTTAGAAAATTACAAAATGAATATAATGTAGCTCCAGAGCAATTAATTGCTGCAGGTCGTAGCTTTTATAAACCATTAACAACAAATGATACAAACGAGAACAGAGCTACAAACCGTAGAACTCGTATCGTTATTTTACCAAATATTGACAAATTCTTTGCGATGATGTCATCTAATTAATACTTACTTAACCTATAGTAATTTGTGGTTAATTAATCCTGAAAAGGCCGTTGTTTCAACGGTCTTTTTTTTGTTTAATATGCTTAGTATCAAAAACTTTTTTAAATTTGAGACGAATCTAAGCTTAACCTATGAAAAAAATTACATTTTTAATTCTATTATTTTTTGCAACTTACTCTCAAGCACAACATACTGTTGCGAGAGATTGGAATGAAATGACGTTAACTGCTATTAGAGCTGATTTTGCAAGACCTACAGTTCATGCTAGAAATTTATTTCACTCATCAGTGTTGATGTATGATGCTTGGGCAATGTTTGATGCACAAGCCCAAACTGTATTTCTAGGTAAAACGTTTGGAGGTTATAATTGTAACTTTAATGGTATTGCTGTACCTGTAAATATCGACACAGCAAGGCATGAAATTATAAGTTATGCTATGTATAGATTACTCAATCATCGTTTTCAAAATTCTCCTGGAGGTTCTGCGTTATTAGATGAATTTGAATTACTTTTTACTTCATATGGTTACGACACAAGTTTTACATCTATAGATTATAGTACGAATTCATATGCTGCCTTAGGAAATTATATGGCTAGTGAAATGATTGCTTTTGGTTTACAGGATCATTCTAACGAACAAAATGATTATGCTAATCAATATTACGGATCAGTAAATCCGCCATTAATATTAGAAAACTATTACAATACAAATGATATAAACCCAAATCGTTGGCAACCTTTAGCTTTTGATGTATTTGTTGACCAAAGTGGCAACGAATACCCATTAGACACACCTCCTTTTTTAAGTCCAGAATGGGGAGAAGTCACTCCTTTTTCATTATCTGCTACAGATTTACAAATTTTAAACAATGGTTTTGACAGTTATATCTATAACGATCCTGGAGCTCCTGCTTATATTCAAAATTCAAATGAAGATGGCATTACTGATCCTTACAAATGGAATTTTGCGTTAGTCGCAGCATGGTCTGCACATTTAGATCCTAACGATCCTACATTAATTGATATTTCACCTGGTGCCATAGGGAATTATGATTTAAGCAATTATCCAGATACTTTTGCTGAATATCAAGCCTTTTATGATTTCACTAATGGTGGTGACGCGAGTACAGGACATCCTGTGAACCCAAAAACTGGACTATCATACACACCTCAAATGGTTAAACGTTCTGATTATGCAAGAGTTCTTGCAGAATTTTGGGCAGATGGACCAGACTCTGAGACACCTCCTGGACATTGGTTTACATTATTAAATTATGTGAGTGATCATCCTTCCGTAGTAAAAAAAATAGCAGGTGTTGGTGCTGTAGTTCCCGATTTAGAATGGGATGTTAAATCGTATCTAGCGCTCGGTGGAGCTATGCATGATGCAGCCATTAATACTTGGGGAATTAAAGGATATTATGACTATGTACGACCAATTTCAGCCATTCGATATATGGCAGGTAAAGGACAAAGTACAGATGCTAGTTTACCGAGTTATGATCCTCATGGTATTCCATTAATCAATGGTCTTATTGAGTTAATTGAAACTGGCGATCCTTTAAGTGGTGAGAATGATGAAAATGTTAACCGAATTAAAATTAAAGCTTGGAAAGGACCTGACTTTATTTCTGATCCAACTACAGATACTGCAGGTGTAGATTGGATTATCGGTACCCATTGGTGGCCATACCAACGAGGTACCTTTGTAACACCTCCTTTTGCTGGCTATTTATCTGGTCACTCCACGTTTTCTCGTGCAGCAGCCGAAGTGTTAACTCAATTTACTGGTGACGCATTTTTTCCTGGCGGAATGGGAACTTTTGATATTACACAAAATGATTTTCTAGTATTTGAAGTTGGTCCTAGTCAAAGTTTTACGCTACAATGGGCAACATATCAAGATGCATCAGACCAAACAAGTTTATCAAGAATTTGGGGGGGAATTCATCCTCCTGAAGATGATATTAAAGGACGAATTATTGGAGATAAAATTGGACGCGAAGCTTTTAACCTTGCTTTAGCATATTTTGAAGGTACATTAAACATCGATGATTATACTACTGAAGAAACCGTTATCATTTCTCCAATACCTTTTAGAGATCACCTTACAGTATCTACAAACCAAGCCTATCATATTGATATTTATACATTAGATGGAAAACTAGTTTTAGAAAATCAGGTTTTAAACGGTCAAAATACTTTAAACACAACACATTTAGAATCTGGACTATATTTTGCAAAATTTAGTTCTCAAACTAATAACAGTTCAATTATTAAAAAAATCATAAAATACTAGTACTTTCTGTAAGACATAAGGTAATTTTGCATAAAATATTTCACCTATGTTTTCTTTATTTAAAAGTTTCAAAATAGTAGCCCTTTTAGAAGGTATATCTTACTTAGTATTGTTTGGTAATATGCTTTTTATTAAGCCGTATTACTTAGATATTTATAATACATTGTTGTTTCCTGTAGGTATGGCTCATGGTTTATTATTTGTAGCCTATATTATTTTAGCGCTTTTCCTTTCTAATGCACTTAAATGGGATATCAAAACCACGCTTATTGTTTTAGTGGCTTCTATCATACCTTTTGGTACATTTTATATTGAGAAGAAATACTTAAAATCGCACTCATAATGGAGCAAGCACAATGTTTTTTTTACGATTATTTTATTTCTATTGGCATATCTGACTTATCTGCCAAATATTTTAATATGATGGTATTACTCCTCATATTATTAGTCTTTATTTATTTAGCCGATCGTATTACTAGAAGAATTTTGATTAATCTCTTCGGAAAATTTTCTGAGCAAACTAAGACTAATTTTGATGACCTTTTAGTAAATAATCGAGCTCCAAGTAACATTGCGCATCTTGTACCATTAATTTTAACTATAAAATTGTTTCCATTTGTTTTCAAAGATTTTCCTCAGTTTGAAACAAATATATTAATGCTTCTAAAAGTGTGTGCTATCGTACTTACACTTTGGATTATACGTAGCATACTTAAAACTTTTGAAGCGTATTTTAAAACCTTACCAAGATTAAAAGACAAACCTATTGATAGTTACATTCAAGTGGTTATGCTTTTTCTTTGGATTGTAGGTGTTGCCTCAATTTTAGCGATATTAATTAACTTATCATTCTTAAAATTCTTTACAACTCTTGGTGCTGCATCAGCAGTATTATTATTGATTTTTAAGGATACAATTTTAGGTTTTGTTGCAAGTATACAAGTTGCAATTAACGATAGTGTTAGAATTGGAGATTGGATTACCATGGAAAAATATGGAGCCGATGGTGATGTGATTGAAATAAATTTATCTACTGTACAGGTTCAAAATTTTGACATGACGATTACTAATATTCCAACTTATGCCTTGATTTCAGATTCATTTAAGAATTGGAGAGGAATGACATCATCTGGTGGAAGACGTATTAAGCGATCAATTATTTTAAAAGCAAAAAGTATTAAGTATTTAAGTAATGATGATATTGAAAAGCTTAAAAAAATTGAGTTAGTCACGAGCTATCTTACACAACGTCAAAAAGATATTAATGCGTCAAATACTGATAAAAGTGTTGACAAATCTGTTTTGATAAATGGACGAAACATGACCAATCTTGGTGTGTTTAGAAAGTATTTACAAACGTATGTTGAGCAACACAGTGCTGTTAATAAAGATATGTTTATTATGGTAAGACAGTTAGCGCCTACGTCTCAAGGCTTGCCTTTAGAAATATACTGTTTTAGTAGTGATAAACGCTGGGAAAATTACGAGTATATTATGAGTGACATATTTGATCATGCACTTGCTGCTGTACCCTATTTTGATTTAGAAATATTTGAATTAAATGCAGGACTTGTAGAGTAATTATTTATCCTCTAACCTATCTTTTACAAACTCTATTTGTACTTTGCCATGTGGTGCTGGTTTACCATCTACGCCAAGGTTTACCATAATTATATTGTCTACGGTTAAAATGGTCTCGCGAGTCATTTTATTACGCACTTCACTCTTTAGTGTTAGTGATGAACGACCAAACTTAAGAACTTCAATACCTATTTCAATAATATCTCCTTGTTTGGCTGAAGACATAAAATTAATTTCAGACATATATTTAGTTACAATCTTAGAGTTTTCTAATTGAATGATGGTGTACAAAGCTGCCTCTTCATCGATCCAGGCTAATAACTGACCTCCAAATAGTGTTTGATTAGGATTTAAATCTTCGGGTTTTACCCATTTTCTCGTATGAAATCTCATATTTTATATGTTAATGCTTTTAAAGTTTAAGACCTCAAAAGGTGTGTTATGTTTTATGTTTAGAAAAGAATGCTATTGCTTTTAACAGTTTTGAGTTTTTAAAATTTCCGAAGTAAAAATAACAGTTAAACGTCTGCTCCTCTTCAAATCAAATGTAGGCGTTTATTATGGAACCTTGTTAGTTTACTAATTAGAAAAAACTATAAATATATAGTCATACTAAATTTGTTAATAACACCGTTGAAAACATATAAGTTAGCCGTTTAATTCACCCTTACATAATCTCTATATTTAATAAAAATTAAAGCCATGAATGATCGATCTACAAACTTAAAGTCTATACGTCCTATCATTGCAACTGCTCAAGTTAATGACGCTATGACTATGGATGAATGCTTTCAAAATGGGACTTTACGCCCAATTATAAAAATGCAAAACCACTTACTTATTGTGGTTTTTAGAAACTATATTAAGAAGCGAAAAAATGTGTTTTATGATTTATCATTACCTAAACAATTGGCCTATATAGATCACACCATTACTAAAGATATTAAGTTTAGAAATTCACTTAAAGGTATGATTATTGGACAATTTACTGTTGAAGAATATGAAGTTTATATCCAAAATTCGTCGGCATTAAATAAACGTATGATGTCGATTGTAAAAGAGCGATTGGTTAGTAATATTCAATTATTTAGTCAACCGCTTGCTACAGCCATTTAGGCTATAATCATTGACGTTTAAAAAATTAAATTATTGACTCTCCGTTTAAATTTGTAGTCAATACGTCACTCATATAATCAAAAAATGGTCTAATTGCAATAAAAGAAGCATTGACATCATTTATAAATTGATCGCTAACAACTTCTTTATCTGTATAGTTTTTAGTGAAAATGAATTGTTTTTTACGTATAAGATCAATAGCAGGATGTTCTTTATCAAAATCGCGAGGTGCTGTTTTTAGCTCATCACCAACAAATTCACCCCAAACCGATGTAAATTTTTTGTTAGCAAGAATGGCTCTAATGTCTTCATCATCTTGTTCAAATTCTCGTCTAATTCTTAATAAATCTTCCTTATTTGGTTGCCAAAATCCAGTGGCAATAAATGATTTGTTATTAGGTTCGATATGAACGTAATAACCACCTCTTAAGTCTGGTTTTTTTCTACTGAAAGATCCACCAAAGTGAGTTTTATATGGTAATTTGTTTTTTGAGAATCTCACATCTCTATATATTCTAAAAAGCTTAAAACCATCTACAATGTCATGTTTGTTTAAATGATCGTAAATATGCTTATAAGCTACTTTTGCTTGAGTTTCTAGTTTTTTAAACTCTGGCTTATGGTCATTAAACCAATCTCTATTGTTATTTTTTTCTAGTTTTTTAAAGAAATCTAAAATGTCTTTAGAGAAATGAGGTGTAATCATAGAATTTTGTATTTGCTTGAATAAAAGTACAAAAAAAGCCTTGACTAAAGCCAAGACTTTTTAATAATTAGGTGTTCATCTATTTACTGATTATCTTCAGCAGCCTCCTCTATTTCTTCTGCTAAATCGTCTGCTGCATCTTGCACATCGTCAGATGCATCTTCAACATCATCTTTAACGTCATCCATTGCTGCTTCAACTTTTTCTTCAGGTGTTTTTTCGTCTCTACAACTTGTAAATACTGTTGCAAGTGAAAATATAAATACGAATGTTAGAATTATTTTTTTCATAATATTTAATTTTAATAGTTAATTTTAATAGTTAATTTTTTGTTTAATAATAGGCTATCGATTTTCTCGAGATTATTAGTTATTTGAGAATGTACTTTCTGAATTTTCAGGTGTATTAATAGATAATTTACTATCAAACTGTAAGGTTCTAATTGGGAAAGGTATGTTTATACCTGCTTTATCGTATGCTTTCTTTATCTCAATAATAGCTTTAGTTTTTGCTCTTAGTTTTTCTAGCATACTTTCAGCATCTATCCAAAATCGGCATAAATAATTAATTGAGCTATCACCAAATTCTGTATAATAAAACTCAACATCTTCCGATTTTTCTACCTGTTTAAAATGCGTAGCTATAGTTTCTTTGGTAAGCTGCTCAACAGCCTCTAAATCTGACTCATAACCTACACCACATTCTAATGTTACTCTCATTCTTGTAGTAAGCGAATAGTTTTTAATTGGATTCTCTAAAATCATTTTATTAGGTACAACTACAATATTATTGTCTGATTCTTTTAAAATGAACGTATTTAAGTTTATGTCCATAACTTCACCAGAATACCCATTGGTTTCTACCCAATTCCCTATTCTAATTCTGTTTCTAAATGATAATACTATACCTGAAACCGTATTAGACAATGTACCTTGTAATGCTAGACCTACAACCAAACCAATAACTCCAGCACCTGCTAAAAGAGATGTTAATGCTTGACTAAGATTTAATATACCTAAAGCCAAAAACAAACCTACTAAAACTGTAATTACAGAAGCTATTCTAGAAACCACTAGACTAATAGATTTCTGCTCTACTCGCCTACTTACAAGTTTTTCAACCAGCTTGCTTACATATCGTGCTATAAAAAATGCTGCAACAAAAACTAAAATTGCTAAAACTAGGTTTGGTAAATTTGCTATAATAGCATTGAACCATCCAAAAAGTTTGTCTTTAAGATTTCCAAATGCTGTATTTAATTGATCGTTCATAATATTTTTTTTAAATTTTAATTTAGGTAGACTAATATTCAGTCTTGCTTACCATACAAATAACATCAAAAAGTAGCACGTGAGTTTGCTCATATCATGAACTTTTTGATGTATATAAAGTGTATTGCTTAAAATTTAAATTATGATGATATTATATTTTTATTGAGTTTTTCTGATGTTTTTTTAGTCCAAGCGTCTAACATCCAACTCGATTTTTCTAATTCTCTAATATAGGCTCCAATTAAATCAATTGTACCTTCATCTTTAGCCTCATCTGCCTTTTCTATTACTTTACTCATTTGAGCGAGTAGAATTTTGTGGTCACTTATAATTTGTAAAACCATTTCTTGATCTGACTGTAGTGGTGACGTTTCTTTTACTTCGGAAATTTCTAAATAATCCGACAATTTACTCATTGGATGATATCTTAAAGTTAAGATTCGTTCTGCGATGTCATCAATCTTGGTTCGTGCATCAGTATACAATTCTTCAAATTTATTGTGAAGATCAAAGAAATTTTCTCCTAAAACGTTCCAATGGAAACTTCTTAATTTTTGGTAATAAGTATGGTAACTAGCTAATAAAGTATTTAGCTCTACTACTACTGGTATTAACTTTTCATCTTGCATATTCAAATAACTCATGTTGTTAGTTTTTAAGTGTTAATAATTAATTACACTATATAAACTATGGGTTTTTTGAAATTTGCCAAGCGATTTAACAGCCTTTAACGCTTAGCAAAATATGTTAACATAATTTATGTTAAAGCCATCGCTTTCTTCTAAAATAGATTAACATAAAAATGAAAAGTATAAACATAACACCCAATAAAATAAAATATCCATTATCTGTATTAAGTTCTGGCATATTCTTAAAATTCATTCCGTAGATACCAGCAATAAACGTTAGAGGAATAAAGATAGTCGCAATAATTGTAAGCACTTTCATGATTTCATTCATCTTATTGCTTATAATAGTCATATACATATCCATTAAACTCCAAATCATCTCACGATATAAATCAATAGATTCACTCACTTGTATGATATGATCGTGTAGATCACGTAAATAACTGTGCGTTTTCTCCTCAATAAAAGCAAAATCTGTTTTCTCTATGCGACTAATAACTTCACGTAAGGGATAAATTGAACGACGCATTCGTAATATTTCTTGCTTTAGTTGCTGTATTTGTCCTGGTGTACGATCATCTGCTTTATTAGACTGAAATAGCAAACCTTCTAAGTCTTCAACTTTATCACCTAAAACCTCTATAACTGTAAAATAATTATCTACGACGGCATCTAAAATGGCATACATTAAATAGTCAGATCCTTGAGAGCGTATACGTCCTTTTGCAGATTGCAATCGCTCTCTTAAATCATCAAAAACATCTCCATCTGCTTCCTGAAACGTCAACACATAATCTTCACCTACAATTAAGCTCAAGTGCTCATAATGAATTTCATCATCATTTTTAATGAACAACATTTTAAAAACAACGAACATGTAGTTTTCAAACTCTTCTAGTTTTGGACGCTGTCCTGTATTTACAATATCTTCTAAGGTGAGTGGATGCAATTTATAATGTAAACCCAAGGTTTCAATATCATTTACATTATTTAATCCATTTATATTTATCCAAGTGACGTGCTCATTACCTTTAAAATTAAAAGCCTCTTGAACAGCTCCTGTATTTAAAATTGTACATTTATCTTTTGAGTAATTTATAATCTCAATATTAGTGGCTACAGATTGCTTTTTACCTCTATAAGCTATTGTTCCTGGTGGAAGATTTGATGCTTTGTAAGATTTTTTTTTCTTTTTTAAGTTCATAAATACGATGCCATGTGTTGTAGTTAAATGTATAAAAACTTTTTGGTATTGTACACATCAATACCACAATTACTAATTACAATATAAAGCGCTGTATTGCAGGCTTTAAAACAATTACTTTTGAAATAATATTAAACAACTTGCATATTGTACTTTTTTTTATTAATATGCAGATTATATTTACAAATACAGATACATGGGAAGACCTCCAACAAGACCAATAAAATTTAGAGATGGATTTTATTTAGAAATCCGAAATAAAGGTAAAAGTACTGGAATCAAATTACACAGAGACACCAAAGAGCAAATGATGCGCACTATTAAAGAATATGAGCATAGCAAAGATGTTTATATTTTGGGTGAATCTAAAAATGGAAAATGGGTTAATAAAACACCTATTCATCATGTTGTAGAAGATTAAAGTTAATACAAATTTAAGTGTTTATACTCAACTTAGTTTTATATAGTTTATATAAAATTAGGTTGAGTTTTTTATTTTACATAGTTTATTTTATAAATTGTTAGACATTAACTAACTAAAATCAAAAAATTATGACAAATTCTTCAACTAACAAACCACCTGTTTGGTTTTGGATTATCGCAGTAGTCGCATTACTTTGGAATGCCATGGGAGTTATGGCTTATATGGTTCAGGCTTTTATTACAGACGAAATGATTGCTGAATTACCACAAGAACAACAAGCTGAAATGTTATATGAGCATCCTGCTTGGTACACTTCTGTTTTTGCTCTAGCTGTATTTTGTGGTGCTTTAGCGTGTATTGCACTATTAATTAGAAAAAAATGGGCTTACTATTTATTTATTGTATCGTTTATTTGTGCAACAGTACAACAAGTGTATTTGATGATAGAAATAGAAAATGTTAACAAAATAATGCCAATCATGATTATCGTGGTTTGTGCATTTTTAATTTGGCTATCTAAGCATGCCATTTCGAAAGCATGGATACGATAAGTATTAACCAACCCTATTTAATTAAAAAAAGGCATTAGAAAATTCTAATGCCTTTTTTAAATATATTGAATAGCGTTATGATGTTCTATAAAAACTATAAGCTTTTAGTATGATATTGTACGAGACCTTCTATTGGTCTTCTTTCAAAATTACCAACAGTAAATCCTAATTCTTCTGCTACTTCCTTGATTTCAGTTTCAGCAAAAAACGCTATTGAACCTGCAAAATGTACTGGTACAATTTTAATTTCTTCTTTATACTGAAATATCATGTTCTTGGCAAATCGTCTAATTCCTTCTTTTATTAGTTCTTTAATATACTTAGAGTCTTTATTTAAAAACATAAATTCGGCAAAATTGGCGAGATATGCATTTGGATTAGGTTGTTTGTATAGATTATACTTAATGTAATCTGCATCAAGATTATGCTTATGCTCAAATGCTATTTTAATATCTTCTGGCATATTATTAAAATAATAATCTCTTATAAGCTCTTTTCCGTAGTAATTACCAGAAGCGTCATCCATGAGTGTATAACCTAAAGATAAAACACGTTGGTGTAAACGTTTACCATCAAAATAACTACAATTAGATCCAGTTCCCATAATGCAAACCACAGCAGCTTCGTCATCACGATTTATAGTTGCTCGTACAGCAGCCATTGTATCTTCTTGAACGTCAATTTCGGCATTAATAAAAATGGATTCTAAAATTTCAGTAAGTATAACTTTGGGATTTGTAGTTCCACAACCAGCTCCATAGAAAAAAATATGCGTCACTTGGCTGCTAATCCTCATGAGGTCATCACTTTTTCTAATGATTTTTTTTAATTTCTTTTCTTTTAAAATAGCAGGATTAAGTCCTTTTGTTCTAATTTTTTCGTGAAGTTGCTTTCCATTATTATCTACAACAATCCAATCGCATTTTGTAGAACCACCATCTGTAATTAAAATCATGAGCTTGATATAAAAAATAAATCTGTAGCTTTTAAAGTAAAACTACAGATTTAAATGACATTAATATTATAAAGAATTAACCTTCTGAGCTAAATCAACTAATTTGTTAGAATACCCAAACTCATTATCATACCATGAGACAAGTTTAAAAAACTTAGAGTTTAATTCGATACATGCATCGGCATCAAAAATACTTGTGCGATCATCGCTAACAAAATCTTGAGACACTACAGCATCTTCGGTATAACCAACTACACCACTCATTGCACCTTCAGAAGCTTTTTTGAAAGCAGCTTTAATGTCATCTAATGATGTTTCAGATGTCGTTCTTACCGTTAAATCAACAACAGACACATCTGCAGTTGGTACACGAAAAGCCATACCTGTTAATTTTCCATTTAATTTAGGAATAACTTTACCAACAGCAACTGCTGCTCCTGTTGTTGAAGGAATGATATTAACAATAGCCGAACGACCTAATCTATAATTCTTTTTTGATGGACCATCAACCGTTAATTGTGTAGATGTACTTGCATGGATTGTTGTCATTAATGCTTCTTCTAAACCAAAGTTATCATCAATAATTTTTGCCATTGGTGCTAAACAGTTTGTTGTACATGATGCATTAGAAACAATATTGTGATCTCCTGTTAATTCATCATCATTTACACCCATTACAAACATAGGTACATCTTTACTTGGTGCAGAAATTACAACTTTTTTAGCTCCTGCTTGAATATGGTAGTCTGCAGTTTCTAAAGATGTAAAAATCCCTGTACATTCGGCAACAACTTCTGCTCCTGCTTCATCCCATTTTAAATTTTTAGGATCTCTTTCAGCAGTGACTCTTACCGTTTTACCATCAACTACTAGATGACCATCTTTAACTTCTACTGTGCCGTCAAAGTTTCCATGTACAGAATCATATTTTAATAAATATGCTAAATGCTCTACATCTAACAAATCGTTAATGGCAACTACATCAACATCATCACGTTTTACTGTTGCTCTAAATACGATTCTACCTATTCTACCAAAACCGTTAATTCCTAATTTTAAATTTGACATCTTATTTGTTATTTATTACTATTATTTTTCTTTTAATTTTCTTCGGAAATATTAAGTTGACATAATATCTGAGACTCTTAATAATTCCATATTTATTTCAGATTTTCCTTTGACTGCTTGATCTAAAGGTGTCACGTTTATTTTATCACTGAGTAAGCCTACCATTAAATTGGTTTCTCCTTCTAATAAAGATTCTACAGCTTTTACGCCCATTCTACTGGCCAGCACTCGATCAAAACACGATGGAGAACCACCACGTTGCATATGGCCTAAAACCGAAACGCGTACATCGTACTCGATCATGTTTTCTTCAACATAATCTTTAAGTTCAAAAACACTTTTACCTATTTTATCACCTTCTGCTACAATAACGATACTTGATGCTTTACCAGATTTCTTACTGCGACGTAATGATTCTAATAAACGATCTAACCCTAAATCTTCTTCAGGAATTAAAATTTCTTCAGCACCTGCTCCTATTCCAACATTTAAGGCTATATGACCAGCATCTCGTCCCATAACTTCAACAAAAAACAATCTGTTATGTGAACTTGCAGTATCTCTAATTTTATCTACTGCATCTACAACTGTATTTAAAGCGGTATCATAACCTAACGTATGTGAAGTTCCGAAGATATCATTATCAATAGTACCTGGAATTCCCATTACTGGAAAATCAAATTCCTGATTAAAAACCATAGCTCCAGTAAAAGTACCATCACCACCAATAGCTACTAGAGCATCAATGTTGGCATCGGTTAAATGTTTATGGGCTTTTTGTCTTCCTTCAGGAGTTTTAAACTCCATAGAACGAGCCGATTTTAAAACGGTTCCTCCTTTATTGATGATCCCTTTTACACTACGTGCATTCATTTCTTTGAAGTCGCCTTCAATCATACCTTCATAACCTCTATAAATGCCAACGCATTCAATATTATGAAAAGCACAAGTTCTAACTACAGATCGTATGGCAGCATTCATTCCTGGAGAATCTCCTCCTGATGTAAAAACACCAATTTTATTTATCTTTTTTGACATGTATTTTTATGTTTCAAAAAGTAAAGCTAGTAAACAAAAACTATAATAAAAGTGGAATTGGATTTTATTTAACAACACGATAATAATTCAAACGTTTTCGTTAATAAGTATTATTAAAATTGTTAAAAAATGATGTATTTAATTGCTTTTTGCGTCTTTTTTTGACTTGAAATTTATGAAATCCGGAGTGAGTTTTTCTTCGTTTTCTTTATTTTCGTCCTCTTTTGGCTTCTCTTCTTTTTTGTTTTTTCCCGAAAAGATAATTTGAAGTAATTCTTTGAAGGTATCAAACTCTACATTATAAGTTAAACCTGCTCCTTGAGTATAACCAATCTCTTCACCAAAATTTCTAATACTATTTTCTCTATTAAAAAACGTAGCTTTTAACGTACCATCATCATTTAATAGTACATCAATTTGAACATCTCCTGCAATCACAGTTTGGTTAACTCCTCCTATTGGCACACCTACTTTACCATTAATAAGTACACGATCACTAATTTTAGTGCTTAATGTTAAACCAAGTCTGTCGTCAGTTTGATAGTCTGTAGTTACAGCTCCTGCTTCATAATTAAAATTCACTTGTAGTTTACTATCATCATTAGATAAAAAACTATTAAACAAAGAATTCACACGATCTGATATTGTACCATAAGCTTGTTGGCCTAAACTTACTTCACTAGCAAATGAGCCTGTTGATAATAAAAAGAGTGCTTGGTTTTCTCTGCTTTCTTTGGTTTCTAACCTATAATCTAACTCAGATTTTATTGTGGTTTCAACGGTTGGAAAATTAAATGTAAAATCTGGATCTGGCTGCTCTAATTGTCCTGAGAGGTTAATTTCAACTTCAACATCAATACTCCTATTAATTGGTGCATCTAATAATACAGAAGGGTTAGCCCTTGTTGCATATACAGCTGTTAATCCTACTTGTGCCTTCAATGGATCACCTTCCCAACGTATATAACCATTGGGCTTTACTGTTAATTTTTTTTGTATTAAGCCACCATAAGCAAAATTATATGTTCCTTCTACAATTTGAAAATCTCCAAACATTTGAAATTTACCATTAGTATTAATATCGAACAATAAATTTCCGTTTCCTTTTCCTTGAATGGTACTTCCTGAGTTTTTGTCAATTACAATTTCAATATCAGCATAAGGATTTACAAAAAGATTAAATTCTAATTCTAATCCTTTTACTTCAGTATTATTAATAACTTCTCCTCTTAATCGCGCTTCTTTCTCTTCTGGACTTAAAAAATGGATATATGAATTATCTCCATAGCTTTCTAAATCGCTTAACGGAATTTTAAAAACTGTACCTTGGGCTGTACTTCCGTTAAATTCAATTTTAAGGTTATCGGTTGGTCCAGAGATTTCAGCTTTACCATTAACGAAGGCTGTACCATAATATAACTCTTCTTCTTCACCTGTAGAATCTGTATTTAAAACCAATAAACGATCTGTATCAATTTCTAAACCTAGTTTCCAATCTGAGAAATTTTGGTGTGCGATGTAACCATTTAAAATTGCTTTAGAAAAATATTCAGAATCTGTAATTTCAACTTCCTGAAACATAAATCGTTGTGACTCTAACTTTACATGAGAATCAAAATCAAAACTATAATCTACATTAAGATACGGTATAGTTAAGCCTGCATTATCTAGCAATAAATCACCACTAAATTGAGGGTCACTTAATTTACCGGTAACTTTTGCATCACCAGTGACTAAGCCTCGTATATTTGTTATGACACCTTCACCTAATGGATCTAAAGGGTCTAATAAAAACTCTTCAAAGGTGACATCCAGATCAATTACATTAGCATCAACATCAATTAATCCTCTAGCAGCTAAAGATTTTAGGTTATCATTTTTAAGTGAAACGTCGACACTATAATTGGTTAAAGAATTATTTCCATTTATACGTGCTGTAAGTTCGCCCAACTCATAATCATTTGCTTTAAAACCACTAATAACAACATTAGAATTTGGCAAGTAAACGCCCTCTTGTTGTAAAATATCTATTTTACCATTAACACGACCATCAAGTGATAAACTATCAATTCTAGGAGTGATTTTTTTAAGATCAACATCTGTTAAATCTAATTTTATATCTTTAAAGTCATCACCAATAATTTGTCCAGATAATTCAATACGTTCGTCAAAATGATTCATCACCATTTCGCTAATATCAAAGTTTTTAAAATCGCGTGTAAACGTTATTTTGTTGCGTTTATTTTTGTCTTCGTTGATTACCCATTTATTATTTTTAAAGACGGCTTCAGATTTCCTGAAACCTACAACAGATTTAGAATTTTCATCTATTGTATAAAACATATTGAGATTAAAATCATCTGAATTTTGTTTACCTCCTTTAAATTCAGATTTAATAAATAACGTATCTCTTTGGGTCACATTAATTAAACTAAATTTAGACACATCATAATATTTTGTGCTTAATGTATCAATCTCAATATAGGTATTAAATAAGGGGTTACTATTATCAATTAATACTGAAATATCATTTGCAAAATAATCAATGAGTTTTATTTGAGGTGAGTTAAACGAGAGGTTAAATTGTTTCTCATCGGTTTCTATCCTACCTTTTATAGTCGTGTTTGGTCCTAGTTCTAAATCGTGATAAAAGACTTCTACAATTTTATTATAAATTTTAAAATCGAACTCTAGATATTGATCGGTTTCAATGCTATTAGGAATAAAATTAGTATAAATACTTCCTACAGAATTCTCAACTAGTTTCCCAATATCAGCGAACTTGAAATCACCACTCATTGTACCTTCAATAATATCTGGAGAGTTTATGGTAAGGATTCGTTTATTATTTTGAAATTGAGATTCTATCTTAAAGTCTTTAAAAAAATACTCATCATTTTCATTAATGTAGGTCGTGTTTTCAAAATTCAAAGTTCCAAAGGCATCATCAAATGTAGACCCTTTCATTGAAGTAGTTACTTTTCCTCTAAAAACCGAAATACTATCTTTTGATATAAAATTAAGAGCTCTTAAATTAGCATATTCTACATTGGCATTAAAATCAAAAGCTTTGATTTCTTTTGACAAATCGGCTAATCCATCAAATTTAAACTTAAAATTTTCGTCCTTAGACACTAAAAGTCCATTAAAAATTTGATTTCCTAGTTTACCAGAGATTTCGACATCTTGATACTTATAATTGTTATAATCGACATGATATATTTGGCCATTTACTTGTGTACTCAGGTTATCTAAAGTAAAGCCTTTACCGTCAACATCTAGATTAAACGATGTGGTTTTCACTTTAGGATCATTAAGCAATTCTCCTAAGTTAAATTCATCAAAAACGACGTTACCTATATAACTGGCATTGTCAATATCATCAACATGTGTCATTTTCATATCTGACACAATTAAACCTAAATTAGTATTAATATTTAAGTTGGCATCAATAGTAGTATCTGTAATATATGACGTTCCTGTAATTCTAAAATCTCCAAGTTTTGAAAACACAGATGGAATAGATTCACCAAGAATATTGGGCAATAAAGCTCTTAAATCGTAATAATTTGAAGAAAGATTATCAAACCTTGCATTCATAGAAAAATCACCTTCTTTTGTACTTAATAAGTTTTTAAATGTGATATCGCCATAAATTTTACTTCGACCACTAGCATTTAATTCTAAGTTTTCCGCATGTAAATCATTAAGCGTTCCTGATAAGTTAACATTTAATTTTGCTGTTTGATTTTCTCCAAATTCATTATAAAATGTATTTAAATCATTGAGATATACTTCAGAATTTTTAAAATTCGCTGTGACTTGAACTTTATTTTCAAAATCACCAAAATCTTCACGGTTGTAGTCAAAACGCAAATTTCCGAGGAGATTAGATTTTTCGGTTGTAATACTTAAATTATCAAAAACCATGTACTTTGGTGTGTACTCAAAATTGGTAACTAGATTCTTTACAAAAGCACCACGGCTATCCTTAAAATTAAGAGTATTTATACGAGCATCAACATCACTACCTGCAATAACAAAATTTGTCGCATTAATATTTAAATCATAAAACTCAAGTACTTTTTGTGTCTCTTTATTTTCATCAATAAGCCTAAAAGTCCCATCATATATAGAAACATCACTAGACGATAATAAAAATGTACTCTTTTCTGGTCGTGGGTTATCTTCGTCAAATTTAGCGACGAAAATATCAAGATTAGTATCTTTTTCTCCTTTATACGTTTTAACATTGAATGTTAAATTCATTATATCAATATCACCAAAATTTAAGGTACCATTAATAATATTTCTATAGTTAACGATAGAGGTATTTAACTCATCTATAGCAATTAATGTGTCTTTTTTATAATCTTCTACATAAACTTCTTTAAGTTCAACGTCACCATTAAATTGGAGTCCTACTTTACCTATATTAATATTGGTACCATAGTCATCATTGATACGTTTTGTTAAGCGTTGACCTAAATTTGTTTGTACCGCTGGAATGGAAAGTATGAGCACCAAAATGATGAATAATAGCAAAATTATGGCTAAAATCTTCGATACTATTTTGAGGAATTTTTTGATACGCTTTGAAAGTTATAACTTTGAGCTCAAAATTAACAATTATTGTGCCTAATTTGTATTAATGACCTCACAAAATATATATATTCTTGCTATCGAGTCATCTTGTGATGATACTGCCGCTGCCGTAATGCTTAACGGTAAAATTTTAAGCAACATTGTGGCTAGCCAAAAAATCCATGAAGCTTATGGTGGCGTTGTTCCGGAGTTAGCCTCAAGAGCACATCAACAAAACATAGTTCCTGTTGTAGATCAAGCACTTAAAAAAGCTGGTATTGATAAATCTCAATTAAGTGCTATTGCCTTTACTCGTGGACCTGGATTGATGGGTTCATTGCTTGTAGGTACGTCTTTTGCAAAGTCTTTGGCCTTTGGATTAGATATTCCTTTAATTGATGTTAACCACATGCAAGCTCATATTCTTGCTCATTTTATTGAAGAAACTGATTTTAAAAAACCACCTTTCCCGTTTTTAGCGATGACCATTTCGGGTGGACATACACAAATTGTAAGAGTAGATTCATATTTTAAAATGGTAGTGATTGGAGAAACCATTGATGATGCTGTTGGTGAAGCCTTTGATAAAAGCGGGAAACTACTAGGCTTAGGCTATCCTGCTGGTCCAGAAATTGATAGACGTGCAAAACTAGGAAACCCTAAAGCTTTTGCTTTCACCAAACCTAAAGTTGGTGGTTTAAACTTTAGTTTCTCTGGTTTTAAAACTGCAGTACTTTATTTTGTACAGAAACAAGTTAAATTAAACCCTAACTTTATTGAAGAGAATTTAAACGATATTTGCGCATCTATTCAATATACTATTATTGGTATTTTAATTGACAAACTCAAACTTGCGACCAAACAAACAGATATTAAACATATTGCAATTGGAGGTGGTGTTTCGGCGAATTCAGGAATTCGTCAAGCATTAAAAGATGGCGAACATAAATTTGGGTGGACAACCTATGTTCCTAAATTTGAATACACAACAGACAATGCTGCGATGATTGCCATTGTTGGATATTTAAAGTTTTTAGAAGGTGATTATGCTGCGCAAAATGTGATGGCTTCTTCAAGACTTAAAATTTAGACACCTATTAAGTGCTTAGTATTTACCCTAATAGATGTTTTTTGTAGTTTTACAAAACACTATCAAACACTTAATTGTGGTGATATTATGCTTATAAATAATTTAATAGATGCATAATTTGAAAATTCATCATTGGTTTTGGATGTCATTGATTCCAATCTCAGGCGTATGGTTATACTTTTTCATTAATAGTGAACTACTTCTAAATATAAATACTCACGATACATATGTTGTTATTTCATATGCTGATGTATTTGTTTTAATAGCAACCTATTTTTTCGTCATCGGTAATATTTATTTTTTATGTCATTTTTGGGCTATTTCTTTGGTTATATTATTAAACAGAGTTCATAAATATGCTTCCATTACAAGTTTAATATCACTGGTTATCATTAAGCTATATTATATGAATTTTGTAAAACAAGATTTTCCTTTATTTGATAATTCTACACTCGAAACAACTTACGTAACTATTATACTTGGCGTTTTTTTAATTTCCCAATTCTTATTTTTTATTAATATTATTCTTAGTACATTCAACGAACAACTCGCAAGCAGAATTAGAGAACAACTCAGGTTTTTTCCTGATGATTTTACCGAAAAAAAAGATGTTTGGTGGTATCTCCTTTTTGCATAAAGGAAAAATGACAATTGGCGTAATGAAAGAAGATGTAATGGTAAGAATCCTCTCAAGTAAAATAGAATCCGAATTAGCAAAAGTACATGTAAGACCAATGGATTTTACCAAAAAGCCCATAAAAGAGTTTGTATATGTCTCACAAGAAGTAATAAAAACCGAAACCGAATTATTACATTATATTGAATTAGGTTTGATGCACGCCAAAAGCAAACTATAAATGGATACGCAAGCCTATAAAATAATCAACTCTATTTCCAATTTTTTAGAAGGACTCGTTTTTGGTTTTTGTATTGTAACCTTACTTGCGGTATTAGTTTATGTTTTTTATAAAAAGACAAAATTACGAACCTTTATCACCTACTCAGTTCTTGTCGCTAAAAATCTAGCTATTTTTTATGGTGTTGTTTACACCTTATCGCTAATCATTTATTACACCTCAAAAGAATTTGATGTATTCTCCCAAAGAGCTACAGGACCTTACGCTTGGGCTTATTGGCTAATGCTATTAAGACCATTAGTATGTTGTGCACTACTGCAATTATTTTGGATTAAAAAAATGAGAAAAACATTAAAATATATAACACTTATCACTTTTTTAGTGTTAATTGTTTCGCTCTTTTCAGGCACCATAATTGAACGATTTGTAATAATTACAGCTTCAATTCATAGAGATACTTTTGCAGAAAGTACGCTATCAGAAACTAACGTATTACTACTTATTCTATTATATATTATTGAAAAAACCGTGCTTTTTAGCGCACTAGTATTTGTGAGTTGGGCCATTTATAAAAATAAAAAACTTGACTAATTCTCTAAAAAACAACCACCATAATTGACTGTCTTGATTAATTCTAAAAGACAATACAAAAAGGACTACTCAAACTCAACCGCATTTAATATTAAACCAGATGCAGGAGCAACAAAATCCATAACTTCAGTACTGTCAGGTTTTAAAGAGTTTTCTATATAAGCCAAGTCAACTTCACCTCGACCCAATTTAATAAGTGTTCCCATCATGAGCCTGATTTGGTTTCTACCAAAACCTTTACCTTTTACAATAAGTGTATATGTTTTCTTCGGAAAAAAATTCGCTGTAAACAAGGTGTTATCAGTAAGTTGACAACTTTCAATCGTCCTTCTATACAAACCTTTATCTGTTGCTCTAAAACAATAGGGTTTAAAATTGTGAGTGCCCTCAAATAATTGAGCGCCTTGCTTCATAATCTCAATATCCAAATCATCAAGAATGGTTGTCATTAGAGGTGCACAAAACGGGTGACATTTATTTCCGAAGGTAAATAAATACACATATTCTTTAATTTTAGAATGCTGTATAATATTAAACTCGGCATCAACTTCTTCAATAGCTAAGGCTCGTAAATCTTGCGGAAGATTATGATTAAATAAGGCTAAAAACGCCGTTTCATCTTCAATTTTTTTATACACAAACAACTCAAAAGCCGTTTCATTTGCCGAAACCATAGCATCTGTACGTCCAGAACCTAGTGTTTTAAAAGGTTTTCCGTCGAGAATAAAATTAAAAGTTCTATCAATCATTAAATGAACCGTTTTTAATTTTGGTTGTTTTTGCCAACCATGAAAACGATAGCCTAAATATTGAATCTTTATGAGATAATAATAACGTTTGTTAAACATGTAAAACTAAAATTGATCTGAAAAATAACAAGAACGCTATTTTATGAGTGTTTACAAAATTTTTAAACGCATTGTTATTGGTAGTTCTGTTTGAAGTTATATTTTTAAACTTTAAATACATCTGTGAATACCAAATACCCATTTGATCCATCTTTAAAAAACCATGCTATAATTGCTTTGGGTTTAGCGTTATGGATATTTCTATTTCTGTTTTTTACAGAACCTATGGATGTTAACGAGTTTAGTGATATAGAAAAATTAATCTATCTTCCTCTCTACGGACTCATAATCGCAATTTGCTACTTGTGCTTTATGCCGTTGCAAACCGGTCTATTTAGAAAAAGCAAGTCTAATTGGAAAATTAAGCATGAACTCCTATTTCTGTTGAGCTTCACCCTTTTATCAATGACCATTGCAAGATTATTTTATTTATGTATCATCGTACCAAATGAGCCCAATCCTTACCCATTGTGGTATCATACCAAAAGTATATTTTTACCAGCTTTAACCGTTATTTTACCTATTCTCATTATTGGTCGTTTTGCCTTCGGAAAATATAAAAACAAAAAACTTGAGGAACAAAAAATAGAAATTCAGGGCGAAGGTAACTATGAAAGCTTACGTTTATTACTGAATGATTTAATCTGCATCCAATCATCTGATAATTATGTAGAAGTTTTTTATCTCGACGGTAACGAGCTTAAAAAAAGTTTGATTAGAAATTCATTATCAAAAGTGTCTATCGCATTCCCACAATTATTAAAGACGCATCGTAGTTTTATAATCAATCCGTTTCATTTTAAATCTTGGAAAACCGAAAAAGGAAAGCATTTTTTAATGCTCTCCCAATCCATAGAAGCTCCAATTTCTAAAACCTATCTAGTAGACGTAAAAGCTCAGCTTCATTCTACCACAGAATAGGTGCATTTCGCCCCAAACACTCATTATTATTGTATTACAAGTGATTTCTAAAATATCTTTGTTTCAGAAAGTTTAATCACATTAAAAACAATTATCATGACAAAATCACTCACAATTTTACTTGTATTTCTATTGACAATCACTTCTGTTTTTTCACAATCTAAAACCTGTGATTGTAAAACAGATTTAGATTTTCTAGTTGAGAAAATGAAAAAAATGCCATCATTTAAAAAACAAATTAAAGCTGATAAAAAAGACGAATTTGAAAATACATATCGAGAATTAGCATCACAAATGACACAATCAATACCTGTTGAAGATTGTTATAAATTATTAATACAACAAACGCTTTTAGTTAATGATGTACATTTTAGTTTAGGCTATAAAAATAAAATTCTATCTAATGAGATATTAAATGATAGTTTAAAATTAGACGCTTTTAAACAAAGTGCAGCCTTTACAAATCATCCAAAAATCGATATTAATTTGGAGGAGCTAAAACAAAAATTAAAATCAAAACCATTACATGCAATAGAGGGCATTTACAGGTATGGCGAATTTCAGAAAATAGGAGTATATTTTTCCGAAGATAAAAAAACACTTACTGGAGTTTTACTAGAAAATACTTTAAGCCAATGGGAAATTGGAGAAGTTAGATTTGTTGCAACACACATTAGTGATCAAAAATACAATGTGTATTATTATGATGCAGATACGAGAAAACCTGGCTTTGTAAAAAGTCTCTCTTTAGAAAATGGTCGCTTATGGTCTTATAAAAAAGTAGGTAATGACAACAATTATGAGTTACCAATTAAAGATCAAAGTAATTGGGCATTTAAAACCTTAACCAACGAGACTCAATATATCTATCTAGGTACTTTTGGAAACAGCAACAAGAAGAAACACCAATCGTTTTACAAAGAGGTTGAGCATAAATTAACGGCTAAAAACGTTATTGTAGACCTAAGAAGTAATGGTGGTGGTAATGATAAATTCTCAGATCCTTACGTAAAACTACTAAAAAATAAAAACGTATATATTATCACTAATTGCTTTGCTGGTAGTAATGGTGAACAATTTACTTTAAAACTACTTCAAAATAAAAATGCTAAGCATCTAGGTCAAACAACTCGTGGTATTATTGCTTACGGGAAAAATTATGGATATCACTATGATACACCTTCAGGATATTTTAATGTGACACCAACCGATATGAATTTTCATAAATTTATTGAATATGAAAGCAAAGGTATTACACCAGAAATCAAACTAGATTTTGATAAAGATTGGATAGAGCAAACTTTAGAAATCATAGCAAGTGATGCGCAATAAATTATCAAAGTTTAAGTGTTTCTAATGCGCGATTAAACTTTCTATTTTTCATTAGAAAAAAAGCCATCACAACTGTGATGGCTTTTTAAGTATAATTAATGTATAATTTATATCATAAAATTATGTTTTATAATTTAATTAATAAGTAATTTTTGTGTTCGCTTAAGGTTTGTGTCATTATTTAATTCTAATACATATATACCAGCACTTAATTGACTAACATCTAAAGTTCTATTAGTTCTATCATTTAAATTAAACGTATTAACCAAACGACCATTTACATCATATAAATTGGCATTAGTATCGCTATTTAAAGGACCTGAAACAACAATAACATCATTATTACGGTTTACATAAATTTCTAATGAATCTAATTCAGACTCTTCAGTTGTTAATGTATCTGTACCAAAACTTAAGAAAAAACGACCTGTTCCAGATAAATCTGTTGTAGGAGTAAATACATAATCCATATCTGATAATAATGTAATTGTATTATTAACATTGTCTTCTAAATAAACATCTACATTGGTAGGCATATCAGTATCTAGAATGCTAATAGTTAATTCTTGACCTTGATAAGCGTTAACACCTAAAGGAACTACTGTATTTAACATATCGTCTGGATGCGTAGATTGAATAGCAAATGGTGTTGTAGTAGTATTAGAAATTAATTGAGAATATATAGAAAATGGTGGAGGCGTACTTTCATATAAAGTTGTATCATAACCTAAATCAAAACCTTGGGTAGTATTGGTATTAAAGTACAAGTCTGTACTATAACTTGAATTAGATGTATTTGAACCTAATTTTAAATAACCATAATGTGGAGACTCAGCATTTCTTCCTGCAATAAAATCGTCTGAATCACCCATACAACGCATTGCTGTTGTAAAATCTATTTGTCCACCACCAGATTTAGCCTTCACATAAAATGCTTGTCCTGGTGCTATTAATTCTTTATGTACTGGAGAGTCAATTGCAGCTTGGTTCCAAATAGTCCATCCATTTGTAGCATCACCATCATAACCATAAATTGCTTGATACGATACGAGATCAAATTGATCTTTGTTATGCGTAAAGAACGCATTAAAATCGATATAAGAAGGATAAGGATTCCCAACCAAATTCCAACCGCCTCCAGGAGCAGTATCCAAAATTGGAATATCTAATACATCATCAGATCTAACAGTTCCTGTAAAAGTTAAAGAACTTCCAGCAATTGTTGCTGCTCTATACCCTTTTCCTGATTCAATTTCAGTTATTGCATGTGTTACAATGTTGTAATTTTGATATTCGCCAATTGTCGTATTATAAGGAGCAAAAGCTCTTATATTACCTGAAGCTGCTAGATTACCAGTATTTACAGTAGCAAATGCAAGAAATAATTCGCTTGAAACAGGCGATGCAATTAAATCATTGGTCCCAATTTGAGATGTATATCTATGATAATTGACTACACCAACTATATTTCCATTTAATATTAAACCTGAATAAAGTGCTGATGTAGAATTTAAATCAACTAGTGCAGCAGTTAAAGTTACACCTGCGTCAATAGTTACGGTAGCTCCTGGGTTTACAATGAAATTATCGCATATCGTGTTAGTCGTGATGCTTAAACTTCCAGATTCTATAATGACTGTATCTAAAGAAGTGGCTAAACCAATTGGGTTACTTGGTGACCAACTACCATTATAGGTAAAAGTAATTGGCACTGATCGCATAGATGCTCCATCATTCTCTAAAGCGTTTGGAGATGTATTGTCCTGGTTTGGATTTTGACTCACCATCTCTAAAGTATTGAGTTGGTTTTCTATGTTATTTAATCCATTTTTTTCTTGTGCTGTTGCAAAATTCAAATAAAATGAGGCAATTAAAAACAACAACGTAGGTTTTGTAGTTTTCATAAGGTTTGGGGTATTATAATTTGGTTAAACGATTAATTTCCACAAACTTATAAAAACATTAAGAACAACAAATGGTTTTTTTTGTTTTTCGATTAAAAACCAAATAAAATCGTTAAAAAGCATATTTATTCGTCGAAATGCACAATTTCATGTTTTTCACGATCTACTTTTTAAAACGTTTACGACATCATTTAACTCAAATCCTTTGGCTTTCAATAAAATAAGATAGTGAAAAAGCAAGTCTGCACTTTCATCTAAAAACAGCGTTTTATCATCATCTTTTGCCTCAATTACAACTTCTACTGCCTCCTCTCCTACTTTTTGAGCAATTTTATTAATTCCTTTTGCAAATAGAGATGCCACATATGACTTATTCTCTGATTTACTGTTTTTTCTACTTTCAATTACTGCTTCTAATTCTGAGAGGAAACCATAACTTTGAGAATTTGCAGTATTCCAACACGTATCTGATCCCTTGTGACATGTTGGACCTTTTGGATTTACCTGCACTAAAAGCGTATCATTATCACAATCTAATTTGATATTTACCAAATTTAGTACGTTACCGCTATCTTCACCTTTAGTCCATAAACGTTGTTTTGACCTGCTAAAAAAGGTTACCAAATTGGTTTCAATTGTTTTCTTTACTGCTGCTTCATTCATATAACCCAACATTAACACCTTATTTGTTATAGCGTCTTGAATGATGGCAGGTACTAGTCCGTTATTTTTTTCGTAATCTATATTCATCGAAAATTCATTTTTGCTTCTGTAAAACAGAAATCTTTTAATTATTTATTTTTATTTTATGTTAAATTCTGACTAGCTTTAATACTATCAAACTTAAGCCTTAATCGTTGTATTTAAAAAACGACAGTTACAGCCTCACTTCTATATGATGTTCTCTCAATTCTTTTTTTAATTCCATAATTTCGATTTCACCAAAATGAAATACACTAGCAGCAAGAGCAGCATCTGCATTACCTTCTTTAAATGTATCTACAAAATGTTGCACAGTTCCTGCACCACCTGAAGCAATAATAGGAATATTCAATGTCCTTGAAAGTTTCGCCAAAGCTTCATTTGCGAAACCTGCTTTTGTACCATCATTATTCATTGAAGTAAATAAAATTTCTCCTGCTCCTCTTTGCTCTACTTCTTTTGCCCAATCAAATAAATTAAGTGTTGTAGGGATTGTTCCTCCAGCTAAATGCACTATCCATTCATTATTAATTTGTTTGGCATCTATGGCGACAACTACACATTGGCTACCAAATTTTTCAGACAATTCATTAACTAACTCTGGACGTTTCACTGCACTTGAATTGATGGATATCTTATCGGCTCCACAATGCAATAAGGCATCAACATCACTTATGGATGAAATTCCGCCACCAACCGTAAACGGGATATTAACGTGCTCTGCAACTTTTAGCACCATATCATGCATTGTTTTACGACCTTCTAATGTTGCTGAAATATCTAAAAACACCAATTCGTCTGCTCCCAATTTGGCATATTGCTTTGCAAGCTCTACAGGATCTCCTGCATCTCTTAAGTCTACAAAATTGACACCTTTAACGGTTCTTCCGTTTTTGATATCTAAACATGGAATGATTCTTTTTGTTAGCATATTTACTTCCCTTGAAAATAGGAATCCTTTATTTAATTATTTATTTTTAAATACATTCATCTAGATGTATTCTCTAATATGTAATACTCAAATTTGTTTTAATTTCACATATCAATTTAAAATTTTGTTTCCAAATCCTTCAAACTGATATGACCTTCATAAAGTGCTTTCCCAATAATAGCACCTTCACATCCCAAATCTTCAAGTTTATTAAGATCATCAATTGAGGTTACACCACCCGAAGCTATAAGTTTTATATTTTTAGATGTATCTAAAATACGTTTATACAAATCAAACGATGGTCCTTCTAACATGCCATCTTTTGCGATATCTGTGCAAATCACATAAGAAACCCCTTTTTGTTCAAAGCTTTTAATAAATGGAATCACTTCCAAATCACTTTCTTCTTGCCATCCGCTTACTGCAATTTTTTCGTTATTACAGTCTGCACCTAAAATAATTTTTGTGCCTCCATAATTTTGAATCCAACTTTCAAATCGTTGAGCATCTTTAACTGCGATACTTCCTCCAGTAATTTGATTTGCACCAGAATTAAAAGCAATATGTAAATCTTCATCAGATTTTAAACCACCTCCAAAATCAATTTTTAAATTTGTTTTAGAAGTTATCTGTTCTAGTATTTTATAATTAACTATGTGCTTAGCTTTTGCGCCATCTAAATCTACAACATGTAAGTATTGAATTCCTGAAGCTTCAAACTCTTTTGCTACTTCTACTGGATTTTCATTATAGACTTTTTTGGTGCTGTAATCGCCTTTCGTTAACCGCACACATTTACCGTCTATAATGTCTATTGCTGGTATTATTCTCATAAATTAGTTTTAGATATAAAATATTTATTTTTTGCCTTCTTTAGTTTATAGGTTGATAAAATTTTTCAAGACCTGTGCTCCGGCTTCTCCACTTTTTTCAGGATGAAATTGTACACCATAAAAATTGTCTTTTTGTAATGCTGACGCATAGTCTAATTGATAATGAGTAGACGAAATAGCTTCATGGCACATTTCGGCATAATAACTATGAACAAGATACATGAATTCACCATCTTTAATATTGGTAAACAAGTTTGATGTTACGTCTGTTATGGTGTTCCATCCCATTTGTGGCACTTTTACCGTATTTGAAAAACGTTTGATATCAACATTAAAAATCCCTAATCCTTTTGTATCACCTTCTTCGCTAGAATTACACATCAATTGCATACCCAAGCAAATACCTAAAACAGGTTGTTTTAACTGCGGAATGAGTGTATCTAATTTACTTAATTTAAGCATATTCATTGCAGAACTCGCTTCTCCAACTCCAGGGAAAATAATGCGATCTGCAGATGTAATAACATCAGGGTCACTTGATAAAACTGCATCTAACCCTAGACGTTTAAAAGCAAACTGTATGCTTTTAATGTTTCCTGCACCATAATCTATAATTACTAGTTTCATTATAACATCCCTTTTGTTGATGGTAATATCATTTTTTCTACATCACGTTTTACAGCCATTTTAATAGCTTTTGCAAAAGCCTTAAAAATAGCTTCAATTTTATGATGCTCATTGGTGCCTTCTGCTTTTATATTTAAGTTGCATTTTGCACCATCTGTGAACGATTTAAAAAAGTGATAAAACATTTCGGTTGGCATTTTACCTATCATTTCACGTTTAAAATCGGCTTCCCATACTAACCAGTTACGTCCACCAAAATCTATCGCTGCCTGCGCAAAACAATCGTCCATTGGTAATGAGAATCCATAACGCTCAATTCCTAATTTATCACCTAAAGTTGTAGAAAATAATTCTCCTAAAGCAATAGCAGTATCTTCAATAGTGTGGTGTTCATCAACATCTAAATCACCATCTACTTTAAGGTCTAAATCTAATTGACCATGACGTGCAATTTGATCTAGCATATGATCAAAAAAAGCAATTCCAGTATCAATATTACTGTTACCAGTACCATCAAGATTTAAATCAATTTTAATTTTAGTTTCATTGGTATTTCGTTCAATACTGCCTGTTCTTGCATCTGTTTTTAAAAACGCATAAATAGCTTCCCAATCGTTGCTTTCTAAAGCAATAAATTCATCTAAAGCTTCGCGTTTGACGGTAATTTCATCGGTTCCTAAATTGGTATTATCATTAATAAAAATTCCTTTTGCGCCTAAATTTTTAGCAAGTTCAATATCAGTTAACCGATCGCCAATTACGAAGGAGTTTGCTAAATCATATTCCGAAGAAAAATAGCGTGTCAACAATCCAGTATTTGGCTTACGTGTTGGAGCATTGTCTTTGGCAAAGGTTCTATCTATAAATTGCTCTTTAAAAATGACGCCTTCTGCTTCAAAGGTTTTAAGCACAAAATTATGCACTGGCCAAAATGTATTTTCAGGATACACCTCTGTACCTAAACCATCTTGATTTGTAATCATTACGATTTCAAAATCTAACTCTTTAGCAATTTTACTTAAATATTGAAACACTTTTGGATAGAAATCTAGTTTTTCAAAAGAGTCAATTTGCTCATCTGCTGGCTCTTTAATTATGGTTCCGTCTCTGTCTATAAATAATACTCGCATCATGTTTATCTGTTTATGAGACCTTACAGGTTTTAACAACCTGCCAGGTCTTTTAAGGCTTTAATTAATTTTAAATTCTCTTGTTGCGTTCCAACCGTAAACCGCAAACAATTTTCACATAATGGCTGTGATGTTCTATTTCTCACCACAATCCCTTTTTCTATTAATTGAGAATAGCGCTTACTAGCTTCATCTACTTTTACTAAAATAAAATTAGCATCTGACGCGTAAACAATTTTCACAAGTTCATTTTTTTTCAATTCTGAAATGAGCCAATCTCGTTGTGTAATAATTCTATTTATTTCTTCGGAAACATCTTCGGGTTTTAGCAAGCGCTCCAAAGCTTTTAATTGTGTTAATTCATTCACATTATATGGTGGCTTTACTCTATTTAATATTGAAATTATTTCTTTTGAAGCATAACAAACACCCAACCTAATTCCGGCCATACCGTAAGCTTTTGATAAGGTTTGCGTCACAATTAGATTTGGAAAATCAGCTAATCTAGAAATCCATGATTCATTATTAGAAAAATCTATATAAGCTTCATCAATTACAACGATACCCTTAAAACTTGACACTAGCTTTTCAATATTTTTTGCACTAAAACTATTCGCTGTAGGATTATTAGGCGAACATAAAAACAATAATTTTGATTGACTTGTTGCTGATTTTAAAATTTGATCAACCTGAGGCTCAAAATTAGAATTTAATTCTACTCTAATATTTGCTACAGCATTTATATTTGCCAAAACATAATACATACCATACGTTGGTGGTAATGTTATAATTGTATCTTTATTGGGTTCACAAAACGCTCTAAAAATTAAATCAAGTACTTCATCACTACCATTACCCAATAAAATGTTCTCTGGAGCCACATTTTTTAATTTAGACAACTGCGCTTTTACTTTATGTTGTTGCGGATCTGGATAGCGATTTACTCCATTTTGAAACGGATTTTCATTCGCATCTAAAAACACCATATTCTCAGTCAACTCTTTATATTCATCTCTTGCCGAGGAATACGGTTTAAGCATTTTGATGTTCTCACGAATGAGATTGTTTATGTTGAATTGTTTCATTTTTTTCTATTTATTATTCCAAACAACGTGAGGAAACTCATTACTTAGATGCTTCGGTTCGCTCTGAATGACAGTTTACTTTAAATCATTTAATCTTAGTGTTACTGCATTTTTATGCGCTTGTAAACCTTCAGCCTCTGCCATTAACTCTATAGTTGTACCAATATTTTGAATACCTTCTTTTGATATTTTCTGAAATGTGATACTCTTCGTAAAACTATCTAAATTAACTCCAGAATAGGCTTTACTAAACCCGTTGGTTGGCAATGTATGATTGGTTCCAGAAGCGTAATCTCCTGCGCTTTCTGGTGTATAATTACCAATAAATACAGATCCAGCGTTTGAGATATTATCAACATAAAAGTCTTCATTTTTTGTGCAAATAATAAAATGTTCTGGCGCATATTCGTTAATGAGATCTAGAGCCGTTTCATCGTTCTCAACATAAATTAATTTAGAATTGTCAATTGCCTTTTGTGTCATTTCTTGTCGAGGTAACAGTTTGATTTGCTGTTCAATTTCCGAAGAGACATCATTTATAAGTTGCTTTGATGTCGACACTAAAATCACTTGACTATCTGCTCCATGTTCGGCTTGGCTCAACAAATCTGAAGCCACATAACTTGCTTTTGCGGTATCGTCTGCCACAACTAGTAATTCACTTGGACCTGCTGGCATATCAATGGCAACACCATATTTTGTAGCGAGTTGCTTTGCTACAGTTACATATTGATTACCTGGTCCGAAAATTTTATAAACCTGCGGAATGGATTCTGTTCCAAACGTTAAACCTGCAATAGCTTGAATTCCTCCTACCTTTATAATTTTTGTGACACCACATAATTGGGCAGTGTACAAAATTTCATTGGCAATTTTGCCGTCTTTATTTGGTGGAGAACATAATACGATTTCCTTACAACCTGCGATATTTGCTGGTACAGTTAGCATTAAAACTGTAGAAAACAAAGGTGCTGTGCCACCAGGAATGTATAATCCTATTTTTTGGATTGGACGTTTTTCCTGCCAACATTCAACGCCTTTTGAAGTTTTAACAGAAACGCGATTTGTTTTTTGTGCTGCATGAAATATTTCAATATTTTGTTTTGCTGTTTGGATGGCAACTTTCAAGTTTTGAGACACTAAACTTGACGCTTTTTCAATCTCTTCTGAAGAAACAATCATAGACTCTAATTGAACACCATCAAATAACTCGGTATATTTTGAAACTGCCTTATCGCCTTGTCGCTGAATATCTGTAAAAATTTCGGAAACGGTGTTTTCTATATTTTCAACGGTTTGTGTTGGCCTTTTTAATAATTCTGACCAATCTGCTTTGGTTGGGTTAAGTAGTGTTTTCATTATAATACCATGTTTTCAATTGGACATACTAAAATACCTTCGGCTCCATTTTGTTTGAGTTCATCAATAACTTCCCAAAATTCATTTTTATTAATAACCGAGTGTAATGAACTCCAGCCTTCTTTTGCTAGTGGCAAAATGGTTGGACTGTTCATTCCTGGTAAAAGATTGATGATGGTTTCTAGTTTTTCATTAGGCGCATTTAATAATACATATTTGCTTTGCCTGCCACGAAGAACAGATTGTAATCTAAACTGTATTTTGTTTAAAATTTGTTGATTTTCCGAAGAAATTAAAGGAGAAACTGCTAATACAGCTTCAGATTTTAGAAGGACTTCAACCTCTTTTAATCCATTTTTAAATAGCGTACTTCCACTAGAAACAATATCTACAATGGCATCTGCCAACCCAATATTTGGAGCAATTTCAACCGAACCGTTTATAATGTGTAAATTAGCATTTACATTATTTTTATCTAAAAATTGATTAACTGTATTTGGATATGACGTCGCTATACGTTTGCCTTCTAAGTCTTTTATAGTGTTATACGTTGTAGATTTTGGAACTGCAATTGAGACTTTACAAGATGAGAATCCTAATTTTTCTATGATGGTAATACCATTTCCTTTTTCTATTAAAACATTCTCTCCAATGATTGCTACATCAACAACACCGTCTTTTAAATATTGAGGAATATCACCATTTCTGAGGTAAAATACTTCTAAAGGAAAATTCTTTGCAGATGCTTTGAGTTGATCTTTACCATTGTCTATAGAAATCCCAATATCTTTTAGGATTTTCATAGAATCTTCATTAAGTCGTCCTGATTTTTGTACAGCTATTTTTAATTTTTTCATAGTATTTTCCTGAGAAAGCAGGAATCTTTTGTTTTAAGCTTGATACCAGTAAAGACCTTTTTAAAAACAAAAAACCCATCTGAAATATCAAACGGGTTTTTAAAATATATTTTTGAATTTATTCAATACACTTTCACCTCGCTTGAGCGATTACATGAAAATGATGATGTAAAGAAATAAAATTCATAATTGTTTTTGTCTCAACAAAGATTGCAAATTATTATTTGAAATTCCAAATCTTACAAGACGATTTATGATATTATTAATATTTAGGTCTTTATTTATAGATTACTCATATTTGAGGCAAACCGTCCAAGGATAGGCACATTGATCTTTAAAATAGAGCCAACCTTCTATCGTTTTTTTACCTACTTGAAATTGTACTTTTGCCCATAAATCACTAATTTCAATCACCGAGGTTATTTGATAGTTATTCACTTTATGAATTTTGTTTGCTTTTTTTGAAGGCAAATCATACAAATACACTTGATGATTTTCATCATAATTATCTACATGAATTATGAAGTTTTTTGAGGTCACCCAATGATTTTCATAACCATAATCTTTTAGAGTATTGGGCAACTTTTGAATATTTTTGATTTTAAACCAGCCATATTCACTGCTTATGATAGCAATTTTATAATAATCTAATGCATTCTCAATTGGCTGCAGCGTATCAACAATATTACCATTTATTTGATCATAAACGTATAAAGGTACTTTACTTTCTTTATGATGATAAGCTTCAACAAAATCAAGATAATGATGTTTGGTGTTTTCTTGAGCAGCAAGATTATAACTTATAAAAAATATGAAAATAAAGCGTCTCATTCTACTTATTGGTTACCTAAAATAATTGGCATCCCAGAATCTCCAGATCCAATTACAATGACTTTACTATTTGGTGATTCAGATAGTTTAATCGTAGCATCAATCCCTTTATCTTGCAAAATTTTATCTGTTAAAGAGGCACTCAAAATTCTATTAGATTCGGCTTTACCTTTTGCTTCAATAATTACTTTTTCGGCCTCCTTTTCAGCAGTAACTAATCTAAACTCATATTCTAAAGACTCTTGTTCTTGCTTTAATTTTCGCTCAATAGCTTCTTTAATGGTAGGTGGCAAAGTCACATCTCTAATTAAAATATTATTAAGTTGAATAAATTGTGGTTCAACAATTTTTTTAGTTTCTTCAAAAATTTCATCTTGAATCGCATCACGCTTACTAGAATATAATTGCTCAGGCGTATAACGTCCAACAACACTTCTGGCTGCACTTCTAATTGCTGGCTGTAATACTCTACTAATATACTCTCTACCTTTTTCTTTATGTAACCTACTCAAATTACTATAATCTGGTTGATATAACACAGAGGCATCTAATTTAATATCTAAACCATTTGAAGATAAAACCGACATTTTTTCTGGTAATTCCTGTTGTCTCACTTCATAATCAATGACGCTATTCCATGGTGCAACAAAATTAATACCTTCACCTAATGGTTCGCTTTCTGGATCAACTCCACCTCCTAATTGGTATAAAACTCCTGCATGACCAGAGTCTATCGTGACAACAGATTTGAATAATAATATTAATACGCCTACAATAATAATAAGTGTGATAACACCTCCTTTAGGTAATTTTTCCATAGTTTAAGTTTTTAAATAAGTCCGTTGTATTTTCTAATAAACCACTCAGCTGCTAGACTTAAAGCAATGAGTATTAACAGGTATTTCCAATCTATCAAAGGTACAACTTTTTTAGTGCTTTTTTGAATGGTTGCAAACCTAGAATCGTTTATTAAATCATCAATTAATGTTGATGTATCCTCAATAAAATAAGAGGTTGCATCACTATTAGTCGCTAAGGTTTGAAGTTTTGTTACATTAGCATTTAAAAATTGTTGCTCTACATTGTAATCTAGAATTTTAAGCGTTCCAGATTTTGAAATATTCTCATTATTCACCTTGACTGTAAATGTATAGTCTCCAGCTTCTAATCCGCTTAAATCAACTTCGTAACTAGCGTTTTTGAGTACGAAGGGCAGCGTTTTTTCATTGGTAGTTTCACTATTTTTTAATATTATGTTTAAATCTACATTGTCTTCAAATTCATAATTTTTATTAAAAAACTGAGCTGTAATTTTTACATTATCATTACCATTATAAAATGACTCGTAATTAACGTTTAAGCGTGTTCTGCGTTGATTAGTACTTAAATATTGTACTAATTTCCCTATAAAATTATCAAACGTATTGAAGGAGTTTTCATTAAGATACGCTTGGGCTCTCCATCTCCATAACCCTTCTCCTAGAATTAAGGCTTCGCGTTTATCATTAATTTCAAAAGTTGCTAAAAGTGGTTCATCAATTTGAGTTCCGTTTATGGTTTTGTACAGTATAGTTTCAAAAGGGACAGTGAAAGAGGTTTGGCCAAATGCTCCATGTAACGGCGGAAATTCGCTAAAATTTAAGTTATCAACTATAAAAGTTCCATAGTTAGGATTTAAACTTGGTTGATACTCTTCATCTTGACGAGTTATTTCTTGCTTATAATTACTTTGCAATTGATTAAGTAATGACCAATTTGTTTTTGTACCCGTAATAACAATTTTATTGAGCTTTAATTTGTCGATTTCTTTAAATAAAGCTCTAAAATTATTGGTTGGTTGATATACAATTACCAATTGATAATCATTGGATGTATTTAAAAACTCAAGTGTTGATACAATATCTGCATTGCGTTGCTCATTGCTTTCAATTGATTTTTTAAGTGCTCCTAAATCTGGATGCAATATATCTGAAACAATAGCCACGTTTGTTTTTTGATCTATAACTTCAACCGCAAAATTCTTGACGTTATTAATCGTGTTTTTTTCGTTATCTAAAGGCACAACTTGTGCTTTATAAGTTGAAACTCCTACTCTATTTGCTGGTAATGTGAAGTTAACAATTTGCGACGTTTGAGTTTTACTAAAGGTTAAGGGTTTTGAAAATACGGTTGCATTTCCTACAGAAATTTTTAATTGTGTATTAACTGTTGAGTTTCCATTATAAGTTGCTATGACTTCTACTGGGAACTTATTTTTTAAATACGCATAACGATTCACATTTAATTGTTGAATTTTCAAATCTGTATACGTTATCGTGTCTCCTAAAATAACCGGAAACACAGATTGTTTATAGCGTTTGGTCATGTAAGCATAATCGTTTCCGTAGGTTTGGTTTCCGTCGGAAATGATAAGGGTTGGAGAAATGGTGTTGTTGTACACTTCTGATAAGCGTTCAAACACTAAAGCGAGATTAGACTGCTTTTCATTGAAACTTAAAGAATCTGATTGTTGCAGCTCTTTTCCGAAGCTATAAAACTCAACATCAAAATTCTCGTTTAAGGCGTCGTTTGCTTTTAAATTTTGAATTAAATCTAAAGTATTTTGTGATTGTTTAAGATAGGTTACAGATTCTGAATTATCTACAGCCACCACTAAATTTGGTTTTTCGTTGTAATACGTAACTTTATCAAATTTAGGATTTATCAATAATAAAAAAATGGAGAAGTATGTTACAAAACGAAGCGCAGTTAATACCCAAGCACGTTTACCTTTGAGTTTAGATTTAAAAGCATACTGAAAAAGCGCTAATGCTAACGCTATAATTCCTGCTATTATGATAAATGTTAAGGTTTGGGTTTGCAATTATTTTTTATTTTCTTCAATTTTATTAATTATACCATTTGGCCAAAAGTTAGCAAATTATTATCTGGATCTAACAAGGCAAACTCTTTCATGTGCCAAGGTTTAATTTCTAAATCTCCATTGGGATGAATGTCAACATTATTATCTAAACAGAACTTATACATCTCATCAATAGTATCTGTTCTCATATAAACCATCCCATAATTCTCTTTTGTATTCAACGCTGTAAATTCAAAAAAATGAATCTCAATATCATCTTTTATAAGCATTAAATAACCATCATAATCTATATCTCCCAATGGTTTAAATCCCAAATTGTAGTAATACGCTTTTGTGATTGCTTTGTTGCGCATTGGTAGTTTTGGGATTATTGATTTGAGCATGTTACCAGTTTTATTTACTACGTATTGACATTCATTTTTATTCAAATTTTGATAAATCAGAGCTCATTAATTCAATTCTATTGAGATACTCTATATTGATTTTGTCTTCACTCGCAATTAACAGTTGTCTTTTTAAAGCTATTAAAGTTAACGCCTTTAATTTTTTATCAATTTTTCCTGTAATTTTAATTTGACCAAAGCCAGTTGCTATTATAGAATTATCCATGGCTAAAATTAAAAATTCATCTTTGTCATCAATTTCTTTAATTGTTTTTAAATCTAATAGTGTTGAGCAGCTTTCACTTTGAAATTCAAAACCCATTTCGTCGATTTGGTTGAACATCCATTTTACAATATTTCGAGTCCATTTTTTTTCTCTGTACCAATCTTCGAGATTATATAACAAATCTGCGCCATCGTCATTTCCAAAGGGAGAACATTCATCTAGACAACTAAAATAGAAGTCAGATGTCATTGCATTCACAAAGTTAGGATGTGACGTTTCTCTAGATGGACCGTTATCTTCAGTATCGAAATAGTATTTCATTAGTGCCAACTATGATAACTTTTTAAGTTAACATACCACCATCAACATTCAATGTTTGTCCTGTAACATAAGCACTCATATCACTTGCTAAAAACACACATGCGTTAGCGATATCTTCAGGACTTCCACCACGTTTTAATGGGATGGCATTTCTCCAACCTTTAACGGTTTCTTCGTCTAATTTTGCTGTCATTTCTGTTTCTATAAAACCTGGAGCAATCACGTTGCTTCTAATGTTTCTTGAGCCTAACTCTAAAGCTACAGATTTAGAGAACCCAATAATACCTGCTTTTGATGCTGCGTAATTGGTTTGTCCTGCGTTACCTTTTACTCCAACTACAGAACTCATATTAATAATAGACCCTTTACGCTGTTTCAACATGGTACGTTGAACCGCTTTGGTCATGTTAAAAACCGATTTTAAGTTGACCTCAATGACTTTATCAAAATCATCTTCTCCCATTCTCATGAGTAAATTATCTTTTGTGATTCCTGCATTATTTACAAGAATATCGATGCTACCAAACTCGGCTAATACATCCTCTGCCAATTTTTGAGACTCTTCAAAATTTGCTGCATTACTTTGATAACCTTTTGCTTTGATACCTAAAGTTGTAAGTTCTTTTTCTAATGCGTTTGCTGCCTCTACTGATGAGCTATATGTGAATGCAACATTTGCACCATGTTGTGCAAAAACTTCTGCGATTCCTTTTCCTATACCTCGGCTTGCACCTGTTATTATTGCTGTTTTTCCTTCTAGTAGTTTCATGAGTTGGTTGTTATTTTTGTTAGTGTCTCATGGAACATTTAATTCTTTAAAACCCATAGATTGACTAAAGGTTTAAGATTAAATGTTTCATTATTTGTGTTTTAAAATTTGGTATTCAAATATAATGAATACAAGTTCTGCAACATATAAAAACCTCACAAATTCTTGTGAGGTTTTTAACAGTGTATTTACTTTAAATGACAATACATATATGTTGCGTTACGTGTATTAAAAAAAGCAGCTACAAATATATGCAACTGCTTTTGAATTATAATATTTCCGAAGAAATTGAGATAAAATTACATCTTGACTTCTTCTGGTTGCTCATAATTAAATAGATAATCAATATCCATTTCTTGAAGCTTACCTAATTTTTCTAATGATTTGAAATCGATGTCTTTTTTATTACCAATTACCATCACGTTGTAGTTTTCGCCTTTAATATTAGAGTTGAAAAAATCACGTAAATCATCCATAGTCATGTTTTTTATGGTATTGTACAATTCTTCTCTATTATCGTTATCGATTCCTAATTTTTTAAGTCGTTCGTAACTCCAAAATATACCAGATTTAGTAATACGTTGTGCTGCTAATTTCTTCAATGTTGCCTCTTTAGCTGCATTAAATTGCTCTTCTGCTTCTGGCATGTTTGTCATTAACTCCATCATAGCATCAACGGCTTGTGGCATTTTGTTGGCTTGCGTTCCCATGTAGGCCATCACATAATTGTTGTTCTCCTTTTTACTGGCATTGCTATAGCTTGAAAATGCCGAGTAAGCCAATGATTTAGATTCTCTAATTTCTTGGAAAACGATGGATGATAATCCGCTACCAAAATACGTATTAAACAATGTTGAAGCTGCCATATTCTCTGCTTTAAAAGGATCTCCTTTTGCTAAGAATAACATTTCAGATTGTACCATATCAAAATCAACGAAGTATACATTTCCTCCAGTTTCTTTTTCTAGATAAGCCATTGCTTCTGGGTAGGTTTTTAATTCTTCGGAAACTTTATGACTCGTATTTAAAGCTGCTACAGCTGCATCGATATCTTTTCCGTAGTAAAAAATACGTTGTTCAAAATCTTTCATTCCTTTTACGATATCTACTAATTGAGCAGGATCCATTGCATTAAGCTCTTTGGTTTGGTAGATGTTTCTTAAACGCGAATTTTCCCCATATTTACCGTAATTCATTAAACCGTTCCAAAGAATATTTCCTTTTTGCGATTTACCATCTACTCTACCTTTTGTGATTGACTCTACATATTTTGTATAGGCTTCTTGATCTGGCACAGCATTGTTCCAGAGATGCTCTAAAAGTTCTAATCCTTTAGGCAAGTTTTCTTTAAGACCGTTTAATCCAACATAGGTTGTTTCTGCTCCTGCACTTACATAATATTTAATACCTAATTTGTAAAATTCTTTCTTTAATTCTTCAGCAGAATATTTATCAGTACCTAGATATTCCATATAACCAGCAGCCAATCCTAACTTTTTATCGTTATCGCTACCCATATCAAAAATGATATTCATATCGAATAAATCATTCATTTCATTCTCTATATAAGACACTTTAATACCGTTATCTAAGTCTGTTTCTTTGATTGCTTCTTTGTAATTAACGAACTTAGGTTGTAAATCTTCAGACTCTATTGCATTAAAATCTTGCATGTATTGAGATGTTTTGTCTCTATTTAAATTCACAGGTGTAATTCCTGGATTAGCAACTTTTACAATAGACGTATCTTCACCTTGACGCTTGTATGTTACAACGTAGTTATCTTTATAAAATCTGTTAGCAAAATCAACAACTTCTTGTTTGGTTACTTTTTTTAAATCGTCTAAAAATTTCACTTTATTAGCCCAATCTTCATGATGAATAAACGCATTATAATACATAGACGCTAAGGCAGTACTATTTTCATATTGTTGTGTTTGACTTAATTTTAAATCATTAACAACAGCATCAATCATCCAATCTTCAAACTCACCTTTTTTAAGTTTTTCTATTTGCGCTAAAATTAAATCTTTAACTTCATCAAGAGTTTGCCCTTCTTTTGGAGAACCATCAAAAGAATGATATCCATAATCGTTTAAAAATGTTGGAGAGCAACCTGCATATTGTACTGCTTGTTTTTGATTTAAATTTAAATCAATTAAACCAGCGTTACCGTTTGCCAAAATCATATCGGCAACCGTCATTAATTTTTCTTCTTCGGTATTTACACCTTTAGATCTAAATGCAATAGAAACCGTTTCTGCTGTAGGGCCAAAAACTTCTTTTATTATAGGAGAAGTAATAGGATCTTCTTTTGGAAGTGTAGGGTGTACAACCTCTTTCTTTTCTAGTTTACCAAAAGTTTCATTTACTTTTTTAATTGTTGCATCAAAATCCAAATCACCTACTAATACCATTGCCATGTTATTTGGCACATAATATTTCTCAAAATAATTATTAATATCTACTAATGACGGATTTTTTAAATGCTCAGCAACTCCTATTGTTGATTGTTGACCATAAGGATGATTAGGAAACAAACCTTCTAACATTGCTGCATAGCTTTTTCTATAATCGTTATCTTGACCTCTATTAAATTCTTCAAAAACAGCTTCTAATTCTGTGTGAAATAATCGTAATACAAGCTCACTAAAACGTTCGCTCTCTAATGCTAACCACTTATTTAATTCATTAGCAGGTATTTTATTTTTGTAAACTGTTTCTTCAAACCACGTATGTGCATTTGTACCAGTTGCTCCAAGCGAGCTCGTCATTTTATCATACTCATTAGCCACACTAAAATTTGAAGCCTCTAAAGACACTTCATCAATTTTTTTATATAAGGCTAATTTTTTATCAGGATCAGATTCTGCTCTGTGTTGCTCATACAAATCTGAAATTTGATCTAAATACGCTTTTTCTTTTTCCCAGTCTACTGTACCTACTTCGCTTGTACCTTTAAACACCATATGTTCTAGATAATGTGCTAATCCTGTAGATTCTTTTGGATCATAATTAGAGCCAGCTCTTACTGCGATGTAGGTTTGAATTTTTGGTTCTTCTACGTTTTTACTGAGGTACACTTTTAATCCGTTTTCTAAGGTATACAGACGTAAACCTGTTGGGTCATTTGTTACTGTTTCGTAAGCAATGCCATTGGCATCTTTGTTAGATTTAACTGCGTAAGCCAAATCTTTGTTGTTGTTGTTTTCTGTTTTACAATTGTACGCAAGCGCGACAATACAAAACAACATGATTAGTTTAATGTGTTTCATTTAGATTGATTTAGTTGTAAAAAAAATTCCGCTAACAAGATAATGTCAACGGAATTATAACGTAAAAGTTTTGTGTTTATTTTAACAAGAAATATCTTAGCTATTCATTACTTCTGCTACTTTCTTTCCAATTTCAGCAGGAGAATCAACAACGTGAATACCACATTCTCTCATAATTTTCTTTTTTGCTTGAGCCGTATCATCACTACCTCCAACAATTGCTCCAGCATGACCCATTGTACGTCCTGCAGGTGCAGTTTCTCCAGCGATAAATCCAATAACTGGTTTTTTGCTTCCACTAGCTTTGTACCAGTTTGCAGCATCTGCTTCTAATTGACCTCCAATTTCACCAATCATAACAACAGCTTCCGTTTCAGGATCGTTAATTAATAGCTCAACCGCTTCTTTAGTTGTTGTACCAATAATAGGATCTCCTCCAATACCAATTGCAGTTGTGATACCTAAACCTTGTTTTACAACTTGATCTGCAGCTTCATAAGTTAATGTTCCAGATTTAGAAACGATACCTACATTCCCTTTTTTGAAAACGAAACCTGGCATAATACCAACTTTAGCTTCACCTGGTGTAATAACACCTGGACAATTAGGTCCAATTAATCTACAATCTCTATCTTTAATATATGTTGAGGCTTTAATCATATCTGCAACAGGAATTCCTTCAGTAATTGTAATAATCACTTTGATGCCAGCATCTGCTGCTTCCATAATTGCATCTGCAGCAAATGCAGGTGGTACAAAAATAATAGTTGTGTCTGCCCCAACTTCTTTTACAGCTTCAGCAACTGTATTAAAAACAGGCTTATCTAAATGTGTTTGACCTCCTTTTCCTGGAGTTACACCACCAACAACATTTGTACCATATTCAATCATTTGACCTGCGTGAAATGTACCTTCACTACCTGTAAACCCTTGAACAATTATTTTTGAATCTTTGTTAACTAAAACGCTCATTTGTGTTTGTTTTATTGCCTTTTTTCTTCGGAAATTTAAAATTTTAAGAAGTTATAGGCTATTTATGATTTTGATTTTATGTTTTTGTGTATTCAGTTGATATTTCCGAATAATGACAAAAATAAGATATTGCTTATTATTTTTAAACCTTTTTAAACTTTAATTTCAGCATAAGAGTTTAAGCTTTCAGAACTATCATCTGGCAACTGACTTATTTCATATCCTTTATATAATTTTCCGTCCTTAACTTCCCAAATAGTAATAAAATGAGCTAAGGTATCCTCCTTTTCAGGACGTTCTATAGAAGTAACATAAATGGTATATCTAGCTGTAACCATATTGCCATCTTCTAATAAATGACTTAATCTAGACTTAAATGAGTGAAAAGATTGCTTTAAACCTTCAAGCATCTCTTCTAGTCCATTATAATTTAATTTTGTAAAGCCTTTACTACTATGCCATCTCAACTCACAATCTTTATGGTAGTGACTTAAGATATTCTCATCTTTTACTAAGTCTAAATCATAAAATGCTTTGACAATTTGTTTTGCAGACATTTATTTAGTTTTTAATTGCTTTAATATTTTTGGGATTTGTCTCAGGTAAGCCATTTCTTTAAATTTTTCGCGTGCTTCAATTGCTGGCGATCCAAAATACGTTCCGTTTGGTTTTGTTGAATGGCCTAAACCAGATTGCGCATACAACACAGTACCTTTTGCGATGGTGATTCCGCTTTTCACACCTACTTGTCCCCAAATAGTGACTTCATCTTCTACTACAACGCATCCTGCGATTCCTGTTTGTGAGGCTATTAAACATTTTTTACCGATTACAGTATCATGCCCAATTTGAATTTGATTATCTAATTTTGAGCCTTCACCAATAGTTGTATCTCCTGTTACACCTCTATCAATAGTACATAATGCACCAATGTCTACATTGTTTTCAATAATAACACGACCACCTGATTGCAATTGATCAAAACCTTCTGGTCTGTTTTTATAATAAAAAGCACTTGCTCCTAAACTGGTGCCTGCATGTACAGTCACATTATTACCAATAATCGTATCGTCATAGATACTTACATTGGAATGTATGATACAATTATCACCAATAATTACATTGTTACCTATAAAACAATTAGGTTGAATTATTGTATTTAGACCAATTTTAGCAGAAGCTGCTACTGCAGCATTTGAGGCTTGAAATGGTTTAAAGTGAGCGGTTAATGTATTAAAATCTCTAAATGGATCATCAGATATTAAAAGCGCTTTTCCTATTGGGCACTCTACTTTTTTATTAATTAAAATAATTGTTGCCGCACTTTCTAATGCTTTATCATAATATTTTGGATGATCTACAAATACAATATCTCCAGGTTCTACAACATGTATTTCATTCATTCCTAACACTGGAAAATCGTCTGCTCCTATATATTCAGTAGAAATAAGGTGAGCTATTTCCTTTAGTGTATGTGGTTGTGGGAATTTCATGTTGTTTAGTATACAGGTGGTGATTTACAGTTTACAGTCTCGAGTGAGTATGACTTACTTAAGACTGACTACTGCTTCTTAATGTCTTATTCTTTTACACGTTCTTTATACGTTCCTTTATCTGTCTCTACTTTAATTTTATCACCTTCATTGATAAATAAGGGTACATTTACCTCTGCTCCTGTTTCTACGGTTGCAGGTTTTGTAGCGTTAGTTGCAGTATTTCCTTTCACTCCTGGCTCTGTAGCCGTTACTTCTAAAATTACGGTTGCAGGCATATCTACCGATAACGGCATATTATCTTCTGTATTAATTTGGATTGTAACTACTTCTCCTTCTTTCATGAGGTCTGAACGGTCTAAAGCAGATTCTAATAATCGAATTTGCGTGTAATCTGCTTCATTCATAAAATGGAAAAATTCTCCATCATGGTATAAAAACTGGAATTTATGAGTTTCAACGCGTACATCTTCAATTTTATGACCTGCAGAAAATGTATTATCTAAAACTTTTCCTGTTGTCACACTTTTCATTTTTGTTCTTACAAATGCTGGACCTTTACCAGGTTTTACATGTAAAAATTCAATGATTTTATATATATCATTGTTATATCTAATGCATAATCCGTTTCTAATATCTGAAGTACTTGCCATTTTTTTGGTGTTTTGTATTTAGTGTATTGTTTTGCGTTATTGAATTAAACGCAAGGGTTTGGTGTTATTTAGTTTCCGAAGAAAACTTAATTTGATTTAAAATATCCTTTCATAATTCCGCGATGTGAATTCTTAATAAACTGAAGAATTTCATCACGCTCTGGAGTTGCCTCCATTTCAGCCTCTATTAAATCTGAAGCTTGTGAATTATTATAATTTTTTTGATATAGCATTCTATATATATCTTGTATTTCTCTAATTTTCTCTGTTGTAAAGCCTCTACGACGTAAACCTACAGAGTTAATACCTACATATGATAACGGCTCACGACCAGCTTTTACATAAGGTGGAACATCTTTTCTAACTAGAGATCCTCCAGTTACAAAGGCATGATTACCTACAGATACAAATTGATGTACTGCAGTCATACCTGCTAATACAACATAATCTCCAATGGTGATGTGTCCTGCAAGCGTACTATTATTTGAAAATATACAGTTATTACCAACGATACAATCGTGTGCTACGTGGCAATATGCCATAATAAGACAGTTATTACCTATAACTGTTTTCATTTTATCTGTAGTTCCTCTATTGATGGTAACACACTCTCTAATAGTAACATTATCGCCAATTACGGTAAGTGTATCTTCATCGTTATATTTTAAATCTTGAGGTACTGCAGAAATTACAGAACCAGGAAAAATATTACAATTTTTTCCAATTCTTGCACCTTCCATTATGGTCACATTACTACCTATCCAAGTTCCTTCTCCAATGGTGACATTACTATAGATTGTAGTAAAAGGCTCTATTACTACATTCTTAGCTATTTTTGCTCCAGGATGTACATATGCTAAAGGTTGGTTCATTTTTTTAATTTTTTTGATACATATTAAGTTATTTAAAACTTAATAAAATTGATTGATGCGCTAAAAATACGTTAAATATTGTTTATTTAACTTTAGAAATTTGTGCCATTAATTCTGCCTCAGCACATAATTGTCCGTTAGCATAAGCATAGCCTTGCATATGACAAATACCTCTACGAATAGGTGTAATTAAATCACACTTAAATATAAGTGTATCACCAGGAACAACTTTTTTCTTAAATTTAACTTTATCGATCTTCATAAAGAATGTTAGATAGTTTTCAGGATCTGGAACGGTACTTAATACAAGTATTCCTCCAGTTTGCGCCATAGCTTCAACTATTAAAACGCCAGGCATTACAGGTGCTCCAGGAAAGTGGCCTTTAAAGAACTCTTCGTTCATGGTCACATTTTTCATTCCAATAACTCCAGAGTCTGATAATTCAAAAACTTTGTCTAGTAATAAAAAAGGCTGTCTGTGTGGCAACATATCCATAATTTGATTCACATCCATTAGCGGTTGTTGATTCAAATCAATTTGAGGCACATTATTACGACGTTCATTTTTTATAATCTTTGATAGTTTTTTGGCGAACTGTGTATTTATAAAATGACCAGGTTTGTTTGCAATAACTTTACCTTTAATACGTGTACCTACGAGAGATAAATCACCAATAACATCTAAAAGCTTGTGTCTTGCGGCTTCATTTGGATGATGAAGCGTTAAATTATCTAAAATTCCATTTTGCTTAATCGCTATAGAATCTTTTTTAAATGCGACTTTAAGTTTCTCCATAGTTTCTGGAGATAGCTCTTTATCTACATAAACAATAGCATTATTTAAATCACCACCTTTTATAAGGCCATGTTCTAATAACATTTCTAATTCGTGAAGAAAGCTAAAGGTTCTAGAATCTGAAATATCCTCTTTAAAATCTAACAATCGGTTTAAAGTTGCGTTTTGAGTGCCTAAAACTTTAGTACCAAAATCAACCATTGTGGTGACTTGATATTCTTTTGAAGGCATAACAATAATTTCGCTTCCAGATTCTTCATCAGCATAAGAAATCACATCTGTTACCACGTATTCTTCTCTAAAATCATCTTGCTCTACAATACCTGCTTTTTCAATGGCTTCAACAAAAAACTTTGATGATCCATCCATAATTGGAGGCTCTGCAGCATTAAGCTCGATAATTGCGTTGTCAATATCCATACCAACCAAAGCCGCTAATACATGCTCTGATGTTTGAATAGTCACACCATTTCTTTCAATGCATGTTCCACGTTGTGTATTTGTTACATAATTTGCATCTGCCTCAATTACTGGAGATCCCTCAAGATCAATTCTTTTAAAAGAAAACCCGTTATTAACTGGTGCAGGACAAAATGTTATGGTTACATCATTCCCTGTATGTAATCCAACGCCTTGTAGAGAGACTTGATTCTCTATAGTTTTTTGCTTAATGTCTGTTTTAATTATTCCCATTTATTTTCTTTTCTAAATCATTAATAGATTTAACAATCTTTGGTAAATTTTTAAAATGTACGTACGATTTATTCCAGTCTCCAAATGAAAACGATGGAGATCCTTGCAATATTTCATTGTCTTTTACATGTCTTCCAATACCCGATTGTGCTTGTACACGCACATTATTACCAATTACAAAATGACCAGCAATTCCTACTTGGCCACCTATAAGGCAATTTTCGCCAATTTTGGCAGATCCAGCCACTCCTGTTTGAGCAGCTATGACTGTGTTTTTGCCAATTTCAACATTATGTGCTATTTGTATTTGATTATCTAATTTTACACCTCTTCTAATAATTGTAGAGCCTAAAGTTGCTCTATCAATAGTGGTAGCTGCACCAACATCAACAAAATCCTCTATAATTACATTACCAATTTGAGGTATTTTGCTATATTCTCCTTCGTTGTCTGGCACAAAACCAAAACCATCTGCTCCAATAATAACACCTGAGTTAATGACACAGTTATTACCTATAACGCTTTCAGAATAAATTTTAGCTCCCGAAAATATAATTGTATTATCACCAATAGTAACATTATCACCAATGTACGCATTAGGAAATACCTTAACATTATTACCTAAAGTCACATTATCACTAATGTAACTAAATGCACCAATATAAATATCACTTCCCATTTTTGCCGTGTCAGAAATAAACGAAGGCTGTTCTATACCTTGTTTATTTAACTTCACTTGGTTATAATATTCTAATAGTTTAGAAAAAGATTGGTAGGCATCATCAACCTTAATTAAGGTTGTTGAGAGTTCATTTTCTGGTTCAAAAGTTTTATTTACAATTGTAATAGATGCTTTTGTAGAATATATATATGAATTGTACTTAGGATTTGCTAAAAAGGTTAAAGAGCCTTCTATTCCTTCTTCAATTTTAGAAAGTTTAGAAACTTCTACCTCAGGATTACCTACGATATCACCTTCTAAAATTCCAGCTATTTGTTGTGCTGTAAAGTTCATCTTCGCAAAAATAGGAAAAATGTATAAATAAAAGTTAGGTGTTGAGTTGTTTGTTGTTAGGTCTCCTCAATTTTAATACTAATTGTAATGTTTTTGTGAGGTTTAACTTTAAAATGTTTTACTTCGGAAATTCTAAAATTCAAAAACATAGCCTCTGTATTCTAAACATTTACAAAACTTAAACTATTCAATTTTAGGATAACAGATATAATATTTAGTAATGGATTTAGACAAGGCCTTTATATTAAATTGATCTGATGCTTTGGTGATATCAACCACTCTACCCGATTTTTGTAATATTTTTATTTTTTGCGTTTTTGATTGATACGCCAAATTTGAAATCTCATCAATAAACACAAAATACTCAGCTTCTTTTTTAGAGATATTATGTTTTTCCATAAGTTGAGACTTATGTTTATCTAATGTAGAGCGTTTTATTGGTTTATTTTTAAGCTTAATTTTTAACAAATCTCTGTTAATAATCATACTACTTAGTTCGCTTAGCACAAAGTCATCATGGTATTGCCAATCTTTCATTGCCGAAACAATATCTGTATCATCCAATCTAGAGAAAATCTCTAAGGTATCATCATTAAAGTTATTATTAGAAATTTCATTCCGAAGAAAAAATGACAACGCATCACTTGCTCTTAAAGTTACACCTTGTCGCGATAACTCTTTGGCTCTTTTTAATACACGAGTTAAAAGTTGCTCTGCTACTACACCTGTTTTATGAAGATAAACTTGCCAATACATAAAACGTCTAGCTACTAAAAATTTCTCAACACTGTAAATGCCTTTTTGCTCAACAACGAGTCGGTCATCAACTACATTAAGCATGGTTATTAATCGTTCGCTATTTACATTACCTTCTGCAACGCCTGTATAAAAACTATCGCGTTTGAGATAATCTGCTCTATCCATATCAAATTGGCTAGAAATAAGTTCACATAAAAACGGTCTATCGTACTTGCCTTCAAAAATTTGAATGGCTAGCGTTAAACTTCCGTTAAATTCTTCATTGAGTTTTTGCATAAAACGCATTGAAATTTCTTCATGTGAAATTCCATTTACAATACTATGCTCCATGGCATGAGAGAATGGACCATGACCAATATCATGCAATAAAATGGCGATATAGAGCGCTCTTTCTTCTTCTTCAGAAATCGTAACACCTTTAAAACTAAGAACATTCACCGCTTTCTGCATAAGATACATGCAACCTATAGCATGATGAAATCTTGTATGATTTGCTCCTGGATATACAAGATACGATAAACCCATTTGAGAAATTCGTCTAAGCCTTTGGAAATATTTATGTTCAATTAAGTCAAAAATATCCGAATTTGGAATAGTAATAAATCCGTAAATTGGGTCGTTAAAGATTTTAAGTTTGTTACTTGTCTTCAAACACTATGCTTTTACATTAATTTTAAACAAATATACATGAACACTATAAATATTCTTTGGGTTGACGACGAAATCGATCTTTTAAAACCACATATCATCTTTTTAGAGCAAAAACAATATAAGGTAACAACCTGCCAAAGTGGTACAGAAGCTATCGAAATTATTGATGACACCAATTTTGATATTGTGTTCTTAGATGAAAATATGCCTGGACTTACAGGGTTAGAAACACTACATGAAATTAAAGAGCGACGTGCAAATTTACCAGTAGTAATGATAACTAAAAGTGAAGAGGAATATATTATGGAAGAGGCTATTGGAAATAAAATAGCCGATTATTTGATAAAGCCTGTGAACCCAAATCAGATCTTACTTAGTTTAAAAAAGAATTTAGATCATTCTAGGCTCATTTCAGAAAAAACAACATCAAACTACCAGCAAGAGTTTAGAAAAATTGCGATGGATATGTCTATGGTTAATAGTTTTGAGGAATGGAGCGATTTATATCAAAAATTGGTGTATTGGGAGTTACAGCTCGAAGATATAGAGGATGTTGGTATGACTGAAATTCTAGAATCTCAAAAAAATGAGGCCAATCTACAATTTGGGAAATTTATTGAAAAAAATTATGAAGATTGGTTTGATCATGATTCTGATGGACCGATTTTGTCTCATGATTTATTTAAAGAAAAAGTTGTGCCAGAGCTAAGCAAAGACCAACCTACGCTTTTTATTGTGATAGATAACTTGCGTTATGACCAATGGAAAGCATTTGAGCCTATCGTCAATAATTACTATAAAAAAATTAGTGAAGAACCGTTTTACAGTATTTTGCCTACAGCAACGCAATATGCTAGAAACGCAATATTTTCTGGTCTCACACCTTTAGATATGGAAAGACTACATCCTAATTTATGGAAAAATGATACTGATGATGGTGGTAAAAACATGTTTGAAAATGAGTTTCTTCAAGGTCAACTTAAACGATTAGGTTTACAAAACTTGAAAACATCATATCATAAGATCACAAATTTAAAAGCTGGAAAGAAGTTGGTAGAAAACTTCAAAACCTTAAAAGATGACGATTTATCTGTTATTGTATACAATTTTGTAGATATGCTTTCGCATTCAAAGACTGAAATGGATGTGGTTAAAGAATTAGCGTCCAATGACAAATCGTACCGTTCGTTAACAGTGAGTTGGTTTAAAAACTCACCATTATTAGAAATGATTCAACAAGCGCAAAATTTAGGTTTTAAATTAATACTCACAACAGATCACGGAACAATAAATGTAAAGAATCCTTCTAAGGTTATTGGAGATCGAGAAACAAGTTTAAATTTACGCTATAAAACAGGTCGCAGCCTAACATATGAAGATCGAGAGGTAATGGTAGCGAAAGATCCAAAGTCTATTCACTTACCATCTATTAACATGAGTAATTCATTTATTTTTGCTAAAAGTGACTATTTTTTAGCTTACCCAAACAACTACAATCATTATGTGAGTTACTATAGAAATACGTATCAACATGGAGGTGTGTCTTTAGAAGAAATGATTATACCTTTTGTGGTTATGAATCCAAAAACCTAATACTATTATGTTTATGTAAAACAAAGAAAATGAAGCCATTGTGTTTAAAACCACAATGGTTTTTCTACTTGTATTGACTATACATTTGACTCTAAAGTCTAAATATTAGACTTACAAAATTTGGTTTAAAAATCCTACGTAATGCAAAAATCCTCGATGAAATACACTTATTTCTAGCATTTACCAATAATTATACTTATAATTGCATTATTGGAAAGGACTTTACACGTTTAACTATTAACGATGACTCAATTATTAGAACTTGATTATCAATTAGAAGACATAGATATTGTTGCAAAACAAATTTTAAATCATACAACTTCTAAAACCTTACTTTTCTATGGAGACATGGGTGCTGGTAAAACCACACTTATTAAGTCTTTAGTTAAGTTACTGGGTAGTAATGACGATGTTAGTAGTCCAACATTTTCTATAGTAAATGAATATAGATCAAAAAAAGATTCTATTTTTCATTTTGATTTGTACAGAATTAACGATGAAGAAGAAGCATTAAATTTTGGTTTTGAAGACTATTTAAATCCCATGAATTGGGTGTTTATAGAATGGCCACAACATGCTAAAAATTTGCTTCCAGAGGACTCAAATGTTGTAGAAATTTCTTACAAAAATAAAACCTCAAGAATACTCAAATTGAGCCAAATACATATTATTAACCCAGTAAACAAGTAAAAAAGCAGTGAAATAGTGAAAATAAATTAGCAACCTTACACCACGTTATAGTTACAAAGTACGGAAAAACCGTAATCATAAGACGATTATTGAGCGTTTTTTAACACTCATTTTAACATTTTAAAATATAAGGCTAACTTATATTTGAATAATTAATTATTTAATCCCTTACATTATGAAAACTAAAAAGTACGTACTCGCTATCGCGATTTTCGGTGGAATGTTATTCACTGCTCATGCAACTGATTTAATCAATTTAGATGGACAAACTAAAACTGAAATCGAAAGAAAGAAATTCAGAGTACCGCCAAACGGATAAAAACGTTAGTAGAAAAAACTTGATAATTGGGAGTTTAATAGGAACTTATGTTGCTATAACTCCCTTTTTGTTTTATTTATATGAGTATGTTCCTAATACGCAAGTGTGGGAAACATTTTTGTTTACCTATGATAGTAATCTTTGGGGTGATGCAAATCTTTCCATGTGGATTTTGACCGGTAAAGCTGTTCCATTTGTACTGTTACTTATTTGGTTTTTTACTAATAGAAACTGGTGGTACCACGCGTTAATTGTACCAATTGTAATGTATGCTTTCCAAATTGTTGGTTTAATTTATAATGATATTGCTAATGTAGATGAGTTAGATTGGCTTTATATGATTCCTTTAATGGCTATTATAATACCTTCAATTTATCTAATTAGGGCAAAGATGTTTAATAAAATAAACGATGCCGATAAATCCATGCAAGAATTAGAAGAAGAGTTTATGATGAAACCCAAAGGTGTTTGGTCTAGAATTAAGCAGTATTTTTAATAATTATCACAAAGTTAAACAGCTAAGAATCCCACAATTTATTTAACAATTGTGGGATTTTTAGTTAAATAATTTACTTTTCTCATATAGATTACTAATATTTAAGTGAAAAAAATTACATTTGCAATACTTAAATCCCTCTTACTCTAACATAACCCTAATTATAATGAGTAAAACAATACATAGAATTATCCAATTATTATCTGCTCTTGACTTGAGTGCCAGACAGTTTGACATATCCATTGGTAGTGCTAATGGTTACACCTTGCGTATGCAAAAAAATAATGCATCTGTTGGTAGCGATGTCATTGAGCGCATAGTTAAAAAATATCCACAAATTAATTTAGTTTGGTTAATTACAGGTCAAGGAGAAATGTTTTTAAAAGACATGCCTAAACCAAAAGTTAGAACCAAAGCTGAAATTGAAGCTTACATTGATGACAAACTTAAGCAACAATGGTCTGACGAAAAGCGCGCTTTACTAGATGAAGTTTTAATGGAAATAGAGAAGGCTAATAAAGCTATTTAAATATTTATTGTAATTGATCTCTTAAAGTGATCAGTTTTGTTAAATACTCTTTTTTATCCATCATATCCTTTTGTGATTGTAACATATTAAGTTCGTTTTTCACAAACTTATACTGTTTAGCATCAAACTTAGAAAGTTTATTAATCTCTTTATTAATCCCAATATTTGACTTTAGTTCTTTCATTCTAAAACCAATTTTATTTGAAATAAAGTTCAATAGTAATAAATAGGGAATAGATATTATTAAACTATCTGAATATTCCACATCAAAATCAAAACCATACTTTAATAAACCGATATTCAAAGTTATTTTATAAATCTCCACTATAATTGTAAAAAATAGTACATATCTCCATCTGTTCAGACAAGTAATAAACCACAATGATAATATTGAAAGGGTAAGCAGTTTAATGTAGAAAATCCAAATTAAGTAATCTAAATCTTTTAAACCATCTAAATTAAGAGATAAAATATCTGAATACCAAATTGCACTATCAGTAGGAACAAGACGGTAAGTAAAAAACAAAAATGGTAGAATAACAATTAACACAAGAATTATTAAATCTCTTAGGTAACGTCTGTCATTTGATATGTTTTTTAGAGATGTCATAATTATATTTTATAAAATTCATCTCTTAATGCTTTAAGAGTATTTAAATAGTTAACAGCTTCTTTCTTATGTAATTTTTGTGCTTTTAACATTGTTACTTTTTCTTGTAAAGTGTCCAAATCCGTTTTCTTATATTTTTTTAAAGTCAAAAAAACCTCATCAATCTCAATATCTATATTTGTTTTAAGTTCTTGCGCTAGTCTATATTGATTTAATTTATGAGAAACTAAAAAAATCATCAAAATAATAGGAATTGTAATAGGTAAACTGGTTATGAATTCTATTTCATCTAAAGAATCTTGATTAGGGTTAAGTGTGCTAATTAGCTTCACTAATTCAATAGATATTATAATTAAAATTGAATGTCTCCACCAATGTTTAGAAGTGAAATACCATATTAAGCAAAAAGCAATAATTAAAATTTTCATTTTTGAAAAATGAAATAGACCCCAAAAACTATAAAAATCGAATTCACTAATATTTCCTTGTATATCCAAAATATTATTTGAATAATAACTCATTGTAACACATACAATTAATATAGAAATTAAAACATCCTTACTCCTTATATTTTGCAAACCAAATTTATTCATAGAAAATAATCACGAACTAATATATAAAAACTAAAATTGGAAATACTAAATAATTATTTGTAATTTGAGTTACCAATTAAAAACTCAATGAGCGAATCACTATCTCCCTTTACAAAAGCACAATTATTACCACAAGAAGAGACTCTTGAAGTCTACAAAAAGAAAGGTGATTTATTTATAGGCATCCCTAAAGAAACTCATTTTCAAGAAAAACGAGTGTGTTTAACTCCAGATGCAGTTCATGCATTGGTTTCAAACGGTCATCGTGTGATGTTTGAATCTGGCGCAGGAGAAGGCGCAAATTTTAAAGACAAAGCATATAGTGATGCAGGTGCAGAAGTTACTAGAGATACCGAAAAAGTGTTCTCCTGCCCTATTATTCTAAAAGTAGAACCACCTTCTATCGATGAAATTAAACTCATAAATCCGCAAACCTTATTAATTTCAGCGTTACAACTTAAAACTCAAAACAAAAATTATTTTAAAGCATTGGCTTCAAAACGCATTACGGCATTGGCCTTTGAGTTCATAAAAGATGACGATGGTGCCTATCCTGCAGTACGCTCATTGAGTGAAATTGCAGGAACTGCTTCTATTTTAATCGCCTCTGAACTTTTATCAAATGTAAATGGAGGAAACGGACTCATGTTAGGCAACATAAGTGGAGTTCCTCCAACTGAGGTCGTGATAATTGGTGCTGGAACTGTTGGAGAATTTGCTGCAAGATCGGCTATTGGCCTTGGTGCTAATGTGAAAATTTTTGATAGCTCAATCACAAAATTACGCTGTGTACAATCTAATTTAGGACGCACATTATATACCTCAACCTTACAGCCTAAAAACTTATTAAAAGCTTTAAAACGTTGTGATGTTGCCATTGGTGCTGTTCGAGGAAATAACCGCTCTCCAATAGTTGTTACAGAAGCTATGGTAAATGCTATGAAATCTGGATCTTTAGTTATTGATGTGAGTATTGATATGGGTGGTTGCTTTGAAACTAGCGAAATAACTAACCATGATCAACCAACTTTTGATTATAATGGTGTAACACATTATTGTGTTCCAAATATTCCTGCGCGATACTCTCGCTCTGCTTCTGTATCTCTCAGTAATATATTTACGCCTTACCTTTTAAAAATTGCTGAAGATGGTGGAATAGAAAATGCTATCCGTTTTGATCGTGGTTTAAAAAATGGGTTGTATTTTTACCACGGAATTTTAACAAACAAATCTGTAGCCAATTGGTTTGATCTAGACTACAGCGATCTTAACTTGTTAATTTTCTAGTAAAAAAAATAACTCATGAAATTATTACATCGAATTGGTTACTATTTGGGAGGATTCTCAATAGGCTTAGTTTTATTAGCCTTTTTTTTAGGCGGTAAAAAAACATCTTGTGCCTATGGTCCAAATGCAAGAACAATCAAGAATATTTCTATTAAAGATCGTTTCTATTCTGAAGACACCAAACTTGCCATGCAAACCTACAGTTTAGACTCTCTTGCTGTTTCAGAATTAATTAATACAAGTAATGTCAACTTTTCAAAAAGTGATACTAAAGCAGATTCTTGTAAAGTCTATTTACTCGAAAATGAGATTGATGATAAAGATGTCGAACTTTGGGTTAAGAATTGTGATTCAACTGCTACATTAGAAAAATTAATTATAAAATAAAGGGGTTATAGTTTCATTTTTATATAATGAAATCGTCTTATTTAAGAATGATATCAAATTTGTGTTCTAACCTGTAAACAATTACAGTCACCTTGAAGATTTCATTAAAAAAGTCCAGATCAATTAAGATCTGAACTTTAAATAAAATATAAACTAGTACTATCTATTGCTTAATAAATCGTTTTGTAATAGTTTGCCCTTCCGAAGAAAATCTAATTTGATATATTGCTCCTTTTAAGTGACTAACGTCAATTGTCTTGTTTTTTAAATTTCCTTTGGAAATTAGCTGGCCAACCATACTATATATTTCGTACGACATGTTAGTGAACGTTGATTCAATATGAAGCACACCATCTTTAACTGGATTTGGATATAATGAAACATCTTTTACAGTATCCAAATCTGTTGGCACTACTGATTTTTTTGATGCTGTTATTGACTCTCTTGATGTCGCTAAATTTGATGACAAACTAATGTTATCAATAGCCATATCTGCTTTCCAAATTCCACCAATAACTCTGTTAAATCGTAATTGTACGTTTCCTCCTGCATAAGTGGATAGATCAACACTTGCTTTTTGCCATGAATCACCTAAGTTGTTAGAACTTTTCCAAATACATGTCCAATTAGCACCAGCATCATCACTCACCTCTAAACAAATAATTCCCATAGCTGGTGCACCATATTGGTGATAATTAAAGCTAAATGTTGCATTAGTAAATCCTGACAAATCAAAGCATGGTGAATTTAGTATCGCTTTTTTATTAAGATTATTAGAAGCTTCAACAAAAATATAGTGCGTGCCTTGATAAGCACTTGAAGGACCTGTACCGTTAGACGGTGTTCCATTAGAATTAACTGTCCAGTCAATATCATCTAAAGATGATTGCGTCCAAGTTCCTAAATTGTTTTCGAAGCCCTCTGCATAAGGAAAAGAGCTAATTCCTCCTGAACACCCAGGATTTACATTACTTACAACTTCTAATAAGCTTACATCATCAATTGCAATATCTGCTAAATAAGAGTTTCCAATAATTCTATTAAATCTCAATTTAACTTGTCCTCCAACATACATATCAAGATTAATATTAGCTGTTAACCAAGTGTCACCAAGGTTCCCAGAACTATTCCAAATAGATATCCAGCTTGCACCATTATCATTACTTGCTTCTAAGTCAATTGTGCCTTCATCACTTGATCCAAACTGATGATATTTAAAACTAAAATTAGCACTAGACAAACTTGATAAGTCAAAACAAGGAGAATTTAATATAGCCTGGTTTGATGAATTTCCTGAGGCTTCAACAAATGCATAATATGAGCCTTGAGACGCCATTGATGGACCAGTTCCATTTGACGGAGTTCCATTGGTATTAATTAACCAATCAACATCATCAAATGAGGATTGTGTCCAAGCGCCTAAAGAATTTTCAAACCCTTCAGCATAAGGAAACGAAGTAATTTCACCGGTACATCCATTATCTATTATATGTCCTTCTTCTGACAAACTCACATTGTCAATTGCAATATCAGCTTGCCAAGTGTTTCCTACCAATCTATTAAACCGTAATTGAACAGCTTCACCTAAGTACTCAGAAATGTCAACATTGGCTGTTAACCATACGTTTCCTAAATTTCCAGAACTGTTCCAAACTGAAATCCAATTTGCTCCATTATCATTACTTACTTCTAAATCAATACTACCCATATCTGAAGCACCATCCTGATGATAGTTGAAACTAAATATTGCATTAGATAATGCAGACAAGTCAAAACATGGCGAATTTAATAAAGCTTGACTATTATTTTGATTAGAGGCTTCTACAAACATGTAATATGCACCTTGAGCTGCACTTGATGGTCCTGTAGAACTAGATGGTGTCCCATTTGAATGTATTGTCCAATCGATATCATCTAAAGATGATTGCGTCCAATCACCAAGGGTATTTTCAAACCCTTCAGAATAAGGAAAAGAGTTAATTCCTCCAGAGCAACTGCTTATAGTACTTGTGTTTTCGGTTATACTCACATTATCAATTGCAATATCGGCTTGCCAAGTACTTCCTATATTTCTATTGAATCGTAATTGAAGATTTCCACCCGAATATGAGGATATGTCTACATTTGCTGCTAACCATACATTTCCTAAATTACCTGAACTACTCCAAATCGTCGACCAACTTACACCATTATCATCACTCGCCTCTAAATCAATTTTACCAGCATCTGAAGCGCCATATTGGTGATAATTGAAGCTGAATGTTGCGTTAGATAAAGCAGATAAATCGAAACATGGTGAATTTAATAGCGCGTTTTTATTAAGATTATTAGACGCTTCTACAAAAACATAGTATGAGCCTTGAGCTGCATTTGATGGTCCTGTTGAACTTGATGGTGTCCCATTTGAATGTATTGTCCAATCGATATCATCTAAAGATGATTGAGTCCAAATACCTAAGGTATTCTCGAAACTTTCATTGTAAGGAAAAGAATTAATTTCTGCTGAACAATCTGTACCTATAGAGCTTAACGTATTGGTTAAACTCACATCATCAATTGCAATATCAGCCTGATAAGAGTTACCAATAACCCTGTTAAATCTCAATTGAACTAATCCTCCAACATAAGCATCAAGATCTATATCAGCTGTTAGCCAAGTGTCACCAAGGTTTCCAGAACTATTCCAAATCGATGTCCAATGTGCACCATTATCATCACTAACTTCTAAATCAATAGTGCCCTCGTCACTTGATCCATATTGATGATATTTAAAACTGAAATTGGCATTAGTTAAATTTGATAAATCAAAACATGGAGAATTTAAAATAGCTTGATTAGATTGGTTTCCAGAAGCTTCAACAAACACATAATATGAACCTCTAGCAGCATTTGATGGACCTGTTGAGCTGGATGGTGTTCCATTAGCATCAATAGTCCAATCCGTGTCGTCTAAAGAGGATTGTGTCCAATCTCCTAACGTATTTTCAAAATCTTCATTATAAGGAAAGGAATTGATTTGATTAGTACAATCAGGTATTGAGGTTGTCGCAATAGACATACCGTTAAGATAATACTCAAGATTTGTATAACCATCTGGTTGCATAAAATTTCTATCTGAAGCATCATTAGGATTCAATCCATTTTGTGTTTCCCAATTATTTGGCATTCCGTCATTATCAGAATCTACAGGTACTGTACCGCTTTGCATCGTTGGGTATGTTCCAGAATAAGCTAAAACACCATTACCATTATTATATTGATTAATAAGTCTAACATCTACCGCATCTCTTTTAGGCAAACTAGCACCTACATGAGATAAAATATCATTAGCAACTTGATCGGCAGGAATCGCTACAATTCCTGAACTAAGATACGGTGTCGTCTTAATATAAGGATTTAAATTAGAATGATATTCACTCATTCCATCTGGTGTTATGTTTCCTGATATGTACGCATAAGTTTCTGAAAGTGTTCCTGAACCCGCAAAAGTAGCATCTACAGCTGTTCCCATCGTTTCAACTTCACTAGATTTACGGTAATGATTATTTAGTACCGTAAACTTACTTCCCATACTGGGAGACGAAGCCCATCTCACACCATAAACTAAATTATTGATCATTTCAGAATCAAACATTCCAGCTGTTGGAAACCCATGAGCAATATTTCGTTCGGTATTATGTATAAATAAATTTTTATAATACGTTTTATTAAACGTGTTTTTAGCAGCAGCAGCACCATAAAGACTTTCTGCTATGATAGAATTTTGTAATGTTATATTTTGAACTTTACCTTCACTAACGGCTCTAACATCAAAATTCTCATCATCTGCCCAGCTAATGGAGCAATGATCTATAATTATATTTTCTACAATGTCAGATCCCCAAGACGTAATGTTTAGGCCATCGGCTGTATTTGATTGTGAATTACCTGGTCTAAACCTTATATATCTCATGATAACATTTGAGGTTTGAATAAGAACCATAGATCCTTTAATTAGTATACCATCACCAGGAGCTGTTTGACCAGCAACTGTGACATTACCATCTAAAACCGTTAAAGCACTAGTCAATGTTATAGTTCCTCCTACTTCAAATACTATGGTTCTAGCGCCAGATGTATACATAAGCGCTTGTCTTAAACTTCCAGGACCGCTGTCATTTAAATTAGTGACTTTTATGACAGTTCCGCCTCGTCCACCTGAGGCATATTTACCAAAGCCATTGGCTGTGGGAAAAGCAATAGTTTGGGCATAATTAGAATTTGAAATACAAAAGATAAAAATTACTAAAATTAGAAAAGGTCTTGATTTGAGGGTTGAGCAAAGATCCGTGAAACGGTTTAGTGAAATCATTTTAAGCTTGAGAGGATTTAATTAATTATTTAGTGTAAAGTTTTAATTATTATTTATTACTATTTATTGTGACTAATTATTTATAGTTAAAAACATTAGTTATATGTGAACTTCTCTTTAAAACCCACATGCTTATGACTATCCCTAACCCATATAATTTATTAAAAATGAAAAACTTACAATAAAATGAAATGAATTGCATTTCTAAATAGCTTTACAAAATTTCATATTATCTAACTGAAATTCAAATAGTATCAAAAAACATACTTCATAACAGATTATTGCGACACACGAACAGATATACGTTTGAAACGCAAAAAAAGACGTTTAAATGTGATTATTTTTATAAATTATAATTATTCAAAAATAAATTCAACAATAAACAACTAATAAACAAACACTTATTCTTTTAAGGTTAAAAAAAAAAAAAAAAACAAATACAAGCTAAGGCATTATGACATAAATTAGTCATGAATTAGTGTTTTCCAAAAATAACTTAAACAAAAGCGCTAGTTTTTTAAATTGAAACTCATTTTCTCATAAAAACGACAAATATATATATAATAAAACTTTTATAAATAGTTCTTAGTGAACATTATATATAATAAAAAAACCATTGCTAACATGATTTACGTTAACAATGGTTTAAACTTCAATTCAACTAACTATATTTTTATCGTATTGGTATTTTCTTTATCAAACTAGTATCATCATAAATTAACTTCACAACGTAAATTCCTCTAGAATATGTTGACACGTCTAATTCTCTATTCATTTGAGACATGTCTTGAAACTCTGATGGATTAAAAAGTTCTGTATAGACCACTTTACCTGATAAGTCATAAATTGAATACCCTTTGGCAGTCACAGACTGTAATCCATCAATTCTTATTTTCAAGATATCTAACATCGCGTCTTGGTAAATAAAGAATTCAAATGCTTCTGTTTCAGTAGGGTTTTCAATAGTACTACACTCTTCTACAAAAACCATTATAGAATCTTCGTCACTATCTAATGCATTATATACTAAAACCGAATATTCGGTATCTTCATTTGGAGACACTTCAATACTTTGAGTTGTTTCTCCATTACTCCATAAATACTCATCACCTCCTGTTGCAGTAAGCGTGGCCATTTCATTAGTACAAATTACTAGATCTTCTCCAGCATCTGCCTCAATAATTTCTAACACATTCACTAACACAGCTTTAGTGTCTTCACAGTTATTTATAAAGCCTGTAACTTCATATGTTGTGGTTGTTGATGGGCTTACAGCAATGTTAGGTTGTGTTGCTCCATTATTCCAGGCATACGTATTTGCACCAGATGCTGAAAGCGTTATAAACTCGCCTTCTAAAATCATAACATCATTTCCATTTGTAATAACCACATTTGGATTAGGATTTACACCAACTTGAACCTCAGCATCAGCTTGGTAATCACCTTCAAAAACGGTAACAGTATAGGTTTGAGTATTAGTTGGATTTACGGTAATACTTTGCGTAGTCTCACCAGTGCTCCATAAATAGCTATCACCTTCACTTGCCGTAAGGGTTGTTTCATAACCGTGACAAATAGTTTGATTAGCTCCTGCACTAGCTGTATATATAAAAGGCTCAACAATAACAGTTACCTCATCAATAGATTCACACCCATTTGAGATACCTGTAACTATATACGTTGTAGTCTCTACTGGGTTCACAGAAATACTCGATGTTGTTTCTCCCGTATTCCAAATATAAGCATCTGCTCCTATTACTGATAGCGTTGTAGACTCTCCTTCAACAATTGTCACATCATTTCCAGCATAAGTTTGTGGCACATCGTTAACAATTACTAATACATCATCTGTACTTGAACAATTATTTTCAAAAACCTCTACAACATACGTCGTTGTACTATTTGGGTTTACTGTAATGTTTTGTGTTGTTTCTCCTGTACTCCAAAGGTAAGTTGAACCTCCAGAAGCTGTTAAAACTGTTTCATTTCCGAAGCAAATTGTAATATCATTTCCTGCATTTGCTACTGGAATATCATTAACTGTTACAATCACACTATCTGCATTTGATTCATTCCCATTTGAACTAAATGCTGTAACCGTATAGGTTGTAGTTGCTGTTGGCGACACTTCAATAGTTGCAGTTGTTTCTCCAGTATCCCATAGATAAGTTGCGCCTCCTGTTGCAGTAAGCAAAGTACTTTCTCCATTACAAATTGTAACATCTGCTCCTGCATTAGCTGTAATATTTTCTGTTTCTACGGAAACGATAACGTCATCACTAATTTCGCATCCATTAGAAATACCGGTTACGGTATACGTTGTTGTACTAGTTGGACTTACTGTGATACTTGCTGTAGTCTCTCCAGTACTCCAAATATAGGTATCTGCTCCAACAGCAGTTAATGTTGTAGAATCGCCTTCTAGTATTAAAACATCATTTCCAGCATAGGTTTCTGGTAATGCATTTACAACAACTGTAACACTATCATCATCTGATGCGGTTTGCGCTTCATTAAAAGCGGTAACCGTATAATTTGTTGTTTGACTTGGACTTACAGTTATACTTGCGGTAGTTTCCCCTGTGTTCCAAAGGTACGTTGCGCCTCCAGTTGCAGTAAGCAAAGTACTTTCTCCATTACAAATTGCAACATCTACTCCTGCGTTTGCTATTATATTTTCAGTTTCTACAGAAACGATAACGTCGTCACTAGTTTCGCATCCATTAGAAACACCTGTTACGGTATACGTTGTTGTACTAGTTGGACTTACTGTGATACTTGCTGAAGTTTCTCCAGTACTCCATACATAAGCATCTGCTCCAATAGCTGTTAATGTTGTTGAATCGCCCTCTGTTACCGATACATTATTTCCAGCGTCTGTAGCTGGTAATTCTTTTACCGTTACAGTGATGTCATCAATACTAGAGCAATTGTTTTCAAAAACTTCTACTGAGTATGTTGACGTTACATCAGGACTTACTGAAATCGTTTGTGTTGTTTCTCCTGTGTTCCATAAATATGATGTTCCGCCAGAAGCTGTTATTGTGGTTACATTTCCGAAGCAAATTTCAACATCTTCACCAGCATTTGCTATTGGCAGTTCATTTACGTTAACGGTAACGCTATCCTCTGCAGTATTATTTCCAGAAGTACTATAAGCTGTAACCGTATATGTTGTGGTTGTTGAAGGTGACACCTCTATTGTAGTTGTTGTTTCACCTGTGCTCCATACATAGGTGACACCTCCTGAAGCCGTAAGTGTGGTGCTTTCTCCGTTACAAATCTCTGAATCGGCTCCTGCATTAGCAGTCACATCGTCTGATTGTATGGTTATTGTAACAGCATCTGTAAATTCACATTGATTACTAGTTCCTGTTACAGCATATGTTGTAGTATTTGATGGGTTTACAGTAATACTTTGGGTCGTTTCTCCTGTGTTCCAAAGATAAGTATCTGCTCCTGTAGCTGTTAATGTAGTTGATTCTCCTTCAAAAATGGTTTGATTTTCTCCAGCATCAACATTTGGAATGTCATTAACTGTTACTGTAATTTGATCTGTACTCGAGCAGTTGTTTTCAAAAACTTCTACGGAGTATGTTGTAGTTGCGTCAGGACTTACTGAAATTATTTGTGTTGTTTCTCCTGTGTTCCATAAATATGATGTTCCGCCAGAAGCTGTTAATGTGGTTACATTTCCGAAGCACATCTCAACATCTTCACCAGCATTTGCAACTGGTATTTCGTTTACAGTTACAATAACACTATCCTCTGCTGTATTATTTCCAGAAGGGCTATAAGCTGTTACTGTATATGTGGTAATTTCTGTAGGAGATACTTCAATCGTAGCTGTTGTTTCTCCTGTGTTCCATAAATAGGTTGCTCCACCTGTTGCTGTTAATTGAGTCGATTGGCCAATGCAAATCTCAGTGTCAGCTCCAGCATTAGCATTGACACTGTCATCTAACAAAAAAACGGTAACGGTATCTGTGTTTTCGCAATTGTTAGTTGTTCCTGTTACCAAATATGAGGTATCTAGCATTGGATTTACTGTAATGCTTTGGGTCGTTTCTCCTGTGCTCCATACATATGAATCTGCTCCAGTAGCTGTTAAAGTAGCAGTTTCTCCTTCGAAAATGGTTTGATCTTCTCCAGCATCTACATCTGGAATGTCATTAACTGTTACTGTAACTTGATCTGTACTTGAGCAATTATTTTCAAAAACTTCTACTGTATATGTAACTGTAGTATTTGGGTTAACGGTAATTGAGGCTGTTGTTCCTCCATTACTCCATTGGTACGAATCACCTCCTGATGCTGTTAAAGTAACTGGGCTCCCTATACACGTTGCTATATCTTCTCCTGCGTTTGCAGTTGGAACTTGGTTTACGGTAATTGTAATTTCATCTTGCGTTGTACTACCATCTGAATGTGTTCCTGTAACAGTATATGTTGTAGTCACATTTGGTGTAACTTCTAAAGTTGTAGATGTTTCTCCTGTGTTCCAAATATAAGAATCTGCTCCTGTAGCTGTTAGGGTTGTACTTTGACCTTCGCAAAGTGTGTCTGTATCACTTATGATTATTACTTCGTATCCTAAGGTTATTCCATTTATAAACTCTTCAAGGTTAGTGTAACCATTTCCGTTGTCGTCTCCATTAGAATCTCTAGTTAAATCACCAAAGGTATTTAGTTCCCATTGATCTGCCATCCCATCATTATCAGTATCATAATCGTTAGACCTAGTGTTATTTGGTAGCGTGGGCTGCGTCCATGATTTATTTGATGGATTTGAACTGATCCCGTTTAAAACATTTGAAATTTTTGTACTATCAAAACTGTCTTGATACTCTCCAAAAGTACCGTCAGCATTTAAATATCTATTGGACCCAACATCATTAGTTACATCTGCGTAAGCTAATTGTGGGGCTTTAATATCAGGTCCTTGACCTAGCAATTGATGTTGAGTTGTAGTAAACCTATTTGAAGATATTGATTGTCCTGGATAATAGAAATCAGTCCACATATCTCTATCATCTAATTGTGGTGTAGGATAAAACGTAGCATGATAATTATTAGCTGTATAAATAACTGGTGTAGAAGGGTATTGTACAACGTTGGCTCTAATATCAGAACTATAGTCACCTGGTTTATAGTAATTTCCAATATGGTTTATCATTGGTGAATCATCATTAGCATTTGCTAATCTGTTTCCCCAATTAAAGAACACATTATTTATGATATCCCATTGTAAATTTCCTCCCATATTAGGTGTTCTATGAGTAACATCTACAAAAAGATTATTACTAAATGTCATATCACCTCTTGGATGCGTACCACCAAGTCCTAAAATAATTTGTGTTGAATTTTCAGAAAAAACACATCTTTGTATGGTTATATTTTTTAACGGACCATAATATGAATCCATAGAGATAGCTTGATCGTCACAAAAACTAAACGAACAATGATCTAAGATTAAACCATTGGTTCCATTTGATATAAAACCATTATGATTATAAACATCGTTTTGTCCTGTATAACTCCCGTTTCTAAATCTTATATAACGCCAAATACCGTTGTTACAAGGTTCACTAGAGTTGCCCATTTGAATAGGTTTCCCACTAATAGTAATACCTCCTTGAGGTGCAGTTTGTCCTGCCACCGTAAAGTTTGAATTGGCAACTCCAAGTTCTAAAAGACTTGTCATATGGATTCTTCCGCTTACATCAAAAACAATTGTTCTAGGAACAGTCATTAGCAGTGCGTTTCTCAAACTACCAGTTCCGCTAGCGTTGAGGTTTGTAACTCTTACCACAATTCCTCCGCGACCTCCAGTTGTGTAGGCGCCAGCGCCTTCTGCGGTAGGAAACGCTAACTGTTGTGAAAACAACGTTGATGTTGATGATAAAATTAATAAAACTGTAATAAACAAGGTATACGCTTGATTACCAAGTTTATGGCGTAGGGTTTTTGAGAATGTCATTTTTATTAAATTGGGGCTTAATAAGTGAGCAATTTATAGAAATATTTTACATAAACACGTTTAAAGTATTAATTATTCGTTAAAGTGTATTTAAAAGAACAATTATTCTTACAAAATGCATGATTTTTCTTAATCAATATGATTTTCAACTATAACTGTAGCATTATGGATAAGAAAATCTTAGCATGAGATATCTAAGTTTGTAAGAGCATGTTTTAATATCAAATTATATAAAACGCTATGGATATAGATAAAAAACCAACATTAGTACTTACTTTTATACACTAACATTACTCTTATAGATATTACCTATAAATGAATTTAAGACATTATATACCACAATTAGAATCGATAGTAGATAATAATTACAAGTTTACTTTTACGGTTTTTACTCCCGTTTATAATGCAGAAAAGACGATTAACAGAGTACATGAGTCATTGTTAAAGCAATCATTTGACGATTTTGAATGGGTTATCATAAATGATGGTTCTACAGATGGGTCACATGAAGTTATACTAGATATTATAAATTCCTCTCCATTAAACATCGCTTACATTAATAATAAAAAAAACAAGCATAAAATGGCTTGCTTTTTTCAAGCCGTAAATTTAGCCAACGGTCATTTGTTTCTAACATTTGATGCCGACGATGAATGTTTTCCGACTGCTTTAGAAACCTTTAATAATGAATACTATGCTTTATCAGAAAAGGAAAGAGAGTATATTATTGCAGTTACAGGTCTTTGTGTGGATCAAAATAGAAATGCGATTGGAAATCAATTTAATCCGAATCCGTTAATTAGTGACACTTTTGAAACCACAGCTATTAAAAATATTACTGGAGAAAAATGGGGTTTTACAAGTACAAAGCATCTACAAAGTATAACATTTAACGATTGTTTTATTGAAAATGGATTTATGATGGAAGGTATTATTTGGACTCTTTTTGCTAAAAATGGATATAAGACAAAATATATTAATTCTATAGTTCGCATTTATCACACGGATATTGAAAATTCAATATCGTCTAGCAGTCATGAAAAAACAGCTTTAGGAGCTGTAATTTACAATATTGTAATATTTAATTGGTTTTATAAAAAACATGCTTTAGCAGCACCAAAGTTCTTTTTAAAAAACTTGTATTTTCTAATCTCAAAAAGTAAGTATTTAAATTTAGATCTAAAAAACTACATAGCTTCCATAGACTCATTAGTTATCAAATTCTTATTTATAATATTATGGCCTTTAAGATATTTTTTTAAATAGTCCTACATACTAAATCAGCGTTAAATTAGAATTTAAACAGAGACCTACCTTTACATCTTATAGATCGGGTATTTTATTAAGGCAAACTTTTTAAACTCATTAAACAATTATTAAGGCCTAAAAAAATAATAAATACACATTTTTTAACACTTCGAAAAAACGTACTCATTACATTCATATCCTCCAGCATTAGTTTTAAGTAATTCTAATTTGTAGTTTCTATCTCTATAAAAATTAAAAATCAATTCTATTGTTGCAACTTCAAAAGGATAACCTCCCACCCAATCAATCAAATCATAATGTGGAGACATCCCTCTATTATTTTTTGTTAGTCTCTACGTATAGAATGGTTTCCTTCTAAAGAATAGATCATAAGTAAATATTTTCCTCCAAATTTTAACATAACATAACGTAACCATAATTGATTTAAAAAAGTTAGAAGACCTCACGTAAGTAGATTTAATTTCCCTTCAAATTTTAGATCTGTTCCCTTGATTATTATATATAGCAATACATAAGGTTCCATCTTTTTTAACATTACTATCAACATTAGCAAGTGCTTTGATCATATCACCTGTATGATGAAGAACACACCATGAATACACTATATCAAATTCTCTAAGAGTTTTCATATAGTCTTCATTAAGAGCCGAACCTTGCTCAATACTCCAAAGCATATCATCTTTAAAATACTTTTGTTTTAAATATTTGGTACATTCCACGGACTGTTCATCGTAATCAAAAGAAAATACTTCGGCACCCATTTTCCTTGCTACTAATGAAGAAAGTCCGCTACCACTCCCGACATCTAAAAACCGTTTTCCAGATAAATCATTAACTCCAAGCATGTTGATTAGCCCTCTCTTAGAATCTTGCTATGCGATCATCATTTAAGTGTATTAAAAAATTTTTCCAATTATTCCCAAACTTAAACCGTTCTCTTTGATCGATCTCTTCCATATTAGAATATTTAAAATAATTCTAAAAATAGGAATAAAATTGTTCGCATAATTGATTGACTACAAGCGTTATAGAATTATAAATCAAAAATTAAGAAATTAGATTTCATTATAAAACATCACATAACAAGTGTATTTCATACCATTTTAAAACCATTTAATCTAAACAGTTTGTTTTATTATAAAAGAAGTTAAAAAATAATTTATTTTCGCAGTTCGAATACCTAATTAAAAAGTTGTTTTACATCCAAACAAAACCTTCAATTATATCTACTTATGATTTCAAGATTTAACTTGAAAACATTTATAGCTTAATATTTATTATGGAACCAAAGATTAGTGTAATAGTACCAGTGTATAATGTAGAAAACTACCTCAAAGTTTGTATTGATAGTATTACTAACCAGTCGTATACAAATTTGGAAATTATACTTATAAATGATGGTTCTATAGATAAAAGTGGTGAAATTTGTGATCAATATGCACATAATGATTCTAGAATAATAGTTAGACATCAAGAAAATAAAGGACAAAGTTCAGCTAGAAATATTGGCTTAACATTAGCTACTGGTGACTATATTGGATTCGTTGACAGTGATGATTGGATAGAATTAGACATGTATAAAACCATGATGCAAATTGGTTTAAATCATCAATTAGACATCATAGAATGTGATATTAATGTATCTCGAAATGGTGAAAACACTAATTTTAAAAAACCTGGTATATTAAAATTAGAGAATACTAGCCAGGCAGTAGAGCGAATTTTAAAAAGCACACAATTCTCAGTATGTACAAAATTATTTAAAAAGTCTATAATTGGTAATTCTAGGTTTTTATTAAATAAAACTTCTGAAGATGCGTACTTTGTTGTTGAAAATATTCCTAAATCTAATAACATTGGCTATTATAGTTGTCCTTTTTATAATTATAGATCAAATCCTAATGGCACTACAAAAAGCCCATATAATTTAAAAAGATTTGATGATGCTATTACTTCAACCCTATTTATCAAGAGTAAATGGACGCCAAACACATCTAGTTGCGTAGATTCATTAAAACAAGATACAGATGACAAATTATCTAATATAGTTTTAAGCTTTGTATTAAAGGAATTAATGTATCATTATAAAATGCTAAACTATTATCCAGAATTAGATAAAAAATACGAACATCGTAAGAGGTTAAAAAAACTAATTGATACTAATTATTTTAAAAGCAAGTCTCATAATAAAGAGTTAAAACAAGCTAAAAAATTATCTATTAAATCTTTTGAAGTTATTATAAGTATAAATAAATTTAAGCATAAAATATTAAAAACGAATCAATTTTCGTAGTCTTTAATTTTTATTTAAAAAGCAAAAATGTCTAGAGTTTCTAAGTCTTTAAAAAATGCAAAAATTGGAGCGTTCTTTTTTATTTTTTCAATTTTCGCTCAATTTTTTACAAGAAAAATATTTCTAGATTTTCTAGGTGATGAATTTATTGGTCTAACATCAACCTTAAGAAGTGTATTAGGTTTTCTAAACTTAGCTGAATTAGGAATTGGAACTGCAATTGGATATGCTCTTTATAAACCTATTTTTGATAATAATCATTCAGAAATAAATAAAATAATAGCCCTTTTAGGCCTGTTATATAAACGAATTGGAATTTTTATTTTTAGTGTTGGTATCATCATATCCTTATTTTTTCCATATTTTTTTGGAGATACTCAATTCTCATTTGGGTTAATCTATTTTGTATTTTACTCCTTTTTAATTTCAACTTTATTAAGCTATTTTTTTAATTATCACATGACGCTGTTAGAGGCTGATCAAAAAGGTTATGTTGTTCAAGTTTATTTTCAGTCGTTAAATATTCTTAGATTAGTTTTTCAAGGGCTCATAGCTTACTATTTACAAAGCTATTATGCTTGGGTTATTATGGAGTTGCTATTTTCTGTTATACTGAGTTTTATACTCAGAAAAAAAATAAAGCAGCACTACCCTTGGCTCATTATAGTCTCAAAAGAAACTTCCAATTTAATTAAAAAATACCCTGAAATAATTACAAAAACTAAACAATTATTTGTTCATAAAATGGGTTCTTTTGTTAAAGATGGCACAGATAATATTTTAGTATATGCTCTTGTAAATGTTCAAAGTGTTGCTTTTTTTGGTAATTATCAACTCATTTTCATGAATTTGATTAGCTTGATGCAAATAATTTTTGCAGGTACTGGTGCTGGAGTAGGAAACTTAATTGCAGAAAATAACAAAAAAAATATTGAAAAGGTTTTTTGGGAAATGATGGCTTTACAATTTTTTATAGCTGGTTTTTTTAGTCTCGCTGTATACTACCTAATTAGTCCGTTTGTTATATTATGGATTGGAGATGAATATGTTCTTGAAGAATTTATAGTTCTATTAATGATAGGAAATTTTTTCATAAGCTTGATTAGATCTCCTGTGCAGCACTTCCAAAATGCTTACGGTTTGTTTTCAGACACTTGGGCACCTGGACTAGAAATTATAATTAATTTAATCATTTCTTTTATTTTTGGAAAACTTTGGGGTATTTCGGGTATCTTATTAGGAACGTTCACCAGTTTAATCGTAGTTGTCATGTTATGGAAGCCTTATTTATTATTTACCAAAGGTTTTAAGACAAGTACATGGAAGTATTGGACAGGCTTTATACCCCTAACACTTGTTTTCCTTGTGTCAGCCTATATCGTTAACGTGATTTACTCTAATTATTTAGATCATGATAACCTAAACTTTTTATCTTGGTGTTTCAATTCGATAAAACTAAGTTTTACTATTCTTATCGTATATGGACTATTAATGTACATTAGCTCACAAGGCTTTAGAGATTTTAATCATAGAATATTCATATTGATTAAAAATAAGATTTATAAAAATTAATTAAAACCTCTATTTTTAACAGTCTACACTATGAAAAGTCCTAAAAAAAAGATAGCCTTCGTTATAGCTTCTCTCGCCTCTGGAGGTGCAGAACGTGTTATATCTAATCTTAGTAATGACCTCATAGAAAAATTTGAAATTGTTATTATTACATTTGAAAAATCAACACCTTTTTATACATTAGATAAACGTATTAAAGTTATACCATGCCTTAATTCTATTATACAGCCAAGTTCTTTTATTCAATCTTTTAAATTAAATTATAATTTAACAAAAAGAATATATCAAATATTAAAATCTGAACAAGTTAATATCGTTATAGGTTTCATTACTTCAGCTAATATTTTAGCAACTATTGCGGCTAAATTTTATCGTATTCCTTGTATTATAAGTGAACGTAACAACCCTATAATTGAAGATGTTCCTAAGTTTTGGGTGTTACTTAGAAAATTTATTTACCCTATTGCAAATAAAGTGGTATTACAAACTAAAGGTGTTAAAAAAATATACGATAATAAAATAGACGCACATAAAATTCATATACTACCAAATCCTATTTCTTCGGAATTAACGCAACTAAGAGATAGTTCTGTTTATAAAGAAAATCTAATACTAACCGTCGGACGATTAGATAAAAATAAATGTCAAGAGGATTTGATAAAGGCTTTTAGCAGCATTAATGTCGAAAACTGGAACTTATTAATTATTGGTGAAGGGCACAAAAAACAAGAATTGACTAACCTTATTAATAGCCTGAATCTTGGTGATAAGATTAAAATTATTTCTAAAGTCAAGAATATAGATGAATATTACAACAAGGCATCTATTTTTGTATTTACTTCTAAAACTGAAGGATTTCCCAATGCACTTCTAGAAGCCATGCACTTTGGCTTACCTTGTATCTCAACAGATTGTGATTTTGGACCATCAGATTTAATAAATGATGGTGAAAATGGTTTTCTCGTACCTGTGAATCAAGAGGTGATTTTAAGCCAAAGATTGCAACAACTAATGTGTAATAAAGAGTTAAGAGATAAATTCTCATCGCAATCAAAACTTAGCACTGATAATTATCAAAGTAAAAAAGTTGTGAAACAGTGGGAAGATTTAATAAATTCTACTTTTAATCGTGTATAAAGCAATATATTTCTGAAATGAAAATTCTTAGAATAATAATTTTACTGTTAATTTTATGGAATTTGCCTTCTATAGGTCTTTCTGCAATGGGAGATGGTGTTGGCAGCTTACTAAGCTATCTTACTATTACTTTAATAGCAGTTTACTATTTCTTTGAAGAAAAATCAAAACCAAATTGGTGGATTATTGTATTATCGTTTTTTTATTTCATAATAGCTAGTTTCCAATATTATGGCACTCCTAAGGTATTCATGCTTGAAACAACAAAATATTTCATTTTTGTATTAGGTGGCTATGAATTAGTGAAGCGAGTGAATAAAGAAGAACTGTTTTTTATACTACTCTTAGGTACTATAAGCGTTGCCATAGAAGCCCTCTACTTCCCCTCAAAATTAGGTAGATATTCTGGTTTTTATTTAAATCCCAATGAAGCAGGATTCGTGTGTATTTATGGATATGCACTTGTGTATAGTCTTAAAAATACAAGTTTTAAACTACTAGGTCAATTTGTGTTCACTTTAATGGGACTATTAACATTCTCAAGAACGTTTATTGTAATTTGGCTCATTCTAAATATTATATCCTTAAAAATTAGCATTAAAAATATTCGAATATTAGGTATAGGCGTTTTAATATTTAGCTCGCTTATTTTTATCGATGAAGTTGTAGGATTAAATAATCCTCGTTTTAAACAACTCACAAATATTATTAAAAATGAAAATGTATCTGTAAATGAGATAAATGAAGATTCTAGAGTAGATACTTGGGCACAACATTTTGATGAAATTTTAGAATCACCTTTTTTTGGCAATGGTTATGGCACCTTTTCTGGAGGAACTGGCCATTTGGGTGTGCATAATAGTTATTTAATGATTATTGGAGAAGCCGGAATATTTCCATTCCTTATCCTAATAGCTTACATGGGTTACTTGGTCTTTTGGAGTATTTACTTTTTTAATAGAACTCCGTATTTAATTATGCAAACAATAGCAGTAACTATGTTTTTGTTAACAGATCATAATTTCTTTACTCATTATTATGTGCTATTAGTTACCATGTGGATTCAATACCAAATAGTATTAGAAAAAGAACGCTTTTACGAGATTAACAATTCAATAGAAGTTGATACTACTGACACTTAATTTACGTATTGTCAATATCAAGAATGCACCGTTTTAATGAATACCAAACATTTTTAAAACGCTATAAATATAGTTATTGACTAAAGTTTCCGCAGAAAATAATAAAACATACTACAATCACTTTATAGCTTAAAAATACATTTGATAGATGTTTTTAAGTATAAGTTGATTAAATATCTATTTTTGTTAAAAGAATTAAACCCAAATTGAAGCTTTTATGTGCGGAATATACGGAACCACTCTCAATTACAGTGAACAACAAGTCAAAGACAAATTAAAGCGTACAGCTTTTAGAGGTCCAGACAAAATGGGATGGCAATTTTACAAATCTGATAATCATCAAATTACATTTGGTCATAATCGCTTATCAATTATTGATTTGGATCCAAGATCAGACCAACCATTTACCTATTACGAACATATCCATATTGTGTTTAATGGAGAAGTGTATAACTTTAAAATTATTAAAGAAACATTAACAAAAAAGGGTTATAAATTTACTACCACAAGTGATACTGAAGTATTATGTGCAGCCTATTTAGAATACGGTCAAAACTGTGTAGATCACTTTGATGGGATGTTTGCATTTGTAATTTATGATGAAAAAAAACAACACTTTTTTGGAGCTAGAGATCGCTTAGGAAAAAAACCATTTTACTACTACCATAACGGTAAATCTTTTGAATTTGCAAGTCAGATTTCATCAATCCAAATGTATATGGATGATCTTACCATTTCTGAAAAAGCCATTGCGTATTACTTAGCTTGGGGTAATATTCCTGATCCTCAATCTATTTTTAATGAAGTAAAAAAATTAAAAGCTGGTCACAAATTCACATTTGATTTAAACACAGGTCAATTTGAAACCGAACCATACTGGGACATCGATTATAAAAATGAAAGACCTTATCAAGGTACTTATGAAGACGCAAAAAAAGAATTAAACCATATTTTAAAAGACACAGTTTCCGCTCGTCTGTTTGCAGATGTACCGGTTGGAGTTTTTCTGTCTGGAGGTGTTGACTCTTCGTTAGTTGCGTCAATAGCATCGCAAACATCTAATACAAAAATCAAAACGTTTTCAGTAAAATTCAATGAAAAAGGTTTTGATGAAAGTAAATATGCACAACAAGTAGCAAATCATCTTCAAACAGATCATAACGTGATAGAATGTAATTATGATGAAGGCATAGATCTTATTCAAGATTTTTGCCATTATTATGATGAGCCGTTTTCCGACTCATCTGCAATACCTTCAATGTTACTCGCTAAACACACCAAAAAACAAGTTACCGTTGCTTTATCTGGTGATGGAGGTGACGAAAGTTTTATTGGTTATCATAGATATGATTGGGCTAAAAAAGGAAGTGTTGTTTATAAACTACCCTTATCAGTTAGAAAAGTAGGTGCTAGTATTTTAGCACTCGCTCCTAATTACAAATTAAAAGTTATTTCAAAGGCATTACTTTATAAAGACCAAAATGAAGTTTATTTGAGCGCCATGACAGGTGTAGATAGATCATATGTTAAAACTAAATACGATACCAGAGATATTGATGAATTAAAATATCTAGTTCATGATAATAAAAACTTTTATGAACGCATCTCTGATTTTGACACTAAAACATACCTTAATTTTGATATCAATACTAAAGTTGATAGAGCTACTATGGCATTTTCATTAGAAGCTCGTGCTCCTCTGCTCGATCATCGTGTTGTGGATTTCGCAAATTCACTTCCTACTGAGTTTAAATTTCATAAAGGTGTAATGAAACGTATTTTAAAAGATGTACTTTATGAATCTGTACCAAAACATATTTTTGATCGTCCAAAGGCCGGGTTTACAATGCCATTTTCACGATGGTTTAAAGAAGACTTAAAAGACTATGTACTAAGTGAACTCGATGACCAATCTTTAAAATCTATACCATGTATTGATGTTGAAAAAGTTCAATTTATGATTAAACAGCATATGGATGGTAGCTGGAATAGATATCCTCTCATTTGGAACCTTCTTGTGCTTAAACAATGGCTTAATAACAACGGTAAAGGATATTCTATCAAATAAGTGTATGACAACATCTAAAATAGATATAGTTTTTGTGCTACCATCGCTTGTTGCAGGTGGTGCCGAGCGCGTAATGTCATTAATTGCCAAAAATATTAATAATAACGATTTTAACACCACATTAGTGGTTATTGGTTACGAAAAAGATAAGGCTTATAATGTTGATGGATTACATGTAATATATCTAAATAAACCTCGTGTTGGCAAAGGTATACCAATGCTATTTAAATACATGGCTAAAGCTAAACCAGATGTTGTTGTGAGTTGTATGTCACATCTAAACACAGCATTGGCGCTCATATTATTATGTTTTCCTAAAATTAAATTAATAAATAGAGAAGCTAATATTAAAAAAGTGACTGCGCTGTATAATACAACTAACAATTCTTACTTCGGAAATGTTCTCAAACAAGTAGCAGATAAAAGAACAAATGCAATTATTTGCCAGTCAAAAGATATGGCCGAAGAGTTGATTTCAGAATATAAAATTCCGAAGTCAAAAATCACAACAATTAATAATCCAATCTCTGATGATTTCAAACCATCTCAAAACAAAAAAAATAATGCGATAAAAACATATATAACCGTTGGTCGTTTACATGAAGAAAAGGGACATTTGAGGTTATTAAATGTATTATCAAAACTCAATACACCTTTTAAGTATCTAATTATTGGCACTGGTGAATGGGAAGCTAACATAAAAAAGCACGTTGAAAAATTAGATTTAAAACCACACGTTGAATTTATAGATTACACTAACGAAATACCAAAATATCTAGAAACTAGTGATATCTTTTTACAAGGTTCATTTGCAGAAGGCTTCCCAAATGCTCTTCTAGAAAGCTGCGCTATTGGTACACCTGTAATTGCTTTTAATGCTGTAGGAGGCACAAATGAAATTGTAGAACAAGGTGTAAATGGGTATTTAGCAAACGATGAAAATGAGTTTTTAAATTATATAAAACAACTTAATCAACAACCTCTAAACGCAATAGCGGTTAGCAACAGTGTATTTGCTAAGTTCAAAAAAGAACACATTGTAAATCAATTTGAAGTCTTAATAAAAAAAGTAGCTCAATCGTAATGAACAAAAAAAAACTTTGCGTATTAGCCATAAGCCTATCATCTGGTGGAGCAGAACGTGTAATAAGTTTATTACTCAAACATTTGGTAAAAGATTTTGATGTAACTCTTATTTTATTATCCAACAACATTTTCTTTGAACTACCTAAAAACTTAAAAATCATATATTTAGGTAAGCCTGAAATGGTAGAGATTACCTCGCCTCTACTAAAATTAAAAGGTATGGCTACATTTGTATATAAATACCGAGCCATCGCTAAAAAAGAGAAATTTGATATCGTTATGTCATTTCTAGCTCTACCTAATATAATAAATGGTCTTGTTACATCTAGACTTAAACCAAAACCAAAAACTATTATAAGTGAACGTTGTTTCCCTTCAAAGATGTATGCTAATAATAATTTTGCTATGAAAGTTGCAAAAACGTTTTATCCAAAGTTTTATAACAAAGCAGATGTATTATTTTCTAACTCTTTACATATCAATCAAGACTTAAAGGATAACTTCGGAATAAAAATTCCTATGAAGTTAATTTACAACCCAATAGAAATAGAACATCATAAACCATATCAAGACAACTACAAAACAACCGATAACTTTAAGGTTGTGAGCGTAGGAAGTCACACACCTGCTAAAAATCAAATTTTACTTTTAAAAGCATTACAACATTTAGATACAACCTATACTTTAACCATTCCGGGAGCAGGACCTCTCACAAATGATTTAACCGATTTTGCTAAAGATAACCGTCTAGAAAATCAGATCGTCCTACCAGGAAGTGTCAAAAATGTTAAAGACTATCTTTTAGAAAATAATTGTTTTGTACTCTCATCTAATACCGAAGGTTTTCCTAATGTACTTTTAGAAGCAATGGCAGTTGGATTACCCGTTATTTCAACCAATTGCATGTCTGGACCTTTAGAAATTCTTAACGATAATGAACCTATTAATATTGCTAAGGGAGAATTTTATTTGGCAAAGTATGGTATTTTAATAAATACCGAAGATGACATGGCATTATCAAAAGCTATTCTATTTTTGCGTAACAATGATGATCAACGAAAAACATATAGTGAATTAGGATTTCAAAAAGCCCAAAACTTTAGTTTACCTAAAATATATGATCAAGTAAAATATTTATTAAACCACCAAATCAACTAATTATGTGCGGAATTAATGGCGTCATATTTAAATCCAAACAAGATGAACAAACCGTAAGGCAACAACTTACAGTTATGAACGATCTCATTATTCACCGTGGACCAGATGATGATGGTGTATTTATCAACGCAACACCAAATTATAGTGTTGGTATGGCAATGCGTCGCTTATCAATTATTGATTTAAGTTCTGGACAACAACCTATGTTTTCCGAAGATAAAAATATAGCCATTGTTTTTAATGGTGAAATATATAATTTTAAAACCCTTAAACATCAACTAGAAGCCAATGGCATACAGTTTAAAACAACTAGTGATACAGAAGTTATTTTAAAACTTTATGAATTAAAAGGCATAGAGGCTTTTAAAGACCTTGATGGCATGTTTGGCTTGAGCATTTATGATTTTAATGTAGGTAAAGTATTCATTGCTAGAGATTATTTTGGAGAAAAACCGTTGTATTACACAACTACTAACGAAAAATTTTATTGGGCTTCTGAGCTTAAATCAATAATAAATAGTTTACCAGTGAAACCTCAAATTAGCAAAACAGGTCTTAATTTATTTTTTAGATTAACGTATATACCTGCTCCAAATACTATTTATGAAGGCATTTACAAATTAGAGCCTAATCATTTTATAAGCTATGATCTCAAAACCAATACAATAGATATTGAAAAAATTCATGCAGATCAAGCTATTGAAAAATCAACATTATCTTTTAACGATGCCAAAAAAGAAGTAAATAAAAGAATGTTTGAAAGTGTTGAAAGTCGTTCAATTTCTGATGTGCCTTTGGGTACTTTTCTTTCTGGAGGTGTAGATTCTTCGATAGTTACCTATTGTTTAGCAGATATGACAGACGCTAAAATTGATACGTTTTCTATTGGTTTTGAAAAAAAATCATTTGATGAAACCGATAAATCACAGGTTGTTGCAAAAATGGTAAACAGTAATCATCATGAATTTGTTATTAGTGAAAATGATTTAAAAAAACATACGCATGACATTTTAATGAATTTTGATGAGCCTTTTGCAGATTCGTCCTCGCTCCCAACCTATCTCGTTTCAGCAAAAACAAAACAACACGTTAAAGTTGCTTTAACTGGTGATGGTGGTGATGAAGTATTTGGAGGTTATAACAAATATTATATAGGAAAACTTAACGCAAAATATACTAACGTCGTACCAAAACGTGTTCACAATGCCGTAAACAAATTTTCTGGAAAGTTATTACAACAAAAAGAAGATAGTCGTGGTATAAAATACAGACTCAACAAACTCATTAATGCTATAGACTATACTAATAACTATTATTGGGATATCATTTCTTTAGGGCTTAATGACAATGATATTAAAAGTTTATTGGTATCAGATTATCAACAGTCAAATATTTTTGATTATTATAAAACCAAATCAAATATTAGCAATCCTAAATCATTAAACGATTTTAGAACTGTTGACCGTCATTTAAGTCTAGAAGGTGATATGTTAGTTAAAGTAGATCGTACCAGTATGCTTAACTCGTTAGAATGCCGTTCACCATTTCTAAATCGAGAACTTTTTAATTTCACCATGAGTTTACCCGAAGATTATCTCTTAAAAAAATGGAGTAAAAAGCACATTCTTAAAGAAGCCTTCACTGATGTTTTTCCAAAAGGATTTTTAGAGAAATCTAAACAAGGATTTGGTGTTCCTGTTGGAGATTGGCTTCGTGATGGACTTAAGACAGAATTATTGAGTTACATTGAGTTACCATTATTAAAATCTCAAGGTATTTTTAAAATTACTGAAATTCAAAAACTAGTAGAACATCATATTCATGGTAAGGCAGATAATACGTTTAAGGTTTGGTCTTTCTTTTGCTTTCAAAAATGGTATATCAATACCTATTTAAATTCTTAACCTTTTTTAAATTAGAAACAAAAGCAATTGAAAAAATTAATTCGTATTACCACAGTACCTTCCTCTTTAAGATCACTCTTAAAAGGGCAACATCGTTTTATGAGCAATTATTTTGAAGTTATAGGTGTGTCTGGTGATGGTGATGCGCTTCAAGATGTGCGACAAAACGAAGGTATTAAAACACACGTTGTGGAAATGACGAGAACCATCACACCTCTTAAAGATTTAAAAGCAACGTACAAACTATATAAGTTTTTTAAAAAAGAACGTCCGTTTATTGTGCACACGCACACACCAAAAGCAGGAACCTTGGGCATGTTAGCTGCAAAATTAGCAAAAGTCCCTCATCGTTTGCATACTATTGCAGGACTGCCTTTGCTAGAAGCTACAGGTAAAAAAAGAATGCTATTAGATAACGTTGAAAAATTTACATACAGCTGTGCAACAAAAATATTACCTAACTCATATGGTTTAGAAAAAATCATCATAGATAATAAGTACACCAAACCTGAGAAATTGCTCGTTATTGGTAATGGAAGTTCTAATGGTATTGATACAACACATTATGATGCTAGTTTAATTTCCGAAGAAAAAAAAGAAAAACTAAAACAAGAGCTAGAAATTAGTGATAATGATCTCGTTTTCATTTTTATTGGAAGACTTGTAAAGGATAAAGGTATTAATGAATTAGTACAAGCTTTTAATCACTTAACTAAAAAACAAACCAATATTAAGCTCATTTTAGTAGGTTATAAAGAAACTATTTTAGACCCTTTATTACCAGAAACTGAAACTTCAATTTTAGAAAATAAACACATTTTAGCTGTTGGCTTACAAAAAGATATTAGACCCTATGTTGCAATTTCTCATGTGCTAACTTTTCCTAGCTATAGAGAAGGTTTTCCTAATGTGGTGTTACAATGCAGCTGTATGGAATTACCATGTATAGTATCTAATATTAATGGTTGTAATGAAGTAATTGAAGATCATGTTAACGGCCTTATAATTCCTTCAAAAAACGTAACCGATTTAGAAAAAGCAATGCAATTCATGATCGATTTTCCAGATAAAAGAATAGACATGAAAAAACATACAAGATCAAGAATTTTAGAACGTTACGAACAAAAATTTGTTTGGGACAAACTTTTAAATTATTATTACAGTTTAAGTTAAAGACTATGTATAAAACCATAATTAAACCGCTTTTTGATTTCCTTTCGGCTAGCATAGGCTTTATATTATTACTACCCATTTTTGCTGTAACTTGGGTAATTTTATGCATAAAAAATGATGGAAAAGCCTTTTTCTATCAAGAACGTCCTGGAAAAAATGAACGCATTTTCAAAATTATTAAATTCAAAACCATGAATGATAAAACAAATCAAAATGGTGAATTACTCCCAGCACAGCAACGAATTACAAAAACTGGTGTTTTTATTCGGAAATATTCTTTAGATGAAATTCCTCAACTTTTAAACGTCATTAAAGGCGATATGAGTCTAATTGGCCCAAGGCCATTACTTGTTAAATATTTACAAGTTTACAATGAAGAACAAAAACAACGTCATCATATTAAACCAGGTATAACAGGTTGGGCACAAGTAAATGGAAGAAATGCTATTAGTTGGGAAACTAAATTTGAATATGATGTATGGTATGTAAATAATTTATCATTTTTATTAGATATAAAAATCTTATTTTTAACATTATATAAAGTGTTTAAAAAAGATGGAATTTATAGTGTAGATAATGATATAATGTCTGATTTTACAGGAACAAAAACAAATAATTAATTGAATTTGAATATTCTATTTACATGCGCAGGAAGGCGTAATTATCTTATCAATTATTTTAAAAAAGCCATTGGAACCGATGGTAAAATTTTTGCAGCAGACATGGATCTGTCTGCTCCTGCTATGATTGATGCAGATGTACCACTTTTAGTACCTAGTATTTATGATGAAAATTATATTGAAGCACTTAAAACTATAATTAAAATTCATAGCATTAAAGCCATTATTTCACTTAATGATTTAGAACTACCAATTTTATCAAAACATAAAAACGAACTGGAGACCTTTGGAGTAAAAGTTTTAGTCTCTAATGAAGACGTTATTGACATAACATTTGATAAATTAAAAACCTTCAATTTTATTAAAAATATTGGTTTAGAAACACCACAAACCTATACAAAATTAGAAGCTGTAAAAATTGCTTTAAAAAATAATCAAATTCAGTTTCCACTAGTATTGAAACCTCGTTGGGGAAGTGCTTCTATAGGTTTAAGCTTTCCAGAATCTATGGAAGAATTAGAGTTAGCATTTAAGCTTTTAGAATTAAAATTAAAAAAATCGGAATTAACTACTGTAAGTTCTAAAAACAGCAATGACGCTATTTTAATACAAGAAAAAATAGATGGTATAGAATATGGTATGGACATTGTAAATAATTTTGAGAACGCTTATTTTGGCACGTTTGTTAGAGAAAAACTAAGCATGCGTGGTGGTGAAACAGATAAAGCTGTCTCTGTAATTGATGAACAATTTCAAAAACTAGGAAGCCAATTATCTAACCAACTTAAACATCTTGGAAGTTTAGATTGTGATGTCATATTAAGCAAAAATAAAATCTACATAATAGAATGTAACCCAAGATTTGGTGGTGGTTATCCCTTTTCTCATGAAGCAGGAATTAATATTGCTGCAATTTATATAGAATGGCTAAAAGGCAATACTAATGTAAATCATTTTAATAATTATGTCTCTGGTAGAGTATTCTCTAAATGCGATAGAATAATTAATATTTCTTAACTATTAAAAAAAAAAAAAATATGTTAATGATTAAGAGTTATATTGTTTAGACAATGAATTTCTTATATTTGGTTTTTTAATTATTTTCTTAAAAACAACATTAACAATTAACTACCTATCAAGTATTTATCCAAAAAAAATAATTAAATTTTTAGAACATCAGCTATTAATAAATAATCAATAAATCAACCAAAGAACTTTTGATTTTATGATTTTGCGTTTAGGGACCAAAACATGATTGAAATAATAAAAAGTAAAAATGAATGGGATTCTTTTCTTGATAAAGTAAATCATTATGATTTTTATCATACTTACGATTATCACGAATTATCATTAAAAGAAGACGAAAAGTGTATTTTGATAACTTATATCGAAAACGATACACTAATAGGACTTCCATTTATTGTACGGCCAATTCCAAATACTAAATATTACGATATAACTTCGGTGTATGGTTATGCTGGTCCTATATCTAAAAATATTAACGAAAATTTCAATAATTTAAAGTTTTTAAACGCGTTAAATGCGTCTTTAAAAACTCAAAATGTAGTCTCTGTATTTAGTAGGCTAAATCCTTTCATTGCTTTTCAATCACAAATGTTAAATGGTATTGGTCACATTGAAAACATAGGTCAAATTGTACACATAGATTTAGAAAAACCTCTTGATATTCAAAGGCAAAATTATCAACGTCGTATTAAATCTCAAATCAATAAAGCAAGAAGATTATGTAATGTAAAAAAATCGACTTCCAAAAAAGATATGCTTGAGTTCATTAATATTTATTATGAGAATATGGACAGAGTTCAAGCAAGAGACTTTTACTATTTCAAACCAGAATATTTTTTGAAATTCCTAGAATCCAGCAGCTTAAATATTGACTTTTTAATAATCACACTAAAAGATACTAACGAAATTATTGCCGGAGCACTCTTTCTTAAAACAAATGATATCGTTCAATATCACTTATCTGGTTGTAAAGAAGCCTACTTAGAAGTCACGCCTTTAAAATTGTTAATTGATGAAATGAGAATTATTGCAACTCAAGAAGGGTATCATCATTTTAATTTAGGTGGAGGTTATTCTAGTAAAAATGATTCTTTACTACGATTTAAAATGTCATTTTCTAAACAATTACGAGATTTTTATGTTTGGAAACATGTGGTTAACCAACAACTTTATGATGATTTAACAAGCTCAAATAAAACCGTACAACAAGATTACTTTCCCCAATACAGAAGTCCAAACTAGTTTACATTAGCAACGCATAAAGTGAAAATCTTTAACAGATACATAAATCTGGTCTACTACTGTCCAATTTTTTTTTCTTCGGAAATTTTAAAGAAAACACAAATACAAACTACTATTATTTTATTTACTTTTGAGTAAAGAAAATTTAGAAATGAGAGGTCATTTAGTTATTTCATTAGATTATGAAATTCATTGGGGAGTTTTTGATAATAAAAGCGTTAATGAATATCGAAAAAATCTAGAAAATGTCAATGAAGTAATTGATAGATTACTGGAGTTAAGTGATACATATGGTATTAAACTTACATTTTCTACAGTTGGTTTTTTATTTGCTAAAAACAAAACCGATTTAGTCAATTATCTTCCCACACAAAAGCCTACTTATACTTTAAATAAATTAAACCCCTACGACTTAATAGACTCCAATGGCAACAACGAGTATGAAGACCCTTTTCATTATGCATATTCTAAAATTCTAAAAATTAAACACAATGGTAACCATGAAATTGGAACCCACACATTTTCACATTTTTACTGTCATGCTCTAGGGCAAACAATAGAACAGTTTAATGAAGATATAAATGCTGCCATCAATATTGCACAACCACTTGATATTAAAATTTCAAGTATCGTTTTTCCAAAAAATCAAATAAATCCAAATGATGACATTGATAAACCTTATTTAAAAGTGTGTAAAAAGTATGGTATTACTAGTTTTAGAGGAAAAGAAAAATCTTTCATTTATAATATTCACAGCTCTAAAAAATATCGTAATTTATTTATTTTTAAAGCGATGAAGCCTTTAGATGCCTATTTTAATATAACAGGTACCAACACATACAATCTTAAAGCTATTAATAAAAATAGTATTATTTTCAATATCCCTTCCAGTCGATTTTTAAGACCATACAATACTAAACTAAAACTGTTTGAAGGTCTAAAACTAAGAAGAATTAAAAAGGCCATGACCTATGCTGCCAAACATAACGAAGTGTATCATCTTTGGTGGCATCCTCATAATTTCGGAACTAACATAGATGAAAATTTTAAAAACTTAGAAACCATTTTCAAAACCTATCAAATGTTAAATAAATCTCATGGTTTTCAAAGTGAAACCATGACTAGTCTCACAGAGAAATTTAATAAGACTCGTACTCATGATTAATTTAAGGTTTTAGAAATGAAAAAAATAGTTAGAGTCACAACAATATCTGAATCCTTAAGAGATTTACTCAAAGGTCAATTAGGCTTTATTAACCAATTTTACGAAGTTGTTGGTGTATCTAGCAATGGTGAGATTCTAAAAGAAGTCCAAGTTAATGAAGGTATAAAAACTGAAGTTCTTGAAATGACAAGAACCATCTCTCCTATTCAAGACCTCAAAGCAGTCTTTCATCTTTATAAAATTCTTAAAAAGGAAAAACCTCACATCGTACACACGCATACTCCAAAAGCAGGAGTCATTGGCATGCTTGCAGCTAAACTTGCAGGTGTAAAACATCGTTTCCACACAGTTGCAGGAATGCCATTATTAGTAGCTACAGGACCAAAGAGAATATTACTCAACTATACCGAAATGTTAACTTATAAATGTGCCACTAAAATATTCCCAAATTCGTACGGTTTAAAAGATATTATTTTAAAAGAAAAATTTACTACACAAAAAAAACTTACTGTTATTGGTAGAGGCAGTAGTAATGGTATCAATGTAGATCATTTTGATCGTAGTCTATTAAAAGAAACAGACTTAGAATCACTCAAACAAGAATTACATATTGATAATCAATTTGTTTATGTCTTTGTAGGTCGCTTAGTTACAGATAAAGGACTTAATGAGTTAATAACTGCTTTTGACCAATTCTCTAAAAACCATGATGCCAAATTATTACTTGTTGGGTGTCGCGAAAGTGAATTAGATCCATTATTTCCAAAAACAGAACATATCTTAAATAAAAATGAGCACATTATACAGGTAGGCTATCAACCCGACGTTAGACCATATTTTGCAATTGCTAATGTTTTAGTATTTCCTAGTTATAGAGAAGGGTTTCCTAATGTCGTATTGCAGGCAGGTGCTATGCAAGTGCCAAGTATTGTCACTAATATAAATGGCTGCAATGAAATTATTAGTGAAGGAGAAAATGGTTTAATTATTCCCGTAAAAAATATAACGGCAATTATTGATGCAATGGAATATTTAATTCTTAACCCAAACAAACTCGAAATAATGCGCTCAAAATCAAGACAAATCATCGTAAATAATTATAAGCACACCTATATTTGGGAGGAGTTATTAAAAGAATATCGTAAAACCGATTAGCTTAAAAACACTATAAAAATCATAACGCACTTTATGTAAATAAAATTTGTGATATGTTGAGAAGTCATTTAAATAATAATTATATTGATTTTTTTATTTGAAAAACTATGAAAGAATTCATTAAAAAATATGAAATTTGGGTGTTCTTAGTTCTTGGTCCTGCATTTAATTTATTATTCGTTTACGCTAGATATCTTAATGTAATCAACTCATTTGTTTATAGACATGGTCGTTTTTGTGTGTTATTATTATTCTTAATTTGCTTAGTTAAATTTACTAGAGGAAATGAAGGTATAAAAGATATATTTAAACCTATGCTCAATTGGAGAGTGAAACCAAAATGGTATATATTTAGTTTAGTATTTGCATTTTTAATAGGCATCTTAACATTAATGCTAAAGGGATTGTATTTTGGTGATGAGTTCTACACTTATATAAAGGTAGAATACAATTTAAACCTACGTGCAATACTCATGTGGTTAATTTGGGCTTTTCTAGGTGAAGTGGTTTGGGTTAGCTATTGCATACGTCAATTACTAAAGGTTACAACGCCCTTTTACGCGAGTCAAATTGTTGGTGTGTCTTGGACGTTATGGTTTATTCCTATAGCGCTTCTTGGTGAAGGTATTTTACCTGGCATTCCTGTAATATCTCTATTAATATTTATGTTAGGTGTAGCAGGTATGTGTACCGTAGTCTATGTAGGCTCAAAAAGTGGTGTTTGTGTATTGTTATTGCAACACATGATAAATATTAGTTTAAACATATTATTACTTTCACCTTCTAGAGGAGGCGTTGCCACATTTACGGCTTATTCTGTAATTTACTTTTTAGTAATGTTGATCTTTATGTATTTTATGAATCCAAGTAATAAATTGAAAACTATAAGAACCACTTAACATTGATATCTACATCTAAACAACAAATTTCAAATACATATTTTATTAAACCATATTAGACTCGTTTATTGTACTTTAGTAGTCTAAATTCACATCAAAGTAAAAATTTGAGCAACAAAATTATTGCTAATGCGTTCTACTATCAAATCAATTATTAGACCCTTTGCCAAAATATTGGGAAACATCCTTGTGTTTCTTCTACCCAAAAAAGCTAATCAACTTTCAAAAAATAGAATAACTTTAATTCATAAGAATAAAAAAAATCTAAATATTATTGAATTGTTAATGCGCTATACTTTACTACAAAAGTTAGAAAAAATAGACGATCATAGCACTATAGCTCAAGCTAATAAAGAGTTTTGGATAAATAATAACGCAACAGAACTTTTTATAGAAACAGAAGATACATTCCATACAGACTTCCTACCTAACTGCACCTTTATTTTTGATCTACTCAAAAACGAATTATCAAATCACACTCAAAAATTTGATACCATAGTAGAAATTGGAACAGGAAATGGTGATGTATTAAACTATCTGAGCCTAGAATTCCCTCAAATAAATCATTTAATTGGTATCGATCTAAGTCAACAACAAACCAAACTTAATAATATAAAATTTAAAAATAATAATAAGCTTGAGTTCATAGCATATGACGCTTTTGATTGGGTAAAAAAACACGGACAAGCTAATACCATTTTTGTATCCTCAAGAGGCGTATTAGAATATTTTCTTGAACAACAACTACAAGATTTTCTAAAAGAAATTAATCAATTAGGTAACACAATTTTTATTGCTATAGAACCAAACGGTGCCGATCATAATTTTGATACACAACCAAATACGCAACTTTATGGAGATGAGCCTTCATTTTCACATAACTATCCAAAACTATTTAAAAATGCAGGTTTTAACTTGTGGCATTTCTCACAAAAAACATGGTTTAAAGGCACCAATATTCAAACGTTTATTGGCGCTAAAAACTACAAATAAATCTGCTAGCTATAAATATTTATATTGCAACCTCTTTTTTGTATAAAAACAAGTCTTTTTAAACCGAAAAAATCGTCATTTAACTAATATTTTTCTTGAGCATTATAATTAATTTTATTTTTAGTTTGCCTAAATTTAAATTCCCCTCAACAGCCCTCAAGATTAGATAATTAAATATTTTTAAATAAGGTTTTAAGTCTAAAGTTTTATAACTTATGATCAATTATAATCATTACCAAATGGTTATCTTTAACGCAAATAATTTTGAGAAATGAATACGCCCAATTCTACATATTTACTTTTTGAAAAATCAGCGAAACATTATGCTGATGACTTAAGTATTATATCTAATAATACAAGTATAACCTACAACCAATTAGAAAACAAAGTAACAGTAGTATATAACGCAATAATAAAATATGCCAAAAACGATAACATTATTGGTCTATCTACAACAAGAGGTATTGATCAAATCGTTTTTATGCTTGCCATATTAAAAGCAGGAAAAACATATCTCCCATTAGATTTTAATTATCCTAAAGACCGAATTCTAAAAATAATAAACAATTCTAATCTTAATTTTTGCTTAACAACTCCTGAAGAATTTCAAATATCTTCGGAAATGGGATTACTCCAACTCCCCATCCAAGAAACACAAACTGTTTCTAATTTAAAGAAGCAAGACGACATGTCTAAACATGGCACTTACATGTTGTACACATCAGGATCTACAGGTGAACCTAAAGGCGTTTGTATGGGACAAGGTGCAACGACAAACCTTATTAATTGGCAAAACAAAAACTCTCAAGCTACAAAAGGCACAAGAACACTTCAATTTGCACCACTAAGTTTTGATGTGTCATTCCAAGAAATTATGGCGACGCTCAGCAATGGAGGAACGCTTGTTTTGATCAATGAAGAGCAACGACAAGATATGGTTGAGCTCATCAAGTTAATTGAGCAACAAGCGGTAAACAGACTATTTCTGCCTTTTGTAGCGTTACAAACTTTGGCAGAAACCGCTGTAAGCCTCAATCTTTTTCCTACCAGTTTGAAAGAAATCATGACTGCTGGAGAACAACTAAAAATAACACCTCAGGTAAAAACTTTTTTTAAAGCACTCAAAAACTGTACACTGTATAATCAATACGGTCCTACAGAGTGCCATGTCGTCACAGAACTAAAACTTGAAGGTGATCCCGAAACATGGCCAGCATTACCCAACATTGGAAAACCCATTGATAACACAAAAATTTATATTCTCGATAAACACCAGCAAATCGTTACAAACGGTGAAACTGGAGAACTTTGCATTACAGGTGAGTGTCTTGCTGAAGGCTATATGGGAAACGAAAACTTAACCAAAGAGAAATTTTCAATTTTAAAACGTCCTGATGCCTCATTTATTAGAATGTATCGTACTGGAGACATCGCACGTTTTTTACCAGACGGGAATATTGAATTTCTCGGTAGAGACGACGAGCAAGTAAAAATTAGTGGTCATAGAATTGAACTAGGTGAAGTAGAAATTGCACTTAATAAGCTTCCTTTTATACAAAACGCAGTAGTTGTTGCAACGACGCATTTATCTAATCAAGCTCAATTAATAGCTTATTTACAATCTCATGATGCATCACAAGATGTACCAAATTTAAGAGAACAAGTAAACGCTGTTCTTCCAAATTATATGTTACCGTCACACTATATTTGGGTAAAAGAATTTCCGAAGACATCTAGCGGAAAAGTCAATAAAAAAGCTTTACCTCTACCAAAATACGAGAGACCAAGCACAGCTCCTTTGTACAAAAAACCAGTTACAGAAATTCAGAAAAACATAGCCAAAATCTGGTCTAATATCTTACGAATTCCAAAAATCGGAATGTTAGATAACTTCTTTGAAATGGGAGGCACTTCGCTCCTAGCCCAAAAAACGGTTTCTAACTTGAGATTAAATTATAAGTATGACATTCCAATTATAAAACTATACCAACATCCTACAGTCTCAGAATTATCTAGCTTTTTAGAACCAAACAAAGAAACAAAACTTAAACCAAGCACTTCAAAAAAGAGAAATAACTCATCTCAAGATGTTGCCATTATTGGGATGGCAGGACGCTTTCCTGGTGCAAATACAATTCAAGAACTTTGGGACGTTTTAAGAGATGGCAAAGAAACTATTTCATTTTTTACACCAGAAGAACTGGATTTTAGTATTTCAGAATCAATCAAGAAAGATCCACTTTACATAAGAGCTCGAGGTGTTGTGCCTTCTGTTAAAACTTTTGATGCAGCCTTTTTCGGTATAAATCCAAAAGTTGCAGAAGCTATGGATCCTCAACAACGATTGTTTTTAGAAATAGCTTGGGAAGTTTTAGAACAATCAGGATATCTTCCAACACATTTTGATGGAAGCATTGGTGTGTATGCAGGTACAGGAATGAACATGTATTATAAAAATAATATTCTTCCTAATAAAAACGTCATAGATAGAATTGGTAGTTTTCAAGCGAGCACAATTAATGAGAAAGATTATATTGCAACGCGAACAGCTTATCATCTAAACCTCAAAGGTCCTGCTGTAGCAATTCACTCGGCTTGCTCCACATCTTTATTAGCCATAGCCGAAGCTGCAGAAGCCATTAGAAACGGTCGTTGCGATGTCGCTTTGGCTGGAGGCTCTAGTATTACAACTCCAATTAATAGCGGACATCTATATCAAGAAGGCTCTATAATGAGTCCAGACGGCCACTGTCGTCCCTTTGACGAAAATGCAAAAGGAACTGTTTTTAGTGATGGTGCTGGTGTTTTACTTCTTAAAAATTTAGACGATGCGCAAAGAGATGGTGATGTTATTCACGGTCTTATTAAAGGCATTGGTACAAACAATGATGGTGGAGATAAAGGTAGTTTTACAGCGCCAAGTGTAGAAGGTCAAGCTGGAGCAATTGCAAATGCCTTGTTTGATGCAGCTATTGATGCTTCGGAAATTAGCTATATCGAAACCCACGGAACAGCAACTCCAGTTGGTGATCCCATCGAAATAGAAGGCCTCAAATTAGCCTTTGGTAAACAAGAAGTTAATCAATATTGTGCTATAGGATCTATTAAAAGTAATATGGGACATTTAACAGCTGCAGCAGGTGTTGCAGGTGTGATTAAAACTATTTTAGCTCTAAAACATCATCAAATTCCACCATCATTAGGCTATGAAAATCCAAACCCATCTATAGATTTTGAAAACAGTCCGTTTTATGTGAACCATACATTAAATGAATGGAAATCTGATAAACCAAGAAAAGCAGGAATTAGTTCTTTTGGTGTTGGTGGCACCAACGTCCATATGATTGTTGAAGAATATGAAAATGAATTAAAACCTTCAAATTTAGGAAGACCGTTGCAGTTATTAACTTGGTCTGCAAACTCTGAATATAGCCTATCAGCTTATCAAAAAGCACTAGGTGAATTTCTAAAATTAGAGTCTAATGTTGCACTCGCTGATGTTGCACATGGCTTAAATGAAACAAGAGAATCATTTGCTCATAGAAGTTTCTCTATTTCTGGAACTATTGATGATGCTAGCAAAAATCTATTAAAAGAGAATAATACTCTAATAAAAACGAGAGAACTGAAAGTTGCTCCTAGTGAGCTGGCATTTTTATTTCCTGGACAAGGTTCTCAATACCTTCAAATGGGTAAATCGCTTTATTCCGAAGAAAAAGTATTTAAAGATGCCGTTGATCAATGTGCTAAATTATTACAAGGGGAATTACATAAAGATCTTAGAGACTTAATTTATCCTGAAACGAATTCTGAAGAAAAAGACAATCAATTAAAAGATACAAAATATACGCAACCTGCCCTTTTTGTTATTGAGTATGCACTCGCTCAGCTTTGGATGAGTTGGGGAATTAAGCCTACCTTACTATGCGGACACAGTATAGGCGAATTTGTTGCTGCTCATTTGGCTGGGATTTTTAGCTTAGACGAGGCGTTGCATTTAATTACAATACGAGGAAAATTAGTGAGTGAACTTCCTGGTGGTAGTATGCTATCTGTGCGTTCAACAATTGACGAACTAGAACATTTAATCCCAAAAACTTTATCAATTGCAGCGATAAATTCTGATAAATTAATAGTTATTTCAGGACCAGATGATGATGTTCATGACTTTGCTCAACTTTTAGATAAACAAAATATTGCTAATAAATTATTATTGACCAGTCATGCCTTTCATTCTACCATGATGGATCCAGTTTTAGATATTTTTGAAGCCGAAGTCAGTAAAATAAAACTTAATATACCACGTCTGCCAATAGTGTCTACAGTAACTGGAACATGGCTTACAGACGCTGAAGCTACTAGTACTCAATATTGGACAAACCATTTACGAGCAACTGTGAATTTTTCTGGTGCTATGGAAACGGTATTAGCACTAGAAGATCCTGTCTTACTAGAAGTAGGTCCAGGTAGAGCTTTAACCACATTGTCAATGCAAAAGAAAGGCTTAAAATCATTAGCCTCTATTGCGAGTTTAACATTTCCGAAGAACAACGAAACCGCACACCATACCGTTTTAAGTGCCTTAGGTGATTTATGGGTTAATGGTGTAGAACCCAATTGGAAATTATTTTATAAAGGTCAATCCAGACAAAAAGTGTGGTTACCATCATATGTTTTTGATCGTAAACCGTGTTGGGTAGATCTTATAAAAGTACAACCTGCAAATAATACAAATCAAAATACGATACATCTAAATACAGAACATCACGCTGTAGAACCGTTATCAAATGCCAATACAACAGTTATGAGAAAACCCATAATTCTTAATAAAATAGCAGAACTTGTAGAAAATAATTCTGGAATCGAAATTGGAACTAGTGAATTTAATCAAAGTTTTTTAGAACTTGGTTTAGATTCTTTAGTGCTCACCCAAATGGCTATTAATTTAAAAAATGAATTTAATACACCTATTTCATTTCGACAATTAAATGATGAATTTGGATCGCCAGATTTGTTAGCAGCTCATTTAGATACTGTGCTACCAAAAGACGTTATGGCTCCTACTCCAACAATTAATCCTATTGCACCAGTTGCAAATAATGTAGCATCGTTTAATCCTGTACCGCAAAATTTGAATGTAACCAACAACCCTAACCAAAATACTGCACTAAGCCTAATAGCACAACAAATTCAGCTATTAGGACAACAGATAGAATTACTTCAAGGAAATAACACTACAGCCACATCTGTTACAACTAGTGATGTCTCGAAACCTGTAATGATGACTTCGCCAAATGATGTAGCAACAGAACTCCTTTCTGAAGAAGAAAAGAAAGAACATCAAAAACCATTTGGAGCAACTCCTAGAATAGAAAAATTATCAACGGAACTTACTCATAATCAAAAAGAATTTTTAGAAAATCTAATTATAAGTTATAATAAAAAAACAGCAGGTAGTAAAGCCTATACTCAAAAACATCGTGCTCACATGTCTGATCCTAGAGTGGTTTCAGGATTTAAGCCTTTAACCAAAGAGTTGGTTTACCCTATTGTAGTCAATAAATCTTCTGGTAGTCGCCTTTGGGATATTGATGGCAACGAATATCTAGATGTTTTAAATAGTTTTGGAGCCTGTTTATTTGGTCATCAGCCGGATTTTATAAAAGATGCCATACATGAACAAGTAGAACTAGGTTTTGAGGTTGGCCCTCAACATCCATTAGCTGGTGAGGTTTGTGAATTACTTTGTGAATTCACAAATCAAGATCGCGCAGCATTATGTAACACAGGTTCTGAAGCCGTATTAGGAGCCATGCGAATTGCAAGAACAGTCACTGGACGTTCACTTATTGTAGCATTTACAACCTCTTATCATGGTATTAATGATGAAGTTCTTGTTAGAGGTTCGAAGAAATTAAAATCATTTCCAGCTGCCTCAGGTATTTTACCAGAAGCGGTTCAAAATATGCTAATTTTAGATTATGGTACTGAAGAGAGTCTTGCAATAATTAAAGAACGAGCTCATGAAATTGCGGCAGTTCTAGTAGAACCAGTGCAAAGTCGTAGACCAGATTTTAGACCAGTAGAATTTTTAAAAGACGTTAGAAAAATCACTACGGAAGCTGACTCAGTATTAATTTTTGATGAAATTATCACAGGTTTTAGAATGCATCCAGGTGGTGCACAAGCATTATTTGGCATAAAAGCTGATATTGGTACCTACGGAAAAGTGATTGGTGGAGGAATTTCTATAGGTGCAATAGTAGGTAGTAAACGCTGTATGGATGCGCTAGATGGTGGATTTTGGCAATTTGGAGACGACTCGTTTCCAGAAGCTGGAGTTACGTATTTTGCAGGAACATTTGTACGTCACCCTCTTGCTTTAGCAACTTGTAAAGCTTCTTTATTACATATGAAAGCGAAAGGTGTTGCGCTGCAAGATGAATTATCAAGAAAAATTGACGTTTTTGCTTCTGCAATGAATGGTTATTTTAAATCACACAATCTTCCTATGGAAATAATGCACTATCGTTCTTTATGGAAATTGAGAATGTTAGAAGATGTACCATATGCCGAATTAGTATTTGTATTAATGCGAGAAAAAGGAATTCACCTTTGGGATGGATTCCCTTGTTATATAACTGAAGCTTATACCGAAGACGATCTAACATATTTAATTAATACGTTTAAAGCATGTGTAGATGAACTTATAGCAGCAGGTTTTTTTAATAATGAATCAAAATTAAATGGTCAAAAAACATTTACTAAAGAATTAAATCAACCACCTGTAAAAGGTGCGCGTTTAGGAATGGACGAATCAGGAAACCCAGCATGGTTTGTAGCTAATAAAGATAAGGTTGGAGAATATATTCAAATAGATTTGCAGAGCAAACTCTAATTAATATTTTTTAAAGTAAACGTACAAGATTATTGAAATGAGTAACAAAATATCTACAACTTCTCAAACCAAAACAGTCTCTTTCAATCCTTTTGCTGGACCTATAATTGAAAAAGTAATACATACTACAGCATCACAGGCAGAAATATGGATTGGTTGTTCATTAGGCGGAGAAGATGCAAATAGAGCTTACAATGAGTCAGTTTCTCTTATTTTAAAAGGTAATTTGAATATAAATGCCTTAGAAACTGCCATACAAGATTTAGTAAAACGACACGAAGCATTACGATCTACTTTTAGTCCAGATGGCTTGTTTATAAGTGTTTTAAATGAAATATCTATTGTTCCTTTTTTTCAAGATATTTCAAATTATACGCCTTTAGAAAAAGATAGAAGCGTATCTGGTTATTTATCTAGAGATGCTCATTATTCATTTAACCTTGCAAAAGGACCACTAATTAAGTTTGGACTATTAAAACTATCGGAATTAGAACATCAACTCATAATTACTGCTCATCATATCGTTTGTGATGGTTGGTCAATGGGTATTATTCTTCAAGATATTGGAAACCTCTACTCTGCTGCTGTTACGAATACTAATCACACGCTTCCCAAAGTAAATGATTTTAGCACCTATGCAGATGAACAGCAAGAATTTATTAATAGTATAGAATTTGAAAACACCCAAAAATATTGGCTCAAACAATATCAAGACTCGATTCCAACAGTTACATTGCCTACCGATTTTCCAAGACCAAAAATAAGAACGTTTAAAAGTAACCGATTAGATTTTCCTATTAGTAATGAATTAGTAGCCGATTTAAAAAAAGTAGGAATAAAATCTGGGGCAAGTTTTGTTGTCACACTCATGACTGCTTTTGAGGTGTTTTTATATTTTCAAACCGGTCAGGATGATTTGTCTTTAGGTTTATCAGCTGCTGGCCAATCAGTAAGTGGGAAAAATAATTTGGTTGGACATTGCGTTAACTTACTTCCTTTACGCAGTAAAATAGTTCCAAATACACCATTTAACAGTTACTTAAAAAACAGGAAAGAAGACATATTTGATGCTTATGATCATCAACAGTTTAGTTTTAGTCAGCTGTTAGAACGACTTAATATTGAAAGAGATACGTCAAGAATACCATTAGTTCCAGTTGTTTTCAATATAGACATGGGTATGACCAACGATGTGGTTTTTAATGGCTTAAACTATAAGTTAAAAAGTAATCCTAGAGCTTATGAAGCATTTGAACTCTTTTTAAATGCCACAGGTACTGAGGATGAACTCATTTTAGAATGGTCTTATAACACTGCTCTGTTTAACACAACTACAATTGAAAACATGATGTCTTCTTTTAAAGATATACTTCATAATATTGTAGCAAATCCAAATATTGAGATCGGTAATTTGACAAAGATTGATAGTTCCACCTCTTTAAAATTAAACGACACAAATCTATCTTCATCTAAGCCAACTTATGAAAAAATTAATCATTTAAATGAGGAGGAATTTTTAGATTATTCCGAAGAAAAAAATATCATAGATTTATTTTTAGCTCAAGTAAAAAGCACACCTAATAATACCGCTGTGAGTTTTGAAAACAAAACACTAACCTACAGCGAATTAGACAACCTCTCTAACCAATTTGCAAATCACCTTATTGACTCACATAGAGTAAAAAATGGTGATTTAGTTAGCGTAATGCTTGATCGTAGTGAATGGATTATTGTTTGCGCTTTAGGGATCTTAAAATCTGGAGCTGCCTACGTGCCAATAGAACCTAATTATCCTGAAAAAAGAAAAAATTATATCATTGAAGATAGTCAATGTAAAATCACAATTGACCATGGTTTTATAAACAATTTTATAAATAAATTAGATGAACTTTCACTTGAATTTAATCATGCTGTTAAAATTGTTCCAGAGGATCTTTGTTATATAATTTATACTTCTGGAACTACTGGTAACCCAAAAGGTGTTATGATTGAGCACAGAAATGTGGTTAGTTTGATGTTTCATGGACAAGGTCTCTTTAATTTTAATGCTAATGACGTTTGGACTATGTTCCATTCATTTTGTTTTGATTTTTCCGTTTGGGAAATGTATGGTGCCCTATTATTTGGTGGTAAATTAATAATTGTACCACAAATGGTTGCCAAAGATCCGTTTCAATTTATTTCAATGATAGAAAAAGAAGGTGTTACTGTTCTAAACCAAACACCATCGGCATTTATTAACCTAATGGAAAGTGTAAATGATAGCTCATTAAATTTAAAACTACGCTATATCATATTTGGTGGTGAAGCACTTTTTCCAAAACATTTAAAAAGTTGGTATATTCAATACCCAAAAATCAAATTTGTTAACATGTACGGGATTACAGAAACAACGGTACATGTCACGTATAAAGATATTAGGAAAGAAGAAATAGAAAATAATAAATCTAATATAGGTAATTGCATTTCTACACTTACAGCCTATATTTTAGATGAATTTAAAAACCCACAACCTGAAGGTGTAGTTGGTGAACTATATATTTCTGGAAAGGGTGTGGCTAGAGGCTACCTCAATCGACCAGAATTGACCAATGAGCGATTTTTACCAAATCCTTTTAATAAAAGAGAACGAATGTATCGCTCTGGCGACCTTGCAAAAAAGCTTCCTAATGGAGAACTTGAGTATATGGGTCGTATTGATGATCAGGTAAAAATAAGAGGTTATCGTATTGAAATTAAAGAGGTTGAAGCTGCTATAAATTCTTTGCCTAATATTAAGAATTCTGTTGTAATTACAAGTGATCATCTTGCAGGAGAACTCAGTTTAGTTGCTTATTTGCAACCATTTAACTTTAAAGGAGATTCAAATAACATACGAACTCAACTTGGTGAAATTTTGCCAGATTTTCAAATTCCATCAACGTTTATGTGGGTCGACAAATTCCCTTTAACAACAAACGGGAAAATAGACAAGAAAAATTTACCTAGTCCAGAATATGAAAGAACAGATTCTAATACTGCACTTAATTTGCCACAAACTGAACTTGAAAAAGATATTGCCAAAATATGGAGTGAACTACTTCAAATACCTATTATACATGTTGAGGATAATTTTTTTAAAATGGGAGGCTCCTCATTATTAGCTCAAAGAGTCGTTGGCTCATTGAGAAAAAAATTAAACAAAGAGATTCCATTAATCAAAATATTTCAACATCCAACAATCTCACAGCTTGCCCAATTTCTAGGTGAGAACTCAAACGTCGAAGCAGAAAGTGAAACGATTCTAACTACTGTTAGTTCAAAAGTAACCACATCTCTAAGTCATTTAAATTCTCAAAAACCTAAAACTAACACTCAAGTTAACAAGCGAACTCAATTAGTTATTAAAACAACCAGAGCACAGTCTGAAATATTAACGGATTGTTTTTATGGAGGTGATGATGCCAAAAAAGGATATAATATTTCTTTCTCTTTTAAGTTTGAAGGCCATTTAAACTATGACGCTTTAGAACTAGCGATTCAATCTTTAGTAGAACGTCATCAATCTTTGAGATCTTCTTTTAGTGAAGACCTTCAGTCCATGCATATCTATTCCGATTTTAATGTAAATATTTTATATCATGACATCTCCAATCAAGTTGAAACAGACAAACTGAATACCATAAAAACGTTTATAAATGATGATGTTAACTATCTATTCGACTTAATTAATGGACCTTTACTAAAGTTTAACCTAGTTAAAATAAATGAGCATAATCATGAATTAATTGTCTTAGTTAATCATGCTATTTGCGATGGCTTAAGTACAAGTGTATTTATTGAAGAGCTCGCGACTCTTTACACTGCTTTTGCACAAGGCCAAGTACCAACATTAAACAAACTAGATCGATTTAGCGTGTTTGCTGATAAAGAAAATAAGTTTGCAGATAGTAATGCGCATAAACGTTCTGTTGAGTTTTGGTTAAATATGTATAAAGAAACGGTTCCAAAACTTGAATTACCAATAGATTACCCAAGACCTAAATTAAGAACTTACAACAACAATCATCTAGATTTTGAAATAGATAATACGCTTTTACATACTTTAAAACAAATTGGTAATAATAGCAACTCTAGTATGTTTACCAGTATTGTTACCACTCTACTCGCTGCCTTTGAAGTGTTTTTATATAAGCAAACAGGGCAAAATGATTTGGTTTTAGGGCTTATAAGTTCTACTCGTGCCAATCATGATATGATGCAAATGATTGGGCATTCGGTTAATTTACTGCCTCTGCGTAGTAAGGTTGACTCAAAATTAAGTTTCAACGATTATTTAAATCAAAGAAATAAAGACTTATTTGAAGTCTATGAAAACCAATCTATTAGTTTTGGAAATCTACTAGAAAAACTGTCTATTCCTCGAGATCCATCTAGAGTTCCGTTGGTTCCTGTGATTATAAATATTCAATTAGATGATGTAATAGAAAGTAAAAATTCGTTTTACGACTTATCAACAGAAATAAGACATAATGAAAATAATTATAGAACATTTGAAATTGAACTTCAAGTATTTATGTCTAATGACAAACCTTGTTTTCGTTGGAGGTATAATACAACTCTGTTTAAGCCATCTTCTATAGAGGGCATGATGAAAACTTTTGAAAGTGTTTTACATAGTATCGTTAAAAACCCAGAAGTTTCAATTTCAAAAATTATTGATATCGATGTTTCAGCTTACACTAAGTTAAATGATACCAAAGCTACTTATCCTAACCAAACTTTAAATAAATTACTTTCAGAACAAGCTATAAAATATCCTAAACATATAGCTTTAAAGTTCGAAAACACCCAAATTACTTATGAAGATCTTGAGCAAAAAGTTAATCAATTGACTCATAGCTTAATAGCGCAAGGTATTAGTCCTGGAGATTTTGTTGGTGTTTGTTTACCGCGTTCTATTGAGCTCATAATTACTTTAAGAGCAATCATGCAATGTGGAGCAGCCTATGTCCCATTAGATCCCAGTTATCCTATTCAGCGTTTAAATTATATGCTAGACGATTCTGAAGCTAAATTTTTAATTACAACAACTATAGTATCTTCAACTTTAAGTTTAAACGCTACTGTATTAATACAGGACGATTTATTTTTAAATCTTAACACGTTTTCTAGCGAGCCTATTTCCGTAGAAATAAATCAAAATAACATTGTGTATTTACTGTATACATCTGGTTCTACAGGCAAACCTAAAGGTGTTTCTATAACTCATAAAAACTTGGTAAACCTATTATATAGTTTTATTGACAAACCAGGTATTAAAGAAACAGATACACTCATTTCCATAACCACAATATCATTTGATATTGCTATGGCTGAGTTGTTCGCACCATTATTAAAAGGCGCAAAATTGATATTAACTAATGAAGAAACAGCCAAAGACACACGTTTGTTATTGGATGTTATGACAAATGAATCAGTTACCATGATGCAAGCTACTCCTGCAACATGGCAAATGCTTTTAGATTCGGGTTGGGACAAACATTTACCAATAAGAGCAATATCTACAGGAGAAGCGTTACCTTTAGAACTGGCTCAAAAAATATTAAATAGCGTAAATGAACTTTGGAATTTATATGGACCAACAGAAACAACGATTTGGTCGGCAATGACGCAAATAACTGAGACATGTAATTCTATTCCTATTGGTCGACCTCTAGCTAACACGCAGCTATACATAGTAAACGAGGAAAATAATTTAGTAGCTCCAGGTATTATTGGTGAACTTTGTATTGCAGGAGATGGTGTGTCAAATGGCTATTGGAAACGACCAGAATTAACTGCAGATAAGTTTATTACAAATCATTTTAATACAGATACCAAAGACAAATTATATCGTACTGGAGATTTAGCAAAATTACTACCCAATGGTGATGTACTTTGTTTAGGACGTATTGATAACCAAGTAAAAATTAGAGGTCAACGTATTGAGCTAGGTGAGATTGAACAAGCTCTAGACGCCTTAGAAGGTGTGCAATCTTCAGTAGTATTATTAAATGAAAATCGTTTGGTGGCACATTTAATAGCTTCGGAAATTGGAAATGAAAACACAATTGAGATTAACGCATGGAAAACGATCTTAAAAGAAAAACTTCCAACTCACATGATTCCGCAACACTTTAATGTGCTAAAAGAATTTCCTGTAACTCTTAACGGAAAGATAGACCGTAATGCATTATTAAATCTAACACCAAAACCAACAAAAGCATCAAGTTTTACTGAACCTTCAACTCCTTCCGAAAAAATTATTTTAGATATTTGGAAAGACTGTTTGGACTTAGAAAAGATAGATATTAACGACGATTATTTTGAAATTGGTGGTCATTCTCTTATAGGTGTCAAAGTGATGGCACGACTCGAAAAGGAAACAGGTAACAGAGTTCCGTTAGTTGCTTTATTAAAACATTCTACAATTAAAAAACTCGCGGCTTATATGGACCATGAGTTTTTTACTTGGGATTCATTAGTTCCCTTAAAACCTGAGGGTTCTAAACCTCCTTTATACATTGTTCATGGTGCTAACCATCAAGTCTTATTATTTAACGAATTGGCTCAAAGGCTAGATAAAGATCAACCAGTTTACGGCTTACAATCAAGAGGATTAAATGGTATTGACCAACCTCACGACTCTATTAATGATATGGCTGCAGATTATGTTAGCGAAATTATAGCATCAAACCCAGAAGGACCTTATGCATTAGCAGGATTTTCTTATGGTGGTATAGTTGCATATGAAATGGCACGACAATTAAAAGCTCAAGGTAAAGAAGTAAAAATATTAGCACAATTTGACACCTATATTTTTCCAGATTATTATTACCAAAATCCTTTTAAAAAGAAGGTTTTAGGTGTAATATACAATATTGGTAAAATGGGTTATCTATTACTAAATATGTTTAGTAGTAAAAAGAATTTTAAACGACGACTAGCATTATTAAAGCTACAATTTAAAGGACTTAAATTGCGATTAAAACATGGAAAGGCTAAACAATATGAAATGCAATTTAACGTATCTTCAAAATTAGCAGAAAATCATAGTATTGCAACTTCTAATTATACCATAACACCTCAAGATATTGTGATTGATTTGTTTAGAGCTCGTGAGGAAATAAATTTTGTACACGACCCTAAGTACCTTGGTTGGAAAAACATGCCATTAAAAGGTATTCGTAAACACATGGTTGATGGAAATCATGTAGATATGTTTGAAGCCGAAAATGTTCAAGACTTTGCAACTAGTCTTCAGTATGTTTTAGATCATCATAATTCAAACAGTTATGAGTAATATAGTATGCCAAACAACGCAAATATATCAAACCTCATACAACTTATTGCATGAAAATAGCGCTGGTCTAAGTCTTTTTAAAATTAAGCTCTCCTCCTACTATGATTTAGTTCCTGAATTAAAACTATTTTTGAATACTTCGGAAATGCAACGTGCACAAAAATATCATTTCGATAAAGATAGAAATCAATTTATTATATGTAGAAGTCTACTAAAATTTATTCTAGCTAAATATTTAAAATGCGATGTTTCTGAAATTAAAATAGAAATACACATTAATAAAAAACCCTATATATCCTCAAATAAGAACATTTATTTTAACCTATCTCATTCAAAAGATTTTGCGATTATCGCATTAAACAATTCTGATGTAGGAATAGATATAGAATATCTAAGTAAAGATTTAGAATTTTTAGAAATGATGCCTTCTATATATAGTGATATCGAAATTAAGACTGTATTAAATGCGCCTAACAAAACGCATGCGTTTTACAATTTTTGGACGCGTAAAGAATCAATAGTAAAAGCAACAGGACAAGGCATTAGTGATTATTTACCTCAAATTCCAGCTTTGGAAGGATCTCATATAGTGGATTCAAAATTAGTGAATGGTATTAAAAGCCTAAATGTATTGAGTTTTAAATTGAATGATGACTACATCGCATCACTAGCATTAAGTAATGAAAACAGCAATTTAGATGCCCTTAAAGTTTATAATCTTCCTAATACAATTGAGAGCTTAAAATTCTTTAGTTCTTGAAAAAAAATATTCATATTTTTATATAAGTATCATGGTATTATCATCGTATAAAAGCGTTTTTTATCGTGTTTATTTGGTAAAAGAGTTGGTAATAATGCATCTTTAAACCGAATTTAAAAAGGTAAAACACGCTTTGTTATGTTTTATTCGGAAATTTTCAATCCCAAATCCCTCGCTAGACAATAATTGTTGCATAGTAATTAACTAACTTAACTTATTAATTATGGAATCAAAAATTTGGTTGTCATCTCCTCATATGAGTGGAAAAGAACAATCTTATGTAAATAATGCTTTTGAGACAAATTGGATTGCTCCATTAGGACCTCATGTTAATGGTTTTGAAAGCGATATACAAAACTACCTGCAACAAGGTAGCCATGTTGCTGCATTAAGTTCTGGTACAGCTGCTATTCATTTAGGTCTCATTTTATTAAATGTTGGTTTGGGAGATGAAGTTATTTGCCAAAGCAAAACGTTTTCGGCTTCTGCAAATCCAATTGTATATCAAGGTGCTACTCCTATTTTTGTTGATAGCGAAAAGGATACTTGGAATATGTGCCCAGAACAATTAGAAATTGCTATTAAAGATCGTATTAGTAAAGGAAAAAAACCTAAAGCTATTATTTCAGTTCACCTTTATGGAATGCCCTATAAAGTTGATGAAATACATAAAATAGCTAAAACATATAATATTCCTGTATTAGAAGATAGTGCAGAAGCCTTAGGAAGTACATACAATTCAATTAAGTGTGGTACGTTTGGAGATCTTGCAATATTATCGTTTAATGGTAATAAAATTATTACAACTTCTGGAGGAGGTGCCTTAGTTACCAAAGATGTCAAACTCAAAGATAAAGCCGTTTTTCTAGCTACTCAGTCTAGAGATAAAGCTGTGGAATACTTACATTCATCTATAGGCTACAATTATAGACTATCTAATGTATTAGCAGGTATTGGTAGAGGGCAAATGGAAGTTATTGATGATCGCGTAGCTGCCAGAAGAGCCAACTACGAACACTATAAAGAAAGTTTTAAAAATATAGACGAGCTAAAATTTGTTGATGAACCGAAAGGCTACTACTCTAACCGCTGGTTATCTTGTATGATTACACCTTCCGAAGATATTAGAGAAGGTATTAGAACCACTTTAGATGCTCTAAATATTGAGACTAGACCGCTTTGGAAACCTATGCATCAACAACCTATTTTTAAAGATGCACCTAAATATCTTAATGGTATTTCAGACGACTTATTTGAAAAAGGCTTATGTTTGCCTAGTGGCTCTAATTTAACTGAGGTTGAATTAAATAGGGTAACATCTGCAATAAAAACGTATTTTAGAGCATGATTAAAAAATTACTGCAAGACATATCAAATAAATATGCCTCTAAATGGCTAGTAATGCTTTTTGATTTAGGTATCATAGCATTTACATTTATTGTTGCCTATGTCATACGCTTTAATTTTATTTTTGACTTCGATTGGGTTGTGATGTTAAAACAAATTCCGTTTGTGTTTTTGGCAGGACTCATTAGCTTTGTTGTCGTTGGATCGTATAAAGGTGTGGTGCGATTTACAGGTTTTAAAGATGTTATTAACATCATTATTGGTGTAAACATTTTAGCAACCATTTTAATTATATCTACTTTTTTTAGTAGACAATTGAACTATGAGAGTATTTTTAATATTTCGGGTTCTATTATCTATATACATCTACTACTCAATATTCTTTTTCTCGTTGGTTCTAAACTTTTTATAAAATCTGTTTATAACAAATTGATGCAAGATTTTAAAACTCAAAAACGAGTTTTGATATTTGGAGCAGGAAATGCTGGTATGATTACCTATGACGCAATTTCTAATGACCCTAATAATAGCCATGAGATTATTGGTTTTATAGATGATAACGAACGTAAAATCGGTAAGAAAATAAACACTTTGAAAGTGTATAGTTTAGAAAACATTACCTCTGAGTTTATTGAAAAACATGGCATAGAAGAAGTAATCATATCGGTTCAAAACATAGAATCCTCTAGACTTTTACAAATATCGAGTCAACTGTTTGAACATGGCCTAAAAGTAAAAATTGTACCTCCTATTCAACATTGGATTGATGGAGACTTAAGTGTTGGCCAAATTAAAGAAGTTAATATTGAAGATTTATTAGGTAGAGATCCAATATCTATTACTAATCCGGCACTTTTAGATGAATATAACAATCAAATCATATTAATTACTGGTGCTGCAGGTTCGATTGGTAGTGAAATTGCTAGAAAAACTACAAATTATAATTACAAAAAATTAATACTTGTTGATACCGCAGAGTCTCCACTTTACGAGTTACAACAAGAATTTGTACAAAAAGGAATTAAAAATTTCACAGCTATAGTCTCAGATGTAAGAGATTTTAGACGCATGGAAAAACTCTTTGAACAGTATAAACCTAATATGGTTTTTCATGCTGCTGCTTATAAGCATGTACCTTTAATGGAAAACAACCCTTATGAAGCAGTTAGTGTAAATATTGGTGGCACACGCCATATGGCTAGTCTTTCAGTAAAACATGGTGTCAATAAATTTGTACTAATTTCTACAGATAAAGCCGTAAATCCAACCAATGTGATGGGTGCAACAAAGCGTATTGCTGAGCTCTACGTCAATTGCTTACAAGGAAAAGGTAAAACTAAATTTATTACAACGCGCTTCGGAAATGTGCTAGGTTCAAATGGATCTGTCATTCCATTATTTAAAAAGCAAATAGACCAAGGTGGACCGCTAACGGTTACTCATAAAGATATTACTCGTTATTTCATGACCATTTCTGAAGCATGTCAACTTGTTTTAGAAGCAGCTACAATGGGTAATGGTGGCGAAATATTTGTTTTTGATATGGGTGAATCTGTAAAAATCCATGACTTAGCAAAAAATATGATCATACTATCTGGACTTAGATATCCAGAAGATATTGATATCAAAATCACAGGATTAAGACCTGGAGAAAAAATATATGAAGAGTTACTAGCAGACGGTGAAAATACGAGACCTACGTATCATGAAAAAATTATGATTGCTAGAACTAAAAAAATTGATGCGCTAAGTATTAATGAAAAAATATCTAATTTGTGTACAGTTAATTTAAAATCACAAAACTTAGAAATTGTAGCATTAATCAAAGAAATCATCCCAGAATATATTTCTAATAACTCAAAGTATGAAGTATTAGATTCAAAAAAATAAGCAAAACCAAATCAAACTATTTATGATTCGTCAACAATTAAAACTTATTTCAAAATCACTCCTTATTCTATCATGTATAGTAATAATGTCATCATGTGGTAGTAGAAAAGATATTATTTATTTTCAAGATGAACCTATTACAGATCAAAGTTTAAGCGAATTAGATAATAATTATGAAATACGTTATAAACCTAATGACATATTAACAATTGACGTGTCTTCACAAAATACTGAATCGGTTCTTCCTTTTAATTTACCTGCTGTTGCATATAACAATACAAATGCAGGAGCTACTGAACAAACTACTGTTTTAAGACAAACGTATTTATTAGATCCTCAAGGTAATATAGAATTTCCTACACTTGGAACCATTAAATTGGGCGGACTTACAAGAACCGAAGCAACTGAAATGTTTAAAGAGAAAATTGGCGAATATGTTAATGAATTCATTGTTAACATTAGACTTATCAATTTTACAATTACAGTAAGTGGTGAAGTAAAAAACCCTGGAAACTTTACGGTTCAAGGCGAACGTATTTCACTCATCCAAGCTTTAGGATTGGCAGGAGATTTAACCATCTATGGAAAAAGAGATAATATTTTCCTAATTCGAGAAATAGACGGTAAAAAAAAATATGCTAAATATGATTTAACGTCTATCAATGTCGTTAACTCACCTGTATATTATTTGTCGCAAAATGATATCATATATGTTGAACCTAACAACTCTAAAGTGAGAACATCAACGTACAACCCTAATACTGGAGTATTAATTTCTGCAGTATCATTATTGGCGACAATTGCAGCTATCTTTATAACAAGAAACTAATAAAGTTTAAAACATACCATGTCTCAAAATCTATTAAAAACCAAAGATTCGTTCTTACATATTATTGAGCTATACTTATCAAAATGGAAAATTCTTATAGTTTGCTTATTTATTGCCTTAGCTATTGCATTTGTAAAAATAAGATATAGCACTAATATATATCAGGCTACTGCAACTATCAAACTAAAAGAGGATGAAAATTCTAGAAGTCTCTCTGAAATTTCCGCACTTCAAGGTGCAGGATTAGGTGCATTACCAAATGTATTAGACGAAATAGAGATTATCAAATCAAGATCTATTATCACAGAAGTCGTAAAAGATCTCAATTTAAATACAAGATTTTATGTTACCGGAAAGGTGAAAAAAGTGGAAGTTTATTCCAATCCACCAGTTAGCATTAATTTTTTTACAAGTGATTCTATTGTTGAAAACATTAGTAAATCATTTTATATAAAAATTATATCTGCACAAAAATATGAGCTTTCAAATGTCAATACTAATGATTTGTTTGAGTTTGACGATGGTGGCACAAAAACATATAGTTTTGGTGAAAAAGTAAATACATCGTATGGAGAATTTGTTATCATACCAAATATAGGTGCTTACGGTTCTAGTCCAGGTTCATTTATTGAAATAAGTATGAGACCTGTGCACAGTATTGTAGAATCTTACCTTCAAGCCATACAAGTTAGTACTTCTGAAAAGTCAAATGTCATTAAATTATCGCTCAATGAGAGTATAAAAGAGAAAGCTCGACTTATTCTTAATAAGGTCATTGAAAAATATAATGAAGACGTTATCAATGATAAAGAAAAAATTGTTCAAGTCACTTCAGACTTTATAACCAACCGATTAAATGTTGTTTCAAATGAATTAGAACAGGTTGATTTCACAGCAGAAAATCTTCAGCAAAACAATAGGCTTACTGCATTAGGATCACAATCCAACATCTTTTTAGAAAGTGAGCGCGAAATTGGTAATAGAATCAACCAAACCAGCAATCAATTACAGATGGCTGAGTTTATGAGTAATGAAATTAATAATGATAACAGAGACTCAGATTTTTTACCAGCAGATATAGGCATTACCGATGCTAATGTTGCACAAATAACAAATAACTATAACGAATTGGTTTCTAGACGAAACCAAGTTTTAAAAAACTCTAGCGATAAAAACCCAACAGTACTTAAGTTAAATAGCCAGATTGATGCATTAAAAGGTAATCTAAATCAAAGTATAGAAAATATTATATCAACAAATAAAATTACACTTAATAATCTCAATAGAGAAAATTCTAGAATTCGAGGTCAAATATATGCTGCTCCTACTAAAGAAAGGCAGTTTAGAAACATAGAGCGTCAACAAGGTATAAAAGAATCTCTTTATCTGTATTTATTACAAAAGCGTGAGGAGACTGCCATCACATTAGGGATGTCAACTGCCAATGCTAAAGTTATAGACCTTGCTTACGCTAGTGATAGCCCTATTGCTCCAAACAAAAGAATTATTTATCTAGCCTCTATGCTTATAGGGCTTTTTATTCCAGTAGCATTAATATACGCTCTAGATTTAATAGATAATAAAGTACATACTAAAGAAGATGTAAGACGTCTAATTAAAGCACCTTTTATTGGAGACATCCCAAAAGGAGAAGGAAAATTACCTGTAGTCAATAAAGTAGACTATTCTCCAAAAGCAGAAGCATTTAGAATCATTAGAACAAATATTGATTTTATGCTTCAAAATAATAGCAATTCGTGTAAAGTCATTTTTGTAACATCAACAACTGCACAAGAAGGAAAATCGCACACAACTACAAATCTTGCAAGTTCATTTTCATTTTCAGAAAAAAAGGTACTACTTGTAGAAACAGATATTCGTGTACCTCGAGTTAATGATTATTTAAAAATAACAGCTAAAAAAGGAATAACAGATTTCATTTCAGATAAAACCCTGACTATAAAAGACGTTATAGTGTCTATACCTGATAATCCATTCCTAGATGTCATTCCATCTGGAACGATACCTCCAAATCCTGCAGAATTACTCATGAGTGATCGTGTGAATTATCTTTTTGAAAATGTCAAAAAAGATTATGATTATATCGTTGTTGATACAGCCGCTGTTGGTTTAGTTACTGATACACTTTTAATAAGTGATCATGCCGATATTTTTATATATGTAGTAAGCGCAAATAATATTGATAAACGTCAATTACACATTGCTCAAACCATGTATGAGGAAAAACGCTTACCAAATATGGTCACGCTATTAAATGGAAGCATTAAAAAGAAAGGCTACGGTTACGGTTACGGAAACAATCCTACCCGAAATAAAAAATGGTACACTAGATTGAAAATGTTTGGTAATTTATTCAAATAATTACGCTAAACGTAAAAAAAAATCCGCAACGTAAATTTGCGGATTTTTTTTATTTCAATTTTCTACGTTTCTTTTCAGCTTTCAGTAAATTCAATTCTCTACTCGTTTGCCCAGCTACAGATGTGTTTTCTTCGGCACGTCTAATTAAGTAAGGCATAACATCTTTTACAGGTCCAAAAGGTACATATTTCGCAACGTTGTAACCTTGAGCTGCCAAATTATAACTGATATGATCACTCATGCCATAAAGTTGTCCAAACCAAACATTATTATCAGTTTTTTCAATACCTTTCTCTTCCATCATTCGCATTGCGAGATAACAACTTTGTTCATTATGTGTACCTATAAAAAGAGAAATATCATTTAAATGATTTAAAATATAGCTCATACAGGTATCAAAATTCTCATCTGTAGCCAATTTACTTTCACAAATTGGAGACTCATAACCTTTTTCTTCTGCTCTATTTCGTTCTTTTTCCATATAAGCGCCACGCACAATTTTAAAACCAACTTTAAAATTTTCTGCTTTTGCACGTTCATGAATTGCCTTTAAATAAGTTAAGCGATCCCAACGGTAAGTTTGTAAGGTATTATAAACTATTGGTTTCGTGGTATTATACTTTCGCATTAGTGTTTCACATAAATCATCTGCCGCATCTTGCATCCAGCTTTCTTCACCATCAATTAATACTTCAACATCTTTCTCTTTAGCAAGAGAACAAACGGCTTCAAAACGCGCAATAACTCTATCCCATTCCTGTTGTTCTTCAGCAGTAAAAACACCACCTTCACCTAGTTTTTGATATAAATAAAAGCGCCCAAAACCAGTAGGCTTAAACACTACTATTGGCATAGCCTCCTTTTCGTCGGCAAACCTAATAATTTTTAATATTTTATCTCTACACTCATCAAAAGCCAAATCAGTGTCCTTCCCCTCTACCGAATAATCCAGTACAGCACTCACGCCTTTAGTAAACATATTGTCAATCACTGGGACGCAATCTTCTTCATTTACACCTCCACAAAAGTGATCAAAAACGGTAGAGCGAATTAAACCTTCTACAGGTAATTTTGCTTTAAGAGCAAAGTTTGTAGCCGCAGTCCCAATACGAACCATAGGCTCATATGAAATCATCTTAAACAAAAAATAAGCGCGCTCTAATTGAGCATCATTTTTGAGAGCAAAAGCAACTTCTGTATTATCAAAAAGTGTAGTTGTATTCATATGTTAAAAATATGTAACAAAAATAATTATTCATTAGGTAATATGTTATTAAAAGTTGCTAATTTTCGGCATGAATTCTATTGAAACAAAAACATACAAAGTTCATTTTAATGCAAACGCATATTTAGAGCTTAATAATTACATAGATAACAACCATTTTTCTAAAATTTTTATTTTAGTTGATACTAATACACATGAGTATTGTTTAGCAAAATTCATGGCACAATTAGAAACTAAACTAACTATAGAAGTTATAGAAATTGAAGCTGGAGAACATCATAAAACCATAGATACTTGTGTAGGTGTTTGGCAAACACTATCAGATCTAGGTGCAGATCGTAAAAGTCTCATGCTCAATCTTGGTGGTGGAGTGGTTACAGATCTTGGAGGCTTTGTGGCTTGTACCTTCAAAAGAGGTATCAAATATATTAATATCCCAACCTCATTATTAGCCATGGTTGATGCTTCTGTTGGTGGTAAAACTGGTGTAGACCTTGGTGCTCTTAAAAACCAAGTTGGTGTTATAAGCTCTGGAGATATGGTGATTATAGACACCTCCTACTTAGATACGCTTCCTCAAAATCAAATGAAATCTGGTTTAGCCGAAATGTTAAAACACGGTCTCATCGTCGATAAAACCTATTTTGATAAGCTTACAGATTTATCAAAACTCACGCTTAATGATTTAGACCAACTAATTCATGACTCTGTAGAAATTAAAAAAACCATAGTTACCAAAGATCCCTTAGAACTAAACGAACGCAAGCACCTTAATTTTGGTCATACTTTAGGTCATGCCATCGAATCTTATTTTTTGAGCCATCCTGAAAAAGATGAATTATTGCATGGCGAAGCTATTGCTATTGGTATGATTCTAGAATCTTTTGTTTCTGCGGAAATTTTAAAACTCCCAAAACCCGACTTAGACTACATTACTAAAGCTTTAAACAACATATACAAACCTATAATGATAGAGCCTTCAGATTATGACACTATTATTGATCTTTTAAAATACGATAAGAAAAACGAACATGGTAATATTAATTTTGTGTTGTTAGATGCCATCGGATTACCTAAAATAGACTGTTTGGTTGACAATGATTTAATAATTAAAAGTTTTGAGTATTATAGAGATTCGTTTTAAGGCTTCAAGGAGTTCTTAATTTCTAATGCTTTCTTAGAATATAGCATGCGTTCTAGTGGTCTCTTTGTGTTAAATATAAAAATCTATAAGTAAATTATAGCCTATCATTTAAACTGAAACTAAAATGATACGCCTTGAGCGTATTACCTTATAAAACTAATACTATTTAAAACGTTTAAAATATGGCTACATTTACATTTGACCATTTAGCACTATCAGTTAAAGATGTTAACGAATCTGTTGCATTTTATCAGAACGTTTTACAACTAAAAGAAATTAAAAATACCGCCTCTTCCTCTAAAACCAGATGGTTGTCCTTAAACGAGAATAAACAACTTCATTTAATTCCGCGTCCAGATGCAGAAATAAAAACAAATAAAGCTGTACATTTTGCTTTAGCAACAACTAATATTCAGGCATTTATTAAACACTTAAAGCATTTAAATATTGAATATAGTGATTGGCGAGATACACCAAACAAAAACTATGTAAGAGACGACGGTATTTTACAAGTTTATTTTCAAGACCCAAATGGGTATTGGATTGAGGTTAATAATTTATCTTAAATAGCCGTAAACAATAACTAGTATGACAATACATTAAAAACCTCAAGGAAGATGCTTTTTAATAAATTTAATGATATCATTTATAACTTCATCAATTAACTCTTGCTCTACACTAAAAGGTTGACCGTTTGCATATCTTGCCGGTTTTGAATTCCCATCAGGACTACAATGATCAACATCAATTGATCTTCGCCATACATCTGCATGATTAATCCATTCTGACCTATCTACTTTACTTGGTGCATCAAACCATACATTCCAAGCTAAAATATTCCCTTTTTGCAACATATTACCCGAAGCTATATTAAAAGCTTTCATTACCAAGTTATTAAACTCGGCTACAATTGGATGATCTGCAACATCAATATCTCCAATTTCAACCTCTACATTCGCATGGTTCCAAGCTTCGGGATGCAATGTAAAATGCGGTAATTCACTGTTCATAAATAAACCATCTCTTATATTAATGATCGTTGTTTTTTCTGCATCAGTTCTAAACGTGTTTAGGGTTATTGCCTTGTCTTTTTCTGAAGGAAAACCAAAACCTATATAATTTAAATCAAATAAAGCCCATAATATTTGGCCTAATGAAGATTGATGCGCACTTGGGCTAAACCATATTTTTGGTTTAACCACCATATCTACTGCCATTGATTTATTAGTTTCATCTACCCATCCACCTTGTTTTGTAACTGTAACTTCAACATTCATTGTACCAAAACCTGGCAAATAAACGCCTTGCTGCGGACAAATAACAGACCAAGACTGCCCTGTATTATCATAACCAATACGTGAAATATCTGGTGCAAACATTTGAAAACAACGTTTTGGATCTTTTTTTCCTTTTCGAGTTTCCCAAGTAAACTCTGGCCATAAAACACGCTGTTGTCGTGTGAGTTTACCAATGTTATCTAAATTTTGTGTTAAGCCTATTCCCTTTAAGTCAGGATCTGGATATTTTGCTTTTGGATGTTTGTTTAAAAAACCACCTTTCCAACCTTTTGCAGGAATGTGATTTGGCTTTAGTTTTTTCATGAAGTTCGGTTTAGAAATTAAATCTTATCAAAACTAAGTGCTATAGTTAGTATTTTTAAACGCAATATTCTGTAATTAAAAAAACAGGTGTATTTACTCAACTCAATATTTTAGTCTAGAGATATTTAATAATGAATGATTTTATAGTTAATAACTCTCTGTAATTCCTTTGCAAAAAACAGCTACAATTCACTAATTTGCGTCTCTGTTAATTTTCCGAAGAAAAAAATATTTTGAAAGTCTGTATAGCCGAAAAACCTAGTGTAGCACGAGAAATCGCGCAAGTTCTTGGTGCCAAAACAAAACGTGATGGCTATTTTGAAGGCAATGGTTATGCTGTAACTTATACGTTTGGTCATCTCTGTACATTAATGGAACCAAACGATTATAAACCGTATTGGAAAAGTTGGGATCTTAACAACTTACCTATGTTACCCGAAAAGTTTAAAACCAAGGTGACTAACAACTCCGGAATTAAAAAACAGTTCAATATTGTAAAATCTTTGTTTGACAAAGCAGACGTTGTTATCAACTGTGGTGATGCTGGTACAGAAGGAGAACTCATACAGCGTTGGGTTTTAGATCAAGCCAATTATAAAGGAGAAGTACAACGTTTATGGATTTCTTCATTAACCACTGAAGCGATTAAGGAAGGTTTTCAAAACCTAAAAGATTCTAAAGATTATGACAACCTTTATTACGCAGGATTTTCTCGTGCTATTGGAGATTGGTTATTAGGTATGAACGCAACACGTTTATATACTGTAAAACATGGTGGCTACAAACAAGTTTTATCTGTTGGTCGTGTGCAAACACCAACATTGGCAATGGTTGTAAACCGTTTTAAAGATATTGAAAATTTTAAGCCTCAGCCATATTGGGAATTACAAACGATGTATCGAGACACCTTATTTGCGTATGAAGAAGGACGTTTTCTAAAAATGGAAGACGGTGAAATTCTGGCAAAAAAGGTTAAAGAAGACGATTTTGAAATCGTATCTACAGCAAAAAAGAAAGGAAAAGAATACGCACCAAAACTCTTTGATCTTACAGGTTTACAAGTGTATTGCAATACAAAATTTGGCTTTTCGGCAGATGAAACCTTAAAAATTGTTCAAAAATTGTATGAGCAAAAAGCAGTCACTTACCCAAGAGTTGACACCACGTTTTTACCAAATGATGTTTACCCTAAAGTGCATGGTATTCTTGCTAAACTTACTAAGTACAAAGAATTAACACAACCACTTTTAGGCAAAAAAATAAAAAAATCGGCAAAAGTTTTTAATGATAAAAAAGTAACCGATCACCATGCCATAATCCCAACTGGTATTGAAATTAATTTACAATACAACCAGCAACAAGTTTATGATATTATTGTAAAACGATTTATCGCTGTATTCTATCCAGAATGTGAAGTTTCTAATACGACAGTAATTGGAAAAGCTGCAGACGTTAATTTTAAAACCACTGGTAAAGAGATTTTAAAAGACGGTTGGAAAGTTGTTTTTAAATTCGGAAAATCGCCATCTTCAAACACATCTGATAAAGACACGTTACCAACTTTTAACAAAGGTGAAAAAGGACCTCACGAACCTTCGTTTTTAGAGAAGCAAACCAAACCACCAAATCAATATACGGAAGCCTCTCTCCTACGCGCTATGGAAACGGCAGGTAAGCAAGTTGATGATGACGAACTTCGTGATTTAATGAAAGAAAACGGGATTGGTAGACCATCAACACGTGCTAATATTATTGAGACCTTATTTAAACGTCAATACATAAAACGTAATAAAAAACAATTGCTCCCAACCGTTACAGGTATTGCGCTAATTGACACTATACAGAACGAATTATTAAAATCTGCTGAGCTCACAGGACTTTGGGAAAAACAACTTAAAGACATTGAAAAGGGTGATTATAGTGCAAGTCTTTTCATTAAAAACATGAAAATAATGGTTGATGAGTTGGTTTACGAAGTTCGTAGCGAAACTAAACGCGCCAATATCTCTCAAGCCACTGTTGTTAAGCAACGACAAGCCAAAACGAAAACAAAAAAAGCAGCTGGTATTACTTCGGAAATGTGCCCAAAATGCAAAAAAGGGTCTATTTTAAAAGGAAAATCGGCATATGGTTGTTCTGCCTTTAAATCTGGATGTGATTTTGTGATGTCATTTGAAAACTACGGAAAGAAAATTTCTGAAAAGCAATTTATCAGAATATTAAAAAAAGGGTCTACTGTAAATTTAAAAGGATTTACTTCGGAAACTGGAACAACCGAAGGTTTATTGCGTTTTGATGATAGCTTTAAATTGGTTTTAGAAGCAAAAAAAGGAACAACTAAAATTTCCGCAGTACCAAAAACAGAGCAAAAAACTGATACGCTTATATGTCCGAAATGTCATCAAGGTCAGATTATGAAAGGTAAAACGGCTTATGGCTGTAGTGCTTATAAAACGGGATGTGATTTTAAAATGTCTTTTGATGCTATTCGTGAGCAAGCTAAAGACAGAACTCTTACTAAAGAGTTAGTCTATTCTATTTTACAAAATAGTATCTAGCCTGCTAAATTTTTGAAACCTTATCGGTTTGTAGATAAATCTAACGTATTTAATATACATACAAGGTTTTTAAAACCTTGAAGTTGAAATTCGAGAACACACATGAACCATCGTCATTTTAAACTCTTTAAACCTTACGGTTATTTAAGTCAGTTTCAAACCAACGCTAAACATGAAATTAACAAGAAATTCTTAGGAGAATTACATGATTTTCCTGAAGGCACAATGGCGATTGGGCGATTAGATAAAGACTCTGAAGGCTTATTATTGTTAACCACAAATGGAAAAGTGAGTTACGATATTACCAGTTCAAAAACCGATAAAGAATATTATGTGCAGGTTGATGGTGAGATTACTGCAGAAGCCATTAATATGTTACAAAATGGTGTTACTATTAGCCATAAAAGCGAGACCTACCGTACAAAACTATGTAAAGCTTTCATTTTAGATCACAAACCTAATTTTCCAGAACGCGCCAAAAAAATACGTGATGAACGTCATGGAAAAACCACTTGGATTTCTCTCACCATTAACGAAGGTAAATTTAGACAAGTACGAAAAATGACTGCTGTGGTTGGCTTTCCAACCTTACGATTAGTTAGAGTTCGTGTTGGTACTATTACTTTAAAAGGTTTAGAAATGGGAGCTGTTAAAGAAATTACTATTCCTTAAGTTTTACAAGAAGCATACTGTCTTGTAATGCATCGTTTATCACTTTTTGACAAACTATCGTGTCGCCATTAATTTTGGTGATTTCTACAATGTACTTTGTACCAATTAGCGGTTTAAATTTGGCATCACTTACTTTATAATACTCAAATTCATATCTACAATTTGTTAGCCATTTAACGTGACTAGTAGCTTTAAAAGTTGATGTTTTATAACTGTCTATTTGAGTAGAGTCTGTTCTAATAGTTAGCAAATCAGCATAATCTTTATCTAAATATCTAAACTGTCCTGTTTTAAATTTAGAGCAATCCAGATGTTGAGCAAAAGATGTTGCTGATGCTAGAATAACTATTAAGAACGATAAAAATTTCAATGCGATGAATTAGATCACTTTGACACGAACCGCATTCATACCACGATTTCCTTTTTCTAATTCAAACTGCACTTTGTCATTTTCGTTAATTTCGTCAATAAGTCCACTAACGTGACAGAAGTATTTCTCTTGGTCTTCGGTATCAATTATAAAACCAAAACCTTTAGAGTGATCAAAGAAAGATACTTTTCCTTTTCTAATTGGATCGTATTCTTCTTCTTCAATATCTTCTTTTTTAGGCACACCTAGAACGATGTTTTTTGCCTTAACTTTTACTTTATCTGCTGGATCTGGAGGTGTATCTGTAAGATTACCAAATTGATCTACGTAAGCAAATGGGATGCTTTCTGCTCCATTTTCTTCTTTTTCGAGCTTACGAGCTTCCATTTTTTTGCGTTTGTCTTCACGCTTTTTTAAACGTTTCTTTTCTTTTTCACTTTTACTAAATGTCTGTTGCGACTTTGCCATTCTTTATTTCCTCTTGGTTTTAATTATATAACCCTTCTCTGGTCACTTACATCAAAGATACGCTATATCTATGACTTTATCAAAAACGTTAAGAAATATAGTTAACAAACGTTAAAAAATCAAAAAGTAATAGTATTACTATTATATTTGCAAGTAAAATAAAATATTATGAAATCTTTACTATCAAATTTAAAAATTGACATCAATGACAAGATCTACATGAAAGATCCTGAATCTTCTAAATTGGGTAAACGAATAATTGAGCATAGTATAAAATTAATTGATGATATTGGTTTTGAGAGCTTTACCTTTAAAAAGCTTGGTGTCATTATTGGATCTAATGAAAGTTCTATCTATAGATACTTTGATAGTAAACACAAGTTATTACTTTATTTAACATCTTGGTATTGGGCTTGGCTAGAATATCAACTTGTTTTTTCAATTTCTAACATAAAAAGTCCTCATGAAAAATTAGAGAAAGCTATTGTTATTTTAACACGGTCTGTTCAAGCTGATTCTACATTTTCACACATCGATGAAGTTGTTTTAAGTCGAGTTGTTATAAATGAATATTCAAAATCTTACTTAACTAAAGAAGTTGACTTAGATAATAAAGAAGGCTATTTTGCTATTTACAAGCGTTTAATTATACGTTTACGTGATATTATAGTTGAGGTTAATTCTAATTATAAATTCCCTCATAGTTTGGCAAGTACAGTAATAGATGGTGCTTTACATCAACATTTTCTTAAAGATCATTTTAAGGCTATAACCGATTGTAATGACACAATTCAACCTTCCGATTATTTTACACATTTAGTATCTAATACCTTAAAAAGTAACTGATGACAAAGACTATTTTAACCTCTTGGCAACGCTTAATTGGATTATTAAAATTAGACAAAAAAGACATAAAACAAGTGTTCTATTATGCCATATTTGCAGGACTTGTTAATCTTTCACTTCCTCTGGGAATTCAAGCTATTATTAATCTACTACAAGGTGCACAAATTAGTAGTTCATGGATTGTACTCGTAATATTAGTTACTTTAGGTGTGGCTTTTGCAGGTTTATTACAACTTATGCAAATGCGAATAATAGAGAATATACAACAGAAAATTTTCACTCGTTCTTCTTTTGAGTTTACATATCGATTTCCGAAGATAAAAATGAGCGAGCTACGCAATTATTATCCTCCAGAATTAGCAAATCGCTTCTTTGACACTCTAAATGTTCAAAAAGGGTTGTCTAAGATTTTAATTGACTTTCCTGCTGCCTTATTACAGATTATTTTTGGGTTAGTACTCCTCTCATTCTATCATCCTTTCTTTATCATTTATGGAATGTTGCTTATTGTAATGATATATATTGTTTTCAAATTCTCGGCTCAACGAGGCTTAGATACTAGCTTAGAAGAATCAAAACAGAAATACAAAGTTGCGCACTGGATACAAGAAATTGCACGCTCTGTTTTAAGTTTTAAATTATCTGGTAAAACAAGTTTAGCGTTAGACAAAAATGATGAGCTTGTATCTAATTACTTAGACGCCAGAGAGAATCATTTTAAAATTCTAATTCAGCAGTTTATAAAGCTCATAAGTTTTAAGGTTTTAGTAACCGCTGGTTTATTAGTTATTGGTGGGATATTAGTACTTAATCAAGAAATGAACATAGGCCAATTTGTTGCAGCAGAGATTATTATTTTATTAGTTATAAACTCTGTGGAGAAGTTAATTTTAGGGCTAGAATCTTTTTATGACGTGCTTACTTCAATTGAAAAGCTAGGTCAAGTTGTTGACAAAGAATTAGAACCTCAAGATGGCGCTAATATCAGTAACACGAAATCCTTTTCATTAGAACTAGACAATCTAAGCTACATCGTACCTGATATGATAAAACCAATCATTGAAAATATCTCCTTTACTATAAACTCTAAGGATCGTATCATGATTTATGGTTCACATGGCTCTGGCAAGACAACACTTTTAAAACTGATAGCGGGAATTATTCAACCTACATCTGGTGTTTTATATGTTAATGATATTGCAATGCAAGGAATTAAACCCAATAATTATAGAGGTCATGTTGGACAATCTCTACCTGAAGAATCTCCTTTTGAAGGCACAATAAGGGATAATTTAACCTTTGGAGACCCTAATATTAGTAATAATGAAATCGATGATGTTTTGAAGCACACTAAGTTAATCGCTTTTGTTAAATCTCAACCTCAAGGTTTAAATACAATCCTTTATCCTGAAGGTCAAAGACTCTCATCAACTATAGCTAAAAAGATTGTTTTAGCAAGAAGTATACTTAAAAACCCAAAATTATTAATTCTAAAAGATCCTTTAGAGCAATTTGACAGAGAGGAGGCCGAGAGCATTATGAATTATTTGACAGATTCAAATAAAACATGGGCATTAGTTGTAGTTAGTTACAATCTAGAATGGATGAAAAAATGCTCTAGAGTCATCAATATAGAACAAGGTAAAATAATAGCAAACAATTAAGATTATGCTAAACATCTCTAACAACAAATTGAATAAAACGGTAGATTTATCTAAATATAAATCTGTTCAAAAAGTATTTCATAAAACACATTTTAAACATTTTAACCGTTTTCTACAAGCCTTTGCTATTTTAATAGTTATCATTATGTTTTTACCTTGGACTCAAAATATTAATAGTCGAGGTAGTGTTACAACATTAACACCAGATCAACGACCACAAACAATACAATCTGTTATACCTGGACGTATAGAGAAATGGTTTGTAAGAGAAGGTGATTTTGTAAAGCAAGGTGATACAATATTGTTCATTTCCGAAGTAAAAAACGAGTATTTTGATCCTAATCTAGTGAATAGAACTGGAAAACAAATTAAGGCTAAAGAGGCCTCTGTAGTGTCTTATGAATCAAAAATCAAAGCATTGAATTCTCAAATTACTGCTTTAAATAGAGAGCGAGTTTTAAAATTAGAACAGGCTCAGAATACATTGTTACAATCTAAATTGAAAGTAAAAAGTGACAGTATTGACCTAGAAGCGGTAAAAACCAATTTAGAGATTGCTAAGCGACAAATTGGAGCTACAGAAAAATTATATAAAGAAGGCTTAAAATCATTAACACAATTAGAAGAAAAACAGTCTAAATTTCAAGAATCACAATCGAAATTAATTTCGCAAGAGAACAAATTTCTTGCTTCCAAAAATAATGTTATTAATGCCATGGTAGAAATCAATCGTGTGCAGGCAGAATATACAGATAAAATTTCTAAGGCTAAGAGTGATAAATTCACAGCAGAATCAAACGGTTTTGATGCTGAAGCACAAGTTACAAAATTAGAAAGCGACTATACTAGCTACGAAATGCGTAATAACATGTACTACATTAAAGCTCCACAAAACGGCTATATTAATAAAGCAATAAAAGGTGGTATTGGTGAGACCTTTAAAGAAGGAGAACGTTTAGTTGGTATCATGCCGTCTAATTACGACTTAGCGGTTGAGACATTTATAAACCCTATAGATTTACCTCTTATTCATCTTAATGAGAAGGTGCGAGTACAGTTTGATGGCTGGCCTGCTGTAATTTTTAGCGGATGGCCTAATGTATCTTATGGAACCTATGGTGCAAAAGTGGTTGCTATAGAAAATTTTATAAGTGATAACGGAAAATTTAGAATTTTATTAGCTCCAGATGAAACTGACCACCAATGGCCAGAAGCAATTAGAGTTGGTTCGGGAGCCAAAACAATAGCACTACTTGAAGACGTCCCTATTTGGTTTGAGATCTGGAGAAAACTTAATGGTTTTCCTCCAAATTATTATCAGCCTAAAACTGCCAAAACAACTAATTCAAATTATAAGTAATGAGATATTTACAACTAATCGTCTTTTTATTAACGTCAACAATTTTTGCCCAAACTAAAAATTCAATAACGTTGAGTTTTAGTGAGTATTTAGGCTATGTAAAAAAATATCATCCTATTGCAAAACAAGCAGAATTAACATTACAAATTGGTCAAGCTCATTTGATGAAAGCTCGTGGTGCTTTTGATCCCAAAATTGAAATTGATAATACTCGTAAAACGTTTAAAAATATTGAGTATTATGATCAGTTAAATGCAACTTTTAAAATTCCAACATGGTATGGTATTGAGCTGAAAGCTAATTTTGAAGACAATGATGGCACGTATTTAAATCCAGAATTAAATGTACCAGAAAACGGATTATATAGTGCTGGGATTTCAGCGTCTTTAGGTCAAGGCTTATTCATAAACCAACGCATGGCAGATTTAAAAAAAGCGAAATTATTTAAAGAACAAAGTGTTGCCGATCGAGATATATTAATTAACCAAATACTTTACAAAGCCTCACTTTCCTACTTTAATTGGTTAAAATCTTACAATGAAACAAAAATCTATGAACAATTTTTAGAGAATTCAAAAATTAGATTTCAAGGTATAAAACGTCGTGTAGAAAATGGAGACAAAGCACCTATAGATTCTATTGAAGCATCTATTACTATCAAAAACAGAAAATTAGGCTTAGAACAAGCTAAAGTTAAATTAACAAAAGCTGTATTAGAATTATCTACATTTTTATGGCTTAATAACAACCTACCAATAGAACTACAATCTCATGTAATTCCCGATGCTTTTATTGACGACACTATTGATGATGTTTTAGAGATTTCGGGAGTGTCTCTTGGTAATTTTAGTTTAGAAAATCATCCTAAATTACAATCACTTAATTATAAATCCCTAAGCTTAGAAGTTGATAAAAAATTAAAAGCTAATAAATTATTACCTCAAATTGATGTACAATACAACTTTTTAACGCAAGATCCCGATTTAGCTAGATCTTTTAACACAAGTCAATATAAAGGCGGATTTAAAATTGCGTTTCCTATTTTTCTTCGGAAAGAACGTGCCGATTTAAAACTTTCAAAGTTTAAACTTCAAGATACCAGATTTGAAATTAGTAGTGCCAAAATTACAATTCAAAACAAGATATTAGCACTTAACAAAGAGCTAGAATCATTTAAAACACAAAACATACTGATTGAAAATATTGTTACTGATTATACAAAAATGTTGCATGCAGAAGAACGTAAATTGAGTTTTGGTGAGAGTTCTTTGTTTTTAATTAACTCACGAGAAAAAAGTTTAATTGATTCAAAATTGAAAGCAATTGAAATCCAAAATAAATACTTAGTAGCAAAAGCACAATTGTTTAATAGCCTATCTCAAGACTTAAAAAAATTATAGCACAATTAGTTCCGTTTAGGTTCTTTTTCTGTTATAGGATTAGCATCTTTAAGCACAATTACCGTGGCTTTAACACCTGTGAGGAGATTCCATTTTTTTGAAGATACTAGGTTTCCATTGTCATCATAAACAATAAACTCGGCTGTATTTGGACCTGAGTCGCCTTGGTTAAGAGCGATAAATTCTATTTTGTTACTACCAACATTTAAATCTACATTAAATCCTTTATAACCACCTGTTAATAATAATCTAGGCACGATAATATCATCATTAACTTTGACCTGAACTACATCTCCATCTGGAAATTCGTGATCACGACAAACAATTCTAACAAAAGCACCATTACTTTTAATTTCGCCCAAAAAGACATCTGCCATAGTCTCAATTTTGAGCCCTTGCTCTACTGCGACTTTATTAAATTTAGCTTCAAACAAATCTCCTGGATTTTTTAATCCGTTGTCATGAATCATAGAAAATTCTTTCTTTGGTTTAGTAATGGATTCTTTACTTACTTTAGGAACGCTTATACCAGAAATATTCTTTTTGGTTTTAGTAATGCTTAGTTTAGAATTTGGTTTTATATCTAACTTCACAGAAGCCGTATCCTTCTTTTTAGTTTCTTTAGCAGGAATTTTTATTGATTTTTTCTCATTAGTATCTGGTTGCGCAAAAACTTGTAAGGCAAAAAGAGAAAAAAATAATAAAATGATGTGTTTTTTCATCAACATTAGAGTTTGACATCAGGCATTCAAAAACTATACCTAATACCATATAATCTCAAAAATAAGGCGTAAAAAGGGTATTTATTTAAATATTACGTTAAAATTTTGGACTAAAACTTGCCATTAAAGCTCAATCGAAGTTTACGCGTATACTCTTCTAATAACCATTCTTTATAATTTTTTGTACTATTCATAATACAATAACAATACTGTTTAATGCGGTAACAAATATCATCATGTAATAATTTAGACAGTTCTCTAGCCTCAAAAACATCTTCACTATTTGCAATTACCAATTTAGAATGTTGTGCTATACTGTTTTCAATTGCTTGCATTGATTTATGACCAGCTCGAGTGACTTTTTTGTATTCTTCTTTTATGTCAAAATCATCGTTAGGATTTTTCTTAAAACGTTTTTTAAGCGACTCTGGCATGGCATATACAAATTCACGCTCAATATCTTCATCGTTACGTAAATTTTCTAAATAAAAGTCTGGGTTTTTAAAAATATGTTGCCAATCTACGGGTTGACTCCAAGGTCCAAATCTAATAGCATTGTTACCTAAATCAATAACTTTAAACGTCGTTTTATCACCTTTTATTCTAGACCCTCTTCCAATCATTTGAAAGTACAAGGTAAGTGATCGCGTTGCTCTATTTAATATGATGGATTCTACCGAAGGTTCATCAAAACCTGTTGTTAATATACTAACAGAAGACAAGATACCATTAGGCGTATTTTTAAACCACTTTAAAATATCTTTACGCTCTTGTTTACTACAGGTATTATCCAAATGACGCACATCATAACCAGCGCGTTTAAAGGTATAATAAACCTCCTTTGACGTATTTATACCATTATTAAAAATAAGTGTTTTTTTACCTTTACTAAGTTCTTCATATGCAAATAACAACTTGCCTTGCATTGCTGTATTACTATATAAAGCTTCAGATGATTTCACGGTATAGTCACCGTTAATACCAATTTTTAATGTATTTAACTCGACATCATAGTTGTAAATTTCCGCAGCTGCTAAAAAACCATTTTTTATTAACGTAGAAATATTATCACCAACAATTAGCTCTTTATAATTGTCTTTCATTGGGAGTTTAATATTACTACTTAAAGGTGTAGCTGTTACTCCAAGAATAAAGCAATTTTCAAAAAAACCAAATAATTTTCTAAACGAATTATAATGGGCTTCATCAATAATAACTAAGCCAATATCCTCTAAATTTAACTTGCCATCATTAAGCCTGTTATTAAGCGTCTCGACCATAGCAACAAAACATTCGTATTGATCCTGATCTGGTAACTCTTTAACTTTACTGTTAATAATTTTATTATGAACACCAAAATTATGCAATACTTTAGAGGTTTGCTTACACAATTCAATACGATGTGTTAGTATGACAACTTTCTTTTTATGCTTATTTATATATCGTCTTACAATTTCAGAAAAAATAACTGTTTTACCACCTCCTGTAGGCAGTTGGTACAATAGATTGTAGTTATTTGGAGCCGCATCAAACACTTCAAAAATGCGCTTTAAATCGGCAATTTGATAGTCATATAGACGCTTTTTCGTTCCTTTATTTGATAAGGCTTGTAAGGTTTCGGACATATAAATTAATAGCTTCTGAAAAAAAAATTCTCACAAAATTAACGCTTTACAAAGGTTAATTGAGCATATTGTTGACAACAATTGAAAAGTAATTCCCTCTTTTTTGTGTTAAAATTTGTTAAAAAACTACTTTGTTATGCATAGTACTGTAACAAAACTATTCATCTGTCGTCTTTTAAGTATAACATTAAACAAACCAGCTGAATATAATTCAGTATTAAATCAATTATTATGAGAACTTTAAACAATAATCAATTATCGAGTACAGGAACTGAAACACGAATGTATACATGGAACCAAAAAAGACGTTATAGGTAAAAACCTTCAATCAATCAATCAATCAATCAATCAATCAATCAATCAATCAATCAAAGCTGAACTTTTCAGCATAAAAAAATCAAAATCATGAGAACATTAAATAGCAATCAAATTACAAGTACATCAACAGAAACTAGAATTTTTACGTGGAACCAAAAAAGACGATATAGATAATATATCAAAACATCAATCAAAAAATCAATCTGCCATGAAAGCATTATCAAGAATTATTAATACATCACACACAACAAACGACGATTTAGAAACGTTACGTTAGTGTTATAATTAAATTTTCATCAATCTACGAGATCTGTAATTAGTTCAGATTCAAAATCTAATCGAGAAAGACCAGTATACAATTTGTATTCTGGTCTTTTTGCATTAACATAATTTTATGGTATCGTTTTTGTGACTTCCCTCCTATTATTAATCATCTTTTATACAAACAACCTAGAAATTACTTCTGGTTTTAGTTTGTAAGATTTAAACACTCACTATTATGAAAAGTACAAGACGACATTACCCAGAAGTCAATGCAGGATCTATGGCAGATATTGCATTTTTACTCCTTATTTTTTTCTTAGTTACTGCTGTTATTCCTAAAGACAAAGGCATTAATAGGAAGTTACCAGCTCCTTGTCCAGAAAACGTAAATTGCAACGATGGTCACGTGAACATGCGCAATATACTAGTTATAAAAGTTAATGCTAGTAACGAATTACTCGTTGATAATGAACTCATTTCTATAAACGAGCTTAAAACGATTACAAAAACATTTTTAAATAATAATGGTGATAGTTCTTGCGATTATTGTGATGGTTTAAACGATATTTCTTCATCAGACAATCCCCAAAAAGCAATTGTATCTTTAGCCAACGACACCTTGACGTCTTACGAATTTTATATTAAAGTACAGGATGAAATTACAAAAGCATATTATGAATTAAGACGTGATTATGCTAAAAATAAATGGAATAAACCAACCAATGAACTCTCTATAAAAGAACTTCAAGAAGTTAAAAAAGCGTATCCTTTTAAATTATCTGAAGCAGAGATTAAGCATTAGGCAATACTGTTATTAATATATAATAATTGAGTCTTTAATAGTCTCAATTCTATAACTGATGTTAACCTTGCGTCTACCCCATTTTTTCGCAGCTTTAACATCAGTTCCCATATAAAGGTCTATTTTGTTTTTAAATCGACGATTCATTTTATCCTTGACCAAATAAGTGCCTTCCAAACCTTCAACTTTCACTAAAGTATTGTGTCCCAAACCACTTTCAAGCAAATCTCTAGAGACTGCAATATATTTTAGTCCAGGTTTTAAACTATCGCCAAATGCTGTAATATGCGGATTAGAATTTGTTTGATACATTAAAGAATTATAAGCTGTAGCAGTAACCTCAATCGTTTTCCATTGGTAGTTATTTGTTTCTTCCTCTTTACAACTTAGTAAGAGTAAAATAACTAAAAGAACAACCAGTTTTAAGTTCACAATTGGTACATTTAAAAAAGTTTAGAAAGATCTATAATACTCGCTGCAAAAATTGAAATAATTAATAAAATTAAAATAGAATTCACCAACAACCCAATTATTTTTTTTACTGAAATAGGCTCTTTCAACCCTTTCATACTATAAAAAAAGCCAGTAATTCCTGCAATAAGAACTACAGCTATAGAAAAACTACTTGCGTAAGTGTATGTTTCTTCGGAAATTCTATTACTCGCGGCCAGAAACTGAAAAAGAACAAATATCAAAAAACAAACAATCGAGATGATTGCGAACTGAAAGGCTTTATTAGTGTTTTTGCTTAAGTTCATTTTATAAATTAAAAAGAGTAATTATACCTTTTATTTAGCTATTCAATTGTCGTTTTTATTTATATTAAAACCCAAATCTATAACGATAAACATTAGATCCAATAACCATAAAAATCAATGTAATCGGAATATTAATTAGAACAAATAATATCACTTTTCCAAAAACAAGTCTTAAGTTTTTTCTCTAAATCCCTAAATAAATGAGTTGCACTAACATGATACTATTTATAAAACTCGCTAATAAAAAAAACAAGACACCTATTAAGGCCAAACTTTCCAAACTGAACAATAAAAATCCTAAAAAAATGAGCGTACCAATTATAAAAGACCCAATTGCAATTTTTTTAGCATATGCAATACTAGCTCTTTCATATACGCTCAGTCTTTTCAAGATATAAACGAATTTCTTTTTTATTTCAATAATTCAACAACGCAACTAAAGCTTCTTCAAACCTACCTTTTGCCATATACTGCTCTTCCAACTGCCCAATAAAAGGAATAGGCGTTTCCATACTTGCCACACGCTTTACTGGTGCATCTAATTGCTCAAAACAGTTTTCCATTATTAGAGAAGAAATATCACTTGCAATACCTCCAAAAAGAGAGTCTTCTTGTAAAATAATAGCTCTACCTGTTTTTTTAACAGAAGCATAAATAGCCTCTGTATCTATAGGTTGTAAACTTCTTAAATCTATAAGGTCTGCATTAATATTTGGATTCTTTTCTAAAGTTTCTAAAGCCCAATGCACGCCTGCTCCATAAGTTATAATCGTCACATCAGTTCCTTCTTTAAGCAAAGCTGCTTTACCTAAAGGAATTGTAAAATAATTAACTGGTACCTCTTGACGAATACTTCTATACAAGGCCTTGTGCTCAAAAAACAAGACTGGATTAGGCTCTTCAATTGCTGTAGCCAATAAGCCTTTTGCATCATAAGGGAACGCTGGATACACCACTTTTAAACCTGGAGTTTTTGTAAACCAAGCTTCATTGGTTTGCGAGTGAAAAGGTCCTGCAGCAACACCTCCTCCACAAGGCATTCTAATAACAACATCTGCTTGTTGACTCCAACGATAATGTGATTTAGCTAAATAATTTACAATTGGATTAAATCCAGAGGTCGCAAAATCTGCAAATTGCATCTCCATAACTGCTTTCATCCCAGCGATTGATAATCCCATAGCTGCTTCTACAATTGCCGATTCACAAATTGGCGTGTTCCGTACACGTTCTTTTCCAAACGCGTCTACAAAACCTTCAGTGATTTTAAAAACACCTCCATACTCAGCAACATCTTGTCCCATAATGACCAAATCATTATGTTTTTCCATAGATTGCTTAAGACCTTGAGAAATGGCATCTATAAACCTTAACTCTTCAGTTTTGGCGCTTGGAGTTGACTCTTTATATTGAAAATCGCTATATATATCATTTAATTCTGTTTCTACATTTGGTACAATAGCATCTTCATTATAAGCTAATTGTAGATGTTCATTAATTTCGTTAAGAATAGTTTCTCTAAAAGTTGTGTCGTCTTTTTCAGTTAACAAACCAAGCTCCATTAAATAGGCTCTAAAATTATCTACAGGATCTTTTTTAGCCCAATCATTCATGAGTTTTTTAGGAACATACTTTGTTCCGCTCGCTTCTTCATGACCACGCATTCTAAAAGTTTTAAACTCTATTAAAATCGGTCGCGGACGTTTACGAACGCTATCTGCCAATTTTTTAATTTTAGCATAGACTTCTAGTATATTATTTCCGTCGAGAATAAAAGATTCCATACCGTACCCTTTACCTCTATCGGCTATATCTTTACAGTTATATTGTTCACTTGTTGGCGTTGAGAGTCCGTAACCATTATTTTCAACACAAAACAAAACAGGTAATTGCCACACAGATGCGACATTCAACGCTTCATGAAAATCACCTTCACTTGTTCCACCTTCTCCTGTAAAAACGGCTGTTACTTGTTGTTTGTTTTTTAATACACTTGCTAAAGCAATACCGTCGGCGACACCTAATTGTGGTCCCAAATGCGAAATCATACCCACTAAATTAAACTCTTGAGTTCCAAAATGGAATGAGCGATCTCTACCTTTTGTAAATCCATTAGCTTTACCTTGCCATTGGCTAAATAATCGATATAACGGGATTTCTCGTGTTGTAAAAACCCCTAAGTTTCTATGCATTGGCAGGATATATTCCTCCTTATCTAATGCCATAGTCACTCCTACAGAAATCGCTTCTTGACCAATACCAGAAAACCATTTTGAAATTTTACCTTGACGTAATAAGATGAGCATTTTCTCTTCTATCATACGAGGTTTGAGCATATTTTTATAAAGACTTAAAAGTGTTTTGTCGTCTAGATTTTTCTTATTGTAGGCTATTAGACTTTTGGTTGAGGTCAACATTATTTGAAATATTTTATTAGTAAATCAAATGTAAATAAAAATTGACTTTTATACGGACTAACTCTGTTCTTTTTTAAGTGTAAGTGAAATATGTGATTTTAGGACAATTTTCGCTATTTTTGTTATCTTGACATTAAATTAAATCCAAGATACAATGAATAGAATACCAAGTGTGAATCTTCAAGATTTTCTCTCTGAAGACGCAAATAGAAAGCAAAAATTTATTGATGAAATTGGCAAAGCCTATGAAGAAATAGGTTTTGTAGCCTTAAAAGGACATTTTTTAAACGACCAATTGGTTGACAACTTATATGATGAAGTAAAGAACTTTTTTGATTTACCAGTAGAAACGAAACGCAGTTATGAAATTGAAGGTATTGGTGGCCAACGTGGTTATATTTCCTTCGGAAAAGAAAGTGCAAAAGGTAAAAAGGAAGGCGATTTAAAAGAGTTTTGGCATTTTGGACAATATGTTGAAGATGATCCTGAACGCGCTAAAGAATACCCTGAAAATGTCACAGTTAACGAACTTGAAAACTTCAATAAAACAGGTAAAGAAACCTATCAAATGTTAGAAAAAACGGCTAAATATGTATTACGTGCTTTAGCCTTATATCTAGATTTAGAAGAGACTTATTTTGATAATTATATCCATAATGGAAATTCAATATTAAGACCTATTCATTACCCTCCTATTCTTGAAGAACCTGAAAATGCAGTGCGTGCTGCTGCTCATGGCGATATCAATTTAATTACCTTATTAATGGGAGCTCAAGGACGAGGACTTCAAGTACAAAATCATAAGGGTGAATGGATTGATGCTATGGCAGAGCCTGACGAATTAATGATTAATGTTGGTGATATGTTATCGAGACATACCAACAATAAATTAAAATCTACGATTCACAGAGTTGTAAATCCGCCACGAGAACTTTGGGGAACGTCGCGCTACTCTATTCCATTTTTTATGCATCCAATTAGTGAAATGAAATTAGATGTATTAGAAAGTTGTATTGATGAAGACAATCCTAAGCAGTTTGACGATATCACAGCTGGTGAGTTTTTAAATGAACGCTTAATAGAACTTGGACTTAAGAAATAAGTATGCAGTGATTAGTATGTAGTTATACTCTAACGCACTACTGCAAACTGAAAACTGAGAACTGAGAACTGAGAACTGAGAACTGAAGACTAAAATCAATGGATTTACAAGACCAACTAAAAAACCTCTTTCCTGATCATGTGGAAGAAGAAGTTTCCGAAGAAAAAACGTCTAAAGACAAAGATCTTTGGTTACAAGATGACCCTATAATTTGTAAATACGAGAAACGAAAAGGGAAACCAATTACCATATTAGAAGGCTATACAGGTGCTACAGATGATTTTAAAAAGTTAGCCAAAGAATTAAAACAAAAACTAAGCGTTGGTGGAAGTTTTAAAGATGATAAAATTATCATTCAAGGTGATTATAGAGATAAGATCATGACCATCTTAAAAGCGAAAGGTTTTAACGTAAAACGTGTTGGTGGATGAGTAGCACAACGTTGCATATTACAAACGGAAATGCTTTAACAGATTATCTTTTAGAACTAGAGATTGTCACAAAAGCTAACGTGATTTCATGGCAGGAAACACTTTGTGTTGGACCTACAGTAGAGCTTGTAGCTTCAAAAGAGTTTATAAAAGCTAGAAAATCTTTCTTTAAGTCGTTTTATGATATCAATTTAAGTAAAAAACAAATAACTAGTGAGCTAAAAAAATTAGACGATATCGCTAGTTTTACTGAGATTGTTTTATGGTTTGAATATGATTTATTTTGCCATATTAATATGGTGGCAGTTATTAGTTTATTAGAGCAAAAAGGGATTTATTTACCCATATATCTTGTTTGTAGTGGTCGTGTTGAAGGTGAAAAAGAATTAAAAGCACTTGGGCAATTAAACCCAAAGCAACTACAAGCACATTATGATGAACGTGTTAAACTCAATGTTGACGATATTGCTTTAGCAACAAAGGTTTGGAAAATTTACTGCGGAAATGATCATAATTTACTTAAACCATTAATTACAAGACCATCGTCATTTAAATATATGAGTAATTGCTTAAAAGCGCATATTAAACGTTTTCCTGATGTACGAAGTGGTATTAGCACCTTAGAATACAATATTCTAACACTTGTAAAAGAAAATAAAATAACCTCTAGACATCATTTAGTAGGTTACACACTGCACTACCAAGGCTATTATGGTTATGGAGATTTACAATTAGCACGTGTAATAGATGTATTAGCACTCTTTTTTACTGAAACTGAAAACAGCTTAATTTTGAATAGAAAAGGACATTTAGCTCTAGAACACCAACATAATTATCAAGTAGAAATGAATAACACCATGTATTATGGAGGAGTACGTGCTCTAGATTTCAAATTTGATAAACAACAAAATAAACTTATAAAAACAGTATTAAATGCCAATTAAAGCATCTGAATTAATATTAAATCCTGATGGCAGTGTATATCACTTAAATCTTCGCCCAGAACATTTGGCGTCAACAATTATAACGGTTGGTGATCCTGATCGTGTATCTAGTGTCACAAAGCATTTTGATTCGGTTGAATTTAAAACGCACAAGCGTGAGTTTCATACACAAACTGGCACTTACAAAGGAAAAAAAATAACGGTAATTTCAACAGGTATTGGTACAGATAATATTGATATTGTTTTTAACGAATTGGACGCATTAGTCAATATTGATTTAGAAAAGCGAGAAATAAAACCTGACCTAACATCCTTAGACATTATAAGGATTGGAACATCTGGCTCAATCCAAAAAGAGATACCTATTAATTCATTTTTAATAAGCGAATATGCTGCTGGTTTTGATAGTTTACTTCATTTTTATGACAGCGAGCATGTGCAGTATTTTAAAATTTCCGAAGCATTAAAAACGCAAACTCATTGGTTTGACAAAAAATCTGACCCTTATGTTGTAAAATGTAGTGATCGCTTACTAGAAAAACTCACTAGTGATAAAACCGTTACAGGCTTTACTGCTACTAATGTTGGGTTTTATGGTCCGCAAGGTCGCATATTGAGATTACCAATACAAGATAACGACTTAAATGACAAACTGGCTAATTTTGATTTTGACGGCAAATCTATTACCAACCTAGAAATGGAAACTGCAGGAATTTATGGGATTTCTAATTTATTAGGCCATAATGCGCTTTCTATGAATGCTATTATTGCAAATAGAGCAACAGGTGAATTTAGCGAAACACCAAAAGAGCTTGTTAACGAACTGATTAAATACACGTTAGACAAAATAATAGAATAAGATTAATTATTTAAATAAATACATTGAAAAAAATAAACATAGGAGGCGTTCCTGAACATTTTAATCTTGCCTGGTATCTCACCCTTAAAAATGGTGAATATAAAGATGAAGGTATAAACCTACGTTGGAAAGATTATTTTGGAGGTACTGGTGCCATGAATAAAGCCTTGCGTGAAGGCGAGATTGATATGGCTGTAATACTTACAGAAGGCGTTATAAAAGATATAATTGATGGCAACCCTAGTAAAATTGTACAAACATTTGTACAATCTCCTTTAATTTGGGGAATTCATGTGGCTCATGATTCAAATTTTAAAACTATCGACGATTTAAAAGGAACGCGAGCAGCAATAAGCCGATATGGCTCTGGATCTCATTTAATGGCTTATATCAATGCCGAAAATCATAAATGGAATTTAGAAAAAGATTTAAATTTTGAGGTCATTAAAAATTTAGATGGTGCAGTTGAAGGCTTAACAAATGGTGATGCTGATTATTTTATGTGGGAAAAGTTTACAACAAAACCTATTGTAGACAATGGCGTGTTTAGAAGGATTGATAACTGCCCAACGCCATGGCCTTGTTTTGTTATTGCAGTGAGAGAAGATTTTTTAGAGTCTAATTTACAAGACGTCAAAACCATTTTAAATATTATTAATAATACTACAGAAGAGTTTAAAGACATCCCAAGTATTGATAAAACTATTGCTAATAGGTACGATCAACAATTAGAAGATGTACAAGAATGGCTATCACTCACAGAATGGTCTCAAGAGGTTATCGATGAAACTACAATTGATTTGATACAGGATAAGTTGTTAAACTTAGATATTATTCCTAAAAAAGTTGATTATTATAGTTTAGTTAAAAAATTATTCTAATGTTGGTAGGAAAAAATAGATGATACTTGTTTTATTATTAAAGGTTATAATCTTAGAGAAATAGGTAGTTTTACCTGTTTTTATTTTATAACTTTCTATTTATCAAAATTTTACTTATTTTAGCATAACCGAAACTTTTGATTATCTTAACTAATAATTTATTTTTATATGATAATAACAATTACTCTAGCACTTTCATTTTTAGTTGCATTAAACTTTTTGTTATTGATTTTTAGCTGTAACAAGACCACAAAAAGAGTTTCAAAAGAACAGCCTCTTGTTATAAAATCCGTGTCACCTAAAATTAGAACAGAAAAGCTTACGGTTAGTCATTTAGCTCCAACAGGGAGTTAATTATCACCATTTAATCTCTTTTTTATTATTTGAATTTAAGATTTTATTGGTTTTACTAAAATGCTTGTTACCAAACCAATACCCTCTATTTGCGCTCAATGGTGATGGATGACCTGAGGTTAAAACATTATGTTTAGTAGTATCAATTAATTTTATTTTCTTTTTTGCATAACCTCCCCAAAGTAAAAAAACAACGCCTTCTTTTTCATTGCTAATTGTTTTAATCACGTTATCAGTAAATTTTTCCCATCCTTTATTTTGATGGCTACCAGCCTCACGAGCCCTTACAGTCAATGTTGCATTTAATAATAAAACACCTTCTTTTGCTAAATGTTCTAAATTGCCAGATACAGGATATGGCATACCAAGATCACTTTCTATTTCTTTAAAAATATTTCTAAGCGATGGTGGATGAGCAACATCATCACCAACCGAAAAACATAAACCGTTGGCTTGATGCACTCCATGATAAGGATCTTGCCCAATTATAACCACTTTAACACTATCAAAATGACAAAGATTGAACGCAGAAAAAATGTTTTGTTTTGGAGGATAACATTCAAAACGGCTATATTCTTTTGATATATAATCACTTAATTCCACAAAATAAGAGGCTTCAAACTCATCTTGTAATTTTTCTTTCCAGCTTTGATGTATTGAAATTTCCATATTATTTATTAGTTATGCTTCGTCAAAATTATACAATATACCCTAAATATGTAATAGCATTCAAAATATAATTCTACCTACAACAAGTTAAACTACTCAACAACAGTACACTAAAACATTTTAATACTACATCATTAATAAGTACATTTGTAATTCTTCAATTAGAGACTAACTATTAATGATTAATATTCACGACAAGACTTTACAAGACGTAGAATTTTACACTGTATTACAACAAGTGTCAGAACTTTGTATTACCGATTTAGGCCGTATTGAATCCTTAAACATAAAACCTTTTACTACAAGAGAGAACGTCATTAAATCACTAGATTTTACAAATGAATATATCTCTTCGTTTTATAATGATAATAGAATCCCAAATCACGGATTCGAGCCTATCACAAAAGAGATCAAGCTGTTAAAAATTGAAAACTCTTATTTAGACACCAAAAGCTTTAAAAAAATCGCCTCCATTACACTCACTATAAGTGAGATTCTTAAGTTTTTAAAGAAATTTGAAGAGTATTACCCAACCTTGTTCCAGATATCTACAAAGTTAGAGGTTGTATCTCATATTATTACAGAAATAGATACCATAATAGATCGATTTGGAGATGTAAAAGACAATGCTACAAATACATTGTATCAATTACGTCAATCTATTAACACTGTGCGTGGTAAAATTAATGTAAGTTTTACTGCCGCTCTCACTCAATATCATAATTTAGAATATCTAGATGATATTAGAGAATCTGTGGTTGAAAACAAACGCGTTTTAGCTGTTAAAGCGATGTACCGACGCAAAGTTAAAGGAAGTATTATGGGCGGAAGCAGAACGGGAAGCATCGTTTATATCCAGCCAGAACAAACGTTTCAATATGCTCGCGAACTCAACAATTTAGAGTTTGATGAAAGTGAAGAAGTCGATAAAATTCTTAGAAACTTAACCGAATATATTCGTCCGTATGTTTCTCTTTTTCAACGCTATCAATCATTCTTAGTTAAACTAGATGTGATTTATGCAAAAGCTAAACACGCACAATCTATTAATGGTATTCTTCCAATACTTAACGACGAGAAAATATATAACGCAAAAGACGCCTACCATCCTTTACTTTATATATCTAATAAAGCCGAAGGCAAAAAAACCCATCCTCAATCCATTGTTTTACATCCAGAGAACCGCATTATCGTTATTTCTGGACCTAACGCTGGCGGAAAAAGCATCACGCTTAAAACCATAGGTTTAATGCAAGTTATGTTGCAAAGCGGCTTATTAATTCCGGTGCACGAAAAAAGCAACATATGCCTTTTTGACCGTATTATTAGTGACATTGGAGACAATCAATCTATAGAAAATCACCTAAGTACGTATAGCTACCGATTAAAACAAATGAACTTTTTTCTTCGGAAATGTAACAAAAACACCTTATTTCTTATCGATGAATTTGGAACTGGATCTGATCCAGAACTTGGAGGCGCTTTGGCTGAAACATTTTTAGAAGAATTTTATCATCGTGAAGCCTACGGAATAATTACAACTCACTACTCTAACCTAAAAGTGTTAGCAAACGAATTACCATTTATGCAAAATGCAAACATGATGTTTGATGAAAAGAGTTTAGAGCCTATGTTTAAATTGGTTTTAGGCCAAGCTGGTAGTTCATTTACGTTTGAAGTTGCACAAAAAAACGGCATTCCTTATAGCCTTATTAATCGTGCAAAAAAGAAAATTGAGCGTGGTAAAGTAAGATTTGATGCCACTATAGCAAAACTCCAAAAAGAACGTAGTAAACTAGAAAAAACAGAACGCTCCCTAAAAGAAAATGAGAAGAAAAAGCAATCTGAAGCAGATAAATTAGAGGAAGTTAATGCTAAGGTTCAAAAAAAATTAGAGAATTTTCAAGAATTATATGATTCTAATCAGCGTTTAATTTATTTAGGCCAAAAGGTTAACGACATTTCAGAGAAGTACTTTGAAGACAAAAAAAAGCGAGAGTTAATGGCAGAGCTATTTAAATTAGTTCAAATAGAAAACTCTAAACGCAAGAAAATTTCCGCTAAACAAAAAAGAGCAGTAAAGCATAAAGAAAAGCAGATTAAACAAGAAGCTGAGAAAAAGGTTGACATGATTCGTAAAAAGAAAAAAGCTGCCAAAATAAAAGCAAAACCTGTAGAAAAACCAAAACCTATACTTAGGTTAGGAGATCGTGTTAGAATGCACGACGGTCGTGCAGTTGGCACGATTGATAAAATAGAAAAAAATAAAGCTGTTGTGAATTATGGTATTTTTACAACCAATGTTAGTTTAGAACAATTAGAATTGGTTGAGGCTGTAAAACAATAAGCTTTAATTTATATAAACAATGATGATTATTACTTTTTCTAAAATCTAGCCTCACCTCTTTTAACACTTTTTAAAAAAAACTAATCATACTTAGTTTATCTTTGTAATGTGATAAAATCTTTACCTAAAAATAAGCAATTAATACTTTTTGATGGTGTTTGCAATCTTTGCAACTCTAGTGTGTTGTACGTTATAAAACGTGATAAAAAGAACAAATTTTTGTTTGCGCCTTTGCAAAGCAACATTGGAAATGATATTATCAAAAAGTTTAGTATAGATACCACAAAAACAGATTCTATTTTATTATATAACCCAATAAAAGAGACACTCACCTATAAATCTACTGCAGCCTTATTAATTACAAAACACTTAGGGTTTCCTACTAACCTACTTGCAGTTTTTTTAATTACACCCGCTTTTATTAGAAATTGGGTTTACAACTTTATTGCTAAAAATCGCTATAAATGGTATGGTAAAAAAGAGTCCTGTATGATACCAACTCCTGAATTGAAGTCTAAATTTATTGCATAAAAAAAGTCCTTTCGGGAAAAAAGGACTCTAATAATTAACAACTAATTAAAACTAAATTTAACTTTTAAATAATTTTTTAATCAAGAGGGATTATCTAACGATATATTGATTAATAGCACATTATTTATACTGTAAATTTACTGCATATGTTTAGTGTAGAATAAAAACATCGTTATAAACCAAATAAAAAAGTTTAAGATACCAGATGTGCAAAAAACATCTATAAAATACACGAATACAACTCATTAGTAGCACTTACGACTCTATAAATTATTATTATTTTAATTTTTGATAGAACTTTAAAGATTGAGATTCTCATTAATAAATGCCTGGCGCGTACTTACCAACCATGTACATGGCTATTAACACAAAGCAGTTATTTACAGCATGAAATACAATACCTGTAAGCAAACCATTGGTGCGTTTCACCGCATAGCCTGTGATTAAACCAAATACAAAATAAAATATAAAAAGTTCAAAATTAAAATGAACAACCGCAAATAGTACTGCTTGAACAACATTAGCCCACTTAAAACCAATATGTTTTTCTGTAGAAGACAAAATGATTCCACGAAACATAATTTCTTCATAAAAAGGCACTATAACAGCAATTATCAAAAAAGAAACACCAAAGCCGTACTCAAAAAGCAACGCTTTTATCTCTTCACGTATACTTAATGATTGAATAAACATAGAGGCTTCATCAATATCTATGAATATGCGAAGGACTTTTAAAATTATGACATTCACGATTAAAAACAATATGCTACATCCAATAATTTGCATATACCTTATATTGGATTGAAACACAAATTTCAAGCGTTTCTTGTTCAAGAAGAAAAGTGTTAATATTAAAACAATAACAGAATAAGCAATAAGCGTATTTGCGGTAAAGAGTTGTGTTTCTAATAATTCATCATCCACATAAGAATAGACAATATCAAAATAATAATTCATATAATCTTGATAATAGAAAATAACCATAAGCAGCATTTGAGCCATCAAATATGCAAAGCAGATTAACCAAAAATGCTTAAGAGTCCAATTTACCGGAATTCTTTTCTCTAACGCTATTGGCTTTATTTTAAACAATTTGTTAGCACTATATATTGGTAACACCTAAGCATCATAATCCTCTATGATTGAATTGAATCTAACATCTTTAGAGTTTACTAAAGTCTCAACAAAAAGTTTGTAACTATCTTCTTGATTTACTTTTATTTCTTGAGCGTTACTTAACGTAGTAATTACAAAAACAAAAACACTAAAAATGCTTCTTATCATAATTTAAATTTATGTGTATTTAGCACAAGTATTATGTCAATATCTTCTTTAAACTATTATACATGGCATGTTCCATTTGATCCATTTTACCATCTGCAAAGGCCATCAATTTAATATCTGCGAATAACGCATCAGGATTATTTTTATAAAACTGAGATGCATTGACAGCTTCAACTATTTTAGTAATACTTTGATAATCATTATCTGCATCAAATTCATTTTTAATATGAATATATGTGTCTAAATCTACGCGAGATAAAATATACTCATGCTCTCGCTTTGTTTCTTTTAAATCTGAATGTGCCACATACAATAAAATATATGCTACCAATTCTTGTTTACTCCAATTTGTGTGTTCCATAATTATTGAATTAAAGTTCCGTATTCTGTCCATGAACCATCATAAACAGCAATTTGTTGATAACCTAAAATACATGCAGCTAAAGCTAAAATACAAGCTGTAATGCCAGATCCACAAGAGAAAACCAACCTCCTTTCTTCTATGTTAAATGTATCAAAAATTACTTTTAGCTCATCTTTAGGCTTCAAACAGCCGTCGTTAAGCAACACATTGTATGGCAGGTTTTGAGAATTTGGAATTGTCCCACTTCGCAATCCTACTCTAGGCTCTTTAGCTTTTCCTTTAAATCTTTCTTCGGAACGTGCATCTAAAATCAAACCTATTTTATCAGTTGATATTTCAGAAATACCTTTGAAAAAAATCATATTTTTTGCATTATATGTTGCAGAAAAGTTACCCGTTTTCCAGTGTTTAGATTCTAAAAAATTTACGGTTTCGTAATTTTGCTGTTTCCATTGTGGAAGTCCGCCATCTAATACAGCTACATTTTCAAAACCAAAGGTTTTAAATAACCACCACACTCTAGCGCTAGAATAAATACCTTTGTTATCATACACGACTATTATAGAATCTTGATGAATACCTAGTGCTCTTGCTTCATGTTGAAATTGTGCTTCGGAAGACACTGTTGTTGGAAACTCTGCTTCTATATCACTAAACTTTCCTTTTAGATCAAAATACCTCGTTTTAGGAATCCATTCTTCCGAAGTAAAAGTCCCTACATCATTTACTTTTTTAATAGTTGCATCTAAAACGATTAGATTGTCATTATTTATATGCTGATGAAGCCAACTAACACTAACAGTTTGAGATGTATCATTACGCATTTTAATTTATTTTACAGCGTCATAATTATCATCCCAATCCTTAGGTTTAGGATCATGTAGTTTACCTACAGATTTAGCAACTATCATAGACACTGTTGCATCACCAGTTACATTTACAACTGTTCTACACATATCTAAAGGTCTATCTACCGCAAAAATTAAAGCTAAACCAATTGGTAATAATTCTGGCGGTAACCCTACAGATTCTAAAACAATTACAAGCATCACCATTCCTGCTCCAGGAACAGCAGCACTACCAATAGACGCTAATAAAGCGGTTAAAACAATTGTAATTTGATCTGCGAAAGTTAAGTCTAAACCAAGTGCTTGGAAAATAAATACCGCAGCCACGGCTTGATACAAACTTGTACCATCCATATTTATGGTGGCGCCAACAGGAAGCACAAAACTAGACACCTCTTTATCTACTCCAATATGCTCTTCTACTCGCTCCATTGTTACAGGAAGTGTTGCAGCACTTGAACTCGTAGAAAATGCTAAAAGTTGTGCAGGACTAATTTCTTTTAAAAACCAAAATGGATTTTTCTTAGTAACTGTCCCAACAAGAACACTATAAAAAACAATCATTAATGCTAAACCAAAAACTACGACACCTGCATACTTTAGCAAGGCATATAAAATATCTGGATCATCTGAAGATACAACAACATTTGCTAATAAAGCAAACACTGCAACAGGAGCAGATAACATGATTAAATCTACCATTTTTAGCACCACATCGTTTAAAGAATCAAATAATTTCTTTAACGGTTCTGCTGACTTTTCTCCTATTAAAAGCATTGAAATCCCCAAAAAGATAGCAAAGAAAATCACTTGAAGCATTAGCTTGTTATTGCTTAATGCATTAAACGCATTATCAGGAACCATATCTTCTAAAAACTGTAAAGGACCAGAATCCTTCTGTTTTGAAGCTTCAGCTATTTTTGCTTTTACACTACTATTTTCAGAATAAGTTTCAGTAAGTTTCGCTATAGTTTCATCAGAAACACCATCTCCTGGTTGCATAATATTAACTAGCGCTAAACCAATAGAAATTGCAATTACAGTTGTTAAAATATAGATTCCTATAGTTTTTAAACCAATATTTTTAAACTTAGAAATATCTTTTAAATCTGAAATCCCTTTAATTAAAGAGGCTAAGATTAATGGAATAGCAATAAGTTTCAATAATTTTACAAAAATAGAACCTATAGGCTTGATCCAATCTTCGGTAAAAGCTCGTCCGCCATCAATTTGTAGCATTATAAAACCAAATACTAAACCGAGTAGCATTCCTATTAAAATTTTCCAGTGTAATGCTAGTTTTTTCATAAGCTCTTTTAGTGTTATAGGGACATTTCCGAAGAAATATAAATTATTTAAGTATTAGTTATACATTTTATTTAGCAAATAGAAATCAGCTATGACTAAAGCTGCCATAGCCTCTACAATTGGTATTGCACGAGGCACAACACATGGATCGTGACGACCTTTACCTTGCATTTCAACAATTTCTCCTGCACTATTAAGCGCATCTTGTTTTTGTATTACGGTTGCCACAGGTTTAAAAGCAACTCTAAAGTAAATGTCCATGCCATTACTTATACCTCCTTGAATTCCTCCAGAAAGATTTGATTTTGTAGTACCATCCTCGTTGAATAAGTCATTATGCTCTGTACCTTTCATTTTTGCGCCACAAAAGCCACTGCCATATTCAAACCCTTTTACGGCATTTATAGAAAGCATCGCTTTACCTAACTCGGCATGGAGTTTATCAAAAACAGGCTCTCCTAAACCAATAGGGACATTCTGTAATACACATGTTACTGTACCACCAATAGTATTCCCTTCTTTTTTAATGTCTTTTATTTTGGCAATCATCTGTTCTGCAACATCTTGATCTGGACAACGCACAGCATTACTTTCAATTTTAGAAAAATCTAAATCTTGGTATGGTTTTTCTAAAAACAAATCACCTACAGATGATGTGTATGCATTAATTTTAATAGAACTTAAAAACTGTTTAGCAATTGCTCCTGCCACAACTCGACTAGCGGTTTCACGCGCAGAACTTCGACCTCCTCCTCTATAATCTCGTACACCATATTTTTTTTCATAGGTATAATCGGCATGACTAGGTCTATAAACATCTTTAATATGGGAGTAATCATTAGATTTTTGATTGGTATTTTTAATGACGAATCCTATTGGAGTTCCAGTGGTTTTACCCTCAAAAATTCCTGATAGAAACTCAACAGTATCAGGTTCTTTACGTTGGGTAACAATTTTAGACTGTCCAGGTTTTCGTCTATTCATCTCATTCTCAATGGCATCAAAATCTAATTGTATTCCTGGAGGACAACCATCAATAATACCACCAATTGCTACTCCATGAGACTCTCCAAAAGTGGTGAGTTTAAATATGTTTCCGAAAGAATTTCCTGCCATAAATTAAGATTTTACGCTAATGTACTTGTAAAAATAGAGAAACAAAAACAGAATCCCATAAAGCAGCGCAAATCTGTAGTAAAAACAACATAACAATTGCTTAACAATTTACTCATTGTTTGTTAATTACAATTTTTACGCAGTTTAAAAACATATTAATTTCTTTGTAATGTTAATAGCAAAAAGTTCATGAAAACAAAACGCAAAGTAGAAGTCGTCGTAATTTCTGATGTTCATTTGGGAACTTACGGTTGCCATGCTAAACAATTATTAACATACCTGAGTAGTATTTCTCCAAAAAAACTAATCTTAAATGGAGATATCATTGATATTTGGCAATTTAAAAAACGTTATTTCCCAAAATCACATTTAAGAGTCATCAAAAAAATTATGGATATGGCTTCTGAAGGTGTTGAAATAATTTACATTACAGGCAACCACGACGAGATGCTTCGAAAATTTAGCGATACCACTATTGGAAACCTATCTATAGTTGACAAAGTTGTTTTAGATCTTGACGATAAAAGTGCTTGGATTTTTCATGGAGATGTCTTTGACGTCGCTATTCAAAACGCCAAATGGCTTGCAAAATTGGGCGGTTACGGTTACGACCTTCTTATTGTTTTAAATCAACTTACCAATTGGTGCTTAGACAAAATGGGGAAAGAGAAATATTCGCTTTCTAAAAAAATAAAAAATAGCGTAAAAGGAGCTGTAAAATACATTAATGATTTTGAAAAAGTAGCTACCGATTTAGCGATTGAAAAGGGCTATGACTATGTGATTTGCGGTCATATACATCAACCAAAAATAGTTAAAGTAGAGAATAAACACGGCAACACAACATATTTAAACTCTGGCGATTGGATAGAGAATTTTACAGCTCTAGAATATCAATTTAAGCGTTGGAAACTTTATAATTACAACACTGATAAATTGCGCGCTTTTTATGCCGATCAAGACATAAAAGACATGGAAGTAAAAGATCTAATCGCAGCAATTACAGTTTTAGACCCAAAGACTAAAAAAAACAAACCCTCAAAGAAGAGCTCGTCTAAGAATCGTGATAGGATGTAGAGCCTCACGCTCAGTACCATCCTTGATTTGATGCCTACAACTTGTTCCATTAGCTGAAATTTGAACATCAACACCTGCATTTCTAATAGCAGGAAACAAGGTCTGCTCTCCTATTTGCATACTCACGTCGTAATGTTCTTTTTCATAGCCAAAACTCCCAGCCATACCACAACATCCACTCGAAATGATAGACACCCTATAATTTACTGGTAGATTCAAAACTGCAAAACTAGACGACTGATTCAACATTGCTTTTTGATGACAATGTCCATGAAATTTAATGTTTTTTTCTTCGGAAGAAAACTGAGAAGACCTAATATTACCTAGCTCTATCTCCTTTTGAATGAACTCCTCTATCAAGTAGGTATGCTTGGCAATATGCTTTGCGGAAGACTTATCATCTGCTAACCTCAAATACTCATCTTTAAACGTCAATATAGCCGAAGGCTCAATCCCTATTAGTGGTGTATTCTCAGAAACCAAATCTTTAAATATAGCCACATTTTGATTTGCCAAAAGCTTAGCCTGTTTTAGTAACCCTTTTGATAAAAATGAGCGCCCAGACTCTTTGTGATTTATAAATTTCACATTATAATTTAAAGCCTTTAAAAGTGCAATAGCATCTAATCCAATTGCCGTGTCTAAATGATTTGTAAATTCATCATTAAACACATAAACATCCTTAACAAAAACAGACGTATAATTTTTATTTTTAATGTTTTGAACTTCTTTACTTAAACTTTTACTTGAAATTAAAGGCAAGCTTCTTTTTATAGCAATCCCGAAGGTTTTTTTCAATAATAACGACGATAATGTATTAGAAAACATAAAATTTGTGAGTCCAGGAAACACACTTCCGAAGTCATTAAAACGATTATTATAAGCAAACAATTTTGTTCTCCAACTCACACCATTCTCCTTTTGATATTGATATTGAAATTCAGCTTTTAAACTCGCCACATCAACACTACTTGGACATTCACTTGCACACGCTTTACAACTCAAACATAAATCAAAAACCTGTTTTAATTCCTTGCTATCAAACTTATTCATTTTCTGAGAGCTTGTCAGCACTTCTCTCAACGCATTGGCCCTCGCTCTCGTTGTGTCTTTCTCGTTTTTTGTTGCTCGATAACTAGGACACATCGTACCACCAAACTCTGGAAGTTTTCTACAATCTCCAGAACCGTTACATTTTTCAGCTTCCCTCAAAATACCATGAGAAGACGAAAAATCTAAAACAGTCTCCACCTCAGGTTCCGCCCTACCAGGTTGATAGCGCAAAGATTGATCCATAGGGTACGCATCCACAATTTTTCCTGGATTAAAAATGTTTTGCGGATCAAAAGCAGACTTAATACGCTTTAATATCTCATAATTCTCATCCCCAATCATCAATGGAATAAATTCTGCACGCACAATACCATCACCATGCTCGCCACTCATTGAGCCTCGATAACGTTTTACAAGATGAGCTGTATCTGTTGTGATTTTTCTAAACAACACTACATCGCTTTTCTTTTTTAAATTCAAAATGGGACGTAAATGCAACTCTCCTGCTCCAGCATGTGCATAATACACAGGCTTTTGACCATAACCTTTCATTAATTGCGAAAAATCTTTAATGTAGCCGGACAAGTCTTCAAGCGCCACAGCAGTATCTTCAATACAAGCAGCTGTTTTTTCATCACCAATCATATTCCCTAACAAACCCAATCCTGCTTTACGCAACTCATTAGCTTTATTAATATCATTAGCCTTGAGCAAAGGATTAGCAAAACTCAATCCTGAATTCTCAAGAGCATTAACCAATTCTCGAGTTTTTAAGTCTAGAGTATTAAAATCATCATCTCTAAGCTCACAGATTAAAATCGCTTCAGGATCACCCTCAATAAACACCCTATTTTCCTGTTGTGTTTTGTTATACTTAGTAAGATCTAAAATAGTCTTATCCATCATTTCACAAGTATAAAGCTGGTGCTCCATCACAATGGTCACTGCATTCATACAGTCTTCAATCGTTTTAAAATGTGCAGCAACCATAACACTGTTTTTAGGCGGCAGCTTATCTAATTTTAACGTGATTTGAGTTGTAAATGCCAACGTACCTTCACTTCCTGACAATAGTTTACATAAATTAAACGACACACCCTCTTCCTCTTTACCTTCGGAAATATCTGAAAACACTGTTGTTTTTATCAATTCATCTATAGCGTAACCCGTATTTCTGCGATGAATTTCTGGTTTTGGAAAATTAGATACGATTTGATCTCGCACCTCTTTAGACGATAATTGCGAGGTAATTGCCCTATATATATCACCTTCTAAATTGTTTAGCTTAGGTTTTAATTCAAATTCTGCCGAAGACAATGCTTTAAAAATCACCTCACTTTCATCACTTAAAACCGTATGCAACTCCAACACTTTATCACGAGTAACACCGTATTTTATTGAAGTTGTACCAGATGAATTATTCCCAACCATACCTCCAATCATACACCTATTGGATGTTGATGTATTGGGCCCAAAAAACAAACCGAAAGGTTTTAAATAATTATTGAGCTCATCTCTTACAACACCTGGTTGCACTGTGACAGTTTGTAACGCTTCGTTAATATCTAAAATTTTTGTAAAATATTTAGACACATCTACAACAATCCCCTTTCCTACGCATTGTCCTGCTAATGAAGTTCCTGCTGCTCTAGGAATTAATGACGTATTATGTTGTTTTGCAAAACGAATTAACACCTTAATATCATTACGGTTTTTTGGAAGCGCAACAGCCAAAGGCAACATTCTATATACCGAAGCATCTGTTGCATAGAGCGTTCGTATCAAATCATCAAAATGTAATTCACCTTCTAATTGAGAGGCTAATATTTTAAATTCTGAATTACTAATCATAAGACCAAATGTATATCGATAAAGCTAAAAATAAATCTAATAAAACAACAGTTTTGACGTTATATTTGCTAAGTTATTCTCAAAGTGTAACATATGACTTTTTTGCAAGTCATATTATTAGTTAATCTATAAAACAAACAATTAAATTTTATGAAAAAATTATTTTTAGTAGCAATAGCCCTTATTGGCTTTGCAATAGTAAACGCTCAAGACATCTCAGAAAACGCAATTGGCTTAAGATTAGGTGATAGCGATGGTTTTGGAGCTGAAGTTTCATACCAAAGAGCTCTTGGTGACAATAATCGTGTTGAAATTGATTTAGGCCTTAGAAGCGGAAATGGATATGATGGATTCAAACTTGCAGGTATCTACCAATGGGTCTGGCAACTTGATGGCGCCTTTAACTGGTATGCTGGTGCAGGTGGCGGATTAGGCTCTTATAGTTTTGACAATGTCCCTAGTGGTGTTGACGATAGTGAAACTTTTTTCTTTGTAGCTGGTGATATAGGAATTGAATACAACTTTGACTTCCCGCTTCAACTATCACTTGACGCGAGACCAGAGTTAGGATTTGGAGACTATAGAGATGACCTAGATTTTGATATCGCTTTAGGTGTTAGATATAGATTCTAATACAATTAAGCATTTTTACAGCATACAAAAACAGCCATTTCATTTTGAAATGGCTGTTTTACAATTAACCCTACTTCTATTTATAAATAGCGTTCTTTTATAATTTCACAATGATGATTTTCATGACCAATTAGAATAAAAGCCACTGCACGAGGCGATAAATTACTATTACTCGCAATACCAATGCGCTGTAACATTTCCGAAGAAAAACTTTCAAACAGAATTATACTCGCTAGTCTTACCGCCTTATATTCATTAATCAAACTAATCATTGAACGATTGTTCGCCTCACAACTTACCACATACTCATCTTGATCATACCCTGGAAACAATGTTTTATCTGCCCTTGCAATACACAAGGCTCGATAAGCAAAAATACGCTCTGTATCAATAATATGCTGAACAACCTCTTTAATTGTCCATTTACCATCAGCATAACGATATTCTAATTTTTCTTCGGAAATAGACTCTAAAAACGCAATTGTAGCATCTCCATTAACCCTTAATCCTTCTAAAATTGTAACTTCTCCCGCTTTTTGAATGTATTGCTGATAATAAGGATTATACTCAGCAACAGTTAGATCATCTTTAGTCATTATGAAAATATTTTAAGTTTAAAAATTAAAAAACCCTTCACTACAACTGTAATGAAGGGCTAAATTGTAATTACAAGTTAACATTATAACTCGTTAAAAATCGTATGCATTAAACGCTTCTTATCGTTGATACTTTCCTCTAAACTAATCATAGTTTCAGTTCTATAAATACCTTCAATATCATCTAACATAAAAATAATATCTTTTGCATGAGATGTGTTTTTAGCTCTCACTTTACAGAAAATATTAAACTTTCCAGTTGTAATATGAGCAACCGTTACATAAGGAATCTCATGTATGCGCTCTAAAACAAATTTTGTTTGGGACGTATTATTCAAGAACACACCAACGTATGCAATGAAAGAATAACCAAGCTTTAGATAATCTAAGGTCAAAGAAGACCCTCTAATGATTCCTGCTTCCTCCATTTTTTTCACTCTAACATGAACTGTTCCTGCAGAAATCACTAATTTTTTTGCGATATCAGTAAAAGGAATTCTTGTATTATCAATCAACATATCTAGTATTTGATGATCAATTTCGTCTAATTTGAATTTTGCCATTATTTTAGTATTCTTTGAATTTTAAGCAAAAATAACGCATTTTCTTTAAAGATATCTCACAAAAAATTGATTATTTTACACTTTAAGCGACAATTTCTCTTTATTGATTATCACGAAATCGATTTCGAGGCCTTCTTGTAAAGCCATAGAGTTTTCTCCAAAGACCTCACAACCATTAGCATCTCTCTCGCAATGAGCAAAATAATGACTCATGTCAGAAATTTTTTCAATTTTTGGCACAAACACAAGATCACTTCCCTCTAACCTCTCTACATACTGAATAGCAATATCGCGATGACTTGTGTTTCTAATGATAATATCATAAAACAATTTATCATTTTGAGGAATTTCCAAATACGACTGATAATCACTCCCAACAACAGCTCTAGACGCGATATAATCTAACGACACCAATAAAGACTGAAATATAAACGCTCGAGTGTGCTCCCTATGATAATCGTTCACATAATGACCAGCTTCAAATAAAATTGTTGGAACATTTTCCGCCTGAAATGTATCTCCTACACAATTAATATTAAAACCATCATCATAAATCCCAACTTGACCTGGTATTTGCAACTGCAAACTTGAATTCATAACCGAAATTACCTCCATTGCAATTTTCCTGGTAGAAGTTATCGTTCTATCCTCATCTTGAGCAGGTGCTAAAAAGGATATTGTAGCAGGCTTATCTACTTTACCAGCACTAAATATAGTACGCTGACCATGCAGGTTATAACAAAAGTCTGGCTTCAAATCGTTAAACACATTACGCAACACACGACTTTCAGGCTGAGTCATCTTTTGAGCATCTCTATTTAAATCTACTTTATTTGCATTCAAACGTGTGTATAATTTTGCTCCATCAGGATTTAGAATCGGTATAACAGTAACCGTACACGCTTTTAGAATTGCTTTTGTGATTTCATTTTCTTCGGAAAATAGATTTAATAAATCAAAAACAGCTTTTGTAGTTGTACTTTCATTACCATGCATTTGAGACCACATCAATATTTTTTTACCTCCAGAACCAAATGTAACCGTATGAATGGGCACACCATTTACAGATTTACCCACTTGCTTAATTTGCATTTTATCCTTCAATTTTTCTAAAAGAGGGTCAATGTTTTTAGCATGAATATATCGCCCAAAAAGAGAGGTTTCTTTATAAGTTTTAAAAAGCAATTTCAATGTTTCTATCTGCATTTTGATGTTGTATGAATCACAAAGGTAAACAATTGATTTTTTACAATTGTAAACATGTGTTTTCTGTTTACGATTGTAAATCATACACTTTTGTAAACAAAAAGAGAGCGCAATTTATCATCGCATTGAAAATAATTCAATAAAAACATAATTTTACATTTAAAATCTTTATTTTCAGTAGTTTAATGCAATTTATATAAAGTTAAAATACAATACTTTACTAACTTTAAAAATTATATTTAGCTATTACAAAGTAATATGTTTACTTTTGTAACGTTACAAAACCAAACTGTATCGTTTACAATGATAAACAACGAAGAATTTACTAAACGCCTTCAAAAAGTGATAGATTTTTACGGAGAGTCTGCATCGTCTTTTGCCGAAAAAATAGGTGTTCAGCGCTCTAGTATTTCACACATTTTATCAGGTAGAAATAAGCCAAGTTTGGATTTTGTTTTAAAGGTACTTTCCTCCTTTCCTGAAGTAGAATTATATTGGCTAATGAATGGTAAAGGAATTTTTCCTGCTCAAAAAAAACAGGATGAAAATATTCCTATTTCGAAAGCACCAAAAAATGTAAGCGCTAATCCTGAATCAAATTCTCAAACTTTGAGCGCTTCCATTTCCGAAGATAAAACAATTGAACGCATCGTTATTTTTTATAAAGATGGTACATTCAAAAATTTTGAGCATTCTTCATAATCGATGAAAATTTATAAATGGGCTACTTACAATAATCAGGATCTGTTTTGTAATTTTGTATAAAATAGCAAAATGCAAAAAATACGCCTTCTCCTTTTACAACTATTATGTTTTAGTTGCTACCAAACTGAAAGACAATGTTCCGATTTTAAAACTGGCACCTTTGAGTTCACCTATACTATTGATGGTATAGACAAAACTGGAACGTTTGTACGCACAGATACTTTAAATATCGATTATTTTGAAAACAAAATAGATTCGGCCTCTATACGATGGATTAATGACTGTGAGTTTATCCAGAAGAAAATCAATCCGAAAAATAGGTCTGAAGAAAAGGCCATTCATTTTAAAATCCTCTCTACTACCAAGGACACCTACACTTTTGAATATCAATTAGCAGTAAAAGATGCCTTTAAAAAGAAACGAGTTGAAAAAGGCACTGCAAAAAAAATAGAATAACATGCTAGATTTTTTACTCACCAGTGATGCAATAATGGCATTAATCACTTTGACATTCTTAGAAATAATTCTCGGGATTGATAACATTGTTTTTATTTCTATCGCAGCCAATAAATTACCCGAACATCAGCGCAACAAAGCCACCAACATTGGGCTATTATTAGCCATGGTGCAACGTATTATATTATTGTTTTTTGTGTCGTTTCTTGTAGGTTTATCAGAGCCTTTTTATAATCTCGAAACCAATTGGATTCAACTCCACATAAGCTGGCAAGCCATTATATTATTTGCTGGAGGATTGTTTTTAATTTACAAAAGCACCTCTGAAATTAGAGAAAAAGTAACGCATCCTGAGCATGATGAAGATGAGATTAAAGGCAAAAAGATTAAATCACTCTCAAATGCAATTGTTCAAATTATGATTATTGATTTTATATTTTCTATAGACTCTATACTCACAGCTGTAGGAATGACAAATGGTCTACACCCTAACCATAACTACACCCTAGTTTTAATGATAATTGCAGTTATAATTTCAATAGCAATCATGATTGGGTTTGCAAATCCTATTAGAAAATTTATCAATGCCAACCCAAGTGTTCAAATGTTAGGTTTAGCCTTTTTAATTTTAATTGGGTTTATGTTAATCACTGAAGCCGCTCACCTATCACACACTGAGTTTTTTGGTAACAAAGTTGGAGAGATACCAAAGGGCTACTTATATTTTGCCATTGCATTCTCTTTGTTTATAGAAATGCTGAATTATAAAATTAATAAGAACAGTAAGAAAAAATCATAACTAAGGAGTTAAGTATAAAACAAAAAAAAGCTCGATAGTTAGATATCGAGCTTTTTTTATATGTCATTTTATTTTTAAAATAAACTAGCTTGTCCTTTTTCATCAACATCTAGATCATCATCTTTTGATGTTGTCTCTGTTTTTTCTTCGGAAATTGAATTACTCACAGTATCGTCGTTAGATTTTTCGACCGTTTCATCAACAACCTCGATCTCTGCTGCAGGAACACTCTCTGGCGCTTCATAAGGCAAAGGTTCTAGCAAACTCACTTGATTGATTTTCTCCTTAGTTAATTGATTACCTAATGCCGTGAGACCTTTGATAGAAATGAATTCTTCTAGATTTACGGTTTCATTTTCTTTACGATCTTTACCGCGTTCCTTTTTAAACTCAATCTCTGCCATGGGTTTCCAATCGGTAGATACAATTTCTAATTGAGAATCTGGATGCTCAGAAATAAAAGTCTCTTCTCGGCCTTCATTTTCTATCAAGAAGCGCTTAACGTAATACATTTCTTTTTCACCATTATAATAAATAACAGAAATTGGTTTTTTCGGTATCCATTTTTCTAGCACAATCATATCGTCATCAAAATGCGTACTTAACTCAGGTAAAATGGTTTTTATAGTCCCAGATTGTGTGATAATTAATAAATGATCTTCTCCTCTAAATTCACCTATTAGATCTCCTCGTTCATCAACATTAAGACGTTGTACAGTATCATCAAACCAAATTTTTCGTGGTTTTAATGTAGACACACCTTTTTCTTTGAGTTCTATTTTCTTAACAGGATGCTTTGTCACTCTATTACCTTTAGAAGCTCGACCTTTAATCAAGACCTCAGCGAAATCTAAATCCCATTTTAATTTTTTAATACTACCTACTTGTCTTAAAAAGATAGTAATCACTTCAGCTTCACCATTTGGATTCGCAGAGAAATACCACAACTTAGAACTTTTTGTGCCATTGGTTAAATCGTACTCTTTATCTCTAGTCATTGAAGTAACGGCAAAACGCTTAACATAAGTTGCGCCTTTTGCTCCATCACGATAAATCATATTGTAGATAGTACGCTTATCTTTCTTTTTAAAGACAGCCACATGAATAATATCCTTACCAATGAAAGTTTTGCTATCAACCTTGGTTACCATCATTTTACCATCATTGGTAAATACAATAATATCATCAATATCACTACAGTCACACACATATTCATCTCTACGCAAAGAGGTTCCAATAAAGCCTTCGGCTCTATTGACATATAATTTTGTATTTCTAATAATTACTTTTGCAGCATCAACATCTTCAAAAGCTCTTAATTCTGTTTTACGCTCACGTCCTTCTCCATAATCTTTTTTAAGTCGAACAAAATAAGCAATAGCATAATCGATAAGGTTTGCTAAATGATGCTTAACCTCAGCAATTTGATCTTCTAAAGCATCAATTTTTTGTTGTGCTTTATCAATATCAAATTTTGAAATACGTTTTATTCTTATTTCTGTTAAACGTGTAATATCTTCAACGGTAATTTTACGTTTTAAATGTTTAATATGTGGCTGCAATCCTTTATCAATCGCATTGATAACGCCATCCCAAGTTTCTTCTTCTTCAATATCTCTATAGATTCTGTTTTCAATAAATATACGTTCTAATGAAGCAAAATGCCACTGCTCTTCAAACTCACCAAGCTTAATTTCTAGTTCACTTTTAAGCAATTCAACTGTAAGCTCTGTTGAGCGCTTCAACATTTCAGTCACACCAATAAACAAAGGTTTGTTATCTTCAATTACACAACCTAAGGGTGATATTGAAGATTCGCAATTGGTAAATGCATATAAGGCATCTATAGTTTTGTCTGGAGAAATTCCGCTAGGCAAATGAATTAGGATTTCAACATTTGCTGCAGTATTATCTTCTATTTTCTTAATCTTAATTTTTCCTTTATCATTCGCTTTTAAAATAGAATCAATTAAGGAAGATGTATTTGTTGCAAAAGGAATTTCGGTAATTACAAGTGTATTTTTATCTAATTGAGAGATTTTTGCACGCACTCTTACTTTTCCGCCTCTAAGTCCGTCGTTATAATTAGAAATATCTGCAATACCTGCAGTTGGAAAATCTGGATATAATGTAAATCGTTTGCCTTGTAAATGTTTTACTGAAGCATCTATCAGTTCAATAAAATTATGAGGCAATATTTTTGTCGACAAACCTACTGCGATCCCTTCACCACCTTGAGCAAGTAACAAAGGGAACATCACAGGAAGATTCACTGGTTCTTTACGACGACCATCATAACTAGCTTGCCACTCTGTGATTTTAGGATTATAAACCACATCTAAACCAAATTTAGAAATTCGAGCTTCAATATAACGTGCCGCAGCTGCTCGATCACCTGTAAGTATATTTCCCCAGTTTCCTTGTGTATCAATCAATAAATCTTTTTGACCAATTTGAACCATTGCATCTGCGATACTTGCATCTCCATGAGGATGGTACTGCATAGTATGACCAACAATATTGGCTACCTTATTATAACGACCATCATCTAAATCTTTCATAGAATGCATAATTCGTCTTTGTACAGGCTTAAAACCATCTTCAATAGCTGGTACAGCACGTTCAAGAATTACGTAGGAAGCATAATCAAGAAACCAATCTTTAAACATCCCTGTAACTCTAGTAATGCTCTCTTGTGGTTCGTCTTGACTGTCTAGTATATCGTTAGTATCTTCACTCATTAATTTATTGGGAATTTTTATTTTTCTTAATCATTTTACTTAATGATTGCCTAATATATCGTCTCTTTTTTCTCGGTACTAAGGTGACATTAAAAGTGGTTTGCTTTTTTCTACCACGACTATCATTTGTATGTAAAGTTAAAGTTTTATATACTATAAAATTCTGGAATTTATAAGCAGACAAATCTTTCTTTTCAAATTCTAAAACGCGCTCTCTATAATTAAAATTATCAGACAACAGTAAACCTTTATTGGTAACCACAACTTTTAGTCCGTCGCTATCATATTCAAAATATTTTGAAATAAAGTGCACTAAAAAAAAGAGAGCCGCAAAACCAAAAGTAATCGCTAATAAAACAATGGTTGGATTAGAACCTTTATCTGAAAACATTTTAAAAACCGTAGCAAAAACAATGGCCAAAACTATCAATATAAAATATACTGAAATAATAGTATTTTTTACTTTAGAATTGTTGGTTCTCATGAATTAGTCTTCTATAATATCTAACTCTACTTTTAAATTATCAATAATAAATTCTTGACGTGTTGGTGTATTTTTTCCCATATAAAAAGACAACAATTCTTCTATAGACATGTCTTTATCAAGCATTACAGGATCTAACCGTATATCATCACCAATAAAATGCACAAACTCATCTGGCGAAATTTCACCAAGACCTTTAAATCGGGTGATTTCTGGTTTTGGCTTTAATTGCTCTATCGCTTCGCGTCTTTCATCTTCAGAATAACAATAAATCGTCTTCTTTTTATTACGCACTCTAAACAAAGGTGTTTGTAAAATATACAAATGCCCTTCTTTTATGACTTCAGGAAAAAACTGAAGAAAAAACGTAATTAACAACAATCTAATGTGCATACCATCAACATCGGCATCGGTTGCTATCACAACGTTGTTATAGCGCAAATCTTCTAACGACTCTTCAATATTTAAAGCCGCCTGTAACAGGTTAAACTCTTCGTTTTCGTACACAATTTTCTTACTTAAACCGTAGCAATTTAAAGGCTTTCCTTTTAAACTAAACACTGCCTGAGTATTTACATCACGAGATTTAGTAATACTACCCGAAGCTGAATCTCCCTCAGTAATAAATAACGTAGTTTCTAGATTTCGCTCGTTTTTGGTATCTCCAAAATGTACTCTACAGTCTCTTAATTTCTTATTGTGAAGATTTGCTTTCTTAGCTCTATCTTTTGCAAGTTTTCTAATTCCTGATAGCTCTTTTCGCTCACGTTCTGCTTGTAATATTTTACGCTGTATTTTCTCTGCAGCTTCAGGATTTTTATGTAAATAATTATCGAGATAACGTTTTAAAAAATCATTAATATAAGTTCTTACGGTGGGTAAATCGCCACCCATATCTGTAGATCCTAATTTGGTTTTGGTCTGACTTTCAAATACAGGCTCCATAACTTTGATAGAAATTGCTGATACAACAGATTTTCTAATATCTGACGCTTCGTAGTTTTTTCCGTAGAAATCACGAAGTGTACGAACAAGTGCTTCTCTATATGCTGCTAAATGTGTACCACCTTGCGTAGTGTTTTGTCCATTAACAAAACTGTGATATTCTTCACTATATTGAGTTCTACTATGGGTTAAAGCCACTTCAATATCTTCACCTTTTAAATGCACGATATCATAAAGTCGATCTGTTTCAGGGATATTATCAGATAGTAAATCTTTTAAGCCGTTTTCACTATGATACTTTTCGCCATTAAAAACAATGGTTAATCCTGGATTTAAATACACATAGTACTTGAGCATTTTAGAGACATACTCATTACGATACTTATAATTTTTAAAAATCGTTTCATCTGGTATAAAAGAGACTTTTGTTCCCTTACGCCTTGAAGTATCTTCTAGTAATTCTTGATTGGTTAATGTACCTTGCTCAAATTCGGCCGAAGCAGATTTTCCATCTCTCGTAGATTCTACTCTAAAATAATTTGACAACGCATTTACTGCTTTGGTACCAACACCGTTTAATCCTACCGATTTTTTAAACGCACGAGAGTCGTATTTTCCACCAGTATTCATTTTAGAAACTACGTCAACGACTTTTCCTAAGGGAATTCCACGTCCATAATCTCTAACAATGACTTTATTTCCTTGAATTGAAATTTCTATCGTCTTTCCTGCTCCCATGACATATTCGTCAATAGAATTATCAAGCACCTCTTTTACTAAAATATAAATACCATCATCTGGAGAAGACCCATCACCCAACTTACCAATATACATTCCTGGTCGCATTCTAATATGCTCTTTCCAATCGAGCGAGCGTATATTATCTTCGGTATATTTGGTTTCTTGAGACATAAGTGGGCGAAAAATTAAGATAGAACGCTAATATAACACAACGCTATAAAAAATGAAATAGTGATGTCACAAAGTAATTAACAATACAAGCACAATCTTGTTGAGAACCTAAATATGTTAGCTATTTTTAGCTAATTCTTCCGCTTTTTGCTTCAAAAACGTATTTCTGGTCGTTAGCAAATTGGCCATGTAACGTTTTAAAAATAATGTATTGGCTAATTTTCCGAAGATACCAAAAGGCGACTCAAACTTAAATGTATCCATCATTAAGGTGCTATTTTTTTCTTCGGAAATGAACACATGTTCATGGCTAAAGCATTTAAAGGCACCTTTTACCTGTTCGTCTACAAAACGATGCGGACTATCAAACTCCGTGATTTTTGAAGTGAGTTGTTGTTTTACTCCAAAATGCCTAGCTTCCCAAGTCACCCACTCACCTAACCCAATTAATCCTGAGGTTTTGCCAACAATAGCTTTTTCGTTAGAATGCTCCATAGATGCTTTATGTAAGTCTATATTGCGAGATACATCAAAACAGGTTTGATTATCTGCTTTGATTTGGGTTTTGATTATAATGGTAGGCATTAGGAATTTACAATTGCTATTATGTCATCATATTCTCTATACCCATTAAGAATAACACAAAAAAGACAAAACAAGGTTGAAGGTATAAAGAACAACTTTATTCTTATGTCAAAAACATATATCAAAAAGAGATGAAATATTAAATTGTTAAAAAAAAGGTAACACTCACATCAAAAACTGGACTTATTTCAAATACCTTCTGAACAATTTCATGTAATACAAACATAGGTAACATTGCAACACATGCAATAAAACCACCTCCAATAAAAGGAAGCTTATTAAGATTATTTAAACCTAGATATTTATTAGATTTAATATGTGCAATTAACAATCTTGAAATTACACATTAAACAAGAAATGCATCACATCACCATCTTTAACGACATAATTTTTTCCTTCAACACGCATTTTACCAGCTTCTTTTACTTTGGCTTCACTACCATAGGCTACATAGTCTTCATAAGCAATCACTTCTGCTCTAATAAAACCTTTTTCAAAATCGGTATGTATAACACCTGCTGCTTGTGGTCCTGTTGCACCAACATTAACGGTCCAAGCACGAACCTCTTTTACGCCTGCTGTAAAATAGGTTTGCTGATTTAATAACTTATATGCAGAACGTATCAATTTTGCCGATCCTGGTTCTTCTAACCCAATATCAGCTAAAAACATTTGACGCTCTTCGTAATCATCTAACTCTGTAATATCTGCTTCTGTTCCTACAGCGAGTACTAAAACTTCGGCATTTTCATCTTTTACGTTTTCACGCACTTGCTCAACATAAGCATTACCATTAACTGCACTGCCTTCATCTACGTTACACACATACATCACTGGCTTTGATGTGATTAATTGAGCAGGATTTACAAACTCCTCCATATCTTCTGGACTAAACTCCAATGCTCTAACAGATTTTCCAGCTTCTAAACCTTCTTTCAGTTTTAATAAAATAGCTTCTTCTTTTTGAGCTTCTTTATTTCCTGTTTTTGCAGCGCGTTTTACTTTATCTAGTTTTTTATCTACAGTCTCTAAATCTTTGAGCTGTAATTCCATATCAATAGTTTCCTTATCTCTAATAGGATCTACGTTACCATCAACATGAACAATATTATCATTGTCAAAACAACGCAATACATGAAGAATTGCATCTGTCTCACGAATGTTTCCTAGAAATTGATTTCCTAAACCTTCACCTTTACTCGCTCCTTTTACCAAACCTGCGATATCTACAATTTCTACAGTTGCAGGCAAAACACGCTCAGGATTAACTAAAGCTTCTAATTTTTGAAGTCTTGGATCTGGTACATTTACTACACCAATATTTGGCTCTATAGTACAAAAAGGAAAGTTTGCACTTTGCGCCTTTGCATTAGATAAACAGTTAAATAAGGTTGATTTTCCTACGTTTGGTAATCCTACAATTCCAGCTTTCATCGAAAAACTTGTTTTTCGTTCCCACGAAAGTGGGAAACTATTATTAATTAATTTCTGTAGTTACAGAAATCTCTTTTTTGCGATTGCAAATGTAGTTAAATAGAACAAAATAAATATTGATTGTTGATATTTTGAATACTTAATTAAAAATATATCACATACCCTAAGCCAAAAACCTCGTTTACTCACTCAAACTACCCGTTTACTAATTCTAGTAAGACCGTTGCTAGTTTTTGGTTTTACTACTTTAATTGTTGTAATACCTTTATTCCAAACTCTAAACTCATGATCAAAAAAATCAGTCTTCTCTTCGTCATCACCTTACTCTTTAACTGTAAAAACGAACCAAATAAAAATGCTGCTAAGATATTAGCAAATGCTTCGGAAATATCTAACTCCAAAACCATTGAGCCTACAAAAAATACCGAAATCGTATTTTGTCTCGATGCAACAGGTAGTATGAGCGGACTTATAGGTACAGCAAAAGAAAAAATTTGGGACATTGTTACAGAATTAGCACAAAGCAATGATGTAGATACGCTAAAAATGGGAATGGTTTTTTATAGAGATCGAAGCGACACGTTTATAACCAAACAAATTGCCATCACTACAGATTTAGATGAAGTCTATGCAGATTTACTAGAAATGACAGCCGATGGTGGAGGCGACACTCCAGAAAGCGTCAATCAAGCTTTACACGAATCGATTACTAATATGACATGGTCTACAGACAACCATACATATAGAACCATATTTGTGGTTGGCGATTGTCCGCCACATATGGATTACCAAGATGATGTTAAATACACAGAGAGTTGCAAACTCGCAGCCGAGAAAGGTATTATTATAAATACCATCAAACTAGGTAAAAGTTGCGAAGAAGCAATCCCACATTTTAGAGCGATGTCTCAATGTACTAATGGTGAATTTCTAATGCTAGATCAAGATGCCAAAGATTATGTAATCGCAACACCGTTTGATCAAGAAATTAACGAACTCTCAAAAGAAATTGATAATACGAGAATGTATTATGGCACACATAATGAGCGCGAATATAATTACGAAAAGAAAGATAAATCTATGCAAGCCTATACCGATGGTTCACCTACTGCAAATAGCAAACGTGCCGAATATAAAAACAGTAAAGTAGGCAAAAAAGGATCGTATGGTACCAATGAAATTATTAATGATTATAACGACGGAAAGTTGAAACTAGACGCTATAGCTGATAATAAGTTACCTCAAGAATTACGAGGTTTAAGCACTGCCGAAAAAGAAAGCATTATTAAAGACCTGTCTAACAAACGAAAAATGAACGCATCTCAACTACAAGAGTTGTTTAAAAAGAAAAATGCTTATATCAAATCAAAAGAAAGCAAGCAAGCCGATAGCACGTCGTTTAGTAAAGAAGTGGTGAAAATTTTGAAAGAGCAGTCACATGAGAAAGGTGATGAATAAATCTAAAATCGTTAATAGGCTTCAACTCCATAATAAGCCACTACCTAATATAAATTCAAAATGTAAATTAAAGCAAATACTGATATAAAAACCCATAATGCTAAAGCTAAAATAACAGGCTTAATTCCTGTAGATGTCAAGTCTTTAATTGAAATTGTAGAACCTACAAGAAACAAGGTAACAACTAACAATCGCTTAGAAAGTAAAACAATATAATGTGTTGCTGGTTCAGGCAACACATGATAGCTATGTATTATAATTGCGACAATAAATAGGATAATAAAATAAGGAAATTTAATTGTCTCGCCTTTAGTTTTAAAAAGAAACATCGAAAACATTGACAACGGAATAATCCATAACGTTCTAGAAAGTTTTACTGTGGTTGCTATTCGTAAAGCTTCATCACCATAACCTAATGCAGCTCCAACTACCGAGCTCGTATCATGAATTGCAATAGCACACCACAAACCAAACTGTTCTTGTGTTAAGCTTAACGCATGACCTATTGCCGGAAAAACAAACAAAGCAATAGAATTTAATAAAAACACAATACCTAAAGCCATACTTATAATCTTACCATTTGCTTTAATCACTGGTGAAATAGCTGCAATTGCACTTCCTCCACAAATTGCGGTTCCAGAAGTAATTAGATGGCCTAATTTTAAATCGATTTTTAAGAGTTTTGAAAGCAGTAAACCTAAAGATACAGTCAATATAATAGAATAAATGGTTAAGCTCAGTCCATCTTTACTAGTTTGCAGAGTTTCCTTTATAGACATTCCGAAACCTAGACCTACAACAGCAATTTTTAAAAAATGATGAATTGCTTTATGACTATAGGCTTTAAAAGGATTATGAACTAAAACGGTAAACATAAAACCAAGCATTAAAGCAACAGGACTATTTATATACCCTAAAAGCGCTAGTATAATTATTATGAAGTAAATTATTTTTGAGACCACATCTTTCATATCACTGTACGTAATTTGACACAAAAGTAGAAGTTAGCAATAACTAATTAGCAAATTAATTTGTTATATCAGATAACTAAAAGTTATAGTTATGACGAATAAATTTTTTAAAAAATTCAAAGGTATGAGACGGGTATCCTATTCTATTTACAAAATAAAACCATCTTTCAATACTTAAATCTTTAATATCTAACACCTTGAGCTTATTAGCCATCAAATCATCAGAAATAGAATGAATTGAAAGCAGCGCATAATGGTCTGAGTGGTATAAATAATTTTTAATCGCTTCTGTACTATTAAAAGACACAACAGTATTGAGATTATTAATATTGTGTTTTGATAAAAAAGCATCTATAATAACTTTTGTTCCTGAACCTGTTTCTCGTCCCACCATTGAGATGGTTTGTAACGCGTCTATATCAATACTGCCTTTTTGGAAGGTGTTATTATTTATACTCGTTACCAATACAATTTCATCCTTAATAAATCGTTCAAATTGTAATTTCGGATTTGAAGTGCTTCCTTCTGTAATTCCAAAATCGATATCTTCATTTAAAATTAAATTTTCAATAGTTTCGGTATTATTACTAATGACGTTAAATTTGGTTTGCGGAAAATTCACTCTAAACTTCGCAATAACTTTAGGAATAATATAGTTAGACAGTGTGGTACTCACTCCAAAATTGATAAAATCTGGGAAATCGTCTTTTTTATGCAGAAATTTCTCATCCATTACAGCATAAATAGCTAAAATTTTATTGGTATAAATGAGAAACGACTTTCCTTCTGCTGTCATTTCTATAGCGTTTCTTTTCCTTATAAATAATGTCGTTTTATACGCTTGCTCTAAATTTTTAATAGCTTTTGAAACGGCTGGCTGAGACATGTATAATTGTTCTGCAGCTTTTGTAAAACTTAAATGTTTAGCAACAATTTTAAATATATGTAACTTCGTTTTCATGAGCTTAAGTATGATAATATGGAGAAAAGGAGCTCTCTTTAATTTAAATAAGTCTATTAGCGAAGTTAGCCTTTTTATAATAGAATATCGATAGTTATAAGAACCAAACAAATCATGACAAATCAATACTAAGTTAAAAGCTGTTTTTATAGAAGCTTGCTTACAACATATATAAAACCATTAGCATACTTCCTTCCCTTTTTTTAAAGAGAAGGTGGATTTGATTTCAGTAAAAACATGAATTTTTAAAATTTCAGTAACAAAACAAAACTCTTAGCGTCTAAAGATTACAAACCATCCAACATGAAATCATATTTTACTTTAGGAATACTTATATTATTTAGTTGCATTTTAAATGCACAAGAACTCACTGCAAAAATTGTAGATAGTAAAACAAATGAACCTATACCATTTGTCGCAGTCCAAACCGCAGAGTTCAAGGGTGTAATTTCTAATGAAGAAGGTGAGTTCATTATTAATTTAGAAGATGTTGATACTAATACTATTGAGTTCTCATGTTTGGGCTACCAAACGTTGACTATTTCAGTAGAGGATTTAGAGGCTAACAATTTCAAAATACAATTAGAGCCTGCAGTAAATGAACTTAATGCTATTTACCTTACTAATTCAAAGCCAAACGTAGATTCGATTATTGCTAGAGTGAATAGAAACTTAATCAAAAACTACCAAAATGATGCGTTAAGCTATAATTTTTTCTACCGCGAAACGTCTTATACAAATTTTGATAATCTTGATTTAGAGATTAAAAAATCGTCTAAAGTAAAAAAACGTCAATTAGAAGAAGCCAATGACAAACTTTCAAAAATGAGTAATGGCATTGTAAATGGTGATTTTGTGTATTTTACAGATTACGCAGGAACATTAAACGCTATGGATGATAGTTTGAAACTATATGTGGACAAAGCAACTAAAATTATTAATTCTAATGAAAACGTGTCGTTAGAGGAGATTCAAAAAAATGCGCAATTGACAGTATTGAAATATTTAGATACAACTATGACCTACAAATTAAAAACTGGATTGTTTAAAATTGAAGATTCGCTCTCTCTAAATAATGATGACAAAAAAGATAAGAACCTAGACCAATTTAAAATTAAAGACCTTAAAAAAAGTACGGTTTCAGTACTAGACAAATCAAAAACAGGAACAAACGGAATGCTCCTAGAAGTCTTAAATCAAGATGATTATGACTATACTTTAGCCAATGCAAGTATGGTAAATGGTGAAATGGTGTATTTAGTCACATTTAAACCGGATAGATCATCTGCCAATTTTACTGGAAGTTTGTATATTTCTGAAGACACCTACGGTGTTTTAAAACTAGACTACAGATTCGCAAAAGGAAAACAAGGCGAAAAGCTAAATTTAAAACTACTCTTTGGAGTGAAGTATATTGAAAACGTAAGCTCAGGAACCATCATTTACACCATTAACGAGCAAAATTTATATGAACCACGTTATATTAAAAGTGAGTCTGGACAATACTTTTACCTCAATAGATCTTTAAAATTTATTGAAAACAGTGAAGATGGGAATAAAACAACATTCGATTGCAAAATTGTTGGAAATAGTATGTCCAGAGTAGAACTATTGTTCTCTTCTATTAATTCCTTAAACCGTACAGAATTTGATATTCTTGAGGAAAAAGAAGTCATTGCATACGATGTTTTAAGAAAATATGATGCGAACACATGGAGCGGAAAACAAACCCTTGCTCCTACTACAGAACTTAAAACCTTTGATGGAGACGATAAGCAGTAAAGCGCCACAACTAATTATATTAGAATCATTTATACTAATAATAAAAACGTGTTATATTAATAAAACAGCATAACTATTAGGCGAAAAAAAAAAAAAAAAAAGGAACGTTCCAAGCAAAAAAAAAAAACCCAAGTACAATGCTTGGGTTTTTTATAATATTTAATGTTGCTTAACGATTAATCATCTGGATGCATAAAACGTTGTTTCCCTAGTAAAACCTCTTCAGTCTCAACATGGTCATCATCTGGCACACAACAATCTACAGGACATACAGCAGCACATTGTGGCTCTTCATGAAACCCTTTACACTCTGTACATTTATCTGGAACGATGTAATAAATTTCATCGCTTATTGGCTCTTGAGCATCATCGGCATCTACCGCATTACCGTTTGGTAAAACAACATCACCTTCTAAACTCGTCCCATCTTTATACCTCCAATCATCAGCACCTTCGTAAATAGCTGTATTTGGGCATTCTGGTTCGCATGCGCCACAGTTAATACATTCGTCTGTTATTATAATTGCCATAGTAATATTTATTATTTGTTTGCGTAAATTTGCACCTGTCTTTGCATAGACAAGGATGCAAAAATAAAGCCAAAACATCGTATAACCAAACACAACATGGATTTACAACAAAGAATTAACGCATTTGTAAAATTAGGAGACTTTTTAAGTCAATTTTCTTCAAAAGGGTTTGAAAAAAAAGACCATATAGAGCATAATGATTTGTTTTTTGACACCTTTAAACATCAAATAAAACTCGCACAAGAGCACAATGGCTGGTTTACACAAGAGAATGTTGTATTTGCTTTACAAGGTTGGGCTAAACAATTGACAAATAGCAACATTACCAAATGGACCTCAAACTATAATTTCTCTTCGGAAAGTTTAAAAAATAACGTTTTCCGAAGAAAAACTAACCAACTTTGATGCAGTTATTGCGACAGGAAGTGATAATACAGCGCGTTATTTTGAATACTATTTTAGAGACAAACCTTCTGTGATTAGAAAAAACAGAAATTCTGTTGCTATTTTAACTGGTAATGAGACTGAAGAGGAGCTTGTAGCGCTTTCTGAAGATATATTTAGATATTACGGTTTGGGTTGTAGAAACGTATCTAAATTATTTGTCCCTAAGGCTTATAATTTTGATGCCTTTTTTAAGGCCATGTATCATTGGAATCCCATCATACACCAATCTAAATACGCCAATAATTACGATTATAATAAGGCGGTATATTTAATGAGTTTATTTAAGATGTTAGAAAACGGATTTTTAATGGTTAAAGAAGATGACAGCTTCTCATCTCCTATCGCCACTGTGTTTTATGAACACTATGAGTCTGAATCACAATTAAAAGCTACTTTAGAAGCAAAAAGTGATGCGATACAATGTGTGGTTTCTAACGGATTTTTAGAGTCCGAAATTAAATTTGGACACACACAATTGCCAAATTTATGGGATTATGCCGATAATGTTGATACTATTGCGTTTTCGTTGAAAATCTGTTAATAAATTATCATATTATTAATACATTTTTTTATAGAATTTACCACCTTTGTGAAGAATAGAAACAAAAATAGATTTCTAGTTTCACATAGACATCTTATGCTTGAAGGCTAGAAATGAAATATAATTTTTCATGAAAAGACATAATTTTAGCGCTGGACCATGCGTTTTACCTGGTAGCGTTCTTCAACAAGCATCTGAAGCCATCATCAATTTTGACAACGGTTTATCATTATTAGAAATCTCTCATAGAAGCAAGCCTTTTGTGGATGTAATGGAAAAGGCTAGAGCCTTAGCTTTAGAATTATTAGGTTTAGAAGGAAAAGGATACAAAGCTTTGTTCTTACAAGGTGGAGCAAGTACTCAATTTTTAATGGTCGCGCTTAACATGTTAGAAAAACGTGCTGGTTATTTAAATACAGGTACGTGGAGTGATAAAGCCATCAAAGAAGCAAAAATCTATGATGACATATATGAAGTAGCATCGTCTAAAGATGCTAATTATAATTACATTCCAAAAGGATATGATATCCCTTCAGATTACGATTATTTTCACTGTACGTCTAACAACACCATTTTTGGTACACAAATGAAAGAATTCCCTAACTCTCCTATCCCAATGGTTTGTGATATGAGTAGTGATATTTTTTCTCGTGAGTTAGATTTTTCAAAATTTGACTTAATCTATGCTGGAGCTCAAAAAAATATGGGTCCTGCAGGTACAACCTTAGTAGTTGTTAAAGAGGATATTTTAGGCAAAGTGTCTCGTAAAATTCCGTCAATGATGGATTATAAAGTTCACATTAGTAAAGGGAGTATGTTTAATACACCTCCTGTTTTTGCGGTTTACACTTCAATGTTAACATTAGATTGGTTAAAAAACCTTGGAGGAATTTCGGCTATTGAAAAGGAAAATAACAAGAAAGCTCAATTAATTTATTCTGAGATTGATCTCAACCCCTTATTTAAAGGATTTTCATCAAAATCAGATCGCTCTACAATGAATGCCACCTTTACATTGACAAATGAAGATTTAAAAGAAACGTTTGAAACCATGGTTAAAGACGCAGGAATTAACGGTTTAAATGGTCACAGAAGTGTTGGAGGTTACAGAGCATCTATGTACAACGCATTAACTTTAGAAAGCGTTGGCACATTAGTAGATGTAATGAGTGAGTTAGAGCGTAAAGCTTAATATGAGCATGTCGCGAACATTATTAGATTAATAAGTGCAGTAAATGCGCGCTCTAATAGTAAACCATAGTATGTTTATGTCTTCGGAAATATAACACAATCACGTTCTTGCCGTTGTAAGAACATAGTAAATAAGAGTTCCAGTTAAACGGAAACAAAAATTAAACAAGATTCTCATTTTGATGAGAATGAAAAAATCATTTTTTCAATGAAAGTATTAGCAAACGATGGAGTATCACAAAGTGGAATTAGCGCTTTAGAACAAGCAGGTTTTGAAGTCTCTACAACAACTGTTGCACAAGAGCAATTAGAAAACTATATCAATGAAAATGATATTTCGGTATTATTAGTACGTAGTGCTACAACCGTAAGAAAAAATATTATTGACAACTGCCCTAGCCTAAAAATTATTGGTCGTGGTGGTGTTGGTATGGACAATATTGATGTTGATTACGCACGCAGTAAAGGTTTAAGTGTTATTAACACACCTGCTGCCTCATCACACTCTGTTGCAGAGTTGGTATTTGCTCATTTTTATGGATTAGCACGTTTTTTACATAATTCTAATCGTGATATGCCATTAGAAGGTGATGCAAATTTTAAAGGACTTAAAAAAGCTTATGCCAAAGGTATTGAGCTAAAAGGCAAAACATTAGGTGTTTTAGGTTTTGGACGTATTGGCCAAGCTACAGCTAAAGTTGCCCTTGGTGCAGGAATGAAAGTGATTGCTTTTGATCCGTTTTTAAGTAAAGCTGATTTAGAACTCGAATTTTTTGATGGTCAAACTGTAAACTTTGAAATCAATACAATTTCTAAAGAAGACGTTTTAAAACAATCAGACTTTTTAACGCTTCATGTACCAGCTCAAAAATCATATGTGATTGATGAGGCCGATTTTGCACAAATGAAAGATGGTGTGATCATAGCAAATGCAGCTCGTGGTGGTGTTGTAAATGAAGTCGCATTAGTAAAAGCCATTGAAAGTGGTAAAGTAGTTGGTGCAGCATTAGATGTTTTTGAAAAAGAACCAAAACCAGAAATTCAATTATTAATGAACTCTGGATTGTCATTAACACCTCATATTGGAGCTGCAACCAATGAAGCACAAGATAGAATTGGTCAAGAATTAGCAGCGCAAATTATTAGCATTTTAAAATAAAACTAAAATAATTTGTCACAATATGTGACCTATTACAAAAAAATGAGTCCTAAGTAATGTTAGGACTTTTTTTTGTAAATTGATAGTCTTATTTATATTAATCTTATTTAAATTAAATTATGTCAGGAATTTTAGACTTATTAAACAGTGACCTTGGTAAAACAATTATTAGTGGTGTATCTGGATCTGCAGGAACAGATCAAAACAAAACGAGTAGCGTTTTAACTATGGCTTTGCCAGTTTTAATGAAAGCTATGGAAAGAAATGCTTCTACACCAGAAGGAGCTGAAGGATTAATGAATGCACTTAACAATAAGCATGATGGCAGCATCTTAGATAACCTTGGTGGTTTATTTGGTGGTGGCGTTGATGACAATGTAAAGCAAGATGGTGATAAGATTTTAAATCACGTTTTAGGTAGTAAAAAACAAGGTGTTGAAAAAATATTAGGTGAAAAATCTGGTTTAGACATCGGTTCTGTTGCTAACATACTTCAAGTTGCAGCACCAATTTTAATGGGTGTTTTAGGAAAACAAAAAGCTCAAAACAATGTGAGTTCTTCTGGTGATTTAGGAGGTTTACTTGGTGGACTTCTTGGTGGTAGTGCTGCTCAAGAAGAACAAAGTTTCTTAGAAAAAATATTAGATGCAGATGGTGACGGAAGCGTTGTTGATGATGTTGCAGGAATGGTATTAGGAAAAGCAGGTAATAATGGTGGTTTAGGAAGTTTACTTGGTGGACTTTTTGAAAAATAAATTGACATATATTTTATATAAAAAAGCCACAGTTTATCTGTGGCTTTTTTAGTGTCTTTTATTGTCTTCGGAAATTCAAATCGCAAACCGTCAATTATCTCAATAAAAAAATAGTATCTGTTAGATAAAACGACTTGTCATGCACATTTCAGCTTAAAAAATGACATAAAAAATCCGGTATATACCGGATTTTTTAATAATCTATAATTTTATGTACTCCAAAAATTATTTAGCAATATTAACCGCTCTAGTTTCTCTAATAACAGTCACTTTTACTTGTCCTGGATAAGTCATATCTGTTTGGATTTTTTGTGAAATCTCAAATGATAAATTAGCAGCTTGTTCATCAGTCACTTTTTCACTTTCAACCATCACACGCAATTCACGTCCTGCTTGAATAGCATAAGCTTTATTTACACCATTAAACCCAAAGGCAACTTCTTCTAAATCTTTAAGACGTTGAATATAAGAATCTAACACTTGACGCCTTGCTCCTGGTCTAGCACCAGAAATGGCATCACAAACCTGAATAATTGGAGATAACAACGTTGTCATTTCAATTTCATCGTGGTGAGCTCCAATAGCGTTACAAACTTCTGGTTTTTCTCCATGCTTTTCAGCCCATTGCATTCCTAGAATTGCGTGAGGAGTTTCCATATCTGCTTCAGAAGAAGGCACTTTTCCAATATCATGTAAAAGTCCAGCACGTTTAGCTAGCTTAGGATTTAAACCTAATTCTGCTGCCATTACACCACATAGTTTAGCAACTTCACGTGAGTGTTGCAGTAAGTTTTGCCCATAAGACGAACGGTATTTCATACGTCCAATCATTTTAATTAATTCTGGATGCAACCCATGAATTCCTAAATCGATTACAGTACGTTTACCAACTTCGGCAATTTCTTGTTCAATTTGCTTTTGAGTTTTCTTTACAACTTCTTCAATACGAGCTGGATGTATTCTTCCATCTGTTACTAATTTGTGTAGCGATAAACGCGCTATTTCACGTCTCACAGAATCAAAACACGATAAAATAATCGCTTCTGGAGTATCATCTACAATAATCTCAACACCTGTTGCCGCTTCAATAGCACGAATATTACGACCTTCTCGTCCAATAATTCGTCCTTTAACATCATCAGATTCTATGTTAAACACAGACACACAATTATCAATAGCTTCCTCTGTACCAATACGTTGTATTGTATTTATAATTATTTTTTTAGCATCTTGTTGAGCCGTGAGCTTTGCTTCTTCAATGGTATTTTGAATATAACCCATCGCATCTGTCTTAGCTTCACCTTTTAATGACTCTACTAATTGAGTTTTAGCGTCTTCTGCTGACAAGCCAGAAATAACTTCAAGTTGTCTAATTTGACTCTTGTGCGCTTTTTCTACTTCTTCTTTCTTTTTATCTAAGAATTCTAAACGGAAATCATAATCCTTTATCTTATCTTCTAATGACTGATTAGATTTTTTATTTTTGGCTAATTCACTTGACACTTGAGACTCTTTATCTCTTGTACGTTTTTCAGATTCGGCCATTTTCTTATCGCGAGATAAGATTACTTTTTCGTGTTCTGCTTTTAATTCTAAGAATTTCTCTTTGGCTTGGAGCATCTTATCTTTTTTGATAGATTCTCCATCGTTTTTAGCTTGTTTTAAAATTGAATTAGCTTCAGTTTGAGCGTTTTTTATAAGCTTTGACGCATTACTCTTCTCTAATGATTTGGCAATGATAAATCCTATGACTAGGCCTAATACCACACCTCCAACAATCATTAAAATTGTATTCGTATCCATGTTTAGTTAGTTTTAATTATTGGTAATCTCAATCTTCATATTAATCTCATAACCTATAAGTTATGACATAAAAAAGCCTACACTAGTTCTGGTTTTGTATAAACTCCTTAAAAAACAAGTTTAGGGCTAACAAGCTGATCAAAAATCTACCCGAAATACTAAAGCAAGTTTAGTATTGGTAGCACGATTTTACAACTTAAACTCACCCTTTTTAAAGAATTGATCGTTGAGTTTATCAAAAAATATCACTAATGTAGGCAGTAACCTCTTATTTTATTTAAAAGAACTTAAGCATTTAAATGTTTTTGAAGCAATTGGTCTAAAGCATTAAGCTTTTCTTCAACGTCTTCACTAACACTAGCTTTATCTATTGTTTTCTGTTCTACTTGAGATGCAAATTGTAACGCACACATAGCTAATACATCTTGTTTATCTCGTACAGAATAACTTTGCTCAAATTGACTAATCATGGCTTCTATCTTTTTAGCTGCTTTACGTAAACCTTCTTCTTGACTAGGCGCAATAGTTAAAGGATACACTCTGTTTGCTATAGATAGCTTTATTTTAAGCTGTTCTGCCATTAAAGTTATTTAACATTATTCAGATAATTGCGCAATACAATGATCAATATCTCTAATTAATGTATTTATTTTGAGCTTTGTTTCTCGATTATTTTCGTCACTGCCCAGTAAAGAATTTGCCATTTTAAGAGCCTCATGTTTTTCAACCCAAGTACTTAATTCTTCTTGTTGTTGTATATTTTTTTGTTGCTGAATTGCTAACTCTTGAGAAATCCTTGCGTTAGTTTGCTTCAAAACCTCTAGTCTATGCAAAACTTTGCTTATTTTATTCTCTAAAGAATCTACAACATCTTCAATTTTACTCATTTACAAATTTCAATACTGATGTAACAAAGTTAACATACTAACTGAAAAATAACAATAGTTTTTCTGTTAATTTTAAAAAAGCATTATTTTTTAACGATATATGCTTATAGTAAACTAGTTACTATAAAACTTTAGCTCCTTTTTTAAGTTTTTGTTTGTTATTTTTACTTTTTTACTGATATTCACTGCTCAAAATAGAATCTACCTAACATAGATTATTTTCTATATTTAAATAAAATTAATATTTTTACGTTACCAATTTAACGTCATCAATACAACTTATGAAATACTTTTTCGCTTTCATTTTTTTCTCTCAATTTGTCTTTAGTCAATCTCCTTATCCTCAGGACTATTTTAGAAGTCCGTTAGATGTTAAGGTCATATTATCAGGTACATTTGCTGAGCTAAGATCCAATCATTTTCATTCAGGTTTAGATATAAAAACACAACAGCGAACTGGCTTAAATGTATATGGTGTTGCTGAAGGTTACGTAAGTAGAATTAAAGTATCTCATTATGGTTACGGAAAAGCACTATACATCACACATCCTAACGGTTATGTAAGTGTGTATGCACATTTAAGTAAATTTTCACCACGCATTCAAAAATATATTAAAACGTGTCAATACGATAAAGAAAGTTACGAAGTAGAAGTATTTCCTTCTCCTGATGAATTGCCAATTTCCGCAGATGAAATCGTAGCATTTTCTGGCAATAGCGGAAGCTCTGGAGGACCACATTTACATTTTGAAATACGCGATAATGAAGAACGACCTATCAACCCAATGCTTTTTGGGATTGATGTTGAAGACACCAAACCACCATTTTTAAGCGCTGTATATGCCTACCCAAAAAACAAAAGAGCACATATAAATCAAAATAAAAAAAGAACAGAACTACGCCTCATCCCAACTAGTAAAGGAGATTACACTACCGAGCCTATTGAAGCCATTGGCGATATTGGCTTTGGAGTTGTGAGTTATGATCAACAAGATAGAGCTTATAACAAAAATGGTTTGAGTAATATTCAAAGTTTTTACAATGGCAATAAAACCTTTGAGATGGATTTTAAGCGTTTTAGTTTTGACGAATCCAAACACATCAATCGTTTTATTGATTACGAAGTATACAAAGAAAAAAAATCTAGAATTCAAAAGCTCTTTGTACAATCTGGCAACACCTTAAGCATGTTAAAAGATGTTGATGCTAATGGTTACATAACCGTTGAAGACAGCACAAGTACTGTTTACAAAGTAAGGTTAAGAGATTTTAAAGGAAATGAAGCCTGGCTATCAATTCCGGTAAAAGGAAAACGCGCTAAAGAAATTCTCGAAGCGCCAGAACTTAAACCAAACACCTATATTATAGCCAATCAGGTTAATGAATTAGATCAAGGTAATGTATCTGTTTATTTTCCTAAGCAAACATTCTACGAAGATTTTCATATCGATTTTAGCGTAGCAAACGATACGCTTAAACTCCATAAAAACACCATACCATTAATGAAAAGTTACACCATAAACTTTGATATTAAAAATTATGTAGAAGACGATAAAGACAAATTATTTATAGCCAGTTTATACGGTTATTACCAAAAACCGAGTTATATAAGCACAAAACGTTTAGGAGATAAATTATCTGCTAGAACTAAATATTTAGGCACGTTCACTTTAGCAAGTGACACTGTAAGCCCAACCGTCAAGCCTGTAAATTTTCAAAACGGCAAATGGTTGAGCAAATTAAGCACTCTAAAAGTAAAAATTGATGACGACTTATCTGGCATAAGTAATTATAGAGCAACCATTAATGGCAAATGGATTTTAATGGAGTACGATTATAAAAAAGATACCTTGACTTACGATTTTGATGACAATATAAATACAGAAACCGAAAACAATCTAAAAATAATTGTAACCGATAATGTTGGAAATAGTACTACATTTGAATCTACGTTTTTTAGGAAATAAATAAAAATCAACCTTTTGAAGCTATACATCACACTACTTATTGCCTTTATTGGCTTTTCTTACTTCGGAAATTCGCAAACCGCAACCATTAGAGGTGTCATTCTAGATGATGCTAAAATGCCTATTACAGGCGTCAACATTAAAGCTGGTAGCGATGGAACAACCACTAATGACAACGGATTTTTTATTTTAAAAATCCCAGCCAATACTGATGTCACTATCATTTTTAGTCACCTTTCTCACAAATCTGTTACGCAAACTTTTAATTTAAAAAGCGGTCAAGAATTAGAGTTCAATCCAGTTATGAAGGTTGATATTGAACAAATAGGCATGGTCGTTATTAATACAAATACACGCCAAAAAGTAGATGGTGTGGTAACCATCACACCCGAAGTTATTAGAACCGTAAAAGGTGCGCAACCTGGTGTAGAAAACCTATTAAAAACACTTCCTGGTGTAAATATCTCGAACGAATTAAGCACGCAATACTCCGTTCGTGGTGGAAATTTTGATGAGAATCTTGTTTATGTTAACGAAATTGAAATTTATAGACCATTTTTAATTCGGTCTGGTCAACAAGAAGGTTTAAGCTTTGTGAATACCGATTTGGTACAAAATGTAGATTTCTCTGCTGGAGGATTTCAAGCTAAATATGGAGATAAACTCTCCTCTGTTCTAGATATCACCTATCGAAATCCTAATAGTTTTGGCATACGTGCAGATGCAAGTTTACTTGGAGGAAGCCTTTCTGCCGAAGCTGTGAGCAAAGATTCAAAGTTTTCTGGTATTGTTGGATTACGTTATCGTGACAATAGTTTATTAATAAATTCACTAGAAACCGAAACCAATGTAAAACCAGTTTTTGCTGATGCTCAAACCTATTTAACGTATAAGTTTAGTGATAAGTTTCATCTTAATTTCCTCGGAAATATCTCACTCAACAAATATACCTTTCAACCAAAAAATCGTCAAACTAATTTTGGAACACTCGATGAGCCTGTAGCGCTTTTGGTATTTTATGACGGACAAGAAAAAGACGAATACTTAACTAATTTTGGTGCTTTTAAAGCCAATTATTTCGCAACCGAAGACTTAACACTTAAATTAATAGCTTCTGCTTATCATACTACTGAAGAAGAATACTTTGATATTTTGGCACAGTATAGACTAGGTGAAGTTAATAGTAATATTGGAGACGAGAATTTGGGTGAAGTAGAATTTTCTGAAGGTATAGGATCTCAACTCACACACGCACGTAATGATTTGGATGCCCTTATTTTTAATGTAGAACATAAAGGTGATTACAAAATAGATGATGAAACAACCTTAGAATGGTCTGTAAAATATACGCATGAAGATATACGAGATCGTTTGGTAGAATGGGAAGTTATTGATAGTGCAGGATTCTCAGTAAGACCTCCAATTTATGATTTTCCAAACAATCAACCTTACGACGCTTTTGAAGGTCCCTTAGTGGCATTTCAAAATGTGAGAGCTACCAATGCTGTTCAAATTGATAGACTTCAAGCCTATGCACAGTGGAGCAAACGTACAATGCTTGGTAACAATGAAGTATTTTATAATGCTGGTGTGAGAGTTCATAATTGGACGGTAAATAGCGATATTGCTAACCAAGATGGCGTGTCGTCATCTACACAAACAGTTTTTAGCCCAAGAGCACAATTTGCTATAAAACCAGATTGGGAAAAGGATATGCTGTTTAGAGTGGCTGGAGGTGTTTATTACCAACCTCCTTTTTATCGCGAGTTAAGAGACTCTTCAGGAACTGTGCAACCAGATGTAAAAGCTCAAAAATCGTTTCATGTCGTTTTAGGAAACGAATATAGTTTTCAAATTTGGGATCGTCCTTTTAAGCTCGTTTCCGAAGCCTACTACAAAGGCATGACAGATGTAAACCCTTACACTCTTGAAAACGTGAGAATTCGCTATAGAGCTGATAATAGTGCAAAAGCTTATGCATATGGTCTTGATTTACGCTTAAATGGTGAATTTGTTCCAGGTACAGAAAGTTGGTTTAGTTTTGGGTATTTAAAAACAGAAGAGAATATTAATGACCAAGGTTATATTGCAAGACCTACAGATCAACGCTTAAAATTTGGTGTTTTATTTCAAGATTATGTACCAAATATTCCTGAGCTTAAAATGTATTTAAATTTGGTTTACAATACAGGTGTTCCTGGTGGCTCACCTAGTTACGCAGATCCTTATGATTATCAAACAAGGTTGCGTGATTACAGACGTGCCGATTTAGGAATTTCTTATGTACTTGTAGATCAAAATAAAACCTACACATCTAAATGGAAAGAAAAGTTCAAAGAATTATCTTTAGGTGTAGAGATTTTCAATATGTTTAATGCTCAAAACACCATTACTAATACTTGGGTTAGAGATGTATACAGCAAGCGTCAATATGCGATACCTAACTTTTTAACACCACGTGTTTTTAACGTGAGATTGAGCGCTAAGTTTTAAATGAAATATACGTATTCAATTGTAATTTTATTCCTTTTTGTAGTTTCTGCAACTGCACAGCCCAAATTAAAAAAATCAATCGATGATTTAAATTTGTATTTAAGTGTTTATGACTCGCTTAGATCACATGGAGAGCATTATTATACTCCAAAACTTTTAAAAGTAACTCGTGAGGATATGCTTAAAGAGTTTGGAGAGTCATTTGAACCAATTGATTCTATTGAAACTTTTGAATCTATTGGTATAATTCAAAGTAAAATTGACGAATTACTGCGACAAACATTAACTAATAAAAAAGCTTCGACACTAGAATTAGAAACTCTATTTCATGAAAACTTAAGTGTAGTTCTATCTAAAGACAAAAAACTTATAAATTTTTCAATAGATGCTAAGTCTGGCGGATCATATCAAAGCAGGATTTCTTGGATATACTATTTAAATAACGATGTTTTTAAAGAATACCCTGTTCATGATAAATGGGATCTTAGAGATCAAGAGTCACCAACCATATTTGAAGCCAATGGTTATTACGATATAAAAACTATAACATCCTCAAAAACAACTTATTATTTGCTTCTAGGAAGTGTTAAAACCTGTGGTTCATGCTATGTTGACTATGTTACATTAGTTCATTTTGAGAAAGATGATTTTGATTTAGATTTCGAGTTTGCTATTGACTCAAGAGATTACGACGAAAAAATTGTATTTGATGAAACCTCTAAAACACTTTCTGTAAGCTATGTTACCGATGATCTCTCTGAAGATTGCTTTTGCTCCAATGAAGAATACCAAACGTATTGGACAGATGGATTAACAAACGATGAATTGTTTAACGATGATGAAACATTAAAACAACAATCTTGCAGATGCCTATTCAAGTTTAACGGTAAAACCTTTGAACTTACCAAACGTAGTGCAGAATTTATAAAAACAAACGATTAAGCATCAACAAACTCCTTTAAAACTTCAATCACATAATCTACTTCATCTTTGGTATTATAATGACTAAATGAAAACCTAACCGATGGTTTTTGTAAATCGTCTTCATTTAATATCTCAGTAAGCACGTGTGAGTTTTGAGAACTTCCGCTTTGGCAAGCACTACCTTTAGAACAGGCAATACCTTTTAAATCTAATTGAAAATGCAGCATGTTAGCTTTTTCTACGGAAATTGGCAAACACACATTAATTAACGTATAAGTACTTTTATCTATATCACCAGATTGACCATTAAAACTAACCTCAGGAAAAATGGAATGTAACTGCTCTATAAAGTAAGATTTTAAGGCTTTGATGTAAGTACTTTCGGTTTCTAAATTTTGGTATGACATGGCTAAAGCCTCATCCATACCTACAATATTATGTATGGCTTCTGTTCCTGCACGCAAACCTCGCTCCTGCTCTCCTCCAAATATCGATGCTCGAAGTCCGCTATTTTTCCGAAGAAAAGCAAATCCAACACCTTTTGGTCCGTGAAATTTATGCGCACTGGCTGCAATATAATCAATAGGCACCTCTTGCAAATTTAAAGTGTAATGTCCTATAGATTGCACAGTATCACTATGAAAAAGTGCATGATTAGCTTTACATAACTCTGCAACATTTTTAAGATTTAGCATATTACCAATCTCATTATTTATATGCATTAATGTAACTAGTTGCTTCGTGTCATTTTGCAAAAGAGATTCTAATTGAGCTAGATCAACATCTCCATTATTATTGATATCTAAATACTTTACATCTAAATCATATTCAATTTTAAGTTGATCTATAGCATGAAGTATGGCGTGATGCTCTATTTTAGACGTAATAATTTCTGTTACACCTAAATCTCTAACAACACTTCTTAGCACCAAATTATCGGCTTCTGTACCACCAGATGTGAATACAATTTCGGAAGCTGAAACATTAAAATGTGACGCTATTCGCTTTCTAGACCTTTCAATTAAAGATTTAGATTTCCTACCATAACTATGTGTAGATGATGGATTTCCAAAATTTAACCTCATAACTTCAGCCATTTCATCAATGACATTACCTCGTATAGAAGTGGTTGCAGCATTATCAAAATAAACAGTTTTCATACCTCACATAATTATCATGCAAAGATGCAATATTATGGTCATTTTAAAAACTATCAGCTCATGCATTCAAAATTATTTGTTAATCTCAACTGTTAACCTCCCAAATCTTTTATTTTTGTTTAAAAATACTACAATGCGTAATTTATTATATCTATTTATTATTGGACTGATTGCTTTATCTTGTGATGATGGCGATATTTTTGAAGTGACCTTAGATTTTGACGACGTAGAATTAGAAACTTGTGGCAGTTTAGTTTTTTTTAAAGCGAAAGACAGTCCTCCAGAAACATTATCTGTACAATTAACAAATAGAACTTTTGAGCAAATGTTAGCGGTTAATGATGATAATATATTTACGCAAACATTTGATTTTTCATTAGCAAACAATTCTTTTAACTATAGAACTTATTCTACCGAACCAAACGATGTGTTTTGTAACGACATACCGCCTTCTGATTTAAATATTACTAGCGATGCAGAAAGTAATTCTGGACAAGCTGTTTTAACAACTATTTTGGTTGAAGATGATGAGGACGGAATTCCTGCAGAATTAGAAGATATTAATCAAAATGGTAATTTAGATGATGATGATACAGACAATGATGGCATACCAAATTATTTAGATGTTGATGATGATGGCGATAATGTTTATACCGCATCTGAAAATGCAAATTACACTGATGAAGATGGATTAACCAACGCCTTAGATACAGATAATGATGGTATACCAAATTATTTAGATAATGATGATGATGGTGACTTAGTTTTAACGAGAAATGAAGAAAATTTTACTACAGATAACAATCCGCAAAACGATGTTACCGACCCTAACATTGGTGCCGATTATTTAAATATAGGTGTAGCAACCTCTGTACTTGCAACCGAATATCGTGTTCATAATATCCAGCAAACTTATACGATTTCAATAGAAATAGTAAGCATCCAGCTGCCTAACCTAACTCAATATTTTTTTAATTTTGGAGAATTAACATCAACAGATGTTAGAATTGGAGAACCCATTTTTAATTAATTTTTTGCATTTTGATAAATATAAACTTCTGTAGCGCCTAAGCCATATTTTTGGTAATCGGCTTCATAAAATTTAACGTTATCATAACGACCAAATAAAAAATCTAATTCTGCTTTAAGCACACCTTCTCCAACACCATGAATAAAAACCACTTTTTGCATGCGTTTTTTAATGGCAAATTCTAACTTATACCTAGCTGTATCTAATTGTAGATTAAGCATTTCATAATTACTCATATGCTTGTTAGATGTTGTAATTTGATGTATATGTAAGTCAACTTCCATAGTGGGAAGTGTTCTATCTTTTGGTTTTACCTTAATAGATTTATGTTTGTGTGTAGTTTCTTTTTCACTAATCACACTGTCAACATCTATATTAGTAAATAATTGAGAGGTTAGGGATTTGTTTTTTATGACTTCGGAAGATAAAAACTCCATATCAAAACCATCTTCAGTTTCAATAACAATAGTCTCGCCTATAATTTTAGAAATAACTCCATTTATATCATCATCTAAAACGGAAACAACATCACCAATTTTAAAACTCATTATATATCATTTTGGTGTTCATCCTCTTGATCTTTTTTGCTCGGTATATTTCTAGAAATACTATAAATACCTAGCATCAAAATTACAATTCCAACAATTAAAATTAATTGATTTTGATCAGCTTTAGCCTGAGCGTAAATTGCTACAAATCCGCCAATTACAATTAAAATATAACTAATTTTTCTATTCATTACTTAATGTTAACGATGAAATTTTACGATTCATCGAAATTAGTTATAATTATCAAATAACTAAAATAACTTGTAAGAAATAATTAGTATTTTAAACTAATTGAACCCATTCATTATGGAAAAGTTAAACACCCTTAAACTAATCCTTTCAATTTTCGCACTAATAAATATTAATATATTGTGTGCTCAAGTTGGTATTGGTACAACAACACCAACCGAAACTTTAGATGTCAATGGAAATGTTAAATTTTCAGGAGCAATTATGCCAAATAATGTAGCGGGAATTGTAGGACAAATTCTTTTATCAAACGGTCCCAATGTACCACCAGTTTGGGGAGCTGAATATTTAAACCCAACTCAAACTACAAAAATGGGAAAATTTTATTCTGGTCCTTTTAATTTGCCTAATGGATACTTTATCTTAACATTAACAGATGCTAATTGCGTACCTACAAGTGTTTGCTCTGTTACTTGGCCAGGAAACCTTCCTAATCTAGGTGCTAACAATGGCTACGGAAACATCACACTTACTGTAGAAGCTCAAACCGGTCAATGGTTATTTCATTTCACAAACCTAACTGGATATTCTTTTGGTAATTTTGAGTTTGCCTATTTCGCACATTATTAAAATTTTATAATATGAATAATAGTAATAAAAATATTATCATAATATGCTGCCTAATGCTTGTTTCTACATTTAGTTTTTCTCAAACTCAAATAAAACAACTAACATTAGCAAAACAACTATCGCCTTCTAAAATTGTGACGACCTTTACAAAAGTAAAATCCTTTTATAAAGTACAAAGCACCATCCTACACGAGGATCGAACTAGCTTTGATACCATAACTAAGATAAAAACTGCTATCAATGAAAAGCAATTATCACCTTCTAATTTAACTATTATTGCTACACCTACAGACAAAAGCGTAATTTCGGAAATACGTAAACCAATTCAAAAAAGTACATCTCAAGCAAAAAAATTCAAGAGCGCTACTATCATGACTTTTGAAAAAGCAAAAGATTAATATGAAAATACTAGTTTTAAAATCAAATTATCTCAAAAACAGCATTTTAATTATAAATAATATGTAAATTACAACAAGTTGACAATATAGGATTCACTTAGTTACTGATATTGTTAAATTAAAAAAACTGAGTTTCCTCAAAGCTACATTTTTAAAATCTTAACCTTTAATAGATTAAAGTAAAATAAGATGATTAAACGTGTTCTCTTTTTAGTTTTTATTACAGTTAGCTTTAGTGCTTTTGCCCAACTCACAGTCACGAATAGCTCCTACATATTTGTAGATGGCTCTGGTTTTAATGATACTCCTGGTGTTGCTCCATTATATGTCACAGAAGCGGTAAATCTTACTGGTGCTGATAGTCATATTTATTTAAGGAATGAAGCGCAGCTAATACAAGGAGACAACGTATCTACAAATTCTGGAATAGGAGAATTAAGTATTCAACAAACTGGTACAGCAAATACATTTGCTTACAATTTCTGGTGTTCTCCAGTAGGAAATAACTCCATAGCTTCTGGTAATGAAATCAACAGAGTTGACTTAATAGATGATTCGACAGGTTTAATTACAAGTAATGACGCGTTGTTCAATACAGGATATGACGGTTTAGCATCCCCTTTAACTATATCTAGCCGTTGGTTATATACGTACGTAGCTTCAGATGAATATGCTGATTGGAATGCTCTCGATTCAAATTCTGCGATTCTACCAGGATTAGGTTTCACAATGAAAGGTATTGGAGGTGGTGGGCAACTTTATGATTTTAGAGGTAAACCAAACAACGGAACCATAACAAATAATATTTTAGCAGAAAATTTCACCTTAATTGGCAACCCTTATCCATCTGCAATTGATGCGCTACTTTTAATTCATGATCCACAAAATACTAATATAGAGATTTCTCCAGGTCTACCAGAGTTTGCACCAACAACAACAGGAGTACTATACTATTGGGAACAAACACCAACAAACCACAATACAGCAAATTATGTTGGTGGATACGGAGCTTATACAATTTCTGCAGGAGGCGTAGAAACCTTTTCATTTCCTACATTTTATGGTTATGATGACCAAGGTAATGCAGCTCCAACACCTCCTGGTCCTGGACCATCTAAAATAGCAAGACGCTATATCCCAATAGGTCAAGGCTTCATGGTTAAAGGAGCTGCTGGCTCTGGTTCAAGCACTATTTATGTTAAGAATTCTCATCGTGTTTATGCTAAAGAATCTAGTGGAAACAGCTATTTTTTTAGAAATGATGGTGACAATGATACGACTTCAAACATGCAAGAAACACAATACAATGAGTTAGGATTAAATTTAGTGCCTAGTGATTTTAAACGTTTTAGATTGAATATCAATTTTAATCAAGATTTCACCAGACAATTGGTACAAAATTTTCACCATACAGCAACAGATGGTTTTGACTATGGCTTAGAAGCTCCAAGCTCAGATAATACTACTACAGATGCCACTTGGACTCAAAACGATGAAGACTTTGTTATACAAGCCCATGCGTTTGATATTGAAAAAAGAATTCCGGTTATAATTAAAGCAGAAAACCAACAACCCATTGAGTTTAGCATATTTGACGTTCAAAATTTTGATACATCTCAACCTATATATATTCATGATATTGAAAATGACATCTATGTAAATTTAAGAGCACAAAACTATACTATTAATGTAGCAGCAGGCAATTACACTAACCGCTTTGAAATTACATTCCAACCTGGTGAAACATTACATTTAGAAGATATTACAAACCATGGGTTTGACGTCTTTCAAAATTCAAAAAACTCACAGTTAACCGTACTAAATCCTAACGAATTAGATATTAAAACGGTTACTCTTTTTGACGTTTCAGGTAAATTAGTATTAAACTCTAAAAACGTAGGATCAGAACATGAATATCATTTTTCTACAAAATCTTTAAGCGAAGGTGTCTATATAGCAACCGTAATGGTTGATAAAAACCAAGCCATTTCTAAAAAAGTTGTAATTAAAAACTAGTCCTTAGATAATTATTTTGATACATTTGCTAGACTTATATCTATCAATATGACGTCTCCAGAAGACTACATGCTTCCATGTATAAATAAAAAAATTTTAGGCTTTGAATGTATGGGTTGTGGTGGCCAACGAGCCCTATCGTTATTATATCATGGCGAATTTATTGCAGCATTTAAAATGTATCCTGCAATTTATCCATTAATTCTACTGTTTCTTTTTATTGGTTTAAATTTTTTCTTTAAATTTAAAAATGGTAGTAGAATTATAAGTATTTTGGCTATCATATCTATCGTAATGATAATAACTAATTTTACACTTAAACTAATCAATTAAATTTCACAAATGGAAAATCAAAAATTACCAAATGCAACCATAAGTATGGTGCTAGCAATTTTATCATTTATCGGTTGTTGTTGTACAAACGGTATTGGCGGACTAGTTTTATCAGGAGTCGCATTATTTCTGGTTAAAAAAGACGAAAAAACCTATGCCGAAAACCCAGAATTATATAGCAATTTTCAACAAGTTAAAACGGCCAAAATTATAGCAATTATTGGTTTAGTTTTAAGTGCTCTTATCGTTCTTGTGTTAATTTATTTATTAGCTACAGGTCAATATGATGAAATGACTCAGCAGTATATGAATATGCTTGAAGACATGCAACAACAGCAGCAAAATCAATAATACCAATTGGTATCATAAAAAAAACCTCAATAGTTATATTGAGGTTTTTTTTTATTTAATAATCTTCGGAAATGTTAAGCTTCAAATTGTTTAAGCGTTTTAACAATAATCGATACGCAATCCAATAATTCATCTTTAGTCATAACTAAAGGAGGCGCAAAACGAATAATGTTACCATGAGTTGGCTTTGCCAAAAGACCATTGTCTCTTAAAGCTAAACAAATATTCCAAGCGGTATCACTATCTTCATCATCATTAATAACGATAGCATTTAACAAACCTTTTCCTCTAACCAAAGTGGCAATTGAACTTGTTTCGATAAATTTATCTAACTCACTTCTAAAAAGTTCACCTAAAACTTCAGCATTTGTAGCTAATTCCTCATCACGTACAACCTCAAGTGCAGCGATAGCAACAGCAGCTGCAATTGGATTTCCTCCAAAAGTACTACCATGATTTCCAGGTCTAATCACCTTCATGATTGGATCATTAGCTAAAACAGCACTTACAGGATAAGCTCCTCCTGATAAGGCTTTACCAAGTATTAAAATATCTGGTTTTACATTTTCATGATCAACAGCTAATAATTTACCTGTTCTTGCAATTCCGGTTTGTACTTCATCTGCAATAAACAAAACGTTATGTGTTTCACATAAGGCTTTTGCTTTTGTTAAATAGCCTTCACTTGGCACATAAACTCCAGCTTCTCCTTGAATAGGTTCTACCAAAAATCCAGCAACATTCTTATTATTTTCTAAGGCTTCTTCTAAAGCCTTTAAATTATCGTATTCAATTTTAATAAACCCATCAGTATAAGGACCAAAGTTTTTTCTAGCAACAGGATCATTACTAAATGATATTATTGTAGTTGTTCTTCCGTGGAAATTATTCTCACAAACGATAATTTCAGCTTTATTCTCATCAATACCTTTAACTTCATAAGCCCATTTTCTACAAATTTTCAAAGCAGTTTCAACAGCTTCGGCACCTGTATTCATTGGTAATAATTTATCAAAGTTAAAATACTCTGAAGCAAATTTTTCATACTTCCCAAGCACATCATTATAAAATGCTCTTGAAGTCAAACTCAATGTTTGCGCTTGTTGTGTCATGGCATTGACAATCTTTGGATGACAGTGCCCTTGGTTTACAGCAGAATAAGCCGACAGAAAATCATAATATTTCTTGCCTTCTACATCCCAAACATACACACCTTCTCCTTTACTCAATACTACTGGTAATGGATGGTAGTTGTGTGCACCATACTTGTTTTCTAAATCGATCGCTTGTTGCGAAGTTTATTGGTCTAAAACAGCCATTTTAAAAAGAATTTAAAAGTTAATATCCAAACAAATGGATATCTAAAATAACCATTCCTTATCTACCTTTATCCTTTCTAAATCCTAATAATATTAGGACGAAAATTCAGCGTGGGAAAGAAATCATCCCTAAGGCTTGCAAATTAATCAATAAAACAATGATTAAAAACCAAATTGATCAATTTTTGTTGACAAAAAAATATTTTATTGGCTCCGGAAAAGTGAGTCTTAAAGGTATCTAAGGCTTCTTCTATTAATTTGCCGTAACTTCCAAGTACAAAAATCTACAGTAAACTAGCTTTAATAATTGAAGCTATATTTATATAGTGTGATATTTCCGAAGTTAAACTAAAAAGCGCTATCACACCCAACTAACGAATTCTCATGTTTATTTATAGCCAAATTTAAACGCGTGGTGTGGCTAAACTCTTGAATAATTAAGTTACCCTTTTTTTAGTTTACCATATTATGTGTTTAAAAACGCTAATGACTTGCTTTCTATCATGGTGTAATAATTATAAATAGGTGAATTTTAATTAATAGACAATCTAAATTATACAGACTTAATTAGGTCTAAATATTTATAAAATTACAACTATCTTTGCATCCAAATCATCGAAAAATGCCAAGAAGAGAACGAAACAAGTTTGTAAAACGCGGACAAATTATTGAAATTTTAATTGAAGATTATGCTTTTGGTGGCAAAGGCATTGGTCGTATTAGAAATGAACATGGAGAATTTGTCGTTTTTGTTCCTAATACGTTACCTGGTCAATTGGTGAAAACTCAAATTAAAAAGAGTAGTAAAAAATATGCCGAAGGAAAACTCTTTGAAGTATTAAAACCGTCTGAAGATGAAATTGATATGCCTTTTCAAAGTATTCCTGGTGCACCTTACATTAATTTACCAATTGAAAAGCAACATCAGTATAAAAAACAAAGTACTCTAGAGTTATTTAAACGTATTGGTAAGGTTACTGATATTGAAGATAAATTTGATGAATTTGTAGAGTCTCCTAATACCTTTCATTATAGAAATAAAATGGAATATGGTTTTTCTGCCATTGGTTACAATCATGAGTTAAAAACCGATGTAGATGAATTTACTCTTGGTTTTAAAAAACGTGGTACTTGGTGGTGTGGTGATAACCTTAATAAAGATTCTGGTTTATTTGATGCCGAATTTGAAAATAAGTTAAAAGACATTAAAAACTATTGTATAAAAACAGGATTAGCGCCATGGCATGCTCCAAAACGTGAAGGTTTCTTTAGATATTTTGTTGTTAGAAAATCTTACAAAACCAATAAACTATTATTTAATTTAGTAACGACGTCGCCAGAATTACCTAAGTTTGATCTAAATACATTTGCAAACTATCTAGTACAACTTTTTGGCGATAGAGTTGCGGGATTACTACATACCATAAATGATGAAATTGGAGATAGAACGATTGCCACCACAGGAAGTATTTCTTTAATTTATGGAGACGATAAAATTGTTGAAGAATTATTAGATCTAAACTTTGAAATTAGCATGAAAAGCTTTTTTCAAACCAACCCAAAATGTGCAGAAAAATTATATTCTAAAGTTGTTGATTATGTTTTAGAACAAAAAGAAGCTGTAGATAATACCGTTGTTTTAGATTTATTTTGCGGTACAGGAACTATTGGGCAAATTATAGCTAACAAAGCAGAAAACACAAAAATTGTTGGTGTAGACATTGTTGCTTCAGCTATTGAAGACGCTAAAGAAAATGCCAAACGCAATAATATTGAAGGACTAAAATTCTTTGCTGCAGATGTAGGTAAATTTTTAACCGAACACCCTGAATACACTAATAAAATTAGAACGATTATTTTAGATCCTGCAAGAGCTGGTATTGCTCCAAAAACTCTTAAAAAAATAATAAACCTCAATGCAGAACGTTTGGTTTATGTATCTTGTAATCCTGCAACACAAGCTAGAGATACAGAACAATTAATGGAGGCCAATTATAACATTAAAAAAATAAGTTTAGTAGATCAGTTTCCTCATACTGCACATATTGAAACCGTTGTTTTATTTGAGAAAAATTAAATGAAAAACATAAAATTTATAATTCTATTTATAGCTATCATATTTTATAGCTGCGAACGTGATGACATATGCTCTGAAGCGACTCCTACAACACCACATTTAATCATACGATTTTATGATATCAACAATCCTGACAATCTTAAACAGGTGAGACAATTGGAAATTGTAGGTCTAGATGACACTGATACGCCTTTAAGTGAAAACATTTTAAGTAGAACAGAAACAGACTCTATTGTTTTACCCTTAAATTTTCAAGCTGAAAATGAAATAACAACAACACGATTTCAATTAGAAAAAGATGCAGATTTCTCTATTGATGTTAATGAGGATGGTGAAGATGACTTAACTACAACTTCAAATCCAGATGTGATAACCATAACCTACACTCCCGAATTTGTTTATGTCTCTAGAGCTTGTGGCTACAAAAGTATATTTCACCTAGATGAAACTCAAGGCATACAAAGAGATGGTACTGCTCAAGGTGACGATGATACTTGGATTACAAATTTTGAAATAATTAATGAAACCATAGAAAATGAAAATGCAGCACAAATTATTATTTATCATTAATATGATAATAGTGATGCTATTTTCTTTAGCATCAAACGCTCAAATTGGCGATACAGAAAAACAAGCTGACACCTTAGTTTATAAACAAAAATACGGATTACGATTAGGCGCAGATCTTGGTAAAGTTGCACGAGCTATGGTTGACAAAGACTATACAGGCTTTGAAATTAATGGTGACTATAGACTAAGTAAAAACCTATATATCGCTGGAGAATTAGGAACAGAAGAACGAAGAATTGCTACAGATTTTTTAGACGTTACCGCAAAAGGAAGCTATTTTAAAGCAGGTATTGATTACAACACCTACACCAACTGGCTAGATATGCAAAACATGATTTATACTGGTTTTAGAGTTGGTGCCAGTACATTTAGTCAAACACAAAATCAATTTACTATATATAACACAGACCAATATTGGGAAAACCAATCTATAAATACTATAGCTCAAGAAAACAAAGGGCTAACAGCTATTTGGGCAGAACTAGTTATTGGTTTAAAAGCAGAACTTTTTACAAATTTATACGCTGGTCTTAATATTCAAATAAAGGCAATGGTTTCTCAAGATCAACCCGTTGATTTTGAAAATTTATATGTACCTGGTTTTAATAGAACTTATGATAGTGGTCGCTTTGGTTTAGGTTTTGGTTATACCATTTCTTACTTAGTTCCTATTTTTAAAAAGGATAAAAAAGTAGTTGTAAAAAACGACAAAAACTAAACCTTAATAATCCTTACTCACCTTAATTTGATAACCTTCAATAGGATGATCTACACCATTTATTTTAGCAGTAGCTTTAAAAAACATAGTATCCTTAGCAGTTCTAAGCATTTCAATTCTTAAGCCACCTTCTCTATCAATCATTTTTTCTACTTCGGAAATTTTATTCTCAGGAGTCGTTGCACTTAATTTTAAAATATAATTGCAATCATCAACCCATTTAATATCTAACTCCACGACATCATGAGTTGAAAGACTTTCTATTTGTGTTGTTTTATTTCTTATAAGTTTAGATTGAGGCACTCTCGAGTCTCCAGGAATTACAAATGTTCCTGTTTTAAACTTTTTACATTTTAATTCTTGACCAAAACTTGTTGCACTAAGCAAAACTAACACAACAATACTAACTAGTTTATTACTCATTTAATTATTTTTTTTATCAGTATTCATATACTTTCCTTTCTTGCTACCTTCATACATCACATATTTTACTAAACGTGCTTCTAATTTAGCATTTACTAAATGAATTTTTCTAGAAGGTCTTAACCCAACATGTTTTAAAGCTTCAAGGTTTGAAGTAATAAACCAAGCATCTGTTCCTGGATATCCTTGTTTTAATGTATCACCAATAGCTGCATAAAATTGCTCCATATCAATATCTAATCGTTCTCCATAAGGCGGATTAAAAACCATATGCAATTTATTATCACCTGCTTTTTGTGTTTTAAAGAAATCTTCGTGCTGTATGCTTATAAACTCATCTAAATGAGCATTTTTCATATTATCCTTTGCCTTTGCCACCGCACTTGGTGATTTATCATAACCATACATTTTATGATGAAAATCTCGGGTTTTATTTAATAGGGATTCTTCAATTTTTTCAAAAAGTTCTACATCCCAATCTTCCCAACGTTCAAAAGCAAATTCTTTGCGCATCAAGTTTGGCGGAATATTACAGGCTATCATTGCAGCTTCAGCCAAAATGGTTCCACTACCACACATAGGGTCCATAAAATCAGATTGACCATCCCAACCAGATAACATCACCAATCCTGCAGCCAAAACCTCATTAATTGGTGCGATATTGGTTGCTGTTTTATACCCTCTTTTATGTAAGGATTCTCCAGAGGTATCAAACGATATCGTGCAAACTTGCCTGTCTATATGCACATTAATCTTTAAATCTGGAAAACGTAAATCTACATTAGGTCGTTGTCCATCAGTAGCTCTAAACTTATCTACAATAGCATCTTTTGTTTTTTGGGCCACATAAAGCGAATGTGTAAAAGCCTTAGAATGTACTGTTGCAGTAATTGCTAATGTACCTGAAGGTTTTAAATATTTATTCCATGACATTTTATACACTTGATCATAAAGATCTTGCTCATTAGTCACTCGAAACGTTTTTACAGGTTTTAGAATTTTAATTGCAGTACGCAATGCTAAATTGGCCTTGTACATGAAGCCTTTATCTCCCTCAAAACTAACGTTTCTAACGCCTTTTTTAACATGCATTCCACCTAATTGAATAAGCTCTCTTTCTAACAATTCTTCAAAACCAAATAAAGTTTTGGCTACCATTTTATAATTATTCTCCATGCTCTACGACTAATCCTGTATTAGGTTGTAAAAATAAAGTATTTTTGTGGCAACTTAAGACAATTTAATAATGAGATTCCCTTTTTCATGGGAAAAGCATATGACAAAAGACACTCAACAATGGTACGCGTCGTGGTTTGACTCTCCGTTTTACCACATTTTATATAAAGATCGGGATCATACCGAAGCGCAACACTTTATGGATAATCTTACCAATTATCTTAACCTGCCTGAACAAGGAGAAATTCTAGATTTAGCCTGCGGAAAAGGGAGACACTCCATATATCTTAATAGTTTAGGTTATAATGTTACTGGTGTAGATTTATCTGAAAACAGCATAACATACGCTAAACAGTTTGAAAATGAAACACTTCAATTTGAAGTTCATGACATGTGTAAACCATATAAAAAACAATTTGATGCTGTTTTTAATTTATTTACAAGTTTTGGATATTTTGAAAATGAAGAAGATAATTTAAATACAATTAAAGCTATTAGCGCTAACTTAAATGAGACTGGATTTGGAGTTATTGACTTCATGAATAGCGAATATGTAATTGACCAGCTCGTTTCCGAAGATATTAAAACAGTAGAAGGCATCGATTTTCATCAAAAAAGAAGTGTTCAAAATGGCTATATTGTAAAAGATATTTCTTTTACTTCAAATGGTGAAAATTATCAATTTCAAGAACGAGTTAAAGCGTTTACTTTACAAGATTTTGAAGCACTTTTTGCAAAAGCAGGCGTCTATTTATTAGATGTTTTTGGAGATTATAAGCTTAAAAAATTTGATTCAAAAACATCTGAACGTTTAGTCTTAATTTTTAAATAATGCAATCGTATTTATTACCTATATTAGCGGTAGTTATTGGTGTTTTATTGGCATTTATTACCAAGCAAAACAAATTATTATACACCAAACTCCTACTCTCATTTAGTGGTGCATTTTTATTAGCACTCACACTTTTTGATTTATTACCCGAAGTTTATCACCATCTCGAGGCAAAAACCACAGGATTATTTATCATGTGTGGCATATTGCTGCAAATCATTTTAGAATTTTTCTCTAAAGGTGCAGAGCATGGACATGTGCACATTCATAAAGACGAAACCAGTTTCCCTTGGTTACTGTTTATCAGTTTATGTTTACACAGTTTTTTAGAAGGCTTCCCAATTCATGAGCACAATGACATGGTTTATGGTGTGCTCATCCATAAAATACCTATTGCAGCATTAATCTCATCATTTTTAATGCAATCAAATTTTAGTAGACTACAAATTGTAAGCTTTCTAATCGTGTTTATTTTTATGACACCTTTAGGGACTTTAATTTCTAATGCTTCGGAAATATCCACTAATTACCTCACAATGATCAATGCCATTGTAATTGGGATATTTTTTCATATTTCTACAACAATACTTTTTGAAAGTAGTGAAGGTCATAAATTTAATTTATCTAAGTTAGTGTCAATTATTCTTGGTGTTGGGATTGCCTATATGATTTAATTAGAAATCAAAAGAAGATGGATGAATTAGCTAAAATTGGAAAAAGAAAGACATTAATAATATCAATTAGTGTACTCATCATTTCTATTCACACCATTTACTTATATCAGTCCTCTCGCCCAGAACTAGACAGTTTAAAACTCACGCAGCAAATAGTTAGATTTTTTCTAACTGTTGGTTTATTATATGCAACCTATATTGGGAAAAATTGGGCTAGAATAATTACAGTTATACTTTTCACTTTAGCTGTTATAGGAGCAATTTATGGTATTATATCAACTCTAGAAGTCCCAATTCTCAATACAGTGCCATTTTATGTAATGGTTTTAGTATATGGAAAAGGCATTTCTCATTTTGGATTTTCAAAAAGCTATAAAGCGTTTTCTAAATATCAAAATTGGATACGAAATAATCAATAATTGGTAAAGGAATTACAGGAAACCATTCTTGATCGTTATTTTTATAGTTTTAACTATATTGATGTAGTTAGAAAACAAGATTTAAAACATTTTTAAAGCTTAACATAATGTTCTCAAAAGAAGAAAGCAGACAATTAAGAGAAGAATTCTGGACCAGTTTTGGGAAGTCGTTTCCTAGAAAATGGATTTTATACGATACAAAAATCAAAGGTTTTTCGTTTAAATTCCATTTTGACACAAAAAAAGCCTTGGTGGCTTTAGACCTTGAGGATGATCTAGAAAACCGTATTAAATACTGGGAGAAATTACAGTCTTTAAAAGCAATATTGGTGAGTGAGCACATTTCCGAAGTTATATTTGAAGAAGAATACTTTTTAGAAAACGGTAAAGAAATTTCGAGAATTTACTTACCTCTTGAGCAAAAAGTCTCTATTCACAATAAAAATACATGGCGTGATGTCATGGTATTTTTTAATGAAACCATGCATCAATTTGAATTGTTTTTTGACGCGTATCGTGATATCTTAGAAAGTTAACTGTTTTATAGGAACTTTTAAGAAATAACAATATCTTAGGCATTACTTTAATCTAAAGACTTAACACATTGAAACTAACAATCATTTTATTATTATGTAGTGTTTTACTTTTTAACTGTGAGCCTCCAAAAGAAAACGTAGATATTCACCAAGAAAACTGGACGAAAAGACAAGTCAATATTTCTCAAATAGACTCTTTAGAATATGGTAAATCTTACCTATCTATTTATTCACAAATATATAGTATCACTCAGCATAGTACTCACAATTTAACTGCTGTTGCTAGCTTGAGAAATATAAGTGATAGCGATACTATTTACCTAACCAAAGCAACCTATCATGACACACATGGTAATTTATTAAACACGTATTTTGATAAGCCAATTTATTTGGCGCCTTTAGAAACTACTGAAATAATAATTGATGAAATAAACACTGAAGGCGGTACAGGTTCTAACTTTCTGTTTGAATGGAAAATACCAAAAAATTGCCCTGAACCCTTTTTTGAAGGCATCATGAATTCTACAATGGGAAAACAAGGTTTATCTTTCACAACGCAATCTATTAGAATAAAATAATTTTTACCAATAATATTAAACACACATCATGACATTAGGTGCATTTTCAATTAGTTTAGCCGTAAAAGATATTGAGGCTTCTAAAACATTTTACGAAACATTAGGCTTTACCGTGTTTGCTGGGCAACTAGAAAGCAACTATCTTATTATGAAAAATGGTGAAACTCTAGTGGGTTTATTTCAAGGTATGTTTGAAAATAATATACTTACTTTTAATCCTGGTTGGGACCAAAATGCAAAAAACTTAGATAAATTTGATGATGTGAGAACCATACAAAAGCATTTAAAATCTAAAGACATTACACTAGAAACCGAAGCTGATGAAACCACTTCTGGTCCTGCGAGTTTTGTAGTTTTAGATCCAGATGGGAATGCCATTTTGGTGGATCAGCATGTTTAAATCACAAACAAATACACCATAAAAAAGTGACAAATAGCGCCTCCTAAAACAAACAAATGCCAAATTACATGGTTGTATGGGATTTTGTCAATGGCATAAAATACAATCCCTAAGGTGTAAAATGCTCCTCCTGCAAATAAGAGATATAATCCGTTAGTATCCATTAGTGTGGCTAATGTAGAAAAATCGAAAACAATAAGCCAACCCATAACTAAGTATAACAAGGTTGAGAAGGTTTCAAATCGTCCTGTAAAAAAGAGTTTTAAAATCACTCCAAAAGCTGCAATTCCCCAAACGGTATAAAACAACGTCCATCCTAAACTATCTGGTAAGGTGATTAATAAAACTGGTGTGTAGGTTCCTGCAATTAAGAGATAAATACTAATATGATCTACAATTCTAAAGTAATGTTTACGCTTCTCTCCTTTTACAGCATGATAAAACGTAGATGCTAAAAATAAGATGATGATTGACAAGCCATAAACAATAACACTAAAACGCGCGTAAGGTATTTTTGATTGCAATGAAATCATTAAAAGAATCAAACCAAGAATTCCAAAGGCAGCTCCTACTCCATGACTCCAAGCATTTAATCGTTCTTCAAAAGGCGTTTGAATGCGCATTAGTTTTTAGTTTCTGCCGTTGCTTTATTATTGAGCCATTTGTCTGTTAAATCATAGAAATCAAAATCTATGGCAGGTTTTTGTCGCTCTAATTGTCTGTTTTGAAATGCACGTTCTAAAATATCTTCAATTAAAAAATCCTCTTTAACATCCATAGGGTTAAATTCCTCCTTTAGAGAAATATCAAACATACTTGCCGTTGTATTAAACCAAAAAGCTCTCCAACCACTGCGCAATTCTTTTATTAAACCAAAGGTGGTTGTACCAGTTTGGCGATGTATGAGTTTTACAAGTATTTGACCTTCTGTTCTCGTCAATTTCTTTAATTCGGCAGAAAACTCATCTTCGATATATTTCTGAATTTTTTTTGCGTATCTCTTTTTAGCTCGCTTACTATCTAAGGTTTCTAAACGCTCACTTAAAGTGGTTAAACGATCTGCAGCCAATTTTGCATAAGGATATACTTTTAACGTTTTACGTTTTAAAATTAAATACGTAATGCGCTCCTCTTTACTAGCAAATTTCAACTTGTGAAGTAATAACACTTCATTAAGACCTATAGAGGTTTTTGGTATAGAATCACCATCTACCAAAATATATGCCACAGCAGTAGAATCTTGCTCCACAGGCTCAATTTGAGCAGCAAGCAACATTGGGAAAAGGATTAAAATGTAAATTAAGTTTTTCATTAAAAGGTAATTATCCAAAACTATTCCAAATACGACGTAAAATTAAATATTTACAGATTGAAAACCCTTAAAATCCTATTAATATTGTGACTAGATGCTTATTTCTTCGGAAACATCAACTAAAAACGCATAGCCCTCTACTATAATCGAGAACCATAGATTACGTTTTCTAAACAAGATGTAGGAGAAAAAACCATTACGCATTAGAAAACAACCAACCACTTACGAGCAACAAGCTTCACATTGTCCCATTAATAATATATCTGCTGTTTCAATATTGTGATTTTTAATGTTTGGTATAGAAATATCTACGGTTAAACATTCAACCTTATCACATTTTGTGCATTGAAAATGCGGATGTGTATCAAAATGTTTATGAGATGTACAACCATTGCATTTGGCATACCATTTTAAACCGTCTTTACCGTTAAAAGAATGAATTAAACCGTCTTGCTCTAAACGATCTAAAATACGATATACTGTTGTTTTATTCATTTCATTTTTAACAAGTGTAATTAAACTAACCACTGATTTAGCATCATGACTTGCCTCAAAAATGTTAAGTACTGTAGTAACCGATTTTGTTTTTCTTTTAATTCCCATAAACACAAAATTAACGCAACCTTGTTGCATTTACAAATTTAATTTTCTACTTTCGCAACTCAGTTGCATTAATGATACTATTTAATGATACAAAACATATAATCTATAGAACGCGCTTATCCCTCAACTATAATCCAAATAAACTTATAACTATTAAATTACAATTAAATGATTCAAACAAAACAAATAAATTGGGCCGACAAATTAGGAGCTATTAGTGCTTTACTTTGCATAGTACATTGCTTAGCTGTACCAGCGTTACTTACGATGGGTATGAGTTTTATAAGCCATCCCATCATAGCATATTTATTTATTGCCATCGCATTTTTCTCAATTTTCAAAGCTACTAAAAAACACTTTTTGAAGCCTATTAGCATCTTTTTATGGATTGCTTTTATCGGTTTTGTGACATCAATGTTTTTAGAAAATCAAGCTAAAGTTTTTGAATACACCATGTTTCTTTTCTCTGTATTAATAATTCTTGGGCATTTATATAACCTTAGATATTGTTCTAAATCATGAGCATTAAAAAAATTTAATAATGATTTTTTTTCTTCGGAAATATCAACTAAAAAAGACCTGTTAATATCATATAACAGGTCTTTTTATTTTTAAAACTTAAAGGCTTTACAACTTTTGCCTATTATCATTACTTTGTGTATCTATCAAAATATTGAAAGGATCTACTCCTACTTCTGTAGGTTTCTCATCGACAATAATTGAAATCTTATTATTGATTTGTGTGATTTTATGCTTTTTTAAATATAACACACGTTCCTTCTTTTTGCCGTCGATATCATCTTCAGTAAAAATGCCAATATCAATATAATCTTCTAATTTCACAGATACTATTGGTCGTTTCTTACCTTCGGCTAAATACGAAATAGAATCACGACCAGGTTCAGAATAATAACGTTTTCCTTTTTCATCGTTTCTATATTTACTAACGTTAAATTCAATATCAACTTTGTACTTGCCATTATCCATTTCCGAAGAAGACACATCTAAAATACGGTTGTTATAGAGCGTAATCGTTTCAAACATATCTTTAATGACATATTGTAAACTGTCTGGTGTTACTTTTCTAATATGGTTTACCATTTCTAGAGATGTTGTGTAAGGTGCATCTTGAAATTTCACCTTCTCAACATAGCCTTTAAGGGCATTATTTAAAACATCTTCTCCTATATAATCGCTTATGGCATAAAATACTAGCGAGCCTTTTTCATAACGAATATACCCTTGACCATCATTGTACATTAAAGCCTTCTCACGCTTAGACTCAAAGGTTCTTTGTGTTAAATAACCATCTAAAGATTTCTTTAAAAATTTACGCATTTGAGGTTTGCCTAGTTCTTTTTCTAAGACTTTAAGCGCCACGTATTCTGATAAACTTTCAGATAACATAGTGGCACCCAAAACGTCTGCTCCAATCACTTGATGTGCCCACCATTGGTGTGCAACTTCGTGTACGGTTATGGCATAGGTGTAGTCAATGCCGCCTTCTTCACTATCGTCAACATCTGCAATAAAACCAGTGTCTCCTCCAAACGGAATTGTATTTGGAAACGATTGCGCAAATCCGCCAGCAGGAAACTCAACTATTCGCAATTGCCTATGTTGATACGGACTGAAATTCTCGCTATTATATTCTAACGATGCTTTCATACCACGCATCATACGTTCGAGATTATACTCGTGCCCCTTGTGATAATAAATTTCTAGATCTACATCTTTCCATTTATCACGTTTTACTTCGTAATTTGCCGAGTTGTAGGCATAAAAATTTAAAATTTTACTATCCATTTTATAATGGAAATAACGACGACCATCTTCTGTCCATTCTTTTTGCAAGTAACCAGGAGCAATTGCTATTTGATCTTCACTTGTGCTAACCGTTGTTTCAAAATCTATCCAATCACTATCATTTGATATATAGGTATTGCCTAATGCAGTAGAATCGGTTGGAAATGGTCTTAACTTATTTGGAGGTAAGTCGTATTTTTTTCTTGTTTTATCATCTGTAAGCTCATTTCCTCCAGAATATCCTAAAGTTGGAAACAATGCTTTATTATTAATAAAAGTGCCATTAAAAACTACTGGAGAATTATTACTTATCAATGTATTAGGTTCATTTTTAACTGTAAAATGAAGCGCCATTGTGTCTCCAGGAATCATAGGTCGATCTAATTTATAAATATCAAAATTAAAAATGGTATCCTCTTTAACCAAAGTATTAGCACGATCAAACTCAAAAGTACTAGGATAGTCGTTATGATTTAGAAAGATACTATCTATCGTTTCATTAGTTTTATTGACAAGCATATAATCACCAGAAGATTCGAAGTTTCTATCCTTCGGAAAAATATGTACATCTGTTTTAACAGACACAATTCTTGGCTGTGCATAATTTTCAAACTTTTTATAAGTTTTCTCCCAATCTACTCGTAATTGTTCACGTTCATTAGACGTATAACTAACGTTATCAATATTATTTTCCTTGAAAATACTAAAACCTAAGGCTAAAAACCCAACCAATAAAGCTCCAAATGCAATAGCAACAGGTGTTTTAAACCTTGATTTTGCAATAGACAAGCGTTCTTTAAAAGAGTGAGGCAAACCTCTAACCCAAAATAAAGCCGTAACAATTAATAGCATTAAACCTGCTAAAAACCAATAACTTTTATAGAGTAGATAACGACCAAGAGAATCTCCATAGCCATTCATATCATTATACCTAAAACCTGGGCCTTCGTTGTATTTAAAAATAGATTGCTCAACTCCAGCAAGTGATAATAACGGTATACCTATAGACAATACAATCATTACAAATAAGCCTAAATATGGATTTCTAATTAACGTTTGTATGGCTAAAGCTAAAAATGCCCAAATCACATAATTTATCAGTTTTAAACCAAACAATTCTTTGAGATACAAACCAATTTCAATGTCATAATATCCACTATAAAGTTGAAATATTATACCTGCAACCATAACCACTGCGAGCAATAACATTTGCATTTTTACAATGGCTATAAATTTTGATAAAAATAAAGTCCAATTTGGTATTGGAGTAACATCTATCAATCCATTAATTCTGTTCGTTTTACTCCTATTCACTAGCATTCCTGCGTATAAAAACGTACAAATATTAATAGCAATTACAAAAGCGCCTCCTCCTCTTAGCATACGCCATGTCATTGGATATGTTGGTGTTGAGTATGGATTTCCTACATCTGCAAGAGCAATTAAAACAATAATTAATCCTACTAAAACAATTGATATAAATGGCCAACTCTTAGCAATATATTTAAAGTCTATATTTGAAAGTTTCCATGTAGTTTTTAAATTCTGAATAAAAGAATAATCAAAATTCACTTTAGGAAGATTAATACGTGTAATACCTCCAAAATTACGTTTTGTAGAACGCTCTCCTTGTTCTCTTCGGAAAAGTTTAAATGAAACCGCATTTTGGCTAAACTGAAAAAATTTATACACCAATCCAAAAATCACACTAGCCACACCTAACCATAATAAACGGTTGTAAAGAATCAATTCTTTAATTGGAATATGCATTTCATTTTGCTCTGAAACCGTCCAATATCTAGTATAATAATCTGAAGCTGCTGCTCCAAAAGGATCTAATAAACCGGCAAGATATCTACTATCTGGATCAGATAATAAACTCTCAGTCACACCTTGAACAAATAACAATAGAATGACAGTAATAAATCCTGCTGCAATATTTCGTGTAAACGTCACTACTGCAAACACAATAGCTCCAAAGAGTAAAATGTTTGGTAGTATAAATATCCAATAGGCATTAAAATAGGATGTAATGTCAAAAGCTGTAACTATTTCGGCGTTGGTTCCTGGCATTCTAAACCCAATAAACATTCCAATTCCAATAACAAACACAATACAGGTTACAATCAAAATGGAACTAAAAAACTTAGCAAATAAATAATTACCTTTTGTAAAAGGGTAAGAATATAATATGGTATGCATTTCACTTTTATAATCTCTATACACTGAAACTCCAATGATAGAGGGAAATAAAAAGAAAATAAAAATGGTTAAACCATTAAATAAACCTGTAACTCCACTTGGTGAATTTACAATTCTTGATGAACCCGTTGTTGCCGTAATACCATCAAATATTCCGGCTGTAGTTGCAGATAAAAACAAGGCTAAGGCAAAAAAGATTGCCATATATACGTAAAATGCAGGCTTTTTAAGCCAATATTTTATTTCGTGTAAAAATATAGTAGAAAACATAATGTACTTTTTTTTAATGAGAATTAATTATTAGCTTAAAACAGGTTCGTCTTGTTTTAAAGCTATAAAGTACACATCGTCTAACTGTGGTTCTGTGCTTTTAAAATCAGTAGCTGGTTGGCTTTCTGAAAACACTCTAATATTTAATGTATTATCTTCATTATAATTAGAAGAGAGCACATTGTAAGTGGCTTCATTTTGTTCTAAATCATCACGTTCAACAATTTTTGTCCAAATTTTGCCAATCAATTCTTTTCTTGCGTTTGAAGGTGTGGTTTGTTTTAAAATACGACCACCATTTAAAATTGCCATATCATTACAAAGTTCCTTCACATCTTCAACAATATGCGTTGAAAAAATTACAGTACAGTTGGTACCAACTTCTCTAAGTACATTTAAAAATCGATGTCTTTCTGCTGGATCTAATCCTGCCGTAGGTTCATCAACAATAATTAATTTAGGGTTGTTAAGTAATAATTGCGCTATACCAAAACGTTGTTTCATACCTCCAGAATAACCAGCAACATGCTTTTTACGCATATCATATAAATTGGTAATCTCTAAAACTTCTTTCACTAAAGCTTGTCTATCAGTTTTAGAACTCACACCTTTTAAAGTTGCAAAATAATCTAATAATGCTTCGGCACTCATTTTTGGATAGACACCAAATGATTGTGGCAAATAACCTAACACTTTTCTCAGCGCCATTTTATCTTCCAAAACATCAATATCTCCAAACTTAATTGATCCAGAATCTGGACTTTGCAATGTGGCAATAGTTCGCATTAATGAGGACTTACCTGCACCATTTGGACCAAGTAGACCAAACATTCCTGTTCCAATTTCAAGATTAAGATTATCGATGGCTTTTACACCATTTTTATATGTTTTTGTTAGATTTTCAATGACTAATTTCATTATCAATTTATTTAGTTGGTTATGATATTGCGCTATTAGTGTAAAAATAGACCAATTTGTTACAAAAAATACTTCCGAAGTAATTAAAAAGAGAATAATACTCGTTATTTTTACTGAAAATAGAAATACACTAAACTTATGGCTTCAAAAAGCATACTCAATAAAAAATCACTAGATTTTCTAGAAACTTACCTTAATACTAAATCGCCAACTGGTTACGAATGGGACGGACAAAACGTTTGGATGGACTATCTAAAACCATACGTTGACGAATTTATTACAGATACCTACGGAACAGCTGTTGGAGTTATCAATCCTGATGCAAAATATAAAGTTGTTATTGAAGGTCATGCTGATGAAATTTCTTGGTATGTCAACTATATCTCAGATAACGGATTAATTTACGTTATTAGAAATGGAGGAAGCGATCATCAAATTGCACCTAGTAAAATTGTTGATATTCATACTAAAAATGGTATTGTAAAAGGTGTTTTTGGTTGGCCAGCAATTCATACAAGAAGTAAAGCTAAAGAAGAAGCACCAAAACCAGACAATATATTTATAGATTGTGGTTGCGCTACAAAGGAAGAGGTTGAAGAATTAGGCGTTCATGTAGGTTGTGTGATTACATATCCAGATACATTTCACATCCTTAATAAAGACAAATTTGTATGCCGTGCACTAGATAATAGAATGGGCGGATTTATGATTGCAGAAGTTGCTCGTTTACTCAAAGAAAATAAAAAGAAATTACCTTTTGGGTTATACATTACCAACTCTGTACAAGAAGAAATTGGTCTTAGAGGTGCACAAATGATTACCGAAACTATTAAACCAAATGTAGCTATTGTGACCGATGTGACACATGATACAACCACACCAATGATTGACAAAAAGAAAGAAGGTCATTTAGAAATTGGTAAAGGTCCTGTGGTTGCCTTTGCTCCTGCTGTACAACAAAAATTACGCGATTTAATAACCGATACTGCTGAGGCTAAAAATATACCTTTTCAACGCTCGGCATTATCTAGAGCTACAGGAACAGACACTGATGCTTTTGCTTATAGCAATGGTGGTGTGGCTTCTGCTTTAATTTCTTTACCATTACGTTATATGCACACAACTGTTGAAATGGTGCATCGTGATGATGTAGAAAATGTAATTAAAATGATTTATGAAACGCTCCTCAAAATTAAGGATGGAGAAACGTTTTCTTACTTTAAATAGAACATTATAAACCTCACAACATTTAAAAAATTTGTGAGGTTTTTTATTATGGAAGCACTTATAGACATTGTAGATAAAAACGGAAGACCTACAGGAATTGCAGTGCCAAAAACTGAAATTCATAACAAAGGGCACCTACACAATACAGCTCATGTGTGGTTTTATGATGCCTACGGAAATATCTTACTCCAACAACGTGCGGCTTCAAAAACCATTTGTCCGTTACTTTGGGATGTTTCAGTAGCTGGACATATTGATGCAGGAGAAACGCCAGAACAAGCTGCTGTGAGAGAAGCTAAAGAAGAAATAGGAGTTGATGTTTCCGAAGAGAAATTAAATAAAATTGGAGTTTTTGAGTGTTTTCAATCGTATCCCAATGGTATTATAGATAACGAATTTCATCATACTTTTATCGCTAAAATTAAGATGAATAGTAATGATTTTATACTTCAAAGAGAAGAAGTTGAAGCGGTTAAATTGGTGACTATTGATGAGTTTGTGAACCTATTAAATAATAGTAAACATAATTCTCATTTTGTAGATTCAAATGCAGCGTATTATTTAATAGTACTTAACGCAATAAAAAACGTAACGCAATAAATTAAAAGTATGTCTAGTAAGGTTTTAAAATATATGATATATGTGGTCATTTTTCAATCTTGCGCAACTAAGAAATACATTAATAAGCATCAAATTTCTGAAGATATAAGTAGCGCTACAGAAAACATTTATAGCATTAAAAATGATAAAAAAGAGCTTATTAAAAAAACCTATTTAGATTTCACAAATAATGGACGCATTAATGAATCTCAAACTTTTGATGGCAACAATAACCTCATAGAAAAAACGGAAAAACGCTTATGGTTTATTAAAAAATCATTTCCTAATAAAGAGCCTTATTACTGTAAAACACGTTGGAAACCTAATCAAAGAGAACGTATAAGCTGCTATAGTCAAAAACGATATAAACAAAATGAAGTTATAGTACATTATAATAAAAATGGCACAATTAATACAGTCGTAGATAATTTCACCAACTTTGAAACCCACTATTTCAGCTATACAAACAACGAGCTTTCAAACATTATCATTAAAAACAAAAATGGAGTTATTATTGAAGAAATTCTAGTAACATGTGTTGAAAAAGACCAAAAAGGGACATGTATTGATCAAATAAAAACCTATACCAAAACAGACCGTATAACACAGACTATTTTAAAACCATTTTACAAGGCAAATTAAATGGTTTTAAGTCATTAAAATGTATTACATTTCAGTAATGAAATTAATAGCCCTTGCAATTATTCCTGTTTTTTTAATCATCTTATACATCTATTATAAGGATAAGTATGATAAAGAGCCAAAACGTTTATTACTGTTTAGTTTTCTATTAGGCGCTATTGTAAGTATTATAGTAACCATCATTTTATATTATGGTTTTGATATTATATTACCGCTAAGAGACGAATTTAGTGTGCCACAGCAATTTGTAAAAGCCTTTCTTGTAGTAGGATTAACCGAAGAATTTAGTAAATATATAATCGTTAGATTTTATAATCAACCCAAAAAAGCATTTGATGAACCTTTTGATGGTATTATGTATGCTGTGATGGTATCAATGGGATTTGCAGCCACAGAAAACGTAATGTACGTATTAGAAGGTGGTTATGTTACTGGAATTTTAAGAGCATTTACTGCTGTTCCTGCTCATGCTACTTTTGGAATTCTTATGGGTTATTTTATGGGTAAAGCCAAATTCTCTAAAAACAGAATTCTACTTAACCTTTTAGGTTTACTTCTTGCGATTACCTTTCATGGGTTTTATGACTTTTTTCTATTTATAGATTTTATTCCAGGTATTTGGATTGGTGCGTTTATATCACTCATTATCGGAATTATGTTATCACATAAAGCCATAAAAAAGCATCAAGAGGATTCTCATTTTAATCCAAACAACAACCTATAACCTTTAAATTTGTTTCCTTTTTTATAAAGAATACGCATTTACGAAAACGTTATAATTCATTACCTTTACCAAAAATTAAACACATTTTTAATGAGTAAACCCTTTAAAGTAAATGTCAATTCTGCCATAGATTTTGATATTTCAGAAGCCGAAAGCGCTCAGCTCAATAGTATAAAAATATCAGATAACACATATCATATTTTACATGATAATCGCTCTTATAAAGCCGAAATATCTTCTATAAAAGCCCAATCTAAAACCATTGAAGTCAAAATAAATAACAACACTTATAACGTTGATATTTACAATGAATTAGATTCATTAATAAAAGATATGGGTTTTGAATTAGGAAGCTCAAAACTTGTGAACGAGATAAAAGCCCCAATGCCTGGATTAATTCTAGAGATTAATGTAAACATTGGACAAGAAGTCAAAGAAAACGATACGCTTTTAATTCTAGAAGCCATGAAAATGGAAAACGTTCTAACCTCTCCAAGAACTGGTATTATAAAATCTATATCAATTAACAAAGGAGATGCTGTAGATAAAAACCAATTGTTAATTGAGTTTGAAGGATAGACTATAATCCTATAAGGTTTATGCAACCTTGTAGGTATTTTACAAAAGAAAATTATTAAAAATATTTCCGTTTTACGGAAACGATAAATCAATTTATTGATGAAGAAATTACTAGTCGCAAACCGAGGAGAAATCGCTATTCGCGTTATGAGAACTGCAAAAAAATTGGGAATCAAAACCGTTGCAGTGTACTCAACCATAGACAGACAATCACCACATGTAAAATATGCAGATGAAGCAGTTCTCATTGGAGAAGCACCTTCTAATCAATCTTATTTATTAGGTGATAACATTATTGAAGTTGCTAAAAACCTCAATGTTGACGCTATTCATCCAGGTTACGGATTTTTAAGTGAAAATGCAGACTTTGCAGAGGCATGTGAAAAAAATGATATTATTTTTATTGGCCCAAAATCTCACGCTATTAGAGTTATGGGTAGCAAATTAGCGGCAAAAGAAACCGTTAAAGCTTACGATATACCAATGGTTCCTGGAACCGATGAAGCCATAACAGATATACCTGAAGCTAAAAAAATTGCGAAAGGCATTGGCTTTCCTATTTTAATCAAAGCCTCTGCAGGAGGTGGAGGAAAAGGAATGCGTATCGTTGAAAATGAAGCCGAATTTGAATCGCAAATGGATCGCGCGATTAGTGAAGCCATTAATGCTTTTGGTGACGGCTCTGTTTTTATTGAGAAATATGTGGCTTCACCAAGACATATCGAAATTCAAGTGATGGCAGATACGCATGGCAATGTCATACATTTATTTGAGCGCGAATGCAGTATTCAACGTCGTCATCAAAAAGTAGTAGAAGAAGCACCTTCTAGCGTTCTCACACCTGAGTTGCGCCAGCAAATGGGCGAAGCAGCTGTAAGAGTAGCAAAAGCCTGCGATTATATTGGTGCAGGTACGGTTGAATTTTTACTAGATGAAAACCATAATTTCTATTTTCTAGAAATGAATACGCGTTTACAGGTTGAGCATCCTGTATCTGAGATTATCACCAATACAGATTTGGTAGAGCTGCAAATTCTAGTGGCTCGTGGTGAGACATTACCAATACAACAAAACGATTTAAAAATTCATGGTCACGCTCTAGAATTACGCGTGTATGCTGAAGATCCGCTTAACGATTTCTTACCAAGTGTAGGGACTTTAGAGGTCTATAAACTTCCAGAAGGTCCAGGTATTAGAGTTGATAACGGATTTGAGCAAGGCATGGAAATCCCTATTTATTACGATCCAATGATATCTAAGTTGATTACCTACGGAAATACGCGTGACGAAGCTATTTCGTTAATGAAAACAGCCATAAGTAATTATCATATTGAAGGGATCCAAACCACCTTACCATTTGGAACTTTTGTTTGTGAACATGACGCTTTCCGAAGTGGACATTTTGACACACATTTTGTAAAAAAATATTACGCTGCAGATCAATTATTAGATGAACAAAAAGCCGAAGCTAAAATTGCTGCTTTAATTGCTGTGAAGCATTATATTGAAGAACAGAAACAATTGAAAATTCCCAATTAAATTTTATGATTTAGGTTTTGACTGCGCTCGACCTAACAATAATCAAGATAACTAATGTCTCGTCTATCGACATAGAGACCTTGTTAGAATTGCAAAACTAAACAACATATGGATTCAAAAATAAAAACCCTCAACGATAAACTTAACCAAGCCTATTTAGGTGGCGGACAAGCTAGAATAGATAAGCAGCACCAAAAGAAAAAACTAACCGCTAGAGAACGTGTTATGTATCTTTTAGATGACGGCTCTTTTGAAGAAATAGGTGCTCTAGTTACCCATAGAACCAAAGATTTTGGCATGGAAAAACAAGTGTTTTATGGTGATGGCGTCGTAACAGGCTACGGAACTATAAATGGTAGACTCATCTACATTTTTGCTCAAGACTTTACAGTCTTTGGTGGTTCACTATCTGAAACACATGCAGAAAAAATTTGTAAAGTCATGGATTTAGCAGTGAAAGTTGGTGCTCCAATTATTGGCTTAAATGATTCTGGAGGTGCACGTATACAAGAAGGTGTGCGATCACTTGGAGGTTATGCTGATATTTTTTATCGTAATGTACAAGCCTCTGGAGTAATCCCTCAATTATCTGCAATCATGGGACCTTGTGCTGGAGGCGCTGTCTATTCACCTGCTATGACTGATTTTACTTTAATGGTTGAAAATACCAGTTACATGTTTGTTACAGGACCAAATGTGGTAAAAACAGTGACCAATGAAAACGTAACAAGTGAAGAACTTGGAGGCGCAAGTACGCACTCTACAAAATCTGGTGTGGCACATAAAACATCATCTAACGATGTAGAATGTTTAGAAGATTTAAAAACATTATTAAGTTATTTACCTCAAAATAATACCGAAACTCCTACCCTTTTACCATATGAATTAAAAGATGAAGTTAGAGATAGCTTGTCTTCTATTATTCCTGATAATGCCAACAAACCTTATGATATGCATGAGGTTATTACGGGAATTATAGATGAGAATTCATTTTATGAAATTCACAAAGATCATGCAGAAAATATTATTGTAGGATTTGCACGTCTAGGAGGACGAAGCATTGGGATTATTGCCAATCAGCCTATGTATTTAGCAGGTGTTTTAGATGTTAACAGTTCTAAAAAAGCAGCACGTTTTGTACGTTTTTGCGACTGTTTTAATATTCCGTTATTAACGCTAGAAGATGTACCCGGATTTTTACCAGGAACCGATCAAGAGTGGAATGGTATTATTGTTCATGGTGCAAAATTACTCTATGCGTTTAGTGAAGCTACTGTACCAAGAATTACAGTAATTACGCGAAAAGCTTATGGAGGAGCTTATGATGTAATGAACTCAAAACATATTGGAAGCGATATGAATTTTGCTTGGCCTAGCGCAGAAATTGCGGTTATGGGTGCCAAAGGTGCTGCGGAAATTATCTTTAAAAAAGAAATTAATACGGCAGATGATAAAGAAGCTAAATGGCAAGAAAAAGAAGCCGAATATGCCGAATTATTTGCAAATCCTTATAGTGCAGCCCAACGTGGATTTATTGATGAAGTTATTCTTCCTAAAAACACAAGACGCAAATTAATTAAAGCTTTTGCCATGTTGCAAGATAAAGACATCGTGAAACCAAAACGAAAGCATGGAAATATTCCTTTATAACTAGATTTATACATCTAATAGACGTCTGTGATAATTAATTTGGCCTAGGTGATACGCTAAGTGCATGGTTAAGTGTACTAAAAAATACTCTGTTGTCATATGAGTTTCAGAAATACGACGTTTGTATTCTTTTCGTAAATCGGCTTCGGTTAAATTGTTAAGTACAGATTCTATAACTAAAATCGTATCATCAATAGATTGGTTGATATCTAATCTAGAGACTTCTTTTTGTGAAAACTCTAAATCACGATGCCTCACATAGCCTGAGTTACCAAGTGTTGCACCTATAAAATGATTTAAATTCCCTACAAGATGTAAGGCTAAATTACCTGCAGAATTAGTAATGGTGTCATTTGAAACCCAAAGATTGTCTTCTTTTTGATAGGTGTTAATCTCTTCTTTTAAAGCGTTTAAATCCCTTTTAAAAAGTTTAATTAGTGCATCTGTTACCATACGTTCTCTGATCTAAATGTTCAATTATTGATGTTTTAAAGCACTAAGATACAATTGAAAAATTGGAAGATTATTTTTTGAAAGTCAATATTTTGTTAATTCGATTTAGGACCGCATTTAATCTGTGAAATCTCGTACTTTTGCACGATGCAAACTAAACCTGATTTTAAAATTGAATTTGTCATTCTCATGGCATCGTTAATGTCTATTGTGGCACTATCAATTGACGCATTATTACCAGCTTTACCAGATATTGGTAGCCAATTGAATGTTGTAGATTCTAGTGATAATCAAAAGTTGATTACCATGATTTTTTTAGGCTTAGGTTTTGGACAGTTAATTTTTGGACCATTATCTGATAGTTTTGGTAGAAAACCTATGGTCTATTTTGGGTTTACCGTGTTTGTTATTGCAAGTATCGTGTGTGTAACCACCAACAATTTTGAAGTCATGCTCATTGGTCGTGTATTTCAAGGGATAGGATTATCATCTCCAAGAACCATTGCTATTGCTATGACTCGAGATACTTATAGTGGTGATTTTATGGCTAAAATTTTATCTATTATCGTCATGTTTTTTATACTCGTGCCAATTGTTGCTCCCACTTTTGGACAATTGTTATTAGATTTTTTTGATTGGAAAGCCATATTTAACGTCAACCTCTTAATTGGATTACTCATTGTACTCTGGTTTTGGAGACGTCAACCCGAAACGTTAGAACCTAAAAAACGAATTAAATTCTCTCCCAAAATCTTCATTACTGGTACGGTTGAGTTTTTAAAACATAGAGAAGCCATTGCCCTTACTTTGGTATCTGGCTTTATTACAGGATCATTTATGGTGTATTTAAGCACGTCGCAACAAATTTTTCAAGAGCAATATGTATTGGGAGAATTGTTCCCTTATATTTTTGCGAGTACTGCATTCTCGGTAGGATTTGCCACGTTCACCAACAGCCGACTCGTTATTAAATTTGGCTCTTTTAATATTGCCTATTATGCAACTATCGCTTATGCTGTGATCTCGTTGCTATATGTGTTGTTATTTCACACCGGAAATAACCCAAGTATTCACGTATTGGTAACGTTTTTCTTACTTCAGTTTTTTGCTGTTGGTTTTCTCTTCGGAAATTTGAGATCTTTAGCCATGGAGCCGTTGGGACACATCGCAGGCATTGGTGCAGCAATTAACGGTTTTGTGTCTACAGTAATGGCTGTACCCATTGCTATCTACATTGGAAGTTTTGTAAAAACCTCTGTACTACCTCTCTTTATTGGGTTTTCTGTTTTTGGAGTATTGTCACTGTTGGTTTTTGTTTGGTTGAAAAAACGACGTGGCCCAGCTATAGCTTAATTTATGCATTAGTGATTGAGCCATTGTTGGAGCTCATCTTTGATAGCGACTGGTGAAAGCACGACCTTTTACATTGATTACTTTAACTTATTTTAGTATATTTTGACTATGCGCAATCACCAAAATTAAATGATTAACAACATGACAGCAATGTAAAAGGTAATGCCCAAATTAATTAAAAGATTGTGAGGTCACACTTACTCTTAATGATCATCATACAAAATGATAGCACATCTACAACGCATTATCTTTTATATCCTGAACACATTCTGGATTGAGCAACGTACTAATGTCTCCTAGATTACTGGTATCTTTTTCGGCAATTTTACGTAGAATACGTCGCATAATTTTTCCGCTACGTGTTTTTGGTAAGCCTTCGGTAAATTGTATTTTATCTAATTTAGCTATAGGACCAATTCTATCTGAAATTAATTGATTGATCTCTTTTCTAAGATTGTCATGATTTCTACTTTCACCAACATCTTTTAATGTAATATACCCATACAAGGCAGATCCTTTCACATCATGAGGAAAACCAACAATGGCACTCTCAGAAATTGCAGGATGCTCATTGATGGCATCTTCTATTGGCGCTGTTCCTAAATTATGGCCAGATACAATAATAACGTCATCTACACGACCTGTTATTCTATAATAACCAACTTCGTCTCGCAAGGCACCATCTCCTGTAAAATACTTATTTTCATAGGTAGAAAAATAGGTATCTTTATAACGTTGGTGATTTCCCCAAATGGTACGTGCTATACTTGGCCAAGGAAATTTTATACTCAAACGACCTTCTACCTGATTGCCTTTTAATTCTTCACCATTTTCATCCATTAAACAGGGCTGGATTCCAATAAAAGGCAAAGTTGCATAGGTTGGTTTTGTTGGTGTGACATATGGGATTGGTGTTATCATAATGCCTCCTGTTTCGGTTTGCCACCAAGAATCAATAATGGGGCTTTTTCCTTTACCAACATTATCATTATACCAATGCCATGCTTCTTCATTTATAGGTTCTCCTACGCTTCCCAAAACCTTTAGGGATGATAAATCATATTTTTCTATGAGATCGACACCTTGCTTTGCCAAGGCTCTAATGGCTGTTGGTGCTGTATAAAACTGAGTGACTTTATGTTTTTGTACAATATCCCAAAAGCGTCCAAAATCGGGATAACTTGGCACTCCTTCAAACATAACTGTTGTTGCTCCATTTGCTAAAGGACCATACACAATGTATGAGTGACCAGTAATCCAGCCAATATCTGCTGTACACCAATATACATCACCTTCTCTATATTGAAAGGCATTTTTAAATGTGTAAGCTGTATAAACCATATAACCTGCTGTGGTATGTACCATGCCTTTTGGAGTACCCGTAGATCCAGATGTGTATAAAATAAATAAGGGATCTTCGGCTTGCATTATTTCTGCCTTACATTCATTTGAGGCGCTGTCTAATAAAGGTTGTAGCCATTTATCACGACCTTCTTTCATAGTTATAGCTGAGTTAATTCGCTTTGCGACTAAAACAGTCTCAACACCTTTACAGTTTTCTAATGCGTCGTCTACAATACCTTTTAAATCGATGGTTTTTGCGCCGCGATAAGAGCCATCTGCAGTGATCACTATTTTACAATCACTATCATTAATTCTAGTTGCTAATGCTGTAGAAGAAAACCCAGCAAACACAACGGAATGTATAGCTCCTATTCTAGCACAGGCTAAAATCGAAATTGCTAATTCTGGAATCATGGGTACGTAAATACAAACACGATCGCCTTTTTTTACACCTTGATTTTTTAACACATTTGCAAACTGATTAACGCGTTGATGTAATTGATTGTAAGTTATATGCTCTGCACCTTCGTTGGGATCATTAGGTTCAAACAAAATAGCGGTTTGTTCTCCTCTTGTTGCTAAATGTCTATCAATACAATTTTCGGTAATGTTTAATTGTGCTCCTTCAAACCATTTTACTTCTGGTTTTTTAAAATCCCAACTTAAAACCTTATCCCATTTTTTTCGCCAAAGAAAGTGTTCTCCTGCGATTTCTTCCCAAAAATTTTCAGGATCTCTAACTGATTTTCTGTAAACTTGATAGTATTCTTCTAAATGTTTTATGTGATAATTACTCATGATTATTAATGATTAATGGCATTATTTACTCCGCTTGGAATTCTAATATTTTCAACTATTTCTTGTACGTCTTCTGGTGGTGGTTTTGTAAACTTCATTACAACTATGGATACCATAAAGTTAAGCATCATGGCAATACTTCCAAAACCTTCGGGAGAAATACCAAACCACCATTCGTTTTTGCTTGGTAGTGCGGCATCAAACCAACCTAGTCTATACTTCATCATATAAAGTAACATGGCTGTAATACCTACAACCATACCAGCAATTGCTCCTTCTTTATTCATTTTTTTATAAAATATACCAAGTATAATTGCTGGAAAAAAAGAAGCGGCAGCTAATCCAAAAGCTAAAGCAACCACAGCTGCTACAAAACCAGGTGGATGTATACCAAAATATCCAGCGACACAAACAGCTCCTACGGCTGATAATCGTGCAGCGACTAGTTCTCCTTTTTCTGAAATTTTAGGGTTAAATACTTTCTTTATTAAATCATGAGAAACTGATGCTGAAATCACCAAAAGTAAGCCAGCAGCTGTTGATAACGCAGCAGCCAATCCTCCTGCAGCAACTAGTGCAATCACCCAATTGGGTAGTTTTGCAATTTCGGGATTTGCTAAAACCATAATATCTCTATCAACGACCAATTCATTAATAGTCTCATCTGCTACATATTGAATTTTACCATCCTTATTTTTATCAGTAAATGTGATTAACCCTGTAGTTTCCCATTTTTTAAACCATTGTGGAACATCTGAATACGGTTGATTAGAAACCGTTTCAATCATATTTGTTCTTGCAAAAACAGCTACAGCAGGTGCTGTTGAGTATAAAATTACGATTAACAATAGAGCAATTCCTGCAGATTTGCGTGCATCTTTCACACGTTTTACAGTAAAAAATCGTACAATTACATGAGGTAATCCTGCTGTCCCTACCATTAAAGCCAAGGTAATGGCAAACATATCTACTGTAGATTTAGAACCTTCAGTATATTCTGAAAACCCAAGTTCTGTGCTTAAACCATCTAATTTATCAAGCAAAAATGTACCAGAACCATCACTTAATTGGCTACCAAAACCTAATTGTGGTATTGGATTTCCTGTCATTTGAATTGAAATAAAAATAGCTGGTACCATAAAAGCAAAAATCAGCACACAATATTGAGCTACTTGTGTATAAGTGATACCTTTCATACCTCCTAAAACGGCATAAAATAAAACAATCAACATCCCAATAATAACACCAGTATTAATATCTACTTCTAGAAATCGTGAGAATACGATACCAACACCACGCATTTGACCAGCCACATACGTAAACGATACTATAAGAGCACAAAATACAGCTACGATTCTAGCTGTTTTAGAATAGTAACGATCTCCTATAAAATCAGGAACTGTAAACTTTCCAAATTTTCGCAAATATGGTGCTAATAATAAGGCTAATAGCACATAACCACCTGTCCATCCCATTAAATACACAGCTCCATCGTATCCTGCAAAAGAGATGATGCCTGCCATGGAAATAAATGATGCTGCACTCATCCAATCTGCTGCAGTTGCCATTCCATTTGCTAAAGGAGAAACTCCTCCTCCTGCAACATAAAATTCTTTTGTAGAACTTGCTCTAGACCAAATTGCGATACCAATATATAGCGCAAACGTAATACCAACTAAAATGTAAGTCCACGTTTGAACATCTAAATTTGCAATGAGTAATCCCTTATTCATCATAGCCATATTTTTTATCTAATTTATTCATCAATCTTACATAAACAAATATGAGTATCACAAAAACATACAATGACCCTTGCTGTGCGAACCAAAATCCTAATTTAAAACCTTTAATTTTTATTTGATTTAATTCGTCTTTAAAAACAATACCAGCACCATAGGAGACTAAAAACCATATAAAAAGTAAGATGAGCACATACTTTATATTTTCTTTCCAATAGGCTTTAGCCTTATTTACTTTGGACATAATTATAATTTAGAATGTTAAAAGTTTAAAAGATAGTTATTTTGTGTTAAAAAACATTTCTTCTTCCTTAGTTAACATTCTAGAATGAATTAAAAAACGAAGACCTAACGGGATTTCTAAAGAAAAACTTGCGCCACGACCTTCGGTAATATCAACAGTTAAATGTGTATGTTTCCAATATTCAAATTGATCTTGATTCATGTAAAAGTTAACATCATTTAGAGTTCCTAATAAAACATCGCTGTCATCTAGATACATATCTTCTTTTTCAAAAACCATTGGTGCAGATCCATCACAACAGCCACCACTTTGATGAAAAATTAAATCACCATGTTTTTCTTTTAATTGTTCTAAAACTTTTGCTGCTTTATCTGTAATTGTTACTCGCTCCATAATATAAAGGTATTAAAAAGGCTGAATTTAAATAAGAATCCAGCCTTTAGTGCTATTAATTCAATTTCTACTAAAAGAAACCTAATTTATTCTTGTCATACGAGATGAGCATGTTTTTAGTTTGGCGATAATAATTAAGCATCATCACATGATTCTCTCTACCAAACCCAGATTTTTTGTATCCTCCAAATGGTGCATGTGCTGGATACGCATGGTAACAATTCACCCAAACACGACCTGCTTTTATGGCTCTTGGAATTTGGTATAATTGATGTGCATCTCGTGTCCAAACTCCTGCTCCTAATCCGTAGAGCGTGTCATTTGCAATTTCTATAGCTTCGGCCTCATCTTTAAATTTAGTAACACAAGCTACTGGTCCGAAAATTTCTTCTTGAAAAACCCTCATTTTATTATGGCCTTCTAGAATTGTTGGTTTTATATAAAACCCGTTGGCAAAATCTCCATTTAATGTATTTGCTTCTCCTCCTGTTAATACTTTAGCGCCTTCATCTTTTCCTATTTTGAAATAGGATTGAATTTTTTCATATTGATCATTAGACGCTTGTGCTCCAACCATTGTATTGGTATCATAAGGATTATCTTGAATGATTGCATTTGTACGTTCAATAACACGCTCCATAAAAGCATCATAAATATCTTCTTGAACTAAAATTCTTGAAGGACAGGTACACACTTCTCCTTGATTAAAGGCAAATAAAACAGCACCTTCAATAGCTTTGTCTAAGTAAGCATCATCATGATCCATAACCGAATTAAAGAACACGTTAGGCGATTTACCTCCTAGTTCCATAGTAACTGGATTTAAATTTTTTGAAGCATATTGCATAATAAGTTGCCCTGTAGTTGTTTCTCCAGTAAATGCTACTTTATCAACTTTTGAACTAGAGGCCAAAGGCTTTCCTGCTTCTGGGCCAAAACCGTGAACAACATTCACTACTCCTGGAGGAAATACTTCTGCTATTTTTTCCATTAGTAAGGTTGCTGTTGAAGGCGTTTGTTCTGCAGGTTTTAACACCACACAATTACCTGTAACTAAAGCTGGTGGTAATTTCCAAGATAGCATGAGTAATGGGAAATTCCAAGGAATAATTTGACCAACAACACCTAATGGTTCTTTAATATTCATGGACAACGTATGCTGATCTAATTCTGTTGCGCTTCCTTCTTCAGAACGAATACACGCAGCAAAATAACGCCAATGGTCTACTGCCAATGGAACATCTGCATTGAGGGTTTCTCTAATTGGCTTACCATTATCACAAGTTTCTACTAATGCAAATTCTTCTAAATTAGCTTCAATAATATCTGCAACTTTATTTAAAAGTGTAGAGCGTTCTGTTGCCGATGTATTTCCCCAAGCTTCTTTAGCTGCGTTTGCAGCATCTAAAGCTAACTCGACATCTTCTTTCTGAGAACGTGGATATTTTGCTATTAAAGTATTATCAACAGGAGATGTATTTTCAAAATATTGGCCACCTATAGGATCTACAAATTTTCCATTTATAAAATTGCCATATTTCTCTTTAAATTTTGGTTTTGAATAACTCATTTTATACTAATTTATATGATTAAACTGATTATCTTACTATAAAACCCATGTTAAAAAAAGAACGCTAACCTTAACACATCCTTAACTTTTAACACCAAATATTACTGATAAGATAATTTTTATAAAGATATTTTATAGAATCCTAAATCAATTGCACATAATTATCATTATATTGAACATATCTATTATTATATAATTGTACCTATTAATTTTTTGTAATATTGTATATGAGTCATTTATTAAATCATCATAAAAGCCTGAGAAAACTCTCAACTTTGGTTGAGAATAGAACGACATATAATGCTGAATATGCCGAGTTAAACATTTATGAAACTCATGCTATTGCCGAAAAAGTGTCATTAACTTTTGACTTCCCAATCATTGCTAGTATGTTAACAGGAAAAAAAGTAATGCATATAGATGGCATCCCTTCATTTGACTTTTTCCCAGGAGAATCTGTAGTCATGCCAACCAATAAAGAAATGATTATTGATTTCCCTATTGCTAAAGAAAGTGATCCTACTCAATGTTTAGCTTTAGGAATTGATGCTACTAAAATTGAAGAAGTTGTAGATAATTTTAATAGGATTGTCGCTATTGAAAATGAAAATAAATCTTGGGATTTAGACGCTAATACTTCACATTTAATTAATAATACTGCTGTTAATCATCTCGTAGAGCGTTTAACTTATACGTTTACTAATAACAGTAAATCTAAAGATGTATTATTAGATCTTATGATACAGGAATTAATTGTGAGATTGCTACAAACTAAAGCTAAGTCTTTAATACTTGCCAATCAAGATCAAATTTTTAATGACACTAGAATTGGTACTGTTATCAAATTTATTAAGGAGAACCTTACCAATAAAGACATTACAGTTGATCAATTAGCAAAAAAAGCATACATGAGTACGTCTCATTTTCATAAACAGTTTAAAAACACCTTAGGCATCTCTCCTATTGATTATATCAATTCTGAAAAAATTAAATTTTCAAAACAACTCATCAAACAATCTAAAGATTTTAGAATGTCTGAAATTGCATTTAAATCGGGTTTTAATAATACAAGTTATTTTAATAGGCAATTTAAAAAGATGGAACTCATGACACCTCAGCAATTTAAAAATTCTGTTACCAAAATTTAAGTATTCTTCAAACGTTCGCGATACGCTTTAACCTCTCTCACAACTCGTGGAGCCATAATAATGGTTGCCAACATGGTAGGTATAGCCATAAACGCAAAAATACCATCTATTAAATTTATCATCGCTTCAAAAGGTGTTGTTGCTGCTAGAATAATACTAAGAATATAAAGATAGTTGTAATAGTGTTTTTTATTTGCTCCTATTAGAAATGAAGTACATTTGGTTCCGTAGTAAGCATAAGAAAACAATGACGATACACTAAAAATAAACACACAAATCATAAGAAGATATTGGCCGTAACCTGGCATCGCATTTTGAAAAGCAGAAGCTGTTAGTGACACACCATTATCTGAGGTCGTTTCCCAAACTCCTGTCACTAAAATTGCTAAAGACGTTAGTGTACAAACAATTAGCGTATCAATTACAGGACCTAACATAGCCACTAATCCTTCGCGTACAGGTTCATCGGTTTTGGCTGCACCATGTGCCATTGGAGCTGTACCAATTCCTGCTTCATTAGAAAAAGCTCCTCGTTTTATTCCTAAAAGCACAAGAGCACCAAGAACACCTCCTAACACATCTTTATTACTTTCTGGATCTAAATAATTAGCTTCAAAAGCATCTGTAAAAATCATAATGAAATATTTTGGTACTTCAGTATAATTTACTGCAAGTATAATAAGCACCAAAACAAAATATAAAATAACCATAGATGGCACCATTTTGGAAGCAATATTACTAATACGTTTTAAACCACCAAGAATGACCACACTGGTCAATACAACTAAAACTGCAGCTATAATCAGGTTACTTCCTAAACTTACTTCTACGCCATTTGGGATTAATATAATGTCGTTTATAGCTTGTTTTAATTGATTGACATTTACAACTGGTAATGCTCCTAACATTCCGAAGAAAGAAAACATAACTGCTAAAAACTTCCAATTTTTTCCTAAACCTTCTGTAATAAAATACATGGGACCACCTTGTAAATCGCCATTACTATCCTTACCTCTATACATAATTGCCAATGTTGATGTAAAAAATTTTGTGCTCATACCAACAATGGCACTAATCCACATCCAAAACATGGCTCCTGGTCCACCAACCGAAATCGCTAAAGCCACACCTGCAATATTTCCCATGCCAATAGTAGACGACAATGCAGTTGTTAATGCCTTAAAATGGCTAATTTCTCCAGGATCATTAGGATCATCATACTTACCACGAAGCACTTGAATGGCGTGACCAAAAAACCGAAATGGTAAAAATCTTGAGACGATAAGTAAATATAACCCTCCACCAATTAGTAAAACTAATAATGGAATTCCCCATGCTAAAGAAGAGAAATGACTCGCAAATTCGTTTATAAAATCCATATATTTTTCCTGAATTAATCTTCGAAGATATTAAACTTAGCCAACATAAAAATTAAAAGTATCTTTATCTCCTTAATTTCATCCCAATTGAAAACTAACCGACTCTTTTTTATTGATGCTGTGCGAGCTTTTGCTATCATAATGATGCTACAAGGCCATTTTATTAACACGCTACTCAACCCTATTTACAGAGATGACACTAATATAGCCTTTCAAATTTGGACCTATTTTAGAGGTATAACTGCACCAACATTTTTTACAATATCTGGTTTGGTTTTTTTATACCTGCTTTTACGAGCCAAAAATAAAGGTGACGACACTATAAGAATAAAAAAAGGCCTTTACAGAGGATTACTTTTAATTGGTATTGGTTATGCACTTCGTATTGATTTATTTAGTTTGTTTTATGGTCATTTTAATACTTCTTTTTTTATAATTGATGTCTTGCAATGTATTGGTTTATCACTCATACTTCTTATTGGATGCTATGTTTTACTTCGGAAAAAAGTTTGGCTACTGTCGTTGTTTTTATTCCTTTTAGGTTTTGGTTGCTTTTTAGCCGAACCTTTATACCGTAATTTAGATTTGAGTCATATTCCAATTATTTTTGCTAATTATATGAGCAAAGCCAATGGCTCAATTTTCACGATTTTACCTTGGTTTGGATTTACTGCATTTGGCGGATTTCTAGCAACAGTTTTCTTCTCTCATGCGCATAGAAACCGATTTAGATTAGTGACCGTTATATGTTTTGTGATTTTTGGAAGCATCTTAATTGAATACTCTTCATACTTGTTGATGAGATTGCATCATTTTACAAATATTGAGCTTTTTAAAGCCTCTGCTTATTATAATTATTTGTTTACACGCTTCGGAAATGTGCTTTTGCTTTTTGCTGTATTCTATGCTGCAGAACCGTTTTTAAAGGGTTCACTAATTGGAAAAATCGGACAAAAAACCTTATCCATCTACGTCATTCATTTTATAATCATCTACGGAAGTTTTACAGGTCTTGGACTCAATCACTTTTATTTAAAAGCGTTAAACCCTACACAAGCTATTATTGGAACACTTGTTTTTATCATTGTTGTGTGTTGTATTTCTTTTTATTACGTTAAAACAAATGCATTTATTTATAATGGTGTTAGAAAATTAATACACAAACTTAAAAACTAAAACTTTTACTACTTTAGTAATTATGAATACAATTGATATTAGAACAGTAAATGTTATACAATATATAAATCCCTTGCGAGAAGGCGGCTCACTTCCTGCCATCGTAAAGGCAGATGACGGTTTTCTATATGTATTAAAATTTAGAGGTGCTGGGCAAGGTAAAAAAGCACTTATTGCCGAACTTCTTGGTGGTGAACTAGCACGTGCCATCGGATTAAAAATCCCTGAATTAGTCTTTATGAACCTAGATGATTCATTTAGCAAAACAGAACCAGATGAGGAAATTCAAGATTTACTAAAATTTAGTGTAGGTCTCAATTTAGGACTTCATTTTTTATCAAGTGCTATTACTTTTGACCCACTAGTTGTTGAAGTAGATGCCATAACAGCTTCAAAAATAGTATTGCTTGATAGCATTATAAGCAATATAGATAGAACTGTAAAAAATACTAATTTGCTTCAATGGAATAAAGAATTATGGGTTATTGATAATGGTGCAAGTTTCTATTTTCACCATAATTGGAATACATGGGAAAATCATCTTACCAGAACATTTCCGCTCATAAAAGATCACGTATTGCTTAAAAGTGCTACAAATTTAAAAGAAGCATCTTCTCATATTACTACTACTCTCAATGCTAATAAAATTAAAGAAATCATCTCCTTAATTCCTGAAGATTGGTTAGAAAATGAAGCAGATACAATGGCTACAAGCGACATGAGAACTGCTTATGAAACGTATATTAATACGAGGCTAAATAAAATTGATGAATTAGTTAAAGAAGCGCAAGATGCAAGATAAAATTACATTTGAATATGCCATTATTAGGATTGTTCCAAAAGTAGAGCGTGAAGAATTTTTTAATGTTGGTGTTATTTTATTTTCTAAGCGCAAAAAGTATTTAGGAATCAAATACAATATAGATCCCATAAAGTTAAAGGCATTTTGTAGCGAGTTAGATATTGACGCTTTAAACAAATATTTACACGCCTGGGAATTAATTTGTGAAGGTCATCCAAATGGAGGTGCAATTGGTCAATTCGAATTATCAGATCGCTTTAGATGGTTGGCTGCTTCAAGGAGTACTATTATTCAAAGTTCTAAAACGCATCCTGGATTGTGCGATAATCCAGAACAATCTCTAGAAACCATTTTTGAAACTTATGTATTATAAAAACAATTACTGTTATAAAATGGTAATTGCATTTTCAATAATAAATGAGCGTTCTAGTTTCGGTATTCTCAATTTTATTTGAGTGCTTATATTTTCTTTTGATCCAATGGCCTTTGGTATCAAATTCATAATCATAATACTCTGAAACCCTTGTGGACTTTGAAGGATAAAAAGAGGTCCACTTAGTTTTTACTAAAACATTGTTTTTGTTTATATATTTTACTTGTTGTATAGTATCTCCATTTTGTTTTAAAAAAGTATGAATTGACTTTTCACAACCATCATATTCAAAAAGTACTTTTGTATTATTTTTTTCAATAATTTCTTTTAATCTACCATCTTTATAATGTACAGAAACAAACACTGTATCTACCTTTAACTTTGTTTCATAATCACTAGATGCATCATAAAAATCAGGTCGATTACTTTCATTAATTATGTATATTAATTTTGCACCTTGATAGTTGTAAGTTGTCTTTGTACCATTATTTTCATTGGCGCTTAACGTTGGTTTGCCATTTTTATCATAATGTGTTTCTTGAAAACCTACATCTATATCTTCATAATCGTTTGCGGTATAAGATTTTGCTATTTTAATACCTTTATTTGAGTAACAACCATCTTGAGAATCTGAACTTGAAGCACATGTTAGTATAAACAACAATGGAATTAAGCTATAGATTTGTATCATTTTTAAGTCTTCAAATTTATTAACTACGATCTTGTTAACCTAAATACGCCAAAACATTCTGCTCAATCCTACGCTCAATATCAGAAACATCAGCTTTTACAAAAGGTTCTCCCATAATATTTTCATACAACTCAATATAGCGATCACTTACCGTTTTAATATAGTCGTCACTCATTTCTGGTACCGTTTGTCCGTCAAGACCTTGAAAATCATTAGCAATTAACCATTGTCTCACAAACTCTTTAGACAATTGTTTTTGTGGCTCGTTATTATCTTGTCGCTTTTGGTAGCCTTCTGCATAGAAATAACGTGAAGAATCTGGTGTATGAATTTCATCAATTAGTACAATTTTACCATCTTTAGTTTTTCCAAATTCATACTTTGTATCCACTAAAATTAAACCTCTAGAGGCTGCTATTTCTGTACCACGTTGAAACAACTTACGTGTATAATCTTCTAATATTAGATACTCTTCTTCGGAAACGATATGTTTTGAAATAATGTCTTCTCTAGAAATATCTTCATCATGATCACCCATTTCGGCTTTGGTTGCAGGTGTGATAATTGGCTCAGGAAATTTATCGTTTTCTTTCATCCCTTCTGGCATTGCTACACCACAAAGCAAACGTCGTCCGGCTTTATATTCTCGAGCTGCATGACCAGACATATAACCTCGAATTACCATTTCTACTTTAAAAGGTTCACAAATATGACCTACTGCTACGTTAGGATCTGGAATAGAAGTTAACCAGTTGGGCACTAAATCTTGGGTAGCTTTCATCATGCTTGTTGCAATTTGATTTAAGATTTGACCTTTATAAGGAATCCCTTTAGGCATCACGACATCAAAAGCACTTAAACGATCTGTAGCAATCATGACCAACTCTTGATCATCAATATTATAGACCGCTCTTACTTTACCTTTATAAACACTTTTTTGTTTTGGAAAATTGAAGTTTGATTCTGTTATGGTATTATTAGCCATTATTTATTTTTTTGTTTACAATAACTTGAATTTTAATATTTCCGAAGAACCTATTAAATTCAGTAGTATTCAGTTTTACATTCTCAATTATACGAACGCTCTATTCTCTATTCTCAATACTCTTATAAGCAGCAATTACTTTTTTCACCAACTTATGACGAATAACATCTTTATCATCTAGATATACCATGCCAATACCCTCTACGTTTTTTAATACGAGAAGCGCTTCTTTTAATCCAGAAATAGAACGACGCGGTAAATCTACCTGACCAGGATCTCCTGTTAATAAAAACTTTGCATTTTTCCCCATACGTGTTAAAAACATTTTCATTTGGGCATGAGTTGTATTTTGACCTTCATCTAAAATGACAAAAGCGTTATCTAAAGTTCGACCACGCATAAAAGCTAGAGGCGCAATTTGTATGGTTCCGTTTTCTATAAAACTCGCCAAACGTTCTGCAGGTATCATATCACGAAGTGCGTCATATAATGGTTGCATGTATGGGTCTAATTTTTCTTTTAAATCGCCTGGCAAAAAGCCTAGATTCTCTCCTGCTTCTACTGCTGGTCGTGTTAAAATTATACGTTTAACTTCTTTGGCTTTTAAAGCTTTAACTGCCAAAGCAACACCTGTATATGTTTTTCCGGTTCCTGCAGGACCAATAGCAAACACCATATCATTTTTTCGCATACTCTCTACCAATTTACGTTGGTTTACAGTTTGCGCTTTTATGATTTTACCATTGACACCATGAATTATGGCTTCTCCACTTTTTTCTGAAGTATTATAATCATCGCTACTTTGACTTGTTAAAACCCGTTCAATTACGTTTTCATCTATTTTATTATACTTTCCAAAATGCACCATGAGCATGTTCATTCGTCGGTCAAACTCTTCTAGTAAATCTTCGTCTCCATAAGCTTTAATTGTATTGCCTCTGGCTACAATTTTAAGTTTAGGAAAGTAGGTTTTAAGAAGTTTAATGTTTGCATTTTGAGCTCCAAAAAATTCTTTAGGAGTGATTTCTTCAAGTTCTAAAATAAGTTCGTTCAAAAGCGATGAGAATTATTAATTAATCTGTTTTGTTTTATTAGATTTGTGATGAGACAAATTAAGACTCATTTTCAACATCTATACTACCAAAAATAATTAAACTATTTTACTCTTTAGGTTACCTAAAGGTTAAAATATGATTAGTTTTTAACAGTTTTATTCAAGATTTAAAAATGAGTTCCAACAATCATTAAAACTCTATTGCTTAATCTATGGCAATCATCACATTAACAACAGATTTTGGCGAAAAAGACCACTTCGCTGGAGCCATAAAAGGTGCTATTTATAGCGAATTACCTGATGTGCGAATTGTTGATATCTCACATTCTGTCTCGCCATTTAATGTACCAGAAGCTGCTTACATTATTCAAAATGCCTATAGTAGTTTTCCTAAAGGTACTATTCATATGATTGGGATTGACTCAGAGCTCAATCCTGAAAATAAGCATATTGCAGTGCTACTAAACGATCATTATTTTATATGTGCTAATAACGGCATTATGAGTATGATTTGTTCAGAAATTGTACCACAAAAAATTGTAGAAATAAATATTCATGATCGCGTTGCAACGAGCTTTCCTGTGCTAGATGTATTTGTAAATGTAGCTTGCCATATTGCACGTGGTGGAACGCTTGAAGTTATTGGTAAAATCATTGAAACTATTAAACCTATCAAAAATTTAATTCCGTTTGTGAGTGAAGAACGCAGTCAAATTATTGGAAGCGTTATTTATATTGATAACTACGGAAACGTGATTACTAACATTAAACGTAAGTTTTTTGAAGACATACAGAAAACGCGTAGTTATGAAATTTCTGCACGTAATTATAAGTTTAAAACGATATATGAAAAATATAGCGATGCTATTAATTTTGATATCCCTGAAGAAAAGCGCTATGATGATGGTAAACGCTTAGTGGTATTTAATTCATCTGGTTATTTAGAAATTGCCGTTTATAAAAGTGATAATGGAACTGTTGGAAGCGCTTCTACCCTTTTAGGATTAAAAGTTATGGATACGGTTACGATTAATTTTTCTAAAACCTAATAAAAAATCATTCAATGAAAGACAAACAACGTTGGTCGGAGAAACCAATACCAAGTTTTATAATAGCAATCATCGGCCTATTATTTATAGTATTTGCCTTAGTTAATCTATTAGGTTTTATAGAGCAACCTATGCAAAACACCTCTAGCATTTTAGGGTTAATATTAGGTGTTATCTTAATGTATCCTATCTTTAAGACAAAGCAAAAATAAAATTGAGATAAACTTATACAATAATTAATATGCTCATTAGAATCGTAAAACTAAGCCTAGACCCCTTAAGAATTGAAGAATTTCTAAATAATTTCGAATCTCAAAAAGAGCACATTAGAGGTTTTGAAGGCTGTGAGTTTTTAGAATTGTATCGCGATAAATACAACACCAATATCTTTTTTACGTATAGTTATTGGCAAACCGAAGCCGATTTAGAGAATTACAGACATTCCAATTTATTTCAAGGCATTTGGGCAAAAACAAAACCTATGTTTAATGGAAAGCCTGAAGCTTGGAGTGTCAATAAATTAGCCAGTTTACAGTAAAACTATAATGACCGAAGAAAACATCAAAAAAAGTTGGAGAAACTTACTAATACCAATTTGTATAGGTATTATTATTTTTTTGGTAGCTTTATATTTTAATCGTTTTGGAAGTAAACGCCCAACACCACAAACTATTAGCTTATTTGGTTGTGTACTTGGATTAATATTTATTATTTTTCCCGGAATTAGAATGATTAAATTCAAAACATTTTTAAAACAGCATAACAAACATTAAATGTTCTCAATACTAAAAAAAGAAATAAACACCTTTTTCGCGTCACCAATTGGCTACTTGGTCATTGCGGTATTTTTATTACTTAACGGTTTATTTCTCTGGTTATTTAAAGGTGATTTTAATGTGCTCGATAACGGTTTTGCAGATTTATCTACCTTCTTTTTATTAGCACCTTGGATTCTTATTTTCCTAGTGCCAGCCGTAACCATGAGAAGTTTTGCAGATGAGAAAAAACAAGGCACATTAGAACTTTTACTTACCAAACCCATAAGTCATTTAAACATCGTTTTAGGCAAATATTTAGGTGCATTTGTATTGATCATTTTTGCACTAATCCCAACACTATTATATGTATTTACCATCTCAAAACTAGGAAATCCTGAAGGTAACCTAGACATGGGAAGTGTTATGGGATCGTATTTTGGCTTATTGTTTCTAATCGCTGCTTACACAGCCATTGGTGTATTTGCCTCTAGCCTATCAGACAATCAAATAGTAGCCTTTATCGTTGCCGTATTTATTTGCTTCTTTTTCTATTTTGGCTTTGAAGGCTTATCAAATTACAATCTATTTGGAGATGCATTTTATATAGAAAAATTAGGTATGGAATCGCACTTTAAAAGTATGAGTAGAGGCGTATTAGACTCTAGAGATATCATTTACTTTTTAAGCATAACGGCCTTATTTATTGTATTAACAAAATTAAATATCAAACGCGCTAACCAATGATTATTACAATTAAGTTAGTGGTTTTTATGTGCATTACATTTGTGCTTGTTTTTCTATTTGTAAAAACGATAGACAAACGCATTTGGCTTACATTTTTAGTGAGTTTAGCATTAACACCTTTGGTTTATTTTTATGCTGTATATCCACTAATTAATATTTTTAGTAACTACCATCATGAAAAGCAGTTTTCTTCAAAAATTTGGCAAGACAAACCAGCATTACGTTATGAATTGTCTGAGGATATGATTACTTCGGAAATTTTAGTTGGTAAGACCAAAACAGCCATTGAATCACTTTTAGGAACTTACGAATGGTTATCTTGGGACGATACAAAAAAAGATCACAACCCAAATCAATGGAATTATGGATTAGGCCTAGAACCAGGAGCATTTAACACCAAAAAAGAATGCTTAGAATTAACATTCGAAAATGATAAAGTTGTTAATCTAAGATTATATAAAGAAGAACAAAAATTTGATGCTGAAGAGTAAAAAAAATATCATCGTTATCCTTATGACATTAGTTGCGCTTATCGTAATTAACGTCATTTCTAGTTATGTTTACCAACGCGTTGATTTAACACAAGATAAACGTTACACCTTATCTAATGAGGCTTTACAAACTGTTGAGAATGTAGATTCTCCTTTAATTATAGACGTGTTTTTAGAAGGTGAATTCCCTACAGAGTTTAGACGACTTCGAGATGAAACACAGCAATTATTAGAAGAGTTTACGGTATCTAATGCTCATGTGAAATTTCAATTTATAAATCCGTTAGCCGATGAAAAAACAAGAAACCAAAACATACAGCAATTAGCGCAACGTGGTTTACAACCGTTTCAAGTTAATATTCAAGAAAACGGAAAAACATCACAAGAAGTCATTATACCTTGGGCTTTGGCAAGTTATAATGAGCAAACGGTTATTGTACCGTTAATTAAAAATAAAATAGGTGCAACAGACCAAGAGTTGGTAAATGGTTCTATTCAAAATTTAGAGTATGTATTTGCCGAAGCCTTTAAAAAATTAGTTCATCCAAAGCAAAAAAAGATAGCGGTTTTAAGAGGTAACGGACAATTAAAAGATGTCTACGTTGCTGATTTTCTTAAAAAAATGAGTGAGCACTATTTTCTGGCACCTTTTACTTTAGATAGTGTAGCTAGAAATCCGCAAAAAACCTTGAACGACATTAAACAATATGATTTAATCATCTCAGCAAAACCTAGTGAGCCATTTTCCGAAGAAGAAAAATACCTGCTAGATCAATATACCATGAATGGCGGAAAAAGTTTATGGTTAACCGAAAGCATTATCATGGATCGTGATAGTCTGCTCAACGAATCTGGACGTGGTGTTGCAATTATGAAAGATCTAAATCTCAACGATTTTTTCTTTAAATATGGTGTACGTGTCAACCCAGTAATTGTTAATGATATGTACTCTGCTCCAATCACATTAGCCATTGGAGAAGGCAGTGAATCGCAATTTCAACCTTTACAATGGCCTTATTCTCCTTTAGCAGCGAGCAATCCTAATCATCCAATTACCACAAATTTAGATCCTGTAAAATTTGATTTTGCGAGCCAAATAGACACCTTAAAAAATGGTGTTGATAAAACAATATTATTACGTAGTTCTAAATTATCAAAACTTCAAGGTGTCCCAAGAGAAATTAGCTTAGAGGTGGTTACGCAACAACCAAATCCTGAAGATTATAACGAGCCAAATCAAACCTTAGCTGTATTATTAGAAGGTGAGTTTACATCTGTTTATGACAAACGTGTAAAACCTTTTAAAATTTCCGAAGATAAAACGTTAAGTACGTCAACTAAAATGATTGTTATTTCTGATGGTGATGTCATTAAAAACGAAGTATTAAGAGGACAACCGCAAGAATTAGGTTTTGAGTTTTTAACCAAACGTAAATTTGGAAATAAGGAGTTTCTAGAAAATGCAGTGAATTACCTTTTAAATGATGACGGACTTATAAACATTCGTACCAAAGAGGTAAAACTAGCCTTTTTAGATCCAGAAAAAATTGAAGATCAAAAAACAAAATGGCAAATTATAAATATTGCATTACCACTTGTAATTCTAGGTGTTTTTGGACTTTTATTTAACTATTTAAGAAGAAAACGATATTCAAAATAGATTAAAAACTTGCAATACTATTCTCTTTTTTGAGGGAAATGGTTGTTAATAAGTTTGTTTTAAAAAACAAACCCTTTAAGATATATTTGTAAGGCACAATTTTTATAGTGTTATCATAAAAATATATAGTATATACATATGAAATTTATAGTATCCAGTACATATTTACTAAAGCAATTACAGGTTTTAGGCGGAGTTATCAATAGCTCTAATACGTTACCTATTTTAGATAATTTTTTATTCGATTTAAAAGATTCAAAATTAACAGTATCGGCAAGTGATTTAGAAACAACGATGTCTTCTACGCTTGATGTAGAAAGCGATGTAGATGGTAGTATTGCATTACCAGCACGTTTACTTTTAGACACCTTAAAAACGTTTCCTGAGCAACCATTAACTTTTGTTGTTGAAGATAATAATACGGTAGAAATTAGTTCTAACCATGGTAAATATGCGTTGGCTTATGCAGATGGCAATGAGTTTCCAAAATCTGTAGAATTAGATACTCCTAGTACTACAACAATTTCTGGTGATATATTAGCTACAGCGATTAGCAAAACTATTTTTGCTGCTGGAAACGATGATTTACGTCCTGTGATGAGTGGTGTATTTTTTCAATTCTCTACAGAAGGATTAACCTTTGTAGCAACAGATGCACATAAATTAGTAAAATATACACGTGAAGATGTAAAAGCAGATCAGGTTGCAGAATTTATTATGCCTAAAAAACCTTTAAATTTATTAAAAGGTATTTTAGCTGCTACCGATGATAATGTAATTATTGAATACAATGATTCTAATGCAAAATTTACGTTTGAAAATACAATTTTAGTATGTCGTTTAATTGACGGAAAGTATCCTAATTATGAAGCGGTAATCCCTAAAGAAAACCCAAATAAATTAACGATTGACAGAACACAGTTTTTAAATTCTGTACGTCGTGTGAGTATTTTCTCAAATAAGACAACGCACCAAATACGTTTAAAAATTGCTGGTGCTGAATTAAATATTTCTGCAGAAGATATTGATTATTCTAACAAAGCAGAAGAACGTCTAACTTGTGATTACCAAGGTGATGACATGCAAATTGGGTTTAATTCTCGTTTTTTAACTGAAATGTTAAACAACCTCAATGCAGATAATGTACAATTAGAAATGAGTTTACCAAACAGAGCAGGTATCCTAACTCCTGTTGACGGTTTAGATGTTGGTGAGCAAGTGACTATGTTGGTTATGCCTGTGATGCTGAATAGTTAAACTGCAACGAACTTTGGCAATCGTTACTAAGTTTCCAAATAAAAAATAATAGAACTTAAAAAACGCGCACTTAATAAGTGCGCGTTTCCATTTTATCTCTATTTAAAAATAACTAACTAATAAAATTAAGAGATAAAGGGTATTTTGGTGATTCTCCATGACTTGCTCTAATGGCATTCATAATTGGAAATATAAACGATACTAAGCATAAGGCTAATAACCCAAAAATGCCTACAATTACAAATACCAACGGAATACATATAATACTATATACCAATAAACTTAGTTGGAAATTCACAATATTTTTTCCTTGTTCATCCATGTTATAGACGTTCTCTTTTTGTGATGCCCAAATAACTAAAGGCACTATGAGTCCGCCAAATCCAGTAATAAACGTGAGTAATTGACTTAAATGCGTAATTACTAAAAGTTGATTGTCTTGTCTCATGATGTTTTGAATTTGATTGATTACCTATAGGACGCGATCAGTATCAAAACGTTACATTAAAATTGTATTATTTTAAAAATCACTAAAACAACCTGATTTTAAGAGGTTTTCTCTCCTAAATTTTAGGATCTACATCTATGTCTGATTCTATTTCTTTTTTACCACTACTTGACATAGCTTTTATTAAAAATCCAACTAGCGCTAAACAGACAATAGCAAAAACAACAACCATTACTATGGTTACATTAGAATCGTATAAAGCAATACTTTGAAACATCATAAATTTAATTTAAGGTTATAAATTTACAACGCTTCGTCTAAAAAAAACATGACAAATATCAGGTGTGTCTTTTTTATTTATAAAATATAATAGGTTGTAATAAACAGTTAAGCACGACCAAGCTTAACAGATTTAAGTTTTGTGATGTAATTTAAAAAACAACTCTTTACCACGTCTGCTCTCTATAGAATTATAGCATTTTTCTAGGATTTGAATCTCAAAAACAGGTTCAAATAAATTTGAATACACAGCCTTATTTCCTCCAAAAGGTGGACCTTGTTTATCTAAAGGCAATATAAACAACACACCAACAAGTGTTCCTTTATTAGCTAATAGCGATTGCATTTTTAACACATATTCATTTCTAAGATTTGGCTGTAAGGCGCAAAAAAAAGTTTGTTCTATTATTAGATCGAACGTTAGATCTAATTCAAAAAAATTACAATGCATTAAATGAGCCTGAGGAAACTGAGGCACTCTTAATTTTAAATTTTGCAATGCTGTAGCAGATAAATCAACGACATATACATTTGTAAATCCGTTATTAAAGAGATATTCAGCTTCATAGGAGTTGCCACCTCCTGGAATTAAAATACGTATCGATTTATTTGTTAATTGATCAATAAAAGTTTTAATGGGAGGAGAAATTTCGCCTAAATCCCAACGATCGTCATTGTTTTTGTATCGATTATCCCAATATGAAGCATCAAGATTTTCCATTTAAGCCAGCTCTTTAAAAAGGATATAAATACCCATGATTAATACAAAAAAGCCAAATCCTTTCTTTAATTTTTTTCCGTCGATAAAATTAGACAGGTAGCTACCTACAAAAATACCAACTACAGATATAGCTGTAAAAGTTAATAGAAACGTCCAATCTATACTTAGGTTTTCTACATCACCAATAAAACCTATTAATGATTTTATGGCTATAATTAAAAGTGATGTTGCCACAGCTTTTTTCATTGGTAATTTGGCAAGTAAAACTAAAGCCGGAATGATTAAAAAGCCACCTCCTGCTCCAACGAGACCTGTTAAAACACCAACAACAAGACCTTCTAACGTAATTAATGGGTAATTAAATGTTACAACTTCGGAAATGTGCTTGGTATTCTTTTTTGTCTTTATCATCGAGATAGATGCTAATAGCATAATGATAGCAAAAAATACCATGATAGCGATATCTTTTGTAAGTGTAAAGTTTCCGAAGGTATATAGCTCATTAGGTATGGCTGGCACTACAAATTTTCTAGTTATATAAACGGCAATGAATGCAGGAATTGCAAACACAAAAGCAGTTTTAAAATCTACTAGACCTTTTTTTATGTTTTGAAACACACCAAAAGCAGAAGACACACCAACTACAAAAAGCGAATATGCTGTAGCTGTCACTGGGTTTATAGCTAATAAATATACCAAAATAGGAACCGTTAAAATAGAGCCTCCTCCTCCAATAAGTCCTAAAACGACACCAATGATGAGTGCTCCAAAATACCCTAAAATTTGCGTGAGATCCATAGTTGTAATTTCCTTCAAAATTAAGACCTTTTTTAAAGGTATTAAGTAACCAAAGTTACATTATATAAAATTGAATTAGGGTATGTATTAACGGAGTTTATGATTAACTTTTTTAATTACAAAAACATGTAATGAATTCACAAAGAAACAGCAAATTATAACCCATGAGAACATCAAACTAATTAGGACAGTATTATAAATAACTAATAAAATGCCTATGCTTTAAACTATATTTATTTTAGAATTTAGTTCTAGCTCACATACTAAGAGTACTATATTAACTTCCTTTTTATTTTAATTTATTAAATTAGTTACGTACAAAGATGTTACGCGTATTTTTATTCTTCATACAGCCTATAAATGACACAACTTACATCAATTTTAGCTCTATTATTTAGTGCATTAGTATTTGCTCAACATACTGAGAATTTTAATACAATAGCGTCTCAAATAAAACCATACACAACAGAACTCGTTGATCTTAAATTTAAAAACGGTAATCAAAAAGAAAAAGGAATACTTAACGTATTTCAAATTGATAATTATCAATACACGTTTCCAACAGGAGTTTTTAAAGAATATTATAAAAGTGGTGAATTATTTACGGAAGCCAATTTTGATGCATTTGGCAACGCTTTGTATTGGAAATGCTATGATAAAGATGGCACTTTAGTGATTGATTCTAAAACAATAAAAATAGATACGAATGCTCAAAACCTTAAGCAATTATTAGATTTGGGTAAATTTATTGAAGTGGTCACCTATGAGAAAGAATTTAGATATTCATATAAACTTTGTAAATGGTATCTATTTTCTGAAGGTCAAAGGTTAAATAACAAAAAAACCGGAAATTGGAAAAAGTATCATGACAATGGCGCTTTAAAAAAGGAAACTGATTTTTAAAATTTCCGAAGAAAAACTATTTTGTTGTCCCTCTTAAAATAAGATTTGCTTTAATCGTTTTAGTAATATTTTTTTGATCAGACGATTTATTATTTAATTTTTCAATAAGCATTTCTACTGATGCTTTACCAATATCTAAAGTATGTTGAGAAACGGTTGACAACTTTGGGTCTGTAAACTGAAGTACATTCTCATCTGAAAACCCAATAACAGACAAGTCTTTTGGGACATTAATATTGAGTTTTATAGCTTTTTGTAATGCAATAACACCTGTTGTATTATCGATACCTACTATGCCATCAATATCTCTATTATTTGTTAATAAAGCCTCGATTTTATTTTCAATAGATTCATCATGAGAAATTGTAATACAACGCGGTTCGGCTGTATATGTTTTGTCTTCGTTAAGAGCTTTTAAATAGCCTTTAACTCTTAATTTACCTACACTTAAATCATCAATACGACTAATTAATACGATGTTTTTTCTACCTTCAGAAAGGAGATGATTTGTAGCTTGGAAAGCAGCACCAGTATCATCAATTATTACTTTATCGCAATCGATATCCTCTGAAACTCTGTCAAATAAAACAATTGGAATATTTTGATTCAAAATAGAATTGATATGGTCTACTTTATTGGCCACTTGAGTTTCTTCGGCAATAGACATGATAAAGCCGTCAACACTTCCGTTAGATAATAATTGTAGACTATCATTTTCTTTAGATTGAAGTTCGTTAGATAAACATGTAATAATTTGATACCCTTGCTTTGCAGCTTCTTGCTCAATTGCAAATAAAGCTTTAGCAAAAAAGTGATTTAAAATATCTGGTATTATAACACCAATAGTATTGGCCTTACTGCTTTTTAAACTAACAGCTAAACGGTTAGGCTTGTAGTTTAAAAACTTGGCCAAAGCCTTAACACGTTCTATCGTATCTGGACTAATTTCTTCGCTATCATGTAAGGCTTTAGAAACCGTTGATATTGAAACGTTAAGTTGTTCTGCTAAGTGTTTTAATGTGACCATTTCTTAAAATAAATAGGGTTTACAATGATTGTTTTATATCACTATTATTTTGATAATTGTTGCATCGCTTTATTACTAGTTTCAATTGGTAATTTACAAGCACCATTTTCACAAACATAAATATAAGTATCCTCTTCAATAAATTTACGTTCTATGATAGATAATTTGCTTTCTGTTGTAGATCTAGCAATTAAAATATTAAGCCAATAGTAATTGTTTAATTCGTTGAGTTTTTATAAAGCATCAATTACAGAAACTACAACTTTATAATATGACTTATAAAAATTCAAATATAATGAAAGCCACTTTATATATGCAGATAGTGTAAAGATTAAACTTTAAATAGTTGGTCCTGTAAATTTTTGAATCTAAAACTGTATGCTTTCTTTGAGACGTTATGCTATCCATGTGTTTTAATAGTTTCCTACTAATCTATATAAATACGACTCACCTATATTTTATTTACAACCTTATAAAAACTACCCTTAATTTACTAAAAGTAAGACCATTAGTCTCTTTTTAGTGTAAACTCATTAATGATGCTGTTGAAGATGGAACTTAATTACTTTTTGTAATAAGAAATACAACCCGATTATATATAACTAACTCTTAACAGGTTCTAAATTTTTCCATCACATTATTAATGGCATAACTAGTTAAAGGTTTATTTATAAAACCAGTACAAGACTTCTCTTGTTTTACTTTTTGCAGATCTATGGGATTTGCTGATGATGAAAGCATATATATTTTTATTGGAATCTCTTTTTTTATATTTAACTTATTAAACTTATCAATAAATTGAAATCCATTCATCAAAGGCATATTGATATCTAAAAAAATAACATCTGGAGCGTTTCGCATGTGACATGATGTAAGGTCTTCTAAATTTTTTAAATAATCAATTGCATCACTTGCGTTAGTAAAAGTAATGATATTAGTAGGCACAGCTTCTTTCTCTATCATTTTTTGATTGATAAATAAATCAATAGCATTATCGTCAATTAATAAGAACTTTAGAGCCACAATAATTGGTTTTATTATTAATAATTTGGCAAATGTATTTCAAAGCAAGTACCAATATTTAATTCACTGCTTACCGAAATTGATCCATCCAAACCATCTACTATATTTTTAACTATGTATAAGCCAATACCATTTCCAGGCGTATTTTCATTATTAGACCTATAGTATAAATCAAATATTTTATCAATACATTTTAAATTAATACCTTTTCCATTATCACGAACTATTATAGAGACGTCGTCTATTTTAGTTTTTACAGTGATGTCAATACATGGTGTATGCGCATCTGTTTGTTTATTAGAGTATTTTATTGCATTATGTATTAAGTTTTGAAATATAGAGTGCATTAATTTTGGTTTTGACGTAAAGACTTTATGATCATCAATACTTATTTTAAAATCAATACACTCAAAATTAGTTGCATTACTTAATGTTTTCAATACATCATTTACAATGTCATTGAAATCTATGGTTTTGTATTCATAATTTTTAGCTAACACCATCGACGCTTCTGATAAATTATTTGACAACACGCGACCACTATCAATAGTTTCACTCAACATATCTATTAAAACTTGAGCTTTTTCTTTGTTTTTTTCTTCTTTTAGTAAATTTAGCAGACCTTGAGCTGAAGCAAATGGCGCTTTTAGGTCATGAGCTGATCGATATAAAAACTGTTCTAAATCTTTAGTTTTTTGTTTTAATTTATTTTGCAACGATTTACGTTTAGAAATGTCATGCATCATAGCACAATAAGATGTTTTTTTATTCACCCTTATACTGCTTAATGCAAACTCTACTGGAAATTCTTCTCCATTTTTTCTAACACATTGTAACTCTATGATATCACTATTTATATTGTTTTTTATTTTTTTTACGGCTTTTACAAACGCTGTGATATTTGATTCTCTATAGCTTAAAGAGGTTAAAATAGTTAGTGGTCGCCCTAATATTTCTGATTCAGAATAGCCAAATGCTAATTTTGCACCTTTATTCCATTCACGAATTTTACCTTTATCATCGGCAACAACTATTATTCCTACATTAATTGATTTATATATTAATCTATATTTAGCTTCTCTATCGCGCTCCTCTTTACTTATACCTTTATAATTTGTAATATCATGAATACAAACAGTTGCTGATGTCAGGCCTCCAAAATCAGTAAAAACAGGAGAGATTATTGATGAAAAGAATAGTTTTCTTCCGTCTTCATCAAAATCAAAAAACTCAAATTGTTTTGAAATTTTGTTTTTAAAAACTTCGTCTACATTCTTTTTAAAAATATCGTAACTATTTGATCCAATATGATCGTATATATAGGTATCTATAAGGTTCTCCTTTTCTTGGTTGCAATAACTTTTATTGGTATTTAATATTTTACCATATTTAGTAATAGAAAACACGTGCATTGGCATATTTTCTAAAAACACATTACTCCTGTAGTCACTTTCTTTAAGCCTAACCTTTTCAGCATGTAATCTTGTAACGTCTTTTGATACAATCACATACATCAAAGTATTATCTTTTTTCATTGGAACAATAATAGTGTCTAATGTAATTGGTTTTCCATTAGATTTTTTTGTAGCCAATATACCAGTCCATTTATGTCCTGCCTTTATAGTTTTCCATAGGTTTTTATAGAGGGCTTCTATATGAATAGGTGATTTTAAAAGATCAAGTGTTTCTCCTAAAAGTTCACTTTCAGTATATTCTAAAGTATCACAAAAAAGAGTATTTACGTATTCTATCCTCCCATAAACATCTATTATTGAGACTATTGAATTATCCTCTATGATACTTAACACATTCTCATTAAGCTTGCTTAATAAATTATATTTTACTGCTTCCATAGTATATGTTTTTAGTTTCTAAACAAAAATTCTTAGCAGGTTCTAAATCATTGAAGACTTTAAATGGTGTAATGGGATCATACAATCGTTTGTAAAATGCAATCAATAATTTTACACCCAGTCTATCGATTAAATATGATTCAGAAATTCTTAATTTGATAAGATCTGGGTTTTTAGCCACTAATTTTGCCGCAGTCATAGAAAACGTACCGCAAGTATCTTTTAAATCTATAAGAAATGGCATCGCTTTACCATCACATAGTGTCGTAATAGCTTTAATATATGACATGACATTATCAATATCTAATTTAAAACTTGGATCATTATTACTAAATTCACAATACAGAATCCCAGTATCATCTGTCCAAAAAATTGCATTTTTAAATCCTATCATTTTGCTCATACTAATCTCTGTTTATTAAAATTTTTATAAACTAAGTGCTCATTATTGCAATAGGCTATTGCTCGATTAAAATCTTTAAAAATCTTTGTTGGACTTATACGATGTCCAATATTGTGATGAAGAGAAAGTAACATTTTTAAACTACTAGAATGAACCAAAAAAACTCGAGGTAAATCTAATGTTCTCATTAGTTTACCATTTGACAGAACATTAAATGTTTTTAAAGAGTTAGAATTATTGATTTCTCCAAAACTGATTAGAATAGGCAAATAACGTCCTTTCGATAAAATAGAAATTGCATTATAAAAGATGTCATCAATATCTACCCATTGATGATTTTTAAAAAAACCAGTATTAAGTTTGCAGCAAATTACATTTTGGTCTATCCAAAACTTAATGCCATCAAATTGAATTACGTTTCTCATAATTTTTTATTACAAAAACCTAAATCAATTGATATGCCAAAGAAGTACAATAGCACAATATAGTACTAAAAATCAAGTAGTTGTGTTTTTATTTTTGATGTTTAAAAAAAAACACTCCACGGTATACCGTGGAGTGTTTAAAAAAAAATATACATTAACGGTATACCGTTAACTTAACTAGGCTTTTTCAAACCTAGTTTATGCATTCTATCACGTAATGTACTTGGTTTTAACTTTAATAATGTAGAAGCGCTATTTTCGCCACTAATTTTCCAATTGCATTGTTCTAACACTTGAAAAATATGGTTACGTTGAATTGTATCTAACGATAAGTCTTTGTTATTAATTGATTTTGTTTTTTGTTTAGACGATTCAAATCCTGGTATAAGCAAAGTTTCGTCAGTTGATAAAATAGCGGCTCTTTCAATTAAATTTTCTAGTTCCCTAATATTACCAGGCCAATCGTAACTTTTAAGTTTATGCATTGCATCATCTGCTATATACTGAATATTTTTACCATAAGCTTTATTAAATTTATGCACAAAATGTTCTACCAATATGGGAATATCATCTTTTCGCTTATTTAAAGGAGGCACCATTACCGGAAACACATTTAGTCTAAAATATAAATCTTCTCTAAATTCCTTCTTTTCTATTGCTTCCTTTAAGTTACGGTTAGTGGCCGCAATTACTCGTACATTTAAATGTTTTGAACTTGTGCCACCAACAACCTCTATTTCACCTTCTTGTAAAAATCTCAATATTTTCGGCTGCATATCTATTGGTAACTCACCAATTTCATCTAAAAACAATGTTCCATTATGTGCCAATTCAAATTTTCCAATTTTATCGCTAAATGCGCCTGTAAAAGATCCTTTTTTATGTCCAAACAATTCACTTTCTAAAAGCTCTCTCGGTATGGCAGAGCAATTAACCTTAATTAACGGCTTTTGATTACGATTGCTTATATTATGAATTGCTCTAGCAAGCAATTCTTTACCTGTTCCAGATTCACCTAGCAATAATACTGTGGCATCAGTTGGTGCTACTTTTTCAATTTCGGTTAAAACATTACTAAATTCCAAACTACCATACACCATTTCTTCATAATTAAATACCAGATCCAATTCATCTCGTAAATAAATATTTTCTTGTTCTAATTGGCTTTTTAATTCGATGATTTCAGTTAATGAATTATTAAGTTCTTGATTTTTTATTACTAATTCATCTTCTGCCAATTTACGCTCTGTACTCTCTACCATTAATGAAACTATACTAGCCATAGAAGTAGCAAATTCTTGCTCATCATGGGTCCAAACTCTTGATGTTACTACCTGTTCAAAACTCAAAATACCATAGTAACCGCTTGTACTATTTATAAATACATCCATTAATGATCTCACTTTAAAAGGCATTAGATAATCATTAAAAGAGTCTCTTGTAATTTCATCGTTATGAGCATCATTGACAATTAACGTCTCATTTAATTGCAATGCTTTAAAATATTTAGGGTGATCACATGCTTTTAATTTTTTTGCAATGGAATGCGTTTCACTTTCCAATTCATACAGTTTTTGACAAAAAAGCACTGTATGGTCATGATTAAACTTCCACACACTAACTCTACCAATATTTAAGGTTTGAGCTGCTAATTCGGTTATTTTATCCAACGATCTATTAAAATCCTGGCCAACAAGATTCGCTAATTCTAAAATAACTTTTTTCTTTTGTTGAGATTTAGCTGCAATATCTTCTAATATTTTTTTTGCTTTTTCTTCTTCGGAAATATCTTTTACCGTAGCAAAAATGGCTATAACATGGCCATTATCATCTTTTATATTCCCAGTTAAAAATGAGGCAATAAATTGTGTGCCATTTTTTCTAGAGAATTCAAATTGAAATGAAGGCGCTTCTCCATTCGCTACTCTTTTAACAATGTCCTGTATTCTAATTAAATCTTCAGGTTTAACAAATGGATATGGCAAATCTAAACCTATTAGCTCTTGCTCTGAATACCCTAGAATTTTACAAAGTGATTCGTTCACTTTTATAATTTCACCTGTTATATCCAACATTAAAAGCCCTTCTTGCATCGACATAACGAGCTTATCATTAAACTCTTTTGCTAATATTAAATCTATTTCAGCTTTTTTACGCTGCGTGATATCTTGTACTGTAGCAAAATTTGCTCTTTTATTACCATTTTCGTCAAATACACTCGAAATATATACCTGTACATGAAAACGATCACCATTTTTACGCATGTATATATTTTCGTAATCTCGCTTATTTTTATTTTGAATAAGTAACTTATAACGTTCATCATTGGCATCACGTAATTCGGGAGGCGAAAAAGGGTACGGTCGCTTTACTCCTATTAGTTCGTTTTCTTTAAAACCTGTCATTTTACAAAATGACGGATTTACACTAATTATCGTAGAATCAAGACTTATGGCATACAACCCTTCATGCATTGATTTTAGGAGATTCGAAGAAAACTCATTAGCCATTTTTAAATCTAACTCTGCTTTTTTACGCTCTGTAATATCTCGAGCAATGGCAACTATCCTCCCATCTTCTCTTAATTTTGAAGATATTTCAACATCTCTAAGCGATTTATCTTTTCTTTTAAACTTACGATTAGAAATTATCGCCTGGCCATTACGTAACTTTTCAAGATTGTCTTGGTTAACAATGATATCACCAATATTAATATCTTGTATTTTTAATTTTACAAATTCTTTTTCTGTATAACCTAAATTTTTATATGCTGCTCTATTAAAATTATACATAGTACCATCTAAAGTATAAGTTACTATTGAATCACTAGCCTGATCAATTAATGCTTTATACGATTCATCTTTCTTTTTGATTTCCTCAATAATAATAGAACGTTCTATTGCAATTTTAGCCAAGTTTACAGCAAAATTCAACTCTTCAATTTCACTTTTGGAAGGCGTGTTTATGGATTTACTATATAACGCAAAAGTACCTAAAACCCTTTTGTTTTTTGACAATATAGGAATAGACCAGCAAGACTTTAATCCGTATTTTAAAGTACTATTCCTATATTTTACCCATAACTTATTGGTACTTATATCTGATACAATTACGGTTTTTTTTGTGAATGCTGCTGTAGGGCAAGATCCTTGATTGTTAGCTATTTCCAGGATTTCACACTCCAAGTTATAGTCTTTAGGTAATGAAGGTGCAGATTTTAAATTAAGATATTTACCATCATGACTTACTAAACTAATAGCGCCAAAATAATCTGGATGAATATACTCATAGTTTAAAAGGAGTTGATCAAAAATTTCATTTAAAGGTGTATTGACCGAGAACATCGCAAGCACCTCATTTTTATCAACTAATAATTTTTCAGCTTTTTTACGTTCAATAACTTCTTTCTCAAGATCTAAATTTTTTTGCTCTAGCTTACTTATTAGACGCGCACTATAAAGATTTAAAACCTCTTCTTTGGATACATTTGAAATGTTGGTAATTTTTTCTTTAGATTTTTCAGTAGATAAAATACGATCAACTATTAAAAGTATATCACTTGGATCTGTAGGCTTTCTTAAAAATTTAGCTGCACCCAATTTTATTGCAAAGTCTTCGTCTGGTTTTTCAATATATGTTGAAGTATAAAATACAAAAGGAATATCCTTATATGATGCGTCCTTTTTACATTCTTGACAAAACATATATCCATCCATAACTGGCATTAAAATATCTGAAATAATCAGGTCTATCTTATTCTTATTTAATTTTTCAAGACCTTCTTTGCCATGTTCTGCTTCAATAACTACATATCCAGCACCTTCAAGGATAACTCTTAGTAAATAAAGGTTTTCAAAAATGTCATCAACTATTAATACGGTTTTCATATTTTCAATTATCCATTATAAATATCTTCCATTTGTTTTATAAAGGTATCTGGATTTATAGGTTTTTCAATATATCCATTAGCTCCAGACTCAATGGCTTTTTGTTTGTCTCCTCCCATTGCATATGAAGTTACTGCAATTATGATGGTACTTTTTGGTAATCTATTATTTCTCAACTTACTACAAGTTTCGTAGCCATCCATGTCTGGTAATTGAATATCTATCAAAATAATTTCAGGATGATTATCATGTGCTAACTTTAACCCGTCTTTTCCATTGTAAGCCGAGAGCACACTAAAATCACTACTAGCAAGTAGAAAAGATAACATATACATATTTTGCTTGTTATCTTCGATTATTAAAATAGTAGGCTTCATGCTTCTGATTATATTCGTTTTAATATCAACATGTGGATTTCTAAATATATTAAAAACTAAATATAGAATATATGTTTTTTATAAATTTATTCTTTTTTCATGTAATCTAATGGTAATTTAAAACTAAAATTACTCCCCTTCCCGATCTCACTTTTTACGCTTATTGTACCTCCTAATTTTTCTACTAAACTTTTACAAATTGCCAATCCAAGACCTGTACCTTCATGTTTTCTACTCAATCCATCTTCAAGTTGTATAAAAGGCATGAATAGCTTAGCAACATCGGCTTTTTTTATACCAATCCCTTGGTCTATTACTTGCGTAGTGAGTACATCATTTTTAATATTAACTTTGACTAATATTGTCCCTTTATCTGAAAACTTAATCGCATTTGACAGCAAATTCAATAAAATTTGTTCTATGCGCCTTTCATCACTTATGATGATGACATCCAAATCAGAAATTTCTGTGCTTATTTTAAGTCCTTTTCTTGAAGCTTGAGGTAAGATAAATTCAATGGTTTTTTCTAATAAGGATAAAAAATTAAATGCATAAAAGGAGACTTTTAATTTACCTGCTTCAATTTTAGATATATCTAGTACATCGTTAATTAAGCCTAATAAATGTTCGCCACTGTTTTTAACCATAGTTAGTTGCTTTCTTTGCTCTTCATTTAATGGTCCTGCTAATTCTTTTAATAATATACCTGTAAACCCAATTATAGAATTCATTGGTGTTCTTAACTCATGCGACATGGTTGCTAAAAAGGCAGACTTCATTAAATCGGCAGATTGTGCCTTAACCTTCTCCTTTTCTAATTCAGAAGTTCTCATATCAATCAGTTCTTCTAGGTTGTTTCTATGGTTTTCTAATTCTGCTTCAACATTTTTCTTTTCGGTTATATCTATCACAGATATCAAAACATGACCTTCATGATTTAATTGAAGTGCTTGTAAGGAAATTGATAAAAACAATTCTTTACCTGTTTGCATTTGATAATTTAATTCAATGTTTGAGACATAACCTTTTTCACTAAATTGACCCCAAAGTTTATCTTCATTATCTAAGTTTTTCTGATTATCAAAATTAAATAAACCTATTTCTTGAGCCGTGTTCCCTAACATATCTTCTCTTGTAAATCCTACAATATTTGCTAAGGTTTCATTTACTTCAACTATCCTTTTTTCTTTATCAAGAATTGCTTTCCCAATCACTTTAGAATTAAAAGCTTTTGAAAATTTTTCCTCATTTTCTTTTAGCGCAATTTCTGCTTTTGTTTTATCTGTAATATCAACTACCGCAAAAAGTGCATGAGTTTCGCCTGCAATTTCAATTTCTTCTAGTGAGGTTAAAAGACTTATTTCTTTTCCGCTTATTAGTTTTCTCGTTATCGTTTCATTATTTAGAAAACCTTCTGCATGAATCTTTTCGGTTATCCATTTTTTTTGCTCAAAATAAGCATCATCTAAGATATCTACTTTGGCCTCTTCAAAAGTTTTACCTATTAAATTCGCGCGATTAGTCTCTAATATTCTAGCTAATGTTTCATTTGCATCAATTCTAACCTCATCTTTATTAACGATAGAATACCCTATTAGATTAGACTGAAAAACTTTAGAAAATTTCTCTTCACTATCCTTAATAAGTTTATCGGCTTCCACACGTTCAGTAACATCCATAATCAACGATAATACAGTTTCCACTTCTCCATCTGAAGTTAACAGTAAAGAGTTATACCATTGACAGTAAATCACTTCTCCTGTTTTTGTATTATTTCGATTAATGATTTTATTACTTTTCACTTTACCGCTTCTTAGCTCTTTAGAAATCTCGTTTGTAGAATCAATATCTTCTTCGTAAACCAAATTTAGGTCGACTAATTGCTTTCCTATAGCCTCAATCTCGTTCCAACCAAATATCTTTTCTGCTTGCGCAGACCAACTGGTAATAAAAAAATCTTTATCCCATTCTACAACCGCCAGTGGAGAATTATTTAAATGAGTAGTAAGGCGTTGGTGTGCCATCCTTATTTCTTCTTCCGCTTTTCTACGAGCTGTAATATCTCTTATAACTCCAATTAAAAATTTTTTACCATTACTATCTATAAATCGTGTTTTTTTTGTTGAAATGGTACGCTTTTTCTTACTACCAAAACTTAATGTCTCTATATTAACGTTTTCAACACCAGTTGATAGCACCTCTTTATCAATATTTAAAAAACGCTCTCTTTCATTGATAGGCACATTACCTGCTAAAGTATTCCCAATAATTGAATCTCTAGTTAAGTTAAATAGCGCACAAAGGGCATCATTTACAAGTATCATCCTGCTGTTTTCATCCTTTACAAAAACTGGATCGCCAATATTATTGATGATATTATTTAAATAGTTTTCACTTTGCTTAATTCTTTCTACAGAGTTTCTTTGTTCTGTAATATCTATACATGTCCCTACATAGCCCTCTAATTCATTTTTAGTATTAAATAGCCCTATAACTTTAACAGAAACCCAAGTTATTTTACCCTTTTTATCTACAAATCTAAATTCAGTAATAAAATCTTTTTCATTATTTACAACCTCCAACCATTCTTTTAACACAAATTCTTTGTCTTGAGGATGTACAGCTTTTGTCCAATTAAGCCCTAAAGATTCTTCAAAAGATAAACCTGTATATTTCATAAATTCTTCATTAACAAAACTACAACCGCCTCTTTTTGTAGTTTTTACAATGGCAACTGGCGCATTAGATGTTAGTTCTCTTAACAACTGTTCGTTTTTCATTAATTTTATGACAGCCTCTTTACGCTCTGTGATATCTAAAAGCGTCCCTATATATCCATTTATATTGTTGTTAGCATCGTACAAACCAACGGCTTTAGCCGAAAGCCAAGTTGTTTTCCCTTGTTTACTAAGAAATCTAAAGTCTGTATTATATTCCTTTCCTTCTAAAAGAGCTTGCTCCCAGATTTTGAGAACTCGTTCTTTATCTTCGGGATGCAGAGCATTAGACCACCCAAAACCTAATGCTTCTTCAAATGTGATTCCAGAATATTTAATCCATTCTTGATTTACATAATTACAAACGCCATCTTTATCTGTTTGAAAAATCCCAACTGGTGCATGTGATGATAACCGTCTAAACAATTGTTCACTGTTTAGTAATTTTTCTTCGGATTCTTTTTGCTCTGTTACATCTACAATTGTACCTATATATCCATAAAACTTATTATTAGAATTATATAGCCTAGTCGTTTTAGCAGACACCCATTTTATTTCTCCTTTTTTATTTCTTAATCTAAAATCTGAAAGTGATTCAAGTTCACTAGATACATTTATTTCCCACTCATCTAGTACTCTATCTCTATCTTCTGGATGAATCGCTTCAGACCAGCCATAACCCATAGAATCCGCATATGTTAACCCAGAGTATTTTATCCATTCTTCATTAACATAATTACAATAACCTTGATCATTTGTTTGATAAATACCTACAGGTGCATTAGAAGACAATCTTCTAAATAATTGTTCGCTAGTTATAAGTTTTTCTTCAGCTACTTTGCGTTCGGTAATATCTAAAAGCATGCCTATATAACCATATAACTCTTGGTTTGCGTCATACAAACCAACTGTTTTAGCAGAAACCCAAGTTACATGATTATCTTTATGAAGAATCCTACAATCTAATTTAAAATTAACTCCAGAAACAATTGATTTTTCCCAAGCATCTAGAACCCGATCTTTATCTTCTGGATGTAAAGTACTAACCCAACCAAATCCTCTAGCCTCATCAAGGGTGAGTCCAGAATATTTCATCCACTCCTCATTAACATAATTACATCCACCGTCTATATCAGTTTGAAAAATTGCTACAGGTGCATTGGCAGATAAGCGTTTAAACACCTCTTCGCTTTTCATTAATTTTTCTTCTGCTTTTTTTGCATCAGTAACATCAATAGCCATACCTATATAACCATATAAATTATTTTGAGCATCATAGGTTCCTACCGTTTTTACAGTCACCCATATAACGTTATTATTGGTATGCAAAAACCTAAACTGAGTCTCGAGCTCTTTCTTTCCAGATATAACATATTTCTCCCATTCTAGCATAATCCTATCCTTATCATCAGGATGAATCGTTGCTGCCCAACCATAACCCATAGCCTCATCAAAAGTAAGATCTGCGTAGGCAGACCAGCTCTCATTAACATAACTACAAGAGCCATTTTTATCAGTTTGAAATATTCCTGCAGGTGCTTTAGAAGTTAAGCGTTTAAACAATTGTTCACTTTCTATTAGTTTATCTTCTGTTGCTTTACGTTTACTAATATCTGAGGCAACTATACCTAGCGCTATTGGTTCATTTGAAATTTTATTTTTAATCAAAAAACCAGACATTTCAATAGGAATTAAAGCTCCTGTTTTGAGATTTTGAAATACTGCTTCTCCATTCCATTTGTTTTTGTTAAACATAGCAGGCATATGCTCACTCGCTACTTTAGACTGGTAGTCTTTAGGAAACACATGACCTATAGAATTTGGCAAGTCCTCATTTGGCTCTAATCCTATTAATTTTCTACCATTAACATTCAAATATGTAGGTATCCCATCCAATGTTGCGAGCCCTACAAAATCGTCACTAGTTTCTATTAAAGACAGTAACTTTTGATTGTTAGTTTCTGTTTCTTTTTTTTCTGTTATATCTGTAAAATATATGGTAATACCTTCTGGTGAAGGGTATATTCTATTTTCAAACCATTTACCTAATGGTTCGTAATAATCTTCAAAATAGAGTGTTTCTTGAGTTTCAAACGCTTTATGATATGCCTTATAAAAAGACTGACCTACTCCTTCTGGAAACTCAGTCCAAATATGTTTTCCTACCAAACTTCTAGGCGTTCTTCCTATGAGCGCTGCTGCTTTTTTATTCACATATGTATAATACCAATCGGTGTCTAGAGATATAAAGCCATCAGAAATATTATTTAAAGTAGTTTTTAATTGTGAGCTCGCTTTATTTTTAGCAATAAGTTCTAGGTACTTCTTTCTATAATTTAATACAGAAAAAATCTCTTTATTTTGAGCTAATTCAGGCGTTGAATTGTCAAAATTTGAATAATCTTGGATAAGCGCTAAATGCGCTATGACGTCATTTTTTGGATTCCTTATACTTGCAAAAAAAATACTTACCGGAAAAAGCTCTCCATTTTTATGTTGATGCAAAGATTCAAACTCTCCATTTAAATTATTTCGTAACACCTTTTTAAAACGCGCACCATATTCGTCATATTTATTGGATGGCCAAAACGGAAATGCAGATTGTAACCCAATTATATCTGCTCTTTGATAACCACACATTTTGCAGGTTGCCTCATTAACCATCAACAATTTACCGTCGGTATTAAAAATTAACACGCCTTCTTCAAAGGACTCCAAATAATCTTGAGAAAAACCATATATAGTATTTAATTGTTCAATTAAAGTTAAATCTGTATGACTCATAATTAAAAATAATGTTTATCTAATTCTATTTTAAATTGTGCCATCACCTAATAAATTAAGCATTTTAATATGGGAACACTGCATATATATGCAGTGACATTAAGGCATCAATAAGCATCTTAGACTATAAAACCTGTAATACGTAGATTATGTGTACCTAACAGTTAAGCGCTATGATATTACAATCAATATCACTAAAGTCATCTTATAATCTTTTTAAAGATAAACTTAAACTTAAAATTTTCTTCGGAAATCTTATAATTTATTCTTTTTTGGCTATTGCATGGAGCGTTAGAATTTCCGAAGTTAAAGAACAACGTTAATTGCAGCGCTTTTTCTAAGCTGCTAATAATTTTAAACAAACCTCTAAACATAGTATTTAATGAGTGTTATGAAAACAAGGATTTAAGTAGAGTACTTCATAAATCTATTTAAAAAAAAAAGGCTAATAGCATAACTATTAACCTATAAATAAGTAGATTTAAATATGGTTTTTAAAACCTAAACATAAATTTTATTGATGAATAGTTAATACGGTGTTTGATCGCATATGCATCATTGTACTAATCACTTTAGATTTTAATAATCCTATTTTTCTAAATACATCTGGTTTTTTATCAACCACACACATCACTGTGTTTTGGTGAGACTGTGCATAATTTTTAAGTTCTCTTGGTGAATTTGCATACTGCCAAGTTATTGGTGTTACAATATGTTTTTTTAAATGCTCTAGCAACACGTTTAAATTAGAATTTACAACTTGTGATAAGGTGTTTTGATTGTCTAACACCAAAATTTCTATTTTAAAATTGGTATTGGTTAGTAATTCACAAAATCTATCAATATCATTAGTATTAATTGTTTGTCTAAAATTTGATGCTATAGTAAGTTGTAATCCATTGCAAATTGATGATTGTGGTGGCACTATTAGTATTGGGCAAGTTCTTATTTGAGCTAGTATATTTTGATTGTTAGTAGACATTGATTTTTCTCCATTACTAGAGAGAATCATCAGGTCGATATTTAGCTTCTCAATGTGAGTTTTTATACTATCTACTAATTTTGCGTATTCTGAAATGACATTAAACTCATGTTTTGTATTGTTATATGTAATTGTACATCGTTCAACTAATTGGCCTAATTGTTTTATTGAGGCTTGCTTTGGTTTTTCAAACCAATCTTCATCTGCTTGAAGCATCTCTATTGCATTGAAACCTGAAATATCAAAGGCATACGTATGAAGAAAATAAAACTCACAATGGTCATTTTTAAAAAGTTCGATGACATAATCTATGGTTTGATTACTTGTTTCTGAAAAATCTGTTGGTATTAAAATCGTCTTCATATGTAATTATTTTAAAGTATTAATAATTTTATTTATAACCGTGAAAGCATTCACTTTCACGGTTATTACTACTCAAAACCAACAAAAATCAACTTGATTACTAACCAATCACAGTTTTGAATAACTTTCTTCTAGATGTTGTATTTTCAAATGTTATTTACGATGATATTTCCGAAGCAAAACATAAAACTGATGTTTAAGTATATTATAGTCTTCTATTACTTTTAAATAGCTGTCTCGTTTTTGCTCGTGGAGTTTTGATCGTGTTACATCGTACTCAATTTTCCCATATTCTTGTTCTACTTTTAGTGCTTGCTCATACTTACATAAAGCTGCCATATTTAGAATATTTTTTCTGCGTACGGCTTGTATTGTTCCTGATAGAGACGACTGCTTAATGAGTTGCTTTTCTATGATTTTGAAATGATCTAGTTCATTATTAAAATGTTCTAAAACACCAATCCAATACTTTACTTCTTTTACATCTTTTTGTAGGCAAAGCCTTCTATGCATTTCAATTTTGTAGCTTATTTCTGTTTTCAAATATGATGCGTTTGGACTAATTAAATTTTACAAGCGAAAATTGGCCTTGCACTTTATTAAAAAACTCATCTTTTAGTCTGCGATACTTATCTAAATGATACAAATAACTTCTACGATAGGATTCATGCTCTGTGATATAAACCATGTCGCATTGCGTGTCTTCACACTCACTAATATTGGTTCGTGACGCAGCATATTTTGTAAGTGCATTAAATAGGTTTTCGTTTTCTACCTCTCTCTTTTGAAATCGTACATAAACACTATCATTGTCTAATTTTTTATTTAAATCTTCATTACATAAATTGATAAGATTTGTAAGTTCTTTTCTAATGTATTTTACATGATTTATCCAGTTATCTAGCTCAATTGTATTAATTTTATGTGTGACATCTACATCATTATCATGATCATATATTTTGGTATTTAAACTTGTCATGTATTTACGTTTTATATTACTAAATCAATCCCTTTTACACTTTTTTCTCGGCTTACATCTGCAATTTTTATCACATGGTTTCCACCAGGAAAATCCCATTCTAGACGATCTCCTTTGGAATAACCTATCAAAGCAGATCCCATTGGAGTGAGCACAGAAATTTTATGCTCTCTAGAGCTTTTTTCAATAGGAATTACAAGCTGGATCGTTTTTTTTAATCCATTTTCAAATTCAATATTAACGACACTACCAAAGCGTATAACATCCTCTGGCATTTGATCATTATCAACTATATGAGCAGTTTTTAGCTCATTAGATAGTTTAATAAGCGACTTTTGTACCACTTGATCTTTTGCGTATCCCGAAATATTAAGCAGTCGTTTTAAATACACATACTCTTTCTTTTCTAAAATTAAACTTCCGTATTTCATCTCTAATCGTCTTTAAATTTATCAAGGGAAAATCCCTCTTTGTATGTAGGCTTTTTCAATACGCTGTATGGCAATACAAAATGCTGCTGTACGTAAATCAACGCCTTCATTTAATGCATAATCGTAAACCTTATTAAAAGATTCTTTCATCTTTTTATCAAGTTTAGCCATGACTTCATCTAATTGCCAAATCTCTCCATTTCGATTTTGTAACCATTCAAAATAACTTCCTACAACACCACCTGAGTTGCAAAGAATGTCTGGAATTATTGTTATCCCTCGTTCTAACAAAATTTTCTCACCTTCTACATTTGTTGGTCCGTTGGCTCCTTCGGCAATAAGTGTTGCTTTTATTTTTGCAGCATTATCTTTAGTAATTTGGTTACCTAAAGCTGCAGGAATACAGATATCACAATCTAAAGTGAAAAATATATTTTTATCGACCGCGTTACTATTTGGAAAATCTACAATACTACCATCATTGATTTTGATATACTTAAAAAGGTCTTCTACAGTAATGCCTTTAGGGTTATGAATACTTCCAAAAGCATCTTGAACACCAACTAATTTTGCGCCATCTTTTTCTAAAAAATGTGCTACCCAATAGCCAACATTACCAAAACCTTGAACTATAAATGTTTTGTCTTTTAAGCTGGTTTCATTTTTATCTGCCCAAAATTTAATTGATAAATACACACCATAACCTGTTGCTCTATCACGACCTTCTAAACCACCACTGCCATCTGGCTTACCTGTGACTACATGTTGATTTGCTGTACGTTCTGCAGGCGGACGTGTGCTCATATATGTATCTGCAATCCAAGCCATGGTCTGGCTGCTTGTATTTACATCTGGAGCAGGAATATCATGCTCTGGACCAATATTGTCGGCTAAGGCGAAAGTAAATCGTCGTGTAATTCGTTCTAATTCAGATAGTGAATATTTAGAAGGATCAATTTTAATACCTCCTTTTCCTCCACCATATGGTAAACCTGCTAAGGACGTTTTCCAGGTCATCCACATTGCCAATGCTCTAGCTGCATCAATATCTACTGTTGGATGATAGCGCAAACCACCTTTATAAGGACCTAATGCATTGTTATGTTGCACACGGTAACCTTGAAAAATTTCTACGTCACCATTATCCATTTTTACTGGAAAATTTACTATAATTTCATTATTGGTGATACTTAAAATTTTTCTAATGTTAGGATGTAAATTAATTTGACCTGCAGCACTATTAAACTGCTCCATAACGTTATCCATCATACCTCTTACAGGTACTTTTTTGGTTACTTTTTTCAAATTTGCTGTTGCTATTGTCATTATATTATATTTACTATTTAAAATATCTATTTGTTATTGATCTTTCGTTATACTTATCTGTTAAGTATTTATGTCTACAAGCTTTCGTATTTGATTTATTGTCTATTGAATTACGAGTTGCCTTTGCTGATTTTAATGCGTTAAAAATCATAATCTTCTTTTTTAATTTTTATACTAATTCAAGTTCGCGTTTAGGTTGTTCTTCAGGTTGTGCATACACTTGTTGGGTTGCTATGTCATCAAATTCACTACAAGACCAAACCTTTTCTTTTTGTTCTGTTAATACGCACGAGTTGCAATGCATACAACTCGAACAAATATTAAAGTGATTCATACTTTATGATATTATTGTTATCACATACCAATTGGCAATGCTTGTGCCAAATAAAATACCACAAAGCACTAAATACACGAAAACCCTTATAAATAAAGGGTTTTAATTAATAACGAATAAAAAATGTGAAATGACAGACTGAGACAAAATTACCCAGTTGGGTAAAAATGTTTCAGTAATTAAGGATTATTCTAAAAGTTTTTGCCGAATGGTTTTTCTATCTATTTGAAGAATTTCTGCAGCTTTCGTCTTGTTGTTTCCTGTTGCTCTAAGTACCTTTTCTATGTATTGTTTTTCGATGACTTTTAAAGGTTGTAACGTTTCCGAAGTTGACTTTAAACTATATTTTAAATGATCGGGTAAATGAGAAACCTCAATTATTTTATCACACATTATTACAGCGCGTTGTATGATATTTTCTAATTCTCTAATGTTTCCTGGCCAATCATAGCGTTCTAAAATTTTAAGAGCATCTGGTGTGATTTTTACAAACCTATCCTTATACTCTACACCATATTTAAACAAAAATTTATCAACCAATAAGGTAATATCATCTTTTCGTTCGCGCAATGGTGCAATTTCAATTTCTACAACCGTAAGCCTATAATACAAATCTTCTCTAAAGGTTTGTTTTGAAATCATATCTTTCAAATCACTATTGGTAGCAGCTATAATTCTAACATCAATTTTCTCTGCTTTTGTAGCACCAACTTTAACCACTTCTTTTTCTTGTAATACACGTAACAAGCGCGATTGCACAGTAAGCGATGCGTTTCCAATTTCATCTAAAAAAATAGTTCCACCATGTGCAGCTTGAAATAAGCCTTCTCTATTGGTTTCGGCTCCTGTAAATGCTCCTTTTATATAACCAAACAATTCTGCTTCTAATAAATTTTCAGGAATTGCGCCACAGTTTACAGCAATAAAAGGTGCTCTAGAAAATTTACCTTGGTAATGAATTGCTCTAGCCACAAGTTCTTTACCGGTACCGCTTTCTCCTTTAATATAAATAGTGGCTTTATTATTTTTTACGCGTTCAATTACCTGAATTACCTTGTTTATTTTTTCAGAATGACCAATAATTTCTCCGTAAGCTTTATTTTTTTCTTCGGAAATTTTAGGTGTAATAGACCTCTGATCTTGAGAAGTCATTATAGAAGCATCTAGCGCAGTTTTTAGTTCATCTTTAGTGAAAGGCTTAGTTAAATAATCAACAGCTCCAGATTTAATAGCTGCCAATGAGTCTTGAACCGAAGGATAACCAGTAACGACCAATTTAGGTAAATTTGGATAGTGCTCAGACACAAATTTAATAAGTTCAGAGCCATCAATATCTGGCATTTTTAAATCGGTAATTAATAAATCAATTGTTGTATCTTTTAAAATAACAACGGCTTCTTTAACAGAAATTGCTTTAAAAACATGAAAATTCCATGATTGTAAATGACGTTGCAGCAACTCTAATATGTTTACATCATCATCAACTATAAGTATGTTTTCTTTGCGTAATTGCATATTGTATTTATTCTTTAGGAAGCATTACTGTAAAAATAGCACCTTTATTTTTATTGTTCTCTGCAGAAATCTTGCCTTTATGGGACGCTACAATACCATGAACCACACTTAATCCCAAACCAGCTCCATCACCAATTGGTTTAGTGGTAAAAAACGGTTGAAATATTTTATCTAAATCTTCTATCTGAAACCCTATACCTTCATCAGATATTTTTAGAACAATATCCCTTTTAGTTTGATAGGCTGTAACCGTAACCAAACCATATACTGGAGAAAAATAGATTGCATTTATTAATAAGTTAAAAATAATTTGTGTGAGCTGTATTGGATCGGCCTTTAACAACAATATGTCATCTTCAATTTTTACAACATATTTTACCTGCTCTTTTCTAAACGTAGCATCTAATAAATCTATTGCATTTTTAATATGAGGCACGAGATTAACACGCGTCATTTCTTGTGGCATTTCACAAGCAAAGAACATTAATTTTTTTACAACTTCTCTTGAGAAGATGGCATTTTCAATAATTTTATCGAGATCTCTTGTTGTAGAGTTCTTTGCATCTAATTGATCTTTTAACAACTCTGCAAAACCTAATATATTTGCTAAAGGTGTATTAAGTTCATGAGCAATTCCGGCAGTGATTTCTCCTAAAATACTCAAACGATCTGCACGTTCCATTTGACGTTTTAATGAGGTTTCGCTATTTTGTATTTCAATACGCTCTAGCAAGCTTCCAACTTTTAGCGCTACACTATTTAATAATAATTGCTCTTCGTTTAAAAAATCTTGTTCACTAAATTTTGGAGTTCTTAAATGGGCTTCAATTTTACCATTAGGAACATTAAACAGGCAAATTTCTGAAGTAATAAAAACCGTATCATTTTGTAATGAACTTGTTTTAATATTTAAGGTTTGGGTGGTTATAATAATCTCTGTGTCATCTCCAAATTGAAATGCTTTTTTTAAACTAAACGCTATAGCTGTTAGAGTATCTTCTATATAATCTGCATCTGCATTTACAATTATGGATGATACGTCATAAAGGCACGTTAGTTCTTTTATACGTTCGCGTAAGGCTTTATCTGTAATACTCATTCTATACTGGTAGTTTAGTGTTAGTTCCCATTCGTAAAATAATATAACCAATTATTGCTGAAATGAATGAACCTATAAGAATCCCTATTTTAGCTGAATCAATATACTCTGGAGTTGAAGCAAAGGCCAAACTGGCAATAAATATAGCCATCGTAAAACCTATACCTGCTAAAAAAGAAACGCCTACAATTTGTTTAAAACTAATATCATTTGGTATGGTGATTAATTTTAATTTTTTAGTAAGCAGCACTAAAGATGTGATTCCTATGCCTTTTCCTAAAATTAAGCAAATAACTATATTAATGACTAATGCAGTGTCTAATTCAACCGAACTATCAATTAAAACTCCTGCGTTGGCAAGCGCAAAAATTGGAATAATAAAATAAGCTACCCAACCATGTAAGTTATGCTCTAAATGCTGTAAAGGTGATTGAAATTTAGAAGACCAATCTTCTAAATTATCAATATGTTGAATCTGTTCTGTTGACAAAATTGGCTTTTTAAGGATACTAGCATTTTTGATATCGTCATATACATTTTCTAATTGTTCTAAAAATGTAGATGTGTCTATTTTTTGCCTAATTGGCACTGAAAATGCCAGTAATATTCCTGCAACAGTTGGATGGATCCCTGATTTTAAAAATAAAAACCAAATGACAATTCCGAAGAAAAATAATACAAATCTCGAGTAAAATCCTTTAAATGACATAAAATATAAAACTGCTAATAGTATCAAAGCCATAACTAATAAGGTCATATTAATGGTACCACTGTAAAACATAGCAATAACCAAAACTGCACCAATATCATCTACAATGGCAAAAGCTGTTAAAAATACTTTGAGACTTAGTGGCACTCGTTTGCCTAACAGATTTAATATCGCTAAAGAAAACGCTATATCTGTAGCCATTGGGATTCCCCAACCTTTGGTAGTTTCAGGATTTTGATTAAGTACTAAAAAGAAAATTACAGGTACTAACATTCCTCCTAAAGCTCCAACTAAAGGAAATGCAATTTTTCGGGCAGAATTGAGCTCACCAATTAATAATTCTCTTTTAATTTCTAAACCAATTAAAAAGAAAAATATAGCCATTAAACCATCATTAATCCAAAGAATTAAAGGCTTTTTAAACTCAAAAGTTTTGGTTACAATCCCAATATCATATTGCCAGATTTCTCTATAAATATCTCCATAAGGCGAATTCGCCCAAACTAATGCAATAATCGTCGTTAGCATGAGTAGAATACCACTAAAACTTTCAATTTTTACAAATTTTTGAAATGGAGTAAGAAATACTTTTTTTATCATTATGGTTGGTTTATATTTTTATAACTAAATTTTATTATTTATTGCGAATAAACAGCTTTAAAAACGGCTAATGGTGCTCGTTTACCCTTATTTAGAGATAGCACGCCTCCTTTAATTGAATAATTATCTGCAAGTTCAAAAACTTGCAAAACCGCTGTTTCATTAATACTAGCATCTGGACACATCATTCTAGTTGATGCCATTTTTGAGAATGAAATACGATTACCCTCTGTTATAGTGTAATTTCCCATAAAAGTATTACATCCAGAAAAACCGTTGACACGATTACCATCAGGCTGCAATATAAAATGAATAGCTTTATCGTTAATTTCAGGATTTGTAATCTCTACGCCTTTTAGAGCTGTAATTACCCATTTGGTATTTTCTATTAATATCTCTTCGGAAATATGAGATGCTTTATACTTGGTTTCAGTCTCATCATTAGTTTGATCTGAATTCTTTTTTTTATCAGTATTGCAACTCATGAAAGTCATCATGAATATGGAAAGCATTGTAATTTGAATCTTCATAGTTTGACATCTAATTTGTGTATTCAAATTTAATATTACTTACTATAATAGTCGAAAATTAATCCCTAAAGTATTGTTATAATAGTGCGTGAGGTTGTGTCATTTCGAGCTTTTAGCCTGCTGTTCTCGCCTTATTTGCTTTATTGTTAAAGTACTACCATCATGGCTCCAACCAGGAGGACCAAAAACATACATGAATTTGTGAGACCAATTTCTAGATTTTTTCATATCCTCCCAAATATTTTTATATTCATGGGTTAGTATGATAAAAATATTATAAGAGTTTGGAGGTGTAGACACGCCATATTCTATTTCTATAGATTCATCGAGTTCTTTCCAAGTGCCAAAAATTCTATCAAAAATATTGAGAAAACCACCATGATTTTTATCCATGTATTCAATATTTCTGGCGTGGTGAACTTGATGCATGGTATGTGTATTTAGGATTTTTTCAATAAAGCCCATTTTTTTAATATACTGTGTATGAAGTTGAAATTGCCATAATGCTTCAATACCTAAACAAACAACTAACATTTCTGGAGGAAAACCAATAATGACAATCCAAACATAGAAAAAGGGTTTATAAAAAATTGTGAACCAACCGTTTCTTACAGCAGTTCCTAAATTAAAATTATCTGAAGAGTGATGCACAATGTGCGCTGCCCAAAGAAATCTTACCATATGGTTTTGGCGATGAAACCAATAATATGTAAAATCATCTAAAAGCATGCAAATCACCCAAATATACCATGCATAACCAAAAGATTCCCAACCCATAATGTTTGTACGAACACCATTAACCATTGGGTTAAATATATCATAAGCAAAATTGAGTATAAAAATGACTGAGACGGTTTTTATAAGCGCTCCAAGAATAACAGAACCAACACCAAGAGATACGCTAGATATTAAATCTTTCCATTTATAAAGATGCTTATCATCATACACCTTACTATAAGTTAATTCTAATGCAATAAATCCTAAAAAACAAGGAATACCGTATACTAAAGGGTTTGTAAAATCCATTTACTATTTATAAAATTTGAGATGAGAAAAAGTTATTTGGAGGATAACTTTAGTAATGACGACAAAAAAATAATTTATTAAAAATTAAAATGTGTGCGTATTATTTTTTGTAAATATACATGATAGCTTTTATAATTAAGCATGTACATAGTATTACTTCCCAATACAAAAA
>NZ_JXJO01000025.1 GCF_000826655.1 Psychroserpens damuponensis
AGTAAATAAATCTATAGGGTCGTTATTTGTACATAAATCGACAGTAGCATCCGTTCCAGGATTAGGAGGAATATTTGTAGTTACCGTAACCGTTGCCGTTGAATCTTCACAAGGCGGATTTGCAGCAATCGTATAAGTGTACACACCAGCAGTATCTATAGTAGGATCAAAAATTCCAGAACCACTTGCAAGCGCAGGCGACCACGTTCCACCAGTTTCAGGAGCACCACCAAGCACAGTAAACAAATCAATAGGATTATTATCTAAGCATAAATCTATAGCACCATCCGTTCCAGCATTAGCCGTTGGAATAAAAGTAATAGTTACTGTTGCCGATTGGTCGTCACAAGGCGCAGTACCAATTAGTGTGTAAGTATATACACCAGCTGCATCTAGCGCAGGATCAAAAATTCCAGAGCCACTAGTAAGCGCAGGCGACCATGTTCCACCAGTTTCAGGAGCACCACCAAGCACAGTAAATAAATCAATTGGGTCATTATTAGTACATAAATCGACAGTAGCATCGGTTCCAGGATTTGGAGGGATAGCAGTGGTTACTGTAACCGTTGCCGTTGAATCTTCACAAGGCGGATTTGAAGCAATGGTATAAGTGTACACACCAGCAGTATCTAGCGCAGGATCAAAAATTCCAGAACCACTTGCAAGCGCAGGCGACCACGTTCCACCAGTTTCAGGAGCACCACCAAGCACAGTAAACAAATCAATAGGGTCATTATCTAAGCATAAATCAATAGCACCATCGGTTCCAGCATTAGCCGTTGGAATAAAAGTGACAGTTACTGTTGCCGATTGA
>NZ_JXJO01000026.1 GCF_000826655.1 Psychroserpens damuponensis
CAAAAATTCCAGAGCCACTGGCGAGCGCAGGCGACCATGTTCCACCAGTTTCAGGAGCACCACCAAGCACAGTAAATAAATCAATTGGGTCATTATTAGTACATAAATCGAGAGTAGCATCGGTTCCAGGGTTTGGAGGAATAGCAGTGGTTACTGTAACAGTTGAAGAATCAACTTGACAAGGCACATTTCCGACGGTATAAGTATAAGTTCCGGGAGCGTCTGTGGCAGGATCAAAAATTCCAGTTCCACTTGCAAGCACAGGAGACCATGTTCCACCAGTATCTGGAGAGTTTCCAAGTAAAGTGAATAAGTCAATTGGAGCATCATTTGTACATAAATCTAAAGTACTATCAGTCCCAGCATTTGAGGGTGGAATGATTGTAATTGTAACTGTTGATGTATTACTACCACAAATTGATGCTGTACCTACTTGATATGTAAATATGTATGGTCCACCAGCAATTGTTAACGATGTAATATCTAATGTGCCAATACTTCCATTAGTTGTAGAAAATGGTCCACTCCATGAACCATCGGTATCAGGATTTCCTGATAAACTATCAATTAAATCTACAGACATGATAGTATTGATATCTGTTTCACAGATGTCTAAAACGCCATTTGTGCCTGCATTTGCGGGTGGGCTTATTATTACTGTTACTTCTAATCTGTTTTCACTTTCACAAGGAGGATCTACAGATGTAGCAAAATAGTTTTCACCATCTATCAAAGGTTCAGTTTCTTCTAATGGGATAACCGAACCTGAATTAGCATACCAATTATTAAAGCCTATAGCCACCAAATCTGCAACAGTTGGTGTGTCATCAGAACAAAATTCTTGAATAGAATCTCCAGTTGGTACAGGGACCAGACCAACATTTACTAATACTGATAATCGAGATGTTCTACAGTTTGTGTCAGGGTTTTCTTGATCTGCATAGTATATAGTATTATCATTTAAAATTGTTGTAGGAGATAAAGCTGTTCCACCTGCAGGAACATCGTACCATTGTACATTGTTTCCAACGGCATTTAGGTCTGATATTAAAGCATCATTGACGTCATCAACACATACACCTTGAAAATTTAAACCTGTAGGTGCGCCATAAATAAATACATCTACGCGTTCTCTAGTTCCGCATGTGCCAGAAGCATCATCGGCATAATAATCTTCTCCAGATACTAATCCTTCAGTGTTTGAAATTGGTGTTGTAGAATTTTCTGTGTCATACCAAAGTATACCATTCCCATTATCTATAGCTACTAAGTCTGATACAATTGGATCATCTATATCACAAAAACTCTGTGATGCATTTGAAATAGAAGGGCACTGTGCATTGATGTGTAATGTACCTAAGATAAAAAGAAATAAAATTATAAGCGGTTTAAGGCTAATAGTGATAGGTTGTTTTATCATGAAAAACTTGTTATAAAAGGTTAAATCTACTGATTAATAACCAATATCTCAATTTTTAAATTCTCTTATGATGATCTCATGATTATCAAAAAATCCAGAATCATTTTTTTTGTAATCAAATTTAAGCGTTAAATATTCCGTTTTATAAAGATTTGTGGTCTTTTCAAAACTTACGTCTTGAGATAATCTTAATACCACATCATACGCAATATCAAACCCTTGGAGAACTTGGTTAGATGGTTCTATATCATGATTAAGTTTGTAATTGATGAAATATTTTAGTGTATTTGGACTGTTAGATAGTTGAATTAAATCTGGATAAATTAATTTTAAAATGCTAAATCTTTTTGATGAAATATTTTGTTGGTTTGGAAGTAAAGATGATTCCAACACAGCAATTTGAATTTTATAATTTGATGATTGCGCTAATAGCATTGTCGTAGAACTTAAGAAAACACCGTTTTTTTCGCTATCAATAATAATGAAATTGGTTTTGTTTTTATCTAGGCTAGAGATAATATCACGCTCTGAGTATTCATTGTCAGGATTGGTAATAAATACTTTAGTATTGGGTGAGAATTCTTTGATTAAAGCTCTACTCATAGTACGATTACTATCGCTAATAGCAACGATGTTACCATTTTGCTGATTTATATACTGAAGTGTTTTTAATATTTGAGTTTTAACACTAGGTATGGCTTGATACACAGTTTCAATTTGATAAGCATCCGATTTTGAATTTGCAAGTATAATAGGAATTTCCTTATTCAATGTTGATGATAAAGCTGTTTGAGTCTCTTTACTGAGATTAGAAGTGATTATCGCATCAAAAGAATTTACATCAATATCTTCTAGCGTATTCGAAATTTTGATTACGCTAACTTCGGTAGTAATACCCAATTGTTCTAAACTATCTATAGCGGTTTTTGCACCATTATAAAACTGAATGTTGTCTCTTAAATTTGTGTTTGTGATCGCGTTATAATTACTACTATTTTTAGTGTAATATTTATATTCTACATCACTAAAAGGCATTAGCATTAGAACTTTTTTGTTGATTTTAGAAGTTATATTTAAACTTAAATCTGTATAAGCATTACTAGTTAGTGCGTTGTCAATATTAGATGTTTCATTTGATGGAACAGTATCTAAACTTGTTATTGGCATTTTTATGACCATCCCAATAGTTACAGATTTTGATAACTCAGGGTTTAATTTAAGAAACTCAGGTATAGTCATTCCCGCTTTTTTAGAGAGACCGTAGAGTGTTTCTTTAGGCTCTATGATATAAGGTTTAAAAGCTAATTGCTCATTAACATTAGTGTCTATAATTGGTGGTACTTTGGTAATAGAATCTGTTTTTTGAACGTTTTCTGCCAGTTGAGTTGAGTCATTAAAAACAGTGTTCTCTGGGTCATTTGTGTTAGACTCTACATCTTCTTTTATAATAACCGTTTCAGTTTGTGTTGAATCCTGAATAGTTGTTTCTTCTTCTTCTTCTTCTTCTTCTTCTTCTTCTTCTGAAGGTTTATTAGTTTCCGTTTGTGTTATGGTATTTGTGTTTTCCGAAGAAGTTTTTATCACAGTTCCGTAACGTAGCATGTCTATAATTTGCGGGTTTAAACGTTCCAATTCTGCAATTGTAATATCAAACCGTTTTGAAAGCTCATATTTAGTGTCTCCTTTTTTTACTAAATATTCAGCAGTATTTGATATTATCGAAACTGTATTTTGATCATCATTATTCGGTATTTTTATTTGTGATCCAATAACCATTTGTTCTGGGATTACTGAAGTGTTAATAGACATAAGTAAGTTTAAATCAACTGCGTATTGTCTCGAAATACCATAAAAAGTATCTCCTTTAACCACCTCATGGAATGTATTTGATGATGACGTGTTTTGAGTTTTAGTCGTGCTCTGAGATTGTGATTGGACGACGTAATTAGAATTATTTATGTTAAGAACATGACCAGCTTGTAGTATGGGCTTAGTGTGCGGATTTTGTTCTTCTAGTGACCTAATGGTAATCCCGAATTTTTTTGACAGCCCAAATTTAGTGTCTCCTTTTTTAACTTTATAAACAAACGAACCATCAGTTGGCGTAAAATTTTGTTGCGTATTATTTTGACTGGTTACTGTTTTATCTTCGGAAACAGGAATTTTTAAAACCTCTCCTACATAAATTAAATTAGAGGCATTAGGGTTTAATTCAAAAATATCATTAACAGATACGTTGTATATTCGCGAGAGCTGATAAACCGTTTCTCCTTTCTTAACAGTATGATTCTCAGTGGTTTTTTGAGCATTTCCGTAGAAAAAACATAACGAAAATAATGTCAAAAATATATAGAAAACTCTAGGCATTCTGTTAAGGGTGTAACTCAAGATTAATAGTTTGTTATCAAAAAATAAAATTAATGATTTTTTTTGCTTAAAAACGCTAAGAACGAGCGGTTATGAGCATGTTATTAACAATCGTTAGTTAATAATAAGTGATTAGATTAGATTATTTTTGCCATAACCTCTAATTTAGAAACGACATATGTATAGATTTTTTTATTTTTTCTTAATTGTTTTGTGTTTTACATCATGTAAAAATCAAACAAAACCAAACACTCAAGACGTTAAAAACACCCAATTGTCTGGACCTGTTTTTGGGACAACATATTCTATTATTTATGCTTCTGAAATGGACTATACCAAACAATTTGATAGTCTATTTACAGTCGTTAATAAAGCGTTGTCAACCTATATTCCTAATTCAGATATTTCAAAATTAAATAGAAATGAAGATGTTATTTTAGATCATCATTTTAATTCGGTATTTAGAACCTCAAGAATAATATTTGCTGCCACGCAAGGTGCTTTCGATCCTACCATTGGAAATGTTGTTAATGCTTGGAGTTTTGGAGCCGATAAAAATAAGTTTTTAACAGATAGTGTTACAATAAACAACTTAATGTTAGATGTCGGATTTCAGAAAGTACAAATCGCTCCTTTTAGAAATGGATTCAAAATTAATAAACCAAAAGAGACTTATTTAGAATTTAATGCCATAGCGAAAGGCTATGGAGTTGATGTTATCGCTGATTTTCTAGACGCTAAGAACGTGGATAATTATCTAGTTGAAATAGGAGGTGAGATTAGAGCTCGTGGTAAAAATATTGAAAAAGAGTCGCCTTGGCGAGTTGGACTAGATGAGCCTCGTTTTGATGGAGAGCAATCTGTTTATAAAGCAATAAGTTTAAAAGATGAAGCTATGGCAACCTCAGGAACCTATAGAAAGTTTAAGGTTGATGATCAAGGAAATAGATATGCTCATATTATAAACACAAAAACAGGCTATCCATCAAAAACTAATATTCTGAGCGTATCTGTTATTGCTAATAATTGTATGACTGCAGATGGCTATGCTACAGCGTTTCAAGCCATGGGAATTGATAGGCTCACAAGGTTTCTCGAAAAACATCCTGAATTAAAAGTGTTTATTGTTTTTGAAAATAATAATGGAGAATTTGATTCAAAGAGTTTTAATCAATTTCCTGAATAGTAGGAATTTTCTATCTTAGAAGCTCAAAAGTCAATTTGAGAAGTTGATTATAATTTTATAGAATCAATTTACTCATTTTAGCTCTAACTATGCCTTTGTCTATGAGATTTCAACTGTTTTTTATTCTGTTCTTGCTATTGCATATTGGTCAAGCACAAGAGCAAGAATTTGATAGCATAAAAAAGTTAGTTGAAGTCTATAAAGTAAGAGATACCACAAGAGTTAATCTTTTAAATACCCTAACAAAGTATTATACCACAAGAGATATTTCAAAAAACGTAAATGTTCTTAATGAAGCTATTTCTATTAGCGAAGAAATTGGTTATAAACAAGGATTGTCAGACTCTTATACAAACCTCACATCGCTTCATATACAATCTGGAAACTATGATAAAGCACTAGACCTCGCTTTGCGGTCAAAAAAAATGCAAGATAGCTTAAAGGATATTGCTGGATTGATTTATACAAATAGTAGTATAGCTAGAATATACAATCATTTGGAAAAATCAGATTTGGCTATTGATATTCAGCTAGAAAATTTAGAATTATTAAAACAAAACCCTAATAAAAATATAGAAGCTCAGGTGCATTTTTATCTCGCAACTGCTTATGAAGAATCTGAAAATTATGATGCAGCCGAAAGTCACTATAAAGCAGCAAAAAACATTGCTGAAACTGTCAATTTTGAAACAGGGATTGCAATCGCAAATTCGTCTTTAGGAATTGTAGACAATAAAAGAAAGAAATATAAATCGGCAATTAAATATTTGAATCAGTCTTTGGTTTATTTTAAAGAAAATAATCAAGAAGCTAATATTGCACATACTAATATCGAATTAGCTGTAGCATATGCTAATACAGGTAGAATTGAAGAGGCTATAATAGCCAATAATGAGACCATAGAGATTTACAAACTACAGCATAATTTTAAAGGCTTAAGTAGAGCATATCTTGAGCAAAGTGATTATTATAAACGAAAAAAGGACCACTTTAAGGCTAATACATATTTAGAACAGCATTATCAAATTAAAGACAGCATCTTCTCTAAAGAAAAGGTGTCTATAATGGAAGAAATGCAAACTAAATATGAAACTGAAAAAGTTAAAAAAGAAAATGAACTTGCCGTACAAGAAATTGCGATTACAAAGTTAGAAAGTCAAAAAAACAGAAATTTATTTTTAGGAGCTTTAGTTATTGCAGGACTTATGTTATTATCTGCACTCTTTTATTTTAGTAGGATAAAAGCAAAAAAGAAAGCAGAGTTAATTGCTATAGAACTTAAAGAAACTCAAAAGCGATTAGCTATAGAGAAACAATATAAAGATTCTGAGTTAAAAGCTTTAAAGGCACAAATGAATCCGCATTTTATATTTAATGCTTTAAACTCAATTCAGGATTATATTGTATTAAATCAAAAAAATCTAGCAAGCGATTATTTAGGCAAGTTTGCCGATTTAATTCGAAATTACCTTCATTTTAGTGATACAGGTTTTATTTCTGTGCCAGAAGAGGTATACAATCTTAAACTGTATTTAGAGTTAGAAAAATTGCGATTTGAAGATAAGCTAGATTATACATTTACTATTGATTCTAAAGCTAATTCTGAATTTATTAAGATACCAACTATGTTAGTTCAACCTTATGTAGAAAATGCTTTAAAACATGGGTTGTTACACAAAAAAGACAACAGAAGGCTAAAGGTTTCAATGTTTAAAATTTCGGATAAAATAATAGAATGCACAATTGAAGATAATGGTGTAGGTAGAGAACGATCTAAAGAAATTAATAAGAAAAGAGCTTTGCAACACAAATCGTTTGCATTGAAGGCAACTACAGAACGCTTAGATTTATTGAACTTTGGTAATGATCAAAAAATAGGTGTACAAATTATTGATTTACGAGACAATGAAGGATCAAATGGTACGAAAGTGATTTTGAAAATTCCAATTTTAAAAAAGTAAAATGAAAGCATTAATTATAGACGACGAAAAAAAAGCAAGACAGGTTTTACGAATTTTGATAGAAGAAAATTGTCCGAAAATTTGTGAGATTTATGAAGCAGATAATTTACTTTCTGGTGTGGAATTAATAAAACAAGAGCAGCCAAGTATTGTGTTTTTAGATATTGAAATGCCAGAGCATTCTGGATTAGAGATTTTAAATTTTATAGAAAAGGAAGTTCATAATTTCGAGATTATTTTTACTACAGCTTATAGTGAGTATGCTATACAAGCTTTTCAACTTTCTGCTATAGATTATTTGTTGAAGCCTGTGAGGCCAAGTCAGGTAAAAGAAGCTGTTGATAAAGCGCTTGCTTTTATAGGAAACTCTCAAATCAACAAGCGTCTTACAGAACTTAAAATGAGTTTGCAAGATTCTAATTTTAAAAAAATTGGCTTACCAAATGGAGATGGGATTAAGTTTGTTAGTTTTGAAGATATTATTGCTTTAGAAGCAGATGGTATGTATACTAATGTGTCTACTATTAATGATGGTACAATTTTAGTAAGTAAGCCGTTAAAATTCTTTGTAGAAAGTCTCCAAAAAATCACATCTTTTTATCGTCCGCATCGCTCACATCTTATAAATCTTAAATATATTAAAGAGTATATTAAAAAAGATGGTGGCTATATTATTATGGAAAACGATAACACAGTGTCTATCTCTAATGATAAAAAAGAAGAGTTTTTAACCATCGTACAAAATATCTAATGTTACTTTAAAAGCTCAAAACCGTATTTCAGCAGTTTGCCACTAATTTAAGTCTTGATTAGTGGCAAATTTGGTTTTTTAATAACCAAAAAACCAAATTTATTATGCAAAAAATTACATTTTTTCACAGACACATATTTAATAAATGTCTTGTGAGTAAAACAAGATTACTTTTAATCCTACTATTTATAGGTAGTTACACTTTTGGGCAAACATGGAATCAAGTTGGTGCAGCTCAATTTACTAATGATGGTGCAGATGTCGCATTAGCATTAAGCTCTTCAAATGTGCCTTATGTTGCCTATTCTGACACAACCGTAGATGGTAAGGTACATGTAGAAATGTTTGATGGTACCAACTGGGTAGAAGTTGGAACTAATGTGTCTCCAGCTATTGTTCCTGTGAAATTAGCCATTGCTATTAATCCAATAACTGGTTATCCTTGGGTATCTTATAAAGATACAAGTACCAATAGACAAGTGGTGAAAAAATACGATGGTACAAACTGGGTGCTTGATACAGCCGATGTATTTGGTTATGAACCTTTAAGTAAAGTGCAATTAAAATTTGATGCCAATGGTGATGCAACCATTGCTGCAACCTTTACACATTCATTGCAATACAGAGAAACGCTTCGTGTAAAGAGAAAAAATAATGGTGAAACGAGTTGGGCTAATGATTTCTCAATTGTTGTAACGAGTAGAAGTTTTGATTTAGTAACTGCAAATAAAATTGCGGCAGGAGAAACAGGTGTTGTAAGTTCTAGCGAGAAAAGATATATCTATGAATATATTTCTAATGCATGGACCAGTACTTATAATACAGCTGGTGCTGCAACTGTTTTTAATGATGGTGTTATGGCTAGTGATGATAACAAAATTATTTATAACGCACATAATGGTGGTAATCCATTATTAACTGGTGAAAATGGGATGTCTACACCACCAAATAATCAAAACACCAAAGAACGTGTTCATCAATTAATTTATAATCCGTTTAGTTATAATCATTATGCATTTTATATACAATCAAATTATGCATTACGTGTTGTAGAAAACAACTTTTATACAAATACTTGGTCAGATATTAGCCCTGGATTAACAATGCAAACAAACTCCTCTGCTAAAATAGAATTAAGCCAAGATGGAACCACATTATTCATTGCTTATATGGATGCAAATAAAGTTTCAGTAAAGAGCTATGACATTAACTTACCATTAGCAACAATATATGTAGACGCAAATGCAACGGGAACAAACGATGGTAGTTCTTGGGCTAATGCCTTAACAGATATTCAAACTGCAATTGATATCACAACACCTGGTTTATCTGAAATTTGGGTGGCTCAAGGGATTTATACCACTGGATCTAGTAGAGCAGATACTTTTTTAATTACTGAACTTGTAAAACTATATGGTGGTTTTAATGGTACAGAAACCGATATTACACAAAGAGACCCAAAAACAAATGTTACAGTTTTATCTGGAGATTTAAATGGCGACGATAGTGCAATACTTACAAACGTTGAAGCAACAAGGCAAGACAATGCTTATCATGTGGTAACTTTAAAAGGAAATTTTAATTCAGGAACCATTATAGATGGTTTTACTATAAGTGGAGCCAATGCTAATGGAGCATTAAGTAATAGTTGTTCAACACCAGCCACACAACAGTATGCGCATGATAGAGGAGGAGCTGTGTATGCAAATCCAGATAATGCCAACCGTTCAGTGAGCGCATTATTTAATAATTGTATCATAGAAAAAAATACCTCCTCTAAAATAGCTGTGTTTTCTACATTTAGTCCATGTGGAGCAAGTGGTACGTTTTCAGATGTGGACTTTGAAAACTGTATTATAAGAGATAACTATTCAGTAGGAAATCAAAACTTAGATTATGGTGCATCAGGAACGTATAGTAATTCTAGATATGGTAGTTTAATTAACTGTGCAATCTATAATAATGAAAGTGTAAATGCTGCATCGGTAGTTAGGTTGTCTGCCTCAGGTGGCAATGGATCTGTATGTAGAGTTAATATTATTAATACAACAATTACTAAAAATAGTTCTGGTATTAATAAGGCTATGTCTTTAAATAATGTATCATATTGTAAAATTCAAAATAGTATTATTTATGATAATGACGGATTTCAACCCATAGAGCAATCAGGAAACGCACCAACTTCAAATAATAATATTGTACAAGGTGCTCAATTGAGTGGGAACCCAAGTGACCCGCTATTTACTAATTCAACGGCTAATGATTTTACGTTGCAATCCATCTCTCCAGCAGTAGATGCAGGGAATGTGAGTTACATGCCAAGTCATATCACAACAGATGTATTGGGTCATGCAAGAGTGTATAATACAGACATAGATATGGGAGCTTATGAGTACAACCCAACTTTAGGAGTAAGCAATGTTACAGGTATTGATAATCAAATTAAATTATATCCAAATCCTGCAATTTCAATTTTAAATAT
>NZ_JXJO01000027.1 GCF_000826655.1 Psychroserpens damuponensis
CAAAAATTCCAGAGCCACTAGTAAGCGCAGGCGACCATGTTCCACCAGTTTCAGGAGCACCACCAAGCACAGTAAATAAATCAATTGGGTCATTATTAGTACATAAATCGAGAGTAGCATCGGTTCCAGGATTTGGAGGAATAGCAGTGGTTACCGTAACCGCTGCCGTTGAATCTTCACAAGGCGGATTTGAAGCAATCGTATAAGTGTACACACCAGCAGTATCTATAGTAGGATCAAAAATTCCAGAACCACTTGCAAGCGCAGGCGACCACGTTCCACCAGTTTCAGGAGCACCACCAAGAATAGTAAATAAATCTATTGGGTCATTATCTAAGCATAAATCAATAGCACCATCCGCTCCAGCATTAGCCGTTGGAATAAAAGTAATAGTTACTGTTGCCGATTG
>NZ_JXJO01000028.1 GCF_000826655.1 Psychroserpens damuponensis
AGTAAATAAATCTATTGGGTCGTTATTTGTACATAAATCGACAGTAGCATCGGTTCCAGGATTAGGAGGAATATTTGTAGTTACCGTAACCGTTGCCGTTGAATCTTCACAAGGCGGATTTGAAGCAATTGTATAAGTGTACACACCAGCAGTATCTAGAGCAGGATCAAAAATTCCAGAACCACTTGCAAGCGCAGGCGACCACGTTCCACCAGTTTCAGGAGCACCACCAAGAATAGTAAATAAATCTATAGGGTCATTATCTAAACATAAATCTATAGCACCATCCGTTCCAGCATTAGCCGTTG
>NZ_JXJO01000029.1 GCF_000826655.1 Psychroserpens damuponensis
AAAACTAGCCCCTTGATTTGCCATATGGTAAATCAAGGGGCTAGTTTTTGTGGGTCATACTGGATTCGAACCAGTGACTTCCACGTTGTCGACGTGACACTCTGAACCAACTGAGTTAATGACCCTCATTTATAAACAAAAAAAAGTCCACATTTCTGTGGACTTTAGTGGGCAATGAGGGATTCGAACCCCCGACCCCCTCGGTGTAAACGAGGTGCTCTGAACCAACTGAGCTAATTGCCCTATTTATTGGACTGCAAAGATAGTCTAGATTTTCAATTACCAAAAGGTTTTTTAAAAAAAAATATTTTTTTTTTTCAAAGTCGCGTTTTAGCGAAAAAACATGGTTATTTGTTGAGTTCAAACTTATTTTGATATTTTTATAACTTATACCGTAATACTTTGAAATACATCTCTTTTATCGATCAGTTAGGCCTAGATATTAACGAATTATCTCAAATTGATTCAAATGGCATAATTAAACTCCAAAAGCAACTCAAAGCTAAAGCGATGATGGGTGACGCTAATAATCTTGGAGATATTTCTAATCTTATTGATAAATTAAAAGATGAAACAGTACTACAACATCATGTATTTATCGAGAAACACGATTGGCTTAAACAATTAATTTCTGGGAATCATCAAAACATCAAACAAAATCAGATCTCTGTAGATGAATCATTAATTGTAAATCTTGATGATTTAAAATACTTTCTTTCGCCTTTTTTCAAGGAAAACCTGAAACTCTTTTTATCTGAAACTTTAACCAAAGGTAAATATGTATTATTATTAAAAGTTCTATCTCATAATAATCTCTTTTCCGAAGAAAACAATCAACTCATCATCAACTTTTTTAAAGCACGTTTAAATTATGCTAGTGTATATTTAAGAGAAGGGAGACTTAAAGAGAAAGAATTCCCAATTGCATTTATTACGAATAAAGTGTTTATTAACTGTTTAAATGAATATCCAGATTGTTTTAATGAGGATATGCAAGAACTCAATTCTGAGGTTATCGACATTTATAATTCTAACCGAAGAAACACCAGCAATCAAGAGTTTAGATTTGCATCTAAAGCCATGGTAGCATTTGCAATATTAGATACTTCTAATGTGTTTTTAAAAGAAACATTAGTATCTAATGCTGACATTGCCAGACAGTATTCATACCCTTCTAAGTCTAATAAAAAAACAGGGTCTGGTTTTGGTGGTTGGAGTATTTTTGTCATTGTTATGATTGTTATTAGAGTGATTTTCTGGGTAGGAAAAAGTTCTAACAGCAGTAATGATTATGATTATATAAGAAGTGGTGATTATAGCTCTAGCCCTGTTTTTAGTGATGAACTACAAAAACTTGTTGATAGTATTCAACGTTCTGGCTCTACCGATGATACATTTACAATTAACGAAGAGTTAATAGAAGCACTAGGCATTGAAGAAACAGTGATAGAAGATGATCATGCTAATACCACAACGAGTGATCGATACAAACTCGCAGATCACACCAAGTTTATTTACACTTTAAAACGAAAAGTAGAGCGAAAAACTAGTGATGAAATTTTAGGCATGACGCTCAACCCGTTTTCTAACCCTTACCAAACCACTTTTAACCAATTACCATACTCTGAAGATTTAACACATAATGCATTCCTTAAAATAAACAATAGAAGTAAAAAAGATCTTATCGTATTTAGATTAACACATGGTATTGACCAATCTATTTACATTCCAAAAGGTGAGCGCGTTTCAATAGAAGCCAATCAAAATGATTCGTTATTATTTTATACCGGAACCGATTTTGTATCCTCAAGATTCTCACATTTTAAGCGAGATACCGATTTGTCTAATTTATACAAAATTACAGATTATAATATTTCCGAAGCTAAAGAAATTATAATTTATCCTTTTGAAGATATCATCTCTAAGGTTAAAAGCAGCTCTTCAAATAAAATATTGATTGATACCGTAAGAGGCGAAACTATAAAGACCAATAAGGTAACGTTAAAACAGTTAAGTATTAACAAAATTTACACCGATTGGTACAACAAAAAGTATAAAAACTAGCCTAAACCTGTTCTACTATCATCTTTAAATTTCTTTTGTTTTTCTTTTTCATAATCTGGCAATAACGCTGATAAACCGTAGACGATATGACGTAACGATTTATAATCTTGCTTATCTAATGCCTCGTCACCTTGTTTTATTAATTTATCGGCTTTACGTTGGTTATCAAAAGATGAGACAAACTTTAAATTTAAAAAGTAAGTAATAAAATTCTCATCACTAGATTGAATTACAGAATCGTACAACTCATCTAACTCTTTGATTTTTGATCTAATTAAATACTTATTTCCAGAGTTAATAACTTCGCGCTCGTTTTTTATAATACGCGCATATTTTTCTTGAAAACGTTCATTTTCTTCTTTATTTAAGTGATATTCTAAAGCTTCTTTAGACTCGTTATACTCCTCAATTTCTTGAGCAATTAATTTATTACGTGTTAAATCATCAAAGTGTTGAATGAGTTTACGTTTTCTATCATCTAACTGAAATTTTGCATCAGATATATCATCATCATTAATGAGAGACGCAGCAATTTGAGTTTCTATTAAACCTACTCTTATGGTTTCTAATTGCTGTGAATATTCAAAGTTTTCTTCAGAGTTATTTGTACGTATCAACTCCTCTACATCTCCAAGAACTGTATTAATTTCCATATTAATCTTGTTGATACTTATGGCTCTCTCAGATTCACTAAAGACATTTTTAAATTCTTGATCACAAGATTGTAAAAAGACGTTAATTTTTAAATCTCGAGACTCTGTTACCTCTACCTCGATCTCAATATCTGTTCCTTTAATTAGGTCTTCTTCTAGATCTTTTCCGAAGATTTCAATATAACCTATACTCAAACCAGAACTAGGCAAACCTTTAGATTTACCTTCAATAATATTAATTATAATGTTTGAGTTAGAGTGCCTCAATATGGTTTTTGAGGCCGTTTTATAAATTTTCTTTTTAAGTGGTAAAATACTTCCTTTTGCGAACACCAAATCTAACCGTGTTGTTGAGGCGTCTAAATCGTCAACTTCCATACAAATATCATTAGGTAGCGGTTGCCCTTGCACATTGTAACTACCTTGATTAATTGCTACAGTATTTATAACTTGTAAAACATCTAAAGCCTCATTTAATAATTGAATTTTAAAAGGGTTTAAACGACCTTCTAGCAGTGGTACAAACTCAGAAAACGTATGATCGTCAAGCGTTTTTACACCAGAATCATAACCACCATCTTTTCGCATTATGCGGTAACTTTTTACATCACCAGAATTTATTTTACACGTAATCAACTCTTCTAGATCTCGAGTGTTTTGCTCGTAAAATAATTTAAAATCTATAGACTCAAATGTTGTCTTTTCAGCTTCTATATTGCTCTTTTCAAAAACAGTTGCTGGCTTAGAACCTGCAAAATATGCTGCACCATGAACCACTGCCGATGTTGGATCAATACTAGAGTCTACCTCTACTTCTATGGCTTCAGCTATGCGTTTTTTAATTAACGGCACATAGGTAGTACCTCCAATTAAAATTACACGATCTATTTGAGAATTTAGTAATTGATTGTTTTTGATAACATCCTGAATAAAAACAATGGTTTGCTCTACTTTTGAAGCAATTAAATCTTCAAATTGTTCTCGTTTTATAATTAATTGTTCGTAGAAATTTTCACCATTAATATCGATATCAATTTCAATTTCGGTCTCTTCATAAATGGAGAGTTCTTTTTTCGCTTCTTCGGAAATTTTAAGCAATTCAAAATATAGCCCTTTAAAAGATGTTGTTTTAGACTTTAAATCTTTCCAAAGATTGCTTAACGATAATTTTTGCTCTATAAACGGAACCACTAAATGCTCGACGATAAGGTTATCAAAATCGGCACCTCCTAAGTAATTATCGCCTAAGTTATCGGTCACTTTTAATTCTCTATCATTTACTTCTACTAGAGCCACATCAAATGTACCGCCTCCAAAATCGTAAACAATCCAGTTTTGTTTGTCTTTAACCTCTATATTAGATGTGTTTGCAAACGCTAAGCAAGCTGCTATAGGTTCTTGCAATAAGACAACTTCTTTAAATCCTGCTAAGTAACCCGCTTTTTTAGTAGCATTAGATTGTATTGTATCAAATGACGCAGGAATTGTAATGACTACAGCGTCTAAAACCTCTTCATCATTCACAAAGTTTTTTAATTCTTTAAGTATCATTGAAGACAACTCTATGGGAGACATTTCTTTGTCAATAGATGGGACAAAATAAGTGTCTTGCGTTCCCATTTTACGTTTAAAAAGCATGCATATATTTTCGGCATCTTTTTCAAGATAATCTAGGGCTTTATCACCAATTACAGTTCTATTACCTCGAAAGGCGATACAAGATGGTAAGGTTTGTTTTAAACCTAATGGGTTGTTGTAAATTTTAATATTTCCGTCGTCATATTTAGCAATCAGACTATTGGTCGTTCCTAAATCTATGGCAAAATTTATAGTTTTCATTTGAGGCTATTCTACTATTACAATTCCTTTCTGAAGGAGTTTCGTTTCATTATTTTCTATGTGATAAATAACAGGTTTTAAAACCTTTGTTATTTTAGATTTTCTATTTAAATCTCCAACAACATTAGCTTCAACATCGGTCATTTCATTTCTATAGGTTTGACCTAGCGGAATCACAATTTGAAAACCCAAGGCTTCAAACTCGTGATAAATTCGATCTAAATACCGAGTTCCACTATCGTAATTGTCTTTCTTTAATTTTGAATCTAGTGCAAAAACTTGATTGATAATCTCTGTCATTGTAACATTTTAAAACTGAAACTTAAAGATACAATTTTTTGAAGTTTATACGACTTCGGCAACTACAAATGTGCTTCCTCCAACGTAGATTAAATCGTCTATACTTGCTGAGTTTTTGGCATGTTCTAAAGCTGTATTTACAGATTGGTATGCGTCACCATCAAATCCAACAGACGAAAATTTGAGTTTTAATATTTCGGCATCTAAGCCTCTAGGCACATTAGGTTTACAAAAATAATACGTCGCCTTTTTTGGTAATATTGGTAAAATAGAATCCACATCTTTATCATTAACAACTCCAAAAACGATGTGAAGGTTTTGGTAGTTTTCTTGAGCGAGTTGCGTCACAATATAATTGAGTCCTTCTTTATTATGCGCAGTATCACAGATAATTTTAGGCTCAGCTTGTAATACTTGCCAACGCCCTTTTAAGCCTGTATTTTTGACTACATTTTGCAATCCTGATTTTATATGTGCTTCGGAAATATTAAAATTTTCACCATTTAATATTTTTAAAGCTTTAGTAGCTGTTTTCATATTATGGCTTTGGTAATTTCCTTTCAAATCGCTGGTATAAAGAGAATCAACTTCATCAGCAAAATAAATTTCCGATTTGTTAGTTTTAGCAATATCTAAAAACACATGTTTAGTTTCTGCTTGCGTTTCTCCAATGATTATAGGAACGTTTGGTTTAATAATCCCTGCTTTTTCTTTAGCAATAGCCTCATAAGTTGTTCCTAAAAATTGCGTATGATCAAATCCTATATTGGTAATAACTGAAATTTCTGGAGTAATAATGTTTGTAGAATCTAAGCGACCTCCCAGTCCAACTTCTATCACAGCAATATCTACGTGTTCTTTTGCGAAATAGTCAAAAGCCATCCCAACAGTCATTTCAAAAAACGATAATTGTTGTTGCTCAAAAAACGAATGATTTTGCGCTATAAAGTCTATAACAAACTGTTCACTAATGTCTTTACCATTAATCTTTATGCGTTCTCTAAAATCTTTTAAATGAGGAGATGTATATAACCCAACTTTATAACCTGCTTCATGCAATACTGAAGCTAACATGTGACTCGTAGAGCCTTTACCATTGGTGCCTGCAACATGGATACTTTTAAATTTATGTTGAGGATTATTTAAATGATTTGCTAGTAGTATTGTGTTAGATAAATCTTTTTTAAAAGCAGTTTTACCTTGATTTTGATACATAGGCAACTGCTTAAACATCCAGTGTACTGTATCTTGATAATTCATTTTAATTTGAAGAAAAATTGACTACAACTTTACCAAATTGTCTTGTAGGTGCTTTTGAGTCTTTAGGCCATTTATAAGACTTTGCAATTTTCTCAGCTTGCGTTTTTAAGCAATTCGTAATATTAGTACTTCCTTTAGGATCAAAACTAGTTTCAACAACGTTACCGTCTCTATTTACAACAATTCTAATTACAATAGTACCATATTCATTTTCACAGCCTTCTTGTGGAGTATAATTAGGCACACCTCTACCGTTTAATCCATAACCAACACCTCCATTTCCAGAGCCTGGAATACCATCATAAGGTGCATAGGGATTTCCATCCAAATCGCCTTTATCACCTGGCCCATCACCTGGACCTTCTCCTCCTTTGTCAGGTCCTTCAGCATTTTTTACACCACCAATAAGCGCATCGAGTTTATCTTTTTTGTCTTGTTCTTCTTTGGCTTTTTTAGCTTCGGCTTCTTTACGCAGTTTTTCTTTGAGCTCTGCATCTGCCTTTGCTTTAGCATCGGCTTTAGCCTTAGCTTCTTTAGCTTTTTTGATAGCTAGAGCTTCTGCAGATTCATTAGTCATGACCTCTTCTGCATTACTATTAGCTTGGGTAGGTTGCGTTGCTTCTTCTACTTTTTCTGTTTGTTGTTCTTCTTTAACAACCTCTTCATTAACTCTAGATTTCACTGGTTCTGTTGGCTGAATTTGACCAGAACCAACTGGAGAATTCCCAAAATTAATGGCTACACCATATTCTTCTGGTGGATCCATATATGTATTTCCCATAACAAACAATAGCAATACAAGAATTACCGCAATTAATGCCGTAATCTTTGCTGAATTTTGTTCGTGTTTGGTTTCTAAATACTTCATCTAAATCTATAAGATCTTTTCTACATAATACGCAACAGTCATTCTAAACCTACCGTTTGGTAGATAAAAAAAATATAATTGTGCTAACTCCCAGGTTTTACAGCTAAAATAACTTTGAATTTATTTCTATTAGCTATATCCATCACCTTAACAACATACTCTACATCAACAGACTTTTCTGCTCGTAAAACAATGATGGGTTCATCTTTAGTTGATAATAATGAAATCAACTCGTTTTCTAAAACACTCTCTCCTACACGCTTATCATCAATATAAAACGTTAAGTCTTTTTTGATACTAACAGCAACAGACTTTTTATTTTCAGTTTTACCACTTGCGGTTGGCAATAAAATATCTATCGCATTTGTGGTCACTAAAGTAGAAGCTATCATAAAAAATATCAATAACAGGAATACAATATCTGTCATTGACGACATATTGAACTCTGGTGTTACTTTATTTCTTCCTCTTAAATTCATCTATTCTAATTTTTAGTCTCTCATTTCATTAAATAGGTTCGTTTAAGTGATCTAAAAACTCTAAAGAATTAGCTTCCATTTGATACACAACTTTATCTGTTTTAACCACCAAATGATTGTAAGCCATATAACCAACAATACCAACAATAAGACCTGCAACAGTTGTAGTCATAGCTGTATATAAGCCACTTGCTAAAACATCCATTTGTATGGTTCCTCCAGCATTTGCCAATTCAAAAATGGCTAAAATCATTCCTACTACAGTACCAAGAAATCCTATCATGGGAGCTACACCAGAAATTGTAGCTAGAATACTCACGTTTTTTTCTAAGCCATAAATTTCTAATCGGCCAGCATTTTCAATAGCAGTATTAATATCTTCTAGAGGTTTACCAATACGTGTAATACCTTTATTTATAAGTCTAGAAACTGGCGTATTAACTTGTGCGCATAACATTTGAGCAGAATCTATTTTACCATTACTGACATGATCTTTAATTTGATTCATAAAGTTTGAATCTATTTGTGAAGCTGCTTTTATAGCAAATAATCGCTCAAAATAAATATAGATCGCAAAAATGAGCATCACAAATAAAATAGCAATGATTATTTGTCCGGCAAATCCTCCACTACTTATTAACTCTATAATGGATAATGTTTTTTCTACTGGTTCTCCATCTGTAACGATATCTGCACCATCTTGAATATTACTTTGTAATATCATATTAAAAAAATTGAATATTAATTTTAACTGTGTTTATAACGATTCTTTTCTTCGGAAAGTATATGACTAGAAAATTGTTCTAGTAAACATAAAGACTATTGCTCCAGCCAAGAAACCAATTAATGCTAACCAAGATATTTTTTTAAGGTACCAGAAAAAATCTATTTTTTCCATTCCCATAGCAACTACTCCAGCCGCAGAACCAATAATCAACATAGAACCTCCTGTTCCTGCCGAATAAGCTATAAAGTGCCAAAGTTCATTATCAATTGGTTCGGTAAACATTCCTAAACTTGCTGCAACAAGTGGTACATTATCAATAACTGCAGAGCCTACACCTAGTAATAAAACTACTAAATCTGAAACGCCTCCATGATGTAACTCTGTACCTAACATTGGCATTGTATCTTGTAATGTTCCTGCAAAACCAAATAGTATACCTAAAGATTCTAATGCTGCAACAGCCATTAAAATTCCGAGGAAAAATAAAATACTTGGTAATTCAATTTTAGATAATGAATGATGAACAGGACTATGATGAGCATGAGCATCACTTTCTTCAGAATCGTGACTAGAAATACTAAATTTTGAATTACTATATATTTCAGCAAAAATAGCAACGATACCAAGAGCTAGCATCATACCAACATAAGGAGGCAAGTGTGTTACCGTTTTAAACACTGGTACAGATACAATACCACCTAACCCTAAATAAAGCATTGTAGAGCTAAATTTACTTTTAGGTTTATCTGTACCTTCTTCTGTACTTTGCTCTAAATTACCCTTAAAGGCTGGCATAAATGAAGCAATTAAATAAGGTACTAACATACAAATAAGTGATGGTAAAAATAAATACACAAATAAATGACCTGTAGTTACTTTTTTACCTATCCATAACATAGTTGTTGTTACATCTCCTATTGGCGACCAGGCTCCACCTGCATTTGCAGCGATGATAATTAAACCAGCATACCAAATACGTACACTTCTATCACTTACTAATTTTTGCAAAATTGAAATTAAAACAATTGTAGCTGTTAAGTTATCTATAATCGCAGATAAGAAAAATGCTAAGAAACCAAAAATCCAGAGAATTTTCTTTTTACTTTTTGTTTTAATAAAACTCTTAATTGTTGAAAACCCATCAAAATAGTCAATGATTTCTACAATGGTCATAGCTCCTAGTAAAAAGACTAAAATCTCAGCTGTTTTACCTAAATGATGAAGTAAAGTTTCTTCCATCCAGTGCATTTTACTTTCGTGACCTAAGCTCTCAAAACCTTCAACTAATCCATGATTAGCAGAATCAAACCATTGTGGAAACGAATCAATGCCCAAAGAAATTAATGCCCAACTTATAGCCATCATGACTAAGGCAGGAATAAGCTTATCAATTTTTATACTGTGCTCTACAGTAATGGCTAAATAGCCTAAAACAAATACTAAAATTATAATAGTTTCCATGGTGGGTAATTATACTAATTGGGTTAATGCAATTTCAAAAGCTGTAGCGCTTATGCCTGTTTTTGATTGATTTTTATCGTGTACTTTTTGTATTGCTTTTCTAATAATTTCTGAAGTATCATTAAAAATAGCTTCATCTGTCATTTGAACTTTTCGTTCCATGAAATAGGCAAAAACTCTTGCCATACCACAGTTTGAAATAAAATCTGGTATAAGACTTACTTTATTATCTGTGTGTTCCATAATGCTTCCGAAGAAAATTTCCTTATCTGCAAAAGGCACATTTGCTCCACATGAAATGACCTCTAAGCCTGTACCAATCATTTGATCAATTTGGTTTTGAGTAATTAAACGAGAAGCAGCACAAGGTGCAAAAATCTCAGTTTCAAGAGACCATATTTTTTCATTTATTTCTGAAAACGGAATGAGATGATCACTAACTAAAGTGTTTCCAGATTTTGCGAGATATAATTCTGTGATGTCTTCAAATGTAAATCCATCTTCTTTAATTAAACCTCCTACAATATCAATAATGCCTACAACTTTTGCTCCCATTTGAGCTAAATAAAAAGCTGCTGCAGCACCTACATTTCCAAACCCTTGAACGATGGCACGTTTACCTATTATAGAATCGCCTTGTACATCATAAAAATGTTTTGCTGCTTCTGCAACACCAAAACCAGTAATCATATCTGCTACGGTGTATTTTTTAGCAACACTTGGTGAGTATTTTGAGTTTTCAATCACCTTAATAACACCATGCCTTAGTTGACCAATACGATTTATTTTATCTGCTTGAGTTGGTTTAAAATGGCCTTCAAAAACACCTTCTTGAGGATGCCAAACACCACTTTCTTCGGTAATAGGAATTACTTCATGTATTTCATCAACATTTAAATCGCCTCCTGTACCATAATAACTTTTTAATAAGGGAGACACTGCATTATACCAACGCTCTAAAACCCCTTTTTTCCTTGGATCTTTAGGGTCAAAATTAATTCCAGATTTTGCACCTCCAATGGCTGGACCAGAGACCGTAAATTTCACTTCCATAGTTTTGGCAAGTGATAAAACCTCGTTCATATCAAGGCCTTTACGCATTCTAGTTCCTCCACCTGCTGCACCTCCTCGAAGTGAGTTTATGACAGTCCAACCTTCAGCTTCGGTTTCTGGATCTTTCCAATTAAAAATTATTTCTGGGGCTTTATCTTCGTATTTTTGTAGTAAATCTTTCATTTATAAACTTTGAATCATTTGTAACTTTTTTTTTAATTTTTGGCATAAATATGAGCGTAGCTAAAGCTGATTCATTTGTAGAAAATTTATATTAATTAGTTACAACAAATATAAAAAACAAAAAATCGCTTTATATTAAATTTATAATATTTTTATGGATAAAATATCACACCTGAAGAATGGTCAATATCTGCACCTGTAACACTTGCTAAGCAGTTCACTTCTCCTCTAAGTTTTAAAACGCCTAATAGCCCAAAAATAAGGGCTTCTTTGTAGTCTATAATTTCTTTGGAAGGTCGTACTAACTCAAACTCTTTTTGTGCTTTAATTCGTTCTATCAAAAAGTCATTAAAAGTTCCGCCTCCTGTAAACAATACTTTAGAGTTTGAGGTAAAAGCTTTAGCAATTTGAATGGCAATGTGCTCAATAAACGTTCTTAAAATGTTGGCTTCGGAAATGTTAGCAGTCTCCAAAATTGGAAACATATGTAAATCTACCCATTCTAAACCTAAAGATTTTGGTGGCTCTTCTAAATAAAATTCTAATGCATTGAGACTATTTAGCAGGTTTTGATCTATAGTTCCTGATCTAGCAATACAACCTCCTTTGTCGTAATCATATCCTAATTTATTTGCATATGGATTCATAACGATATTCACCGGACAAATATCATAGGCTATTCTGGTTTCCCCTATTTCCGAAGAAATATTTGCAAAACCACCTAAGTTGATACAGTAATCATATTGCGAAAATAGTAAGCGATCACCAATTGGTACTAAAGGAGCACCTTGACCGTTAAGTTTCACATCTTGTATTCTAAAATCACAAACCACTGTGTTATTAATTAACTTGGCTAGCGATGATAAATTTCCAATTTGGTAGGTAAAGTTAGCAGCTGGTTGATGCAATGCTGTGTGACCATGAGAACAAATGGCATCGATTTGATTTAGTTGATATTTCCGAAGAAAATTATTTATAATTTCTGCTAAGTATGTCGTATAATCTTGGTCTATTAATTTTAGAGTTTCTAAATCAACCTTGACAAGAGTTGAGAGTTTAAGTTTCCAATATTCTGTATAAGGAATCGTTTCGGCATTATGGATTTTGAACGTCCATGTGTTATCAAATTTAAAAGTAATGTATGCTAAATCTATACCGTCTAAAGAGGTTCCAGACATCACACCAACAATATTATAACTAGATTTTACCATATTCTGTAAAAATAACTATAACGATTGAAATTTTCCTAATAAAGACGTATCTTTGCCATCATTTTTTAACAATTCAATATTTAATTTAAGACTATGGATTTTAGCTTAACTGAAGAACATATCATGATTCGCGATGCCGCTCGTGATTTTGCACAAACTGAATTACTTCCTGGCGTTATAGAACGTGATAATGCACAAACTTTTCCTGATGAACTGGTCAAAAAAATGGGTGACTTAGGGTTTATGGGTATTATGGTTGATCCTAAATATGGCGGAAGCGGAATGGATGCCATCTCATATGTATTAATTATGGAAGAACTTTCTAAAATTGATGCTTCAGCCTCAGTCATGGTCTCTGTAAATAACTCTTTAGTTTGCTACGGTTTAGAAACATATGGTAGCGAAGAACAAAAACAAAAATACTTGACAAAATTGGCTACAGGAGAACAAATTGGCGCATTTTGTTTGAGTGAACCAGAAGCTGGTAGTGATGCAACTTCACAAAGAACTACTGCTATAGACAAAGGAGATCACTATCTACTAAACGGTACAAAAAACTGGATAACAAATGGCGGTCGAGCAAGTGTATACTTAGTTATAGCTCAAACTGATAAACATAAAGGTTCCCATGGAATTAATGCTTTTATTGTTGAAAAAGGAACACCAGGATTTGATATTGGACCAAAAGAAGACAAATTAGGTATTAGAGGAAGTGATACGCATACATTACAATTTAATGATGTAAAAATACCTAAAGAAAATAGGATTGGTGGTGATGGTTCTGGATTTAGATTTGCCATGAGAACGCTTTCTGGCGGACGTATTGGAATTGCAGCTCAAGCATTAGGTATTGCTTCAGGTGCTTATGAATTAGCTCTTAAATATTCAAAAGAACGAAAAGCCTTTGGTACAGAAATTTGTAACCACCAAGCTATAGCCTTTAAATTGGCAGATATGTATACCGAAATAGAAGCGGCAAGAATGCTTGTAATGAAAGCTGCTTGGGATAAGGATCAAGGTAATAATTACGACATGTCTAGTGCAATGGCTAAGTTATATGCTAGTAAAGTTGCTATGGAACATACGGTTGAAGCTGTGCAAATTCATGGCGGAAATGGATTTGTAAAAGAATACCATGTAGAACGTTTAATGCGTGATGCAAAAATAACTCAGATTTATGAAGGGACTTCGGAAATTCAAAAAATTGTAATTTCTAGAGGTTTGATTAAAGGATAATCGAATAAGATATAAAATTACGAAGGCTTCAAATATTAATTTGAAGCCTTTTTTAATTTGATAGATTACCAATCACCAACTTTAATTCACCATATGAATATTTATCATCTATTTGATTTTTTAAGTCTGATAAAGTTTCGAAGGTGTACTTGGGTATAAGTTCTTTTAGTTCTTTGTAATGTGCTTCAGAAATTAAATCGGTAATTTTTATGTCTCCAGTAGGAATAAAACTAGCCAGGTGACCAAAAATAGTATTCTCGTTAAGTTCTCTAATAACTGAAATTTCTTCTAACGATTTACCGTCTTGAAATAATGCTAAAGATACTTTTTTAGAATCCCCTTTTTTACGTTTTGGTTTAGCCTCTACTTCAATGCTAATTTGAGTATTCGTTGCCGTTTCGATATCGTTTTCATTACAATATGCTATTATGACTTCAATAATTTCAGAACCATATTTTTCCACTCTTGTCTTACCCATACCGTGAATTTGCTTTAAATCTGCCTTAGATATTGGAAGCATTTCACACATGGCATACAATGCCTTTTGAGTAAATATTTGGTAATGTATAAGGTCTTCTCTTTGAGCGATTGTATTACGCAACTCTCTAAGTAATTCAAAAAGTTCAACATTTGTAGTTCCATCAACCACAACGTTTCTTGGCTTTTTAGATTTATCCTTAGCCAAAAACACAGATTTTGCTCGTAGTTCTAAAAATTTAATAGAACTAAAACTATCATTTAATCCTTCAAAATAAAGTTGTTTAGTAGATAATAATTCTTCAAAAGCGTTTAGCTGTTTAGTCAAATCTGCTTCTACAGCTTTATTATCTGTCGTATAGTTTAAATTTTTATATGTGTCGTGTATTTTTTTATCTGTTTGCTTAGAAAAATATTGTATCGCTTTTATGAAGCGCTCTTGAAGTACTTCATTTTGTTCGGGAAGCACCTCTTCCATAGATAATACATTGAGTTGTGCATTAAAGCTGTTGGCTACTTTTAACAAATTTGTAACCGTATCTTTAATTGTTAAAAAAGGTATATCTATGCCACCCAAAATACTAGAACGATTTTTATAAAAAATATCCAAAATACGATTGATTGGATGTAAAAAATCATAAAAATCAAATAATTCAGCAATCAAATTTAACTGAAACTTAATTTTGGCCTCTTTCAAAATTGATTCATCAGGTTGGTTATCCTCTGCTTCTTTATTAAAATTTATAACATTTATATCACTAATAATTTGACTAGAAGAAATCTTACTTTTTAGAACTAAACCATCTAAACTTTTACATCTACTAAGCGCTACATAAGTTTGACCATGAGCAAAAGCACCTTGTGCATCAATAATAGCCTTTTCAAATGTTAGACCTTGACTTTTATGAATTGTAATAGACCACGCTAACCTTAATGGTATTTGTGTATAAGCACCAATTTTATTCTCTGTTATAGCTGTAGTTTCAGAATTAATATTGTAATTAATATTTTCCCAAACCTCTGGAGTAACAACGATGTTAAAATCATCATCAGGGCATTTAACCACAACTTCATCTTTATCCAATAATATAACCTTCCCTATTTTTCCATTGAAATATCTTTTTTCTATAGAACTATCATTTTTAATGAACATGACTTGCGCACCAACTTTTAACACAAGTTCTTCTTTGTTTGGGAATAAGTATTCAGGAAATTTACCCTCAATTCTAGCAGAATAACTTTTTAAAGGCACTGTTAGCTTCTCGAGTTCATTGATATTAACACGCTCGGCTTTACTATTATGTGTCGTTAAGTAAACATAACCTTCATCACCTTGAGGAGAAAAACTCGGTAGATAACGTTTATTTAATTCGTTTGCAGATGATTGAGATAGCGAGTTTGTTCGTATTTGATTAAGAATTTCAACAAATTTAGGATTGTCTTGTCGGTATATATGCTTAAGTTCTACAGTTATCGCATTACATTTTTGAAATGCCAAACTACTAAAGAAAAAAGCATTTTTATAAAACGGTTTTAGCAATTGCCATTCATGTTCCTTAACGACCGGAGAAAGTTGCTGTAAATCTCCAATTAATAAAAGTTGCACACCTCCAAATACAAGATTTCGATTTCTAAAGCGCCTAAGTGTTTTGTCAATTCCATCAAGTAAATCTGCCCGAACCATACTAATCTCATCTATGATTAATAAATCCAAGGATTTAATAATATTGATTTTTGTTTTACTAAATTTTCTAGTAAAATTTGAAGACCCATCTAAAGTATCACTTGGTAGTATTGGTCCAAAAGGCATCTGAAAAAATGAATGTATTGTAACACCTTTAGCATTAATAGCAGCAACCCCTGTAGGAGCAACAACTACAATTCTTTTCAAAGAATTCATTTTTAACTTATGTAAAAAAGTAGTTTTTCCAGTACCTGC
>NZ_JXJO01000003.1 GCF_000826655.1 Psychroserpens damuponensis
GTTACACCAGACGACACAGTTTCAGGAGAAGTTTGTGTAGGTAATACTTATAACTATGAAGGTATAGAGTATGCTGTTGGATCATATGATATAGAAAAAATAGATACAAATGGTTGTTTATACACAACAGTATTAACCGTAACAGCTTATGACGTCACACCAGATATTGTAAATGATGTGACGATTTGTGAAGGTGATTCATATTTTTGGTCAGTAGATGGTTTAACTTATAGTGTAAACGATTCACCAGTTATGTTGAATCTTACAGACGCAAATGGCTGTTCTTATTCAGCAACTTTAACGATAACAGAAGATGATGCACCAAACGCAGGAGCAAACGGTACATTAACAGTCTGTGAAGGTATTATCCCAACTAATGAAGAGTTATTTGCTTCCTTAGAAGGAGTTCCAAATGAAGGAGGACTATGGAGTGGACCAGTGTCAGACGTTTATACGTATACATTTGCAGCCTCAGGCTCTTGTCCAGAAGTATCTGCAACAGTTACAGTAGACTACTTTGAAGCCACACCAGACTTAGCGCTTTTAGCTTTAGTTTGTGAAGGCACAACATTCAATTATGAAGGTATTGAATACGAAGTAGGATTATATACTATACCAAAAACAGATGCAAACGGATGCTCATATGCGATTCAATTAGCAGTGACTCCTTTAGATGTTACACCAGACGACACCGCTACAGGAGAAGTTTGTGTAGGGAGTACATTTAATTATGAAGGTACAGAATATGTAGTAGGCTCTTATGATATCCCAAGAACAGATGTAAATGGATGTTCATACAAAACAGTCTTAACCGTATCGGCATATGAAGTTACACCAGACGACACAGCTACAGGAGAAGTTTGCTTAGGGAGTACATTTAATTATGAAGGTTCAGAATATGCAGTAGGCTCTTATGATATCCCAAGAACAGATGCAAATGGTTGTACATATACAACTATATTAACTGTTAATTCATATGAATCGACACCAAACATAGAAGAAGATGTTACAGTTTGTGAAGGCGGTACATACACATGGTTATTAAATGGTATGACATATTCCGTATCAGATTCACCAGTTGTAATCGAGTTACAAGATGTAAACGGTTGTTCATATTCAGCTACATTATACATTACAGAAACACTAGGATTAAATGCAGGAGAAGACGGAGTTTTAACTGTATGTGCTGGCGAAACACCAACATTTGAAGAGTTGTTTTCAGCATTAGGTAGCTCAGCAGATGAAGGAGGTGTTTGGAGTCAGGATTCAAATGGAGATTATGTTTATACTTTTGAAGCAACAGAAAATTGTCCAGGATCATCAGCTTATGTTAAACTGTATTATTATGAATCGACACCAAACATAGAAGAAGATGTTACAGTTTGTGAAGGCGGTACATACACATGGTTATTAAATGGTATGACATATTCCGTATCAGATTCACCAGTTGTAATCGAGTTACAAGATGTAAACGGTTGTTCATATTCAGCTACATTATACATTACAGAAACATTAGGATTAAATGCAGGAGAAGACGGAGTTTTAACTGTATGTGCTGGCGAAACACCAACATTTGAAGAGTTGTTTTCAGCATTAGGTAGCTCAGCAGATGAAGGAGGTGTTTGGAGTCAGGATTCAAATGGAGATTATGTTTATACTTTTGAAGCAACAGAAAATTGTCCAGGATCATCAGCTTATGTTAAAGTGTATTATTATGAATCAACACCAAATATTGAAGAAGAAGTAACTATTGCAGAAGGCGCTTCATATACGTGGTCAATTACAAATGAAACATATACTGTTGAAGATTCTCCAGTTATTGTAGACGTTTTAGATGACAATGGCTGTTCTTACAACGCAATTCTTAAGATTACTGAAGATAATAGTTTGTCAGTAAATGATCTGGACATCAACGATATATCAGTTGTGAAGGTGTTTCCAGTACCACATGATCAATTTATAAATATTCTATATGAGTTTGGTTTTGACACAGATGTTTCAATTCAAGTTATTGATGTAAGAGGAGTGATACTTAAAGACATTAAGATTAATGATTATGGTAGTAACTCAGAGAGAATAACTAAAATTGATCTAAGTAGAATTAGCGATCAATTGTTAATCATAAAAGTAACAAGTGATAGAGGAAGTATTATAAAGAAAATAGTTCCTTCAACTAAAAAATAAAGAGTTGTAAAATTTAATTAGTAATTTTATTTAAACAAAAAGTAGTCATAATTTATGACTACTTTTTTGTTTTAATTAAATTGTTATAAGGTTTTCAATAAGTTGTGTATTCACTTCATGAGTGCCACTAAATGGAATGACCTCTAAGTTAGTTCCAAATAAAATTTCAGCTTTTTCAAGTTCCTCCCTCATACGTTCATCGCTGAGGTATTCATCTTTATCACCATAAATGAGTTTAGCTTTTCCGTAGAAAAAATCAAAATCTTCTTTTTTTAATTCCTTCGGAATTCCACCAGAATGTAACACTAATTGAGAACATTGTAGTTGCCGTTTTGCCACATATCGCATGGCAACACTTACGCCTTGAGAGTAGCCTAAAACGATTAAATTTTTCTCTTCGGAAATTTGCTCTCTCTCAAAAATAGAATCAAAATAAGCCATTATATTTTCGGTTTCCATTGCTGTGTTTTCTCGTGTTAACCAACTGGCTCCAATATGTTTAAATTTTGGAGTGCTATAATATTTACTTTGAGCTTGAGGAGCAATAATATAATTTTCATCAGGATGTAAACCTTTAAAATATCTAATAAAATATCTGCTTAAATAACCCATGCCATGACAAACAAACCAAACATTTTTGGTTGATGAGGTGAGTTCATTCAAGGTCGTATAACTATTAGTAATGGTATAAGAAATTTCGGTTTCTGTAGAATTCATTTTGTATCTTTGTAGTTCTAAAAAATTCATGCTAAAAATACAGTAATTCTATGCAATTATCTAAACAAGATGTGCTCGATAAAGCAAATGCTGCCAGTAAAAATACATTGATGGAAACCTTAAATATTGAAATGGTAGATTATGGTGAAAATTTTCTGGTAGCTAGAATGCCAGTGACATCAAGAGTCTATCAGCCAGATGGCGTTTTGCATGGAGGAGCAACTGCAGCTTTAGCCGAAAGTGTTGGTAGTTTTGCATCACATATTTTTTTAGATATAGAAAATAAATTTGTTCGTGGTTTAGAGATTACAGCCAATCATTTAAAAAGTGTAAAAAATGGCTATGTATATGCCAAAGCCACTTTTTTGCATAAAGGTAGAACCACCCAATTGTTAGACATTAGAGTAACAGATGATAACGATAATTTGGTGTCAATTTGCAGATTATCAACGATAGCACTTCCTAAAAAGTAGTAGAAAATGATTCAGAAAGAATTTTTTCTAAATCTAGAAAAACATCACAAATCTCAATTACCTTTTGTCGCTTTTAGAAAGCCAAATGATTCGTGTGTAAAGGCAATTCTTCAGGAAGACAAAGCCATTCATACAGTTACCGATTTTACCGAAAGCGGTTTTGTGTTTTCGCCTTTTGATTCTAAAAAAGATACAATCCTTTTTCCGTTAGAACATTCAAAAACGATGTCTTATTCGTTACCATTATCTTCGGAAATATCTAAAACTTCAAATTTTGAGCCTGAAATAAAATCATTTGATAGCTCAAAAGATAATCGTGAAAATCATTTGAAATTAGTTGATAGCGGAATTAAAGCCATTCAAAACGGAAGATTTGAAAAAGTAGTATTATCAAGGGTTGAAGACGTGCCAATTTCCGAAGAAAATCCTATAAAGACATTTCAAACTTTATTAAAAAACTATACAACTGCATATGTGTATTTATGGTATCACCCAGAAATTGGGCTTTGGTTGGGAGCAACACCAGAAACACTATTGCATTTAGAAGGTCAGCGTCTTAAAACGATGTCTTTGGCAGGAACACAACCTTATAAAGGAGAAATGGACGTTGTTTGGGACGAAAAAAACACCGTTGAACAACACCTAGTTACCAATTTTGTTTTACAATCATTACAGCCTTTAGTAGATCAACTAAAAGCTACAAATGCAAAAACAATTAAAGCCGGACAGTTATTGCACTTGCAATCTCGTATTGATGGTGTTTTAAAATCTAAAAATTTAAAACCTATAATAGAAGCTTTACATCCGACGCCTGCAGTTTGTGGACTTCCTAAAACAGTGGCGAAAGATTTTATATTAGAACATGAACATTATAATAGAGAGTTTTACACTGGTTTTTTGGGAGAACTTAATATTAAAACTTCAAAAATAAGAAATACAAATCGTCGTAATGTAGAGAATAACGCTTATAATTTAGTAAAAACGAGTAGCGCGTTATTTGTGAATTTGCGATGTATGCAAATTAAAGATGATCGTATTTTAATTTATGTTGGAGGCGGTGTAACCAAGCAATCTACTCCTGAGAAAGAGTGGGAGGAAACCGTGAGTAAAACTCGTACAATGATGCAAGTTATAGCTTAGTTTTTAAGTTAGATAAGTCTATTTATTTACAAAAGTTCTATAACGAAAAGTAGTTTGATATGTTCTCATTATAACAAATATAAAGCGCTAGTTACTTCATAAATTGATACTCTATTTTTTGTCTTAAATAGTGTAATCGTTTTATATTTGCAGTAAGATGATATACTCTAAAATACCGCTTGCACAAACTGTAATTGAGTTGTGTAAATTAAAAAATATAAAGCACATTATTATTTCTCCAGGAAGTAGAAATGCACCATTAACGCTAGGTTTTACAAATGATGATTTTTTCAAATGTTATAGTATTGTTGATGAACGTTGTGCCGCTTTTTTTGCTTTAGGTTTAGCACAGCAAATAAAAGAGCCTACTGCTGTAGTTTGTACTTCTGGTAGTGCGTTGCTCAATTATTATCCAGCTGTGGCTGAGGCTTTTTATAGCGATATTCCGTTGGTGGTTCTGTCAGCAGATAGACCAAAACACCTCATAGGAATTGGTGATGGACAAACCATCAACCAAAAAGACGTTTTTGAAAATCACATCCTATATTCAGCAAACTTAAAACTAGATTTAAAGGATGAAAACAGACAATCTAATAAAGAGGATTTGCCTATTTTTAAAAGTATAGAGAACAAATTAGAACGATTTTTAGGTTTGCAGCAAGGCATACAAGTAGACAATGAAAAGGAAATTAATGCAGCCATAAATTTAGCTAAATTTAAAAAAGGGCCTGTGCATATTAATATTCCTTTTGACGAACCGCTTTATGAAACTGTAACAGATTTAACAGTGAACCCGAAAGTTGAAGAGTTAGATATAAAGCCAATAAAAATTGATCAAGCCGAATTGAAAGATTGTATTGATGAATGGTATGTAGCTAAGAAAAAAATTATTTTAATTGGTGTTTTGTCGCCTCATCAAATTGAGCAACAATGGTTAGATGATTTGGCAAATGATGATAGTGTGATTGTTTTTACTGAAACAACTTCTAATGTGCACCATCCTAATTTTTTCACGAGTATCGATAAAATGATTGCGCCTCTAGATGATGAAGATTTTAAAAACCTACAACCAGAAATACTAATCACTATTGGTGGTTTAATCGTGTCAAAAAAAATAAAAGCATTTTTACGTCATTACCAACCCAAACACCATTGGCATGTTGGAGAGAAGAATGCGAATAATACCTTCTTTTGTTTAGACAAACATATTATTGCAAAACCTAATGACTTCTTTGCAGACTTTCTACCAAAAATAACGCATGTTGCAAAAAGTGATTATTTAAACACTTGGGCTATTGTAAAAAAACAACGTCATAAAAAGCATTTAGAATATGTAAAGCAAATAGCATTTAGTGATTTTAAGGCATTTAGTATAATATTAAAATCAATACCTAATAAAACTATTTTACAGCTAGGAAATAGTTCTACAATTAGATATACACAGTTGTTTAATATGAATCCAACTTTAGAAGTGTTTTGTAATCGTGGTACTAGTGGAATTGATGGTAGCACCTCTACAGCATTAGGTTGTGCTGTAGCTAATGTGAAGCAAACTACTTTTATTACAGGTGATTTAAGCTTTTTCTATGATAGTAATGCGCTGTGGAACAATTATATCCCAAATAACTTTAGAATTATTTTAATCAATAATCAAGGAGGTGGGATTTTTAGGATTTTACCAGGTGATAAAAACACGAACAATTTTGATAACTACTTTGAAACGACACATCAACTCACGGCAAAACAGTTGTGCGAAATGTATGGCTTTGAGTGTGTTACAGCTCATAATGATCAAGATTTAGAAACTGCATTAAAATCATTTTATAATAAATCTAAGCAACCACGACTTTTAGAAGTGTTTACACCTAGAACAGAAAACGATACTATTCTTTTAGACTACTTTAAATTTGTGAAATAAATTTGTGACGCTCCAACTTTTTGTGTGTCTAATAATTGTCTATATTTATAGAGCAAAAGATGTATTAACCTAAAAAATAACAACTAAGATGAGTAAAAGAGATGATTTAATTACAAAATATGCTGCAGATTTAAAAGATAAATGTGGTGTAACTCCAGACATGGATTTATTAACTAAAGTAACGATTGGTTGTGGACCATCTATCTATAATGCAGATGCAGCTACTGTTTCTGGAAGTGACGATTCTGAGTTAGCTACCGTAAAAAATAATTTCTTAATAAAAAAATTAGGATTAACAGATAGTGCAGACTTAGATAAGGCTATTGATTCTGTAATGGAAACATATGGTAAATCAAATAGAAATAAATACAGAGCAGTTGTGTATTATTTATTAGCAACACATTTCAAAAAAGAATCTGTTTATAAATAGAATAGTTTTAAAACTATAAATAAGCGTTGCGAAAGTGACGCTTTTTTTTATTCCGAAAATTTAAATCTCCAATTGTAGTTAAGTAAAATAGAAAGATGAGATGCTTTTAAAAAATATAGCAATTAGAGTTGCCTTTACTTAAAAAGTAAGTCTGTCTAAAACTCTTTTTTGCATATCTTTGCTGCATGATAAGATTAGGAGATTACAATATACTAGAAATAATACGAGAAAGTGAGCAAGGCATTTATTTGTCAGATGCAGAGGATAATGAGGTTTTACTTCCAAATAGGTACGTACCAGAAACCTTTCAAATTTGGGAAAAACTAGAAGTTTTCGTGTATTTAGATAACGAAGAACGTCTTGTAGCTGTTACAGATGACCCTTATATTATTCGCGACGATTTTGCATTACTGCGCTGTAACCAAGTTACCGAACATGGTGCATTTTTAGATTGGGGAATGGTTAAAGAACTTTTCTGTCCGTTTAGTGAGCAAGCGTTCAAAATGAAAGCTGGTGGTTGGTATCTCGTGCATTGCTATCTCGATGAAAAAACAGATAGATTGGTGGCTTCTAGTAAAACAAATCGATTTTTAGATAATAATGACCTAACGGTTCAGCAATTTGATGAAGTTGAGTTGATTGTGTCTCATCCGTCAGATTTAGGAATGAATGTTATAGTAAATAACCAACATTTAGGTTTGATTTTTTCCGAAGATATATTTAAAGATGTTAGTGTAGGAGATCGCTTAAAAGGCTTTGTTAAAAAAGTACGAAATGATAATAAATTAGATATCGTGCTTGGTAAAATTGGTTATAGAAAAATTGAACCTAATGCAGATTTAGTGATGCAACATCTTGAAGATAGTGCAGATGGTTTTCTTGGTCTCAATGATAAATCAAATCCTGAGGCGATTAAGCGAGAACTACAAATGAGCAAGAAAACCTTCAAAAAAGCGATTGGAACCTTGTATAAACAGCGTTTAATTACTATTGAAACCGATGGTATTAGATTACTTGATTGATACTGGCAAATGCTTTAGCACTCTTTTAAAAACGATATCCATACCTTCATAGATATTATCAAAACTGATGTTGCTTGATGCGCAGTAATGACTTTCAATTTCAGCGTTCATTCGTCCGGCTTCATTATGACTTACAATGCCATAAGCTACTAAATTTGGGAAAATAGATTTTACTTCGTTAGTTTCTATTAATTCTATAGAGTATGAGTTTATTCTATTAGAAATAAGCCCAAAAGGTTTCGTGTTTCCGAAGTAATTAAGAAGATCGTGAACAATTTTTCTACCCGAATTTAAGTCTAAATGAATGCCTTCATTAAATTCGGCTACTGCCATATTATTAAAAAAGTGTAATGTTCCTGCAGCAGAGGTTTCTTGCTTTACAATTTGTGACGCAAGGTTTGATTTTGTAATTGTCATGTCCCTAAAGTATTTTAATTAACTAATTATTGTGCATTTTAAATGGATGCCTATTTTAAGACACAACAATTATTAATAAGTCACATAAAATTTTTATTATGAGGTAATTAAACTATTATGAGACCATTTTACTAGGTTTAATAATCAAAAAATATTGTACAGAAATGATATTTAATGTACCAAAAGCTTAGTTTTAATTGCATTTGGCATAGCGTCTTTATGAATTAAAATAGAGATTGTTTTTAACTTAAAATAAGCTTCACTCATATAAATGTAACCATCTTTACGAACTCCTTTTTTGCCCCAAGAATTTTTTACTTTATAATATGTAGTGCCGTTTTGGTCTTTAAGCATACCTGTAATATGCATTAAATGATCGTCTGTAGTATTAAAGTTTTCAAACTCTTGTTGTCTATATTCTGGTGTAATGTCTTTTTCTTCAGATACTGTTATCAATGCATCTACAGTATCATTAGCAGGAATAATGGCAAGACCATGTTGTGATGAAAACGTCTTTTCACTTACATCACAATCTAACTCTATACTAAAACCATTTTGTAAAGCGTGATTTGTAACGGCAACTAAATCATCTAAAGTGACATTGTAAAAATCACCATTTGAAAAGTTATCAGGAATATTTAAAACAAAATTTGAGTAGTACGGTTTATGAGTAAACGAAGTAATGCTTATATAATCTTTAGGATTAAGAGTCGTCATTTCTAAAAATGATTGAGGTGTATATGTTTTACCATCATATGTAAAGGTCTTAATATCTTTTCCTAAATAAAAGTCTAAGGTGTGCTCTACATCTTGTTTCCAATTAGAAGGGTAGGCTTTAGTATCATCTAAATATGTGGTTACTACTGTTTTTAAAGAATCTGCAAGTTTAGAGTGATTGTGTTTTATCTCATCATTTGATAAACCTGTATAGACATTATTTGGTACAAGACCATATTGTGACATACTATTAATCACATCATGACCTAGACCTCCTTGACTAAATTGTGCTTTACCTTGGCGCATGACGTAATTCCATGCTTTATCAACGTAGGTGTGCTTAACGGTATACATTTCAGATAAATCAATGTATTTTCCTGTAAGCCTAGTGATTTCACTTTCAAGAAAAGAAGATGTAGAAAAACTCCAACATGTACCAGTATTTCCTTGGCTTATAACATCTGTAGTCTCTAAATCAATAGTGGTTTCAAACTCATATGATTGAGAAAAGCTAAACAAACAAGTTAACGTAAAAAGGGAAAGTAAAAGATTATTTTTCATGGTAAATCAATTCGTTACTGTAAAATATTTTATTTTTGACTAAAATAATAAAAATGAATAAAGCAAATTGGGTTACTGCTAAAGAATATGAAGACATAACCTACAAAAAATGCGATGGTGTTGCTAGAATAGCATTTAACCGTCCAGATATTAGAAATGCGTTTAGACCAAAAACGACTAAAGAATTATACGATGCGTTTTACGATGCTGGAGAAGACGTAAATATTGGTGTTGTATTATTATCTGCCGAAGGTCCTTCAACAAAAGATGGCATCTGGAGTTTTTGCTCTGGAGGTGATCAAAAAGCAAGAGGACATCAAGGATATGTTGGTGAAGATGGCTACCATAGACTTAATATTTTAGAGGTACAACGTTTAATTCGTTTTATGCCAAAAGCTGTGATTGCAGTGGTGCCAGGTTGGGCAGTAGGAGGAGGACACAGTCTTCATGTGGTTTGTGATTTAACTTTAGCGAGTAAAGAACATGCTATTTTTAAACAAACAGATGCAGATGTTACGAGTTTTGATGGTGGTTATGGATCTGCGTATTTAGCTAAAATGGTTGGGCAAAAAAGAGCTCGTGAGATTTTTTTCCTCGGAAGAAATTACTCAGCTCAAGAAGCCTATGAGATGGGAATGGTCAATGCCGTAATTCCTCATGACGAATTAGAAGATACAGCTTTTCAATGGGCTCAAGAAATATTAGAAAAATCACCAACATCAATTAAAATGTTGAAATTCGCTATGAATTTAACAGATGATGGTATGGTTGGTCAACAAGTATTTGCAGGAGAAGCAACCCGTTTGGCATATATGACAGATGAAGCAAAAGAAGGTCGTGATGCGTTTTTAGAAAAGCGTAAGCCCAACTTTGATAAAAAATGGATTCCTTAAATATAAAGCTATTTGATGTTTACAAAAATAAAGCCATGGCTTTCTGCTTTTAGATTACGCACCTTGCCGCTTTCTGTATCTGGGATTATTGTTGGTTCTTGTTTTGCCTACTATAATGGGAAGTTTGACTGTCTCATTATGATCATTGCTATTTTATTAACGATAGCATTGCAAATCCTTTCAAATCTTGCCAATGATTATGGAGACGGAATTAGAGGTACAGATAACGACAATAGAATAGGACCAGAGCGTGCTATTCAAAGTGGAGCAATTACTCCCGAAGACATGTTTGATGGTATTAAAAAGAATATACTCATTGTTATTATTCTCACAGTAGGACTCGTATTCACATCATTTGGTAGTAAATATTTAATATATACTTTAGTGTTTTTCGTACTAGCAGGTTGCTCTGTTTATGCTGCAATAAATTATACCGTAGGAAACTCTCCATACGGCTACAAAGGTTTAGGAGATGTGTTCGTTTTTACTTTCTTCGGAATAGTAAGCGTCGTAGGTAGTTATTTTTTGTACACAAAACAAATAGATCATCATGTTTGGTTACCAGCAATCTCTATTGGTTTGTTAAGTATGGGAGTTTTAAATCTCAACAATATGAGAGATATCGAGTCTGATAAATTATCAAATAAGGAAACTCTTGCTGTCAAATTAGGAAAAAGTAAAGCTAAGACTTATCATATCGTTCTTATTGTTTTAGCCATGGTAATAGCTATTTTGTTTTCAATTTTATACTATTCTAGTCCTTTCAATCTTTTGTTTTATATCGCTTTTGTTCCCTTAACGATTCATCTAAATAAAGTCGTAAAAGCAACGAATCCAATAGATTATGATCCACAATTAAAAGTACTCTCGTTAACCACATTTTTGTTTTCCATACTCCTTGCTATAGGTTATATTTTATGATTTCTTTAACATAAATATTTGTTTATCAGGTTATTAATTTTTATATTTATACTGAAATTTTGTAGGTAGATACATTTTATTATTGTGTCAACAATAAAATTTGGGGCTTAAAAACTCAGACAATTTTTTAAAATCTGTCTGAGTTTTTTTTGTATTTTTCAGTTCTATAATTAAACCCTTATTATGAAAAGACTATTCCTTGTTTTATTTACAATTTCAATGCTTACAGCTCAAGCGCAAAAAACCAGTAAACTTAATGTAACTGAGAGCGAACAATATAAAGATGATGTCAAAACGTTTTCTATAAAATCCATTCACACAACCACATCAAATTTAACAGGAATTGTTAGAGAAAGTAAGCGAGATATTTTGTTTGATATTTTTGATAACAACCTTAAAAAAACGTTTTCTAAAGTTGTAGATAGAGAAAAGAAAGAACGATTTGTTGGCGAGTTATTTTTTGGTGATGAAATTAAGTACTTTACAGTCTACTCTCCTAAAAAGAAAGAGCGTATTGTGTATTGTCATACCTTTAATATAGCAACAAAGTCTTATAATAAAAAAGAAATTTTTAGTGCTACAGTCGAAAAAAATCAAGGCTTATTTTCAGGACGTAATAAACGTCAAACCAGCTTCGCCTTGTCTCCAGATGGTCAATATTTTGCAATGGCTACAGATGATATAAAGAAAAACTTAAATAGTTACACCATTCGTGTCTATAATGCTCAAACATTAGAGATGCAGTACAAACAATCTTATCGAGAAGATGCAGAGCGCTATTACCAACCTAATGATTTAACAGTATCTAATGAAGGAACAGTATACTCGTTAGGAAAATTATTTAAAAAAGGAAAACGACAAAAAAAAGGAGGTGAGGCTAATTATGAATTTGTACTTAATGAAATCTCAAAAGGATCAGTTAAAGACGTATTTATTGGCTTAGGTGAAGATGAACACATCCAATCACTAACCATTACAGATATTGATAATGAACTACATTTAATAGGATTCTATTCCGAAAAAAATGTAGGTCGAATCAAAGGAGGTTGTAACTTTATGATTGATACTAATAACCTTTCAGTAAAAAATAAAAAGCTATTAGCATTACCTCAAGAAGTATACGATGATTTGTACGGATACCGTAAAGCAAAACGTAAAAACGATAAAGAACTATCTAATTTTTATATAGATTACGTCTTAACAGATGGTCAAGGTACCACGTACATGCTTGCCGAAGAATTTTACGTTACAAGCCATTATGTATCTACAGGAACAACAGGTGGTTATTGGACATACACGTATCACTATGATGATGTATTAATTATTAAATTTAATGCCGAAGGTAATCTAGATTGGGGACGAAGTATTTTCAAACGTTCAACAGCACCTTCTTACAATGCATTTATGAAAAATGGAGAATTGCATGTCATTTTAAATTCTGGTAAAAACCTAAAAGAGAAAAAAGATGGTCGTACAAAAGCCTCTACAGGTTGGTTTGAGTCCTCTTCATTGTACGATTTTGTATATAGTGCTTCTGGCGAAGTAAGTTATGACAAAATCCAAGATAATAAAGGCAATACCTTCTATACACCATTCTATGGCACATTTGAAAATGAGAAATTTATCATGATGAGTAATAGAAGGAGTAAAAAGAAACAATTTATGACATTAGAATAATCTCCATAACAAATTAATACGCACGAGTATGCAAATTACATTTTACGGTCACGCAAGTTTAGGCATCAAAATTGAAGATGTTCATATTCTCGTAGATCCATTTATTTCTGGAAATCCAAAAGCAGCGCACATTGATATAGAATCACTTAAAGCCGACTATATTTTGGTTACGCACGCACATCAAGATCATATTTTAGATGTTGAAGCCATTGCAAAACGTACAGGAGCTGTTGTAGTTTCTAATTTTGAAATTGCGACACACTATGATAAATTAGGTATAGAAAATCACCCAATGAATCATGGCGGACAATGGGATTTTGAATTCGGAAACGTAAAATACGTCAATGCCATACACACCTCATCTTTTCCAGATGGTAGTTATGGTGGGCAACCAGGAGGTTTTATTATAGAAGGTGAGCATAAAAACATTTACATCGCAGGAGATACAGCCTTAACAATGGATATGAAACTTATCCCATTATTCACCAAACTCGATTTAGCCATTCTGCCGATAGGTGATAATTTCACGATGGGAATTGACGAAGCTATTCTAGCCAGTGATTTTGTAGGCTGTGACAAAGTGTTGGGTTACCATTTTGACACCTTTGGTTATATAGAAATTGATCACGAAGTTGCCAAACGTAAATTCTTTGACAAAGATAAAGACCTCATGTTATTAGATATTGGTGAAAGTATTGAGTTGTAGTTTTTTTGATTACCACGGAAATATCCACTCTTACCAAACTGTTGCTATTCAAAATAGAATGTAGCTTATCACCTAATTGATTTAAAGCGCTCGTCCTTAACGAGCGTTTTGAATTAAATGTCACCTAACTTTACTGCGCATCACCAATTTATGAATCAATCTAGGTGACAATCGTTTTACAAGCACGCCAAAGCGTTCAAACTTGCCAATATAGGCTTCAAATTTTTCTTTTTGTATGGCTGTAATCATTTTTTTAACAAAAACATCCACATCCAATCCGTTTTCTGTCATATCATCTTGATGCGTTTGTTTGCTGCCATCACCAGTTAAAGCATTTCTTGCGACATTGGTATTTACAAAACCAGGACAAATTAAAGTCACTTTTATGTTATCTTTATCATGTTCTAAACGCATGGCATCAAAAAAGCCATGTAAGGCATGTTTTGCACCACAATAGGCAGAGCGATAATGCGAACTAAATTTTCCCATTAAACTAGATACCACCACATAATGACCAGATTGTTGCGCAATAAAATGAGGTAATACAGCTTTAGATAAAGCAACGGTTCCTAAATAATCAACTTCCATGAGTTTTCGATCTACAGCAATCGTAGTGTCTATAATTGGAGAACGCTGACTAATACCACCATTATTAACCAAAACATCAATACGACCAAATGCCGAAATAGCGTGCTCTGCAATTGGTGTCATAGTATCAGTTTCTGCCAAATCTAAAGGCAATACCATAACCTTTTCAGGCTGTTTACAAAGTGATTTCACCTGTTCTAATACTTCAGTTCTTCTGGCAGACAAGATTAATTTACAGTCATATTGTGATAAGGCGATGGCTAAGCTTTTTCCAATTCCGCTAGAAGCTCCAGTAATCCAAACCACTTTGTTTTTAAATGTCATATCCTATTTTTTTAACTTACCAAACACCAAACACCAAACACCAAACACCAAACACCAAACACCAAACACCAAACACCAAACACTATTTCCTATCCACAGATTCTATCCACTCACGCCTCAAATCATCCGAGGATTGTCCTGTACCATCATGTCGCCAACCAGGAGGTTTAAATAGATAAAGGATTCTTGATTTTAACGATTTCCGACCAAAAAAAGCATCTTTACATAAGTGATACCATTCTTTAAAAGCAATCGTTATTGGATTATAGCTATTAATGTTTGTCACCAAGCCATACACCACTTTTTCTTCTTTTAATTCAGCTTGAAACGTACCAAATAAGCGATCCCAAATAATTAAAATTCCTGCGTGATTTCTGTCTAGATATAAAGGATTACTTCCATGATGAACACGATGGTGAGAAGGCGTGTTAAAAACGGCTTCAAACCAGTTTGGGAGTTTGTCAATGGTTTCAGTATGAATCCAAAATTGATACAATAAACTAATAGACATTTGTAATAAAATCATACCAGGATGAAAACCTAAAAGTGGTAACCATAACCAAAACACGAAAGAGTAAAATCCGCCAGACCAGGTTTGGCGTAATGCAGTACTTAAATTGTAATGTTGGGACGAGTGATGTACCACATGAGAAGCCCAAAATAAACGACATTCATGTGAAATGCGATGAAACCAATAATAAGCAAAATCATCGGCAAAAAATATTAAAATAAAACTCCACCAAGTAACAGGTATAGTGAATACTCTAAAGTGTTCATAAATGTAAAAAAAGGCCAATAATACTATGGCTTTGCTAAAAAAACCAAGAATTACATTGCCTAATCCCATAGCAATTGAGGAAAAGGCGTCTTTAGATTCATAGGTTTTAGCACCTTGTTTGATGGTTACATACAATTCTAATGCCATGGCAATTACAAAAAACGGAATGGCAAATAAAATAATATTAGGAAAATTTGGGTCTTGCATGTGAATTGATACTTTTAGCTAAAGTACAAAATTGTTAAACATCTGTTATTTGATGCTTTCAATTTTTAAAGTTAATTTATGCACATTATTTTTACAAAAAAACCACTAACTATGAAATTAAAGCTTACACTGCTCATTCTTTTATGTATCTCAATTAAATCTTTTGCTCAAGTAGAATCTGGTAAAACAGGTGCATGGTATATGTATTTTTATGATACACAATTTAAAGACAGTAAATTTGGTATGCAAGGAGATATTCAATACCGAAATTGGAATCTTGGAGGCGATTTAGAGCAATTATTATTACGCTCTGGATTAACCTATAGACCAGAAGGCGTCAATGCAAAATTTACCTTAGGTTATGCACATATTACGTCTGGAGCATTTGGAGATAGTGATGATACATCAACCGAAAGCCGAATTTATCAAGAAGCATTAATTCCACAAAAATTAGGAAATCGTGTGTACTTAACACATCGTTTTAGATACGAGCAGCGTTTTGTAGAAGATCAAGATTTTAGAACGCGTTACCGTTACAACCTATTTATGAATGTACCTTTTAATAAAAGTGCTCTAGAAAAAGGAGCCATTTATGCTGCATTATACAATGAGCTTTTTGTAAACGGACAACGCGATATTGGTGATAATAGAGACGTAGAATTTTTTGATCGCAATAGAACCTATTTAGGTGTGGGTTACATCTTAAAAAAAGGAATGAAATTTCAATTAGGTTGGATGAACCAAAAAACAAATAGTGTTGGTAAAGCACAATTACAATTGAGTTTTCATCATAATTTCTAAATTTAGCATATCTAATTATTGGTCGCACAATGATACAAGCATCATTTAAACATTACAAACTCCAGTTTAAAAACCCAAGCGGAACTTCTCGAGGCATACTAAAAATCAAAGACACTTGGTTTATCATTTTAACAAAAGATGGCAAAACTGGTATTGGAGAATGTGGCATGTTCAAAGGCCTTAGCGTTGATGATACACCAAATTATGAGCAAAAACTACAATGGGCTTGTGACAATATCAACTTAGGTTTAGAAAAACTTCTTGTTGAGCTTATCCATTTTCCGAGCATTCAAATAGGCTTAGAGATGGCGTTTAAATCTCTACAAAGTGAGAATGGTTTTCATTTGTTTCCGTCGAGTTTTACTCTAAACCGAGCGCCAATTTCAATAAACGGATTGATTTGGATGGGAGACAAAGCCTTCATGAAACAGCAAATCAAAACTAAATTAGATGCTGGTTTCACGTGTATAAAATTAAAAATTGGTGCTATAGATTTTTCTTCGGAAATGGAACTTCTTAAATCTATTCGTCAAGAATTTTCAGCAAAAGATATAGAACTTCGCGTTGATGCTAATGGTGCATTTGCTCCTAATGAAGCATTAGAAAAACTAAAACACTTGTCTGCATTTGATTTACATTCTATAGAGCAACCTATAAAACAAGGACAATGGGAAGCTATGGCCAGATTATGTGAAAGTACGCCTTTGCCTATTGCTTTAGACGAAGAGTTGATTGGTATCGTTTCCGAAGAAAAAAAGAAAGAACTTTTGTCGGTTATTAATCCGCAATACATCATTTTAAAACCAACTTTGGTAGGCGGATTTAAAGGTAGCGAATCATGGATTGCCTTAGCAGAAAATGCAAATATCAAATGGTGGATTACAAGCGCACTAGAAAGTAATATTGGACTAAATGCCATTGCACAATGGACATTTACACGACATAATAAAATGCCACAAGGTCTAGGCACAGGAAGTTTGTTTTCTAATAATTTTGATTCGCCATTAATTGTAAAAAATGGTACATTGCAATACGAAAATAATCGAGATTGGAACACCTCACTTCTCGATATTAAACTCTAATAAAAATGAATAAATTTATTGCACAAGCCTTTAAAGTAGAGCATGATTTTTGGAAATACTTAATGGGATCAATGATTGTTTTTATAGCAGCTATAGTTGGTCAATTTCCATTATTAGGAGCAGTAATTATAAAAGTGATTCAAGATGGTGGAAACCTGCAACTAATTGACGAATCATCTATGTATTCTCTATTAGATTCTAATGTGTTTTTGCTTTTAGCTCTATTGTCATTTGCAGTTGGTTTTATAGGCTTATATTTAGCAGTAAAATTTATTCATAAGCAAAAAATGACAGCCATTGCCACCTCTAGATCAAAACTAGATTGGAAACGTATTTGGTTTGCTTTTTTCTTTTGGGGAATCTTGTCATCTGCACTCGTTTTGGTAGACTATTTTTACTTAGCTCCCGATGGTTATGTTTACAATTTTGAAATGCAACGCTTTATTATTCTTGCAGTCATCGCCATTGCCTTAATCCCAATACAAACTAGTTTAGAAGAATATTTGTTTAGAGGTTACTTAATGCAGGGTTTTGGAGTGGCAACTACAGATAAGTTTTTTCCATTTGCATTTTTAATCTCGTTGATTACAATACCAATGTTTATTATTGTTAATATTAAATATACGATTGGATATTTACAAAATAGCTTACTGTTAATAGCTGTAATTACAGTTGGTATAATTGTATTTCAAATCATTAAAAAAACGAATGGTTTTGAATCTCAAACTTTCAATAGCCTTAGAAATATTTGTCAACGTAATTGGTCGCCTCTATTGATAACATCGGCTATTTTTGGCTTACTACACATTGCCAATCCCGAAATAGGAAAACTAGGTTACTCGTTATTAATTTATTACATAGGTACAGGTTTGTTTTTAGGAATTATGACCCTTATGGATGAAGGTACAGAGTTAGCGCTAGGCTTTCATGCCGCTAATAATTTGTTTACGGCCTTATTGGTAACTTCAGATTGGACGGCTTTTCAAACGCATTCCATCTTAAAAGATATTGCTGAACCAAAATTAGAATTAATTGACATGGTAGTGCCAGTGTTTATAATGTTTCCAATAATACTTTTTGTGTTTTCTAAAGTGTATAAATGGACCAATTGGAAAGAAAAATTATTTGGTAAAATTGAAGAGCCACCAAAAGATGACTATAAAATCATAGGTTAATTATTGTTTTAAACCGAAATATTATGACTCCAACATTTGATAAAGTTCATTTAAAATTTAAACTCAACGGAAACAATTATGACCATGAGGATCTTAAAGAAGTTGCTTATAGTTTGGTGAAAGAAGGTGAGCCTTTTGAAAAGAGTACAGGAGACTTCTTGTTAGATTGGTTAAGCGAAAAAGACTTTGTGTTAGCGCAAACCTCTGGATCTACAGGAACACCAAAAATAATAAAGCTAAACAAGCAGGCTATGGTCAACTCCTGTATTGCCACAGGTAATTATTTGGGTTTAGAACCTGGTGATACATCATTACATTGTTTGCCCACGCAATATATTGCCGGTAAAATGATGTTGGTACGTGCTATGATTTTAGGTTTAGAGGTAGATCTTGTTGAGCCAACTTCTCAACCTATATTTGATTATGAAAAGAAATATAGCTTTTGCGCTATGTTGCCCATGCAATTAAAATCTACATTAAGTTATTTGCATAATGTAGATGTTATGATTGTAGGTGGATCATCGGTATCTAAAAATCTTATAGCATCTACTCAAAACTTAAAAACTAGAGTATATGCAACGTACGGTATGACAGAAACTGCTACGCATATAGCTTTGAAACCATTAAACAACGGACAACAGCAACCACATTTTGAAATTTTACCAAATGTGACCATTTCTCAAGATGACAGAGAATGTTTGGTGATTGATGCACCCAAAGTAGCATCAACACAAGTGGTAACTAATGATATTGTGAAATTACACTCTAAAACCACTTTTGAGTGGATTGGTCGTGTTGATAATGTTATAAATTCGGGTGGATTAAAATTATTTCCAGAGCAAATAGAAGAGCAATTAAAAGGCCTTATTAAAACACAATTTTTTATTGCTTCAGAGCCTAATGACACTCTAGGAGAGCAACTTATATTAGTTATTGAAGCCGAAGATACAACATTGGATAAAACGGTGTTTAACGGATTAGCAAAACTTGAAATTCCGAAGAAAACATATGCAGTACCTCAATTTGTAATGACAGATACAGGGAAAATACAGCGTAAAGAGACGCTAAAAAAAATTAAAGCTTAGTTGTTTTAGTTTTTGGTAAACGAAACAATGCATAAGCAGCAACAAGACCAATACCTGCAAAAATAGACATTATGCCAAACGTATACTGTAACCCTAATGCTCCTGGATATTTGTCTAAATAATATCCCATTAAAGGACCTGCAAAAATATCTGGAGTATAGCCAACTATAGATATAAAACCTACTGCAGTACCTGTTAGAGCTATTGGGATTTTGCCTTCTTCTAAGGTTGCAAAATAAAGTACTCTTGCAGAATATACACCTATGGCCATAACTCCAATGGAAAGCATAAACATTAATGTTGCGGTATCATCTATTAATCCGCTTGCAAAAACTGTACTAGTTATTAGCATAAGCAAAAAGCCTATAACAATCCATAATGATGCTTTGGTTCGATCTGCAAGTACACCTATGATAACTCCAATTATGGGTCGCATATACAATAGATATGTGCCTACTTTAGCAGCTTCTATATCATTATAATTCATAACACCTTTAGCATATAAACTAAATACATCTGTCATTTTATATGCGAAGTAAGCACAAAGTATAATGATCATCAATAACCAAACTGAAGGTGTTTTCATGACAATTTTAAAATCTGAAAAAGTCAATTTAGGTTTTGTAATACTTATATTTTCTTCGGAAGGATTAAGGCCTTTCAAGAAAAAGAAAACGAGTATGCTTACAACACAGATAGCTAAAGAGGTATAAATAATGACTTGTTTGAAGGCTTCTTGACGCTCAATTAGTGTGGTTTGTTCAATTTCCGAAGTAATAAATAAGGAAAATATAATTACACCAACCGATCCAAAAAGAGCAGCAACTAAGCCACGACCTCCATCTAAAAACCCAAAAGCAATGCCTTGTTTGTCTGTTCCTCCCCAAAGTCTTGTGGCTTTAATCATGGCAGCCCAAAAAAGAAAAATGGTTGTGAATCCCCAAAACCCATATAAAATATGAAGATTTATGAGTGACGGGTAAGTGGCAAGATAAAATCCGCCACAAGCTGTGAGCATTAAGGCTACAGACATTAAAACGTGTGGTTTAAATTTGTCGGCTAATGGTCCTCCAAAAAAATAGGAGAAAAATGCAACTGTGCCATACACCGAAAAACAACTGCCTAATTGCACATTGTTAATAGCAAATGTTTCTAGAAAAGTTGGTCTAAATATGCGTTGTAATACAAAAGGTAATATAAAAACGGCTTCTCCTGCTAAAATTAGAAGGATGATAATGTATGCTGGAGATTTAGTGGTTTTATTTTTCAATTATCTGGATAATGAAATCTATGAATGGAATGCGTGTGTTTACTCATGGTTTCTTTTACGCTTTCATGTTGCGCTTCAAAGGTACCTAGTGATGTTCCTTTACAAATTCCATAACAATAATGGTATTGGAGTAATTCGTAATCAAAATCGGTTATTTGTTTATTTTCAGAGAAACAGTTTGAAAAATAACTATTACAATTAAGTTCATTAGATAGTTCAAAATATCCTAATGACTGAAATAGAAGTTCTTTGATTTTAGCAATTCTCAGTGATTCGCTAAAATATTTCTCATTGTTTATTTTTATTGCTCCTTTGTATAATTGATTGTTATTGTACCAATACACCCAAAAATTAGCATTATTGTATTTTTTTAAATTGACATCATACTCATAATCACTAGAATAATAGATGGTGTAATTAGAGTCTGAATGGTTTTTTGCCTCATATATATGTAACGAATCTACTTTTTTTGAAATTTCCTTAGCGAAAGATAAAATAGATTTTTTCTCTTTTTTAGAAATAGACTTAGCAAAAAATAATTTGATGTCTTTTTTCCAATACTTCATGCTTGTTTCGTTATCTATACTATCACTTTTATGATTAAACGCAACTTTTTTATACTGATTTAAAAATGTTGAATCTTTAAACACATAGTCTACATAAGTCCCTTTAGTTTTCATTTTTTTTGTAATTAAGACTAATGTTTTATCATTTCTAACTATAAAATTTAGAGAATCCTTTTTGGTTAAAGGCGTTTTATATGTTTCGTGGTAGACCTCTAGAGGTGTATAATGACGCTCAACGACTTTAGGTTTTCGTTGAGAAAAACAAGTTATAGAAAAGAGAAAAAGTAATGCAAAACTAAGTGTTGATTTCATATGATCTCGTTTAATTGGTATGGAAAAGATTTTCAAAATCAGTTCCATCAATTCGTCTATTATATAACTGATAATAGTGTAATTTTAAAAGTGATACATCTAAATCACTAAGTACAGGATTATTAACATAAATGGTATTAGTTAACAAACTTTCATCTATTAATTTAGGATTCATGAAAAAGCGACCTAAGCTTAAAAATATGCCTTGTTTTATATTTGAAAGTAAATAATCATCTGTTTTTAATTGTTCGCGGTTTATTTTTAAGGTACAACCAATAACGCCATCGCTGTTATCTTTAATTACAGAATAGCTGCAAAAATCAAAGAAATGAGTAAATTTCTGATACTTTTCAAGGTTATCGTAATTTATAGAATTAGTATTAAACGTGTCGCTTGTAATTTTAATTCTATAGTTAGCTTTATTTATATTGTTTGTAAATGAGACACTTAAATTGTCAACGTTTTCAATTTGTTTATAAAACGTTTTAACTTCTTTTTTTATCCTATTGGGAATTTCTTTATCAAAGTAAATGACCACAGGTACCTTCCATTGTAATAAACGATATGTTCTTTTTGATCGTTTTTGCGAATTAAAAAAAACAGATGTTTTATAACGTTCTATTAGCTTTGGTGTTTTCTCTTTATCATATTGAAATGTACTTAAATCTAGAAATTTCTGTTTTTCAAGATAAAATGTATCCTTATTAGAAATTGTATAACTCAATGCGGTATCGTTAAATTGTTTTGAATTTAATGTATGAAATTCAAATCTAGGATTTACGCTATTGTTTTTAGATTGAGAAAAACTAAAACTAGAATAAAGGCACCATAAAAAGAGAATATATTTCATAAATTAAACTTGTAAAACGCCCATATTAAAAGGTTTTTCAATAGGAGCGTGGTTGGCAGCTTCTATTCCCATACTAATCCAAGTTCTGGTGTCTAACGGATTGATCACGGCATCTGTCCAAATACGCGATGCAGCATAATAAGGCGACACTTGATTATCATATCTATTTTTAATATTGTCAAAAAGCTCTTTTTCTTTCTCTTCGGAAATGTTCTCACCCTTTTTAAGTAGTGATGCTTTTTCAATTTGTAGCAAAACTTTAGCTGCAGAGTTTCCACTCATTACGGCTAATTCTGCACTTGGCCAAGCCGCAATTAATCTTGGGTCATAAGCTTTTCCGCACATAGCGTAATTTCCTGCACCATAACTATTTCCGAGGATAATAGTAAATTTTGGTACCACAGAGTTACTCACTGCATTTACCATTTTTGCACCATCTTTGATAATACCTCCATGTTCAGATTTACTTCCTACCATAAAACCGGTAACATCTTGCAAAAACACTAACGGAATTTTCTTTTGGTTACAATTGGCAATAAAACGTGTGGCTTTATCTGCACTATCATTATATATGACACCTCCAAATTGCATTTCGCCTTTTTTGGTTTTTACAAGTTTACGTTGGTTGGCAACAATCCCAACGGCCCAGCCATCAATGCGAGCGTAGGCTGTAATGATTGTTTTTCCGTAACCTTCTTTATATTCATCAAACTCACTATTGTCAACCAATCGTTTGATGATTTCTTTCATATCGTATTGGTCTGCACGAGATTTAGGTAAAATTCCGAAGATATCATCAGGATTTTCTTTTGGTTTTTTAGCATCAGTTTTATTAAACCCAGCTTTATCATAGTCACCAATTTTATCCATTAATCGTTGTATGGTTTCTAATGCATCTTTATCGTCTTTAGCTTTATAATCGGTAACGCCAGAAATCTCGCAATGTGTAGTTGCACCACCTAAAGTTTCGTTATCAATTGATTCTCCAATAGCCGCTTTCACTAAATAACTACCAGCGAGAAAAATACTTCCAGTTTTATCTACAATGAGAGCTTCATCACTCATGATTGGCAAGTATGCTCCACCTGCGACACAACTTCCCATAACGGCTGCAATTTGTGTTATTCCCATGCTACTCATCACCGCATTATTTCTAAATATGCGACCAAAGTGTTCTTTATCTGGAAAAATTTCATCCTGCATTGGTAAATACACACCAGCGGAATCGACTAAATATATAATGGGTAAACGATTTTCAATAGCTATTTCTTGAGCACGAAGATTCTTTTTTCCAGTAATAGGAAACCATGCTCCAGCTTTTACCGTAGCATCATTGGCAACAACAATACATTGCTTGCCTTTAACGTATCCCATTTTTACTACAACGCCTCCAGATGGGCAGCCGCCATGCTCCTCGTACATGCCTTCACCAGCAAATGCACCAATTTCGATAGATGGTTTTTTTGAGTCTAAAAGAAAGTTAACACGTTCTCTAGCTGTCATTTTTCCTTTTGCATGGTGTTTTTCTATGCGCTTTTCACCACCTCCAAGTTTAACTTTAGCTAACCTTTTTTTAAGGTCTGACAGTAGTAATTTATTGTGATCTTCGTTTTTATTGAAGTTTAAATCCATAGTGTTTTTTTATTTCCTACGAATTTACGAAACCCTAAACATATTATAAAGCGAATATTTTGTTAAAATAACTTACATGGAAATATTTTCCTAGGAATATATAATAATTTTGTTTTATATTTGTACCCTAACTAACACCTTATAAAATGAAAAGAGATAAAATTATTTACTATATCGCAACTGGATTATTAACATTGTTAATGCTGTTTTCGGTAAGCATGTATTTTTTTAAGCATGATGATGTATCGGCAATGTTCAGGAATTTTGGTTATCCAACCTATATCATATATCCTTATGCAGTAGCCAAACTATTGGGACTTGTAGCATTGTGGATGCCTAATTTCAAAGCACTAAAGGAATGGGCTTATTCAGCATTCTTTTTTGCTTTTATATTAGCATTTTTTGCGCATTACATGATAAGTGACGGAGAACAAACAGGAGCTTTAGTCGCTCTAATATTATTAGGAGTATCATACGTATTTTACAAAAGAATTAATAAATAATAGACATGAAAAAAATTATAGCATTTGCTGGAACTAACAGTGTAAAATCGATAAATAAGCAATTAGCCGTTTATGCATCATCTTTGGTAGAAGATGCAGAGGTCACGGTTTTAGATCTCAATGATTTTGAATTACCGGTTTACGGAATAGATTACGAAGTACAACACGGTATTCCTGAGAACGCAAAAGTGTTTTTGGAGCATATAAAATCTTCAGATGGATTACTTCTTTCTTTAGCAGAGCACAATGGAGCTTATGCAACAGTTTTTAAAAATATTTTTGATTGGATGTCTCGTATTGATGGAAAATTATGGAGTGATAAACCTATGTTATTAATGGCAACTTCTCCAGGAGGTCGAGGAGGAGCTAGTGTTTTAGATATTGCTAAAGGTCGTTTTCCTTATATGGGAGGACATATTGTTGGTCAATTTTCTCTACCGTTGTTTGGGGATAACTTTTCCGAAGGAAAAATAACGAATAACAAATTAAGAGAAGAGCTTTTAAAAGAAGTTACAAAATTTCAAGATAGTTTATAGACTGTTTTACAGTATAATTACATTGGATGCCTTTATTAAACATTGACTATTAATTTTATGGGAGATTTAGCAAGAGATATCAATTCAAAATTTGAGAATAATAGGGTAAAAGCTATGCTCAACATTATTTATACTGCAAACTGGATTACGAGTACTCAAAATGAATTTTTTAAAGATTTTGGTATATCACAGCAACAGTATAATATACTTAGAATTTTAAGAGGAGCAGGAGAACCATTAAATGTTCAAACGATAAAAGATAGAATGTTAGAACGCTCGCCAAATGCGACGCGATTAATGGATAAATTATGTGCCAAAGAACTCATTGAACGTTTACCATGCCCAAATGATAGACGTGTTGTACATATTAATATTACTAAAAATGGTTTAGATCTATTAATTGCAATATCTAATAAGAAACCTAAAAATTTGTTAGAAAATATTACAGTAGAAGAGGCTACTCAATTAAGCGATTTATTGGATAGAATTAGATAATTAAAAGAAAAACCACTTAGGTGTTGAATACATATGAAAACAATTGTACATAGAGCAAATAATAGAGGTTTTGCCAATCACGGATGGTTGCAAGCACATCATTCGTTTAGTTTTGCAAGCTTTTATGATAACGAGAAAATAAATTTTGGTGCGTTACGCGTTTTAAATGACGACATAATTGCGCCAAAAATGGGATTTGGAACTCATCCTCATGACAATATGGAAATAATAACCATTCCTTTAAAGGGTGTTTTAAAGCACAAGGATGATATTGTTCATGACGATTGGCAAGAAGTTTTGCCAGGTGAAGTTCAAGTAATGTCTGCAGGAACAGGTGTACAGCATTCAGAAATTAATGGGTCGATTAATGAGCATTTGAGCTTATTTCAAATATGGATTATACCTAATCAATATAATGTATCACCTCGATACGATCAAAAACATTTTAATAAAAAAGATAGAGAGAATAAGCTTCAAATTTTAGTGTCATCAATGGATGATGCTAATGATGATGTCTTAAAAATTCATCAAGACGCTAAGATATCTCGATTGTATTTAGATGAGAGTAACATGTTTGATTATACTTTAAAAACTGAAAATCATGGCGTTTATGTTATGGTAATAAGTGGAGCAGTTACAATGGATAATCAAATTTTAGGACCTCGTGATGCATTAGGAGTTTATGCTACACACAAATTTTCGTGTTTAGCTAATGAAAATTCGGAATTGTTGTTCATTGAGGTTCCAGTAAATTGAGTGAACTTTCGTTAATAAATTGTAAAAAAGCATTCAGTAATCGAATGCTTTTTTTGGTTAAAAAATACGATATTTGTAATTCGCTTAAAAAAATAGATTATGGCAATGAATAAGAATACAGTATTAGCTTGGGCTACTACAATAATGATAATAGTTGGTTTAAGTTTAATCGCTTTAGGTGCTTTTAGATACGATGATGTTGCTGGCTGGGGATTTGCAGCAGTAGGTGGTGGATTTTTTTGCATAGCATGGGTATTCAATGCTTTAAAAGGCAGGATGTAGTCATTTTTAACTCAATTTTTTAATTTCAAAATAAAACATATATGTCTGACGATAAAAAAGTAATCTTCTCAATGTCTGGTTTAACCAAGACATTTCAAAGTGCCCAAACACCAGTTTTAAAAAATATATATTTAAGCTTCTTTTATGGCGCTAAAATTGGAATATTAGGACTTAATGGTTCTGGTAAATCGACCTTGCTAAAAATTATAGCAGGTGTAGATAAAAATTTCCAGGGTGATGTTACCTTTTTACAGGACTACTCAGTAGGATATTTAGAGCAAGAGCCTCAATTAGATGATGAGAAAACAGTAATGGAAGTTGTTCGAGAAGGCGCTGCAGAAACTGTTGCTATACTTGATGAGTATAATAAAATTAACGACATGTTTGGTCTTGAAGAAGTCTATTCAGATGCAGATAAGATGCAAAAGTTAATGGATAGACAAGCTGTACTTCAAGATGAAATAGATGCTGCCAATGCATGGGAATTAGATACCAAATTAGAAATTGCTATGGATGCATTACGTACTCCAGATGGTGATAAAAAAATTGGAGTGCTTTCTGGTGGTGAGCGTCGTCGTGTAGCCTTATGTCGCTTGTTGCTGCAAGAGCCTGATGTTTTATTATTAGATGAGCCTACCAATCACTTAGATGCTGAATCTGTACACTGGTTAGAGCATCACTTAGCGCAATATAAAGGAACAGTAATTGCCGTGACTCACGATAGATACTTTTTAGATAATGTTGCAGGTTGGATTTTAGAACTCGATAGAGGAGAGGGGATTCCTTGGAAAGGAAATTATTCTTCATGGTTAGATCAAAAATCTAAACGTATGGCTCAAGAAAGTAAAACCGCTTCTAAGCGTCAAAAAACATTAGAACGTGAGTTAGAATGGGTTAAACAAGGTGCAAAAGGTCGTCAAACAAAGCAAAAAGCACGTTTAAAAAACTATGACAAATTGATGAGTCAAGATCAAAAACAACTTGACGAAAAACTTGAAATTTACATTCCAAATGGCCCTCGTTTAGGAACCAATGTTATTGAAGCCAAAGGTGTTAGCAAAGGTTACGATGATAAATTGTTATATGAAGATTTAAATTTTAATCTTCCTCAAGCAGGTATTGTTGGAGTTATTGGACCAAATGGTGCTGGTAAAACAACAATTTTTAGAATGATAATGGGAGAAGAAACTCCAGATAAAGGTGAATTTAAAGTTGGTGAAACAGCTCAACTAGCCTATGTAGATCAAAAACATTCTAATATTGATCCCGAAAAATCAATTTGGCAAAACTTTAGTGATGAGCAAGAAATGGTAATGATGGGAGGAAAGCAGGTGAATTCTAGAGCGTATTTAAGTCGCTTTAATTTCTCTGGAAGTGAACAAAACAAAGCTGTTAAATTATTGTCTGGTGGTGAGCGTAACCGTTTGCATTTGGCAATGACATTAAAAGAAGAAGGTAACGTTTTACTTTTAGATGAGCCTACCAATGACCTTGATGTTAATACGTTGCGAGCATTAGAAGAAGGTTTAGAGAATTTTGCAGGTTGTGCTGTGGTGATTTCTCACGATAGATGGTTTTTAGATCGTATTTGTACACATATATTAGCGTTTGAAGGAGATAGTCAAGTCTATTTCTTTGAAGGTAGTTTCTCAGATTATGAAGAGAACAAAAAGAAACGTTTAGGAGGTGATTTAATGCCTAAGCGTATTAAATATAAAAAATTAGTGAGATAAAACGCATTAAGGATATTAAAAAGAAAGCCAGCTGGCTTTCTTTTTAATATATATGACCTGAACCCATTTTGTAATCATTGGAGTGGTCTATCTTTTTTAAGGTCTCTAAGTTGGTTTCAAATGTGTCTTGTTCTTTTTGTATTGAATGTTCGTGTTCATAAACATAAAGATGTTTTTTTACTTTAAGTGCAAAAAATATAGTAATAAGCACAGAGACACTAGGAGCGATAAGATCTAACATAACTAATTATTGTTATCATATAAATGTCCATCAGTAAAATCTTGATAGCTCTTGTCAATTTCAGACTTGTAAAAACTGTTATCTAGTAAACGTTTGTTTTCTGCTTTTAATTTATACATCTTAATTATTGCTACAGCAATAAAAACTAAGAAAATCGTGGCAGTGACAATAAGTACAATCGTAAGCTGCATTGTGCTAACAAGTAATGTATTTGATATATAAGTCTTTAGCATATCGCTATATTTATAATGATTTGGTTATCAAAGGTACAAAATAAATGCATATAAAAGCACTTAGTCTGAAAAAAAATACACTTTATCGATAAAACTTATAAACAATTAAATAAAAATAATTAACAATTGTACTATTTATACCATTCTAATTGCACGACTTCAATGCTTTCATCACCCTGATTTACAAGGGTTTTAAATAATTCTATATCACTTAACCCATCTGTTCCTCTATAATGATAAGGGTAAACTTGCTTAGGTTTAAACTCTAAAACAGCACCTACAGCGCTTTCTACAGTCATTGTATAAGGTAGATTCATGCATACAAAAGCTTTGTCAATAGCTTTAAGATTTCTCATTTCAGGAATATCTTCAGTATCACCAGAGATATAAATACGTTCATCATTTATTGTTAAAACATATCCGTTTCCTCGACCTTTAGGATGATATTTTAGCGCTTCTTCCCTTAAGTTATACATTGGGATAGCTTCAAACGTGTGGCCATTCAACGTTATAGAGTCACCATTATTGAGAGTCACCGTTTTTTCTACTTTTAAATCCTTCGGAAATTTATCAACTACAGCTTTTGGAGCTATAACAGTAGCATTAGTTAAATCTAAGCCTTGTAAAGTTTCAATATTTAAATGGTCACCATGAATATCTGTGATCAGTACAATTTCCGGAGAAGAAAAACTTTTAAAAGCATCAGCACCTCCTGTAGGATCTACATAAATATCATCGTCACCATATGATAATACCATGGTTGCATGAGAAACAGGGTGAATTAATAGTGTATCGTCTTGAGTTGATTGTTGCGCAACCAAATCTTTTGTGCTGGTTGTCATAGCTTTAATAGGTTGTTTTTTAGTCTCTGTTTTACATGAAAGTACAACAACACATAATGTTAATAAGAGCAAATAAGTATTTCTCATAATAGATATTTTTATTAAAAACTAAAGATAACAACTATTCGATGAAGAATATAATTTGTAACAAAACATTACCTTTTGCTACATATATTTTAAGTAGTTTATGTTTTTAAAATCATATTTTTTAACGAAATTGCTAGTCTTAAATAGTGTTCAACCTTAATACATGTTATAAATATGTCTGATGATTTTGATTTATTAGAAACAAATTCCAACGAAAAAACCGAAAAAGTTGATGTCAATTGGGGAAAAGCCATTGACCAAATGAAGTCAAAGCTTGCTCAAGAAGATGATCCTGAAAGTCGTCAAAAAATCTTAAACGCTACATTAGATAATGTTGTTGATATGGCAGAAAAAGATCGTTCTACTTTACTAGATGCGATTAAGGATTTGACAGATTATCAAGATGAAGTTGGTATTATGTTTGAAGGGTTCTCAGCTTTAAACGCGTCAGAACAAAAAATCATTGACGATGCTGTAAAGCGATTAGAACGTGCAAAAATAGAATTAGAAGACGCTAACGCTAAACCCGATACATTTTGGAATAACCTCTTTGGAAGAAAAGGTAAAATAAAAGATGCAGAGCAAGAGTTAGCAGCTGCAAAAAAAGTTCGTGAAGGCGCAGATAATAAAGCAAAAGCAATGTTTCAACAACGTATTGAAACTGCAGATGTTCAAACCTTATTAAATGAACTATCATTTAAAAGTCAAGCAGCCATTAAGCGTCTTAAAGATAGAGAGGTTGAAATCAAAGAAGTCGAGGAGAGCTTAAAAACAGCTATTGTAGAAGCAAGTAATAACCATACAAAAGCACTTCAGAAGAAAAAAGAAGTAGAAGACAAGCTAGAAGAACAATACGCTATTTTAAAACAAGCGCGTCAAGCCTTAGAAGAAGTTGCAGACAAACAATCTACAGAGTATTCAGAAGCCTTAAGCAAAGTAACAACACTAGAACAAAAAGTAGAAGAGTTAGAAGGACTTAAAAACGCCTATACTACTCTTGCCGCTTCAAAAGATAGTTTTGTGCACAAACATAATTTAACCATTAAAGTATTAACATCATTACGTAGTAACTTACAAACACATCGTGCAAAGTTAAAAAGTGATACCGATGAGCGTCTCAAATATTATGACGGTTATGTAGTAGCTTTAAAAGCACGTACAGATCAAGAATTTGCTGCAATTTTAGAGCATCTAGGTGTTAAAACCGATGAGCATATTGGAGAAACCTTAGCATCTATGCATACAGCAAGCGCGAGAGCACGTCAAGAAATGATGGATAATATTCCGGTGCACGAAAAAGTAATGCAAGGCGTTTATGGTAGTTATGCCGAGGCTCTTAACGAAATTAGAGAAAAAGATAAATCTATTCAAAAGAATTTTGCCGAGCGTTACGGTATCGATATGAAAGAGATTTTTGAAGATTACTATTCGGCAGATGCTAATGCACCTTCAGGAGATGATGGAGCAGGAGAACCAGCAGGTGAGCCAAAACCAGAAACTAACAACGACGATTTATTGTCTTAAAATAATTGTAATGGTAAGTCCAACTGCGCTTTAGTAACGTTGGGCGTTACCTTTTGCAATTGAGGTCATTCAGCTTGTTAAAGTATAGCACAGCAAAAGGTCAGGCTCTCGGCAGTCGCTCTCTTCGAGGAGCTTCAACAAATGCCTCCATCCTTAACGCGCTTACTCAAATACGCACTCAAAACTCAAAAACAGTTATGAAGCAAACCATTGTGTTTTCAATATCAGTGATTTTAGTTTCAATTATCGCAATTCTTTGTATACATGATTCTAATAATCATGACGAGTGTTCTCAAATCCAAGAAATTAAAATTTCAGAAGACCGAACAAAATCAGTAACAACAAACAAACACGTTTGTAAAGAGACATATAACTTATAAAAACCATAGTTTGCTTATGGCTAATTGCCAATAACTAAAAGCTAAGAGCGAAAAAAAATGATTGTAACACCATTAGATTCTGCAATATTAGACTCCAAAGAGCAATATATATTTTACCATAAAATGGTAGATTTTTCGCTTAAAGAACTCATTGTTGCCGTTCAACAAAAGCAAATCTTAGAAAAAACAGAGATTTTATTGTTTAAGCAATATTCCGATTTACTCTTGTATTCTATTGAAGCCATGCGTGTAAAATACATGTATGATGATGAAGAGAATATGAAAGTTGATTTAACCGATTCTGGTTTTCCTAATTATTTAGAATTTAGATATTTGTTTAACGATTTGGGTTTGCGTGATGATTATTTAGAAAAACTTACAGATGTAGCGGTTTTAAAAGAAGAATTTCTAGATACACTTTTAAGAAAAAAAGAACCCATTTCAAAACGTAAGTTGTTTCAAGCATCATCAATTGTATATTATAAATCGGCTAAAAAAGAATTTATATTTAATCGTTTTGTACAAGGTAAAATCATTGATGCACCACAAGAATCTCCTGCTGAATATATGGTAAGTTGGAGTTTTTATGATGTCTCACACAATAGGCCATTTATTTGCTACATGTATTTTAATTATGATGGCAACCCTATAAAAGATAGAGGTGATATTTACCATGCTTTAAAAACAATTGCCGATCGAGAAATGGCTATGGACACCATGGCTTATGGCATTGATAAACGACTCCCAAAACTGTTTCCAAAGCTTATAAAACGGGTAGATTTAGGGCCAATTCATAATGTGTTTGCTAAAGATGAAAATAAAGTAACACATGCTATTTTAACTGGTATTGCCGAAAAAGCAATTCCGTTAGAATCTTATGCCATATCCTTTAAAATAGACGAAGTAACGTCACAAAGCGAGTTTAAAGAAGGTAGTTTTTTTAATAAACAAACCTTTCAAAAATGGAGTACCGTTTTTAGACAACGCTATGTGTTTGCTCCTCATAGAATTATACAATTGTTATACAATAAAACACCTGAGATTATGAATAAGTTAGCTAAAGGCCAATTCAAATTGCAGACTTGAAAATGAAAAAATAAATAATAGAATCAATTCCTTCAAAAGGAAGAGAATGAAATAGATAATTTTAAATAATAATAAGTCGTAAGAGTACATACTGAAAACTGAAGACTGCCAACTGAAGACTAAAACATGGAACACAACTCAACATTTCCTATAAAACAAAATGAACTCGATATGCTTCGTGATGAAGCTACTTCCTATATAAAAAGTATTCAATGGGAACAAGGTCAGCGTGCAAAAAACAAAGATAAAGACGCTAAAGATGAGTCTATATTATTGTATTTATCTCGCGCCAAAGGAAATGGAGTAACAGATGTAACTTCGGTTTCAAAAACAATTTTAGAATTAAAAAAGCGGTTGTTACCAGAGTCTATTGCAATTCCTATTTGTTTAAACCAAACCCTTTATGCTGTTCAAGAAGGTATTACATTAGGGATTTGGGCTAAAGACAGTTACTACGATTCTTCAGGTTTATCTAGTTTGTCAGAAAATAGATCTGCCTTAGATAATTCTGGAAAACGAGAATACGAAAGTAAAATGCAAACAGCTACAGCTTTTATGTTGTTTTCAACCGCTTATAAGGTTTTACATGATTTAAAAACGGTTGCTTCAGACGATTTAAGCGTCATGAAAAACAAGTTTGCTGGTATCCCAGAAGTGTCGTTAATGTCACCTTTAAAAGGAATTTCATGTGCATTATTTTATTATGATAAATATTTAGGGCATCCAGAAATCATTAAAACAGATAAAGATGTTATCGATTTTACTGTCGTGTATTTTGAAGCCTTAATTGCCGAAATTCAAATGCGCAGAGGCAGTTTAGAGTATACAGAAACTATTGTGGATAGAACCTACAAATTAGCAAATTCAGAGTTTGCAATTTCAGGTTGGGATAATGTGTTTCAAGGAACCGCTAAAAGTGTTGAGTTTAATAAAATTCAATTTGAGCAAATTGTAGGAAACAGAGATGCTAAGCATTTTGCACGTCGTTTAACAGAGCGTATGTTGAGTTACGATTTTGAGGCTAAAAAGAATCCGTTTCAAGAATTAGGTGGTTTTATGCCAGTATTTATGGGTTATGGTATTCCAGGAACAGGAAAAAGTATGTTGATTGCTGCTATCGCAACACGACTAAAAGAGCATAGTGATAATCTCGATATTCCGTTTTTGTTTCACCCAATGCCAGACACGCTAATTTCTACATTTCAAGGAGGTTCTGCCGAAAAAATGGTAGATTGGATGAAACCAATGCAAGATCCAAGTAAATTAATTTTTGCTCCAATAGACGATGCCGAAAACAATTTGCAAGAACGTACAGCTCAGGGAGTTTCCGCAGGTGTAAAAGAAGTTATTGGTGTGTTTTTGAGATATACCGAAGGAGCGTACGCTGTTAACTACGGAAATAGTTCTATAGGATTATTCACGAACTTACCAGAAATGCTAGATAAAGCCGTTATTTCTCGTGTGCAAGGTCGTTTTAAAATTGATGGTGCGCGTACAGAGCATGATTTCCTAGATCAAGATCATTTGTGGTGGAGAAAACTAGACACGACAATGCCAGATTTTGTAAACATGCATGGTCCAGAAAACTACAGTTATTTGCAAAATCAAGGTTTGGCAAAAAATATGGGAGAAATCTTTAATGTATCTGATAAACCAACCGAAGAACGTGTTTTAGAGGCGTATGATAAAGCGGCAAGCCATTTTAAAACCAATCATCATTTATTTTATGCCAATTTGTATAAAGAGATTCAAAATATATTTCCGTTCTTTTCATCTCGTGATGTGCGTAATATTCAAAGTGCTGTGTCGTTACGTTTAACAGATTTTGATTTAGAAGAAGATTGGTTTAATAACCCAGAAATTTATTTCAAAAAAGATTACGATACCAAGTTCAATATGTTACAAGAATTGATGCGTGCTAATATGAAAGGTTTAGATTTTTCTGAAATTAGACGTCAAGAAGTCGTGCGCTATTTAGATAACGTAGCAACGATTGCAGATACCGATTTTAAACGAAAAGTAGATGCTAGAATTAATCAATTAAATATAGAAACCGAAGCTAGAGAGCAATTTGGACAAAAATCATAATCATGAGCAATCGCGTAAAAGATATTAAACGTCACATCTTATCTCATAAGTTTTTTAAGCTATCACAAATAACCTTTGATTATCAACTTAAAAATGAGCAATGGGTAACCAATACGTGGGAAGTTTTAGAGCGTGGTAATGCTGCTGCAGCTTTACTTTATAATTTAGAAAATCGTAGCATTATTTTAGTAAAACAGTTTAGGTTACCAGCGTATTTAAATGGTCACGACACTGGTTTTTTATTAGAAGTTCCTGCAGGAGTCATTGATAATAACGATGTATCTTCTAAAATAGCCATGCAAAGAGAACTTCTTGAAGAAACAGGTTATCATATTACTAATCTAAAAAAAGTATATGAGGCATATGCAACTCCAGGAGGTAGCACAGAACGTTTTTCTTGTTTTGTTGGAGCTTATGATGCGTCAATGAAAATTGAAAAAGGAGGTGGACTCGATTCTGAAAATGAAGATATCGAAATCATTGAAATGGCTTTTGATGAAGCCTTAGATTTACTAGAAAATGGTAAAATTATCGATGCTAAAACAATTATGCTATTACAGCATGCTCAAATAAAAATATTTTAAAATTATTAAATAGATTACCACTTAAGTTTATCTTAAGCGGAGCCGAAAGACCGATACAAGATGCAAAAACTAAAAGCAGCTAATTTATATAGAAGTGAGTTAATTCCGGTGAGTGGTAAACTGGTTGAGCGTTATAATAAATGCTTAAAAAAGTTGGGCTTCACCGAAACCAAATTAACGCATTTTCATATAGATGGTATGGGTTGGAGTCCGGAAATTTCCGAAGAAAAAAACAACGGCAACTATTTATGTAATGGAGAATCCAATCCGCATGGTATTATTATTTCGCCTCTTCAACATAAAAAACCAGTGTATATTCCTTATCATACTTTTGATAGAGAAATGATGCAATCTGTATTTAAAGTTCATGGAGAACGCATTAATGATATTACTAGAGATTCTGCAATATGTATTGATTTTGATCAAAGTATTGATGCTTTTTATGAGCCATTAGATGTGTTGCGTTATCAAATTGTGACAATAAAATTTCATCTTATTGATAATCTAGATCATGTAAGAGAGGATCAATTAGCACTTATAGAAAAGTTTAAAACAGGTAATAATTTTATTGATGAAGATTTACAAAATCAATTATTAGAATCTGCTAATAAATATGGTGATTTAAGAGAACGTGATTTAGAATTGCGATCGGTAAATTATGTTACAGACTCATTTTACACCAAATCATTTGGAGGTGTGTACGTGCTTAGAGATTTTATTACACCAATAGTTGTGTTTGAAGATATGAAATGGTATAAAGAAGCTATTAAAGATACGTTTCAAGAGGTTACAATATTTCATATTTCGCAACCAGAACTCATGGAGAAACTTCGTGATCATATCATTATCGCCTATGATTTGGAAGAGATTGTGCAAACAAAACGTTATGAACGTATCAAAAAATTTGAATTTTCACAACATTTAAAAGATACGCAACATCCAATTAGAGATATTTTAAATGATCCTTTATTATTTAAAAGTTATTTGAATAAAGTTGATATTGATACGCGTAAAAAAGTGATGAGTGTTGAGCGGTATTTAGAAAAACTAGAATCTAGTAATCAATATAAAATTTCAGATATTATAGATGACGATGTATTTGCTGCCATGCACGAACCACATTCTAGCTTAAGTCCTGCACATCAAGATTTAATTTGGAAGCTGCTTATTAATATTGCACCAAAGGATGTGTTGTTTTTATATTGGTATGATAAAGAAGAGTTTTATAAACAATATGTAACTTGGGATGATTCTTTAAAAGACTGGGTGATCGAAAGGATTAGTAACAATATTTAATAAAATTAGACTAATTTTATAGATGACTGTCAAGCCGTTAAAAAATTGAAATAGACAGTACAAAATTAATTTGAGTAAGGTAGGGAATGTTAAACGTCGTGCTTACAACATTAAACTTTTTTAAACATGGGAATAGAAATAATAATATTTATTGCAGCAGTACTTTTTGGGATTTTTCTCTATTGGAGAGAATCCAATGGAAACGGAATGTATCGCTTCGTAAATAAAATAGTTAATAGTAAAGAATTGCAAATGGCTCCAGATAGTAAAAAGGGATTCATTTATCAGCAATCACTCATACCTCGTATATTATTTATTGTAACCGTTGTATTAATTGCAGCATTAATTGTTGAGTTTTTAACGCCTATTTCTATATTTAGTAGTTACGTAGGTATTTCGGCATTTGCTTCATTTGCTGTTGGTACTTTAATTGGAACTTATGTTGCCAACTTTGTTTTAAAATCAGGTCAAGTGATAGAAGAGCAAAGCGAATCGTTAGAAGATAAGTTTGAGAATGCAGTAGAAAAAGGCAAAGATTTTATTGAAGATTTAAAAACTAAAGAACCTAAGGTTGTTGAAGAAGCTAAAAAAGAAATCAAAACTGAACCTACAGAGACTATAAAAGAAAAGTCTGCACGTGACCGATTGAAAGATAAGGGTCTTATGTAACAATAACTGCTGTTATTATTAAATAATAAACTAACACACTTGCTGTTTGATAGCAAAAAAAATATACGTTTTCAATGATCAAATCATACTGGAATAAAGGCGGAAAGCAAAAATTTATAGTCATCTTATTGGGATTAATTTTACTCATTGCATTATTTGCATTTCGAGATGATTACCAACCTGGATTATTATTTCTTCGGAAATATATCTTCATCATACTATTAAGTCTGTTGGTGTTATTTTTCGGACTTAAAAAATTCCGAAGTTCGGCAAGTACAGGAACGCGCTTAGGTGTTTTAGCAATACTCATCATATTTTTTGGCCTCATTTATGTTACAGGATGGCATTATAAGATGTATGATTATATGAGAACCTACAATGTGTTTAATGATTTAGATAAGGTTGAAATAAACGAATTGCCATTAACTCAAAATGAACGCATTCAACCATTACGAAACATATTTTCTATGGCAAATGAAAGCGTTGGTGAAACTAAAGATGTCTCCTTACCTCATTTGGTACGTGTAGATGATCAAAATAAATGGACGATGGCCATACAACCATCAGAAAAATATGTCATGCAACAAATAAGTGACAATACCGAAGAGGTGTTTTCTGTATCTAGTACAACCCCTTTTCCTCGTTTTTCTAATGAAAATCGTATTCCTGTGACATTCTCAATTGGTGAGTCCTTAAAATTTAGTCGCAATACGTATAATGCAGTTGTGCAACGTTTTAACCCTTGGATGCTTTTTAATTATGAACCAAGTGATACATTTTACATGAAAAACGATGCTGGAGATTGGGTTCAAGTGGTGAGTTTAATTAAATGGAAAGGCTTTTTCTTTCCTTATCCAAGTTTTGGAGGTGTAATGGTTATTGATAGTGGAGAGCATGATATTAACGATTATATGGAGCGTATTACGATAGGAAAAGGAACGTATATTTCTCCAGATGACATGCATAAATTTCCATACCTCACAAAGCAAAATACCTTATCAGAAAAAGTATCACAGCTACAAGCCGAATCTTTAAAATTTTTAGGCGGATTTAGTGATCCATTACCATGGAACATGGAAACAGCTGTTAAAATACCAGAAATGCCAAAAGATCAAAACCAACAACCTTACGTAACCGATTTTGATTTTGCAGGTTCAGAAAGTGATGCTTACAGTGGTTTATATCATTGGTTCGGTTTAGAACCAGTAGGAGAAGAGCGCACAAGTTTGAGTTATAGTGTATTTGTACCAGCAGATGGCACAGATAAATTATACTATTACGACCACGCAACTAAAAAACAAGGATATGCAGGCGTTTCTGCCATGCCTTTAAAAGTTAAAGAGTCTAGAAAAGAAATTGACTGGACAGCCAATACTCCTGTAGAATTTAGACCTTATATAAAAGATATCGCTGGACGCAAACGTATGTTCTTTTTAGGAACAATCTCTGCTATTAGTGATACAAATGCTAAACAATTTGATGGTTCGGCAACACCAGATTTAGTGCTTATTGATAGTGAATATCGTGATGTCATTTGGATTGATGTTAAGCATCCTAGTACTTGGGATGAAGAAGTATATAACCAATTAGGAGAAGCTTGGAGAGCAAGTGAAGGGATTGGCTATTACTACCAAAAAGAAATTACTGATGAAGATTTACAGCGCATCGTAGATTCATTAACCGTCATACCAAAAGTGAATGACAAGACCTCTGAGATTGAAGCATTACAGCGTAAGTTAGATTCTTTGAAAGCTTTAGATGAGGGTAATTAATAAAGTTTAAATTAGTCTATGTTCTTCATATATTTATTGTTGCAATATTTTTTGCTTCAATAACTATTAATGTATGGAATTTTAATAGATTACTTGAATTAGGAGGAATTTCTATTTCAGAAGTTAGAACAAGTTATATTTTTTAAAAATTATATTTTATTAGTCTTCCTACGATTGCGTTGCTAGGCGTTTTTATAAAAAAACCTCTAGGTTGGTTTATGATAACTCAATATTTGTTTGTCTTGTTTTTTAGTATTTTAATTAGAGTTTATAGCGATCAGGAAGACACTAATATTTATTTTGTAATAATTTTAATAGCTATGCTAGGTTTTATTGCATTAAGTAACCATAAGGAGATCAGCAATTTTTATAAGTTTAAATCATTTAATTTTATTAGAAATAACTTAATTTCTGTTGTAATTGGTTTTAGTATGATAACTTTTGTTTTGAATAATTAGACATTTGTTATTTGCACTTGATGAGTAATAAACCATTAAATCAAATTATGAGAAAAATTTTAATCTTAGCACTTTCTATTATTTTTATTGGATGTAGTAGTGACAAAGAAGAAGTGATTACTACCTTCAATAATTTTAACAAAGCTAATATTGAATTAAATGGGGAGAAGATTTACCAATTGAGCGACTCAAATTCTCATGAGTACTATAAAAATCTATTGAATAAAATATTAAAATTGGATTCTATTGGAGTGTCCAAATTAAACTTATCTGACAAGGTAAATTTATTATCTGCAAGAGCAGTAATTGAAGATTCTATTATAAAAAAAATAAGTTCAAAGGAGTTAATGATTAAAATGTATACTGAGGTAAGTTCAATGGATACTATAAAAATAAATTCCATTAAAAAATCAGGGATTACTAACATTAGCATTGAAAACAAAAACGCTAACAGTGATTTTACAATAAATGAAAAAACCTTGTCGCCAAATGTTAATTTGAAATTTTCAAAAGAAAATGGAAAATGGAAATTTAATGTAGTATCAATGGCAGATTTTACTGAAAAACAACTTAACGCTATTTGCGAACAAAATGGATTTAGCCATATAGATTTTATACAATGGATTTTTTCAGCTTCAAATATTGGAGATAAAAAAATCAAAGAACTAGATGACATTTGGAACCCGATAATTATATAACTTTACGTTGTTAAGATATGTTGAATTTGTGGCTGCAGTCTTAGGTTTTACTATGATATTCTTGTTTTAAATAATCAGATATTTGTCATTTCGTACTTCATCCCAAAATCATTAAAATACCACACAATTTTCGTAACAAAACCTATGGTTTTCAGACTTATAAGTAAAGTCTATTATGGGAGGTTATATGGGATTTGGTATGTCATCCTGGATTTATAAACAAGGTCCAAGAAAAGCGTTTTCTAAACGAAAGCGACGTCCAACATGTAATACATTATCAACTTATGATAGAGCGTTCAAACTTCAGCCTTCAAAAAAATCAAGCAATTTATATATCGTATTCAGTATTCTATGTATTGGACTAGTAGCTGTTGGCTTGCATTATAGAATCCCTGAGTTTACAAAATATAATAGTATTAGAAATGTACAAAAGCGAGAACGTATAAAGTTAAAGAAAAAAGGAACTTTTAATTTTTTAATGCATTCTGGACAAAATAGGTTAAGAGCAAATAATTTAGTTGGTGCGCATTCTGAATTTAAACTAGCAAAAGCTATCTACCCCAAAGATGAACTTGTTAATCAATTGTTAGTAGAAACATTGGTAGCTTTGTGTGAAGATAATAATACATATTGTGATGAATTACATGTCATTTTAGAAAATTCATTATGAGTTTGTCATTACGACGTTAGGAGGAATCTCACATAAAAATGATATATCTCACTGCGTTCAATATGACGAACTAGATAGCTCTAAAATTTCAACTCCATTTTAATATCACTGCGTTTATAAGGACTATCTTTTTCTAAATCTAATACTACAAAACCAAACTTTCTATACATATAAATTGCATTCTCTAATTTGGTGGCCGAGTAGAGCATGAGCGACTCAAAATTATTGGCTTTAGCAAAATCAATACAATGTTGGAGTAGACGTTGCCCAATTTTTTGTCCGCGTTGACTCGGTAAAACTGCCATTTTGGTGAGTTCAAATACCAACGGGTTATGAGTTGGCATTAAAGCCACAGTCCCTAAAATAGTTTGGCCAGATCTTGCAAAAAAAATATGACCACCTGTATTGATGATATACGTTTCGGGTTGACTTAGTACTTCCTCATCAAAAGGCTCAACATAGAAATAGGTTTTAAGCCACTCTATATTTAATTGGTAGAAGTTTTTAGAATACGTTCTATCAAAAGGTATAATCTCAAATACTTTCATGAGCTCTTATAAAATCTGTAATAAGGTAGGAAATAAGCTTACCTACTTGAGTTTCGTTATCTTGAGTAGGAGCAGCTTCACAAATGTGTAAATAAGAGACCTGTTCCTGCTTTCCAAAACAATTAACAAATGCCCTTGTTTTGTTGACGGCAAATCCGCTTGGTGTCATGGCACTACTTGGCATATCTTGTATGGCATCACAATCTATTTCTAAGCCAAAAGGCTTTGATGCAATATGGTCTAAGGCACGTTCCATTTCTGCGTCAAATGATTTTTCTCGTCGCACCATCATACTTTCAAATGTATTGTATTTTACGTTTTTCACCTTTTTTAAGGTTCTAAAAATTCTATCAGAAGTATAATTTTCGTGCAATCCAAAAATGAAGTAGTTTTTTAGAAAGCCTTCAGCAAATGCATAACTAAAACCGTTGCCACTATGACGACCTTCTTCTGCTCTAAAATCGTGGTGCGCATCAAAATTGATAGCATTTATTGGCTTTTTAAGCGCTAATGCAGTGCCTTTAATATTTCCGTAGGCATTATTATGACCACCTCCAATAAGGATAGGAATTTTACCTGCGCTAACTATTTGTGAAACCCAAAAAGAAACTGATTCATCTATTGCTGCCACTTTTTTTCTGGCTTTTGCAATGTCCTTTTTCTTATGTTGATCTAAAGCACTTATTTGTTCTTGGTACTTCGGAAATTCTAAACATCCTAAAATTGCTATTTGTTTTGCATGAGTATAGGCATTACTTTGTATGTTTAACAAAATTTTAATGACAGCATCCCAAGCATTGTAAGTTCCTGAATTACCGTAATTTGCGAACACTCCAACATCTTCTTTAATACCTAAAATAACATAAGAAACGTCTAATTTTACTAATTGTTCGTATATATTATTAGAATTAGGAAATATTGAGATATGTTCTCCAAGTTTGGTTTCTTTAGAGCGTTTTTTCAGAATAGATTGTAATTCTGAAGTTGTAAAAAGTTTTAAGTTATCCATTAACAAAATTGTTTAATTTTGGCGATTTAAAAGTACAGTTTTTTTATTTTCAAATTCAATAACTATACACTAAATTAATGATTAACTTGTTAATATAATTTAAACAAAAAGTAACTTATGGATAATTCAAAAAGTAATGGTATCGGTTTAAAAATTGCGTTAGGTGTTTTACTCGCTTTATTTTTAGGTACCGGATTTTACACATCTAAATTGTACAACGAGAAAAAAGAAAATGAAGCTTCTCTAACTCGTGAGAAAGAGCAAGTTATGGCAGATTTGAGCACAATGGCAAAACAATATGATGTGGCTATTGGTGAAAATGAAGTTTCTAATGAACGTTTAGAAGAAGCCAGAGGACGTATTCAAGGTTTAATGGATTCATTAAAAATTTCTCAAAATAGCGTGAGTAGTCTTTGGAGATATAAAAAGAAATTCATGGCTTTACAAGAAGAGATGAATGTGTTAATGAAAGAAAATGACAACCTTAAAGTTGAAAACTCTTTACTGGCAACATCTTTAGATAGTACTACAGTTCAATTGGCAGAGCGTACTGTTTTTACAGATTCATTATTAGTACAAAACACACAACTAGCAGAGGTTGTTGAGAATGCAGCAGTTTTACAAACTACAGATCTTAAAGGGTTTGGGGTGATTGAAAGAAGCTCAGGTAAATTGATACCAACAGAACGTGCTAAACGTAGTGATAAAATAAAAGTATGTTATACGGTTGCAAAAAATAGATTGGTAGGAGCTGGAGATAAAGAATTATATGTGCAAGTTTTAGATCCTAAAAACAATGTTTTGGGCTCTAATGACCAAATTCAGTTTGATGATACCATTTTAAACTATAGCTTAATTAGTAAATTTAATTATGAAAATAGAAATTTAAATATTTGTGAGTATGTCGCTCCAAATGATGATTTTGAAAAAGGACGTTATATTGTAAACGTTTTTAACAATAAAGAATTAATTTCTTCTTCAGAATTTATAATGAAATAAGAAAAATAGAGTAGGTTAGGTTGAAAAATCTGGAGGTTCAATTGAGCTTTCAGGTTTTTTTTTGCTTTATTCTGAAAGTTGAGCAATGCATAATTCTCTTACTTTCCAAAGGTCGTTATAACTTAATGATATATTTTGATTTACTAACCAAGATTTTAAGTAAGCTTGATGCCATTTTAACTTATAGTCTCCAATTTGCTCTGGTGTGATTAATGCCTCGTGTACTAACGTTTTAGCAAAAATGGGTGCTTCATTAGTATTGAATGTGATGTCTTTAATGACGTTGTTTAATTTTAAATAGCAATGCGCTTCTGGAATGTAATCTAATTTATGAGCATCTAGTATGGAGCTAATTTTTGATGTATTCTCCTTATTCATTTTAAAAATACCCATATACAATTGTAAATCTTCATAATTGTTTTCGAGGGCAATAGCCTTTAAAAATGCGTGTTTTGTAGAGCAAGTACCCTTTCGTTCTTTTAAAATAAGTGTGTAATCACTTCGGTTGGTATTACGACCATAAGGTAATTGCTTAACAAATTCATATACAGACTCAAAATTAGTGAGACCTAAAGCAATACATTGTTTAGAAAGCGGTTTGCTATCCAGTAAATTAAAATACTTGACCATTGATAATGACAGTTTCAATGTGATTATCACCAAAAGCATATGGTAAATGATAATAACTAGGAAGCTCTTTGGTAATGATTAAGTTTGCAATTTTTCCTCTACAAATACTTCCGTATCGGTTTGAAATTCCCATTGCATGTGCTCCATTTATGGTTGCAGCATTGATAGCTTCTTCTGGAGTTAATTTCATTTTAATACATGCTGTAGAGACTACAAAATTCATATTTCCACTAGGCGTAGAACCAGGATTATAATCTGTTGCTAAAGCGAGAGGCAATCCTGCATCTATAATTTGTCGTCCTGGTGTATATGGAATACTTAAAAAATACGAGCAAGAAGGTAAAGCGACAGGTATGGTATTTGATGTTTTTAATACAGAAATATCGTCGTCATTCAGTTCTTCTAAATGGTCTACAGAAAGTGCATTGTATTTTACACCAATGGCAATACCACCAAAGGCGTTAAATTGATTCACATGAATTTTTGGTATCATTCCGTGTTCAATGCCTGCTTTTAAAATACGTTCGGTATCTTCTAAATCAAAATATCCTTTTTCACAAAAGACATCTATATAATCCGCTAAATGTTCTTTTGCAACTGCAGGAATCATTTCATTAACTACCACATCAATAAAACCAGTTTTATTATCTTTAAACCCTTCAGGAATGGCATGCGCTGCTAATAGTGTAGGTTTAATACTTATTGGGAAATCATGTTTTAGTTTTTTGATAACCCGAAGCATTTTTAATTCGGCTTCTACAGTCAAACCATAACCAGATTTTATTTCAATAGCTCCTGTTCCTAGTTTTATAACATTGTGAAGTCGTTTAGCTGCTTGGTCATACAACGCATCTTCTGAAGTATTTTGTAACGTTTCCGCAGAATTTAAAATTCCACCACCACGATTTGCTATATCTTCATAGGATAAGCCATTAATTCTATCAACAAACTCTTGAGTGCGATCTCCTGCATAGACAATATGTGTGTGTGAATCACACCAAGTTGGCAATACAATTTTACCAGTGGCATCAATAACTTCATCTGCATCAAGATCTTCAAAATCATCCATGCTACCAAATTCAACAATAGTATCATGTTCAATTAAAACATAGGCATTTTTTAGTATCGGCAAGACCTTCATGTCTTTACCTTTAACGATGGTTACATTTGTATCTCTAACTTGAAGAAGTTCTTTGATGTTTTTAATAAGTAATAGCATAGTATAGTTCTAGATTATAAATTTATAAATTAATCTAAAACTAAAGTAGGCTAGAGGTCTCTATTTTTTAATAAACTTAAATACGGTATTAGCATTGTTAATTTTTAGATAGTAGATACCTGTTGTTAATTCTGAAACATCCAATGCGTCATGTAATTGCACGTGTTGAGATGTTATGATGTTACCAAGACTATTAAAAACAGTAATTTTTGAGGTTTCAGTCATTCCTGTAAAATAGAGTTTATCCTGTGTTGGGTTAGGAAACATAGTGATGTTAGCTTGCTTAATATCTGATACCGATAATACTATGTTTTGGTTGTTAAACATATTTACTGCATCGTCATTATAAGCTATGGTTGAGATGTCTAAATCGCCATCATTTTCAAAGTCGGCAAATGTAATGGTATAGGCTTGACTTTGAGTAGCATCAATAATTTGTTCTGGTCCAAAACCACCAACACCATCGCTTTTAAACCAAACGATGTCGTTTCCAGCACCAGAAGCTGCACTGGTCAAAATAAAATCATTTAAATTATCGTTATCTAAATCTCTTAAATCTAAACATGCAGGATTGGAGATACTTGTACTTATAACAGTTTCTGCATAGGTTGCCGTACCAGGAGATATTTCGGTGCGTTTAAACCAAGAGGCATCTCCTGTAATATCTGTCACTAAAATATCTAAGCTAGAATCGTTATCGACATCTTCTGCCATGATACTAAAAATATAGTCTTTAGTATTTAGAGACACTACATTGGTATCTGCTGTGAAATTACCGTCGCCATCATTATAGAATACTTCAATTCTACAATCATTTGGGACACCATAAGCAATTGCATTACCAATGACACTATCAATATCACCATCAAAATCTATATCTTTCATGGCAAAGGCTCCTGGATTTATAATGGTATTGTTAATAATATTTTTTGTTCCAAAATTTCCTGAGCCATCATTTGCAAACCAAATGACTTCATTTCCATTATACGCTGCAACAGCAACATCTAAAGTTGTATTATTATCTATGGTTCTAACGTAAACTTGACCTGGACCATTAATCGTAGCGCTAATTATTTGAGCAGCGCCAAAATTTCCTAGACCATCATTGGCGAACCATACTAAGGTACCGTCACCAGATGATGTAGATACGACATCATTAAATCCATTTCCGTTTATATCGGCGATTGCAACGCCTCCTGCGTTACTTAATAATCCAATAGGAGTTGATTGTATGTTAAAATTACCTGCACCATCATTTTTTAACCAATATACAGTGCCTCCAATGGTTGTGCTTACTACTAAATCAGGAAAAGCGTCATCATCAATTAATCCAGATGCGATGTTATAAGGCGCGTTTCCACCAGGTTGAGGCAACGCAATAGACTGCGTTTTATTAAATATAGTTTGGGAATAACCATTAAAATTTCCGAAGAAAATTAAAATACTATAGAATAAAAAATTTTGTAAGTTCATAGAAAATGGGTTGAAACTAAACAAGCAAGTAAATAGAGATTCACTTGCTTGTTTTATGGTATGAATGAATTTTTATTGTTTGATAAACTTTCTTGTAAAATTAGAGTTGTTATCTTTTATAAAATAGATTCCATTATTTAATTGGGACACATCTACGTGGTCTCCAGAAGTAATTTTATTTGATAAAACAACTTGACCTAAGGCATTATATACTGAAATATCTAATACATTATTAAAATTACCAGCGAAGGTTAATTTATCTGTAGCTGGATTTGGGTAAATGATAAAATTGTTAGAATCAATGAAATCTATTGATAATGTTGATGAATATGTGCCAATTGGAAAAGGTGTAGAAGCAGTAGCATTATTTGTACCACCTTCTAATTCGTCTATTCCGCTAAAGTTCCAGTTTCCTGGTACAAAAACGACACCATCAGGACCTGTTGCAACAACTCTATAAGCCCAACCATCGGTATAATCCCAAACTTCACCATCACCATTGGTATTAATATCTCCATAAGTGTCTATAACGACTCCGTTTTCAAATAATTCAATAGCATCATCACCATTTATGTTCATTGCGTTGTCTGCATAATCAGTTGATTGTCCAAAAAATGCGGAAAATTGAGTTGATTCACTAGACACGTATATAAACTGACCAGTTGTAGCTGCTACTGCAGGAAATGAGAATTCTAGTCCGTCAGATCCACCACCATTGTTAGCGCTTCCTAATCCGAAGACACTTAAATCTGGAATATCTTGTAAAACAAATATTTCAACACCTTTTGGCAATCCTCCAGATAGAGATCCATCAAAAACACCAGTTAAAACTAGAGCATTAGTTTTAGTGACTTTTAGGTTTTCTAAATAATTAAGGTCATCTTGGTTATAAGCGCAACTTGCAATGTCTAAATCACCATCTGCATCATAATCTGCAACATCAAATATAAATGCTTGGCTAGATGTATCATCTATAACTTGTTCTGTACCATAAGTTCCACCATTGTTTTTAAACCAAACAATGTCGTTACCAGCACCCGAAGTTCCACTACTTAAAATAATATCTTTAAGACCATCATTATCTAAATCTTGATGTTGTGCAAAGGCAGGATTTACTAATGAGGTCACAAAAGTGGTTTCTGTATATCCACCAGCACCATCATCTTCATACCAATAGAAGTTACCAGTTGGGCCTCCACCATATGAAACTTCTGATACAAGAATATCTAAATTGGCATCGCCATCTAAATCTTCAAAAGTAGCATTGAAAATACCATTTTTACCTGTAGTAACAGATGTAGCATCTTTAATAAAAGCAACTGTGCCACCAGGAATTAAATCATTTCTAAAAATCTCTATGACATCTCCACTATAAGCTGCAGTTGCAACTATTGCATCTAAATCACCATCACCATCTATATCTTTCATGTTTACAACTCCAGGAGATGATAATGTATTGTCAATAATATTTGGACTACCAAAATTTCCTGCGCCATCGCCAGAGAACCAAAGAACTTGATTGTTAACTGAAGACGTTACAGCAATATCTAAGTGACTATCACTATCTATGTTACCAACAAAAGAGCCGCTTAAACCATCATAAGCATCGGTAATTAATTGCTCTGTAGCAAAATTCCCAGCGCCATCATTTGCATACCAAACTAGTTTACTGTTTTGACCGTATGTTGCAGTAACATAACTACCAAAACCACTTGCAAGGACATCTTGAAAACCATCACCATTAATATCGACAAGCTTAACAGAACCTACATTTGTAAGTGTATTTGTAATTGGCGTTTGCTTTACAAATGTACCATCTCCATTACCTTTATACCAAACGATAACATGATCTGCATCTGTACCAATTATAATATCTAAAAAAGGATCAGCATCTATTAATCCTGTAGCGATAGTGTAAGGATTATTTCCAGTATTAGCGTCAATAGTTACTTTAGGTTCAAAAGTAGTTTGCGCAAATATTGATGTACAAGCACCAATTAATGTTAAAAAGCTAAGTAATTTTTGTTTCATAGTATATGATTTATTACGCTAAGATAGTTAAAAACCTCTAGACATCATCGTTTAATCGGTATTTGTAACGCTTTATCGTTATTTTAGAGAGCCAACCATGTTTTCAGGTTTTACCCATTCATCGTATTCTTCAGCAGTAACATACCCAAGATTTATAGCTTCTACTTTTAAAGTTGTTCCGTTTTTATGTGCAGTATTAGCTATTTCCGCAGCCTTATAATATCCAATTTTGGTATTAAGTGCAGTAACCAACATTAATGAGTTGTTAAGTAATTGCTTTATTACTTCATGATTAGGCTCAATACCAGCAGCACAATGTTCTTCAAAACTCACACAAGCATCACCTATAAGTTGTGCACTTTGTAACACATTTGCAGCCATCATTGGTTTAAAGACGTTAAGTTCATAATGACCTTGAGTACCACCAACAGTGACAGCAACGTCGTTACCCATAACTTGAGCACACACCATTGTTAACGCTTCACATTGCGTAGGATTTACTTTTCCTGGCATAATAGAACTTCCAGGTTCGTTAGCAGGAATAATAATTTCTCCAATACCACTTCTAGGCCCAGAGGCCATCATTCTAATGTCATTCGCGATTTTATTTAACGACACGGCTAATTGTTTTAAAGCACCATGCGTTTCTACCAATGCATCGTGAGCAGCAAGAGCTTCAAACTTATTATCTGCGGAAACAAAAGGTAAATCGGTGAATTTTGCAATATAATCTGCAACAAGTTCGCTATATCCATCAGGAGTATTTAGACCTGTACCAACTGCAGTTCCTCCAAGAGCGAGTTCACTTAAATGCGGAAGTGTGTTTTCTAAAGCTTTCAATCCGTGATCTAATTGTGATACGTATCCCGAAAATTCTTGTCCTAAAGTTAAAGGTGTAGCATCCATTAAATGAGTACGACCAATTTTAACTACATCTTTAAATGCGATAGATTTATTATGGAGTGTATTTCTTAATTGAATCACACCAGAGATGGTAGTTTCTACCACTTTTTTATAGATAGCGATATGCATTCCAGTAGGAAACGTATCATTAGATGATTGCGATTTATTAACATCATCATTTGGCTGAATCGTTTTTTCACCTTCACCAATCACTTTACCAGCAATTTGATGTGCTCTATTAGCAATAACTTCATTGACATTCATATTACTTTGTGTGCCAGAACCCGTTTGCCAAATCACCAACGGAAATTGATCATCATGCTTGCCTTCTAAAATTTCTTCACAAACCTGAGCAATCAAATCACGTTTTTCATTAGCCAAAACACCTAATTCACAATTAGTATAAGCAGCAGCTTTTTTAAGATAGGCAAATCCATAAACAATTTCTAAAGGCATGGATGCAACTGCTCCAATTTTAAAGTTGTTGCGAGAACGCTCAGTTTGAGCTCCCCAAAGTTTATCTGCAGGCACATTAACGTTACCCATTGTATCTTTTTCTATTCTATACTCCATAATTGTTTGTGTTTTTTAAGTTATAAATTTGTTGACACTATTTAAATTGTAATAAAAATTAGCAATTTTTAGCCATTTAAAATTGTGTATTTAAATTCAAGGTAAAGTTAAGAGTTTTGATTGTTTTTTTAGAAGGATTTTTTCTTTTATTACTTCGGAAATTGGAACCTTTAATTTTTTGTCTATTAATTGAAAGTGTAGGCTCTAAACAGGTAAATATACGGTAACATTTTATGCTCTTATTAGTTATTTTTCAGATTTATAAATCAACACCCCAAAATCAATAACATTCAATTTAGTGATGACCGTTAGTGTTTTATAGACGGTTTTTTAGAGTTGTAAAGATGATAGAAGTGATGTAAAACATAATTTTTTGACTCTTTGTTAATTTGGATAATTCTAATGCCATTGGTCAAAAGAACCTATAGAAAAACGATTATAAATGAATCTAGATACCGATATACTTAATAAAATTATTAATTTTTTAAACGATATTCACATCGATGTTATTAAAACAGAATTACCTAGCGATACGTTTTTACCAGGATTAGAGCTTAAAGGTCAAGCAATACAATTAGATGTGAAAAAATTAAAATACCCAGGAGATTTATTACATGAAGCAGGTCATATCGCAGTTACACAAAAAGAAAAACGACCACTAATTGGTACAAAAACAATAGGTGAGGATTGGCCTAGTTTGGGTGATGAAATTGTAGCTATATTATGGTCATATGCTGCATTAAGTTATTTACAACTAGATCCAAAAGTTGTATTTCACTCAGAGGGTTATAAAAACGCCTCGTCTTGGTTTATAGAACAATTTAGCAGTGGAGTTTATATGGGATTGCCACTTTTGGAATGGATGGGTATTTGTGATGCTAGTGAATTTCCTAAAGTCAAGCAGTGGTTACGATAAAAGTTAATGTAAGTGTGAAATTATATCAAAATAATTACTTTTCATTTCAAACTAAAATATTTGTTATGCGCAACGTTATAGAGTTTATACTTAAAAACTAATGTTGTTGATGCCTCTAAGTGTTTAAAGATTTAAGCATCATGTCATTGAGTTGTCCTTAAATTAGCCTTTTATGTATTCAACAATGCATTGTTAATAAAACTCAATTTTCTTATTGCAAAATAAAACCCTTTATTATATCTTTGCCTTAACAAAAAATAAGCACATGTTCGATTTTGACCAATATTTAGGATTTTTAGCATTTTTAAGTATACTTACTTTAGGATTCTGGTTGATGATTTTCCTCATCACCTTTGTAATTCCTTACTGGATTGGTGGAGCACTTATTGAACGTTTAGGTGAAATGAAAGAAGAAAGAAAAGCAAAACGAGAAGCTGCAACACATTAAGTAGTCTCTTTAGTTAATACATATAAAAAAAAGGAAACCAATTTGGTTTCCTTTTTTTTATTGTCACAATTTAAATAAAACTAATTTTTTACTTTTCTCTTTATTAAAAGAGGCCTTATTTGTTCTTAGTTGAAAAAACAAAGATGGAAAGTTAATTTGATATGCTTGTTTCAAATCAACTTTCCATCTACAATAATCTTTATGAAATTTAAATTCAACCGCTTTTATAATTAGTGAAGCAATTATTTTAGTAATATAGGTATTGCAATTTTCACCTAAGACTTTTAACAATAACTGTAAGCACTACACATTAAAAATTGACTATCCTTCAAAATCAAAATTATCTCCACCAGAATCACCGCCTCGGTTATCACGTTGACGCGATTTTTGTTGATTAAATCTATAGGTGAAAGAGACATTAAAACTACGTTGTCTCCATTGAAATTCACTGTCGTTAATAAAAGTATCTGTTGTAGAAGTTGATTGTCGTTTTCTAGAATTAAATAAATCTCTAACATTTAAAGCAAGAGAGGCTCTGTCTCCTAATAAATCTTTGCTAAATGCCATATCTGTTGATAAAATACCTTTTTGCGTACTTTGAGCATCTTCTCTTGGTCCACGATAGAAAACACGAGTTTGCCAATCTATGTCTCCTGGTAACGTATATTTATTATTGATTCTTGCAAACCAACTAAAATTTTCTGCCCCAAAATCGGTGCCTTCATATATACCTTCGGTTTTATTTTTAAATAGGTTAATGTTTCCGTTAAGGTTCCATTTTTTTGAAGGTCTATAGGTTAAGGTAAATTCAAATCCGAAACGATCTTCTGTAGCTAAATTTATAGGAGAACGTCTAATAATAGGAACTTCTGTTCCTCCAACGACAGTGGTTTCTCCAGTGTCTAATGTTACAAACGTGAAAACATCTGTAGCTCGTTGATAATAGATAGAAGAGTTAAGTGTTATTTTTCCGAAGCGATTTAAATACCCAAAATCAAATGAGTTTGAGTAACTAGGATCTAAATCTGGGTTACCTTGAAAAATATTTGTGGCACTACTTCTAGAAGGAAACGGATTAATGAATCTTGATCTTGGACGTCTAATTCTACGATTATAACCTAAGGTTAAATTTTGTTTTTCGTTAATTTCAAAACCTAAATTTATTGTAGGGAAAAGTCCTGTGTAATTTTTACGTTGTAAATCGTTAGTAGTTATTTGGTTAACAGTAACACGAGATTGCTCCATACGAAGTCCTAATAAATAGGAGAATTTATCTTTTACCTTACTTCCAAATTGAGTGTATAAAGCGTTTACGTACTGACGAAAAATTAAGTTATTACTAACATCTGTATCTAAAACAAAATCACCATTTTCATTAAACTCTAGAGTATAATCTGTATCTGTTTCTTCGTAATTTCCTCTAAAACCAAATTCAAAACTACTTTTTTCACCAATAGGACGTGTATAGTCTAATTGTAAAAGAACTTCATCTTGGTTTTCAATTGTTCTTACACGCTCGGCAGCACTGCCATCCTGTGCAATGATAGATTTTTCTTCTTCACCATTATCTTCATACTGAAAATCTATAGTTAAACGATGTTGACTATTGCCATCAAATTGTTTGTCAAAATTAACGGCATATTGTCGTGTTGCATCTGTTTCTTCTTCAGGATCTAAACGAAAGGAATCTGAGATAAGATTGTTGTTACTATCAAATTCTTGAATTATATTTGAATTATCATTGTTTTGATCACTATCTCTGTATACAAAAGAGGTCACTACAGATGTCGTTTCATTGATATACCATTCTACCCCTAGATTAGTGTTAAAACCTTTACTTTGTCTGTCAAATTCTCGTGATTCTTTAAAAAAGGTACTTGGATCATCACCATTAAAATACTCTGTATTTGTAGTCGCATTTCCTGGAGATTCTCTATATCGATATCCAGATGTATTAAAGAAATTGAAATCTCCTGTTCTGTAATTTATATTTCCAGAAACACCGGCTTCTGTAGGATCTCCTGCGCTTAAAGTAACTGCACCATTAAGTCCTTGAAGTTTACTACGACGCAAAATAATATTTAGAATTCCGGCTGTGCCTTCGGCATCATAACGAGCAGAAGGTGATGTAATCACCTCAACACGTTCAATAGATTCGGCTGGTAATTGTCTAAGTGCGTCTGTAGAGTTTAAACCAACTAATCCTGATGGTTTACCGTTAATAAGTATCGTCACGTTATCATTTCCACGTAGAGCAACATTACCTTCAACATCAACCGAAACCGATGGCACGTTGTCTAGCACATCGCTTACAGTACCACCTCTAACAGTTAAATCACTTCCAACATTATAAATCTTTTTATCTAATTTGATTTCTACTGTTGTTTTTTCGGCAATAACTTCAACAGCATCAAGAGCTTCTAAATTTAGAGATAATGAGACTGTACCTAAATTAATATCTTTAGAAAGTGATTTATTATCATAACTTTTTGTTTTATATGAAAGGTATTCAACTTTCACATCATAAACACCAGGTGCTACTTCAATTTTAAATTCGCCTTTAGCATCTGTGATGCCTCCAGTAACAGTTTTATTTAATTTTTTGCTAAAAAGTGAAATGGTAGCATATTCTAATGGATAATTTCCATCAGCATCAAGCACAGTTCCTGAAACGGTAATTTCGTTTTGTGCGATACCAAATGCAAAACTAAAAAAGGATAATAATAGTAGATAAGTAGTTTTTTGTAACATTCTCAAGTAGTTATGGTTTGTGTTAATTTTAAAACACAAAGTTAGGACTACTAAAGGTGGTGTGCGGTTAATGTTTTGTTAAACAAAAATGAGAGCTATGTTAAAAATATAGAATTAGTCTATAATGAAGTATTGGTTTAGATGCTCAAAAGATTGATTAATTATGACTTGTCTTTTCTTTTACGTTTTTTCTCTTTCTTTTTCTTCTTTTTCTCTTCATTATGATTCCATTTTCCTTTTAAAGCATCCATGATTTTAGACATTTGTTCTTCTGTAATCATCGCTTTTAAATCTCTAAAATGGTTATCATCGAGATTTTGAACATACGTTTTTCTTTCAAATTCTTTTAAACCAAGCATATTAATTTTTTGAAACTCTACAAAGTAAGTTTCCATTTGTTGTTTGATAATTTCCTTTTGAAAGTCATCAACTTTTAATGTTCCAACAAAATCATTGATATATTCTTTCTTTTTCATTTCCATCTCAGCTTCGTATTTAAGGCGGTCTTTTTCTGCTTTAGCTTGAGAAAAACTGTTACTGATAAATACCACTGAGCAAAAAATTGAGATAAGTACTGTTTTCATTTTGTAAAAATTAAATAATGTCTAATATGTTTTGTGGCGGACGACCAATTGTAGCATTCTTACCGTTGATAACAATTGGACGTTCTATTAATTTAGGATGCGTAATCATAGCCTTTAAAATTTGAGCATTTGTTAGCGATTTACCTTTAAAATCAGATTTCCAAATGGCCTCGTTTTTTCTAACGAGTTGAATAGGTTCAATTTTTAGAAGAGAAATAATAGTTTTTAATTTTTCTTCGGAAATTGGCTCATCCAGATACTTTATCACTTCAAATTCTTTGCCAGAATTTTCTAAAAGGGCTAAGCCTTCTCTAGATTTTGAGCATCTTGGGTTGTGAAGTATTGTAATCATAGCTATTTCCCGAGAAAGCGGGCACCTTATTTTAATTTATAATTCGTTTGGGTTGTCTTCTTTTTGTCCCATCATCATCAAATACGCTTTTAAAAATGGTTCTATATCACCATCCATTACGGCATCTACATTACCAGTTTCATGCGCAGACCGTACATCTTTAACTAATTTATAAGGATGCATGACATAGTTTCTAATTTGGCTTCCCCATTCTATTTTCATTTTTCCAGCTTCGATATCCTCACGCTGCGCCATTTGTTTTTGCAGCTCTATTTCATAAAGCTGAGATTTTAACATTTGCATAGCTCGAGATCTGTTATCGTGTTGTGAACGCGTTTCAGAACATTGTATTTGAATTCCTGTAGGTTTATGTAATAACTGTACTTTAGTTTCTACTTTATTAACATTTTGTCCTCCAGCACCACTAGATCTGGCAGTTGTAATTTCAATGTCGGCAGGATTAATAGCAATTTCGATAGTATCATCTACTAAAGGATATACATATACCGATGCAAAACTAGTATGACGTTTGGCATTACTATCAAAAGGAGAGATTCTCACCAAACGGTGTACGCCATTTTCACCTTTAAGCCAGCCAAAAGCATAATCGCCTTCAATTTCTAAAGTTACTGTTTTTATACCTGCAACATCGCCTTCTTGGTAATTGAGTTCCTTAACTTTGAATCCGCTTTTTTCAGCATACATTAAATACATACGCATAAGCATACTAGCCCAATCACAAGACTCTGTACCTCCAGCACCTGCAGTAATTTGAAGTACAGCACTGAGTGAGTCCCCTTCTTCAGACAACATGTTTTTAAACTCTAATTTCTCAATGAGAAGAAGTGCTTTGTCATATCTACTTTGTACATTTTCGGCAGGAGCTTCATCTTCTTTGAAAAACTCATAAATAACTTCTAAGTCTTCTATAAGTGTTTGTGCAGTATTGTAATCTTCAACCCAAGCCTTTTTAGTTCTAATTGATTTCATGACCAACTCTGCTTCTTTGGAATTATTCCAAAAATTGGGATCAAAGGTTTGCTCTTCTTCGTTAGTAATTTCTATTAATTTGGCATCAATGTCAAAGGTAGTGCCTAAGTTTATCGAGGCGTGTATTGAGATCTTTTATTTGATCTGATGTTATCATTATGAGGAATTTTCGGTAAAATTAATATTTTATTATTCAGTAGAAAATTTAAACAAGAATAACTTATTGTTGATTTTTAACATTTCCGTAGAAAAACTAAGAGAATGTAGGTTTAATTTGCTACTAAAGTTTAGCTAAAAATAAGTAAATTTATAGCTTTACGTAAACTATGAAACATCATCTCTTTTGTGCGCTCGCTTTTTTAATGATTTTAAATGGATTTTCTCAAAAATTAGAGTCTAAAACATTGAAAGATTATAACGGTTTTTTTAACTTTCATTATGAAGCATCTACAGACAAAATTTATCTTGAAGTTAAAGACTTAAACAAAGAATTTTTATATGTTAATTCTCTAGCAACAGGAGTGGGCTCAAATGATATTGGTTTAGATAGAGGGCAAATAGGGCAGGAGCGATTGGTTGCATTTAAAAAAGCTGGAAACAAATTATTATTAGTACAGCCCAACCTAAAATTTAGAGCCATTACAGATAATCAATTAGAGAAGACAAGTATTGAGCAAGCCTTTGCCAAATCTGTACTTTATGGGTTTAAAATTATAGAAAATAATAATGGTGTTTATACCATTGACTTTACGCCATTTTTACTTCAAGATGCACATGGTGTAGAAAATCGCTTAAAAGGCGAAGGAAGTTATAAGTTAGACTTAAGCAAGAGTGCCTTATCATTGGAGCGAACAAAAGCGTTTCCAAAAAATGTAGAATTTGAAGCTTTATTGACGTTTAAAGGAAGTCCTAAAGGCCAAAATATTAAAAGTGTGACGCCAACATCAACATTAGTTAGCGTCATACAACATCATAGTTTTATTGAACTGCCAGATGATGGTTATAAAATGCGTGAGTTTGATGTACGTAGTGGAGCCATTTCAATGTCTTTTTTAGATTATGCATCACCAATACAGGAGCAAATTAAAAAGCGATATATTATTCGTCATCGTTTAGAAAAGAAAAATCCAAAGGCTCAAATCAGTGACGCTATAGAACCTATTATTTATTATCTCGATCCTGGAACTCCAGAGCCTGTGCGATCTGCATTATTAGAAGGCGCTCGTTGGTGGAATCAAGCCTATGAGTCTATAGGTTTTAAAGATGCATTTCAGGTTAAAATGTTACCCGACGATGCCGATCCAATGGATTGTCGTTATAATGTCATCCAGTGGGTACATCGTTCAACTAGAGGCTGGAGTTATGGTGCAAGTGTTGTAGACCCAAGAACAGGAGAAATCATCAAAGGTCATGTGAGTTTAGGGAGTTTACGAATTCGACAGGATTTTATGATTGCGCAAGCCTTAATGAACAAACCGTTTGCAGAGCGTGACGATAATTATCAACCTATGTTAGAGATGGCTTTGGCTAGAATTCGCCAGTTGAGTGCTCACGAAGTTGGTCACACCATTGGCTTTGCGCACAATTTTGCTGCGAGTGCAAATGGTAGAGCTTCAGTTATGGATTATCCACATCCTACAATTTCTATTCTCGACGGAAATATCAACTTCTCAAACGCTTATGCTGTTGGAATAGGAGCTTGGGATAAGGTGACTGTAGCCTATTCGTATTCGGAATTTAATAACAATGAAAACGAAAACGCGAAGTTAAACGCTATTCTTGAAACTGCTAATACAACAGGTTTGCAGTTTATCTCAGATAGTGATGCTAGAGCACAAGGAGGAGCTCATGCGTTTGCACATCTTTGGGATAATGGAAAAAGTGCTTCCGAAGAGTTGAAAAATGTATTAGAAGTAAGAGCACAAGCTATTTCAAATTTTTCTAAGGATAATATTCGTCAAGGCGAACCGTATTCGGTTTTAGAAGATGTGTTTGTGCCTTTATATTTTTTCCATCGTTTTCAAGTAGAAGCTGCGACAAAAGTTATTGGAGGCTTAGATTATAATTACGCAGTAAAAGGTGATAATCAAACCATTGTAGAACCTGTTGATGTCAACATTCAAAAGGAAACCTTAACTCAGGTTTTAAACACGATTTCTGCTGAGGCGTTAGCAATTCCGAAGAAAACATTACAATTGTTTCCACCACGAGCTTACACGTACAGCAGAACTCGAGAATCATTTAAAGGAAAAACAGGAGTGGCTTTTGATGCTATGAGTACAGCTGTGACAGCAAGTGATATGACATTGAAACTATTGTTACATCCGCAACGAGCCAATAGAATCATTCAGCAAAAAAGTTTAGATGAAAAGCAATTGGGATTTGATGAGCTGTTGAAACAGGTTTTAAATAATTCCTTCGGATTAACATATGATGATGCTTACCTAAATGAAATTCAACAACTAATTAACGAGCGTGTATTGATACATATGATGAATTTAGCCGTGAGTAATCAATCCATTTTTCAAGTAAAAGCAAAAGCGAATAATGCAATTAACACGTTAATTAGAGATTATCTATCTAACAAGAAAAAACCTTCGCTATATGCTTCACAATATAGATTGCTAATAAGAGAATTTAGAGAACATCCAGAACAATTTAAAATAGAAAATGCTCCAAACATACCAGATGGTTCACCAATTGGAAGTGATTTTTGCAATTATAATGAGAATTAAAATATGATTATAGATTTAAGAAGTGATACAGTAACAAAACCAACAAAAGGCATGTTGGATGCTATGATGACAGCAGAAGTTGGAGACGATGTATTTCAAGAAGACCCAACAGTGACTGCGCTAGAAGAACGTTTAACAACAATGTTTGGTAAAGATAAGGCCTTGTTTTTTCCATCGGGAAGTATGGCTAATCAAATCGCTATTAAATTACATACCAATCCTGGAGAACAAGTTATTTGTGATAAATATGCACATATTTATAATTATGAGGTTGGAGGTGTTGCTTTTCATAGTGGAGCATCTTGTAAATTGATAGATGGAAATAGAGGTATGTTTACAGCAGCTCAAGTTAAGGAGGCTATTAATCCACCAGAATATTATTATAGTCAATCCAGTTTAGTTGAAGTTGAAAATACAACAAATAAAGGAGGAGGTGCTTGTTGGGATTTTGAAGAATTTGAAAAGATAAAAAACGTTTGTAAAACCCATGATTTAGGGTTTCATATTGATGGTGCTCGTATTTGGAATGCTATGATTGCAAAGAACGAAACGGCCTTACAATACGGAAATACTTTTGATACTATTTCGGTGTGTTTAAGTAAAGGTTTAGGTTGTCCTGTTGGTTCGGTATTAATTGGTGACGAGCAAATTATGAAACAATCATTAAGTTTGCGAAAACTCTTTGGAGGCAATATGAGGCAAGTTGGCTATTTGGCTGCAGCTGGATTATATGCTCTAGATCATAATATTGAACGATTAGCTGAAGATCATAGAAAAGCTAAAGACATTGGTAACGCATTAGAAGATATGTCTATTATTAAAAAAGTGGAGCCCATTGAAACTAATATTGTCATTTTTGAGTTAGAATCTCATGTAGATGACAGCGAGTTTATCAATCAATTAGCAGAACAGGATATTAAAATTATTGGTATGGGAAGCAACAAGTTACGTATGGTCACACATATGGATTATACAAATGTGATGCATGAGCGATTGTTGGAGGTTTTGAATGCGTTTTAAATTATCTCACAATAACCTTTTTCACTGTACTATTTGTTCCATTGCTAAACTTGAAAAAGTAAATGCCTGATTCTAAATTAGAATTATTCATTTCAATATAGTTTAAGCCATCAATTTTTTTAGTAATTATAGTTTTACCTGTGACGTCAAAGACAATTAATTTTTTGATCGTTTGCTCTTCATCAATAGATATTGTGAAATCATCCACAATTGGATTTGGAAAAATGGTTATACTATTTTCAAGATTTATATCAATAATTGATAATCCAGATTCACTACAATCTAGTTCTATAAATTCGATAGCTTGTAAATAATCTTTCAAGAATGGAACTAATAAATCTGAATTGGATACAATTGTTAAACCACGTTGTAAATTTTCTTGAGAAGATGCAGGAAATGTTCTGTAGACTTCTACAATAACAGAGTTTAAAAATGCAATGTCTTCAGTTGTGATAGAACTGTTTAGTTCTAAATGTTGGATATAATCGGTCTTGTCAAAATCCGTAGGAGGAATGTCGTCAATAACTAATCTCGAATAATATTCGTAAAACCCACTAGTAAATAAGCAATCGCAATATATGGTCACATTGCTTACAGAATCTACATACATACTTAAAAAAGTATCTAAGGAGTCGTTAGTAGCTGTTATGTAAAATACTCTTTGTAGAGTTTCTGTTGTAGCATAGGGATATGATCTAAATACATCAATAATGTTTTCATTCATAAATTGAACATCAACTGTTGAAGCATTGCTATTCGTTTCTAATTAACTTATGAAATCAGCTTTATCAAAATCTATGGAAGGTTCATTGTCTATTATTAATAACAATGAGTAATGATAATTTCCATCAGAGAAATCACAAGAAGAATTTTGCGAAAAGAGATTAATTGAAACAAATAATAAGATAAATGGAAGCAATTTCTTCATAATTACAATGATTTAAATTTTATTTAAAGATATAAATTATTTAAACAAATCCATACCAGGAATATTTGGCATACCTTCTTTTGCAACAGCAGCTACTTCAGTCTCGTGTAGAGTTGTTGCACGAGCTATAGCTTTGTTAATTGTAAGAATCAAATAATCTTCTAACATATCTTTATCTTGAAGTAATTCGTCATCTATTTCAATAGATTTCAGCGTACGATTTGCAGTAATAGTAACTTTTACCTTCTCGTCATGACTTTTCATGTCAATTAAAACGGTGTGTAAACGTTCTTTCGTTTCCTCAACTTTTTTTTGAGCATCTTTGAGTTTGCCCATCATTCCCATCATATCTCCAAACATAATAATCTGTATTAAATATTTAAACAACAAAATTACTAAATTGCAACGCTTTTAAAAAGAAAAAATGCTATCGCATTAGTTTCCGAAGATATATATATGAAGAAAACCATTGAAGCTCCTGTAGCTAGAATAATTCCGAAGGAATTAGAAATCCATAACGACTTAAGAATAGATAATTATTTTTGGCTTAACCAAAGAGACGATCAAAATGTGTTAGATTATCTCAATGCAGAAAATGAGTATTATGAGAAAGAAACAGCGCACACCAAAGAATTTGAGGTGCAGCTTTTTGAAGAAATGAAAGCTAGAATCAAGGAAGATGATTCTTCAGTTCCTTATAAATACAATGGGTATTGGTACATTGTTAGATATGAAAAAGGGAAAGGTTACCCTATTTATACACGAAGAAAAGAAACGCTAGATGCTGAAGAAGAATTGCTTTTTGATTGTAATAAAATGGCAGAAGGCCATGCTTATTTTAAATTAGTTGGGTTAAGTGTGAGTCCAGATAATACTATGATTACTTTTGGTATGGATCTCACTGGTAGACGACAATATACATTACAAATTAAGAGCTTGATTACAAATGAGGTGTTTTCAGATGCCATTGAAAATACGACAGGTTCTTCTACTTGGGCAAATGATAATTCAACCTTGTTTTATGCTAAAAAAGATGAGCAAACCTTAAGGTCTAATGAAATTTATAAGCATAAAATTGGTGATTCTGAAAAGCAAGATGTGTTAGTTTTTACAGAAGAAGATGATACCTTTGGCGCAGCAGTCTATAAAACAAAATCTAGAAAATATATTGTTATTGCTTGTTACAGTACATTAACAAATGAATTTCATATTTTAAATGCAGACACTCCTGATGAGCCTTTTAACTTATTTCAACGACGAATTCGAGGACTAGAATACAGTATATCACATTTTGGTGATCACTTTTATATGTTGACAAATAAAGACGAAGCCATCAATTTTAAATTGATGAAAACATCAGAAACAAAAACTGAAATTGATAATTGGGTTGAGGTAATCGCACATCGTGAAGAGGTTTTGTTAGAAGATATTGAGATATTTAAAGATTATTTAGTAATCAACGAGCGTACCAATGGCTTAAATGAGATTAGAATCACACGTTGGGATAAAACCGAAGATTATTACTTTCCTTTTGATAATGAAACGTACACCGCAAATACTGGAACCAATGTTGATTTTGATACCGAAATTTTAAGATTTAGTTATAATTCGCTAACTAATCCAGCTTCGGTAATTGATTTCAATATGCGCACCAAAGAACGAGAAATCAAAAAAGAGCAACAAGTAATAGATGCTAGTTTTGACAAACATAATTATACATCTGAGCGTATTTGGGCAACTGCCAATGATGGTACAAAAATCCCAATGTCTATTGTTAGACGAAAAGACACTAAGCTCAATGGTAATGCACCCTTACTTCAATATGCCTACGGAAGTTATGGTTCTACAATAGATCCTTACTTCTCTACCATACGATTAAGTTTATTAGATAGAGGTTTTATTTATGTAATAGCTCATGTTAGAGGAAGCGAGTACTTAGGCAGAGATTGGTATGAAAACGGAAAACTCCTAAAAAAGAAGAATACGTTCACCGATTTTATAGATTGCTCGAAACATTTAATTGAGAACAATTATACTTCTGCAGCACATTTATACGCAATGGGAGGAAGTGCAGGAGGTTTATTAATGGGAGTAATCCTTAATGAAGCTCCACAATTATATAATGGTATCATATCACAAGTACCTTTTGTGGATGTTATTTCTACAATGCTAGATGATACAATCCCTTTAACAACAGGAGAATATGACGAATGGGGAAATCCTAATGATAAAGACTATTATGAGTATATAAAGAGTTATTCTCCTTATGATAATGTTAAGGCTCAAGATTATCCACATTTACTGGTTACTGCTGGTTTAAATGATTCTCAAGTACAATATTGGGAGCCAGCAAAGTGGGTAGCAAAGCTAAGAACATTAAAGAAAAATAATAACAAATTATTTTTTAGTACTAATATGGATGCTGGTCATGGTGGAGCTTCAGGAAGATTCGAATCTCTTAAAGAAGATGCTCAAGAATATGCATTTTTACTGGATTTAGAAGGTATTTTGGTCTAATTAAAAAAAATAACGTAATTTTGCAAGGTTATACGTTTCAGATTTAAAAAGTAGGAAACTGATAAATAGCATTTATGAAAAAAGACATTAAAGTATTTGATAACGTTTTACAATTAATAGGTAAAACTCCCCTCATCAAATTAAATAAAGTGACTAAAGGTTTTGATGGTGACTTTTTTGCAAAAGTTGAAGCATTTAATCCAGGTCATTCGTCAAAAGACAGAATTGCACTTCACATTATTGAAGAAGCTGAAAGAAAAGGTATCTTATCTCCTGGTGATACGATTATAGAAACAACATCTGGTAATACAGGTTTTAGTATTGCTATGGTAAGTATCATTAAAGGATATGAATGTATTTTAGCTGTGAGTTCAAAATCATCTGCAGATAAGATTGATATGTTGAAGTCAATGGGAGCACAAGTTTATGTGTGTCCTGCAAATGTTAAAGCAGACGATCCTCGTTCATACTACCAAGTAGCAAAACGCTTACATCATGAAATTAAAGGTTCTGTATATATTAACCAGTACTTTAACGAATTAAATTTAGACGCGCACTACCATTCTACAGGTCCAGAAATTTGGGAACAAACCGAAGGACAAATCACACATTTAGTAGCTTGTAGTGGGACAGGAGGAACCATCTCAGGTATATCTAAATACTTAAAAGAGCAAAATCCAAACGTAAAAGTTATTGGAGTTGATGCTTATGGTTCGGTATTAAAAAAATATCATGAAACTCGTGAGTTTGATGATAAAGAGATTTACCCTTACCGTATTGAAGGTTTAGGTAAAAACTTAATTCCAACCGCTACAGACTTTGATTTAATAGACAAGTTTGTAAAAGTTACAGATGAAGAAAGTGCACATACAGCACGTGAGATTTCTAAAACAGAAGGTCTTTTTGTTGGGTATACTAGTGGAGCAGCAATGCAAGCTCTAAAACAACTTAGCGAAGAAGGCGAGTTTAAAAAAGACGATAAGGTCGTTGTAATTTTTCCAGATCATGGATCGCGTTATATGAGCAAAGTATATAGTGACAAATGGATGGAAGATCAAGGATTTTTTGATAGTAAAACAGCAATTGCTGAAAAAATTCAGTATGTAAAATAAATAGCATCATCGATGCTTTTAAAAATCCTATTACACTATAAAGTAATAGGATTTTTTGTATTTGAATTAATTATGAACATTGGTTCATAAAAATATTATGCTGTCATAATTTAATTAACTAATTTTGCAGACAGTCTGTCTTCTTTTTTCTTCGGAAAATTAGAACCCTAGGCAAACTCTAACAACTAATATGACTAAAACTGACTTATAAATGAAGGATTTATTTGCAAAGATATATAAGGACAAAGGACCATTAGGAAAATGGGCTTCTCAAGCAGAAGGCTATTTTGTGTTTCCTAAGCTAGAAGGAGAAATTTCTAATAGAATGAAATTTCAAGGAAAAGAAGTTATTACTTGGAGTATTAATGACTATTTAGGATTAGCTAATCATCCTGAAGTTCGTAAAGTAGATGCAGAAGCTGCTGCTCAATATGGATCCGCTTATCCAATGGGAGCACGTATGATGTCTGGTCACACTGAACTTCACGAACAACTGCAAAACGAACTTGCTGAGTTTGTAAATAAAGAAGCAGCATATTTGCTAAACTTTGGTTATCAAGGTATGGTGTCTACAGTAGATGCTTTAGTATCTAAAGATGACATTATTGTATATGATGTAGATGCTCATGCTTGTATTATTGATGGTGTGCGTTTACACATGGGTAAACGTTTTACTTATAAGCATAATGATGTTGAGAGTTTAGAGAAAAACTTAGAGCGTGCTACTAAAATGGCAGAGCAAACTGGAGGAGGAATTCTTGTAATTTCTGAAGGTGTCTTTGGAATGAGAGGTGAGCAAGGTCGTTTAAAAGAAATTGTAGCGCTTAAAAAGAAATATAATTTTAGATTATTTGTTGATGATGCTCACGGTTTTGGAACCTTAGGAAAAACAGGAGCAGGAGCAGGTGAAGAGCAAGGCGTACAAGATGATATCGATGTGTATTTTGCAACATTTGCGAAGTCTCTAGCAAGTACTGGAGCTTTTATTGCAGCAGATCAAGAAATTATCGATTATTTGAAATATAATTTGCGTTCGCAAATGTTTGCTAAATCGTTACAAATGCAACTTGTTGTAGGTGCATTAAAACGATTAGATATGTTGCGTACAATGCCAGAATTGAAAAAGAATTTATGGACTATTGTCGATGCTTTACAATCTGGATTAAAAGAACGTGGTTTTGATATTGGTACTACGCAAAGTTGTGTAACGCCTGTATATCTTAAAGGTAGTATTCCTGAAGCGATGGCTTTAGTTCGTGATTTGCGTGAAAACTATGGCATTTTCTGTTCTATCGTTGTGTATCCAGTAATACCAAAAGGATTAATTTTATTAAGAATGATTCCTACAGCAACACACACATTACAAGATGTGTCTGATACACTTGATGCATTTGATGCTATTAGAGAGCGTTTAGTAAACGGAACTTACAAACGCTTATCTGCTTCAGTTATGGCTGCAATGGGTGAATAGTATAAAACTTTTATAAAGATAAAAATATCCGATTCTTAATTGATTCGGATTTTTTTTGTTTAAGATGCCTTTCTCTTTTCTGTAGTTTTATAAAGGTATTCTATTATAAAACAAAATATAACAATAGCCAATGCTACTATAACTCCTGTTTGGTTAGATTCAAATTGTTTTATAATCAACACTATTAATGATAACATGCAAAGAATACAACCAATAAGAGGTATCCATCGTTTCGCATTGATGTGTTTACTTAATTTAAATCCGACATAATTTACAACAGCAAAAATGATTAAAAATCCTACGCTACCTGCTGTAGAAATACTCTCTAATTTTAAGAAATTGACAAGAATTAGGGTTGCCATTGCTGTAATGATTAGACCTATAGGTTGATTCCACAATTTACCGGTTAGCTCATGAGGTAGTTCATCATCTTCAGCAATTTGAAAACTAACGCGACTTCCGCCGTATAACGATGCATTTATTGCAGAAAACGTTGAAATTAAAGCCGCAATTGTCATCACTGTAAAGCCTAGTTGGCCTAACATTGGTTTAGCGGCTTCGGCTAAAACATATTCTTCAGCCGATTTTATAGTTTCAAAAGATAATGAGCCTACAGTTACAATAGAAATTATGATGTAAAGTAAAATTACAAATCCTACAGAGTAGTAATATGCTTTTGGAATATTTACTTTTGGGTTTATTATGTTTGATCCAGCATTAGCAATGAGCTCAAATCCTTCATAGGCTACAAAAATCACCATCCCTGCAGTTAGAATTTGGAGCGGAGTTTCCCAATTTTTAGCCGATAGTTGTGGTAAGTTAGCATTTCCGAAGAGACCATAAATACCTATTACAATAAAAGCTAATAGAATAATAAGCTTAATAGCTACGGAATAAGACTCTATCGTAGATACTACTTTTACGCTATAATAATTGATAATAGTTGCGACAATTACGATAGCACTAGAGTATATATGTGTATCGATATTGGTATTACCAGTTAGTTCTAAAAGATTTGGTGCATAGGATCCAAATGCCGAAGCATACAGTGATAGCATAATGATATAGCTAATCCATAATAAATTATTTATAGAACCGCTAAATATGGTTTTTCCAAACCCTTCATTTATATATTTTACGGTACCTCCATTGTCAGGAAAACTAAGTGTAAGTTTTACATAGGAGTAAGATGTGATTAAAGCCACAATGCCAGCAAAGAGAAAGGCCAATGGAGTTGCGCCTTTTGATAAGGATACAGCAAGGCCAAGCACAGCAAATATGCCGCCTCCAACCATGCCACCAATACCTATAGAAATTGCACTTTTTAAACTTATTTGGTCACTCATTGCAATTCTATGTTAGGGTTAACTAAAGTGGTTTTCTAAATGTTTTACGTCTTCTATATACCTCAGGAAAAAAATGTTTCCATATTTTATGAATGGCTTCATTGTCTTCTAACTCTGGTGTTCTATAACACGTTTCTATACCAAGTTTTCTAAAGGTTTCATAGTATTCGTTAAAAATTACAGCATGAACACCTTTATTTTGATATTTTGGGTGAATCCCAATTAAATAGAAAATAACGTCTTTACTATTTGTTTTCGCTTTTAAGATATGTCTAAATCCAAAAGGGAATAATTTACCATTTGCTTTTTGAAGTGCTTTAGAAAATGCAGGCATTACAATAGCAAAACCAACAAGTTCATCATCTTTATCGACAACAAATTTGATATAGTCTGGGTTAATAAAACTAATAAATTTCTTTTTAAAATAGGCTTTTTGAATATCTGTTATGGCAACAAATGATGATAATGAGGAGTAGCTTTCGTTAAATAAATCAAACATCTTATCAGCATATGGCATGACTTCAGAAGTTTTGGTGAATTTTAGTGCTTTGAGTTGGTAGCGCCTTTTAATAAGTTCTTGTGCTTTTTTAAAGAACTCTGGTTTTACGTTTTCAAAAGGGAAACGACTTTCAGAATAATTTTTTTCTATGGCATAACCATGAGCTTTGTAATGATTAACATAGTAGGGATGGTTGTACCATGTAATCATTGGTGCTATGGTATCAAAACCTTCGGTAATAACACCAACTTTATCTAGGTTTGAGAATCCTACAGGACCTTCGGTATAATCGAGATTGTTTTCTTTTCCAATACGGTTTACTTCATTTAAAAGTGCTTTTGAAACTTCTAAATCATCAATAAAATCAAACCAACCAAAACGCATTTTTTTCTGGTTTTGGTTGTTAACCTCTAACCAGTTTATTATGGCTGCAATTCTACCAACAATTTCATCATTTTTATAAGCTAAGAAAAAGCGAGCCTCTGCATCTTCAAAAATGGGGTTTTTATCCTTATTAAAGGTTTCTAATTCTTGTCTAATAATAGGAGGAACCCAATATTTTGAATCTTGATAAATTTTAAAAGGGAATTTTACAAATTGTTTTAATTCCTTTTTTGAATGAATTTCTTTAACTGTAATCATAGTTTATGCTTAAAGGCTTCCGTCGTCATCAAAATCATTTTCTCTTTTGTTTTTGCCTTTTTTCTTTTTTGGTTTCCGTTTGTCGGCATCTTTTCTAGAATTACCATTGTCTGTTTCTTTATCTACATGAAAATCGAAGCGGTAAGACATTCCGAAGTTAACACCAAAAACAGAAGGTGTATCTTTACTATTAAAGGTTAAAGCAGTATCTAATTGAAAATCTTTACTCCATAAATAGCCTCCTCCAAAACGGAATAGGTTATCTGCATAAAAATCACTTTTAATGCCTTGTGTTTCTGCAAATATTACCCATTGCGGATTGAAAGAATGGGTCAAAGTTATGATGTATTGAAACTCTGAGTAGTCTGTACCAATTCTATCCATTAATAGGTTAGTAACTAAAACCCAACCACCTGAAAAATTATTTTGTGAAGCCACCATTATTTTAGGGCTAAAACCTTCAATTCCTGGTCCTGTATATGGGTTGTTTTTGGTGTCAAAATTGGCGCCAGCATATACGGCAACTGCAGGAATTAGTGATTTCCATTTAAATGAATGGTTAGCATGATAGCTATATAAATTTGGTTTTTCTTCTTCTTCACCATCTTTTAATTTATAAGGATCATAAACTAAATATTTTGCTCCAACGGTCAATTGCTTAAAATTTGAGCGCTTGTCTTCATAAGAAATTGTAGAGCGATTATCAGTAAAGGTGTCGTTTTGGTAGGTTCCTTCTATATTAAGTTCTAGTTCTTCAAAAAGTAAACCATAGCGTGCTGTAAAATCAACACCAAATCCAGAAACTTCATATTTTAATGGAGTATGCTCTTCATTAACAATATAAGGTCCTACTTCTACTTGTGCCACATTTGTACCTACAGAGAAAGCACTTTTAGAGACACCTGGTCTGTTAGAATTAATAACATCAGTATATTGGGCAAACACAATCTGTACAAAGAGACAAGTAAAAAATATGAGTGCTTTTTTGATAGGTTTCATAGGTTATCGATTAAATTCAAATATAGAGATTTTATATAATTTTTAAGTATTAATAACAGTAATTATATAGAGATAATTGTATTTTTGAATAAATTTAATTTAATGTTACAACAAGCATCATTATATGGTTTTGTAAGAACCATTCTTATTATACTTTTGGTGTGGTACGCTATAAAAATATTGTCACGATTTTTTGCACCATATTTAATGCGTTACATGTCTAAAAAAATGCAGCAAAAGTTTGAAGGTCAATTTGGTCAACAGCAACAACGTCAACAACCTAAGCAAAGGGAAGGTGAAACTGTTATAGATAAAATGCCAAATAGAAACTCTGGTTCAAACAAAAAAGTAGGTGAATATATTGATTATGAGGAAGTCGATTAATTCCTTTTTATAGTGTTTTATATAGTTCATTTTTTCTTCGGAAATTTTAATGACTCACACTTTGTAGCCTTTTTAAACCTTATCTTTTAAAAAAAATAGCTACTTTTCAGCAACAATCTATTTAATAGCGTTTCATGCAATTTTCATTTAAAAAATTTCTGCCTCATTTATTGGTTTTAGTTGGTTTTGTAGCCATTTCATTAGCCTATTTTAGTCCGGTTTTACAAGGAAAAAAAATCTACCAAAGTGATATCATGCATTATATTGGTATGGCTGAGCAGCAAAAAGAATTTAAAGCTACAACAGGAGAAGAAACCTATTGGACCAATAGTGCTTTTGGAGGTATGCCAACATACCAATTAGGTGCACGATATCCTCATAACTACATTAAAAAATTAGATACTGTATTGCGTTTTTTACCACGTCCTGCCGATTATCTTTTTATTTATTTTATAGGATTTTACATACTCTTACTTTGTCTCAAAGTAGATTTTAAACTCGCAGCTTTAGGTGCATTAGCCTTTGGTTTTTCTACATATCTCATTATAATTTTAGGTGTTGGCCACAACAGTAAAGCACATGCCATTGCCTATATGCCTTTAGTTCTCGCAGGTATTGTACTCACGTTTAGGCACAAATATATCGCAGGTTTTCTGCTTACAGCAGTGGCCTTAGGTTTAGAGATTGGAGCCAACCATTTTCAAATGACCTATTATTTAATGTTGTTAGTTGTGGTTTTAGGTCTTGCTTATTTAGTAGATGCTTTTAGAAAGAAAATGTTGCCACACTATTTTAAATCGGTTGGTTTAATGGTGGTTGCATTAATGTTGGCCATTGGACTCAATGCTACTAATATTCTTGCCACCCAAGAATATGTTAAAGAAAGTACACGCGGACAAAGTGAATTAACCATAAATCCTGATGGTTCACCAAAAGAAGTATCCTCAGGTTTAAGTAAAGAATATATTACAGAGTACAGTTATGGTAAATTAGAAACATTTAACCTTTTTATCCCAAGGTTTTTAGGAGGCGGAAGTGGAGAAGACGTAGGTAAAGACTCAGAGATTTACAAATTTTTTAGAAATATAGGAGCAACACCTGTTCAAGCCTTACAAGAATCGCAAAGCGCTCCCACATATTGGGGAGAACAAACAATCGTTGAAGCACCAGCTTATATTGGAGCAGTACTAATATTTTTATTTGTATTTGCCTTGTTTTTAGTGAGAGGTCGTTTAAAATGGTGGCTTGTTGGTGGTACACTGTTAACACTCTTTTTATCCTACGGAAAAAATCTAGGGTTCCTAACCAACTTTTTTATCGATTACGTGCCGTTGTACAATAAATTTAGAGCCGTGAGTTCTATACAAGTAATTGTAGAATTGTGCGTACCTGTGTTAGCCATTTTTGGTTTGGTAAGACTTTTTAATGATTTTGATAAAGACGAACATAAACTTAAAGCACTTAAAATCTCTCTAGCAATTGTTGGAGGTTTAGCATTAATATTTCTACTTTTTAAATCAACATTCTTTGAATTTGTTGGAGCCAATGATGGTTATTATAGACAAGCCTATGGAGAATATGGTCAAGGTTATATTGATGCCCTTAGAGCAGATAGAAAAGCATTTTTCACCCAAGATACCTTGCGTACATTAATTTTGGTATTGCTGTCTGCAGGAACAATTTTTATGTTCCTTAGAAAGAAAATTTCTGAACCTCTAGTGGTTGGGATTTTTGCTATTTTAATTCTGTTTGATTTAGTAGGAGTTGATAGACGTTACGTTAATACAGATAATTTTGTGTCAGCATATAAAGTTGATAAACCCTATCAACCCAATGCGGCAGATTTAGAAATTCTAGAAGATAAAGGCCACTTTAGAGTTTTAGATATTTCAAATGAAGGTAGTAGAGCTCCAGCAAGAGCAGCCTATTTTCATAACTCATTAAGTGGGTATCATGCAGCAAAATTAAAACGCTTTGATGAGTTGTTTGATTTTCATATTGTAAAAAATAATATGAATGTTCTCAATATGCTCAATACCAAATATTTTATTGCTGAAGAACAAGGGCAAGTCTTTCCCTATGTTAATGAAGATGCTAATGGAAATGCGTGGTTTGTATCTAAACTTAGACAAGTAGCTTCGGCGAATGATGCGATAACGGCTTTAGATAGTTTGAATACAATGGATGAGGCTATTTATGAATATCCCATTAGAGCGAAAGGATTAATTAAAGCGCTTCCAATGCCTTCAAGTTATCAAGTAGATTCTACAGCTACCATAACATTAACAGCACATCAACCCAATAAATTAACCTACAAGTCATCAAACTCAAATGAAGGTTTTGCTGTGTTTTCTGAAATGTACTACGGAAACGGTTGGATAGCAACCATAGACGGAAAAGAAACACCAATACAACGCGTTGATTACACACTAAGAGGTTTACAAATTCCTGCAGGAACTCATGATATCGAATTTAAATTTGAACCTAAAGTCGTACAAACCGGAAGCATGATTGCGCTTGGAAGTTCTGTGGTTTTTGGATTGTTGTTAATTGCTGGTGTTTGGTTTGGGTTTAGAACGAAAGAGACTAAAACTAATTAAGGTTTTTATGACGCTCTCAGAAGTTTACTTTTATATGCTAATTATCATATACGTGATTTTTAGTGTGTTAATTGTTTTTTTTTCTGAAGATTTAAAAATTAGAAAATATTTTATACGCTTTTTTAAAATCACTTTTTTAATTGGATGGATTGGAGTTGTAATGCAATACTTTGGTTGGAATTATCTTTGTAAAAGACAGTTGTTATTAATGACATTTTCTCCTTGTATTACTTTGATTATAGTTAAAAGTATTATGAAATTGTTCGAATTTGTATTTAAAAAAGAACCATTTTTCGTTTCTCAAGGGAAAGAGCCTATTCATGGAATTTGGATTAAAAATGAATGGAATAACAAAAACTTCTTCTATCACTTTCGGTATTCAACTTTTATAATGGCGTCTCCCATAATGACAATTGCAATTATATATGGTATAATTGGAAGAAATTTCTGTTGAGTTATGAAAAAACAAACCCTAATCATCACATACTATTGGCCACCAGCTGGAGGTCCAGGCGTTCAACGATGGTTGAAGTTTGTGAAATACTTGCCTGAGTTTGGCATTGAACCCATTGTCTATTGCCCTGAAAATCCAAGCTACCCAATTGTAGATGAGAGTTTATTAAATGAAGTTTCTTCGGAAATTAAAATTTTAAAACAACCTATTAGCGAGCCTTACCGTTTTGCAAATTTATTATCAAAAAAAGATTCTAAACAGATTAGCTCTGGCGTAATTCCGAAGAAAAAAAAGCAAAGCGTCGTGCAACGTTTACTATTGTATGTTAGAGGTAATTTTTTTATACCTGATGCGCGAAAGGGTTGGGTAAAACCGTCTGTGCAATTTCTTGCGAAATATATTCAAGAAAATAATATTGAAACCATAATTACAACGGGTCCACCTCATAGTTTACATCTTATTGGTTTGCAATTAAAAGCGCAACTAGGCGTAAAGTGGATTGCCGATTTTAGAGATCCTTGGACAACCATTGGGTATCACAAAGCGTTGAAGTTATCTCCATCTTCAGCAGAAAAACATAAAACATTAGAAGCTCAAGCACTGCAAACTGCAGACGAAATTATTGTTACTAGTGAGAACACAAAAAAAGAATTTTTGTCTAAAACAAAACAGCCTGTAACGGTTATCACTAATGGTTATGATGCTCATAAGATTGAACGTCCAGAAAAAGATAAAAAATTCACGTTAGCACATATTGGCTCTTTATTAAGTGAAAGAAACCCAAAGCAATTATGGGCTTCAATAAAAGAACTTATTGATGAGAATGAAAATTTCCGAAGTGAATTTGAACTCAAATTAATAGGTGTTGTGAGTGAAGATGTGTTGCATACGCTTAAAGCATTTGGATTAGAATCCCACATCAATTCTGTTGGTTATGTAACGCATAAGGACGCTATAAAAGCGCAAATGGCATCTCGTGTGTTGTTGATGGTTGAGATAGATTCTGATGATACTAAAGTGATTATTCCAGGAAAATTGTTTGAATACATGGCTTCGGGTACTCCAATTATTGCTGTTGGTCCAACCGACTCTGATGTAGAAACCATTTTAAAATCTACAAATACTGGTCAGTATTTTTATTACAGTGACAAGGAACAGATGAAATCACAAATTTTGTCGTATTTTGATGCTTATAAATCCAACACTTTAACAGTAAATGCAATAGGGTTGGAGCAATATAGCAGAAAATCACTAACCAAAGTATTGTCTAGAATTATCTAATGGGAATTGTACTTAATCAATCCTTAAAAAACACAATAACCACCTATCTTGGGTTTGGTTTAGGAGCAATTAATGCACTGTTTTTATATACCAATTTTATAAGTGATGAATATTACGGTCTTGTAGCATACATCCTTTCTGCAGCCAATATTATGATGCCATTAATGGCTTTTGGAGCGCATAATACAATTGTAAAATTCTACTCAACTTTTAAAACCAAAAATGCACTCAATAGTTTTTTAACATTGATGCTTTTTTTACCAATAGTGTTGTCAATTCCGTTGGCATTTGTTGGTTATGTGGCTTATGATACGATTGCAGATGCTTTAACAACAAAAAACGAAATCGTTAGAGATTACCTATGGTATATTTTTCTTACTGCCTTATCTATGGCGTATTTTGAAGTGTTCTATGCTTGGATGAAGGTACAAATGCAAACTGTATTTGGTAATTTTATGAAAGAAATATTTCATCGTGTAGGAGCCATGTTATTGTTATTTGCAATCTACTTTAAATTTATAGATATAGATCAATTTATGTTGGGTATAGTAGGTGTGTATATATTAAGAGCGCTCATTATGATGTGTTATGCATTTAGCACAAGACTTCCTGTATTTAGATTTAATAGAATTGATAAATTAAGTGCTATTTTAAAATACTCATCACTAATTATTATTGCAGGTTCTATTGCAACAATCATCTTAGATCTTGATAAATTTATGCTTAATAATTATATAGATATCGAGAAGGTTGCTTACTACAGTGTCGCTGTTTTTATTGCGACGGTAATTGCGGTTCCGCAACGCGCAATGCATCAAATATTATTACCGCTCACAGCTCAGTTTTTGAATGAAAACAACAAGGAAGGGCTTAAAAATTTGTATCAAAGAAGTTCACTAACACTTTATATCATTAGCGGATTAATTTTTCTGTTAATCGTTTTAAATATCAATCAACTGTATGTCATTATTCCTTCGGAATTTAGTGGTGGCTTAGTTGTTGTTTTTCTCATAAGTATTGCTAAGCTTTATGACAACCTCTTGGGAAATAACAACGCGATTTTATTTAATAGCGATTATTATAGAATGGTATTGGTTTTTGGTGTTATTTTGGCTGTATTGGCAATTATTCTTAATTTGATTTTAATTCCTAGATTTGGTATTAATGGTGCAGGATTGGCCACATTTATTGCCATTGTGGTTTACAATACGATTAAAATCATATTTGTGAAGCAAAAATTTAAAATGCTTCCTTTTACTTCGGAAACTTTAAAAATCACAATCCTTTTGATACTATTGGTAGTTGGGTTCTATTTTTGGGAATTTCCGTTTAATGCCTATATGAATATTGCTCTAAAATCTTTGGTAATTAGTATCGTCTATGGCTTGTTAATTTTTAAATTAAATGTGTCTGTAGATATTTCCGAAGCTATTAGAAAATATTTGAAACTTAAATGATGTGAGTAAGATTCTTTAATCATCTAGAATAATAGGTTTCCCTTCTCGAGGAAAGGTGGATTACGTTTACTCAAACGAAACACGAAAGGGGTAAGCTTTAATAGTTAAATCACTTCTCTTAAAAATTCCACAAGACGTTATGTGTTAAGTTTAAAATGAGATACTCATTTGTGATTATAAATGAGAAAGTCCCATAAGGTGCTTTGAGGCATACGCTTATGGGACGATCTACTAACCAACCAAAACTTTATGATGTTATGAGCGAGATCTCGATCTGCTCGTTCCAGAACTTCTAGAATTAGAAGACGTTCTTGAACTTGATTTTTTTATTTGCGAGCTACGCGTACTTCTAGATTGTGTCGCACTTCTTGAAGTTGTACTTCGCTTGTTATTAGATATACGAGAATTAGTTGTATTTGGTTTTCTAACACTCGTTTTTTTATTAGACACTGCTCTAGGTGATTTGGTCACATTTGGAGTTCTTGGTGTCGATGTTCTAGGAGTAACTGTTCTAGGTGTTGATGTTCTAGGAGTTACTTTTGTGTTATTTCTATGTACTCGTGGAGTAGATGTTTGTCTATGAGACGTGCTTCGTGTTGATGTTGTTGCTCTATTATTTCTAGTTGACGTTCTTGGAGAGGACGTTACATTTCTATTAGAAGTGCGTCTAGGCGTTGCTTCTTGTCTATAACGATTATTCATTGTAGTTTGTCTACGACTCGTTGTAGCAACTGTACCACGTCTACTATTCACCCTTACAGGTTGTCTAAAATTATCTCTGTAAGGTCTGTAATATGTATGTCTCACAGGTGTATAATATTGTCTATATGGTCTTGCATATACAACACAGTAATTTACCGGTGGAACCACATAATAAGTATGCCATGGTCTATATACATAAGCTCTATTATATGCATTTATAAAACCAGTATAATGCGTATAAACTCTGTTTCTATTATAATGTACATACAAACCTCCTAATCGAGTGATACGTCCAAACGAATTATAGTTAATATTCACATTGCCAATTTGAGTTACTCGACCATAATGATCGTAATAAATTGCTGTGTTTTCAACTTGTATGATGGCTCCAAAATCGTCATATTGTACATAAGGATTGTAGTCAAAACCAGAGTTAAAACTAATAGAGAGTCCTGGTGTATTAATTCCGACAGTTACATCTGGACCGTAATTTTGCATGTAGAAATCAAATTGCCCATCAGGAAACACCGAAAACTCAACACCTCCTTCAACAAATATGAAAGAATTGCCATAACCTCTAACATAGTTGTTTGTAGTATTAGATTTTGCCGTGTTGGTGGTTGTTGCGCTTACCGTTGTTCCTGCTAGGAGCAAAAGGGTAAATATTGATAGTATCTTTTTCATAATTGTAAAGTGTTTTTTGATTACGTTGTATATAAAACAATTAGCGTGCCAAAAATCGAAAACAATACTTATTGTGTTGACTTCTAGTATTTTGTAAAATCAGGTGTATTTACCTATAAATGGAAGCCGATAGATAATTAAATTGTACAAACTAAAATATGAGATACAATTTATATGAAAACGTTACAGGAGATAATATTAGAAAAAGATCGTATTAAACTACCCTTTAATTTTGATGCAACTCTTATGCAGGAAGACTATTTAAAGTTACAGCTCAATGCATTTGAATATTATAACGTTATACAATTAAGAGCTCCAGCACATATGGTAGATACGTCATTACCAGTTCCGCCACCAGCAAAAGATTATGCAAATGGATCATGGACAAATTGGTTAGATACAGATGAGTTAAACGCATCTCCATATTTGAAAAGTATAGTAGATAGTTTCAAAGAGATTACTACTGTCACATTAGTGAGACTGCTTCGTCTAGCTCCAAAATCTGAAGTTAAAGAACACAAAGACCCAACCCTTGGATTAGAAATTGAAGAGTCTGTAATACGTTTAACAATACCAATTTTAAGCACTAATGAAACAACTTTTTATTTAAATAATAGTCCTGTAAATATGCAACCTGGTGAATGTTGGTATTTAAAATTAACCGATGCACATCGTGTTGTAAACTCTGGAGATACAGAGCGGGTAAATTTAACCATGGATATGATACCAAATAAAAATATTAAAGAATTAATTGAAGAAAGTTTTTGTGGTACAATAACGATAACATAAAAATCCCGAAGGTTTGTGGAAACGCTTCGGGATTTTAGTCCTGTTCACCAAAAAGTGAACAATCAACCTAACTACTACATTTTAACTTCTTTTATATTTTGTTTGCTTTTTTACATGACCATCTTTACGATAGTAATAATAGTCTTCATTAGTATTATAATTAGTATCATAACCATCATAATGTTGTACGTTATCTCCATGATTAATACCATAATTATGGTTGGCATTACTATGGTTTACAACACCAGTAGCATGAATAATTTCTCCCCAATTGTTGTAATTAATTTTTAATCCGCCAACCTGACGAATTAACCCAGTAGTTCGTTGGTAACTCATATATACAGATCCTGCACGTTTAATTCTACCTTCTCTATCATAATTGATAAATACATTTCCAATTCTACGTACCTTACCATTACGATCATGTGTAATAATTACACCTCTTGGTCTTGGTGTAGAAAAACGAACTCGATTTACAGTTCCTGGAGCTCCATAAGTTGTATTTACCGAACTTCGTCTAGTTGGAGATGATCTGTAATACATTTGGGAAACATTGTTTTGAATTTCTGTATTGAAATCAAAGCTTCCATCAGGAAAAATTAAAAATTCTACACCACGTTCAATGAACACAATTGGTTCGGCAAAACGATAGCGTGTATTATTTAAATCTTCCCCATGACTCACAACATATCCTGTTGAAGTTGCCTGTGCAGATGTTAATCCTATTAACACGGCTGCAATAAAAAGTACTTGCTTTTTCATAATTATAGGTTTTTAGATTTCGTCTTAATTTCTAACTCTTTTAGAAACTTTCAGACTTACGCTATTTGAAAGGAATAAAACAACTTGTGTGCCAAAAATCATAAATAGTTAATAATCAATTTGTTGTTGTTTGTCAAATAACTGCCTTTATCGGTATGATATTATTTTATTTAGGGTTATTTATTTTTTCTTCGGAAATATCTCATACACAAAACCATCATTTTTATTACATTTATGGCAACAACCAATCTATAGTAATGGGAAGCCAATTAATCACATGTCAGAATTGCGAATCTGAGATTAAAGAAGAATTTGAATTTTGTCCCAAATGCGGACAAAAAGTAAATGAAGATCTCACCTTAGGCGTTTTATTCTATAATACCATAAGTAACTACTTTTCATTTGATGCTCGTTTTTTAAAAAGCTTTATTCCTTTAATGTTTAGACCAGGATACTTAGCTAGAAAATTTCTTGAAGGTAAACGTTTATTGTATCTGCATCCTGCTCAAATGTATTTGTTTATTACTGTTGTTTTTTTCTTTATATTTTCTTTTACAGTACGTAACCAAACCGAAACCCTTAATAGAGAATTAAAAAAAGAACTGTCTAATGAAAATGCTGTTGTATTCACCGATTCATTAAAGCAACGCAAAAAGGATTCGTTAAATAGGGTTGAAGCTAGGCGTAAAGATTCTATTGGACGAGCCCAAGTTAAAGAGGCATTAGTGGATAATAAATGGCTCACAGGTATGGATGAAAAGCAAATAGATTCCATTGTGACTAGAGATGATTATAGAAAAAATAAAGCCACACATTTTGATTTTGCAACTAAAGATATGGACTCTCTAATAGCAATAAATGCTTCAGATAAGGAGATTTATACAGCCATGGGATTAGAACCAGATGATGGTTGGATGACAAGAAAATTGTATGCACAAGCTTTAAAATTTTATAAAGCTAGAGATGGAGGTAATATTTTAAAAGCGTTTTATGATACCGTACCACTAGCAATGTTCTTCTTATTACCAATTTTTGCACTCATTTTAAAAGTTTTATATTTTAGAAAAGGAAGGTATGCTCATCACCTCGTGTTTAGCTTTTATTACTTCTCATTCCTTTTTATGGTATTTAGTTTCATTTTTGGAATAAACATTTTTTGGGATGTGCCAGACGGAATAGATTGGTTAATAGCGCTTTCAACGTTTTTTTACTTATTTATAGCGCTCAAACGGTTTTATGGTCAAGGTTGGTTTTTGAGTTTCTTTAAATGTAGCGTGGCAACATTCACATTTATGACCTTAGTGGTACCAACAGCAGTGATGATTATTGGCTTATTATCTTTTATGATGTATTAAAAGGTTTTAGATTATAATTTGTCTTTTAAATAAACACCTGTAATTGACTTTTTGTTTTTAGCAATGTCTTCTGGTGTACCTTGAGCCATAAGCTGTCCGCCTCGAATTCCTCCTTCAGGACCCAAGTCAATAATATAATCGGCACTTTTTATTAAATCTAAATTATGTTCTATAACAATGATAGAATGACCTTTTTTGATGAGGGCTTGAAATGATTTCAAAAGTTTCTTAATATCATGAAAGTGTAATCCTGTAGTTGGCTCATCAAAAATAAATAGCGCATTATCGCTTTTACTCCCTTTTCCGAGGAAAGAAGCCAATTTAATACGTTGGGCTTCACCACCAGAAAGCGTTGAAGAACTTTGCCCTAAAGCCACATAACCCAAACCAACATCTTGAAGAGGTTGTAGCTTATTTTTAATTTTTGTGACATTATGAGTGTCAAAAAATGCAATAGCATCATCAATGGTCATGGTTAAAATATCATCAATGTTTTTGCCTTCAAAAGTTACCTCGAGCACATCTTTTTTGAAACGTTTACCATGACAAGTTTCACAAGTTAAATGCACATCTGCCATAAATTGCATTTCTATGGTAACTTCACCATCACCTTTACAAGTTTCACATCGACCACCATCAACATTGAAACTAAAATGTTTAGCCTGGTAGTTTCTAATATTACTTAATTTTTGTTTGGCGTATAACGCTCTAATATCATCATATGCTTTAATGTATGTCACAGGATTAGAACGAGATGATCGTCCTATTGGATTTTGATCAACAAATTCAATATGTTTTATATTCGCGAAATTGCCTTTAAGTTCTGTAAACTGACCAGGTTTATCACCAAAACCAGTTAGCTTTTTTTGCATGGCTGGAAACAATATTTTTTTAACTAGCGTACTTTTTCCACTACCAGAAACACCTGTGATGACCGTTAACATTTCCAACGGAAAAATAACATCTATATTTTTAAGGTTATTAGCTTTGGCACCAACAATCTCGACTTGGTATTTTGAGGTTCTTCTTTTCTGCGGAAGCTCAATTTGAAGCGTTTCATTTAAATATTGTGCTGTTAATGATTTAGATTTTAGAATGTCTTTAAACGTTCCGGTAGCGACAACTTCGCCACCTAATGTTCCAGCTTTAGGACCAATATCTATGATTTCGTCTGCAGCTTTCATGATGTCTTCATCATGCTCAACAACAATTACAGTATTGCCTAAATCACGAAGCGCAATGAGCACTTTAATTAATTTTTCGGTATCTTTTGGATGTAGACCAATACTGGGTTCATCTAAAATATACATTGAACCAACAAGGCTACTACCAAGAGATGTTGCTAGATTTATTCGTTGACTTTCACCACCAGAAAGTGTGTTTGATTTTCTATTAAGCGTTAAATAATCTAAACCTACATTACTTAAAAATGTGAGTCTATTATTAATTTCTTTTAATAAGCGCTTGGCAATGGTTGTATCATGATCATCTAATTCTAATTGTTTGAAAAATGACGCTAATTGATCTAGAGGCATTTCAACCAAATCTGTAATTGTTACATTGGCAACTTTCACATAATTAGCTTCTTCACGTAGGCGTTTACCTTTACAAACCGTACATTTTGTTTTTCCGCGATAGCGAGATAACATTACGCGATTTTGGATTTTATAGGCTTTAGATTCTAGTTCTGAAAAAAAAGAATGAAGTCCTTCAAAATATTGATTCCCATCCCAAACCAATTGTTTTTGTTCTGTGGTGAGTTCAAAAAATGGCTTATGAATAGGGAAATCAAATTTATGACAGTTATTTACTAATTGATCACGATAGTAGCTCATACTTTCACCTCTCCATGGAAAAATGGCATTTTCATAAACTGATAATCCTGTATTTGGGATGACTAACTCTTCATCAATACCTATAACATCACCATAACCTTCACATTTTGGACATGCTCCATAAGGGTTGTTGAAACTAAATAAATGCGGATTAGGTTCTAAAAACGTCATCCCATCTAATTCAAATTTATTATTGAATTCTGTTCGTTGTCTATTAGAAAGTACTTCTATAATGGTTGTTCCTTTACCTTCAAAAAAAGCTGTTTCAATGGCATCTGCTAGCCTGTTATAAAAATCTTCTTCGTGTTTAACGATAATTCGATCAACCACTAAAAAAACATCTTTTTTTATGTCTTTCTCTATAGCATCATCAATTCTTAAAACATCATTTTTGTATTGAACTCTAGCATATCCTTGTTGTTTAAGAACATTGAGTTTGTCTTTCATTGTTCGTCCTTCTTCAAGAATAATGGGAGATAGGAGTAAGAGTTTTTCCCGCTCGTCAAATGACTTTACTAATTCTAAAACATCTTTAGTGCGATGTTTTTTGACTATATTACCCGAAATAGGAGAGTATGTTTTTCCTACTCTAGCAAATAACAGTTTTAAATAATCGTAAATTTCTGTTGTGGTACCAACCGTAGACCTTGGATTTGTACTATTCACTTTTTGCTCAATAGCAATGGCAGGAGCAATTCCTTTTATAACATCAACTTTTGGTTTATTAAGTCGGCCTAAAAATTGACGAGCATAACTAGATAAACTTTCTACATAACGTCGTTGGCCCTCTGCATACAAAGTGTCAAACGCTAAACTAGATTTTCCAGATCCTGATAAACCAGTGATTACCACTAATTTATTTCTTGGGATAACCACATCGATATTTTTTAAATTGTGCAGTTTTGCACCTTTTATGATGATGTTTTCTTTTGGATTAAGATCTAGAATATTAATGTTCATAGGTGTTTTGGCGAATATAAAGATGCAAAGATAAGTCTTTTATAAATGCCTAAAAAATGGATTATTATTGACAAAAATGTTAAAGTTTGATCGTTTTTTTTGGAATTACGGAATGATTGTTGTTATATTTGGGAACATAAACTATTAAAACAGAGTGCTTATAAAATAATATTACTTTAAACATTTAACCCCAAGCTAAGATTAAATTCTTTGCCATTAAAGTAATTATTATGAGACACGAGCTTATCACGGACGCTGTTTTAGTTAAGAACTACATGAATGGAGACGAAAGCGCTCTATCAATCCTTATCAACAGACACAAACAACGCATTTACAGTTTTATTTATTCAAAAGTATTTGATAGAGATATCACTGAAGATATTTTTCAAGATGCCTTTATTAAGGTGATTAAGAATTTAAAATTAGGTAAATACAACGAAGAAGGTAAGTTTTTACCTTGGGTTATGCGTATTTCTCATAATTTGGTTATAGATCATTTCCGTAGAAATAATAGAATGCCAAAATTTGATAATACTGGAGATTTTAATATTTTTTCTGTGCTTGGTGATCCTGCTCTAAATGCAGAAAAGCGGTTAATTAAAGATCAAGTAGAATGTGATTTACGACGACTTATACAAGAACTACCTAATGATCAAAAAGAGGTTTTGGTTATGCGTATGTATAAAGATATGAGTTTTAAGGAAATTTCTGAGCGTACAGGTGTGAGTATCAATACAGCTTTGGGAAGAATGCGTTATGCACTCATTAATTTAAGAAAGGTGATAGATCAAAATAATATCGTTTTAACAAACTGATATAATAAAGTATATTTTATTGCGTTATTGAGTTTATAACAAACTAAAAAACGTAAAATGGCAAAACTTTACTCAGAATGCACCCTAAAACAATACGAACTCAACCCAAAAGAAGAGACAGTGGATTTTCTTTTGAATTATAGCAAGGCTTTAAGTGTTATACATTGTAATAATTTGAAGTTTGAAGCACTTCAAAACTAAATTTAAAATGTCCCAAAACATTAGGTTTTGGGACTTTTTTTTATGTCTAAAGAAATAGTATTTAATACAACATTTAAATTCTATCTTCATATATTTCTAACGTTTTCATTGCAGCTAAACTTTCTTGAAAGAAGTGATCTGTTTGAGGTAAATTAGTGAAAAAAGTGAATTCAATGCGCTCATTATCCAAATTTGTAGCAAAAATGATGATCTTTTCAATACTATCGCTATAAGGTGAAATGACCTTTAAAACGCCAAAGTCAGTATTATTTATGGTTATGGAATCTATAATTACCTCAATATTTACTTTTTCCTCTTCTAACATTTGTTTTTTTTCTGAAGCCCAAGTTTTTGATTCAAATGGTGGGAAAAATTTTTCGTCGCCTAATGATAATGGTTCTGAAATAGTGAACTGTTCAAATTGAGTAATATCGGTTGAAAAAGCGAAACCAGATTCCATTAATAGTGGTAAATTTGAGTTTTGAACTCTATAATATTTTCTATCATCCATGATATTATCAGAGTAATTATTCCAAATATTGAGAGTGTCATATTGCTTTGGTAAATTAATAGAAACGGAGCGTTGATAATGCGCTAAGTAGATCTCATATCTATTATCATCTTCTCTTTTAGCACATGAGAAAATGATGAGGAGTAATACAACAGTTGTGCAAGTCCTAAATATGGTCATAGTTTACTTTTTCTTCGCATAGTAATCTTTCAATACAGTGGATCTTCCAATGGTTTTAGTAATGACATCTTTTTCTAAATCCCAACTTCTGGCAGGCGAGTATTCTCGTCCGTACCAAATGATTTGAAGGTGTAAATCATTCCATAATTCCTTCGGAAATAGGCGTTTTGCATCTTTTTCGGTCTGTACCACATTTTTTCCGTTAGTGAGATTCCAACGGTACATTAATCGATGAATATGTGTATCTACAGGAAAAGCAGGAATTCCAAAAGCTTGCGATAGCACAACAGCAGCTGTTTTATGTCCAACGGCTGGTAACTCCTCTAAATCGGCATAATTTTGAGGTACTTCTCCATTATGTTTATCAATTAAAATATGTGATAAGCCATGTATACCTTTACTTTTCATTGGAGATAACCCTACAGGTTTGATAATCTCTCTAATCTCTTCTATAGATAATTTAATCATATCATAAGGATTATCTGCTTTTGCAAATAGGAGAGGAGTGATTTTATTAACGCGAACATCTGTGCTTTGGGCAGACATTAATACTGCAATTAATAAGGTGTAAGGGTCTTTATGATCTAACGGAATAGGAATCGTTGGATATAATTCTTTTAACGTATTAATAACAAAATCTACCTTTTCTTGCTTAGTCATAAGTTGTATTTTTACTAAAATCAAAGTTAACAAATATGACACAATTAAAAGCAGGAGATCAAGCTCCAAATTTTACAGCAAAGGATGAACAAGGTAATACGATTTCTTTAAACGATTATAAAGGAAAAAAATTGGTTGTTTTCTTTTATCCTAAGGCGAGTACGCCAGGTTGTACTGTTGAAGCCTGTAATTTAAACGATAATTTTGAGCGTTTTCAATCGTTAGGTTATGAGATTTTGGGTGTTAGTGCAGATAGTGAAAAACGTCAAACTAATTTTAAAACTAAATACGGATTTCAATACCCATTGTTAGCAGACGAAGATAAAGCTGTCATTGAAGCATTTGGCGTTTGGGGACCAAAGAAGTTTATGGGAAGAGAATATGATGGTATTCATAGAACTACATTTGTAATCGACGAAAACGGTGTGATTGAAAATGTAATAACCAAAGTAAAAACTAAAGATCATACCAATCAAATATTATCAGAGTAATTTCAAAGCTTAGACGATTTCCGAAGTAACAACATTTAGAAGTAATGCTTTAAAATAAAAAAACCACATGAATGTCATGTGGTTTTTTAAATATCTAATCATAAAGATTATTCTCCTAAATAAGCTTGTTCGGTTTCACAACCAAATAGGCTTTTCTCTTTTATAAGGTTTGATACACCTTCTGGCAACATGGTTTCCCAACCCTCATCACTTTGAGCAATCATTTTTAATACTTTTCTTGAGAATACAGACAATGTAGATTCATCATAATCTGCAATATCTACAACTTTACCATTGTATTTGAAAAACTTATACAGTTCTTTCATACGAGGATGTACTTTTAAGTTTTCACTGTTTGTGAGCGTGCCATCTTCATTTTTCATTGGATATAAGTATACTCTTAAATCTTTGTAGAATAATTTACCAAAAGCTTCTAAAATACCACCACTTAAATGACGATAGTATTTCTCATCAAAAATATCAACAAGGTTATTTACACCCATTGCTAATCCCATACGAGCTCTAGTATATTGAGAGAAATACTCAACAAGTTTGTAATATTCTTGGAAATTTGAAATCAAAACAGTTTGACCTAAAGAGCACAATAGTTTTGCACGATCCATGAAATCTTGTTCGTCTATTTCTCCTTCGGCACGAAGATTAGACAGTGTAATTTCAAAAATAACTTGAGTTTTTTCTAGATCAACCTTATTTTCTTTAATGAACATTTCATAAGATTTCTTATACATGTCCATATTGACTTTCGTAACTGGTCTAAAACTACCACGTAGAGCTAAAATATTCTTTTTATAAAGCACTCTAGCCGGTAATACGTTGTTTCCATCTGGAGCAAACATGACAGCATCTGTCATTCCATTTTTTACCAGTTGCAAGCTCATTAAACGATTATCTACATTATCAAAAACAGGACCTTCAAAATTAATGGTATCAATTTCTACTTGATCTTTATCTAGATGATCATATAAATAGCGTAACAATTTTTTAGGTTCATTATACTTATAAAAAGCACCATAAATTAAATTAGTACCTAAAACACCTAATGTTTCTTGCTGTAATCTCGCATCTGTTTCTTTAAATCTTAGGTGTAAAACAATTTCGTTATAGCCTTGATCTGGGTCAACTTGGTATTTTATTCCTACCCAACCATGACCTTTATATTTTTTAGCAAAGTCAATTGTGGCTACTGTATTGGCATAGGCAAAAAACATTTTATTGGGATGCGTTTCTCTTTTAATACGCTCTTCAACGAGGTTCACTTCGTGATCTAGCATTTTTCTAAGTCGCGCTTCGGTTACATAGCGTTTATCATCCTCAATACCATAAATGGCATCACTAAAGGCTTTATCATAAGCCGACATTGCTTTTGCAATCGTACCTGATGCACCACCAGCTCTAAAAAACTGACGTACAGTTTCTTGACCTGCACCAATCTCGGCGAAGGTTCCGTAGATGTTTTCATTTAAGTTGATGCGTAGGCATTTCGTCCTCAACGACGGAATTTCATCAAACTCTCTATCTCCTTTTAAGGTTATTTCCATTTTATAGTCTGGGTTTTATCAACTACACAAAGGTATTAAATTAGCAGGTCAAACTAAAAAAATTAGTTTTATTTTTGTTCTAAACATATTCAAGGTTGAAAGTAACATTTTTAGGTACAGGTACATCTCAAGGAATTCCAGTAATTGGAAGCGATCATCCTGTGTGTTTGAGTACAAATCCAAAGGATAAACGTCTACGAGTTTCTGTTTTAATAGAATGGGATGATTATGCTTTTGTAATTGATTGCGGACCCGATTTTAGACAGCAGATGCTGAGAACAAATTGCCATAAAATTGATGGTATTGTTTTTACTCATGAACATGCAGATCACACAGCAGGTTTAGATGATATTCGTCCGTTTTATTTTCGTCAAGGTGATATTCCGTTTTATGCACATAAACGTGTATTTGGTGAGTTACAAAAGCGATTTGACTATATTTTTACTAAAGAAGAAAAATATCCTGGAGTGCCTAGCGTAATTCAGCATGAAATAAAAAATGAACCTTTTCTCCTCGGAAATGTAACGGTATTACCAATAAATGGCTACCATCATAAACTTCAGGTTTTTGGGTTTCGTTTTGGTGATTTTGCTTATCTCACAGATATGAAAACCGTAGCCAAAGAGGAAATTGAAAAGCTTAAAGGTGTAAAAGTATTAGTAGTTAATGCATTGCGAGAAAAAGAACATCTATCACATTTCAACCTAAAAGAAGCTTTAAATTTTATTAATAAAGTACAACCAAAAACGGCGTATTTAACACATATAAGTCATTATTTAGGTTTTCATGATGTCGTGCAACAAACCTTACCAGAAAACGTTAAATTAGCCTACGATAATTTAGTCATAGAATTATAAAAAAATTATAAAAAATAGACGCTATAGTTTAGACGTTTATTATTAAAAACAATTATTAACTAAACCTTATTACAACTCAAAAAATAAAACTATCAGATGAAAAAAAGATTGTTTATGTACCTGTTTATTTTCACGTTATTACTTGTGATTTTTCAATTCGTAAATTCAAAAAACATTATTGAAAATTACGATCAGAAACTCACAACTTATATAGAAAAAAATAAGCAGTTAAAGGATTCTATTACCTCAATTGAAGATAATTTAACAACAGATTTATACACCTTTAGATTTGATACAAATGATGATGCCATGACCTATTGGGAAAATGAAGGCTATCGTATCTCTGAGTTTGTGCCTTTTTTAAAAGACCAACTTATGAGTCTTAATATTTATGAAACCGAAGATCATCCTTTAGTGCCATATGCTTCAATGACTGGTAAAAAAATGCTTATTGAACAAATTAGAATTTTAAATCATAAATGGATTATCGCAAGCTTTACAGATGGTACATATTGGGGAGAAATGCTATTAGCTTATGACATTGAAAACAAAGAGAATTTGAAGTTTAAGGTTGTTGAATCTATTTTGTATCAGCCTTAGTTACTATCATCTCTATGAAATTAATTCCTTCAGAAACTATTGAAATTAAATCTTCGCTTTCTATCGATCAAATTAGAGAGCTTTTAGCTCATAATATTGAGCCAAAAATGAAATTTAAATTTTCTAAAAATCATAAGATTTTTGAAGGTTTTATAGAACAAGATACTTTTGAGATACAACGCATTATTAGAGGGAGAAATTCATTTAAACCATACATAAAAGGTGATATTAAAAGTCATAATAATGGTACTCTATTAAGCGCATCGCTTAAAATGAATCATTTTGTAATCACTTTTATTTTGATTTGGCTTGGTATGGTTTGTTTCGGTTTTTTTGTTTCAATATACGCAGTTTTAAGGCAAGACTTAAATCCAATAGCAGCGTTTGGTCCATTGATAATGATTGTTTTTGCTTATGGTTTAATGAATTACGGCTTTGATAGCGAAAAGAAAAAAGGGATTGAAGCTTTAGAAACCCTTTTAAAAGGGAAAGCTAATCGTAAGTCCTAAAGGTAATGCTGTTGTTTTTATTTATATTAAAGCAGCAACCATTCAGCTCTTGTCATACTAAACACCTTAAATTCGTCTACTTGTTTTTCAAGTGACATACCATTTTTAATAGCGACCATTTCCGAAGCTATATTATCTACATGCATCATAGAAATAAGATGATTTGAGAATTCGTTTTTAAAACAAAAATCTCTGCATGTTTTGGCTGCTTCTTGAGCGTAACCTTGTCCCCAAAACTCAGGCAGTATAGAGTAACCAACTTCTAGGCGTTTTTCATGGTCTACGGTTTGTATTAATAATCCTGCTTGCCCAATAAAATGACCAGTTGCTTTATCAATGAGGGCATTCATTCCTCCAAGATTGTTTTCATAACGATGCCAAACTTTATTAAACCAAAAATCACATTGTTCTTTTTGGGATAAACCAGTTGGCATACCTAGAAATTTGTCTACATTTTTTTCTTTAAATAAAGGCAACCATAAATTGTAATCGTCTTTTTTAACGCGTCTAAATTGTAATCGATTAGATTCTTGATCTGTAAGAAGAAGGTTCATCTGTTAATTTTCAGACAATTTAAGAATATACAATGAGATTCCTCGTCCCTCGGAATGACAATAGCAGTTTAAATGTCATTCAGAGCGTAGCAAAGAATCTAATGTAGAAGTTTTCAATTTTCACTACTTACTCAATTACAATAAATCTATATCTTCGTATCCAACCAACTCTTAAACTCATAAAAGTTTTGAGGCGCAACGCCATGGCCAACAGGAAATTCTGAAAATGTATTTTTAATATTTAAGTTGTTTAAAAACTCAGGTGCTTTTCTAGCCCAACTTATAGGTATCACTTGATCTGCGCTACCATGAGAACAATAAAAATCTAGATGAGAGTAATCGTTATCTGCTAAATTATCGTTGAGCATATCGTCACTAACATAACCGCTTAGTGCAATAATGTTCTTCACTTTTTCAGGATAGGTGAGTGCCACAGCATAACTTAAAATGGTACCTTGACTAAATCCTAAAAGCGTCACGTTATCTTTATTTACTGGGTATTTTGCACAAGCTTCATCAATAAATTTGGCGATGTTATCACGAGATTCTAGAGCTTGTTCAACATCATTCCATTTGTTTTGATTGGCGTCAAAATTAATAGCATACCAAGCATTTCCGTAGGGTTGCATTGGGTGAGGAGCTCTCACAGAAATGATAAATAACTCTTCTGGCAATTCTTGAGCAAACGAAAATAAATCGTTCTCGTCGCTTCCATATCCATGTAACATGATGAGTAATGGTGCATTTTCTTTTAAAGACGAAGGTCTTGTGATGTGGTGTAACGTCATATTTTATTAACCTATGTTAGAAAACCATTTTTGAAACAATGGTCCTAAAATTGGAACTTCATTCATTTTTTTTCCTACAGCTCCAATAATTCCGTAGATAAAAAGGGCAATAAAAAATATCCAAAATGACATTGAAATCATCCAGCTATTAAATGCGCCAATAAAATACCCTAATAGCATTTGTAGTAACCATAAACCTAAGGCTTGGCGAATGTGAAAAGAGACTAAAGGGTTTGGTTTATCACGATTCAAAAAAAAGGCAATTAGAGTTCCGATAAGCGTTATATAGGCTATAATTGCTAAGTTGTCGTTGTTGTTTTCAGCTGTATGTTGCATGTATTTATTTTAATATCAATTGATTGTTAGAGAAAATGCCGTAAACCGTTCCTTTTAATTCTCTATCTAAAAACATAGAATTTTTGGATGTAGATAAGATATTTTCCGAAGAAAAAGTAGACGTGTCATTTGGATTAAACAAAGTTAAATTTGCTTCGTTTCCTATTGAAACAGATGTGTTTTCAATATTAAAACGCTCTTTTCCTTTGGTGAGTAATTCAATAGTTTTTTTAATGGTGAATATAGAATTTAAGGCTCCAAAAGCACTTTCTAAACCAATGGTTCCGTATTTGGCGTAATCAAATTCTATCTTTTTATGCTCGATGTCTATCGGGTTATGATCGCTTGTGACCATGTCAATAGTTCCATCTTTAAGACCCTCAATTAATGCCTCGATATCGCTTTGAGTTCTCAGAGGTGGCAACACTTTAAAATTGGTATCAAATGTTGTTAAATTCTCATCTGTAAACACCAAATTATGAATGGCAACGCTACATGTCACATCTAGTTTTTTAAGTTTCGCTGCTCGTATTAATTCTACCGATTTTGCAGTAGATATGGTTGGGATATGCAATTTACCTTCGGTATATTCTAAGATGAATAGATCTCGAGCAATTTGTAATTCTTCGGCTAAAGCAGGATTTCCTTTTAAACCTAGAGAGGTACTTGTCACATTTTCATTCATGACACCTAAACCGCTAATTTTTGATTCCTGCGGAAATGAGCACACCAAACCACCAAAATTGCTTGCGTACTGTAAGGCAACTTTCATTAAGTTTGGATTAGTGATTGGTTTTTGATAATCATAAAATGCTACAGCTCCTGCTGATGTCATATCAAATAACTCTGCTAAGTCAACACCTGCACTATCTTTTGTTAATGCACCAATGGGTAATAATTGGACAGCATTTTTTGCCGATTTAGATTTCAAGAAAGCAATATCGGCATAACTATCAATCACAGGATTGGTGTTAGCATTCACAGCAACCGAAGTAAATCCAGAAAGTGCAGCAGTTTTAAGTCCGTTTTCAATCGTCTCACGTTCTTCATAACCTGGTTCACCAAAACTTACCGAACTATCAAACCAACCTTGAGATACATGAAGGTTATCTAGTGTAATCTCTTTATAGTTTTTTGGATTTTGAATGTGTTTAGATATTTGAGAAATTAATCCCTTTTCAATTAGAATATCAACGGTTTGATTGTGAAAATCGCTTTTAGGGTCAACTATAATGGCAGATTTTACAAGTACGTTCATTTTAGAAATTTTAAGATGAGCATTTCAATGATTAAAAAAATCACTGCAAAAATAACAAACCATTTCCATAGTTCATTAACATTTGTAGCACTTTTAATCTCACTTATTGCAGATGCTACAGAATTGTCTATAGTCACATTTGTGATGCTTTGAGTATCAAAATAATTGAGATGACTTTCCTTACGATTAAAATTAAAACTCAAATTTTTAAGAAAGGTGTCTTTATTTTTTACTGAAATAATTCCGGCAACATCAGGATACGTATTCGTAATCAGTTCTACTTTATTATCATAGGTTTGTTGCAACGGTATTACAGAATTCTCACCATTTACCAAAGTCAAAATATCGTCCTGTTGTAGTTGTGTAGCGATATCAATGGTGTTTTCTTCTCCAATAGTATAGTATAAATTTCCGGTTTTTAAACTCTGTTTTCCAATATTATATAACACAGGAACGATTAAAGGTGAGTTCTTAAAATTAGAATTTTTAGTATCTATAGCTGCGGAAAATCTAAAGGCGTTACCACTTTGAGCGAGAAAGGATGTGCCATCTTCATAGCTTAAAATCGAAGACACAGAGCTCGTGATATTTGTATAAAAGCCATTTACTTTTGGATATTGAAAATTAGACACTTGTTTATCAAAAACATTAGACAATAATGGATGCGCATAATTAATTGTCGTAATTTTCTTTTCTACCGTATTTAGTGTGCTAAATTGAGAAAACCCATAACCATTAAAAAGTTGATTATAGGTGTTAACTCTAATGTTATTTGAAGGGATTACTAGTAATTTCCCTCCATTTTCAGTAAACGATTTTAAAGCAGTAGTTAATGAGCTGGGAATATCTACCAACTCATTTAAAATAATTAAATTCTGTTGTTCTAACGTGTTATAATTTAAAGCACTAAACTTTGATGCTGTATAGTTAAATTCATCACTTGTATAAATTTTTTGAAGAAATGTATCATCAACTTCGTTAATGGCTAACACATTAATTTTTTCGCGTTGATCTATATTAAAATAGAGTGTATTATCATATTGCAAATTACGATCTTCAATAACTAGTTTACCATTAAACACCGAATTTGTAGGTATTGTAAAGCTTGTTGTGGCTTCATCTGTAATAGTTACTGCAGTTTTTGCAATAAGCTTATCATCGTTAAAAAGTGATACAGGTAAGGTTTCAATAGCATCACCTTGGTTTTTAACATGAACTGTAAGTTCTAAATTTTCTACTGTTGTTTTACTAATGTAAACACTATCAACAGTAATATTATTTTGGTTTACTGGTTTAAGTTGTACTAATTTAAGCTTAATTAAACTATCATTTGTAGCTGTAAGACTTTCGTTTTTTTGTTGAAAATCTGAGACTAAAACTAAATTTTTAATAGCACTCTCATCATTAGAAAACAGCTTTTTTCCTTTTAAAACGGCTGCATCATAAGCCAATTGGTTTGGAGAATGCTTGAGTTGAATTAAATCATTTTTAATAGCTTTTACCGTTGTTTTATTAAAATTAGCGTCATTAGTGAAAATGGATATAGGCTCATTCTCATCAATATTCTCAATTATATCTTGGATAGCTATATTAAGTAAACTCCCATTAGTACTAGGAGATTGCATACTAAACGAATTATCGAGATAAATAACGGTTTCACTTTTGGTATTAAAACTATTAGAGTTTGATATATAAGGTTGTGCAAATGCAATAATCACAAAAGCCAATAATAACATTCTCGTTATTAAGGTCAGCCATTTTTTTAGTTGTGAGCTTTTACGTGTTTGTATTGTCAATTCTTTTAAAAACTGAACATTAGTAAACGCAACACTTTTAAATTTTCTAAGTTGAAATAAGTGAACAATAATAGGAATAATGAGCAGAAGTAAAGCGTAAAGTAGTTCTGGATGTTTAAACTGCATTCCTGTTTTTGGGATTGTTATTGATAATGCTCAAATATAGAAAATGATGAGGGATTTGTAGGTTTTGGTTTTGAGAAATTTAACTTTTAGTTATTTTTTCGTTATGACTTTTATTTTGGTAAAAACGTCTTGGTATCATAATTTAGTTAACAGAAAAAGAAATAATCCATCATGGATGCCATTTGTAATGATTTTAAATACTGTTTAATTTCTAATTGAGCTTCAGTATTGGCGACACTTACAATGCTTTGAGGATGTTTTAAGGTGTTTAAATGTTCAAAACTATAGAGTAGCTCATCATATATATGTTTACCAATTTTTTTTGGATTGTCACAAATCCATATAAAAGGAACGTTTCTTTCTTTTAAAAGTTTTGCTACTTTTTTACCTTTTTGTCCTGCTCCCCAAATGGTTAATGGTCGCGAAGGTTCATAATTGAGTTCTAAAAAATAATCGACTTTGAGTTCTAAAAAATGATTTTCGGCATAATGGTCATCGGTTCTTGATGCTCTTGTGCTATAATCTCTCCAATAGTGTAAAACAGATGTGGTTGGTATGCAGCACATTTCATTTTTATAAAACCTGAAAGCTAGGTCGTAATCTTCAGGGTAACGGTTAGGTGTAAAGGCTCCGCATAACTCAAAATCATTGCGATGTAACATCCAACAAGGTGAGGGTATGACACATTCTTTATAAATTTCTGAGTAGTTATCACCTTTCGAGGTTAATGCGTTTAACCAAGATTCATATTTGGCATAACCGTCTCCAATACCAGCTTTACTAAAATAGTTCACCAACCCTAATGCTATATGTTTAGGTCCATGCGTTTGTAAATCGTTGAGCATAATGCTCAATTTGTTTGGATGCATGATATCGTCACTATCCATTCTTGTGATGTACGTTCCGTTACTTTTAGAATATGCTAAACGTAATGCATCAATAATGCCTGCTCCTGAATTTTTTATCAGTTTTATGCGTTTATCCATTTCCGCGAAAGCGAAAACAATAGCATAACTGTCATCTGTAGAGTGATCGTCAACAATAATTAGCTCCCAATTGGTATGGCTTTGATTCACAATAGATTCTAAGCATTCTGTTAAAAATTGTGATGTGTTTTTAAAAGGTGTAAGGATGCTAATAAGAGGATTTTCCATGTTACAAAAGTACCATATTTAACAAAACCTTAGCTAAAATAGTAGTAACAGATTGTAGTTTTGCGTGACTAAAATAAAAACAAAAATTAATTATTTTATAATGAAACACATTTTATCAACGTTTGCATTAGGCGCTTTATTATTCTCTTGTGGAGGATCAAAATCTACTGTAAATGATTTGGCGACAGCCAACCCAATTTCTACAGCAATACACCTATCATCTGTTAAAGACGATAAAGCACCTGTGACCATAAATCCAGGTCGATTTGTTGAAGAGACAGTAACCTATAGGTTGCCTAAAGTTGTTCAAGGAACGTACTCTATTAGTAATTTTGGTAAATATATAGATGGTTTTAAGGCCTTAGATTACAACGGTAATGAAATGACAGTAACTCGTGTAGATGACAACACTTGGACGATAGCTGATGCAAAAAATCTTGATAAAATAGAATATTTAGTTAACGATACGTTTGATCAAGAAGCTGTTGGAGGCATTGGAGGTGAACAACCTTTTTCACCTTCAGGAACTAATATAGAACCCGATAATTATGTGCTTAATCTTCATGGGTTTATTGGATATTTTGATTCTTTAAAAAATGCACAATATACTTTAGATGTGACCGCTCCAGCAAATTTTGTACGTACATCTGCGTTACAAACTACAAATACAACCTCTAGTAGTGATGGTACTCAAATTACTACATCTTATGTGGCTCCACGTTATTTTGATATTACCGATAACCCAATGATGTATGGGAAATTAGATGTTGAAGAGTTTATGGTTGGTGATATCAACATTGTGTTGAGTGTGTATTCACCAAATAACATGCATACTGCAGTAAGTATGAAGGAGACGGTTTTTAATATGATGGAGGCTCAAAAATCGTATTTAGGCGATGTAAACACGACACCTCGTTATGACATTTATTTATATTTATCTGATGGTAGCCAAGGTGCACCTAAAGGCTTTGGTGCTTTAGAGCATCATACCTCTACAGTTGTTGTATTGCCAGAGCAATCGACAAAAGATCAATTAGCTGCATCAATTATAGATGTTGTTGCGCATGAGTTTTTTCATATTGTAACGCCTTTATCTGTTCATTCTGAAGATGTGCATTATTTTGATTATTATGAACCTACTTTTTCTAAACATTTATGGATGTATGAAGGTGTAACCGAGTATTTTGCTCAGCATTTTCAAGTGTATGAAGGATTAGTAGATGCAGAGACTTTTTATAATACGATGGATCAAAAAATTAGAGGTTCATTACGAATGGATGACACCATGAGTTTCACAACAATGAGTGAAAATGTTATTGATGAGCCATATGCATCTAATTATTATAATGTGTATCAAAAAGGAGCATTAATTGGTATGTGTATTGATATTTTAATGCGTGAAGAGAGTAATGGTAATAGAAGTATGTTATCACTAATGAAAGAATTATCTGCTAAATATGGTAAAGAAAAACCATTTGTAGACGATAATTTGATTGCAGAAATTACTGCAATGACTTACCCATCAGTAGGAGCGTTTTTAAATACGCATGTGGTTGGTACAACTCCAATTGATTATAGTATGTATTTTGAGAAGGCAGGTTTGCAATATAAAGATGTGAATGTAGAAACCTCTTTTATACAAGATGGTAACGGATTTATTTTTGATGGAGATCGAGAAAAAATGGTGATTTTCTTTTCTGAAGGAGTAAAGAATAATAGTTTTTGGTCAGACCAAGGTGTATTGCCAGGTGATGTTATAAAAACGGTGAATGGAGAAGCGTTAACAGTAGTTAATGCTCAAGCTGTGATTGGCGCAATGTATCAATGGGCTCCTGGTCAAGACATTACTGTTGTGCTTGATAGAGATGGAAGTGAAGTGGTTATTGAAACAACATTAACTCAAGCTTATACAATGGTTGTGAAATTAGTAGAAATGGAAAACGCAACTGCTAAACAAATTGAGTTAAGAAAAGCTTGGTTAAAGGGCTAATAACTTATCATTATTAATTATTGAAAAGCCGATAGACATTACTGTTTATCGGCTTTTGGTTTCTTAAAAATCAACTATTTCAACAATAGTTATTTAGCAAGAGTAAATGAAAATGTACTTCCTACACCTTCTGTGGATTCTACGGAAATATCACCACCCAATTTCTCAACTAAATCTTTTACAGTACTTAAACCAATTCCGGTACTTGATTTTCCGAAGTCATTTTTAACCGTTTTAAAAATTTCAAAAATGTCCTCTTGTTTGTCTTTTGGAATGCCAATACCATTATCCCTAACACTAAACTTGTGCTTAAACAAATTAGATGTATAGGTGATTTCAATCAAACGATTAGGTTTATCGTTATATTTTAGAGCATTGTCAACGAGGTTTATTAATATTTGAGACAGTGCCGCTTTATTAATATTATAGACAATTAAATCATTAGGAAAAATTAATTCATCAGTTTTAGAGATGAGTATTTGTTTTATATCTTCGGAAAGTTCATCAAGTCTAACATCTTCTCTTTTTGATTTTAAAAGGTCATCGGCTTTATAATGTAATAAAATACCATCTATATAATCACTAAGCACTTTAGTGGATTCTTCAATGTATTTAATATACTCAATAGATTCTTTAGATAATTTGTTTGCATCGTCATCACGAAGTAAATCGGTAAGTGAAATAATATTTGCCAAAGGTGATTTTAAATCATGAGACACATGACTTGCAAATGAATTAAGTTTACTATTTCGTTTTTCTAATTCTTGTTTCGCTTTTTCAAGTACTGTGTTTTTCTTTCGTAGTTCAAAAAGATTAATCACTTGTTTACTTAAAGTTCTTAAAGCCTCAATTTGGGTCGTACTAAGTACTCTAGGTTTGTGATCAAAAACGCAAAGACTGCCTAATTGATAACCTTCCGGATTTATTAAAGGCATACCAGCATAAAAAATAGCATCTAGGTCTGTAATTAAAGGATTGTTTATAAAACGTTCATCTAAGCGAGCATCAGGAACTATTAAGATGTCATCTTGTAAAATAGCATGTCCACAAAAAGAAATATCTCTTGGAGAATCTCTAAAAGGAATGCCGTAATGTGACTTAAAATAGTTTCGGTTTTCATCAAGCACTGTGATTAATGAAATAGGAACATCACAAATATTGGCAATTAATTTAGTAATATTATCATAGTCACTTTCAGGAAGTGAGTCTAAAATATTATAAGATTTTACTGCATCTAAACGCTGTAGCTCATTTTCTGGTACTTTTGGGCTTTGCATGTCGTTAATTAATTTGGGTGAAATATGTACGTAATATAAATGTTATTGGTTTTGTAATTTAAAATCCTTCAAAAACCCCTAATCCAAACAGGGCAAAATCGTATTTTACAGGATCTTTAGGGTCTAGTTTTCTTAAGGCTGAATCGAGTTCAAATAAGGCTTTACCATCATTTTGTTTACGTGTTAATAGTTTTAATTTTCTAGCTACATTTCCTGAATGTACATCTAAAGGGCATGATAAAAGAGCAGGAGATATGCTGTTCCAAATTCCAAAATCTACACCGTGATTATCTTGTCTTACCATCCAACGTAAATACATGTTAATGCGTTTGGCTGCTGAATTTTTAAGCGGATCACTTACATGCTTTTTAGTACGTTCTAAATGATTAATCTCAAAAAAAATAGTTTTAAAATCATGAATGGCTTCTTGAAGATTTTGCGTTTTTAAATTTTTAGAAAACACAGATTCTAATCCGTTATGATTCGTATAAATATGTTTTAAACTGGTTATAAACTGAATAAAATCATTACCATTAAAAGTTCTGTGAACAAACGGCAAGAGTTTTTCTAAATCTGCGTCTTCGTGATTTATAACAAAATCGTGAGGCGATTGATCGAGAAAATTCATCATTTTACTAGCGTTATTGATGATGCTTTTACGATTTCCCCAAGCAATAGTTGCCGTTAAAAACCCTGAAATTTCAATATCTTTCTTTTTAGAAAATTGATGTGGAATTTGAATAGGATCACTCTCAATAAATCTAGGATGATTGTATTGTTCTACTTTAGTGTCTAGAAATTCTTTGAGATCTTTTTTGTTCAAGTGTTTATAACGTTTTTTTATTAAATTTATGTTTCTTTACAACATAAATTAACATCAATAAAGACTTAAAATTCTTGTATTTTTGCCATATAAACTAATTTTTATGAAATCTTTAATATACCTATTCGCCTGTTCATTTTTGCTCTTGTTCTCTTGTGAGCGTGTTAAAAATAAGACGCATGAAACCATAAATGCTGGAGGTGAAGTTGTTGGGAAATCTGCTACAGAGTTTGTTGAGGGTATATCTGAAGGTATAGATGAAACCTTAGAGGCCAAAATAAAATTATCACCTCTTTTAGTAGAAAACGGATTGGCTACAGGAAAGTTTGAGATTACTGATAACCCATTAGGAGGTAAAGATAATTTACTAACGTTATACCTTATTTTTAATAGAGATTTTAATGAGATACTTAGAATAAAAGTTTATGATAAAAACGGACTAGAAACAGGTCGTGCTAAATTAGAAATTAATGAAATTAAGGGTGATGCTGGCTATTTTGATTTCACCTTTGGAAAACGTGTTCAAATAGAAAATAGAAGTCTCATTGTAATTGAGTAAGTATTAAGACTGGTGTTGGGATAATTTTGTGGTATTACCTGATAATCATTATCCCATAATTTTACCGTCAACCATGGTTAACTTACGATCTGCCATATCAGCTAATTCGTCGTTATGTGTAACGATTACGAAAGTTTGTCCAAATTCATCACGCAGCTTAAAAAAGAGATTATGAAGATTTTCGGCAGCTTCACTATCTAGGTTTCCTGAAGGTTCATCGGCAAAAATTAAACTGGGATTATTAACTAAAGCTCTTGCTACAGCAACGCGCTGTTGTTCGCCTCCTGAGAGCTCATTAGGCTTGTGATGGTATCGATGAGAAAGTCCTAAAAAGTCTAATAATTCTTTGGCGCGAGTTTCGGCTTGCGATTGCGATTTTCCGAAGATATAAGCAGGAATACACACGTTTTCTAAAGCTGTAAATTCTGGTAATAATTGATGAAATTGAAATATAAACCCGATATGTTCATTTCTAAATTTAGCTAAAGCCTTGTCTCCTAATTGCGGAATTGATACATTATTAATCACTAACTCACTAGCTGTGTTTTTATCAATTTGATCTAAAGTACCAATTATTTGAAGTAGTGTCGTTTTTCCTGCTCCAGAAGCACCAACAATAGACACAACTTCTCCTTTTTTTATGGCTAAATCTACACCTTTTAAAACCTGTAGATCTCCGTAATATTTATGTATGTTTTTTGCTTTAATCATGTTATTAGAATGAATCTCGAAAATACTACTTTAATCTGACTTATTGTAATTTATAAATAGCGAGAACTGCTTTGATTAAACTGGGAGATACTACTTAGTTTATCAATGTTTTTGTCGTTCTTTTTAAAGATCCCTTTTAAATTATTGTAATCTATAAAATATTGTAAGCGTAAAGAAAACGAGTGTAAAATTGGCTCTTCAAAAAGAGTGTTTAAACTTTGACTATAACGTCTAGAAGCCTCTCTATCGCTATTAAATAATTGATTTCTATATAAAGCTGTTAAAAAACTTCCTGGAGCAAATTGCCAGGTATAGTTTAGGTCCAAATTCCATGTACTAAAATTTATGTCAGAGCTATCTAAGCCTAAACTGTCATAAGTGCTGCCTGTGTTTTGAAGCTGGCCATTTTCTTCTAAAAAATACACATTGTCTTCATATTCTACTGTAGACCAATAATTTCTAAAGGTTAATCCTAATGCGTGAAATGGGTTAAAGTTATAAGTGCCACGTACTTGATTTACAATGGTTGTTTGATTTCGTTGTCCAAACACAATCTCATCATCTAAGCTGTTAGAGTTATTTGCAAAGCCTCGATCTTTATAAACTTTATTAATATCAAATGAATAGATCACTAAAAAGTTATCGTTAATTCTAACTCTTGGGTCTAGACCAAGCCAATATTCTTTGGTGTCTCTACCATCTTCAAAAAACAACACACCTCCAACATTAATATCATAAGCAAAGGTTTTATTATAATTTGATGAGAAGTATAGGCTACCATTTGCACGATTTTCATATACAAAAAAGCGATTATCTTTTCTAGCTTCAAAATAATCATATTGTTTGCCTGCTAGCAAATTTAAATTACCACCAAAACCATGTAGTTTATCTTTAAGCTGAAAGTTGATGTTTCCTCCAAAACCGAACCCAGTAAACTCATCAGGATTAGCTAATCGTGTGTAGTTAATATAAGTGCTCCAATTTCTACTAATAAAGTTTTTGGTAGGTTCAAAAATTCTGTGGCTAAAATCAACTCCAAAATTATTGTAGTTATTTCTATTAAGCAATCCTAAATCATTGATATCAAATTTAGTATCTGCATAACTGTGATCAAAACTATATCTATAATTTCCATGGGTTTTGCTAATAAGAGCAAATGTGCTATAACCAGACGTTGTACCTTCTACATGATTAACATGACTCATTTTTGCTTGGCCATATATGTTATACGTGTTTCTTTTATTGGTGAGATCTGCAATTAAAGCTGTTACATTTGCATCTCTAAAATGACCATCTCTAGTTACATTTGTGTTCACCAAACTAATTGATGAGTTTTTATTAAACTGCTGGTCTAAAACCAATATATTATAGTTTGAGAGCGGTTCTATAAGTTGTTCTCTATGGTCTCCAGTAATTGTATCTCTCGATGTAGCGTATGTTTTTTCTGTTACTGCATTAAAAAACCCAATTCCAAGACCGTTTTTTGTTCGTCCAGAAATTTTAGCTGCATTTAATACTTTTACAGTGTGAGGTCTATCAATAATGACTTCATTATCATTGAGTGTTACATTTCCGCTAGGTCTACTACCTACACGTCTAGAAAAAAATAAGTTACCTTTACTAAAGAGGTCAACACCTTCGGTAAAAAATTGTCGCTGCTCAGAAAACGTTTGTTCAAAAGGCCCTAAGTTTAATGATAAGTTATCAAAACCAGCTTGGCTAAAATCGGGTACCAAAGTCATATCAAGTGTGAAATTTTCTGTGATTCCATATTTTACATCTAGGCCAAATTTTAAATCGGTTTCTGTTACGCCATCAAAACTGTTTATAATTCCTGTAGAAAACGGATAAAAAGCCAGTCGAGTAGGAGGTTCTATATTTTGAATTCCGGTGAGTTCACCATGATATAAGCTCGTGTTTCCTATGGTGATGTCTATAGGATTCCAGGTATATTGAGAGCGATGACGTCTAAATTGCCTATGAAATTGGATGCCCCAAGTTTGTATATCTTGGTTAGAAAACCGAAGGCATCGATACGGGATTTCCATCTCTACAACCCAACCATCATTGTTAATTTTAACTTTACTGTCCCAAACAGCATTCCATCCAAAATCTTCACCGTTACTAGGCGTTGCTAGAGCATCTGCTTGAGTTCCAGAGCTAAATACAAAAAACTCTGTGTCATTTTGGGCATCGTTATTTGGGTTCAGGATGAGCCCAAAAAAGTCGGCTTGACCAAAATCATCTCTACTTGTTAATTGACTCATTATTTTAGTAGGATCATCATATAAATATGCAGCGACATAAATAGCTTTGTCGTCATAGGTCATTTTTATAATGCTGCGATTTTCTAGAGAATCTTTAACACCTGCATCTGGTTTAAATTGAGTAAACCCTTTTGCTTCTTTTGCAGTTTGCCAAACCGCATCATTTAAAATACCATCAATTTTTGGAGGAGTTGTAGTGCGTTCTATTTGTAATTGTTTTTTCTCTTGCGCGTATGAGTAGTTGCATAGCAGCAATAAGGCAGCAAAGAATGTTTGAAAATTCATTGGATTGTTGATTGATGATTAGTGACTTTATTAAAATAAAGACACCAATAAATTTAGCGTGTTACAGTTAGGCGTTACAAATCTAGCAATGAGAGCCCTTTTTTTTCATAAACAAACGTTAAAAAGCAGCTTATAATTGTCAATTATGCAATTGGAGCCTGTGTTTTGTGTGATTTTTTTTACTTATTTTTATTAAAAATTAATAGACCCATACCATGCCTTATAAAAATTTTGAAGAATATAACATGCAAGTTACAGATGACGTCAAGCAACGTTATAAGCAAATAATTGAAGAGTTAGGAGAAGATACTCAACGAGAAGGCTTGTTAAAAACACCTGAACGTGCCTCAAAAGCTATGCAGTTTTTAACGCAAGGCTACCACCAAAATGCTGCTGAGATACTTAAAGGAGCCATGTTTAAAGAATCATATAATGATATGGTTATAGTAAAAGATATTGAACTGTATTCACTTTGTGAGCATCATATTCTTCCTTTCTTCGGAAAAGCGCACATTGCATATATACCTAATGGACATATAGTTGGTTTAAGTAAATTACCACGAATCGTAGATGTTTTTGCTCGAAGACTTCAAGTACAAGAACGCTTAACACATCAAATTTTAGATTGTATAAATGATACACTAAAACCTGCAGGAGTGGCAGTCGTGATAGAAGCTTCTCACATGTGTATGATGATGCGAGGTGTACAAAAGCAGAACTCGGTAACTACAACCTCAGGATTTAGAGGTGCTTTTGAAAACATAGAAACTAGAACCGAATTTCTAAACCTTATTAACGCAAAGTTGTCTTAATTTTATTTTTTGGAATACTATTTGCTTTACTATAAGTAAATTACAATTCATTTTATGACATTAGAAAACACATCCAAAACAAAAAAACTAGCTTTAAGTATATTATTTGATGCTTTAGGTTATGTTTCATTTATTTTTCCACCATTTGATTTTGTTTGGGCACCAGCATCGGCTTGGTTAATGACCAAGCTCTATAAAGGGAAAAAGGGGAAAATAGCTGCAGCAATTTCGTTTGTAGAAGAAGCCTTACCATTTTTAGATATTGTACCTACATTTACGCTCATGTGGTTATACACGTTTGTTTTTTCTTCGGAAAAAGGAAAAGGCGAGACCGTTATCGATCTTAATTAAAAATTAATATTAAATAATAAAAAACGCTCAACTTTTTAAAGTTGAGCGTTTTAATTTAATAGAGTAACCTATGTTTTATTGCACAGTTATTGGGAATGTTACAGAAATATCTGTTTCTCCACCAGCATTTGTGATGTCACCATTACTTACACCTTCAGCCGATTTTGCAGGCTCATGACGTAAAGTAATCGTTAAATTACCTGTTCCTGCATCTGTTGTTGTTACAGTAAATAATAATCCAACTGGGTTACCATCTTCATCCATATCTGCATAGGTTGTGCTCACTAAACCACTAGAAAAGAAAAACTGGTGTTCATCATCTTCTTCTTCAATTTCTTCTGTAATAGACTCTGCAGGATTTTCAGTTTCGTTTAAAAGATCTAAGCTACCAGTATACGTCGTGTTTGATACTAAAGGCGATGATACATTTATAACTGGTGCATCAGGTCCATCACCATCTAAATCTTGAGAGGTTAATGTAATTGTACTTCCTGCTGTAGTTAGAGTAGCGGTTAATGTTGTGATTATTTCTTCTTCATTAACAGGAGCAGGAGCATCATCATCACTTGAACATGATACAAAAGCTATTGATATTAAAGCTATGGCGAATATTGATTTTAAATTTTTCATTATTTATAATTTTAATGTTATTTGTTTGTTTAATAATTTAATTTTAATTGAAGCATTATGTTTCGTCCAAGATCATCGGCAAAATATCTTAATCGATTTAAATAATTTCTATAAGAGGTGTTTAATACGTTTTGTACACTTAGACCAACATTTAAATTTGTTTTGTGATTTAAAGCAAATGTGATATCACTATTAAAATGTAATAAGTGATATGTTGGAGGAGGTGTACTAATATCTACTAAAACAGTTTCATTTGTAGTTGGTATAAACGCTTCAAAATTGTTATTAGGAAAGTCATTTTGACGTAATACTAATTCACTTTCTATAGACGCGTTAAAATTGAGCCACTTTTTATTTGAATACTGAAAGCTATTTACTGTTTTGTTAGAAGGCATATCTATTAATGGCCTATTTAATTCTAAGTTTCGTCCTCTTAAAACCGAAGACCTATTTTTAAATGACCAATCTTTTGAAATGTTATAATCAAGAGAAAAGTCTAAACCAATTAACGATGCATTTGTTTGTTTATAGCTCCATACAGGAAAGGCGCCTCTTAAGGTTTGCTCTGTACCAGTTGGTTCTATATAAATAAAATCTGTTATATGGTTGTAGAACGTTTCTATGTTAACTATCAACTTTTCCGAAGAAAAAAGATAAGAAAGCGCAAAACGATTTGAGGTTTCTTGATCAATCCTTAAATCTCCCAATTCAATTCTTGCAGCAGAGTGATGTAAACCGTCGCTAAATAACTCTGACGGATTTGGCGCGCGATTAGATAAACTATAATTAAACAAAATACTATGTTCATCATTTATCTTATACGTTGTACCTGCAGATGCAGATATATTATGATACTTAAATTTTGGATTGACTAGTAGTTGTGTGCCTAAATCGTCTATAACTAAATCTGCAAAATCTACGTCATAACCTCGTTCTTCCCATCGTGATGTTAGGTAAAATTTTTGAGCATCATAATAATTAAAATCATAACGTACTCCAAAATCTAATCGTAAATTATCATTGATTGTAATATCTGTGATGGCATAAATACCAAAATCATATTTATCATAATCTGGGATAAGTCGACGAACACCAGTATTAGGATTAGCAAAATTATTTTGATAATTGGCACTTAATCCAATTTCATAAGTGTTACCGTGATTGCTATCTAATTTTAAGGCTGTTTTTATACTATGTGTTTTTAATTTTAGATCTATGGCAGCTTTATCTCTGTCATCACCAACACGAATGTCATACTCAAATCGTTGATTATTTTGAAAATCATACTGAATTTCTAATCGTCCAAATTTTTTGAAACGTTTGTAAAATTCTGCTTTAAAAATTTGATGAGTTACATCTTGTCTTGGCGCATTGATATCATAACTAAAATCTTCGACTATTGATGGTTGTTGACTATTAATTGCATTTACCAAATCTTCAATATTACCAATATGTGATGATCTTAAAATGGCAATTTCATTATTTAGATAACTATAAAAGACATTAAATCCTTGCTCAAATGTTTTAAATCCAGCATGTATTGAAAAGCCATTTGAATTTAAACCAGTATTAGTAAGGCTGTAATTTGGAGCTTTAAAATCTCCATATTTTTTTAAAGTTCCTTGCCCTGAAACATACCATCCTTCAGTATACGTTTTAGTGAGCTTGCTAGATAAACTAAATCCTCTTCCATTATTTTGAGTTGTTGCAATGGTTTTTCCAAATAGTGAGTCTTTTAAAAATACACGTTGCGGACTCATTACGACTACTCCTCCTAGTGCATCACCTCCAAAAGCTAGAGCGCCAGAGCCTTTAATAACAGAGATCGTTTCTGCAGAATTGATATCAATATTTGGTGCATGTTCAATTCCCCATTCTTGATCTTGAAGTCTTACACCATTAGTCATCACAATAATTCTACTACTATGTAAACCATTAATAACTGGTTTTACTATTGTATTACCAGTATTTAACGAGTTAACACCACTTATTTGCTTTAAAGCATCGCCTAAACTACCAGAGCTGTAAGTTTCTAAATCTTTAGATTTAAGCACAGTTTCTTGGCTAGAATGCGTTTGTGTTTTTATAGCAGAACCCTTTACATTAACTAGTTCTAGTTCTTCAACATGATGCTCTAAAGTAATATTATATACTGTATTACCTTTAACTTCTATGTTTAAGATTTTAGTTTCACAAGCAATGTGAGAGACTTTTATGTTATAATTTCCGTCGCAGAGTTTTGAGAATTTAAAATCTCCATTTAAATCTGTAACAGCATAAACATCTAGTGATTCAATATACAAGGACGCTCCAATAATTTTGCTACCGTCATGAAAATCATCTATTGTACCACTGAGTTTAGAATTGCAATTTTGAGCCATTACTACAGCAGAAAAGCATATAGCGCATAGCGTTACAAAAAACTTCATTTAGTTAATTTGTTTAATTAAATATCTTTGATGCGAGTATTTAAATTAAACGTGGTGGTCCTCTAAGAGAAAAAGATAAAGACCGATGATTATTTAAGAAATAATAATTTGAATTGATACTTTGTTGAGTAAACTCCTGTATAAGAAGTTCATTATAATTTTGAAACGTTACAAAGTTGTTATAAGCTGTAAATTTATAAAGTTCACAGTGTAAATCTTTGGTGTGGAAATGAGAATCTGTAAGATCATCAATACAAATATCATGATGATGCTCTTCAAAAATAAAAGTAGATTTTACAACAATTGGCATCAATAAAGCCACTATCACAAATGCTGTGAATAGCCTTAACATAGGATGTAAGTTGTTGTTTTGCATTACTCTATAAATCTACCGAGACCAAATCGTCGTAACATTTTCTTTTCAAATTCCCAGAAAAATTTAAACTGGCCAAATAACCATCCAAAAGTTACTAAGAGAATTTGGTAAAAAATAAGGCCAATGATAATGAATAAAACCCAATAAAGTATAGGGTTTAAGTTTTCTTTAGTAATTCCTATAGCTCTAATAATTGGTTTGCCAACAAAAAGAGAAGATGATCCAGTAACAGCAAAAACGATAAAAATTCTAATCATTTCCCAACGTTGCTCTACAATCCATTTTTTTTCTAGTTTTTTAAATAGAAATAAAGAGACTTTTAATAGTATGAAGCATACAATAAGGGTTAAGCTAATTTTGAGAACTATAGGGAGGTTTTTGGCAAAGTTAAATGCAAGTTTATAGCTGCTATAAGCTAGACCTAAAACACCAAGAATAGGAAATAGTAATTGCCAATTGTGTTGTATCTCCCAATTTTGTTTAAACGTTTTTAACATAGATTACAAGAGTCTAACTGCAAAAGTAATTTAAATTCTAGGAACAAAAGACGATAATCGTTGCTTATAAGTGATTTGAAAGTAAGTAAAATAGTTAAATAGTTTATAATTAACATCGTAACCATAATCTATACTAGGATTGTAATCTATGCGCAATTCATAAAGGTTTGAATCGTATTGATGTGGTTGTAACACTCTATTGTTCCATTCTTTTACATTTACATTGTTTCTAGCTTCCATATAAGATTGTGAGTAGTAACCTTCTGGTCTTGCCATTGAGGCTAACCAAGTATTAAAACCAGGTTCTATGATGATAATTTCATATTCTATATCGTCATTCGCAATTCTAACAATATCTTCTTCAGGGACATTTGTTAAATTGGTTTCTGGAGTTGTTTGATAAGATCCACAACTTACTAAAAGTAGTGTTATGATAAAAAGTTGAGTAATACGTGTCATGATGCTATATATGTTTTAAAGTTACAAAAATCATTCTGAAGCAAATAGCCACAAAAATCATTTTTTTGTTATAATAAGCCAAAAATATAATGTAAATCTAACTTGATAAAACTGTAATGAGTGAACCGCACTTATGAATGAGTTATGTGGTTTTTTTAATGTGTAAACAATATAACAACAGGTTTGTTAACCATCATGTCGTCTGTTTTTTAAATGTAAGAATAAATGTTGAGCCTTCACCCAAAGCGCTTTCTACCTTTATTGTGCCGCCTATGGTCTCCATTTGAGTTTTAGTAATATACAATCCTACACCACGAGAATCGTCTCTACTAGTACCATGAAAGGTTTGATAAATTTCAAAAAGTTGATTTTTATATTTATTGGTATCAATCCCTATACCATTATCTGAAATTAATATTTTAAGTTCGTCTTTAGTATGTAAAGATTGTAACATAATTTTAGAATTACGATCATCTGCTCTGTACTTGATGCCATTTGAAATCAAATTGTAAAGTATACTTTCTAAATAAGAACTATTTACGTTTATAATATCATTTTTTCTAATTGAATTGTAAATGGCAATATTATTATGCGCAATATCCATTTTTAAACTATGAATAACTTTTTCTGCACAATTGTATATACTTACACGCTCATTGAGTTCTTTAGCATTTGATTTAGACTTAATACTAATGATATCATCTAAGTCTACAATTGTTGTTGAGAGTGCTCCGGAAATCGTCTTGAGATGATCAATAAGTTCATGTTTTTCTTCTTCGGAAACTGCTTCGTCATAAAATTCTAGAATATTTTTAAAATTTCCAATATGTGTTTTTAAATTATGAGATACAATATGGGTGAAATTATGTAAGCGTTCATTTTGACTTGTGATTAGCTGAAGATAACGTTCAGACTGTACTTCTTTTTTCTTTCTGTAAGTGATATCGGTATGTGTACCAATAATACGTGTTGGTTTGCCTTGAGCATTTTTTTCAATAATTTTACCTTTATCTAAAATCCATTTGTATTGGCCATCACGACAAAGGATGCGATGTTCGTTTCTATAGGTATCTAACGATCCATTTACATGTGCATTAAAATCATTGAAATAGGTTTCAGAATCTTCAGGATGTACTCTACGATCCCATTCTGTTACAGAGTTGGATAGCTCGTGTTCTTCAAAACCAAGAAGCATTTTAGACTCTTTAGAATAATACACTTCATTTTTAATGATGTCATAATCCCATAGACCAACATTAGTGTTTTCTAATGCTATTTGCCATCTCTTATCATTAATAGAATCTTGATTCTCAATTTTAGGTTGAGGATTTGGTTCTTTTTTTTTCCAAAACATGCTGAGGCTTTTTTTTTATTTGGACACTTTTTTTTTAAAAACGTCACTCAAAAATATATCATTTTTTGTTTATACAATACGATATCATTGATTATGAGATTGTTGTTTTTTAAAGGTAATCCATGCTATATTTAAAACTGTTTTGTTAATGTATTTGTATCGAGATAGTTGGCGTGTTTTGTGATAGGTGTTTTTAGTTTTATTTAGGATGCGATTGAGGTGTAGTTTTAACATTTCCGAAGAAAAAAAACTTAGAAATTATTTAATTTTCTCTCAAATTAGGTGCTATAATTTTAAAGGTAGTCCCTTTACCTAACGTACTCTCAACTTTAATTTGACCATTAAAACTTTCTATTTGATTTTTAATGAGGTACAAGCCAACACCTTCAGAGTCTTTATTGGGATGAAACGTTTTATAGAGGCCAAAAATGTCTTTTCCAAATTTTTCTAGATCTATACCTGTACCATTGTCTGCCACGCTTAACTCAATGGTTTTATGATTAAATGTACTGTCTATATGTATCACAGGATCTCTATCTGGATGTTTGTATTTTAATGCATTGGTAAGCAGGTTTTGAACGATACTTTCAAAATAAGATTTGTTGTAAAGTATGTACAGTTTTTTATTGATATTATTATGGATTATAGCATTAGATTCTTTAATTACATAGTCTAATGTATTGAGAATGCGGTCTACTTCATTTGAGATATATATTTTTTCTACACGTTTATTTTTATTGGTTTGTACAGAGACTATATTGTTTAAATCTTTTATGGTTTTACTTAATGAACTAGAGAGTGTTAACAGGTGATTAAAAATGTTTGCTTTTTCATTATCGTTGGTTTCTTCTTGGTAAAAGTCTAGTAGGCTTTCTAGGTTACCTGTGTGCTGTTTGAGATTATGTGTTACTATGTGAGCAAAATTTTTAAGTCGATTATTTTGTTCTGAGGCTATAGTGAGTGCGTTGTTAATTTTCTTCTCATTGTTTTTAAGTATGGTAATATCGGTATGTGTGCCAATAGCTCTTTTGCACTTGCCATTTGGCAACCACTCGATAACTTTCCCTCGATCTCTAATCCATTTATATTTACCGTTTTCACATCTTACTCTATGCACATTGTCGTACATCGCTTTTTTTCCATTTAAATGGTCTTGAAAATCTTGAAAATATTTTGTTTGATCGTCTGGATGAACACGATTATTCCAGTCTTGAGGGTTTTTGCCAAAATCTGGATCATTAATTCCAATTATTTGTATGGAGCCTTCTGAGAAATATACGCGGTTTTCTTGAGCGTTATATTCCCAAACGCCTATGCTAGAGTATTCTAATGCAAGTTTAGATTTTAAATCTTCTTTGTAGTCAAGATTTTTAAAACCATTGTGAAGTTCCAAATTAAAAAAAGTCATAACAGTGTATTATAAGAATAGCGTTAGGGACTTTAATTCTTTATTTATTAATTAATTTAGTTATGGGATTAAAAATAGTTAATTAACTGTAAAGCAGCAAGATAAATTAAGTTTTTCTATCGTCTAGGGTGAAATTGCATGAGTGCATCTTTAAGATGCGATCTATCAACATGCATATAAATCTCAGTTGTGGTAATGCTTTCATGGCCAAGCATAAGTTGAATGGCTCTTAAATCGGCACCATTTTCTAAAAGATGCGTCGCAAATGAATGTCTAAAGGTATGAGGAGAAATTATTTTATTTAAATTAATTGCTTTTGCAAGATCCTTTATAATTGTAAAAATCATTGCTCTTGTTAACTGTTTGCCTCTGTTGTTTAAAAAGAGTGTATCTGTATAATCAGGATGTACAGTAATGTGAGTTCTCATATCTCTCCAAATATTAATATATTTTTGGGTATTAAGTCCAATTGGGACAAAGCGCTGTTTGTCACCTTTACCTGTTACTTTAATAAAACCTTCATCAAAAAATAAATCTGAAATCTTCAAATTTGTGAGTTCGCTTACTCTTAGTCCGCAACTATATAACGTTTCTAAAATGGCTCTATTACGTTCTCCAATATGAACACCATTATAGGTTTTAGTAAGGTCAATAGCATTAATAAGATTGTCAATATCGTCTATAGATAAGGTGTCTGGTAATTTTCTACCTATTTTAGGAGATTCAATTTGATCTAAAGGGTTTGTTTCACGGTAATCTTCAAAAACTAAGTAATTAAAAAAGCTTCGTAAACCCGAAATGACTCGAGATTGTGATCTCGAATTTAATTGCTTTGAAACATCGTATATAAACGCTTGTACTTGATCGTGATCAATTTTAACAGGAGAAACAATGATATCATTTGTTTCAAGATAACTCATAAGCTTCTCTACATCTAATGCATAGTTTACGATAGAGTTATTTGATAAACCTCGCTCAATTTTAAGATAGTATTTGTAATCGTTAAGGGCATTTTGCCATTTCATATGATATAAAAATAAAAAACCATTCTATACAAGATAGAATGGTTTTAAGATTATTTTGAAAAAAGTTTTAGAAATTATCTGTAAGCATATTGATTAAATCAATAATTGCCCATACACCTAATCCTCCTAAAGTTACAATAAATAAAATATTCCAACCAACAGGTTTTTTATAATACCATCTATGTGCAGCAAATACACCTAAGAAAAACCATAAGGCAACTCCAACCCATTTATCCTTACCAGATTTTGCAGCTGGAGAGTATAAATCACTAGCTCCAGCATCATTTGATGTAGAGATGTTAGTTGTAGTTACGGTAGCAACAGTTCTTTTAACAGGAAATGAAGCATGAGACAAAGATATTGCCCCAAAAAAGAGTAAAAACGAAAGTAAAAATTTAAATTTCATATAATATTGGTTTAAGTTTGTCCAACAATAATATGAAAATATGGCAAATTATAGTGTAAGAATTCTCTTTATTTTATTATCAAGTTTACAACTCATTGGGCAAGAATCGAATGAATATATTGGAGCTATAAAATTAAATGATTCTGCAATCATTACCTATAAGGTTAAGTTTGATATTAATTATGATCAAGTTGAAGGATATTCTGTTACAGATTTTGGAGGAGATCATGAAACAAAGTCAAAAATAACGGGAACTTACAATTCTGCTACCAGAGAGTTGTCTTTTAATGAATATGATATTATATACACCAAATCTGATGTTATTCATGATGATTTTTGTTTCGTGCATTTTAAACCTACGTATTTCAAACCAGGTAAAACAAAATATTTTAAAGGTGATTTTAAAGGTGAGTTTTCAGACGGTGAAGAGTGTATAAGTGGCGAACTATTTCTTAATTCGGCAGAGAATGTTGAAAAACGCATGGAAAAAATGACTAAAAAAATCAATAGATCCAACCGTGTACCAGATAGTATAAAACAAAAAACAAATGAGTTAAAGATTTTGGAAAAACTCAATATGAATATTTTAAAGACCTCTCAAGTGACAAGTGTTTTTTCTAGCGATCAAAAGGTGTCTTTACATATATATGATGGCGGACAAGAAGATGGAGATATGATATCTATTAAAGTAAATGGCAACATCATACTTAGAAGACATACAATTTCTAAAGAGATCAAAGTATTAACAATACCACTTACTTCAAAAAAAACAGTTATCGAGATAATTGCAGATGGAGTGGGTAGCGTAACAACCAACACGGCTGTTTTAGAAATCCAGGATAGTAAAAATAAAATAAAAGCTATGACTAATCTTGAGAAAAATCAATCTACGTTAATCCATATACTAAAGAGACATTGAGATATTCAAATTGTTAATAACTATATTTTGTACATCCCTAAAAAATAGAGTGTTTGATAAAATATGTTTATAAAATTGTTAATAAGTTGTGGGGATTTGTTGATAGTCTGAAAAAAAAGCGTTTAGTTTGTACTAATCAATTTTAAAACTTTTTTTTATGAAAAAATTAATGTTATTAGCTGCAGTTGCAGTATTTGGATTATCGAGTGTAAATGCTCAGGAAGTGAAATTTGGAGCCAAAGCTGGTCTTAATATGTCTAATATCGGTGGAGATGCTGATGATTTAGATGGTCTTACATCTTTTCATTTAGGTGGTGTTGCAGAGATTGTGATTTCTGATAAATTTTCGGTACAACCAGAATTAGTATATTCTGCTCAAGGTGCTAAAAATGAAGAAACATTTGAAGGTATTACTTTTGAATCTAAATTAAAGCTTGACTATCTTAATATTCCAATTATGGCGAAATATTATGTAGCTGAAGGTTTTAGTGTAGAAGCAGGACCACAGATTGGTCTTTTATTATCTGCAAATGAAGAATTTGAAGGTGGTGGAGAGTCTGGTGAAGAAGATGTTAAAGACGGGTTTAAAGGAATAGACTTTGGATTTGGTATTGGAGCTGGATACAAAATGGATAGTGGATTAAATTTCTCTGCTAGATATGTATTAGGTTTATCTAATATTGCAGATGGAGAAGAGTCTGATGATTACAGTATTCAAAACAACGTTTTTCAAATATCAGTTGGGTATTTCTTCAACTAATAAGTAAAAATATTCATTAAAAAAAGGAAACTTAACGGTTTCCTTTTTTTTTTGCTAAAATCGATAAAAGGTGTTATTTTATCGTTAAAGCGCTTAAATTTATGTTATTTAACTTGTGTGTTATAAAAAATAGATATAAGTTTGCCGACCATTAAAAAAATCAAATCTCAAATTATTTAAACATTATTATTATGAAAAAATTATTACTTATGGCTGCAGTAGCAGTTTTCGGATTATCAAATGTAAACGCTCAAGATGAGCAACCAACTTTCAGCTTTTCTGAAGGAGATATCTTCATTGAAGGTAACGTAGGTTTTAACAGTACAAATGATAAAAATACTGAAGAAAAATTTAACAGTTTAACAATCGCTCCTAAAGTTGGTTTCTTTTTAAACGAAGATTTAGCTATTGGTGGTACAGTATTTTATAACTCAGCAAAAACTGAAGTTGCTGGAACTGATATTTCAGATATCTCTGGTTTTGGTGTTGGAGGTTTTGCTCGTTACTACTTTTTAGATTTAGGTGAGCGTTTCAAAACTTACGGTGAATTTGGTGTTGGGTACAGCTCAAACAAAAACAACATTGATGATTTTAAATTAAACACTATTAACGCTGGTTTAGACTTAGGGATCAACTATTTCGTAACAGAAAAAATCGCTTTATCTTTCGCATTAAGAAATGTATTAGGTTTCTCTTCAACTAAAGCAGATGTTGATGGAGCAGAAGCTGTTTCTGAGTTCAACTTAGGTTTTGGAGATGTTGCTAACCCATTTGGTGGAAACGCTGCATTTGGTATCTTATTTGTTTTATAAGATAAACAAACACATTAATATATTAAACCGAAGCTTAACAGCTTCGGTTTTTTTATGCCCAAAATTTAATACCTTTACTATATGAAGCAACTCATTATTATAAACGGTCCAAATCTAAACCTCTTAGGTAAACGTGAAACTAATATCTACGGAAATTTAACCTTCACAGAATTTCATGAACAAGCCATTAAAAAATACCCTAACATAACCTTAGAGCATTTTCAATCTAATATAGAAGGCGAATTAATTGATAAAATTCAAGAGGTTGGCTTTACATATGATGGTATTATACTCAATGCTGCAGCATATACACATACATCTGTAGGCATTGGTGACGCTGTAAAAGCCATTACAACGCCTGTGGTAGAGGTTCATATTTCAAACACATTCTCTAGAGAAGAGTTTAGACATCAATCCTACATTTCACCAAATGCTAAAGGTGTAATTCTCGGTTTTGGTTTGCAAAGCTATGAGTTGGCAATACAGAGTTTTCTAGAAGATTAAATGGTCAAATTATGCGTTAGCAGTTCATCATGAGATATTATATTACACTTTTTTGTTTCCTTTTCTTTTGTTCTATGCTGAAATGTAACGCACAACCCAATGTAGACTTTGGTATTAAAGGAGGTCTCAATCTCACCTTTTTTAAAGTCCCAGAAGCTCAATTTGGAAATACCATACAAACCGAAACTGGATTTTATGGAGGCCTCTTTACCGATTTTAAAATTGATGAAACTGTCCATCTTCAACCCGAATTGCTTTACATTCAATTAAATGACTTCAAATTTATAAACGCACCTATCTATGCCAAATTTCAATTATCTAATAAATTGAGCTTTATGGCTGGTCCAAGTTTAAACTATTTTTTCGATTTTTTTGTCAACAAGTTTAAGGTAAGAGGCGATCTAGCTTCAGCCTATAATATTTCTAATCATCTAGACATCCATATGAAATTTGTAGTAGGATTCACTGAGGTAGCTCCAAATGGGTTGTTTTTAGGTATAGGCTATACCTTTTAAATATTAGCTCTTGTCCAGTTTTTTGTAAAAACGTTTCTCAATATACGTGTACGTAAGGTAAGAGTAATAGCAAAGTATTACAGTAGTTAAGAGTTCAAATACAACTGCCAAACCACTTGAATTAGGAAAGGCTTTTAAAACCATTTTGTTGTAGATAATGATAATTAACACCTGATTTAAATAGATGGAGTAGGACCAAGCTCCTAATTTTTGAAATATCTTGGATTTTAAAATATGTGATAGTATGCCTTTTTCAATAGAAAACACAAAAATTAATAGCGCAAAAACGATGTGCATGATATAGTAGTAGTTTTTAGCGATGAGATCAACATTTATGGTAGCTATTACAACTAATACAATACTTATAAATTCTAAAACAGTGTACGTGTTTTTTGAAATAGAAGGTAATAAAGTTGCTAGTGAATCTCTTAGTACATACACAACAATACCAATATAAAACCCAATACAAGCTCTCATAAAACTATACCCAAAATCAATAACTAGATTGAATTGACCATATTTTAAATAGAAAAACAAATAGCCAATAATTATAAAAGTGACTGCTGTAATTACAGTTAATTGTTTTTTGCCAAAACACCATAAAGAGGCACTCACAAACAGTAAGTAAGATATAATTTCTGCGCTAATGGACCAATTTGGGAAGTTCCAGCTAAAGTCTACAAATAATGGTGTAGCATTTAATACAAACAATTGCGGATAAAGCGTATTAAATGTATTTATTGAAAAAGGAGGATTAGAATATGCACCAGGATTATAGGTGACATATTTAAACATTTCTAAAGCGATCAACACAAATAGAGTGTAATAGTGTAATGGTAATAAACGTTTTAGTCTATTTACAATAAATGTTGTTCTAGAAGTTAAGTCATTAAGTCGGTCTTTATAATTATGATAGATCACAAAACCACTTAAAATAAAAAACAGGTCCACAAAAAGTCCAGAATTAGACACAAAAGCATTAGCAGTAAGCCATGATTTATTTGGCATATGGTATAAAAACACCAATACAGCAGCAAAGCCTCTAAATGCATCTAAAGCATGAAATCGTTTATTTGAATTCAATAATTTATTTAAACAGTTATTCTTGCTCTAATCTAGGCAAAAAAAAACGAACCATTTTGGTTCGTTTTTTTTATTATGTAAATGTGATACTTATTATAAGTGTATGACTTCATCATAAGCAGCAGCAACAGCTTCCATTACCGCTTCACTCATAGTTGGGTGAGGGTGAATTGCTTTTAATACTTCATGGCCAGTTGTTTCTAGTTTACGTCCTAAAACGGCTTCTGCAATCATGTCAGTTACACCAGCTCCAATCATATGGCAGCCTAACCATTCGCCATATTTAGCATCAAAAATAACTTTTACAAAGCCGTCTTTAGCTCCAGAAGCACTTGCCTTACCCGAAGCTGAGAATGGAAATTTACCAACTTTAATATCAATACCTTGCTCTTTTGCTTGTTTTTCAGTTAAGCCAACACTTGCAATTTCTGGAGAACAATAGGTGCAGCCTGGCACATTTCCGTAGTCAATAGCTTCAACATGCATACCAGCGATTTTTTCTACACATAAAATACCTTCAGCAGAAGCAACGTGTGCTAAAGCTTGGCCTGGAGTAATATCACCGATAGCGTAGTAGCCAGGAATGTTTGTTTGGTAGTAATCGTTAACTAATATTTTATCTCTATCTACAGCGATACCAACATCTTCTAATCCAATGTTTTCAATATTAGATTTGATACCTACAGCAGATAATACGATATCTGCTTCAAGAATTTCTTCACCTTTTTTAGTTTTCACTGTCGCTTTTACACCTTTTCCTGAGGTGTCAACATGTGTCACTTCCGCAGATGTCATGACTTTAATTCCGCTTTTCTTAAATGAGCGTTCTAATTGTTTAGAAACCTCTTCATCTTCAACAGGAACAATATTTGGTAAATATTCAACAACGGTTACCTCAGTCCCAATTGAATTGTAGAAATATGCAAATTCAACACCTATTGCACCAGAACCAACAACAATTAATTTCTTTGGTTGTTCTTCTAGAGACATGGCTTGTCTATAACCAATTACTTTTTTACCATCTTGAGGTAAGCTAGGCAACTCACGAGAACGAGCTCCTGTGGCAATAATAATATGGTCTGCAGTGTATTCTTTACCGTCTACTTCAACTTTTTTACCCGTTTTTAAGGTTCCGAAGCCATCAATAACATCAATTTTGTTTTTCTTCATTAAAAACTTGACACCATTACTCATACCATTTGCAACGCCTCGACTACGTTTTACAATGGCATTAAAATCTTTGTCATATTCTTTAACAGAAAGCCCATAATCTTCTGCATGTTTTAAATAGTCAAAAACTTGAGCAGATTTTAATAAAGCTTTTGTTGGGATACAGCCCCAATTTAAACAAATACCACCTAAATTTTCTTTTTCTATAACTGCGGTTTTTAATCCTAATTGTGAAGCTCTAATTGCTGCAACGTAGCCTCCAGGACCACTACCAAGTACTATAATATCGTATTTACTCATGAGTTTTCTTGTCTTATTTTTAAGGTAACGAAGATACAAAACCAAATTGTAATATTAAAACCTGAATTCACCCTAAAATTTTTTTTTAATTTGACTCAATTTTTAGTCGATGAGTAGATGGTATTTTGAAGGACTAACTCGTTAATTTAAAGAATTATGACACGACTTGGAGCGTGAAATAAATTCTATTAGAACACTCAAAATAAGGCAATTTTACATTATAATTCTTACGTTTTTTATTTCCTATAAATACAGGTTGAGATGGTAATTTGGTTTAGAGGTCGTCTGTAAAGTGTCTACGACCTTGTTCTTGGCTAAATTTTTTTGTGTTATAAGTGGTTGATTGTCCTTTAGGTATAGATAGTGATTCCCAGTGTTTACCTTTTGTTAGTTTTCCTAGAAATACAAGTTGACCAATATGATATGCATAGTGTGCTAATTGTCTATTTATGGCTTCGGTTACTGTGTGCCCTTGATTTCTAATATATATAATATGCTCTAAATTAGTATGAGTTAATGGAGTTATAGCATTAAATAAACAGGTCCATCCTCGGTTCCAGTAGTTGAGTAATTCTTCTTTATTCTGAAATGTATCTTCAAACTCACCATCGCGATGTCTCCAGTTTTTTTCGCCATCTTCGGTTAAAAAGTTAGTCAACCTACTGAGCATATTGCCAACTATATGTTTTACTATAATGGCAATAGAGTTGGAGTCTTCTGCAAATTCATGTTTCAGTTCTTCAAAGGATAATTGAGCAATAGTTTTATCTCCAAGACTTTTGTAATATTCAAATTGTTTAATGGCACTTGATAAATATGAATTTTCCATGAGTTTAAATTAATGTCATAAAAATAGCGATACCATTTCAGTGAAACTATAGTTTGTTATAGTTAGAAATTATATCGCTATTATTAGGTTTATGATAAAAACTTATTGCGCAGGCACAAACTTCAAAGCGTCACCATTAATACAATGACGTTTACCGGTTGTGTTTCTAGGGCCATCATTAAAAACGTGTCCTAAGTGTCCACCACAAGTAGCGCAATGTTCTTCATCTCTACTGTAGCCTAATTTGTTATCTGACCCGTAGGCTACATTGCCTTTAATTTCTCTATCAAAACTTGGCCATCCTGTACCAGAATCAAATTTATGTTCGCTTTTAAATAATGGCGTGTTGCAAGCCGCACAATGAAATGTGCCTTTGCGCTTTTCATCATTTAGTGGGCTGCTAAAAGGACGTTCGGTACCTTCTTGACGCAACACATAATACGCATCACTTGATAATTCTTTTTTCCATTCGGCATCGGTTTTGCTAATAGGAAATTTCTCTTCTACTTTACTTTCTTTTTTCTGAGCAGAAGAGTTGCAATTAAAAAATAAAGCTATTGTTAATAATGTTATAAACTTTTTCATAGTATAAAATAGGGTTTGTTTTTATTTACTTTTCAGTCGGTTTTTTTATAATTTCATTACGAAATCGTTTTAGAATTATTAATAATTTAACAATGTATAGAGCAATGTAATATTTTTAGGAATATTTTAGTAAGTTTATAAAATATCATTTAAAAAAGATAAGAAATGAGAATAATGCATATGAGCGCCGAATGTTATCCAGTCGCTAAAATTGGAGGTTTGGCCGATGTTGTAGGAGCTTTACCAAAGTATCAAAATTCTATTGGTGCTGTAAGCAGTGTGATTATGCCTTTTTACAATAATGCATTTACCCAAAAGCATACATTTGTTTCCGTTTATGATTCTCAAATTAACTTAGGAAACACTCAGATAGATTTTAGCGTATTAAAATTATCAGAATCTGTTTTAGATTTCGATATTCATTTTATACATATTAATGAGTTATTATATAAAGAATATGTGTACTCTGATAATGATACCGATCGATTTTTAGCATTTCAAATTGCAGCATTAGATTGGATTTTGACTTTAAAAGACAAACCAGATTATATACACTGTCATGATCATCACACAGGTTTAATTCCTTTTATGGCACAAGAAAGTTTTAAATATGAATCTTTAAATAAAATCCCTGTAATTACAACAATTCATAATGCACAATATCAAGGATGGATGTCTTATGAAAACTTATATAAATTGCCTCGATTTAATATTGAAAGAGTAGGTTTACTTATGTGGGATGGGCTAATTAATCCATTGGCAGCTGCAATAAAATGTGCTTGGCGTGTCACTACAGTATCACCAAGTTATATGGAAGAATTAAAATTTAATGCCAATGGACTTGAACACTTATTAAGTGCTGAAAGCTCTAAAGCTATTGGGATTTTAAATGGAATAGATTCTGAAGTTTGGAATCCTGATAAAGACGAATACATTATTAAAAATTACAATAAAACCTCAGTAGATGCTGGGAAAAAGGCAAACAAGAAATGGTTATGTGACCAATTTAACTTAGATGACAGTAAACCGCTATTTGCTTTTATTGGACGTTTAGTAGGTGAGAAAGGCGCAGAGTTATTGCCTCACGCTCTTGATTATGCATTACGTTCTAAAGATTTATCTGTGATTGTATTAGGTTCTGGATCTAAAGATACTGAACGACAATTACTTGATCTAATACCTAAACATCCTGGACTTTATAATGCTTACATTGGGTACGATGAAAAACTGTCGCATATTATTTATGCTGGAGCCGATTTTTTATTAATGCCTTCGCGCGTAGAGCCTTGTGGTTTAAATCAAATGTATTCATTAAGATATGGAACAGTGCCTGTTGTTAGAAAAATTGGCGGATTAAAAGATACAGTTGTAGATATAGGAGACCAAGGTTTTGGTATTTGTCATAACGACGTTTCTGTAAATGATATCGTTATGGCTATTAGTCGAGCAAAAGACTTTTATAACCTCAAAGCATTTAAAGTAAATAGAAAACATATAATGAGTATAGATCATTCTTGGAAGGTCTCTGCTAAAGCATATATAAATTTATACAATTCAATTCACTAAACTAAACTAAACTAAACTAAACAAAGCTATGATAAACAATAAAGTATTGTCAATTATACTTGGTGGAGGCCAAGGATCTAGATTATATCCTCTAACTGCTGATAGGTCAAAACCAGCAGTGCCAATTGCCGGAAAGTATAGATTAGTAGATATCCCAATTTCGAATTGTATAAATTCTGATATTAAAAGAATATATGTGTTAACACAATTTAATTCTGCGTCTTTAAATCAGCATATTAAAAACACCTATCACTTTAGTTTTTTTAGTAGTGCTTTTGTAGACGTTTTAGCAGCAGAGCAAACAATGCAAAGCGATAAATGGTTTCAAGGTACAGCAGATGCTGTAAGGCAAAGTATGCATCACTTTTTGCAAAACGATTTTGAGTATGCGCTCATTCTTTCAGGAGATCAGCTGTATAACATGGATCTTGAAGATATGATAGCAAAACATCAAGAAAGTAAAGCAGAAATAACCATTGCAACGTATCCAGTTACAGCTAAAGACGCAACTGGTTTCGGTCTTTTAAAAACAGATGATGATGATATCATAACGTCATTTATTGAAAAACCAGCACCTGAGTTATTACCAGATTGGACCTCAGAGGTGAGTCAAGAAATGAAAAATGAAGGTAGAAATTATCTAGCTTCAATGGGAATTTATATTTTTAATAGAGAGTTGTTAATAAAATTAATGGATAATCCAGATACCAATGATTTTGGTAAAGAGATAATTCCTCAATCCATACATAATCATAAAACACTAAGTTATCAATATGAAGGTTATTGGACAGATATTGGAACTATTGAATCTTTCTTCGAAGCCAATTTAGGGTTAACAGATGATATTCCTAAGTTTAATTTGTATGATGAAAATAGAGTCTATACAAGAGCTAGAATATTGCCTACCTCTAAAATTTCAGGAACAACAATTAATAATTCTGTAATTTCTGATGGCTGTATAATTCATGCCGATAAAATAGAAAGATGTGTCATTGGGATTAGATCAAGAATTGGTAAAAGGTCAGTAGTGCATAATACGTATATGATGGGTAATGATTCATATGAATCGTTGGCAGATATAGAAGCCAATCATATTGAGAACCTTTTAGGTATCGGTAATGATTGTATAATAAATTATTGTATAGTTGATAAAAATTGTAGAATAGGTGATAATGTGAGAATTGAAGGAGGAAAACACCTAGAGGATAAAGAAACTGAAAGCTATTTTATAAAAGACGGTATTGTAGTTATCAAAAAAGGTGCTACTATCCCTAAAGGCACAATAATTAAATAATTTTATTCCAATACAATACATGGCAGAAGTAATAGCACACAGTCTTTTTACAGATTTTGATATCTCCCTTTTTAAATCAGGAAAACATTATCGTTTATACGAGAAATTTGGTTCGCACATAACAACGGTAGAAGGAGTTGAAGGTGTTTATTTTGCTGTTTGGGCTCCAAGTGCAAAAATGGTATCTGTAATTGGAGATTTTAATTTTTGGACAGAAAGTGAGCATAAACTTAATGTACGTTGGGATTCTAGCGGAATATGGGAAGGCTTCATTCCTGGAGTTGGGAAAGGCACACAATATAAATACAAAATTCTTAGTAGTAATAACGATATAACAACCGAAAAAGCAGATCCTTACGCTAGACGAGCAGAGCACAATCCCAAAACAGCATCTATTGTTTGGGACGATACCTATAAATGGAAAGATGCAAAATGGATGAAAATGCGAAAAAAGCACAATGCTCTAAACGCACCATACTCGGTTTATGAAGTCCATTTAGGATCTTGGAAAAAACAAATTGAAGAGAATCGATTTATGTCATATGTTGAGCTAGCAGACGATTTAGTGAGCTATGTTAAAGACATGAATTTTACTCACGTTGAGTTAATGCCAATAATGGAGTTTCCTTATGACCCTTCTTGGGGTTATCAAGTGACAGGTTATTTTGCACCAACATCACGTTTTGGATATCCTGAAGAATTTAAATTATTAGTTGATAAATTACACCAAAACGATATTGGGATCATTCTAGATTGGGTACCGTCACATTTCCCAGAAGATGCTCACGGACTCGGTTTCTTTGATGGATCTGCGCTTTATGAGCATCCAGATAAACGAAAAGGATACCACCAAGATTGGAAGAGTTTAATTTTTAACTACGGAAGAAACGAAGTCAAGTCCTTTTTAATAAGTAATGCCATTTTTTGGTTAGATCAATTCCATGTAGATGGTTTTAGAGTAGACGCAGTCGCTTCCATGTTATTTTTAGATTATAGTAGAGAAGATGGTGAATGGGAACCAAATATGTATGGCGGACGAGAGAATCTAGAAGCCATGTCATTTTTGCGAGAATTTAACGAAGCCGTATATTCAGCTTTTCCAGATGTTCAAACCATTGCCGAAGAATCTACCGCATTCCCAATGGTCTCAAAACCAACCTTTCTTGGAGGTTTAGGTTTTGGCATGAAATGGATGATGGGTTGGATGCACGATACATTAGAGTATTTTTCTAAAGAACCTATCTATAGAAAATACCATCAAAATGACCTTACATTTTCTATGACCTATACATTCACAGAGAATTTCATGTTACCATTAAGTCACGATGAAGTCGTGTATGGTAAAAAATCAATTTTGGGTAGAATGCCAGGCGATGAATGGCAACGTTTTGCAAATTTGAGATTATTATACAGCTATATGTTTACACATCCTGGAACTAATGTTTTATTTCAAGGTGGTGAATTTGGTCAAAGTTCAGAGTGGAATTTTGAACAAAGTTTAGATTGGCATTTGCTAAAATACGCACCACATAAAGGTATAAAAGAGTTGTACAAAGATTTAAATACATTTTATAAATCGCAACCTGCATTATATCAAAAGCAATTTTCTTCGGAAGGTTTTGAATGGATCGACTATAATGATCACGAAAACTCAATAATAACCTTCATTAGAAAAGGAGATAAGCCAAAAGATGATATCATCGTCGTTTGCAACATGACACCTAATCCCAGTAACAATTACCGCATCGGAATTCCGAAGAAAGGAAAATTAAAAGAAGTGTTCAATAGTGATTTAAAAAAATACTTTGGAACAGGAGAGTACAAAAATAAAGCTTTAACATCTAAAGCCGTAGCGCATCATTTTAGAGATAATTCTGTAGAGATAAATGTGCCACCATTAGGTATGATTGCTTTTAAGTATGGAAAATGACACAAAGAAATCACCATTGTAAATTCTAAACAGGACTAAATTTATAATTACTATTGATATGTTACTCCCAATACATATTATGAAATTATAAATATATCACGTTTTAATTTTTTTATTATTACAAACAAAGCTCGAAATCGTTATAGTTAACAATTCCTAATAATAACTATTTACAACGTTTCTTTACGTCCTGATTTTTCCGTTTTTTTGTGTGTTTCATACTATAAATTTAGCTTATGATTGTAAATACAGAATTAGAGAATAAAGGAAATTTAAGTCCTTCAAAAATTATCAACTTTAAAAAAGATGTAGATACGCTCTATTTTTCTACCGAAAACGATGTGGTATTACAACTTACTGTACTTCGAGATAGTGTGCTGCGTTTTAGATACACTACAACTGGTACTTTTGATAATGATTTTTCATATGCAATCACAAAATATGCTAGCACAGGTTATAATCATTTAGAAATTGAAGAAACTGAAATTGCTTTTGTAATCACTACGAAAAAGTTGATATGTCACATTTCCAAAGCAAATCTAGGTGTCAAAATATATGATGCGGTAGATAATGTTTTAATAAACGAAGATGAGTCTGGTTTCCATTGGGAAGAAAGTTATGAATATGGAGGAGATATTGTAAAAATGTCTAAAGTTTCTAAAGATGGAGAAAGTTATTATGGTCTTGGTGATAAGCCAAGTCATTTAAATTTAAAAGGTAAGCGTTTTGAAAATTGGGCAACAGATTCTTATGCCTACGGAAAAAATACAGATCCAATCTATAAATCTATACCATTTTATACAGGTCTACATAAAACAAAAGCTTACGGTATTTTCTTTGACAATTCATTTAGATCATTCTTTGACTTTGCACATGAACGTCGCAACGTAACAAGTTTTTGGGCACAAGGTGGTGAGATGAATTACTATTTCATCTATGGTCCAAAAATGACCGAAGTTGTAGAAAGTTATACAGATCTTACAGGTAAACCACATGTATTACCACCACTTTGGGCATTAGGTTTTCACCAATGTAAATGGAGTTACTACCCAGAATCTAAAGTAAAAGAGGTCACCTCAAAATTTAGAGATTTAAAAATACCATGTGATGCCATCTACTTAGATATCGATTATATGGAAGGATTTCGTTGCTTTACCTGGAATAAAGACTATTTCCCAAATCCCAAACGTATGGTTAAAGAATTGGCTGACGACGGATTTAAAACAGTTGCCATTATTGATCCAGGTATTAAGATAGATAAAGAGTATTCTGTTTTTAAAGAAGCTTTAGAGAATGATTATTTCTGTAAACGTGCAGATGGTCCTTATATGAAAGGTAAAGTATGGCCAGGAGAGTGCTACTTCCCAGACTTTACTAACCCTGAAGTTAGAGAATGGTGGTCTGGATTATTTAAAGAATTAATAGAAGAGATTGGCGTTAAAGGTGTATGGAATGATATGAACGAACCTGCTGTCATGGAGGTTCCTAATAAAACATTTCCAGATGATGTACGTCATGATTATGACGGAAACCCTTGTAGCCATAGAAAAGCACATAATATTTACGGTATGCAAATGGCTCGCGCTACGTATCAAGGCCTTAAAAAATCTGCATATCCAAAACGTCCATTTGTGATTACACGTTCGGCGTATTCTGGCACACAACGTTATACATCAACATGGACGGGAGACAACGTTGCAACTTGGGAACATTTATGGATTGCCAATGTGCAAGCACAACGTATGGCTATGTCTGGATTTAGTTTTGCAGGAAGCGATATTGGCGGATTTGCCGAACAACCTCAAGGCGAATTATTTACGCGATGGGTACAATTAGGAATTTTTCATCCGTTTTTTAGAGTGCACTCCTCAGGAGATCATGGAGATCAAGAACCATGGACTTTTGGAAAAGAAGTCACAGATATTGTTAGAAAATTTATTGAAATTAGGTATCAACTTTTACCTTATTTATATACCGCCTTTTGGAAATATGTAGAAGAAGGTACTCCAATATTAAACTCTTTGGTGTTATATGATCAAGATGATGTGCAAACACATTATAGAACTGATGAGTTTGTATTTGGTAACCAAATTTTAGCGTGTCCAATTTTAGAACAAAATGCTAAAGGACGACGTATGTATTTCCCAATAGGAAAATGGTATGATTACTGGACAGATACTATTATAATTGGTGGACGAGAAATATGGGTCGATTCAGATTTAGATGAAATGCCAATATTTGTAAAAGAAGGTGCTATCATTCCGAAGTACCCAATACAACAGTACGTTGGTGAGAAAAAAATTGATACCGTTGTTTTAGATGTGTATTATAAAGAAGGAAAAGAGCGTTCTCAATTATTTGATGACGCACATGACGGTTATGATTACACAAAAGGACGTTATAGTTTAAGAACATTTAAATTAACAGGTAAATCTAATGAATTAATTATACAGCAACATAAAGAAGGAAAGTTTGAAGCAGGTTATGAAACATTTGAAATTAAAATTCATGGATTGCCGTTTGAAATTTCTGAAATTCAGGTAGATAATGTTATCATTCCGTTAGAACGTATCGAAACTAATGGAATTTCTATAATGAGAATTAATAAAGAATTTTCAGAATTACACTTTATTGGTAACGCGTAATTAGCATTTTTTTTGCTTAATATGTGACAAAATTTAATGTATTGTGTCAAAGTTATGTAGAATCATTTTGTAAATTTAGCTAACACAAAAAATCATTGATTATGAATATTAAAAATAATATAGTAGCAGCAGGAGTCATAGCATTATTTCTTTCTTGTACTACAAACCCTTTTACTGGAAATAAAACTTTGGCATTAGTTTCTAATTCTGAATTATTTCCTACATCATTTGCTCAATATGATCAGTTCTTAACCGAAAATAATGTGGTTACAGGAACATCAGATGCAGAAATGATTACGCGAGTAGGACAGCGAATTGCGGTAGCAGCAGAGCGTTGGTTAAACGCAAATGGTCATCAAGGCTATTTAGATGATTATAAATGGGAATACAATCTCGTAAATGACAACACAGTTAATGCTTGGTGTATGCCAGGAGGAAAAATTGTTTTTTATACAGGAATCTTACCAATTGCTCAAAATGAAACAGGAATTGCCGCAATTATGGGACATGAAGTAGCACACGCTTTAGCAAACCACGGTCAACAACGAATGAGTGCAAGTATGTTACAGCAAATAGGTGCAGTTGCAGGAAATGTTGCAATTAAAGATGAGCAATCTCGTAACTTATTTAATCAAGCGTATGGTGTAGGTAGTCAAGTAGGTGTGATGTTGCCATTTAGTAGAAGTCATGAAACACAATCTGACGAGATTGGATTATATCTTATGGCAATTGCAGGTTATAATCCTTCAGAAGCTGCAGAGCTCTGGAAACGTATGAAAGCAAATAGTGGAGGAGAGTCACCTCCAGAATTTTTAAGTACGCATCCATCTAACGATACACGAATAGATAACCTAACGCAATGGGCTCCTAAAGCAGAAGCTGAAGCCAAAAAATTTGGTGTCGATTCATTTAGACCTTTAGGTAACTTTTAATTGTAAAGATTAAAATTTATAGTAATTTAGAAGCTGTCCAATAATGGACAGCTTTTTTTATTGAAATCGTTGTAAATAAATGATATTCAATAACCTCAATAATAATTAAAATCTCTTTAACTGAGGTAAAAGTGAATTGATAACTTCTATATATGAATCAACTTGAAAAAGGAAGTAAAAAACTGTTGAATGCTTGGGCATTTTATGATTGGGCAAACTCGGTTTATACACTAACCATTGCGTCATCCATATTTCCTTTATTTTATGCCTCATTATTTATATCTAAAGTTGAATTAGTTTCAGCCTTTGGATACGAAATGAAACAAGAAACTTTAATCACTATAGTCACAGCTTTTACATTTTTGGTGGTAGCGATTCTGTCTCCAATTTTATCAGGTATAGCCGATTATGTTGGTAACAAAAAAAACTTCATGAAGTTCTTTTGTTATGTTGGTTCTGTTGGGTGTATAGGATTGTATTTCTTTGATAGAAATTATATACATCTAAGTTTACTCTTTTACTTTATGGGTTTAATAGGGTATTGGGGAAGTTTAGTGTTTTATAATTCTTATTTGCCAGATATTGCGCATCCAGAGCAACAAGACAGTATTAGCGCTAAAGGTTTTTCTTTAGGTTATGTTGGTAGTGTTTTACTGTTAATAGCCAATTTAGCTATGGTGATGAGTCAAGATACTAAAGAAGGTGCCATAGAAATGATGAAATATTCATTTATCACTGTAGGTGTTTGGTGGGCATTATTTAGTCAATATACATTTTATGTGTTGCCAAACGGAACCTCTCCTGGCCATAAAGTAACCAAAGCCATATTGTTCAATGGCTTTAAAGAATTGAAATTGGTTTGGCTGCAATTGAAACAAAATTTAAGACTAAAACGGTATCTCTATGCATTTTTTGTTTTTAGTATGGCTGTACAAACTATCATGCTAATTGCTACTTATTTTGGTGAAAAAGAAATCAATTGGACTTCAGATACCGAAAAAACAACAGGTTTAATAGGTAGTATTTTACTCATCCAATTAATTGCAATTTTAGGCGCTTATTTGACGTCTAAAGCATCTTATAAATTCGGAAATATTAAAACTCTAATAGTCATCAATTTCATTTGGATGTGCTTATGTTTTTACGCGTTTTTTATGAAGTCTCCATTACAGTTTTATATTGCAGCAGGATTAGTTGGTTTAGTAATGGGAGGAGTACAGTCTTTAGGACGCTCAACGTATTCAAAATTTCTTCCAGAAACTGAAGATACCACATCTTATTTTAGCTTTTACGATGTTGCCGAAAAAATTGGTATTGTAATCGGGATGCTCATTTTTGCAATTGTATCTGAATATTGGTCTATGCGTTATGGTATATTGTTTCTATTTGTCTTCTTTTTAATGGGTATCGTTTTATTATTCAGGGTCCCTAAGGAAAACAATTAAATTAGTATGTTTGTAGAAACCCAATATCAATTCATTATGAAAAAGATAATTACTTTATTACTATTTACAGTAGCCTTAACCTTTGTGTCTTGTGAAGACGAACCCTTAGAAGGTGATTTTGAAACAGGAGGAACTACATGTGAAGTTGCCATTGCAAATACAGCTCAAGCAGCCTTAAATTTCTTAGGAGTTAATGACGACAATTACACACAATTATGCTCAGCTTATAGTACCGCTTTACAAGCACAAATTACAGCTTGTGGAGATCCTGATGGGAGTTTGCAATTAGCTCTAAATGCTTTAGGAGACTGTACCATTACAGGAGTAGATAATTGTGAGGATGCAACTTTGGCAGTCATGTCAGCACAATCGGCTTACGAGAATGCTAACGATGAAGATTATTTAAATTTATGTAACGTTTATAAAACAACTTTAGAAAATCAAATCGTACAATGTGGAGATGAAGATGGTAGTATTCAATCAATTATTGATGGGTTGGGAGATTGTGTATTAGAAACTCAAGCGAGTATTTGGGAGTTAATTCAAGGTGATCCTACATCTACGACTTCAAAATTAGATGCGATTCATTTTAAAAATTCTCTTGAAGGTTTTGTTGGTGGTGGAAGCTTGTCAATGAAAGCAACAACAGATGGTGGTAATACTTGGGAGTCTGTTTCAGGATACAATGGTATTCGTGATTTTAGTTTCTCAAGTGAAAATAATGGTTGGTCAGCAGGAATTTCTGGTCAATCTATGAGATATACCACAGATGGTGGACAATCATGGACAGATATAACACCTATAAATTCAAATTCATTATGGGGAGTTGCTGTAGATAATACTAATGATTACGCTTATTTTGTTGGCACTGGTGGTATTATTTGGAAATACTATAATTCGGTAGGTCTTCTAGATGATATTAGCATAACAGGTGAAACAGGATTAGTAACAGATGTTTATGTAACCACAGATGGTGTTTTACTCGCAATTTTACAAGAAGATGGTAGAATTTTACTATCAGACAATGGTGGTATTTCTTGGGCAGAAGTGAGTAATTTTGATGGTGGTTCTTATACCGAAATGACTTTCCCTTCAGCGTCTATAGGTTATGCAGCAGGTAGCTCAGGAGCTGTGGCTAAAACTACAGATGGAGGTTTTACTTGGGAGTCATTAACTACAGGGTCTAATGGTTATTTTCAAGGCATACATTTTTATGATGAGAATCATGGTATCGTAGTTGGTGCAATTGGTAGAGTGTATTATACCAATGATGGTGGAGCTTCTTGGAGCTCACAAGATATTGGGAATACAGTAAATGTTTACGACGTACGATTACTGTCTCCAACTAGCGCTATAATTATAGGAGATGGTCAAACGATTATGAAGTGTGATAACATTATTTTTTAACTTATATCGTTCATTATTAAATCTAACGAATCCAATTAAACCTCTATTTTATTCCAAATGGAGGTTTTATTTTATGTGCAATCTCTACTTATAACTAATAATTAGTATGTTTGTAGAAACCCAATTTAAATTTATTATGAAAAAGTTATTTACACTATTAATGTGTACAGCAGTTTTAACTTTCGTGTCATGTGAAGACGAACCATTAGAAGGTGATTTTGTAACTGGAGGAGTATCATGTGAAGCAGCTATTGCTAATACAGCACAAGCAGCCTTAAACTTCTTGTCAGTTAATGATGATAATTACGAACAATTATGTTTAGCATATCGTAGTGCCTTACAAGCGCAAATTACCGCTTGTGGAGATCCTGATGGGAGTTTGCAATTAGCCCTTAATGCATTAGGTGATTGTTCTGTAATATTAGCAAATAATTGCGAAGATGCAACAACGGCAGTAGCATCAGCACAAGCAGCTTTTAACAATGCAACTAATGATGACTACTCAACTTTATGTAATGCATATAGAGCAACGTTACAAAATCAAATAGCACAATGTGGTGATGAAGATGGTAGTATACAATTAACAATTGATGACTTAGGTGATTGTACTATAGATAATGAAGAGCCAGCAGACGTTACTGGAACATGGTTGTTAACAGCTTGGAATGGTACAGAGCCAATTGATTTAGATGGAGATGGTGTAGAAAGTATTAACTTTTTAGATGAAATGGATTGTTATGAAAACGAAACTATTGTTTTTAATACAGATGGAACTGGAGTTACAATGAGTACCTCATTCGCTTCATTCATATTTGATATTGTAGTTGGTACTACCGATGAGTTCTCTTATACTATAGAATGTGAATTTGAAGACGAAAACACTAATTTTACATGGACTCAAAATGGAAATATAGTATCTACAAGCGATGGTACTGATACAACCGATTTAACCTTAAATGGAAATGAGTTGTCAATATTTGTTCCAGAAGGATTTTTGGCCTTTAGCTCAGATTTTACAGCCACAACAACTCAAGATTTAACGTTTGTGTATACGAAGCAATAATATTTTTTTCTTCGGAAATGTAAAAAGCCATTAACAATCTGTTAATGGCTTTTTTGTTTTGTTATAAAATGCAAAAATGTTTTTAGTATAATTGTTTTGTGGTTAGAAATGATATAAAAGCCACAATCTGAAGAACAGATTGCGGCTAAAGTTTAACAATAAAAGTAAATTTTAATTTTCTATACTCCCAGAACCTGAAACTTTAGAATCTTCATTAGTTGGGTTTCCTCTATACTCAATATCTCCAGAACCTGTTACTCTAGCTTTAAAGTTTCCGTTGCAAACCACTTTTGCATCTCCAGAACCCGTTACAGAAACATCTGTGTTTACTGCTTTAAGATTAAACCCATGAAAATCTCCAGAACCAGTGACTTTGGCCGTTAAATTTTGAGTTGATCCTTTTAGAGTTAAATCTCCAGAACCTGTTATATTTCCTGTTGCGTTATTTGATTGAATATTTAATATTACATCTCCAGATCCAGATAGTGATGCTTCAAAACTTGATGAGTTGATTTGACCTTCATTCCATAAATCTCCAGATCCAGAAAGTGAAACAGCATTTATATCTTTATACGGGATGGTAACTTTTATTGTTTTATTATTACTAGTATTTAAGTTTTTTCCTTTTTCAGTTTTAATAATTAATTTTCCATTTTTTACCTCAGTAATAATATGTTCAACAAGATTAGACTCTCCTTCTATTGTAATTTTACCTTCAGTTCCTGATACTAAAATATAATCAAAACTTCCTGAGCAATACACAGCATCATAATCTAATGTAGTTCTTGTTATTGTTGTGATATTGCCATTACCTTTTATTTTCTTTCCGCCCCATTGTGCTTGAGAAAATGTAAAACTTAATAATGCTGCAATTAATACGATTGATTTTTTCATGATATAATAGTTTTTTAATCTTTAATTTTAATTTCTTTTAAATGTGACACTTCCATATTCTGATTTAATGTTGATGAGGTTCGAGCTGTTGGCATCACCATGATATCCTTGGTAATATTTATCGGCTGATTCTACACGTTTCTTAGTAAATTGAAAGTGATCTGCATCACGTAACGAAGCGTATTCTAAATCAATATCAAATCTAAATTTGTAAGCAGGTTCATATCCAATTGTGATACCATTATAATCTGATTCTATTTCAATATTGTTTGCACTGGCCGTCATATTGTCAATTTTTATAGATCCGTAGTCAGCTTTAATATTTATGTTTTTATAAATATTTCCTAAGCGTACTGTCAAATAATCGCCATTGCCTACGACATTATTAGCATTATTCACTTTTAATGAACCATAGTCACAATTGTAGGTTATGTTTTCTGCTATTTCAATTTCAGATTTGGTGTAATCTGCATTAATTGATAAGTTTTTAGCTTTTCCAACGGTATAACCACTATAATCGGCATCAATGTCTGCACCATTTATATACTCAAAGTAAGAGTTGTTAGTGTAGTCAAACGAAATATCATTATTATCTGCCATGAGTTCCTTAGTTGTAATTTTTCCGTAGTCACAATTAATTATAGCACGACCTTCCAATTTGTCTAAATCAATATTTCCGTAGTCATTATTTAGGTCTACATTATTTGTTATAGGCATTTTAATAATGTAATTGATTTCCATATTTACGCTATTGTTTTTTCCCCAATTCCACCAAGATTTAGATTTACTTTTACTAAATAGCGTCTTTGCAGATACCATACTGTTAGAGCTCGAAAACTCAACATCAATATCATTAAGTTTATTGGTTACTTCATCAATATCGTTACCATTGGTTTTTATTTTAATTTCAAAAGTGATTTTAGATCCTTCGTATGTTGTGATATTTATGTTACCGTAGCTATTATCTATTTTTAAGGTTGCATTATCACTTACATTAAATTCTTTTTTTAATGTTTTATTTTTAGTGTGTTTACCATTAAACTTTTCATGTGTAGTAGAAAATGTTAGTGTTGGCACTAAAATAAATACGATTAATAACTTATATAGTAATGTTGTTTTCATTTTGGTTTAGTTTAAAATTTTTAACTTCTTCAATGTGTTCTAAAACAGTTTGTAATACATCTATTCTGTTTTGAAAGTTGGCAATCATAGCGTATATAACACGTTTATCATTACCGCTTTCACTCAAATCCACTTTAAGTGTTTGATATTCTTGCTCTAAAATCTTCAGTTCTTTCATAGCATCATTAACCATGTCTTCTGTTTCTGGAGAGCGTAAAGCTTCCAAAGAGGCAACTTCTTGTGCAATAGCAGTAGTAAAAAAGGATTGCGTTTGAGATAACTCTGGAGATACACTCGCCAAATCCATAAGTTCATTATTTTGTTGCTGTTGCATCACAGTAAAAACTCCAAAACAAAGTATTATAGATGCTGCAACTGCTAAAAATGGTTTCCAGTAATTAGATTTTTTAGACGTAAGATCTACAACAGGGTTATTTTGCTGTTTTAACTTTTCTAAAAACCTATTCTCATGACCTTTATTTGGCATGTCAACATCAAAGTCTCCTTTTAGACTGCCGAATAGTTTTTTAATTGAATCTTTTTCTTTCATTTTATCCTTTTTATAGTCTTCCGACTTATTTTAATATTGAACCAATGGTTCTAATTTTTTTCGTAAGCTATCTTTTGCTCTTGAAATCATGGTTCTGCAATTTGCTGCCGAAATATCCATAATCTCACAAATTTCATCATAATCAAAACCTTCAATTAAATGAAGCGTTAAGCAAGTTTGATAATTATCTTTAAGCTTTTTCATGGTCTCCAGAACTTGATTAGCTTTCAGGGATTTTAATTCATAGTCTTCTGGAATACCAGAATCTTCTTCCACCTTATAAAGAACATCATCTAGAGCAACATCCTGGTATTTATTATTTTTCTTATAATGATAAATACTATTATTAATCACAATTCGTTTTAGCCATGAACCAAAAGTTTTAATCTCTTTAAGACTATCCAACTTTGTGAACGCTGTTAAAAATGAATCCTGCATGATGTCCTCAGCCTCAAAACTGTCTTTCACAATTCTAAAGGATGTATTGTACATCGCTTTGTAATATCTATTATAAACCTCCATTTGCGCATGTTGGTTTCCAGATTTACATAGGTGCAATAATTGCTCTATATTTTGGTTGGTTAGTGTCAAAAAACAAATGCTTTATTATAGAGATGCGAGTAAAGATGCTTTGTTACACTTTTACTAAAAATATTTTTTATCACTTCGGAAATATGAATATTCATACAATGGCATAACTATTGAAATTAGATAAAGGTATATAATTGCGAACACTTAGTAAACACTTGATTTATAGAGTTAACCGCAATTATTGTAATTAATATAAATCATGAATTCTGTCCTTTTAATGACAGAATGACTAAAAAAATAATATGGCGAAGTCTAAATTTTTAAAGCTTGACAGTTTGTCATTTCAGGATTTTGATGAAAACTCAGAATTAATCCCTTTAATGACTCCTGAAGATGAAGAACAAATAAATAACGAAGTTCTACCAGAAACATTACCAATTTTATCATTGAGAAATACAGTCTTGTTTCCAGGTGTAGTAATTCCTATTACAGCAGGACGCGATAAATCTATAAAACTAATTAATGATGCTAACAAAGGAAGCAAAGTTATTGGTGTTGTATCTCAAAAAGATGAAACGGTTGAAGATCCTGGAGCAAATGATATATTTAAAACAGGTACAGTAGCTCGTATTTTAAAAGTACTAAAAATGCCAGATGGTAATACAACAGTTATTATTCAAGGTAAAAAGCGTTTTGAAATACAAGAAGTAGTGGCCGAAGATCCCTACATGACAGCCACAATAAAAGATGTACAAGAGGCTAAACCTGCAATAGATAATAAAGAGTTTTCGGCTATTATAGATTCTATTAAAGATTTGTCTTTGCAAATTATTAAGGATAGTCCGAACATTCCTTCAGAAGCTTCATTTGCTATCAAAAACATAGAGAGCAATTCGTTTTTAGTGAACTTTGTATCTTCTAATATGAACCTTTCCGTAAAGGAAAAACAACAATTATTAGAAATCAATGATTTAAAAGAGCGTGCATTAGCAACCTTAAAATATATGAATACCGAAGTTCAAAAATTAGAACTAAAAAACGATATTCAATCAAAGGTTCAAAGTGATATGAACCAACAACAACGTGAGTATTTCTTGCATCAACAAATGAAAACCATCCAAGAAGAATTGGGTGGTGGTGTTTCATCTGGTGAGGAGATTGAAGAGATGCGTACACGCGCTAAAAAGAAAAAATGGGACGATAAAGTCGCTGAGCACTTTGATAAGGAATTAGCAAAAATGCGTCGTATGAATCCGCAAGTGGCTGAGTATTCAATTCAGCGTAACTATTTAGATTTGTTTTTAGAGTTGCCATGGAATGAGTTTTCAAAAGACAAGTTTGATTTAAAACGCGCTATGAAAATTCTAGATCGAGATCACTATGGTTTAGATGATGTTAAGAAAAGAATCATAGAATATCTCGCAGTTTTAAAATTGCGAAATGATATGAAATCACCAATTTTATGTTTATATGGACCTCCAGGTGTTGGTAAAACGTCTTTAGGAAAATCAATTGCTGAGGCTTTAGGAAGAGAATATGTACGTATGTCACTTGGAGGCTTAAGAGATGAAGCAGAAATTCGCGGACATCGAAAAACCTACATTGGTGCCATGCCAGGACGAATCATTCAAAGTCTAAAAAAGGCAGGAACATCTAATCCTGTGTTTGTATTAGATGAAATTGATAAATTGTCTAATTCTCACCAAGGAGATCCGTCGTCAGCATTGTTAGAGGTTTTAGACCCTGAACAAAATAGTGAGTTTCATGATAACTTTTTAGAAATGGGATATGACCTATCTAAAGTTATGTTTATTGCAACTTCTAATAGTTTAAATACCATTCAGCCAGCATTATTAGATCGTATGGAAATCATTAATGTAACGGGTTATACGATTGAAGAAAAAGTTGAAATTGGTAAGCAACATTTATTGCCTAAGCAGCTAAAAGAACATGGATTATCAAATAAGCATCTCAAAGTAGCTAAGCCGCAATTAGAAAAAGTAGTTGAAGGCTATACAAGAGAATCTGGTGTTCGTGGGCTAGAAAAACAAATAGCCAAATTGGTTCGTCATGCAGCTAAAAACATAGCCATGGAAGAAGACTATAATCTTAAAGTAACTAATGACGATGTTATTGAAGTTTTAGGTCCACCAAAATTAGAGCGTGATAAGTATGAAAACAATGATGTTGCTGGTGTTGTTACTGGATTAGCTTGGACTAGAGTAGGAGGCGATATTTTATTTATAGAGTCTATATTATCTAAAGGAAAAGGGAATCTTACAATTACGGGTAACCTTGGTAAGGTCATGAAAGAATCTGCAACAATTGCTATGGAATATATTAAAGCAAACGCAGAAGAATTTGGTATAGACCCAGAAGTTATTTCAAAATACAATGTGCATATTCACGTGCCAGAAGGTGCTACTCCAAAAGATGGACCAAGTGCTGGTGTGACAATGCTAACGTCGTTAGTATCTTTATTTACACAACGTAAAGTTAAAAAGAGTCTAGCAATGACGGGTGAGATTACGTTAAGAGGTAAAGTGTTGCCAGTTGGAGGAATAAAAGAAAAGATCTTAGCGGCTAAGCGTGCACGAATTAAAGAAATTTTACTTTGTGAAGATAATAAGCGTGATATTGATGAAATTAAGCCAGAATACTTAAAAGGTTTAACATTTCATTACGTAAAAGACATGAGTGATGTTTTAAAACTTGCATTAACAAATCAAAAAGTAAAAAATGCTAAAACATTATAGTCGCTAACCTTATTAATACGTTGGTATTTAATAGTAAACACTTTTTTATGTATCAAAATAAAATCTTGGTGTTGGCCTAAGCTATTACATATTTATATCTAGCTGTTTTTGAATTTATTTTGTTAAATTTCAAACATTAAACAGTGTATTCAAACGTATTAACTAAGTAATAAGTGCTATATGCAAGCAAATTATAAATTTATTATTACTATTATTTTGACGGCAGCTTCAACGTTTGGAGCTGTTGCTCAAAATAAAACCCATAAAGATGTGGTTTTAGATGGCAAGCCAGCTAAATTAAATGTAATAACAGGAGTTGTTAACTTGGTAGAACTTAAAACAATTCAAGGTGAGCAAGTTGAAGTATTATCAATGCCTAATTCAGTTATTAATACTAATTTAATAACGAGGTCATCTACGGCTAATAAAATTGATTCTACAAAAGCAACTCATACAAATAGACCAGATACTTTAGCCAATTATTATAAAGCTAAACATACAATAGTGTCTACAGATGAATTGGAAACATCAAAAAATGTAGTCATAACTCCTAATTCTACTGCAACTTTAGAATCAGATAAATGGCCTGAAAGTAAACGACTCGAAGTCAAAGAAACAGCAACGTCTAGGGTTTATGAGGTTGAAAACTCGACAAACTATAACGGTAATACCTCAGATTTTCATGAAGTACTAAAAGGAGAAACATTATACGCTATATCAAAACGTTATCATACAACTTTAGGCGATCTTAAAAAAGCAAATAACTTACAAACAACCTTAATTAAGACAGGTCAAATATTACGAATCAAGAATTTTGATTCAAATTATAATGTACAGACTTCAAATAATTGGGTGGTATCTAAAGGTGATACTTTATATAATATTGCTAAAAGAAACCATACAACTGTAGCTGCTATAAAATCTTTAAATAATTTAAAAAGTAATCTCATAATAGTGGGGCAAACACTTCAATTAAAGTAGAATTTTTTCTTTTCAAAAAATAAATCAGATATACATTCGTTTTAAACCTGAGTTCAACAAAATATTTGTTTTAGTTTGAATTAATTTTTATTTACTTTGCACACTTATATGCTAAAGAAAATTACCACGTTTATTTGCCTGTTTATAACGGCTTTTACTTTTGCGCAAGTAGGTGGTGAGTCCACATACCAATTTTTGAACCTTATATCATCGCCACGTCAAGCAGCACTTGGAGGTAAAACGATTACCAATTATGATTATGATGTTACAAGTGGCTTATTTAATCCTGCGTCAATAAATGCTGAAATGGATAACCAATTGGCCCTCAACTATTCTAGTTATTTGGGCGGAATTAGTTATGGTACAGCTGCATACGCTTACACTTGGGATAGACATGTGCAAACGCTGCATATTGGGATGACTTATATTAACTACGGAAGTTTTGATGGTTACGATCTCAATGGCGTATCTACAGGAACATTTACAGGAAATGAAGCAGCACTATCTGCTGGTTATGCATATCAAATACCGTTTAGTGATTTTTATTTAGGTGCCAATTTGAAATTAATCACATCAAAATTAGAACAGTATAATTCTATTGGTATTGCTACAGATCTTGGAGCCATGTATATTAATGAACGTTTAGATTTTCACGCTGCATTAGTTGTAAGAAATTTAGGTACTCAAATAGTGACTTATGCAGGTTTACAAGAAAAACTACCTTTAGAAGTGTCATTAGGATTATCACAAACCTTAGAAAATATGCCTTTACGATGGCATTTAACTTTTGAAAATTTGCAAGCTTGGCCACTTGGGTTTTCTAATCCAGCACGAGCTACAACAGATTTAGATGGTAATCAAACTCAAGAGGAAGTTGGATTTTTAAATGAAGTTTTAAGACATACAATAATAGGAGCAGAGTTGTTTCCAGATAAAGGTTTTAATATTAGATTAGGATATAATTTTAGAAGAGCAGAAGAATTACGTATTGAAGAACAACGCAATTTCTCTGGTTTATCCTTTGGTGTAGGAATTAAACTTAATAAAATGAGATTTAATTTCACTCATGCACGATATACAGGAGCGAGTAATGCTAATTTCTTCGGAATTCAAATAGATTTGAGATAATGCAAAATATTACAATTGCCATAGACGGTTTTTCATCTACAGGAAAAAGTACAGTTGCTAAGCAATTAGCTAAAGCCTTAGGTTATGTATATGTAGACTCTGGAGCAATGTATCGTGCTGTCACGTTGTATGCTATGCAAAATGGTTTTATTGATACAGAATGTTTTGATGAAGAACGCCTCATTTCTCATCTAGATCAAATTAAAATTAGTTTTAAATTTAATGCAGAAAAAGGCTTTGCTGAAGTCTATCTTAATGGTGAAAATGTTGAGAAAGAAATTAGGTCTTTAGAGGTTTCTAGTTTTGTGAGCCCTATTGCTACCGTTTCAGAAGTTAGAGAGCAGTTAGTAAAACAGCAACAAAATTTTGGAAAAGATAAAGGTGTTGTCATGGATGGTCGTGATATTGGAACCGTGGTTTTTCCAGATGCAGAGTTGAAATTGTTTATGACGGCTTCTGCAGAAAAACGAGCACAACGTCGTTATGACGAATTGTTAGAGCGTGGAGATGATGTAAGTTATGAAGATGTTTTAAAGAATGTTCAAACAAGAGACCATATAGATTCTACAAGAGAAGATTCTCCTTTAACTATGGCAAATGATGCCATAAAGGTTGATAATTCTAGTATGAATTTAGAAGAACAATTTGAGTTTGTTTTTAAACTTTCCGAAGAAAAAATTAAAGAAATAAATGCATAAAAAAACCGTTCAGTGTTAGGTTGAACGGTTGTTTTTAATTTCTAAGTTATTTTAGAACTATGCGTTTGGGATAATTAATTCTTGATCTGGATGAATTACATCTGGATTCTTTAATATATCAGTATTAGCTGCAAATATTTTTTGATATTTTGAAGCGTCTCCATAATAATGTTTAGCTATTTTACCTAAAGTCTCACCGCTTTTCACAGTATGTCTTGTATAAATTGAAGTGTCTGCTACTTTAATATCTGCCATAATATCTTGAGGACTATCGCCTCCTATTTTTTTAATAGCATCCCATAATAAATCTTTTTCGTATTGTGTTTTTGCAGTTCCCCACATTTTTAATTTACCGTCTTCGATTTTTACATCACCATCTTGTATGTCTAATGTTTGACCTAAATCTAATACCTCTTGATATTTTGCTTTTACCATAATAATGTTTGTTTTTTTTATTTAAGTGTTATAACTATTGTAAATATACCAAATTATGTGCCAAGAATTAAAACGTCAAACAATGATTTTTTAACATTTTTATATTCTGAAATTCAATAGATTAGACAATTGGTTAATTATTTTGTTTTTATAATAAATAATGATTATTTTTGCACTCCTTTTTGGCGAACTATAGAAAGACAAAAGGAATAAACAAAAACAACAATAACGCTTCTGTGTGTTATCGCTTAAATCTTTCAAAACATACAGAATACAAATTTTAATTCAGCACATGTCTGAAAAAGAAACAACAAAAGCCGAAGTAGAATCTACTGAAGCAGCAGTAACAGCAACAGAAACTACAACTGTTGAAACTCCAAAAGAGGAGAAAGTAAATCCAGAACAATTTTTAGCAGATTTCAATTGGCACAATTACGAAGAAGGAATTGATCCTGTTGATGAAAAGCAGTTAGAAGAGTTCGAAAAATTAGTATCAGAAAATTTCGTTGACACTTTAGATGACGAAGTAGTAGAAGGTACAGTTATTCATATCTCTGATCGTGATGCGATTATTGATATTAACGCAAAGTCTGAAGGTGTAATTTCTCTTAACGAGTTTCGTTACAATCCAGATTTAAAAGTTGGAGATAAAGTAGAAGTATTAATTGATGTTCGTGAAGATGCAACTGGACAATTAGTATTATCTCACAGAAAAGCTCGTGTTATCAAAGCATGGGATCGTGTAAACAATGCACATGACACTGGAGAAATCGTAAATGGTTTTGTAAAATGCAGAACTAAAGGTGGTATGATCGTTGACGTATTTGGTATTGAAGCTTTCTTACCAGGTTCTCAAATTGATGTTAAGCCTATTAGAGATTACGATCAGTATGTAAATAAAACAATGGAATTTAAAGTTGTGAAAATCAACCACGAATTCAAAAACATTGTTGTATCTCATAAAGCACTTATTGAAGCTGATATTGAGGAACAGAAAAAAGAAATCATTAGCCAATTAGAAAAAGGTCAAGTATTAGAAGGTATCGTTAAAAACATTACGTCTTACGGTGTGTTTATTGATCTTGGTGGTGTTGATGGATTAGTTCATATCACAGATTTATCTTGGTCTAGAATTAATCATCCTAATGAAATCGTAGAATTAGACCAAAAATTAAACGTGGTAATCTTAGACTTTGATGAAGATAAGTCTAGAATCCAATTAGGTCTTAAGCAATTAAGCAAGCATCCTTGGGAAGCTTTAGGTGAAGATGTAAAAATTGGAGATAAAGTAAAAGGTAAGGTTGTTGTTATTGCAGATTACGGTGCATTCGTAGAAGTAGAAGAAGGTGTAGAAGGATTAGTTCACGTAAGTGAAATGTCTTGGTCAACACATTTACGTTCTGCTAACGATTTTGTAAAAGTTGGTGATGAAATAGATGCAGTTATCTTAACATTAGATAGAGAAGATCGTAAAATGTCTCTTGGTATTAAGCAATTAACGCCAGATCCATGGACAGATATTACATCTAAATATCCTGTAGGTTCTAAGCATTCAGGTATTGTACGTAACTTTACAAACTTTGGAGTATTTGTAGAATTAGAAGAAGGAATTGATGGGTTAATTTATATCTCAGATTTATCTTGGACTAAGAAAATCAAGCACCCAAGTGAATTTACTAACGTAGGTGATACTTTAGAAGTTGTAGTTCTTGAACTAGATGTTGATGGACGTAAATTATCTTTAGGTCATAAACAAACAACAGATAACCCATGGGATAAGTATGAAACTGAATTCGTTTTAGGATCAGTACATACTGCTGAAATTGGAGAAATCGTTGATAAAGGAGCAACTATTGACTTTAACGAAGACATCGTGGCATTTGTACCACAACGTCATTTAGAAAAAGAAGATGGTAGCAAGCTTAAGAAAGGTGAATCTGCAGAGTTTAAAATTATTGAATTCAATAAAGAATTTAAACGTGTAGTCGCTTCTCATACAGCAATCTTTAGAGAAGAAGAAATAGCAAATGTAAAAGCAGCAGTGAAGAAGCAAGAAGCTCAAGCAGCAGAAGCAAAACCAACTTTAGGTGACGCTAACGACGCTTTACAAGCGCTAAAAGATAAAATGGACGGGAAAAAATAAAACCTGAATATTTTTAATATCAAAAAGAGCCTATCATTTATGATAGGCTTTTTTTATGCCATAGATCTCTATAATTACATTTATTATAAGGTAGGCAATCTAAAACCAAACTCATAAAACATGCTGTTTTGCATTATGCCTTTACACGATAAAAATATTGCAATACAAAAATTTTACCTTAACTTTGTTTACCAAATACGTTTGGAAACCACATGAGTCAAAAAGTGTTACTTAATGCTAAAACTATAAACATCATTCTTCATAGATTGGCATGTCAACTCATTGAAAATCATAATGATTTCACTAATACTGTCCTTATAGGTTTACAGCCTAGAGGAAAATTTCTTGCAAATCGTTTAGCCGAAATGTTAAGAACCCACTATAAAATCAAAAACATACAATTAGGTCATTTAGACATTACTTTTTATAGAGATGATTTTAGAAGAGGAGAAAAAATATTAGAAGCTAATACAACAGATATTGATTTTATTGTAGAAAATAAAAACATTGTTTTTATTGATGATGTATTGTATACAGGTCGTAGTATTAGAGCTGCTTTAACAGCTATTCAATCATTTGGAAGACCTAATGAAATAGAATTACTCACTTTAATAGACCGACGTTTTAGTAGACATCTACCAATACAACCTAATTATAGAGGACGTCAAGTAGATGCTATAAATGAAGAAAAAGTAAAGGTAAACTGGATGGAGAACGAAGGCGAAGATGCAGTTTATTTAGTAAATAGTTAATATTGAATAATTAAAATTGTAGAGCCAACAAAAGTTGGATTATTGCAATCTGAATACGAAAAAAATGAGCGAACTAAGTGTCAATCACTTACTAGGTATTAAATATCTTAATGAACAGGATATTCAATTAATTTTTGAAACTGCAGATCATTTTAAAGAAGTGATCAATAGACCCATTAAAAAAGTGCCTTCGCTTAGAGATATAACAATTGCTAATTTGTTTTTTGAAAACTCTACAAGAACAAAATTATCTTTTGAACTTGCAGAAAAACGACTCTCAGCAGATGTTATTAATTTTTCAGCATCTCAATCATCTGTTAAAAAAGGAGAAACTTTAATTGATACTGTAAATAACATTCTATCTATGAAAGTAGATATGGTAGTTATGCGTCATCCTAACCCTGGAGCAGGCGTGTTTTTATCAAAACATGTTAACGCAAGTATTATAAATGCAGGAGATGGAGCACACGAGCATCCAACGCAAGCACTACTTGATAGTTATTCTATACGAGAACGGTTAGGTGATGTAAATGGTAAAAATGTTGTTATAGTTGGAGATATTTTACATAGTAGAGTAGCACTCTCAAATATTTATGCTTTAAAATTACAAGGTGCAAATGTCATGGTTTGTGGACCAAAAACCTTACTCCCTAAGTATATCAAAGACTTAGGAGTACAAGTAGAAACCAATTTAAGAAAAGCTTTAAACTGGTGTGATGTTGCCAATATGTTACGCGTACAAAACGAACGAATGGATATTAGTTATTTTCCATCAACTAGAGAATATACACAACAATATGGAGTGACTAAAGCACTTTTAAATTCACTGGATAAAAATATAACAATAATGCATCCAGGACCAATAAATCGCGGAGTTGAAATTACGAGTGATGTTGCAGATTCTGACCAAGCTATCATTTTAGATCAAGTTCAAAATGGTGTCGCAGTGAGAATGGCAGTCATTTATTTATTAGCTTCCAAAATAAAACACTAAATCATGATTATAGATCAAGACGAAAATACGACCATTATAACACAAGAAAAAGCATCTATTATAGAGCTTGTTAAAAAAATTGACATTCTATATGATCGTTTTAAAAATAATAATATCATTGTAAATATTACAAAATTAGATGTTGTTAAATTGTCAGATGTCATCGAGTTTTTACAATTATCAAACAAACATCGTAAAGCAAAACACTCATTTGTTATCGTTGCAAATAATGCAAGTTTTGATGAAATGCCAGACGAAATCATTGTTGTGCCATCAATGAAAGAAGCCAATGATGTTATTGAGATGGAAGTGATGGAGCGTGATTTAGGATTCTAAAATAAAATAAGATTGTAACGTTGTAAGTCGTTAAATTGTTACGATTCTTTTTAAAAAGACTGGGCGACTTATTATCATATGAAATTAACTATACTAGGCTGTTACAGCGCAACTCCTCAAGTACATACAAATCCTACAGCTCAAATTCTAGAGATTAAAAACCATACGTTTTTAATTGACTGTGGAGAAGGTACACAAGTTGAACTACGAAGAAATAAAATAAAATTTAGTAGAGTAAAGCATATTTTTATATCGCATTTACATGGTGACCATTGTTTTGGTTTGGCTGGCTTAATTTCAACATTTAATTTGCTTACACGAGAAGCAGACTTACATGTTTATGCTCCAAAAGGTTTAAAAGAAGTCATTACAATGCAAATGAAATTATCCGATTCTTGGACTAATTATCAACTGATTTTTCATGAATTGACATCTAAAACTTCAGAATTAATATATGAAGATGATAAAGTTGAAGTCTACACCATCCCATTAAATCATCGAGTATATACCAACGGCTTTCTATTTAAAGAAAAACCTGGTGACCGTAAATTAGATATGAATGCTGTTTTAAATGCAGACATTGATGTCGCTTATTACCGTAAACTAAAACAAGGTGCAAATGTTCCCGATAATGATGGTAACATGATAGAAAATGCTTTAGTTACCAAAGACCCTAAACCTTCAAAAAGTTATGCGTTTTGTAGTGACACTGTTTATGATGAGTCTATCATACCTATAATTAAAGAGGTTGATGTTTTGTATCACGAATCTACATTTATAGAAAAAAACGCAGCTTTAGCGATGCCAACCAAACATTCAACGGCAAAGCAGGCTGCAACTATTGCAAAAAAAGCAAATGTTGGCACCTTAATATTAGGTCACTATTCAACGAGATATGATAATATATCAGTATTTAAAACAGAAGCTAAAAGCGTTTTTCCTAATGTAAAATTATCAAGAGATGGCAAGCAATTTAATTTTGATTAAATTCTTTTAAACCTTTCATCCACTTAATAGCTTCATCTAGGCTTCTGCATCGTTTCAAACTCTTGTTAAAAAAATGCTTTTCTATACTAGAGTTCAAATAACTAAAATTTGTATAAGAGACTATTGCAGATGCTACCACAAAGTCGTAATCTTTATTAAATTCTGCCCATAATTGTGGATCAAATGAATACGAATTAACACGATTTGCAATATATCCAATCTTCTTATTGTTTTTTATTTCTTCAGAAAATTGAGAAACAAGCTCTCCTGCAATTTCATAATTTACATGTATACCTTCATTAAGCTCTGAAATAGCAAAATGATTTGTGATATAGATTTTTCCGAAAGGAAATACAACTTTTTTATAATCTAAGAGCTTAGCGTATTTACTGTTTTCAAATGTCATTAAATAGGGATTATTTTTTAAATTTAGGGTAATTATATAGACCTTTAAAACAAAAGGCAAATTAATCTCAATACTATTTTCTAATGAATACAGACTTAGGCAATTATAGAAAATCTTACGAAAAACAAGAACTACTAGAAACCAACGTAAGTGATAATCCAATGGAGTTATTTCAACAATGGTTTCATGAGGTCGATGAGAATTACAATGTGGGAGAGACCAATGCTATGACGTTAAGTACTATAGGTCTAGATGGTTTTCCAAAGAGTAGAGTAGTGCTTTTAAAGAAATTTACTTTTGAAGGTTTTATTTTTTATACCAATTATGATAGTGAAAAGGGTAAAGCTATAACAAGTAACCCTAACGTATGTATTTCCTTTTTTTGGCCAGCTGCAGAGCGCCAAATTATAATTAAAGGCAAAGCAGAAAAGATTGCTCAAAATTTAAGTGATGGTTATTTTGAATCTAGACCTAGAGGCAGTCAACTTGGCGCTTTAGTTTCTAATCAAAGTGAGGTGATTAAAAATCGTACAGTGCTTGAAGAAAAACTTAACAGTTTAGAACATAAATTGGAAGGTCAAGAGATTGAACGTCCTGAGTTTTGGGGAGGTTTTATCGTTAAACCTATTGAACTAGAATTTTGGCAAGGTAGACCAAATCGATTGCATGATCGACTACGTTTTCAATTAGATAGTGATTTTAATTGGAACTTAGATCGTTTATCGCCATGAGCCGATTTAAAGTTATCGACCAAATGCATAAATTGTAGGAAATAACTGTAAGTAAAATGCATTTCAGCGAATAATAACACGTTTAAACTTGATTTATTTGAAAAACGGTGTATATTGTCGATGAAATCAATGATTATATAGATATCCCCAAGTCTAACTAATCAATTTTATTAACAAACCAATTTAGACCCCAAATCTAAATACCTAATTAACCTACGTTATGAGAATTTCAAGATTCTTGCCTTTATTGGCTGTATTTACGATGTTATCGTTTTCGTCATGTTCTTCTGAAGAATTTCCAAGTGAAACAATTGATAGTATGGATTTACCAGTAGCACCTGCTGCAAAAACTATTGAGATTGAAATTTTAGAGCTTATAAATAGACATAGAATTAATGAAGGTTTAACACCTTTAAACAATCATGGTACAATTAAATCTGTAGCATTTACGCATACAGATTATATGGTTGAAGTTAATAATGTATCTCATGATAATTTTTTTCAACGTAAAAACAGTTTAATTGATAACACTAGCGCAACTCAAGTATCTGAAAACGTAGCATACGCGTATAGTTCAGCTCAATCGGTAGTTAATGCTTGGTTAAATAGTGAAGGACATAGAAATAATATAGAAGGCGATTATACAGATTTTGATATTTCCGCAGAACAAAATGAAGAAGGTAAATGGTATTTTACAAACATCTTTATAAAAAGATAAAATGAATAAAAATTGATTAATAGCAAATCGTTATTTTTAAGCCACAGTTAGTGATACTAATTGTGGCTTTTTTTATAAACTTAAATACCTTTAATTGTGAAATATGTCTACATCATCCCCTTTTTTTTAGTTACCTCTTTTGCTTTTGCACAATCAACTATTAAAAAAGATATTGATGACAAATACCTTGATAAATTACTCATCAATAGCGATAGTACTTTAGCAACAGAGTTTCAAAGATTTGCAGTAAACTTGTTTAAAAAAGGAACCTCACTTAATGATTCAATTTTTAATGAAACTACACGAGATAGAGTTATTGGTATTTGTTTAATTTATAAAGAGAAAGATAACGTCAAACAAGAACTTGAAATTACATTAAACACGTTAAGTTATAAAGATTTGCGTACCAAAGATTTTCATAAAAGTATTTACTACGGAAAAGGAAGAGAGGGTTTTGCTAACTTCTTTGTAGATCATGATACAGATGAGCAATTATCAATGATTAATGAAGCTGTTAATTTTTATTTAAAGCACGATTCTATACCTAGAAATCATCCTGCTTACCAATTTACGAGAACCTATGAAAATGATGATGAATATTTTGAAAAATTTTTTAAAACCGATAAATATTCAACATTAATTATTGGGTCTACTTATGCCTATCTTAGGCAAAACGGAAATTATATCATTCAAATAGAAGGAGGACCAGATAAAGCATTAAACAAGGATACAGAAGAGTTATACGTAACCGATTATTTTATTGATGATTGGTATAGCATAAGCGTATTTATAATTGATGACTCAAATAACAAGGCTTATAATAGAGCTTTTAACGATTAGATTATTGTAAATAAAAAAGCAGACTCGAATGAACAAGTCTGCTTTATAGCAAATTTAGGTTGGCACGTAATTTTGTTATTCTTCCAAAATATAAAAATATGAACGTCGATTTTCTTGATGTTCTTTTTCGGTGCATTTCACACGGTTAGAACATTTGTTAAGCAATTGTGATTCGCCATAACCAATAGCGCTTTCAATACGGTTTGCAGCAACTCCTCTAGAGATAATATACGCTCTTGTCGATTTTGCGCGTCTGTCAGACAATTTTTCATTGTATTTATCGCGACCACGACTATCTGTATGTGATTCAATCTTAATCACCATCGTTGGGTGAGTTCTCATAACATCTACAATATTTTCAAGCTCATATTGTGCATCGGTTCTAATATTTGATTTATCAAAATCAAAGAAAATAGGATTGATAACAATTTGACTTTCAAGCAGTAAAGGTTCTAAGTATAAATCAGCTTTAGTTACGTTTTCATGTTCGTTATTTGTAGTCACCTTCTTTTGATCTTCTTTAAAGTCTTCTTTGCTTCCAACAACAGTATAATTTTTATTACAATCTACTTTAAATTCATAGGTACCATCTTCTTTGGTTACAATTTCAGAAATAATTTTACCAACGTCATTAATTAGTTTAACAGTAACACCAGGTAAAATGTCATTATTGTTTTGATTTCTGGTAATGCCATTAATAGTTTGTTCACAAAAAGAAGCATCAAAAGAATATATATCATCACTACCTTTTCCATCAGGTCTATTGGATGAGAAATATCCTGTGTGATCATTTTTTTCTTCGGAAATGTTCTTGAAAAACGCAAAGTCGTCATACCCACTATTATATGGTGCACCGAGATTTTCTGGTGCGTCCTTTGAATCTATATCTTTTAAAATTTTAGATTTAAAGATATCTAATAACCCTAAATTTAAATGACCATCTGATGAGAAATAAAACGTGCTGTCTTTTGCTATAAACGGAAACATTTCACGACCTTCGGTATTAATTGTTTCACCTAAATTTCTAGGTTCAGAGTAGGTGTTACCTCCTCTAATATTTACAACATAAATATCTGTATTTCCTTTACCACCTTCACGATCAGATACAAAATACAATTGCTTGTTATCTGGGCTCAGCGCAGGATGACCTGTAGAAAATACGTCGTCATTAAATGGTAACTCGGTAATGTTTGTCCATAACGAATCAACTAAAGTGGCTTTATAGATTTTAAGATGCGTAGTACCTTCATTATCATATTTCACTTTTTTATGACCTTTTCCAACATTATCTCTAGTAAAATACATAGTAAGTCCATCATTAGTTATGGCTATTGAAGCTTCATGAAAATCGGAGTTTACTTTTTCTGCAGAAATAAAATTTGGAGTACCATAGGTTATGCTATCAGATGCTTCATTAACCTCTAATTGATAGAGATCTAAAAAAGGTTCTTGATTCCAGCCGTACACTTTTTTCTTATCCTCGTTTCTAGAAGAAGCAAAATATAATTGACCATTATGAACATAAGATCCGAAATCGGCATATTTTGTATTAAAGGGTAGGTTCTCGATTTTTACTAATTTGTTATTTTCAGAATTTGCTAACTCATTATATTTAGCAATATTTTCAGGATTATAACCTTCAATTCTAGAATCATTATTTTGAATTTCCATGAATGTTTTCATCCAAGCATCAGCTGCCTTATAATCACCTAAACTTCTTAAAGATTGAATGTGTTTATAGATATACTCAGGATTAATTTCCTTTTCATCATATTTTAAGGCTTTATCATACCAAAACGCGGCGTCTTTAGATTTTGAATTGTTATAATAGCAATCTCCTAAACGGGTAAGTACATGCAAACTCGTGTCTCCTTTTTTTAGAACTTCTTGGTAGAGTTCAGTGGCTTTTAGATAACCATAGTTGCTAAAAAACTTATCTGCAAGTTTTTCTTGGGCTATCAAAACGGTGCTACTTAGAGCAAATATTAAGATTAAAAACTTTGTTTTCATTTGTTCGTTTTTTAGAAGTATCTAGGGGATTTAATACGTTTGCTTTTAAATATTTCAAACATAAGTAATATTTCGTGTGTACCACTTGTGTAAGCTCTTAAGTCTGAAATAGGATATTCGTAGGCGTAACCAATTCGCAATTGTTTTGATATTTGAAAATCGGCTATTGCGCCCAAAGCAGCTGCACGTTCATTCATTCTGTAAGCAGCTCCAGCCCAAAATTTTTCATAGAATAAAAAGTTTGCTGTAAGATCAAAAGATAAAGGCGCACCATTAGTTGCTTTTAAAAGGGCAGCAGGTTTGAATTTTGTATTTTCACTTAAATCTAATACATAACCTCCTGTAAAATAGTAGCTAATTCTTTCTAATGCCTGAAACTCTGCATCTCCTGTATAATCAGTATTTAAAAGTCGTGGAGCAGAGAGACCTAAATACCATTTTTGACTATGCCAATACACTCCAGTTCCAATATTGGGTTTCCAGCGATCTTCAAACCCAAATATGACCGGATCAAAAGATTGAGATTGTTGAAAATCTGCATCTAAGCTATAACTTGTAAATCCGGCTTTTAAACCAAAAGCAATTTTACTTTTTTCACCTGTTGGGATGGTATATGAAAAATCTCCATATAGATAAGAGAAGTTTTGATATCCAAGCTCGTCATTAATAAATGAAAAGCCTAAACCAACTCTTTCATTTCTCATAGGTGTATGGATTGACAATGTTTGAGTTTGTGGACCTCCTTCAAGACCTACCCATTGACTTCTATGTAAACCTACAACACTCAATGTTTCTCTACTACCTGCATAAGCCGGATTTATAGAAATCGTGTTGTACATGTACTGAGTGAACTGAGGAAGCTGCTGAGCAACACTCATCCAGCTACTAAACAGTATAAATGCGATTATATTAAACTTTACTAATTTCATATAGGTTAAGATTTATTTTGTAGACACGTAGATTGGTCCTGTTTTTGGTTTTAATCCACTATTCTTTATGTTTAGTACATAGTAATAAGTACCAGTTGGCACAAAGCTTGAATTTCCTACGGAAGCTTTTGATGACGTACCATTCCAATCATTTTGGTAATTGAAATTCTCGTATATTTTTGCTCCCCAACGATTAAAGATTTGAAGCTCGTAAGTGAAACCACAGTCTTCAGTACCAGTTATCGTAAAGAATTCATTAACACCATCAAAGTTAGCTGTTACCGCTTTAGAAATAACAAGATCTTCATCACCACAAGGGAAAACAACACATTCATCATTAAGAGTAATAGTCACGGTAATTTCACCAGGACAATAGCCACCATACGTATATGTGAATTCATAATCTGTTAATTGATCTTCTGTAAATTGGCCGTCTACATCTAATAATGTACTTGGATTAAAATAGCTACCATCAATTAACACGTCTCCATTATTTACAGTCCATACGCCATCTGGATCATAATCTCCATCGAGTAAACTAAATAAATCAAAATCAAAATCATCACCAATACATAATTCAGCGTCATTAGCTTCAAGCGCATTTTCTATACTTACGTTAACAGTTTGAGTGAAAATAGATTCATTGCCACAATCATCTGTTACAAACCAATCTCTTATAATGATGTAATCTATTGCAGTACCATCATTAGTTGATGTTTCGTTAAATTCTACAGTTATATTAGTAGAACATGCATCTTCAAAAACAAGTTCTGGTACTTCAGGAATATCACCACATAGCACGTCGATTTCTTCTTCTAAGTCACCTACTAATGTTGGCACTGTAGTATCTTGAATAGTAATTGTTTGAATAAATGTTGTTGTATTTTCACAGTCATCTGTTAATGTCCATGTTCTAAGTATAGTAGAATTGTTTGGGCAATCACCATTTATAGTTTCATCAACAAATGTGGCTTGGAGTCCTGTAGAACAATTATCAGCTTCATCGGTTACATCACCTGTTAAGTTTATGTCAGTTATATCTTCATGACACTCTATTGATACATCTGCAGGAACCGTAAATGTTGGAGCAGTACTATCTTGTATTGTGATTGTTTGTACTAACGCTGTTGCATTTTCACAATCATCAGTTACCGTCCAAACTCTTGTAATCACATAAGTATTTGCACAACTACCTTCTACCATAGTATCAACAAATGAAGTTTGTGGTTCAGTAGTGCAATTATCAGCTTCATCGGTTACATCACCAGTTAGAGTTACATCGGTAATATCGGTATCACATTCTAAAGTTACATCTGCAGGCACTGTAAATGTTGGAGCCGTTGTATCTTCTAGTGTAATTGTTTGAACTAATGTTGTTGTATTATCGCAGTCGTCAGTTAGTGTCCAGGTTCTTGAAATGATAGATG
>NZ_JXJO01000030.1 GCF_000826655.1 Psychroserpens damuponensis
TATGAGAACATCACTTTGTTCCGAGGCGCTAGATATGGCTATTAAAAATAGAAAATACCCTGATCAAAAGCTTATTCATCATTCGGATAGAGGTTTTCAATACTGTAATCCTAAATACACAGAATTTGCTGAAAGCAATAACATCACAATGAGTATGACAGAGCAATACGACCCTTATGAAAACGCTGTAGCTGAAAGAATTAACAGAACTTTAAAATATGAATACGGATTAAAACAGACCATTAAAAACACAGGTTTAGCACAAAAAATGACTGAGCAAGCAGTATATATTTATAACAATCTAAGAACGCATTTTAGCCTGGATCTAAGAAAACCGGCTGAAGTACATTTAAATCCAAACATCAAATACAAATCCTATCGAAAAAATAATGTAAATTTACCTGAACTTACGATTTAAGAACAGACCTAGTTCAAACTGTTTTTTTGCCTTCTAAACGGCTAAAAAAAATCTTTTGAACGTCGAAATAATAACCAAAAAGAGTCAACCTATTTCAGTATAATACA
>NZ_JXJO01000031.1 GCF_000826655.1 Psychroserpens damuponensis
TTCAGTATAATACAAAAATGACGATAGAACAATTAAAATCGAACATAAAATGGTGGGAATCCAAAAGATGGATTTATAATGTTGCTGTTGGACTTTTCGGTATTTTTGGAATTTACGATGGACTTTCAAGAGGAGAATACTCTTGGACAATAGACGATACAATCGGAATTTTAATTTGGGGAATTGGAGCAAATATTTTTTATTCATTAGGGATTTTATCGGAATTATTTGACTGGTATTACCTGAAAAATAAAGTTGGAATTAAAAGGTTCCGAATGGTATTTTTCATAAGCGGAATTTTATTCAGTTGCTTATGGACTTTATGGTGTAGTTGGTTATACTTTGCAAAACCTTATTTATGGTAAAAAAAATCGTTTTCATTTTTCTAATCTTAACTATAATTAGCTGCAAAAAAGAAAAAGTTGACGGAATAATTATTGGCGACACTTTGTTTGTTCATCAATCTGTTTCAGAAAATCGAAAAATGGTAAATCTGATTAACAAAGCTCTGAAAAAAGATAAAAATGCGATTGTTAATTTGACCGAGTTTCCGAATGGTGGAGCTGCAAGTAGCTATGATTTGGGATTTGTAATAACTCAAATAATTTATAGAATTGGAGAAGAAAATTTCAGCAAAACTATAATTGATTTACCGACCAAAAAATTAGGCAATATTGAGGGATTAATTGCAGTCGGATTGGAATACGGAGATAATGATTATGACGGAAAAATTGACAATAGGCGAATTGAGCAAGAATTCCCAAAATTACATCGAATATTGAGCAAAAAAAACTAACCACAACACCGTGTATAATTCATTGCTAGTTATAGCCTACTTACGAAAGTCCTCGCGGACTTTCTATCTGTGATTTATTTACTAACTTTAGTGCTTCAAACACGCAACTAATCATACACAAACACGTTGGCAACAAGCTAAAAAAAACCGTGACTGAAAACAAAAATCCATATAAAATATTGAAATTTCCACCTGCATATATGGATGGATATTTAGCTATTAATGGTTGTTTATCCGAATATTGCATTCCGATAGAATTCACAAAAAACAACGGAGAAAAATGGGTATATGGATTTCACGGAGAAATAGAAAAGGAAATTAAAATTATCGATTTAAAAGACAACCGATACTTTCTGATATCGACAATTAATGAATTAAACACAAATTATATAGTTGATATTGAAACAATAAATCCCATCAATGAAATAGATTATGTTACAGAAAAATTGGAATTTAATAACGAACTGATATTAATTTTGAGTTCGAATTCAATAGCAATTATCAAAGAACCTAATGAAATTAAATATATTGAGAATTTATGTTGGGACGGAATAAGAAATAACCGAATTGAAAATGGAGTTCTAAAAGGTCAACTTTATGATTGGAATAATAGTGATAGCGGAGAGGAATATGACAAAACGAATTATGAACTTAACCTAAAAACACTGATTTTAAGAAAAGGAAAGGAATTAGAACATAAGAAAGTTCCAATAAAAAAAATGGAAGTCGAAAAAGCGAAAGCCGAAAAACAAAAATGGTGGAAAATATGGAAAACGGAATAAAAAGCCAGTTGCCAACACCGTATATAATTTATTGCTGGCTTCTTGCCTACTTACGAAAGTCCTCTCGGACTTTCTTGGTCGGTAATTATTTACTAAATTAGTTGCTTAAACCACGCAACAAACCATATACAAACACGTTGCCAACCATTAAAAAATTACGCTCTGAATGATTGAAATTAACGAGAAAACTTTTGAATACGCTTTATCTGAATTCAAAAATATTGTGGAAAAAGACACGAATGAAAATCTCGTTGAATTTAAAACAAACAGTTTCATAGATGAACACGAAAACTACAAGTACGCAGTTTTAGATCAAGCAAAAAACAGTCTTTTAACCAAAACTTGGAAAGAAGATGAAATTGGAAATGGTAGAATTTTAAAATCAGTAAAGAATTCAATTCAGACAAATGTCATTTACAATTATGAAACTCATCAAAACAATTTAATTGATTGGAGAAAAAAGGACAATTTTAGTAAACTAAAAGCGAATCAAAAAAACGAAAAATTACTTTTTGAGTTTTTTAAAAGTAAAATCAAAGACGAAAAGGCTTTTGACCAATTTTCAGAATTGGGATTTTCTTATCAATTAATTGCATATTTATTCTTTATTAAAAACTCTCAAAAATATCTTCCGATTTCACAAACGAGGTTTGATTTAATTTTTAGTTCTTTAAATATCGACTTAAAAACAAGTCATAATTCATCTTGGGAAAATTATCAAGAATTTGTTGGAATAATTAAACAATTTCAAAACTATCTTAAAACAGAGTTTAGCGGAATTCAATTGCTTGACGCTCATTCATTTTTATGGATTTATGGTTTTCAATTTGAGAAATCTAAAGAAAGTACAGAAGTAAAAATTCAATCTAAAAAAACTGCCGAAAAGAAAAAACCTGAATTACCAAATTACCAACCGAGAAAAGCAATTGACTTGGAAACTTTGGTAGAACCTGAAACCGAAATTGATTATATAAAACAACTTGAAAAACAAATGGAAATCGGAAATTTAGCCGAAGAAATTGTTTTGAACAGCGAAATAGAGTTTTTAAGAAATGATTATCCGGATTTAGCCGAAAAAGTTCGTTCAGTTGCTAATAATCCAAAACTTGGTTTTGACATTATTTCGTTCGAAATAGATGGAACACAGAAACAAATTGAAGTCAAGGCTATTTCGATTAACAAATCAAACAAAAGTTTCTTTCTTTCTCGAAACGAATTGAGAAAGTCAAAAGAATATCCGAATTATTATTTATACTGCATTTCTGAATTGAGTTCGGAAAAGCCAAAAATATTGAGAATTAAAAAACCGAATTTTGAAAACGGAAATGATTTTAAAATGGAACCTATGACATATAAAATAACATTTGAATAAAAAAATAACGGTTGGCAACACCGTGTATAATTCATTGCTAGTTATAGCCTACTTACGAAAGTCCTCGCGGACTTTCTATCTGTGATTTATTTGCTAACTTTAGTGCTTAAACACGCAACGAAATCATACACAACCACGTTAGCTTTAATGCTCAAGCAAGTTTTCGGAATTGAAAAAAGGCTAGTTTATTCTTCGATTTTTTTTTGAGTTTTAAGAAAAAAACTATTTTGCAGAATTTTGAATAACACGATGGATTCTCACTCAAACTCTGAATTGAATTGTGGCTGACTTTTTAGCTTGTT
>NZ_JXJO01000032.1 GCF_000826655.1 Psychroserpens damuponensis
AAAAGAATGATAATTCAGCGCCATCTAATGCTGCTGTTAAATCTATAGCAGGACTAATTGCAGATGCGATATCTGTTGCATCTCCTGTTGCTTCATATTCTAAATGTGTTCCTGAACCGCCATCATAAGCGTTTGCTGGACCTGTTCCAAATGAGTTGGCACCTGCAGCTGCAATATCCCAATTCCCATTAGAACCATCAAATCCAGTTCCTGTCCAACCAGATGGTGGGTTATCATCAAAATTTTCAGTAAAAATAAATGATGAAACTCCTGAAGCACAAGTAACTCCTAATGGTGCAGGAGGTGGTACATTTAATGTTGTAAAATTAATTGGTCCAACCCAACTACTTAACCCATTTGCTCCACAATCGCTTCTTACATATACTTCATACGCTGTACTTGCCGTTAGTGCACTAGCACTATACGGATTATTTTGAGTTGCAATTCCAGCACCTGTAGGTGTTCCTGTTCCTGCTGCTTGAATTGCTACTTCCCAATCCATTTCTGCTCCACCAGCAATCCAACTTATATCGGCTGCATTATCAGTTACATTAGCTACTGATAATGATGATGGCTCAGGACAAGTTGGAATAGCTCTTACTCTAAAATTATCGACAAAAACGTCGTTATCTTCTGGATCATCAACCGTACCTTCAGATCCCAAGATTCCGAATTGTACAATTTGACCTGAATAAGCTGTTAAATCTGCTACTGCTTGTGTACCTGTTACTGGTACATTACTTGCACTATCAAAAGTAATAAGGCTAGTCCAAGTCGTACCATTATCTGTACTAATTAATAATTGAACTGTATCATCAGAACCAAGCGTACCTGCAGTATCAGTAGTGTTAAATGTTAAAACTCCAAAATCAAAGTCTGCTTGAAAAGGGCCACCTGTTAAATCAAATTGAGGCGTTAATATCCAATCGCTTTTTGCTGCTTGCCATAAATTTATTTTATATGCACCTGTAGCGCCATTATTTAAGAATCCATCTTGATTCCAATCCCCAGCTCCTAATCCTGTAGGACCAGTAATTGCATCTCCATCTCCCGCTTCATCCCAACAGTCAGGTACTATAGTAGTAAAACTTTCTAGGTAATCAGGGACAAAGACGTCACAGGCAGTTTCAAAGTTCATTGGTCCAGCCCAAATACTAAAACCGTCAGCACCACAATCTGATCTCACATAAACTTCATATTCTGTTATAGCAGTTAATGTTGAGATTGTATATGGATTATTATTAGTCATAGTACCTGCTCCAGTTGGCTCACCAGAACCGATAGGCTGCACTACCACTTCCCAATCCATTTCTGCTCCACCCGCAGTCCAACCTATAACCGCAGAATTTGCAGTAATATTTGTAACTGTAATATCTGAAGGAAAATTACATGTAGAATTATAAACCTGTACGTTATCTACTAACCAATACCATGCCCAAGCATTTCCATCATTATAAACAAATCTAATTTGCATATTAGCATTAGAATAAGCTGTTATATCGATGTGTTGTTGATCTGGTGCTCCAAACAGTCCAGCATCGGCATCTTGATTTAAAACTTCAATCCAGTTTGTACCATCAAAAACTTCTACTACTCCACTATCAGAATCTGCTCCTCCAGCTAAGTCATTATAATATTGATCAAAATCTAAAAACAAAGCTACTGCACCTGTTGTGTCAAAAATAGGCGAGGTTAATGTTTCAATTAATTCTGTTCCATTTCCATTTGAATCACTATCAACAATAGCACTATTTGTACCGTCAAGATTATTGCCACCTCCTTGTTGACCAGAGGCCCAAGAATCATTTGTACCACCACCACCATCAGTAATAGTCCAAGTCGCAGGTATTTCTGTATTAAAATCTTCTTGTAAATACGTTTGCGCACTAACCCATGAACAGGTGAAGATTAACGCAATTATTAAGGTAATATTTTTCATTTGTATTGGTTGTTACTTTCTTTATTACATAATCAATTTTTGCAATTATTTATACTATAAAAATATAAGCCTTGATGATTATTCAAGGCTTATATTAAAATTTTTATTATTGTTGTTGTGGACCACCACTTACAATAATAAATTCTGATCTTCTATTTAATTGGTGTTCTTCATCTGTACAATTAGAACCACAGTCAACTTTTAATTCACTTTCACCTTTACCAATCCCAGTAATTCTTAATTTGTCTATACCTTTAGAAATAACATACTGTACAGTAGTTTTGGCTCTTCTATCAGATAGTTTTTCATTGTAAGGTGCGTTACCTCTACTATCAGTGTGAGAAGTGGCATTGATAACCAATTCAGGATACTTATTCATTATTTGCACTAATTTATCTAGTTCGAAGGCTGCTTGAGCGGTTACATTTGATTTATCAAAATCAAAATAGATAGGATTTAGGTTAATTGTTTCTGGCCCGACAATGTCTTCTATTGGGTCTAATAAAACACTTACTTCTACTTCTTCCTCTTGAGATGCTGCCACTGTAACTTTTTGACTTTCGTATCCATCCATTGTGACTTCTAATTCTGAAGCTTTATCACACTCTACTATGAATTCAACAGTTCCATCAGGATTTGTAACTTTAGACAATACCATATTGCCTTGATCATCATACATTGTAACTGATGATGCATTTATTGGATTTCCTGTTTTACTATCTGTTATTGTTCCTGTAATTAAAACATCGCATAAAGGTTGTAATTTTTTTATTCCGTAGATATCATCACCGCCAAGTCCTCCTTCTCTATTTGAAGACACATAACCTTCCTCAGAATCTTCATTTAAACTAAAAGCAAAATCATCTGCGTTACTATTAATAGGAATTCCGACGTTTCTAACTGGAGCCATTTTTCCATCTATTTCTTTTGTATAAAAAACATCTAAGTTTCCTAAACCTAAATGACCATTTGATGAAAAGTAAAGTGTATTATTATTACTGATGTATGGAAACATTTCTTGACCTTGAGTATTTACTTTTTGTCCAAGATTAACTGCTTCTCCTAATGATCCATCTGTATTAATTGCTGCTTTATAAATGTCAAATAAACCATATCCTCCTGGCATATTAGATGCAAAATAGAGTGTTTTACCGTCTGTACTCACTGATGGATTCTTAACTGTATACTCCTTACTATTAATTGAAAAACCTTCTACATTACCCCAAGTATCACCTGATTTTGTTGCTTTGAATAATTGCAATTGACTCTTTTTATAGTTAGTTAAAGAATCTTTTTCAAATTCATTTTCAAAATAACTTTCGCGTGAAAAATACATCGTTTTACCATCTGGTGAAAAAGAAACTAGACCTTCATGGTATTTCGTATTTACTTTATTCTCAACCAAAGCAGCGGCTTGATAACTACCATCTTCTCCTTTAGCTAATTCATATATATCTAAAAATGGTTCTTCATTCCAACCATACGTTTTACGTGATGTGTTTCTAGCTGAAGTAATATATAATTTACCATCATTAAGTGTACCTCCGAAGTCTGAATACTTTGTATTGAAACCTAAATTTTGAATATTGAATTTCTTTCCTTTTTCTAATATCTTAGGCAAATAATCTGGATTTTTATTGAAGGCTATTGCTCTGTCATCACTAGGTCGCATTTTAGCAAACTTTGTCATTTGAACGTTAGACTCTTCATATTTCCCATTAGCTTTAAGCATTTGTGAATACTTAAAAATCATATCTGGGCTTTGAGAACTTTCTAATGCTTTTGCATACCAGCGTTCTGCTTCTATAGTATTAAATACATTATAATAAGATTCTGCTAGTTGACTATAAACGTAAGAATCTCCTTTACCATTTTCAACTATTTTAGTATAGTCTTTGGCAGCCTCAACAAATTCAAATTTATTAAAATGTTTATCTGCTTTTTTAGTACTGGCATTTTGCGCAATTAAGCTAAAACTACTTAACGCTGCGATTGTAATAAGTGTTAAAATTTTTTTCATAATAATTAGCTTAATTGGTTAGAAATATCTAGGTGAACGTGAAACTTTTTTAGGGAAATTTAGATCAAATAATAGTAAGAATTCATGTGAAGCTGGTGCATACTCCTTAATATCTGATGTTACAGCATCATAAGCATATCCTATTCTCAATGATGGAGTTATAGCAAAATTTATTAATCCTGAAAAAGAATCATCTAATCTATATGAAGCTCCTAATTCTAACTTTTTGAAAAAACGTGCATTCAAGTTGACATCAAATGAGGTTGGCGCTCCAAATGCTGATTTAACCATAAAAGATGGTTTAAGCTCTGTATTGGCTGATAAGTCAAATACATATCCTCCAGTAAAAAAGTAGTGCGCTTCCTCTGAACCAATTTTATTACCATTGGCATCTAAATGTACTGAACTTAAAATATTAGGAACAGAACCTGCTAAATAGTATTTGTCTGTGTAATAAAAGAATCCTGCACCAATATTTGGAGTGGTTGTATTTATATTTTGAAAGAATGGGTCGTTTGGATCTATTAAATCAATATCTGCTAAACCAATATCGTGAAAGGTAGCTCCTGCTTTTATACCAAAAGCCAAGTTGTGTTCACCACCTAATTTTAAGGTATATGAAAAATCAGCATATGCATTTGTCTCTTTTACAGGACCTACTTGGTCAGAAATTACAGATAGTCCTAATCCTACTTTTTCTCCTACTGGAGCATGTCCAAAAAATGTTGCCGTTTTAGGTGCACCATCAATACCTGTCCATTGTGTACGATACAACAAGCCAAAAGACAAGTTCTCTTTTGAACCTGCATAAGCTGGATTGATGACATTCATATTATACATGTACTGTGTGTATTGTGGATCTTGCTGTCCATACACCTGTGTTGCGATGAGCAATACAATAATGATATAAAAATTTTTCATTTGTTAGTTGTTTGTTTTAGTTGTTTTGGTTGAATTCAAGAATTCGTATCGAGATTATTATTAATTGGTTTTTAATTTGAGCGTTGAATATAAACCCATGCAGTTCTAAATCCGTCTCTATATTCCATAGTATAAAAATAGGTTCCTACTGGTAATTCATCTCCATCATTAGTTTGACCATACCATTCGTTGGTGTAATTAGCCTTTGAATAGACAAGAGTTCCATTTCTATTAAAAATTTCTAACTTACTTACTTCATAACTACTTAGGTCGAAGGTATCATTCATACCATCTCCATTTGGAGAAATTCCTTCCGGTATTACACAAGTTTCTAATTCTATTACATTTTGAGCTGTAATACTAGAACATTGAGTACTATCATTATATATCACTTCAATTTCATAGAGGCCAGCTTCAATGACTGGTAATGATAAGCTTTGTTCTCCTGCAATTAAATCTCCATTAAAATACCAATTGATGGTTACCTCGTTTTCAGTATAATTATTAGGAGTTGCTGTGATTTCGATAGCTACCGTTGCATCAGGACATACTTCGTAATTAAAATCTGTTGTAAACGTTGTACTAGGTAATGATTTTACAACTAAATCAAATGCAGTTGTTGAATAACAATCAAAAGCAATATTACTTTCAACTCTAACATATATGGTTTGAGATGCACTACTATAAAGAACAGATGTATCAATTGCTCCTGTTCCTGCTTCGGCATCTGTCTCAGACTCATAGTATGTAACAGTAAAATCTGTTGCACTTTGACCATTTAGCACGTTTGCGTCATGAGCTGCTAGATCAAATAAAGTAATTCCATCTGTATCATCGTCACATTCTTCTATTGACACACTATTTGCAGTAGGTGTTGGTCCAGATATAATTAAATCAAAACTCGTTGTAGCGAAACAGAAATCTGCATTAGCATCTTCAATTCTAACGTAAATTGTTTGCGGAGTAGACACATTCGTATAAGGTGATGGTAATGCTCCTGTATCTGCTTGCGCTTCAGCTAAGGTAAGATGATACGTTACATTAAAATCTGCTGCTGCTTGAGTTCCTAAAACTCCAATAGTTTGCATTTCTAAATCAAAATCTTCTATTTCGTCTGCAGAATTATCATCACATGTAATAATATCATCTACAAGATTAGCAACAGGTTCTTGACCAAAATTAACTGTAACAGAATCTTGAGCTTGAGAATCACATTGTTCATCATAAGCAATAACAGTATATGTACTAGTTTCAGAAACCGTTAGAGTTGGTCCAGTTTCTCCTGGAATTATGAATCCATTCTCATACCATTCGTAAGTATCTGCGAATGGTGAATCAGCATTTAATTCAAAATCTGGAAAACCACAGAAATTTTGATCTGCACCTAAATCTACTTCAATTTCTGCAGTAATATCACCATCAGTAGCTCCTCCTGCATTAGTTTGACTAATTGAAATTGTTCCTGGATCATCAGAAAAATTAGTAACTAATAACAAATAAATTTCACCCGTTTGAGCATTATCTATTGTTAAGTTTTCTACGGAAACAAAAGAATAACTACAATCTACGATATTTCCGAAGGGATAAAAATTAGGATCTCCTGTATTGTTAGGGCAATCATTAGGATCTGGACAACCAAAATCTAAATCACCACAAGCGTCATCTAAGCTTGCAAAAGGTCCCCAAAGCACGAAATCAACATCTAATCCTCCACCATTAGCATCAACCTGAGAAATCTCTATTTCAATCAATCCTGGATCTCCAATTTGAATAATATTCCATGTTGGATTTGGTGCAGACCCTAAGCAAGCAATATCTGTAGGATCAGGAATTCCAATTATATTAGGTGTTGTTAATGCACCTCCTACTTCTGCACAAAAATTCTCTGCGTTTTCACAAATAATATTAGTAGGTGCTTCTTTGATACACAAATCAAATGTAGTTGTCTCAGAATCATTTCCACCTGAAAACACTCTAATATAATAGGTGTCTCCAACAACTAATTGAGGTGTTACACTAGCTTCTCCATCTGTACATTCTAATTCTACTAAATTATCACAATCACCACTATATAATGCATGGTCAGTATTAAAGCCACCTCCAGCAATATTTACTATAGAGATTAATTGCACTTCACTTAATGCTGTAAATTGAAACCAAACATCATCATCTGGATTTCCACCACAACTTCCGTTAGGCACACCAGAATCGGTTGCTTCGATCAATGTACCTGCTGTAACCAAATCACATGATGCGTCATCATTAACAACTGCTATAGTTGCGTTACATGGGTTATCATTATCTGGAGGGCAAGCTAATAATTGAATTGGGTTACTATTAATAACACAATTAATATCATCATTATTTTCTACTGTTACTACCACATCAACTAAAAACGGAAACGGACCAATTTGGTAAATACCAGTAGCCGTTACCGGTACAGTATTTGCATCAATGTTATTAGATATAGTAAATGATGTCCCGTCACCTAAACTTGTGACATTTACATCAATTAAAAATTGGTCTCCATTCTCACAATCATCGACAACTTGATATGTTGCTGCTGGATTAATACATGTAGCACAAGCCACTGTAAAATCAATACCGTCTGAACAACAGAAACTACCTGAATCACAACTTACAGATCCATCTGAAGTCACTTGTATCGTAATGGTATCGGTTAAAGATTGAACAAATATGCCATCTAATATACCATTATTACCTTCACCATTATATAATTCTGTACCATTACCATCTACAATTACTAGGAAATCAAAAGGTGCACCTTCAATTTCTCCTGTATTTATGGTTAGGTTTAATAGAGATCCATCTGAGCTCGTATAAGTAAATATTTCAGAATCATCATTTCCGTAACAGAGAAATCCGTTAACAGGTCCAACTGAACAATCTACTAGGTTTTCAGTACAATATTCTTGATTTAATGCAGAACTCGTTATTGTACAGTTGGCATCGTCATCATTAGCAACCGTAATTATTACTGGTGTATTATTTGGATATGGTCCAAATGTTACTACCTGTAAAGTATTTACAGTTTGAGTAGGACTTCCTTGATCATCACTTATTGTTACAGAAGAAGCAGAACCTAAATCTGTTAAGTCAACATCCACAAAAAACTCAGGTCCAACTAAACAATTAGAATCTACTGTATAGTTAGCTGCAGGCTGTGTACATGTTGCGCAAGCCACACTAAAATCCCATTGTGTAGTACAACACGTACCTCCCGATGCACAGCTAACTGAGCCGTCAGAATCAATTTCCATAAATAAAGTATCTCCTGTAGAGTTAAACTCTAAACCAGAAAGATCACCTCCGTTGTTTCCTTGATATAAAAGTGGTGCTGTATTGTCTGCACCATCATACACTAATATATCATCGCAACAAGATTCAATACCTCCAGCATTGAATGTTAATCGAAGCGGACTTCCATCTGTAGATACAAATGTCCAAGTATTTAAATCATTATTATCATAACAATAGGTTATTTGAGTTGGAGCTAGTGAACAATCTATACTATAATTTGACTGAATAGTTGTTGTAAAATTAACTGGACCTGACCAAACACTGAATGTTCCACCACCACAATCTGCTCTTACCCAAACTTCATATTCTGTTTCAAAGTCTAAACCTGTGATACTTGCTGATGGTGTAT
>NZ_JXJO01000033.1 GCF_000826655.1 Psychroserpens damuponensis
ATACTTGCTGATGGTGTATTTACTGTTATACCAGCTCCTGTTGGCTCTCCAGATCCTACAGGAACAACAACGTATTCCCATGATGTTTCTCCATTATTTGCGGTCCAACTTATATCTGCTGTAGTTCCTGTTATATTAGCTACTGTAATACCACTTGGTGCAATACAAAAATCTCCACATGATTCTACTCTAATAAAATCTATTGACATATCACCTTCAAAACCTGTTCCTGCACCACCATAACTGAATTCTAAATAGATTACTTGACCTAAATAAGCATCTAAATTAATACCAACTGGTACCCAAGCCTCATCCTCTGTGAGTTGCAAATCGCCAACCCAACTAAATAGGTTTGTGAATGGTCCTGCTGCATCATTTGCAATACCTACATTTAATGTTCCCATATCTTCACCAAAGGCATGAAAAAAGAATGATAATTCAGC
>NZ_JXJO01000034.1 GCF_000826655.1 Psychroserpens damuponensis
ACAGATGATGTTGCTATTACCAACTACGCCATAGATATCAATACTTTTAACTGCTCAAACATAGGCACTCCTGTTGATGTCACTCTAACGGTTACAGATCAAAATAACCAAACGGATACTTGTGTTGCAACAGTGACTATATCAAGTCAAGATGAACCTGAAGCAGTTAACTGTTGGGATGTTTACCAATATAATAATGGTACTTGTACATGGGAAAACATTGGCACGCAAAATCCTGAACCATCTACTGAGTGTTATGAAACTGCCACTTTTGATACAGAAACATGTACATGGAATATTACAAATAATGGATCAGGAATCACCTATTATGCCGATTCTGATACTGATGGTTTTGGAGATCCTGAAAATTCAATTGTTGATTGTACGCAACCAACAGGGTATGTCATTGACAATACAGATTGTGATGACACAAATATCTCAATTAACCCAGATGCTACAGAAATTCCAGGAAATGGTATCGATGAAGATTGCGACCCAAGTAACGATAACACTTTAGGCACAAACGATTTAAGTAGTTCAGATATTAGTATTCTACCGAATCCATTTCATTCTGAAATAAAAATCAACCTTCCTCTAAATCATAATAACAGTGAATTCACAATTAATATTTTTGATCTTAACGGAAGAGTCGTTTATACAAAAAGAACTCAAAGCATTAATGGCTCTATACTTATTAAAGAACTTGATGAATTAGAAGTCGCACCTTACTTTATAAAAATTTCTAATACAGCAAACAGTATAATTATTTTTAAAAAATTAGTAAAACACTAATATTCAATTTGTAAACTATAAAAAAAGCTAGATTCAATAATCCAGCTTTTTTTTTGCACCTATATAAAATATAATACATCCTTAATCTCAAATAAACAAAAACACTTCAAAAACACAAATACCTCATTATCATATACTTACAAAATTAAGAGTGCATTTCATCGAATTTATTTGCATTTCACAGAGTTCAATATTATATTTGTCCCATAATTTATTAGTCCCAAACTTAAATTTAACCGCTTATGAGATTTCTCACACTTTCAATTAGAAAGTATGCTATAGTATTTAGCATACTATTTTTATCAAACATTTTATTTTCACAAACCACAATTGCGTCACACAATTTTGATGCTGGTAATCTTGAGGGTTGGACCAGTAATGGAAATGATTCTGGACTATTCAATAATAGTGCTTGGACATGTAGTGGATCATATTCTATTTACAGTAAAGACAATGAGTATGATAGAAATGAAATGACCTCTCCTGGATATGATCTTACACCTTATTCGGCGGTTACTGTTTCATTCTGCGGAAAAAGATATGGTACAGATTATGGAGAGAGTTTCGATTTAAAATTTTATGATGGTAGCACTTGGGTTACAGTCATGACTTTTGTGAGAGGAACTCATTTTACTGGAAATTGGGGTGGAAGTTACAATTTAGAATACACTATAGATTCTGCCACTCATACATTTGCATCTAATTCTCGAATTAGATTTTCAAGTAACGCAAATGATAATGATGAGTATTTCTTTTTTGATAATATAGAATTAGTTGCTCCTACCTATTGTGAATCAGAAGGTAATACAGCATTTAATACAGGTATAACAAATGTTACTTTTAATACAATTAATAATTCTGACGGATCACCTAAAGATAATGGCTATGAAGATTTTACTGGAATATCTACAACAGTAGCACAAGGCACAACACATAATTTGTCTGTTAGTGTAGATACAGATGGTGGATATAATCTCCATACTAAAGCTTGGATTGATTGGAATCAAGATTTAGATTTTGATGATTTCGGTGAAGAATATGATTTTGGAGACACAAATGTTGATGGCCCAATGACGGCATTACCTATTACGATACCTGTTACTTCAACATTAGGCTCTACCAGAATGAGAGTCGCTACAAGATACAATATTAACCCAGAAAGCTGCGATACTGGATATGATGGGGAAGTTGAAGATTATACAATTAATATTATTAATGGAACACCAACTCCTGAAATAAATGTACAAGGCAATGCAGTAAACATAGTAGATGGTGATACTACACCTTCAGTAACTGACGACACCGACTTTGGCAATGTCAATACAACTGGAGGAACTAATCCAAATACATTTACTATACAAAATACTGGTACTGCAACTTTAGCCGTTGGAGCAATAACAATTGGAGGAGCTAATGCATCAGATTTTACGGTAACAACTTTACCTGCGACAACAGTAGCTTCATCAAGTAATACGACTTTTGTAATTACATTTAATCCTTCTGCTGATGGCCAAAGAAATGCCAATGTTACTATTGTTAATGGAGATTCTGATGAAAATCCTTACAATTTTAATATCCAAGGTACAGGGTTTACTCCATTGCCAGAAATTAATATTCGAGGAAATGGAAATACAATAACAGATGGTGACACAACACCTGCAGCTATAGATGATACTGATTTTGGATTAATAAATATTTTTGCAGAAACAAACGTAAATACATTTACAATTCAAAATACAGGTACTTCGTCACTTACGGTAGGAACAATAACTATTTCTGGTGCACATGCTGGCGATTTTACAATAACTAGTTCTCCAGCTGCAACAGTAGCAGCATCTGGAAACACATCATTTGACATTACGTTTGATCCAAGTGGTGCTGGAATTAGAACAGCTGCCGTAAGTATTGTTAACAATGATAGTAATGAAAATCCTTATAATTTTAATATTCAAGGTACAGGTGATTCAGGTTGCTCAAGTACGGTTGGTACATTTCCTTATAATGAAAGTTTTGAATCTGGCCTAGGTACTTGGACTCAAGCTACATATGACGATCAAAATTGGACTAGACAGAATGGCGGAACACCATCTTTTGGAACAGGACCATCTGGAGCAAATGGAGGATCATGGTATGTATTTACAGAAGCTAGTGATCCAATTTTTAACGATTCGTTTGTATTAGAGAGTCCGTGTTTTGATCTAACGTCTGAAACTTATGCACTATTTTCATTTTATTATCATATGTATGGAGCTGGCATGGGAGATTTGTTTCTTGAAATCAGTACAAATGGAGGTTATTCTTATCCAACAGTATTATGGTCACAAACAGCAGGAGAAGTTCAAACTAGTAGTGGACAAGCATGGGAGCTCGAAAATGTTAACCTAAGTTCGTATGTTGGACAATCCGTTAAATTACGTTTTAGAGGTGAAACCGCTGGAGATTACAGAGGCGATATGGCCATTGATGACATATCAATAACTAATATTGAAGTTGTTGGTCCCGAAATAAATGTTCTTGGTAATAGCACTACAATTGTAGATGGAGATGCAACTCCAAGTGTTATTGATGACACAGATTTTGGTACAGTTTCTACTCTATTTGGTTCAGAATCCCATACGTTTACAATACAAAATACAGGAACATCAAATTTAAATCTAACAGGTACCTCACCATATGTAGTTATTTCAGGTATACATGCTGGAGATTTTACTGTTACCTCAACTCCTAATAGTTCTATTACTAGCGGAAACAGTACTAGTTTTGAGATTACATTTGCACCAAGTGCAGCTGGACTAAGAACAGCTACAGTAAGCATTGCAAATGATGATGTCAATGAAGATCCTTATAATTTTAACATTCAAGGAAATGGATATACACCATTCCCTGAAATAAATATTCAAGGAAATTTAACTACCATTGTTGATGGTGATACAACACCTTCAGCAACTGACGATACAAATTTTGGTAGTGTAAATACCGTTAGTGGAACCAATGTAAATACGTTTACAATTCAAAATTCAGGATCTTCTAACCTAACAGTAGGTACTATAAATATTACAGGAGCAAATGCAGCAGATTTTGCGGTTACCTCTACTCCTGCAGGAACCGTTGGATCTTCTAGCAGTACAACATTTGATATTACATTTGATCCAAGTGGTGTTGGATTAAGAAATGCATCTGTTAGTATTGTAAATAATGATTCTAATGAAAACCCTTATAATTTTAATATCCAAGGTACCGGTATAACAGGTCCTCCATCTTACACGGCATATTACGAGGATTTTGATAGAACAAATGGTGGTTGGTCGAATACAACAACAACAAATGACTCGTGGGTTTGGACCAATAATTTTCCTACTAATGAATTAGGAGAAGGAAGCTTTTGGAGAAATAATAATTTTGATAACTACAATAACAATACAAACATTATAATTCAAAGTCCAGTAATAAATCTATCTGGTTTATATAACCTACAATTAACATTAGATGTAAAGTGTAAAACAGAAAACGATCGTGATGGTATGATCATTCAATATTCTGTTGCTGGCGGAACATGGACAACACTTGGGGCAACTGGTGATGGAACAAATTGGTATGAAAGTTATGCATCTGCACTCGGTGATGATGCTTGGAATGGAGATACACATACACAATCACCATCATTTAATCCTCATAATCAATTTAATAATACCAGAATTGATCTTAATGACGCTTTGTTTTCTAATCAAAGTAACGTAAGATTTAGACTTCAGTTTAGAACTAACGGTTCAGGTGTCAATGATGGTGTTGCTTTTGACAATTTCAGAATAGAAGCAGATCCAATATCTCCATTAGGAAGTGCGTCTGTTGCTCCTGCTAACCAATCTAGCAATTTGAGACTTTGGTTAAAAATGAATGAAGGTGTTACAGCTATAGATGGAAACCCATTAACTGAGTGGGAAGATCAAGCTTACACTAGTGATTTAGATAAAGAAGATGCTAGTGCAGCCTCGTCTATGGCTCCTACATATAGAGATAATGCAACTAGAAATATTAACTTTAATCCGGTTGCAGATTTTGACAATAGCAATGTTGAATACATGAATGGTAAAGGAGGCTTCTTTTCTCAAGATTACTTTGTAGTGTTTCATTGTGATGACGTTATCGATACAAATACAGGAAATTATTCACCAGGAAGACAGTTTGCTATTGGTGGACGATTTTCAGATATAGCATTTCACGAAGACCCAACAGGTTTAGGTTTAGGTAGTGTATCTTCTAGATATGATAATGAGGTTTTATCTCATAACATAGATTCATATCCATTGTCTGGACCTCCTGATGCAGATTCATACGGTAGAAGTTTTACATCATCATCTGCTAGTTATCGAAACCACCCAACCATTGTAAATGTAAAAACAAATACTTCGGGTACATTGTCTGAAATTTATAAAAATGGTAAACGTGTTGACAATAGAACTGGTGTAGCTGGAGATGGTACAAGTTTAAATTTTAGTGAATTTAATAACTTATCTTTCTTAGTAGGAACAGGTCGAAGTGGTATTGCAGGTAGAACGTCATCTCAAATGAATGGCATGATTGCCGAAGTGATTTCTTATTCATCTCCAAACTCTGCAATAAATCAACAAAAAATACAAAGTTATTTAGCACTTAAATATGGTGTAACATTACAAAGTTCTGGAACAAGTTACGATCATAGTAACCATAGACAAAATGATGTAGACTATTTAGACTCTAAAGGAGATGTTATTTGGGATGCCAGCTCAAGTACTTCATACAATTATGATATTGCTGGTATTGGTCGTGATGATGCTTCTGTCTTAAATCAAAAACAATCAAAAAGTCAAAACTTAGAAACAGATGGCATGGGACCAACTAGCGGATTTTTAACCATCGGTTTAAATGATATTTACGACACTAACAGTCAACACTTATCTAATGAACCTGCTACATTTAATGATAGAGAGTTCTTAGTTTGGGGTAATAATGGCGCAGATTTGAATTTAGCAGCGACGGTAATTACAGTAAATATGAGTGAAGACATTACACCTGCTTTAACTACTGATGTATCTTTTACAGCAATGCAACGTGTTTGGAAAGTTGTAGAATCTGGAGGAGATGTCTCATCGGCTAAAGTAAGATTACCTCAAAGTGCTATTAGAAATATTATACCTCCTGGTAACTTCTATATGTTTATCTCTAGTACAGGTGTGTTTGATCCTACAGCAGATTATAGAATAATGACTTCAGATGGTAATGGTAATTTAGAAACTGATTATGATTTTGACGGAACAAAATATATCACTTTTGGATATGCTCCAAGAATAGAAGTAGTGCGATCTTTATATTTCAATGGTAGTAATGATTACGTTGATATGGAAGATGCATTAAACCTAAACCCTTCTGGTTTTACTATTTCAGCATGGATAAAAAGGGATGCAGCAGATAGCGGAACTAAATCTATAGTTTCTAAAAGAAATACCTCATTCTCTACAGGATACGACTTTAGAATCTTAAATAATAATAGAATTAATATTTCATGGAAAAATCCAAATAACAGAACACTATCTTCTTCTACTGCTATACCAGATAATGAATGGCACCATGTTTCAGCTATTTATAACGGTACAACTGTAAAACTTTATATTGATGGTGTTGAAGATGCTTCAGCAAATAGATCAGCTCCAGTGCAAACCGATGATTCATTCTTTATTGCAGCAGCAGGAAAGAATGCTCCTACTCAACATTTTAGAGGTAATATTGACGAAGTAAGAGTTTGGGATACAGCTCTAACTCCTACCCAGTTAAGGTTTATCATGAATCAAGAGATTGAAGACAACTCTAATTTTGTGGCTGGTAAAATTTTACCAACTACAATTACAAAAAACGATGTAGCTACAGTGCCTTGGACAAAATTGGCAGGTTATTACCCAATGTCAATCTATACATATACTAATACTGAAGATGCTTCAGGAAATGGAAATCAAGGTGCTTTAAGAAACCTTAAAACGGTTGATAGACAAACAGCTCCTTTACCTTATATTTCTCGAGGAGGAGGAGATTGGTCAACTCATAGCACATGGTTAAATGGTGATATTCAACCTATCCCTAACCAACCATCTATAGTAAACAGCTCCATACCAATTGACTGGAATATAGTGCGAATAGGTCATAATGTGAAGATTGCAACAGAAGATATAGTTGGAAGAGAAAGACAAGTATTAGGTCTTTATGTTGACGCTGGTGAATTAACAGTAGATGGAGATAATGAAGTGGCAACTGCAGGAAATGGATTAACTGTTTCTCATTACTTAAAACTTGATGGTAAAATTGATCTAGAAGGTCAGTCACAACTTATTCAAGGTATGGGTAGTGAATTAGATCCAACATCTTCTGGTTCTCTAGAAAAAGACCAACAAGGCACTGCAGATGTTTACACATACAACTACTGGTCGTCTCCAGTAGGACAAACAAATACAACCACTATCAACAACTCTTTTTCTGTGTCTGATGTCATGTATGATGGTACTAATCCAATTAACTTTAGTAACTCTGGTTACGATGGTTCTGATGGAGCAACAATTACTATTGCCGATTATTGGATTTGGAAATTTGCCAATCAAGCAGATGGCGATTATTCTGCATGGCAACATGTAAGACAAAATGGTAATATTTTAGCAGGTGAAGGATTTACGATGAAAGGACCTGGATCTGGCGCTATTTCAGATGATCAAAATTATGTATTCTTAGGTAAGCCTAATAACGGTAATATCAACTTAACACTTAATGCAGGAAATGATTACCTTGTTGGTAACCCTTACCCATCTGCCATAGATGCAAATCAATTTATTACAGATAATGGACCTACTATTTCAGGTGCTGGCGCTAACCCTTTAATTAGTGGTACGCTTTACTATTGGGAACATTGGGGAGGAGGAAATCATAACCTACAAAGTTATCAAGGTGGTTATGCAACGTATAACTTCTCAGGTGGTGTTGCAGCTCCTTCATTAGGAACAAATGATCCAAATGTTGGTACAGGCGGTACTCCAACTAAAATCCCAGGAAGATATATTCCTGTGAGTCAAGGATTCTTTGTTGTAGGTGAAACTACCGGTAACATCAACTTTAATAACGGTCAACGTGACTATAAAATTGAAAAGTCAACTGGTGCAGATAATTCAGTCTTTGTTAGAAGTTCTGAATCAAGCGCTAATGCAAGTGATAATAATGAAATTATTGATGACCGTATGAAATTTAGAATTGGTTTCAACTCTATTAATACCATACATAGACAATTATTATTAACAATTGACGATGCAACTACAATGGATTATGATTGGGCTTATGATGCTAAAATCTATGATGATCAAATGGATGACTTATATTGGCTAATTAATGACGAAAAGTTTACCATTCAAGGTAGTAATGAAGTAGAGCCTGAAACGGTATATCCTTTAGGTATTAAAACTATAAATGATGGTTTAAATACAATTACTATCGATGCTCTAGAAAATGTACCAGATACAATTGAAATTTATATTCATGATATAGAAAACGATACGTATCATGACCTTAGAGCAAGTGACTTTGAGTTTGTCTTAACTGCAGGAGAATATTTAGATAGGTTTGAATTAACCTTTAGAAACGCACACGCAGATACACTTAGTATTGACGAAACAAAATTAAATACAATTGATGTTTTCTATAATTTAGAATCTCAAAGCATAGCATTATACAATCCAAATTTTATTGATGTAAGGTCTATTACATTATTTAATATCATCGGACAAGAAGTAGCAAAAATTGAAGACATTTCAGAACTGGACTATTCTGAATATCAGGTTAAGAATCTTAGCACTGGAACTTACATTCTGAAGATAGACACTTTAAGCGGTTTACTATCCAAGAAAGTTTTAGTCAAGTAAATTAGAAGAGATCCCAAATCTACTCTAATCTTAACTAGAGAAAGCCTCAATCCTTAATTGGAATGAGGCTTTTCTCTTTATTGTATATTCTTAAAATAGGTTCTCTCTACGGAAATTTTAAACTAGAATACTATGTCAATTTCACAATCAAATCATCTAAACTCAATTCGTGTTGATCTCCACTTTGCATATTTTTTAACGTAAATGTATGATTTGCCATTTCAGTTGCTCCTAACAAAACAACATATGGTATTTGGCGCTTATTTGCATAATTAAACTGTTTAATTGTTTTCTTATTATCAGGAAACAACTCAGCACTTACACCTTGTTCTCTCAAAGCTTTTATAGCTTTCATGCTGGCCATAGCTTCGTCTGCTCCAAAATTTATAAAGAGCACTTTTACTGTATTGGTAATCGTTTCTGGAAACAAACCTAAATCTTCTAACACCAATGCAATACGATCTAAACCAAAACTAATTCCTACGCCACTCATATCTTTAAGACCAAAGATTCCGGTTAAATCATCATAACGACCACCTCCACCAATGGATCCCATTTTTACACCCTCGGGAGCAGCAACTTCAAAAATGGCACCTGTGTAATAATTAAGTCCGCGAGCAAGCGTTACATCCAATTGCAATGTTGCAGTTTTTAAACCTAAAGTTGCAATCCCTTTATTTATAAATTCTAATTCTTCAATTCCTTTTTTTCCTTCTTCGGAAGTATTGAGAATCGTTTTTAATTCTTCTATTTGATTTCCAAAATCACCTTTTAAAGTAAATAAAGGTTGAAGTTTGGTAATCCCTTCTTCAGAAATGCCCTTACTACGCATTTCGTCTTTAACCTTCTCCTCTCCTATTTTATCTAACTTATCTAAAGCCACAGTAAAATCGATAAGCTTATCTTGAGCACCAATAACCTCTGCAATACCAGATAGTATTTTACGATTATTTATTTTAATAGTAACACCTTCTAATTTTAAAGCACTAAATACAGCATCATACAACTGTACAAATTCTACTTCTTGCCATAGAGAATTGCTCCCAACAACATCTGCATCACATTGGTAAAATTCTCTAAAACGACCTTTTTGTGGACGATCTGCCCTCCAAACGGGTTGTATTTGATAACGCTTAAAAGGAAAATCAATCTCGTTTTGATGTTGCACAACGTAACGTGCAAATGGCACAGTTAGATCGTAACGAAGAGCTTTTTCAGAAATTCTAGGTGTAATTTTAGTTGCATCTTTTGCAGCATACAAATCGTCACTTACCTTATTTAAAAAGTCACCACTATTCAAAATCTTAAAAATCAATCGATCACCTTCTTCTCCATATTTTCCCATCAAGGTATCTGAATTTTCAAAACTAGGTGTTTCTATAGGTTGAAAACCAAAGGTTTCAAACTGAGAACGTATGGTATTAAAAATATAGTTTCGTTTTGCGACTTCTTGCGGATTAAAATCTCTGGTTCCTTTTGGGATGCTTGGTTTTTGTGCCATATTATCTTCCCGCTAAAGCGGTAATCTCTATTTAGGTTGCCATTTAAAATTTCCGAAGAAAACAAAATAGACAAGTGATTAATCATTATTCTTCACAAAAATATTATATTTTTTAGACGCAAGCAGAAGATAATTCAATTTTATAGTAACTTTATGCGTGTTTGGTAGTCTTATTAAAAAACACAACCCATATTAACAATCTATATGTTTTCATTAGTTAAAGAAAATATCCGTATTGCTTTTGATTCTATTAGAGGTCAATTGCTTCGAACCATACTTACCATTTTAATTATTGCTATTGGGATTACGGCATTAGTAGGTATTTTGAGCGCAGTGTCTGCCCTTGAAAACACCATTTCTAGCGATTTCTCGTCAATGGGAGCCAATACATTTAATATACAACGCTACGATTTTACTACCCAACGCCGTTCTAACGATGATCAAAAAATAAACCCGATTATAAATTATAGGCAAGTAAAGGAGTTTGAAGAAGATTATAAGTTTCCGTTTACGAGTACGTCGTTATCATTTCAAGGTACACGAACGGCAGAAGTGAAATATGAAAATGAAAAAACCGATCCAGAAGTACAGGTGTTTGGTGTTAATGAAAATTTTATTCCAAATTCTGGACTCGAAGTTGCTACAGGTCGTGCTCTAAATTATTTTGATATTAAAAACAGTAATAGCGTTTGTGTAATTGGTAGTGATTTACAAAAAGCTTTACTAGCAGATGTCAACCCGATAAACCAAACCATTAGCATTAGAGGTGCAAAATTTAAAGTGGTTGGAGTTCTTAAAGAAAAGGGTTCTACGTTTGGAAATAATCAAGATTTAAGAGTGTTGATGCCACTTCAAAAAGCAAGAACAATTTACACAAATGCTAATATAAATTATAGTTTGAGCATAAAGACCGACAAAAAAGATATGCTTGAAGGTGCTCAAGATGAAGCCATTGTATTATTTAGAAACATTAGAGGTTTAAATCCTATTGAAGAGAACAATTTTGGTATTGAGCGTAGTGACGATTTAATTAATCGTATTGGTGAAATTACAGGGTATTTATCTTCGGCTGCTTGGGTTATAAGCATTATTACCATTTTTGGTTCTACCATAGCCTTGTTTAATATGATGTTAGTTTCAGTTTCTGAGCGTACCCGAGAAATTGGTGTTAGAAAAGCTTTAGGTGCTAAAAGTGGGACGATTGCATTTCAATTTTTTATAGAAACGATTATTATAGGGCAACTAGGTGGATTACTTGGCATTATTTTAGGGATACTTTTAGGTTTTGGTTTTGCAGCAATTGTAGATTTTAACTTTGTGATCCCTTGGTCTGCCATGATTGCTGCCAGTATTATAACATTTTTGGTTGCTGTTGTTTCTGGTTCATATCCAGCTATTAAAGCTGCCAAGTTAGATCCTGTAGAGTCGTTGAGACATGAGTAATCGTGATCAAGATCATGCTAAAAGTATAAACAAAGCCCTAGATTACATCGAGCAAAACTTAGAGAATGATGTATCACTAGATAAGGTATCAAAAGTTGCACATTACTCGCCTTATCATTTCCATCGTATATTTAAAGCATATACTAATGAAACGCTTAATCAATATATTGTTAGAAAACGTGTAGAAAAAGCCTCTGCAATTTTACTTCGGAAAAAAGCCGTCTCCATTTCAGAATTATCGATGCAATATGGATTTACAAGTAACTCATCGTTTACGAGAGCTTTTAAGAAGTTTTATGGTGTAAGTCCGAGTGAATTTAAAAAACGTGGAAAAGGCATCTATAGCAAGATCAGACAAACAAAAAGCAAGATTGGACAAGCAAATACTCATTTTGAAGCGTATGTTTGTGATGCTAATCAAAACACGATACAAATGCAATCCAACATTGAAGTAACCTCTATAAACACCATTTATACTATTGGCACCTCTTGCATTGGTGTACAAAATTTATCATCTACATTTCAAAACGTTTTAGAATGGGCTGGACCAAAAGGTTTACTTCGCAATTCAGGTTATAAAATGGCAACTATTTATTATGATAGTTTTAAAATCACTGCTCCAAATAAAGTAAGAATGCGCGCTTGTTTATTAGTTGACAAACCCATGAAAACTGATACCGAAATGTCTTTAGGAACCATAGATAAAGGGCTACATATTATTGCACATCACGAAATCAATATAGATGAATTTGAACGCGTTTGGACTGAAATTTTCATGTATATGAACACTCATGGTTACAAGATGCGAGACGAGCCAGCTTTTGAAATCTACCATAATGATTTTAACACACATCCTGAAAAAAAGTGCATTGTAGATTTGTACGTTCCTGTAATATAATCACTTACTAGCACACCGAAGTACATTCATAAGGAGGCACAGCTAAAGAGTCTTTGTATGAAATCAAAGAACCTTAGCTAAACTCTAAATGACATCGTAAATTTTGATAGTCTATTTAATACTATCCTACTAAATTCTCAAAGTAGTTATATAATTCACCTTTAGTGATATTTGCACCTTCTTGAATTAATTTAAATTTATCTTGTCCTTTATCTTCAGAATAATCTTTAACTGCTGTGAACATTTCAACATCATCAGAAAGTAAATTATCTTTAAACCAAGTATAGCCCTCTTTGGTTGTAATATCAATCTCAGGGTTTTTAATTTTTAGAGCAATTAAACGCATTTGTTTTTCAGTACAGTGAAATAAATGCATTTGTTGTGGAGAAATGTGTTCTAAATAATTAACTTTAGACAATACACCTTGCCAAATTAAATCGCTAAATACGTCTAATTCTTGTTCGGCAACTTCAGGTTTATTAGCTTTAATATCATTCCACTCTTCAACAGTAATGGTTTGAGTTGCTAAAAAATTGATAAATTCTTGGTGTAATTCTTCAAACTGTTCTTTGGTGAGTCTTGAATATTTCATCGACAATGTTATTTTCATTTCCGAGACTACGGAAATAGGTGTGTAATATAAATGGTAATTAAAATTTATAAAAAAGCCTCAACTAAAAAGTTGAGGCTTTATGTATAATGTATTTAAAGTTTAAGCTTGTGCTACAACTTCAAATTCTAAATCTACTGATACTGCTCTGTGTAATCTTACAACAGAATCATATTTACCTAAACGTTTTACAGTTCCACCAGCGATAGTGATAAACTTCTTGTCTATCTCGTGACCAGCTTTTTGTAATTCGTTAGCTAAATCAATATTATTTACAGATCCAAATAATTTGTCTCCAGTTCCAACTTTAGAAGAAATTTTAATTTCTAATTCTTTGATGGCATCTGCAGTTTTTTGAGCTGCTTCAATAATTGACTTTTCTTTATAAGCTCTTTGCTTTAATGTTTCTGCTAATACTTTTTTAGCAGATGACGTTGCCATGATAGCATGTCCATTAGGAATTAAAAAGTTTCTACCATAACCGTTCTTTACTGTTACAATATCGTCTGTAAATCCTAAATTATCAACGTCTTGTTTTAATATAAGTTCCATAGTTATTGGTATTTTATTTTAATAAATCTGCTACGTAAGGCATTAACGCTAAGTGACGCGCTCTTTTTACTGCTACAGATACTTTTCTTTGATATTTTAAAGATGTTCCTGTTAAACGTCTTGGTAAAATTTTACCTTGTTCGTTTACGAACCCTAATAACCAATCTGCATCTTTGTAATCAACATACTTGATTCCAGATTTTTTAAAACGACAGTATTTCTTCGTTTTGCTCGTGTCAATATTTAACGGTGTAAGATATCTAATCTCACCATCTTTTTTTCCTTTTGCTTGTTGTTCTATTGAAGACATAATTACGCTTTTTGTTTATCTCTAATTCTTCTTTTCTCTGCCCAAGCAATTGCGTGCTTGTCTAAGCTTACTGTTAAGTAACGCATAAAACGCTCATCACGTCTAAACTCTACTTCTAATGGATTGATGTGTTCTCCATCAACAGTGTACTCAAATAAGTGGTAAAATCCACTTTTTTTGTTTTGAATTGGGTAAGCTAATTTTTTTAAGCCCCAATCTTCTTTGGCTACCATCTTTGCTCCTCTAGACGTAAGAAATTCTTCGTATTTCTGTACTGTCTCCTTTATCTGGTCATCAGATAAAACGGGATTTAAAATGAAAACAGTTTCATAATGATTCATAAAAATCTATTTATTTGTGTTAAAAATGAGTGCAAAAATAACTATTATTTCTAATTCTGGCAACGTTTTTGTACATTAAATTTTAGAAGAATATGATGTCTTAATGTTTTGTTAAAATTTACGGTTTACCGATGTTTTTTGGTTTTTAACCGAATTTTTTGTACTATTGTCGATATCTTAACCTAAAATACAATAATGTTATGACTTTAAACTGTGTAGTAGTTGATGATTCTGCGATTCAACGGTTATCCATTGTAAAGTTAATTGAGAATCATAGCTCACTTAACCTTATAGCAGAATACAGTAGCGCATTAGAAACCAAAAACGGACTTAATACTCATAAAGTAGATTTAATCTTCTTAGATATTGAGATGCCTGTACTCAACGGTTTCGAGCTGCTCGACGTACTCAACAACAAACCCCAAATTATTTTCGTTACAGGTAAAACTGAATACGCATTTAAAGCTTTTAACTATGATGCAACTGACTACCTACAAAAACCTATCACTAGGGAACGTTTTAATACGTCTGTAGAAAAAGCCCTCGAGCAACATAAATTAAAGCTAGATTTCAATGAAACTGATGGAGAACATATTTTCGTCAAAAGTAATCTGAAAAAACGTAAAGTTTACATAAAAGATATAAAATGGATTGAAGCTCTTGGTGACTATGTAAAATTAGTAACCGAAGAAAATAGCTTAGTCGTTTTATCTACAATGAAAGCTTTTGAACACGAATTACCAGAAGGTAAATTTTTAAGAATTCATAAATCCTATATCGTAAACCTTGATAAGGTCGATAGATTTAACAGTAAAAACGTAGAAGTTGGCGCTTATGAAATACCATTGAGTAGAAATAAGAAAACCCAATTAGTTGATGCGTTAAACAATATTTAAGAATGAAATAACATTACATTTCAATCTTAATAGCCCTAAATAACAACTAACATTTGACTCTAAAATCCCACCGCTCAGTGGGATTTTTGTTATTTTAAACTTTTTTTTAGATTTATTTTTCTACAGAAATGTGATTTCTACGGAAATTGGCTGTAAAAAAAATCACGTTTATAATTCATGAAATTAATATGAAATGCTCACGTTGAAGACACCATATAGTGCCATATAGGTATAAAAGTTAATACCATTAATATTAATGAAAGTATTACTCCAATTAGTCCTAATCTATTTTTTTGATTTACAGATTTAATTCCAAATACAATTGCTATTACTCCAATCAAAACTGTAACCACTTTATTTAAAGTTCCAATTATAAAAATGCTTGGATTAAGTTCATTTTCATTGTGCAGATTATTATGTAACTCTGATTGAAATAATTCTGCAAGTTCATAATTAAGATATAAAACAAATCCTATTCCTAATAGAGCAAGTATTATTGATATTACTGCAGGTTTCATTTCTTAATTTTTTTACTTTAATAATGAGGTCCTGTTCTAAAAACGGGATTAGTACAACCATCACTATTTAATTCGCTTGAAGCTTATAAATGCTAATTTCACTAATAATTATCCACATTTAAAATAACCCGAATAGGTCTAAAATCTTTAACACTCAAAAAACTTGTATTAATTTTCATAATAGCTTCTTTAGTTCTACCTAACGATTGTTTCTGAGGTATTTTCACCAAAATATGCTTTAAATATTGATTTCTAATTCTAGCAACAGGCGGAAACTCTGGGCCTAAAACATGTTGATTAAAAACGGTTCTTAAGGATCTCGCATACCAATCTGCTCCTACATCAACCTTTTGATAGTCCTTGTGTTTTAATGTTATTTTTATCATTCTAAACACTGGCGGATATTTAAATGCATGGCGTTCAGAAAGCTGTTCTTCAAACATTTCAAAATAACTATTTGTAGATACTTGTTGTAAAATTTTATGATAAGGATTATAAGTTTGTATCAATACCTTACCACGCTCTTCAGTACGTCCTGCCCTACCAGACACCTGAGCCATTAATTGATAACTACGTTCATGTGCTCTAAAATCTGGAAAATTGAGCATATTATCTGCATTCATAATCCCAACAAGCTTCACATTTCTAAAATCTAATCCTTTGGTAAGCATTTGAGTACCAACCAAAATATCAATTTCACCTTGCTCTAAAGCAGTAATAATTTTTTCATAGCCATATTTTCCACGTGTGGTATCTAAATCCATACGACCAACTGTATGATCTGGAAACAACAATTTTGCCTCCTGCTCTACTTGCTCGGTACCAAAACCTTTACTATCTAATTCTACACTACCACAAGCATCACAGCTTTTTGGCATCACAGAGTTATAACCACAATAATGACATCTCAGTTGATTTCTATATTGATGAAATGTCAAACTCACATCACAATTAGGACATTGAGGTGCGTGACCACAAGAATTACATTCTATAATAGGAGAAAACCCTCTTCTATTTTGAAATAGGATCACCTGAAACCCTAGCTCTAAAGTTTCTTTTATTTCTTCAATCAAGCGATCACTAAAATGACCTTGCATGCGCTTACGCTTTTGCTTGTCTTTGATATCTACCAATTCAATATCTGGCATCATCACATTATTATAACGATGATTGAGTTCTACCAATCCATACTTACCTTGTTGCGCATTGTAATAACTCTCTAAACTAGGAGTTGCAGATCCTAACAGCGTTTTACTTTTAAAAATACTAGCCAACATAATGGCTGTATCTCTCGCATGATATCTTGGCGCTGGATCAAACTGTTTGTATGAAGATTCATGCTCTTCATCAATAATAATTAAACCTAGATTTTTAAATGGCAATAATACCGAAGATCGCGCACCTAAAACAACTTGTGCTTTTGGTAAATTATTGAGTACATTGTTCCAAACCTCAACACGTTCATGAGATGAGTATTTACTGTGAAATACGGCAACTTGCTCTCCAAAATAATTTTGTAAGCGCTCTACCAATTGTGTGGTCAATGCAATTTCTGGCAATAAATACAAGACTTGCTTTTTAGCTTTTAATTGCGCTTCTATCAGTTTAACGTAGATTTCAGTTTTACCAGATGACGTTACTCCATGAAGCAGTGTAATGTTTTGACTATCAAATGTTTTAGTTATTTCAACTAAAGCTTTTTCTTGATGCTCATTTAATCGTTTGGAGTCTTCATTATCATCACCATCATACTGCACACGATCTGTTTGAATATGATAGTCTTCGAGAATGCCTTTATCTATTAATGTTTTTACAATGGATGATGACGCTCCACTAGCTTCAGTTAACTCTGAAACTTTGACAGGTTTTTTGGTTTGAGCAGAAATAGAAAACAAAGTCATAATGACATCGCGTTGCTTTGGTGCTCTGCTTAACTCATCTAATAATGTATGTAGGCCTTTTTCCGAAGAAAACGGCGTCGCTATTTTAACGTACCTAACAAGTTTAGGTTTGTATTTTTCATAAATCTCTTCTTGAACAGAAATAGCGTTTTTCTCCAATAATCGCTTTATTACTGGCAATACATTCTTTTTATCCAAAATAGACATCATATCTTGGATTTTTAAAGACGATTGGTGATGCAAGGCTTCATAGATTACAAATTCATCGTCTTTAAGTTCCTCATCATTAATGATTACACTTTCATTTTTACTCACTACGGTTTCACTCTCCAAAATAAATGGTCCAGGTAAAGCAGCACGCATGACGTCACCAAGTGTGCACATGTAATATTTTGAGATCCAATGCCAATGTTGTAATTGTTGTGTGGTTACAATTGGTGTTTCATCTAATATTTGATGAATGTCTTTGGCCTCATAAACTTGAGGTGCATTATCATGAATTTCTAGGACTAAAGCGGTATAGATTTTAGACTTTCCGAAGGGAACAGATACACGAATTCCCGGTTGTAGAAAATCTGCTTCAGCCTTTGTAATAGCATAAGTGAAGCTTTTTTCTAGAGGAATTGGTAATATGACGTTGATGAAATAACCCATTGCCCAAAGGTAATAGGTTTGCATAAAAAAACCATTGCTTATGACAATGGTTTTTTAAGACTATTTCAAAACGTTAATTATCTATTTTAAATAATTTTTTGAGGGATGATGTATCCGATTTTTTTTTGCTTTGTGTTTTTTGAGTCGTTGTGGTTTGGTTTACTGTATTTGCTGTTCTACCTCTTGAGGTTTGCTGCGCTCGTCTTTTCTCTTTACCTACAGTTGCTGTGCGTATTTGACCATCTACTAATTTTGGGATGTTTGCAATTGTTCCGCCATTATTTTTATCTGCAATGGCTCGTAAAATAGCGACTTGAGAATCCTGAATACCAAAATAAGCGAGATCATATAATTCAACGGCTTGTCCATAATTTTTATTCTCTTCATGCACTAATGCCATTAACAACAACTCATGTCTTCTAGATTTCACATTGTCTTTATTGGGATTAACTTCGTAACACCTTTTGAGGTCTGCTTCGGCATCCTTATAATTTTCTAATTTATAATGGAGTTGGGCTCTACTAAAATAAGCGTACGTATTTGGTGACATGGCCACAAGTTGGTTTTGTTTCTCCAAATCACTTTCTTTAACCTGCTCTTGCGCAATAAGTTTTTTACTTAATTTCTCGCTTTCTAAATGATTAAAATAGGCTTCGCAAGTGTACACTAATTCCGATTGCATTGCTATGATCAAATCGCGTCTTGCTATTTGCCTTAAAAGGTATTTTTTATTGACGTCTTCTTCTACTATTTCGGCATCAATTTGAATGGCGTAATTGGGTAAAATCTCGTTAAAACAGGCTTTATAAGCATTTTCTGTTAGTTTACGTTTTTGACTTTCTAGGGTTAAACAATCACACATATCTGCTCTAAATGAAGCCTTGTAAGATTGACTAGTTGTTACATTTCCGAAGCAAAGAAAACTCAATACAATTATGGTGTTTTTAATATTCATTTTACAACTGTTTTAGTGCTATTCTTCATCTTCATCATTTGATCCTGCAAAATGTGCCTTCATGGTTTTTATACAGTATTTTAAGGCTTTTTTAGACTTGTTGAGATTAAGAGTTGCCTTACCTTTTACCATTATATTCTCATCACCACTGGTCATATCATCCATTATTGTTGGCAAAACTTGCCATAAACTATCAATATCCTGCTCTGCTCGCTCTAATAACTCGTTTTCAATATCGGCTGGAACTTTAACGCCTGCTGTAGTTAAACTATCATAAATAAACACTTTGTGATACAGCTCAAATGAATTATCTACAAATTGATCTACGCTTTCAATTTTTGAAATTCTTTTTGGTGGCTTTAATCTTTTTTTCTGCGAAAAACCACTAATCGGTATTAAAAGCATAACCATAATCACTACGGAAATGTACTGTTGTAATTTATTTTTTGCTGTCATGAGGGTTGGATTTATTACAGTTAATTATTAAAAAATTACAGTGCTTAGGCTGTTAATAATTGATGGTACCATTCATGGTTAAAATTGTACCGTTATCTACATTTATTACGGTTGTATCGTCAAACACAATTTGTTTTGCAATTTTATCTACGCTGAAGCCTGTACCACAATCTGTATCATCTGCAGAAGCCGTTGCAGGTGTTGAACACACATAACTAAACTCTTCTCCATTTCTAAGAATGGTCATAGAAATGGCTTTATTAACTTCGGCATTATCACCTACTGTAAATTCGGCTGCTACGATAACAAAAGCGTTTAAGAAGTCGGTTGGTACTAATTCACCATTTTGAATGCTCGTATTTTCATCTAAAAGCACAACAGAGCTTGAAGTCCCTGTGGTATCTAATCCATCTGGATCAATATTTCCAACTGTTAATGAGCTACCAACACTTGCTGTATCTGCTCCAGACAATTGTATTGTACCAAAATTCCCACTAGACCCAGAACCAGAATCATCGTCACTAGAACAACCTGTTAAAAGCAAGGTGATAACTAAAATTTTAAATACATTGAGTGTCGTTTTCATAGTGTTTTGTTTTACTAAGATTAATTTATATGATTTGAATACTTAAATAACTTCCTTTTACTTGTAAAAAACTATTACAAACTCATTAACGTTGACTTTAAACGTATTAACGTAACTCTTGTAGCTTATTTATGACAATTATTTGCTACTTTTAACCAGCTATTATTTATTAACCGCTATTATGAAAAGTTTACCGCTAATCTTCTTTTTCATGCTCTCATGTTTTTGTTTGTCTCAAAACAAGACTATTGATTCTCTTGAAAACATCATCAATAATTATAAAACAGAAGACACAACGTATGTAAATTTACGCAGCTCATTAGTCGCTAAGAAAATGTTCTTAACGCCTACCGATACTACTTGGATGGCGTATAATCTTAAAACATTAGAAGTTGCTAAACGACTTAATTATAACAAAGGGATCGTATTAGCAAATAATAATTTGGGGATTATTCAACATTACTTTTTATCAGATCCGTTGAGTGCTTTAGATTACTATCAAAGCGCCTATAAAGGCATTGAAGAGGACCCAAAGCTTAAAGATTATGCGGTTGGAGTGCTTACTAATATTGGACTCATTAACTATGAGCAACAAGAATATGATAAAGCACTTAAAACTTTTCAAACATTATTAGACTATCCTAAGTATAAAACCAACACGTATTTTAATATTGGAAATATTTATGGATATCAAAAAAAATTAGACTCTTCAATATATTATTACAAAGCAGCTATTGTAGAAGCTAACAAAGACAATAGCATCATGCACATTGCTAATATTAAAAGCAATCTAGGCCTTGTACAAACTAATGCAGGCTATTTAGAAGATGGATTGGCAAGTACTATTGAAAGCTTAGACCTTGTTGAAACCAACAATCTCGAAGTTATGAAAGTCTCAGCATATGTAAATGCTGCAGAGGTTTATTTAGCAAACGATGCTATTGATAAAGCTGAATATTATGCAACAAATGCTTTACAATTAAATGAAGCACTACATAATATGGCTATCAAAAATACTGCTCTTGCCACTTTAGCTAATGTGTATGAACGCAAAGGCTATTATGAAAAAGCACTAAAGGCTTTTAAAGAACACATTGTATTAAAAGATAGTGTGATTAATGCCGACCGAAAACTAGAAATTTCTAGAAAAGAAATACAGTATGAAGCCGATAAAGATCGCGCTATTGCTCAAGTAGAAATTGAACGTCAAAAATCTATTAAAAATGCATCTATCATTGGAGGAGGCTTATTCATATTAGCCTCATTAATTGGGTTTATATTATATAGAAGAAAGCAAGATGCCGTTGCAAAAACTAAAGAAGCAGAGTTTAACGCTAAGGTATCAGATACTGAGCTTAAAGCATTGCGCTCACAAATGAATCCGCATTTTATATTTAATTCTTTAAATTCTATAGGAGATTATATCCTAAAAAACGACACACAATCGGCTAGTGACTATTTAGGTAAGTTTGCGAAATTAATGCGATTAACTCTAGAAAATTCTGAAAAAAGCGAAATTTTACTTTCTGAAGATATTTCGTTATTAAAAACCTATTTAGATATTGAACGTAAACGTTTTGAAAACAAATTTGATTACACCATTGATATTGACGAGGCTTTAGATCCTGATAATATTATGATTCCGCCAATGATTTTACAGCCATTTCTTGAAAACAGCATTATTCATGGGTTATCCTCCACAACTAAAGGCAATATCGTTATTGCATTTAAAGAGATAAACGAAATGATTATTTGTAGTGTAGATGACAATGGAGTTGGACGAGAAAAAGCAAATTCTAAGGTTGCTTCGGAAACGAGAAAATCCATGGGAATGGCGATTACAAAAAGTAGAATTGATATAATAAACAAGGTAAAGAATACAACTGGTGACGTTACAATTATTGACAAATCTCAAGGCACTCGCATTGAAGTCACCCTTCCGCTCCAATTAGCATATTAGATGATAAAAACCATACTTATAGATGATGAGCAGCATTGCATCACCCGATTGTTAGATTTAATCAATCGACAGCCTCATACATTTCATGTTATTGCCACTTGTAATACTGTTGAAGAGGCTTTGGAAGTTGTTCCAAAATTGCAACCCGATTTAGTGTTTTTAGATATTAAAATTCACGAGCGTACAGGTTTTGATTTTTTAAGAGAAATTAATGAAGTTAATTTCAAAGTTATTTTTACCACTGCGTTTGATAATTTTGCCATAAAAGCCTTTAAATTTAGTGCTTTTGATTATCTATTAAAACCCATTGATAGTGATGATTTTAGTGATTCTATAATTAGGTTAAAGGCTGAGTTAACCCAAGGAACTATTGAAAATCAAATCAAAAATTTATTCAATAACTTAAAACCAGAGCGACAAAAAATAATTACAATCCCATCGCTAAAGGGTTTTGAAACTCTTAAAGTTGAAGATATTATCCATTTAGAAGCAGATACAAGTATCACTCATATACATACCAAAGATAAAAAGACCGTAGTGTCTAAACCTATCAAGTTTTATGAAGATTTATTAGATGAAACTATATTTTTTAAAACCCATAAATCTCATTTAATCAACCTTAAGCACGTCAAGAAATATTTTAAAGGCAAACCTAGTTATGTGATTATGTCTAATGACGCACAAGTACCAATTTCCGTTAGAAAAAAAGATGATTTTTTAAGACGTTTTGATTAGTCTTCTCTAATCCAATATTGCGTACGGTAGAAAAAAGCGACGTAACCTCGAAGTTGGAGTTTGTTAGGGTTATTGTCGTCAAGCTTGATTCGGCAATCGTAAATCTTACCATCTTCAGGATTTGTAACGGTTCCTTTTTTATATACATCACCAGACTTCTCCATGTCTTTAATAATGTTTAAGCCTAAAACTGGCTTGTTATAATCTTCTCCTGTACAGGATTTACATGGCAAATCTCGCTTTGTGGGATCAAATATTTCAATGATTTTTCCGTAAACTTTTCCGTTGTCTTGATAAATTTCAACGATAGATTTTTCTTCACCTGTCTCATCGTCTACCGTTTTCCACTTTCCGAAGATCGTTTGAGACATCATGCTTTGCGCAAGAAAAAGGGTAATAATTATAAGATATTTATTCATCATCATCTTTTCTTTTTAAACGTCTAATTGTTGCATTTAGTTCATAACCTAACAATAAAATATTAGAGTTGAGCCATAAATATAACAGCAAAATCAATAAGGCTCCAATAGAACCGTAAAGCTTATTGTATTGTGAAAAGTTTTCGATATAAATTCCGAAGAAATAAGAGGTTAAAATAATAAGTAAGGTGGTAAATAAAGCGCCAATTGAAAAGAATTTTGAGGTCTTTCCTGATTTTGTACCAAAGTAATACAATACTGCAGTTGCAATATAGACCATAAATACAAAGAAAAGGTATTTCACAAATACAACCCAAAACAACTCATTTTCTTGCGTTACGTAGTCTAATTTATCAAATTGCTCATACAACGGCTGAATGACATATAATTGAAAATACATAAAAAAGGCAACCGTTAAAATGACGAGTATAGCGAGAATTAAAGCGACACCTAAAGCATATAGATATTGTTTAAATATGTTTCTAACATGCTCTTGATGGTATGAGTTTTCAAATCCAGAAAATACAGAGTTCACACCATTTGCCATTAGCATTATTGAGATTACAAAAACGGATGATAATAATCCGCCACGTTCTGTATTTTCAATATTTTCAAAGATATTAGAAAAGAAAAAATCTGAGGTTTGAGGTGGCAATACTGAGGTTAAAAACCCTTGAAATTCTTGTTGAAACCCGTCAATTGGAATATAAGGCATTAAGATTAAAACAAATAACAAAAAAGGAAATATAGCCGTAAAAAAACTAAAGGCAATGGCACTTGCTCGTGATGTTAAAGCCCCTTTAAAAATACCAATAGCGTAAAGCTCCAGCAGGTCATACAAGGTTAAACCAACAAGTCCTGGTAGTTTTATTTTCCTGAGTACATCTACGATACGATTTACTATAGGAATTTTACTTAATATCTCTTTTAAGGTTTTTGGCATTAAACAGCTTTAAGACTCAAATCCATGTTATAAACCGAGTGCGTAAGCGCTCCAGACGAAATAAAATCAACACCACACTCTGCATATTTTCTAACTGTTTTTTCATTGATGCCTCCAGAAGATTCTGTTAAACATTGATCACCAATGAGTTTCACAGCCGTTCTAGTATCCTCATAGTTAAAGTTGTCAATTAGAATTCTATACACACCTTCTGTATCAAGAATTTCTTTGATTTCATCTAAGTTTCTAACTTCTACGATAATTTTTAAATCGCGATTGGTATCTTTTAAATACTGTTTTGTTTTGTTAATGGCTTTTGTGAGTCCGCCTGCAAAATCAATATGATTATCTTTAAGCATAATCATATCATACAATGCGAATCTATGGTTCTCTCCTCCTCCAATTTTTACAGCCCATTTTTCTAGAGCTCTAATTCCTGGTGTTGTTTTACGTGTATCTAAAATTTTGGTTCCTGTGCCTTCTAACAAATCTACAAACTGCTTTGTTTTAGTTGCGATCGCACTCATACGTTGCATGGCATTTAAAACCAATCGTTCTGCTTTTAAAATAGATTGTGATGCGCCTTCTACATAAAACGCAATATCACCATACTTTACAGTGCTCCCATCCTCAATAAGCGTTTCTACTTTCATGTCTTTATCTACGTAAGCAAAAACTTGCTTTGCAAACTCTACACCAGCAATAACACCTTCATCTTTTACAAGTAACTTACCTTTACCTTGAGCAGATGCAGGAATACAGGCTAGAGAGCTGTGATCACCATCACCCACATCCTCTCTAATGGCGTTTGCTATAATGAGTTCTATTTCTTTATTGAATTGTTCTTTTGAGATCATAAAAATTTGCTTTTTGCTAATTTAATAAATTGATTTACGATATTTATAATTTAATTGTAGTTTAGCTCATATGAAGTATATTTTTTTTCTTTTTCTTTCTTTAAATGTTTTCTTCGGAAATGGGCAAAGCGAGAACAAACCGGTCATTTATTTAGATCAAGATTTAAGTTTAATCGATTCAATTGAGTATCATGAAAAAGCAATATCTGCTCTTTACTTTGGTAGTGAGTTAGACCAAGATAGTATAATTGTTAAACGATTAATTAGAAAATATGACTTCGGAAATTTTAATTCTACCAAATTAGGTCAAGTCCAAAACCTATTACGAAGGGAACTTGGAGTAGAAAATTTTGAAAAAAACATTATTCTATTCTACAAAGATTCCATATTGGGATATAATGAATTTAATAACTCTATAAAAGCAAGAGCGCTTTTAGATGAAATGAGTATAGTAACAAAACAAGAATATTTATCTCGAAGAACATCTTTTAATTCTAAACAAAAAAAATGTCGCAAGTTCGCAAAAAAACTCAACACTAAACCTTTTTATGTTTATTCTGAGAAAATAAACTTCGATTATGTACCTAAAAATTATGAGCATCATCAAATATCAAAAACATTAAAATCAATTTTTTTTAAGTATGATTTTCATGGTGTAGTTATCTTAAAACCCAATGGAGACTATTTTTTTTATACTCGACTCTTAGAGAGCCAAGTAAAAAAAATGCTTAAAGATGATTGGACAGAATATATTACAGATTTCAACCTTGCTAAATCAAATCCTCAAATAAGAGTTTTAAAGTTTATTGATGATATGAATAGAAGTGAGAGAATCCAAAGAGATAGATTAGTAAGAATTGAAATTGAAAAACGTAAAAGAGAAAGAGAAAGAGAACAAAACAAAAATCAATTTAGATCTAATAATAACGCTATATCTTTAAAAATTTCAAGTTGTTATGGGTATCCAAGATTTTAATTAACTAATACTAATGACCATCAAACTCTTAGCCATAGGCAAAACAGACAACAAAGATTTACAATCGCTTATTAATGATTATCAAAAGCGATTAGGTTTTTATATCAAATTTGAATTTGAAATTATTCCCGATTTAAAAAAGGTAAAAAACCTCAGCGAAGATCAACAAAAGCAAAAAGAAGGTGAGCTCATTTTAAACAAGCTCAGCAATACAGATGTGTTAATATTATTAGACGAAAACGGCAAACAATTTGACTCGGTAGGATTTTCAAACTACCTTCAAAAACATATGAATTCTGGTATTAAACGACTGGTTTTTGTAATTGGAGGCCCTTACGGATTCTCACCAGACGTCTACCAAAAAGCAAATGGGAAAATATCATTATCTAAAATGACATTTTCCCATCAAATGATTCGCCTATTTGTAATTGAGCAACTCTATAGAGGCTTTACAATTTTAAGGAATGAGCCTTATCATCACAGGTAAAAAATAAGTTCTCAGGCTACAGTATTCAGTATTTATTCATATTCTTAAAAAAACTATTTATAAAAACTGAGCATTACCAAATGTAAACTAAGCACTTAAACTAACTAATGTGTTTTATACACCTCTTTACGTTTTTTAAGCTGTCGCTCTAAATCACTAATTGTTTCTCTAACAGCAACTTCATACTGAGCTTCATCTGAAGTCGCAAAAATTCTTGGTCCTGGAAGGCTCAATTCTATATCACATATTTTTCCTTTAGTGTGGCTATTTGCGTCATGTTTAAATCTTACGGTTGCGCTTATTAAAAATTCATATCTATTAAACAATTTTTCTAATTTTTCTTCTGAAAAACTATTTAAAGTTTCACTCACATCGACACCTACGTATTGAAAATTCACAGTCATATTCATTCTGGTTTTTAAGTTAAATTCATTACTCTAATTTACGAAAATAAGCGCATATTAAGTGCCTAATATTCTTAAAGTATTTGTAATTTTTACTTACTCTATGATAACAGTTACTGTTTTACAAGTGTTAATATTTCAGCATTACCAGAACGACTCATTGTAAACGACAATGTATCTGTAGTAAGTGTTTTTATTTCAACGGCAATCTCTAATTTATCATCGGGTTTTGAATATAAAATACCATCGGCAATTTTATAAGTTCCCTTGGTTTCTTGAGCGCCAACTTTGGAAGAATATGTATTATCTTTTTTAAAACTGAAATAGGCATTATTTGCACATTTGTCTTTTGAAGTAGCAACATCTATCCAACTTACACATTCCCAATCACCAACAATGTCATCGGCATATTTTAAATCGTTGCAGGACAAAATGAACATAACAGATACTAATAACAATACTTTTTTCATGATTTTTAGATTATTGGTTTTTGGTTAAATGGCTTGTAACAGTTGTAATATGCTTTCTTTTAGGATTTTAAAAACCTTAGATGTTTGCTGGTCTCGTTTTGCCGTATTAAAGTAAATCTCTAATAGCATACGGTTATTTTGATCTTTGATTGCATCTCCAGTAAATTTATAAAATGCCATAGACCAATCATCCCATAAGGTTTGTGTAGTTGCTGTTTCAACTAAGGTTAAAACACTATTATGCCTACTGTCCTTTTTTATTTTAGCGTATAAATTTATAATTTCAGATTTTTCACCTTCTATAATTTGAATAAACTGGTGATTATGATATACAATACATCCTGTGATATGACGTGCTTTATTAAAACGCTTGGCTTTTAATAACATCGCATCAATCTCACTTACCTGTAGATTTTTGTTAGCTTTTGATTGATAAATAATAGTATAAGGCATGCAACACTTTTGAAATTATGATTTGTAAGCTAATAATTGAGGATTTGTTTTACACTGCGAAGGCAGCACTCCAAAATAGTTTTTAAATATTTTAGAAAAATAACTCCTGCTGCTAAAGCCAACGCTATACACTAATTCTGAAACGTTGAGTTCTGATTCAAAAATCAATTTTGCTGCTCTTTCTAGTCGTTTTTCTGTTATGTAAGTGGATACCGTTTTATCAAATAAATACTTAAACCCAACTTGTAGTTTTGTTGCATTTAAACCAGAAATGAGCTCCAAGCGCTTAAGTGTTAAGTTTTCGGTAAGGTTATCATCTATGAATGTCTCTAAAGCTCTAATTTTATCAATTTCATACAATCGTATTGGTGCATCTTTATGATTTGTAATTATATCTTGAGTATATCTTTCTATTTGTGAAGCTATTGTATTAAGTGCAGCAGCTTCTTTAAATAATAAATGCGTTAAATTTTGATTGTAATACGTCATCATATTATGAACATAACTAGAGGTTCTAAAACATACTCTACCTGCATACAAATAATCATTAACTGCATACACTTTAGCAAACTCATTGATTGCTTTAGATCGAGCTACTGTAAAATCTCCTGTACTAAGATTAGCAAGTTCTGGACAGTAAGATATAATGCTAACTCGTAACGGTATGTTTTTAGAAAATTTAAGTATGCTTTTCATTTTTGCACTACGCTTTACGATAGTGTTTTGCCTAAAATTGATAGGTGTTAATTTTGAATTAGAACTAAATTTATGATGAATATGTCCTTCTAAGCAAAATATAAAATCAATTGTTGAACTTTGATTTTGCTGAAACATAATTTCTAGATCCTCAGTCACATTGATATCAAAAATCAAAACCGATATATCTTGTGAAATCATAAGCATAGAAACGGTTCCGTTACCTAATTCATGTCGTAAATTAGTATAACCAAATCCGTTTTCTACAGTATGTTTTTCGCCAATTGTGTTAGATATGTTTTCAAAACTCTCTAACAAGTTACTATTCAAAACATGTAATTTAATCATGGCTTATGTCTCTCTAAGGTTTTAAACTTAATAAAAATAAAATTTAAATTATATATATCGTTATTTTTGAGATAAGAAATATAAAAAAACTTATGCAACTCGTTTTCGCTACAAACAACCTTAATAAATTAAAAGAAGTACAATCACTTATACCTAAGCATATCCAACTCTTAAGTTTAAAAGATATTGGCTGCTTTGACGATGTGCCAGAAACTCAACTTACCATAAAAGGTAATGCCATCCAAAAAGCAGAATACATCAAAACTCATTATGGCTTTGATTGTTTTGCAGACGATACAGGCTTAGAAGTTGAAGCTTTAAATGGAGAGCCTGGTGTTTTTAGCGCACGTTATGCAGGAGCTCAACGAGATGCCAATGACAATACAAATTTGCTTTTAAAAAACCTAAAAGATAAATCTAATAGAAACGCCCAATTTAAAACCGTAATTGCGCTACATCTTAATAATAAGCTAGAAACATTTACTGGAATTTGCAAAGGTGAAATCACCACAACCAAACATGGTACAGGTGGTTTTGGTTACGATCCCATTTTTAAAGCCAATGGCTACGACCATACATTTGCCGAAATAACTTTAGAAGAAAAAAACAACATTGGTCATCGTGGCAAAGCCGTACGTTTATTAGTTGCCTATTTAAACAACCTTTAAATTTATAATATTTGATAACTCATTAGAACTAAAAACAGATTCAATAACTTAAAATATGTAGTTAAAAATTATTAATCACAACACATACGACTATGAAACAATGGCTAATTTTTACAACTGCACTACTTTTTAGTGTAGTAAGTTCTCCTCTATTTGCCCAAGATGATAAATTTATAGAAGATTACTTGGAGCGTTTTGAAAATTCTCGCAAATATTTAATCCTTGTCGCAGAAACCATGCCTGAAAACCACTATAATTTTAAAGCCACTCCAGAGTCATTGAGTTTTGCCGAAAACTTAATGCATATTGGTTTTGCCGTAGATTGGCATAGCCAGTCCTTACTTGGCAATCGAGAATCAAGGGTTTGGCAAACAGATACGGTTTATAAGGTTGCTCATAAAACCAAAAAAGAAATGATTACAACCATTAACAACACTTTTGATGAAGCCGTCACACTCATTAAACACTTTGATACCAATCAATTTAATGACGAGCTCGATTATTTTGGACTCACAAGATCAAAGCGTCAAATTTTCTTACTCCTCGCAGATCATATCACACATCACAGAGGTCAAATGCTCGTGTATATGAGACTTAACGGACTTGTTCCTCCAAGATATGTTCGCTTTCAATAATAAACTGAGTAGTGTAAAACACCTACAAAACTTTATGATTTCTTCGGAAATATTAAAGCGTCACATTTCCGAAGTTATAAAACCAAACATCTAAACCTTTAACCTTACATTCATGATGACAATTGAATACCTACCAAATCAAGGTTTTAAAATAGATTCTAAAATTATAACCTCGAAAACCAATTTTAGAAACCGAGCAAGGTCAATTTTTATTACCTGAATTAAAATTAGTCATTGCCACTAGCGCATCTTTTGGAGGTGATAGTGATGTTTTATACTATTTTTATACTACGTCAAACATTAACCATTTAACTCATAATATATAAAACCCATAGCCCAAATGAAAACGATCATTCTACTTTTTAATATATTCTTTTTTACAGTGTGTATGGCACAAGAAAGAGAATATGCCGTAACCAAAAAAGGAGATACTCTATTTGGCAAGATCACTAGAGCTAATAGCTTTTTAAACCCTTCAAAAGTTACATTTAAAATCAAAGACTTAGAAGGCAACAGGAAAATTTTAAATCCTAATGAGGTTGAAACCATACAATCTTTAAAAGGTGTAGATGGCCAATGTATTATAAAAACCGTGTATAATAAATGGTTTGTAAAATTGCTAGTTGATGGCAAAATAAAAGTTTATCAACTTGTTGATGGTCTAATTTATTACACGTCTAAGGGAACTTCTGAAATTAGATCCAACGATTTTGGAGGCTTTAATAATAGAAAGGAATCACACTCTAGAATAAGAGTATTAATACATGATAACCCAAAACTATTAAAGGAGTTTGACACACTAGAAGGCACAGAAAAAAACATACTTTATATTATAGAAAAGTACAATCAATCATACAAAATCTAAATATCGATTGAAATTAAACACTTGGCATTTAATTTTTAATCTGATGGGATCAACTTAGAACATTAATGATGCTTCCTAAAAGCCGATGGACTTACATTAGTGTGTTTTTTAAAAAACCTCGAAAAACTACTTGTAGAATCAAATCCTAATGTAAATGCTAATTCTTTAGTGGTAATTTCACTTCTAATAAGTCTGCGTTTTGCTTCTGTAATTTGTCGTTGTTGTATAATTTGTTTTGCCGTAAGGTTTAATTTTTCTTTTAAAATTTGATTTAATCGTTTACTGCTAATTCCAATGTCATTAGCATAATAGTGTGTTTTTGTATGTTCTAAAAATTGCGTCTCCATCAACTCTAAAAATTGAAACACGCGTTTTTGACTTAAATCTTGTTTTAAAAAATGATTATTTTGATACCTTATTAAATGCAGTAATAGTACTTTGAGTAATGTTTTTAGCATTATATATGATGCTGCATCACTATAATATTCAGCTTTAAGCCATTTAATAGCTCGTTGTACGTGCTTGATTTTGGTTACATCACTTAAAATATATTGAGGAAATTTATTAAATAATGCCATGATATCTAAGGCATACTCAATATCATCTTCATCAATAAGATCTCTTTCAAATTGTATTAAAACACCATTATTAGCATTAAAAACAGCGCTTTTAAACACTTCATTTAAAGGTTTAAAATGAACAACTAAACTATTAATTGCTTTAAACTCAAAGTAAATCCCCATAGAATTCCCTGATAGCAATTGCCTATTACCTTCAAAACGTTGAAGGATTTGAAATTTATGTTTCCAAGGTAATATATTCATCTATTTTGAGGTGTGTCTCAAAAGTAAGAAGAATAATTAAGTTTATTGTTTAGCAACTTTTTGAAACATCACATAGAGCACAGTACCTATAATTAAAGCCAACCCAACCGAAACACCATAAATTGCTGTATAGTTATTTGAAACATACTCTATGAATGTCGACAAAAACTGTCCTCCAAAAACAGCCATTGAAAATAAACCTAAGTTTTTACCTTGATTATGCAATGAACTCACCTCAAGCATCATATGGTTTAATAACGGAATTGTAAATCCAAAACCTATACCTATTAAAATGATGGTTACTATTAAAAAAGGTAAACTCAGCGTTGTTGCTAACACCAGGTATCCTAACATAAAAAACAAAAAGCCAAGTGCGACAGTGTTTCCGTCGCCAAATGTTTTTACCATTTTTGGCATTTGGCTAGCGGTTATAATTGCAATTACCGAAATAAAAGCCATGACATAACCTGTTTGAGACTCAGAAAAACCATACGATTGAGGCAAATATAGTGGTAGCGTTACAAAGCCTACAAAAAATAGCATCATGGCTAAAAGTGATGCTATAAAAATAAGCCTAACTTTAGGTTTACTTTTATTATCTGTAGTTAAATCTTTGGTTTTAGCTCTTAATATATGTTTAGATTTTGGCAATGTAAACGTGGCTAAAAACAAACATAAAAATGCTATGAGATAAATATAAAATGGGAATTGCCAATGTAACTCTCCTAAAATACCTCCTAAAGTTAAAAACACAACACCTCCTAACTCAATTGCCATACCTTGCCAAGCAATCATTTTGATTCTGGCTTCACCTGTAAAGAAATCGGCTATGTAAGCCGTTATCGATACTTGAACTGCCACTGTTGCGCCTCCAAGTAAAATTCTGTCTATTATTAACAAATAGTCATTGGTAATGTAAGCACCAATAACACCTAATATAGCATAAGGCACAAGGCCAAGTTGTAATAATTTAAGAGTGCCTAATGTATTAAGCAATCTTCCAATTATAGGTGCAAAGAGTACAACACCTAGAGACGGTAAGGTTATAAGCCAACTTGCAGAGAACCCTAAATTTTTATGTTCTACTATACCTGATAACGAAGGCGCGATAACAGTACCTACCATTATGGTTAAGCTACTTACAAATAGTATTGTAAAAATTCCGAAGTTTGATATTGTTTTCATACTGCAAAATTCAGCTTAATCTTTATAGCTTAGCATACCGCTTTTCTAAAATACTATGCAAAAATGGAAATTGATAACATTTTAAAAACACATCAACTCTTTTAAAAAAGTTTTATTAAAATCTAAATATATATGTGTTTCCAATTATGATATAATATTAAACTAAGGATGAATTGTAAACAAAAAAAATCCAGCTTCCGCTGGATTTTTAATAGGACAATCACTTTATAAGTGGTTGTTATTGTTTCTTAATCACTGAGTTCATAGATTTTTTTATGGCATCGGTAAATTTAGCATCAGCATTTTGTTCTACCATACCCATAAACATCAAGCAAGTCTCGGCATCAACTTCAATACAATATATCATATTATTTAAAGTTACTCCTTCTGCTTCGCTTGTACCTTTCATATAGAGTGCTGTTACTCCATTAATTTGGGTTTCTCCTTTTTCTGTAATATTGAATTTATCACCAGCATCTTTATCCATTTTCTTTTTTGAATTCTCATAGCTATCTGGTATCATCATTGCCATAACAACAGCTTTCGGACTTTCGGAAACGTAGGTATTTGTACTAACTTCCATGAAAAGAGACGTGTCTACTTCCATATCAATTTTTTTGCCCATGAGTTCCATAACGCGTGCAAATTTTTCTTGATCTGCAGTGCTTACTTCGCCTTCGGCAACATCGTCTTTAGCAGTTCCTTCTTGAGCATTCATATTTACTCCAAGTACCAATACAAAAAGTAAAAAACATAATTTTTTCATAATATATTATTTAGATTGACAATGTAATCATTCTGTAACTTACAGAAAAATCATCATTAGTTTTTTACAACATTTTAATAAGTAGACCATTATGTGAACAGGCCAATTTCTGAAGTACAACATAAAAATTAAGTTACAGATAAGCATAATTTTATGAGGATTGCTTTAAGTCGCTGTACCATAAACATCTAAAAAAAATACCTCACTTTTTATATTATATTTGTAAGTATTAATGTACTTTGCTGTAACAGGCAAGTCTAATTGTTTACGATAATAATATCAATTGATACACATACAACATGGAACACAACACTAAAATAGCAGGAAAAAACGTACTTATTACAGCTGGTGCTCAAGGCATTGGAGAATCCATTACTAGGCATTTTATTGATAGTGGTGCTCATGTTGCGATTCATTATTTTTCTAGTGCTGATACAGCAAATGAATTGACTGCGTATGCTAAAAGTAAAGGTTTAAAAGCTGTTGCCATAAGTGGTGATTTAACTAAAGAAGCCGATGCGAATGCATTAGTTGAGCAAACGGTTGATGCTTTAGGGAGTTTAGATATTTTAATTAATAATGCTGGTTCTCTTGTAGCACGTAAATTGCTTAATGAAATGGAAGCTGAATTTTGGCATAAAGTTATGGATATCAATCTTACTTCAATGATGTTTGTTACACGAGCTGCTGCACCACATTTAGCAAAAAAGGAGCATAGTAGTATTGTTAATTTAGCATCACTTGCTGGACGTAAAGGTGGTCATCCAGGATCATTAGTTTACTCTACTAGTAAAGGTGCCATTTTAACATTTACGCGTGCGCTTTCAACCGAATTGGGAGCTCAAGGTACGCGTGTAAACGCAGTGTCTCCTGGGCTTATTTTAGGAACTTCATTTCACAATACACATACCACAAAGGAATCGGCAGCTGAAACTACGGCTGGCATCCCAATACAACGTGCTGGTAATGCAGCAGATGTTGCTAGAGCTGTTTTATACCTAGCCTCTGAATACGATGGTTTTATTACTGGAGCAACACTAGATATTAATGGTGGTGTTTATAATATGTAACATTTGAGAAATACTTCTATAATGAGACATTTGACACATACTATTGCGTATATAAACGTGTTGGCTGTAATATAAACTGAACGCAAGTGAGAAACCTGAAATCAAACATTTTACTTATTACATTACTTTTTTTCTCAATCAATAGTTATTGTCAGAAGAGATTTAAAGTAAAAATTGAGGAAAAATATGAAACAGTAAATCAATATTATCTTGTTGACGAAAAAGAGAATATTTTACGTGAATTAGATACATCTAAATATTATATTTTTTTAGCGGAAAATTCTCTGAAACACTTTGCAGTTTTTGGAATAAAAGGAGAATCTGGTTGGTCCGCAATTGACTCGAATGAAAAAATTCTTTTTAAAGTTTACAATTCAGTAAATGGAGAACCCTCACCTGACAATTTAATTGAGAATAAAATCAGAATAATTGACGAAAATAATAAAATCGGATTTGCCAATGAAAAAGGAGAAATTATAATAAAACCTCAATTTGAAATAATTACTTCTTTTCAAAACAACAGAGCAATATTTGGAAAAAAATGTGAAAAAGAATATTGGGAAAAGGAGAAACACGAAGATGGATGTAACCATTATTCGATTAAATGTTCTGAACACGGAATTATAAATGAAAAAGGAGAAATATTGAAATTTGGAAATTATACATTTGAGGAAATTGCTAAAGAAATAAATTGGAAAAATGAATAAAATACTACAGCCAACAACATATATAGTTTATTGCTGGCTTCTCGCCTACTTACGAAAGTCCTCGCGGACTTTCTTTGCCGGTAATTGTTTACTAAATTAGTTGCTTGGAACTCGCAACAAACCATATATAAACACGTTGGCAGTAATCTTGAGAAGACAGTTCTAATTATGAAAATAAAGAATAAAATTATTTTAATAGGTAATGGATTTGATTTAGCGCATGGATTTAAAACAAGTTTCTTTGATTTAGCAAATTTTATTATCAACCACAAAATAGCACCTGACCTTAAAGATGTAATTGTACATCAAAACAATAGTAATTCTCATTTTTTCTCAAATGCACTTAAGAAAATTAATATCAGGGCCAAAAAAATTGACGAACTAGGTGATGATTTTTACAATAATCTTATTCGCTCAGCACTGGATAACGACCAAGAAATTCTGAACAAGTATTTAAAAGAAAACCTAGGTAGTTTAGACTTAATTTTGTCTAACAAATTCTTAAGTAAGCTCTATAAAACGGATTATAATAATTGGTTTGATATCGAAAATTCATATTTCAGTGAATTAAAGAATATAAAAAAGTCATTCGACAACAGTGTTGATTTTTCTTCGACGAAAATCAAACTAGAAAGACTAAATCGTGATTTTGAGCAATTAAAAGAATTTCTAATGGAATACTTAGAAAGCATAGAAATTGCAAAAAATAGCAAAGTGGATGAGTTTTTAAAAAAAATCTTTCGAGATGCAAAAAATGTGTATATCGTAAATTTTAATTATACCAAAACTATTGAACAATATATTGACCTAAATAGTTCGAAGACAATTTTTAATATAAATTATATTCATGGGTCAATAATTAATAATGATATTATTTTAGGCTACGGAAACGACCAAAACGAAGATTATATAGATATAAAAAACACAGAAATAGATGAGTTTTTAGAACATTTCAAAACATTTCAGTATTTATCCAAAAACTATTACGAAAGATTACATAGTGAAGCTATAAACTCATTTCCATCATACGAGATTCATGTAATTGGACATTCATTAGGTAGTACTGATAAAACACTTCTAGACGAAATTATGAATACTTCGAAATGTGAAAAAATTCATTTATATAAGAGAGGTGACTTATCAAATGATAAAAAAATGGAAAGATATCAGTTTAATAAACTTTTGTTTTCAGCAAGCAGAATTTTCACTGATGAAAAGGCTCTAAGAAAAAAAATCATAAACTATATTACTAGTCCAAGTTTTCCCTAAAACTGATATAGACTACTGCCAACACCGTGTATAATTAATTGCTTTGTTCTTGCCTACTTGCGAAAATTCCTGCGGAATTTTCACTGGTTCGTAAAAGTTTACTAATTTAGTTGCTTAACCACGTAACTAACCATATACAAACACGTTGTGGTTAATTTAGTCCACATTCTGCTCTGGTTGTACACAAATGACAAACGATTGGATTGACGATGTACTAGTGAGAATGGACCTGCAAGGTGGAAATTTACAGAATCTTGGCAATGAAATTCAAGATTTTATTGATGCTCAAAACACAATTACTCAATTAGTTTCTGGAGTAAATAAAAATACTGGTGAGCTAGTAATTATTAATATCACTGGATTTAATTAAAATATTATAATATGCTAACATTAAAGGAAGCTTACGGACACGGAATTAAAAGGGAAAAGGAAAAATTAGAGTTTATCAAAAACAATTCCAAGTATAATATTTTTTCTATAGCATCTGGTTTAAGAGCTAATTGCATAACAAAATTTTTATATCATTTTTATGAAGAAAACAACATTAAAAAATCTAAACAAAATTTATATACAACTCAAAAGTTGTTAGAATTTATGAATAAGTTAGAAAATAATAAATATTTTCCTACTCAACTAAACAAACTATTTTTTTTGTGCTCGGACAGTAAAGAAATCATTGCTAATTTTAAAAATTTTGAAATAAATAGCATCCCTAATTTAGATTATAGGATAAAACAAGGACACACTTTAGGATTTGTTGTACAACAAATCCTAAAGTGTGATAATGAAAAGGCACTTTATTATCTTGATATTTACGAAACTAATTATAAGTCTCATATATTAAAAGAATATGATATTGAGATTTTAGATGCAATAATTAATGAAGACAAAAACAAAATTGAGGAATTATTAAAAATTTATTTATTAGCAAAAAATCATAATAAATCCTCAGAAAAAGGAATGTTAAGTCATAACTTACTGTCTTACGAAGCAACAGTTTTTGCTAAATTAGCATGGATAAAAGGTATAGAAATAAATATTGAGCATCCTCTTTTACCAATTGAACTTTTACCAATAAATCCAAATGAAAATTATGAAATAGAATATGACTTTTTAAAACCTAATTATGTTGATATCAAAATTCATAAATCTAAACTCAAAAAAAAAGATGGATTCTTTGAACGAATATTTAAAAAAAACTAACCACAACCACGTATATAAAAAATAGCAGCTGAGAGCTAGACTTATAATTCACTTCTTTTCTGCTATCTTTGTTTATAAACTGAAAAATCACACACATAAATCTGCTACATTTCATATACAAAACCGTAGTGCTTAATACAAAAAACGAACAAAATCAATGAACAAACTACTAATTGGAGTAGCGACTATAATTTTAATGAGTTGCAATACCGAAATTAAAAAAGAAAACAATGAGAACAAACACAACCTTGAAACAGAAATAAATAGAAAAATTAAGGTTTTAAACTTTGGAACAGCTCATTTAAGCCAAACATCAGATGCAAATTCTTCCCAAATCAACTTAAATGACCCAAATGAAAAAGCTGACTTAAATAAACTCGTTGAAGAAATTGTTAAATTTAAACCAACTATTATTTGCCTTGAGTTGGAACCTAAAAACAATAACTATATAGCTTCGACATATTTAGAATATGTAAAAGACCAAACGAAAAGATTAAATTATTCGGACGAATTAAATTCCATCGGACTTGAAGTAGCACGTTTGAGTGGTACACATCGAATTTACGGAATAGATAGCCAAACAGGGTTTAATTATCCTAGTTTAATCGAGATTGCCAATAAAAAAGTCGCTGACAGTCTTTATATTTTAAAAGTTATGGATAATTACCAAAGGGTTAACGCTTTGAAATTTAAAGAACAATTTAGGACGATTAACACGAGAGATTATAAAATGGAAACATTTAACTTATACAATTTTTTGGCGACACAACATACTACAGGAAATGAAGAAGGAGTTGATGAAATTACTAAATTCTACCAACGGAATTTAAAAATGTATAGTAATTTTAATGACATAGAAATGACCGAAAATGACAGAGTTTTTATTCTTTTAGGAGCAACACACACCGCTTATTTTGACATTTTTCTGGAAAATAACCCAAAATTTCAATTAGAAAACCCGAATAAATATACTGATTATTAAAAAGTACTAAGCACAGTACCGTATAAAATTAATCGCTAAGTCTAGCCTACTTACGAAAGTTCTCGCGAACCTTCTATCTGTGATTTATTTGCTAACTTTAGTGCTTAAACACGCAACGAAATCATTCATAAATACGTTGTGTTTAATTCCCCAAACATTCCCCTTACATTTATTAAATTACCTAAAAAGCAGTATTCACTTGCAGACTAAATATTTGTTTTTATATTTGCACTGACTATACGGTCAGTCAATATAAATGTATGGATAAAAAAACTCAAATAATTGAAATTGCTACCAAGCTATTCTCAGAAAACGGATTTGAAAACACTTCTATTTCTAGAGTTTGTGAAGCGAGTAATGTTTCTAAAGGACTTGTTTTTCATCACTTTAAATCGAAAGATGGTTTATTGAGAGAAATCTTCTCTGTAACAACCAAGAAGATAATTGAGATGAATGAATCAATCAATGATGAACAAAAACCAATGGACAGATTGTACGATTTAATAAACTCATTCTTTATTCAAATAAAATCAGATAAACTATTTTTCCAGTTGAATTTAAATGTAATGACTCAACCAAAGACACGAGAATTATTAAACGATTTAATTAAGGAAAGAAGCACTTTTATATTGACTTCAGTAAAACAGATTTTTAACCAAATTAATACGGAAAATGCTGAAATAATCAGTTACTTATTTATTGCCGAATTAGATGGAATTGCTCTTAATTATTTAGGAATTTTTGACAACTACCCTCTTGAACAAATTAAAGAACAACTCATAAAAAAATACATTAAAAATGGAATTTAAATTAACCCAAGATATAGACACAATAAACGAATATAGAGTACAACTATATTCACAATTGGCCGCACCAATTGATGCTATGTGGGAGTTACTTTATATAGCTAATTCAAAAAGCTATTTAATTAGTAATCAAAATAAAAAAATTGGTTATTGTTGCATTGATACAAACGGAAGTCTCATACAAATATTTCTTCTTAAAGAATTCAACTCTAAAATGAATTCTATCATACGAACATTACTTAAAGAAAAACTCATTACGTCCGCCAGTTTAAGTTCAAACGAACCAATAGCATTTAACACGTGTTTATCACTTTCGAAATCAATCAAGCCAAATACGCTTTGCTTTCAGCATACGAATTCAAAAATTCACACAAATTCATCCTTAAATCTTGAATTAGCATCAGAAACTGATATTCCAGATATCAAATCGTTTTTAAAAGAACCAACTGGAATGGATGACACCTTTGGTTATACTGAAAACTTGGTTAGAAGAAAAGAAATTTACTTCATAAAACAAGATAATGAAATCATTGCTACGAGTGAATGTAGATGGAGCGATACACAACTAGAAATAGCCGATTTAGGAATTATTGTAAATAAAAACCAACAAGGAAAAGGAATCGCAACTCAAGTTCTACAATTACAAGCAAACAGAGTGATACAAGCAGACAGAAAACCTATTTGTTCAACAACAATTGATAATATTGGTTCTCAAAAAGCAATTGAAAAAGCTGGTTTTTATTGTTCAAATATCATTTTTGATATTCAATTTTAAATTTTAAAACAATGGTAATAAATACTCTAGGTTTTACTAAACAATTAGAAACCTATCGACTGGAACATCAATTAGCCTCTTTTGAAGTAGCTAGGGTTATTTCTGAACACAAAGACAGATATATAGTTAAAACCGAGTCTAATGAATTAGAAGCTGAACTTATTGGAAATTTAAGGTTTACCGCTGAAAACAGGTATGATTTACCTGCTGTTGGAGATTGGGTTGCTATTAATGAATATGATGAAGGAAGAGCCTTAATTCATTCGGTTTACCCAAGAACTTCAATGCTGGAAAGAAAAGCAATTGACAAACTTGGTAAAACTCAAATAATTGCAACAAATATTGATTATGGATTAATTGTTCAATCAGTAAATCGAGATTTCAATTTAAATAGAATTGAACGCTATTTAACTATCTGTAATTCGGCTAATATTAAACCTATAATTATAATTAGTAAAATTGACTTAATTGAAACTTCTGAATTAAATGAATTAATAGATAAAATTAAAGAACGAATTAAAAATGTTTCAATAATTGCCATTAGTAATGAATCTCAACAAGGCATCGATAAAATTAAAAAAGAACTGTCAAAAGGTAAAACGTACTGTTTATTAGGCTCTTCTGGTGTTGGAAAATCAACATTAATTAATAATCTTGTTGGTGACACTGTTATGAACACTGGAGAAATTAGTGAAAGTATCGATAGAGGAAAACACGTTACAACACACAGAGAATTAATTGTATCAGAAAACGGAATTTTAATTGATAATCCAGGAATGAGAGAAGTTGGAATCACTAATGATTCAGAAGGATTAGAACTAACATTTAATAAAATCACCAATTTATCTAACGACTGCAAATTTAATAATTGTTCACATACCAATGAAAAAGGTTGTGCGATTAAAAAAGCTTTGGAAAATGGAGCGTTAGATAATGACTCGTACGTCAATTTTCAAAAAATGGAACGCGAACGACAGTTTTTTGATTCGAGCATAGAGGAACGTAAAAAGAAAGATAAAGATTTAGGGAAATTGATTAAAAATGTTGTCAAACAAAGAAAAAAAGATAAATACTAAACACAGCACCTTATAAAATTCATTGCTAGTTATAGCCTACTTACGAAAGTCCTCACTAACTTTCTAACTGGGATTTATTTGCTAAATTTAGTGCTTAAAACACGTAATGAAATCACACACAAAATCGTTAGCTGCAAGTGAAAAGACCAACTAAAATGAAAATACATATCAACAATACAAGACTTTTTTTAATTGGACTTACTGTTCTAATAGTAATTTGTGTATTGACTTTCAATGTCGTTTATTTTTCAAGTTATTACGGAATATCGCAAATCGACTATTTTAATTCCCTACTACTTGTGCCTTTCATTCTTCTAATATTTTCGTTTGGAATTTTTATTGAACAAAACAAACAAAAAGAAAAACTGAAAAGAATTGACACTTTTAATCTAACTTCAAAGGAAAAGGAAGTCACCTTAATGATTTTAGAAAAAAAGAAAAATCAAGAAATTGCTAACCAAATGTTCGTAGAACTTTCTACAGTGAAAACACACATAAATAACATTTATAAAAAAGTTGAAGTTAAAAACCGAAAAGAACTATTTGAAAAAATCAATAAATAAATTACTGACTTTGAAATAATTAAAAAAATCCACCCATTTTTCCACCCTATAAAACAAGGAAATTTCATCTAATAATTTCAAATTTGCTGAATAACTTTTAAAATTAAATTTATGAATAAACAAACATTGTTTTCGGTAAAATCAGGTTTTTTAATTGCACTTTCAGGAACCTTACTGATGCTAATCTTATTAGCTCTAAATTTTGTTGGGCCAGAATCTGTAAAGAATGATAAACTGATGATTGGTGGAACAATTTTATTTATTTCACTTTACATTTTTCTTCTTTTTGGGATTTATAAGAGTATTTCAAACGTTAAAAAGACAGCCCAAGTCCTTACATTCAAAAGTGCCTTTTTTACTGGATTTATAGTAAGTCTTGCAACAGCAATTTTTTCTGTTTTATTCACAATATTATTTTACGAGATAATATATCCAAACTATAATACTGACATGTCTACCGTTTTGATTGAAAAATTGTCAAATCAAAATTTGAATGAAACAGAAATAGCTGAAAAAATTAGTGAACAAACAAAATATTATAGTACAGTAATACAAGCACAATTCTCTTTTGTTGGAAATTTAATTACTGGAATTGCATTTTCACTAATATTGAGTTTGTTCCTAAAATCTAAAAAGAATTAAAAAATGAATCAAGAAGTTACTACATATATCGAAAATTCAGATGATAAAAATAAGGAGGTATTGAATAAATTAAGGAATTTAATCTTCTCTTTAGTTCCCAGTGTAAATGAACAATTTAAATGGAGCAGACCTGTATATGCTATTAGTAAAGATTTTTGCTATTTAAAAACAACCAAAAAAGCAGTTACACTTGGTTTCTTTGAGTTTGACAAAATAAAAACCAATAGTCATTTAATAGAAGGAACGGGAAAATCTATGAGACATATTAAAATCAAAAACGCTGAGGAAATAGAAAAATTTGAAATTAGCAAAATGGTTAACGAAGTATTAAAATAACACCAGCAGCTAACACTGTATAAAATTCATTGCTGGTTATAGCCTACTTACGAAAGTCTTTACGAACTTTCTATTTGTTATTTATTTGCTAAATTAGTGCTTAAAATACGTAACGAAATCATACACAAAATCGTTACCATACATTAGAAAAAAATGAACAGAGAGCATACATCAAATACTACAATCGAAATTAACGCACCTGTTTCAAAAATATGGAACGCTTTAGTAACACCGGAAATAGCAAAAGAATATTTTTTCGGAGCGAATATTAAATCTGATTGGAAAGAAAATAGCCCTATTACATTCAACGGAGAATATAACGGAAACAAATATTTGGAAAAAGGAATTTTAATAAATGTAAAACCAAACATTCAATTACAATATACGCATTGGAGTAATCTTGAAGGGATTCCAGATATTCCTGAAAATTATAGAGTTTGGACGTTTAACTTGTCAGAATCTGAAAACCGTACTCGATTAACTATTTCTGAAGATAATATTCCAACAAAAAAAAAACAGAAACGTTCTGATGAATTTTGGAATGGAGTACTATCAACAATTAAACAAATTACTGAAAAATAAAAACGTTTAACAACACCTTGTATAATCCAGCACTTGTTTTGCCTACTTACTAAAATCCTCATCGATTTTTCATTCGTGATTTATGTGCTAGATTAATTGATAAAATATATTGTGCACAAGCTATAGCAACCATAAAAATGAGACAAATATTAGAAACAAATCGGCTCATATTAAGAGAATTGCATATTAATGATGCTCAACACTTTTACAATCTCAATCTAAACCAAAACGTCATTAAATACACTGGGAATTCTGCTTTTAAAAATATTCAAGAAGCAAAAGAATTCTTAGAAAACTATCAAGATTATAAGTTAAATGGATATGGAAGATGGGCTGTAATACAAAAAGAAACAAATGAATTTATTGGTTGGTGCGGACTAAAGTTTGGCGAGATAGAAAATGAAACTGATATAGGATTTCGATTTTTTGAAAAAGAATGGAATAAAGGTTTTGCCACAGAAAGTGCTAAAGCGTGCATAAATTATGGCTTTAAACATTTAAACCTAAAGCGAATTATTGGTCGAGCAATGAAAGAAAATTTTGGATCAATTAAAGTTTTAGAAAAAATTGGGATGGCATATGAACGCGATACGATTTTTCTAGAAAAAGATGCTGTGATTTATAAAATTGAGAAAAAATAAAGTCAATGCAAACATCATATAAAATATATAGTTAATGCTAGCCTACACAAAATATGATGACATATTTTAAATTATCCTGAAAAAAATTGAGCAATACTATTTCCGCATAACATTAAATGAGCTAATCGAAACACAGCAATGAAAAATTACATAAAAGTCATATTACTCACATTAGTTTTGAATTCCTGTGGTAAAGCCATAAATACTATTGCTATTGAGGATGAAATGGAACATTCTGAAACGTTAACACTCCAAAAAGGTGATAACATAAAATTTTGGACAAAACTAAATTATAGATATCAAAACGCAATAGATTTAACTTATTCGGTAAGCATTTATAAAAATGATACACTTTACACATATTATAATTATTCGCCATTAACCACAAATCCTAGATATTTATCTTCTGATGAAAGGTGGATAATTTCAAAAAAAAGAAATCCAGATTGGGTAAAATACAATAAAAGACGCCTTACACTATTGGGATGGCGAGATAATGAAGATCTACGAGAAGAGTATCAAAAACAGAAACATATTATAACATACGGAATCAAGAAAATTGTAAAAGGAAAAAATGAACCCATCTTTACAGTTAAAGAAGATGGCGTCTATACTTTTAAAGCAAAACTACATGTTAGTAGCAACGATGTATTCAAAATAAATAAGGCCACAATTATCTTAAAAAAATAAATATTTAAATTAAAACCGCACTACAGCAATACAGTAAAACAACACATCAATTTGCCCTTTCCTCCTTATTTTATACTTATTACTTCGGAAAAGTAACGAGTTCACAAAAGTTTTATAATTTAAATGTTTAACCACCTACAAACATGCATCCTTAATTGGAACGAGAATTAGAAAATAATAAGGATATACAGAAAAATAGGATCACTGAAATCTCTAAGATCTGAATTAGAAAAAGAATATGTTGAAGCATGTTCTAATCTTCAACGAAGAATACAAAACTGAAAAAATTAATATAGAAACTGACAAAATTGATAATCATATTACCGATTTACAATGTAAAATTAACATGATTAACACTAAGCATGTTAACTTTCTAAAGCAAATACGCTCAAGTATAAAGCTATATTCCTTAAAAAAACAATCGAATTATTATATTAAAAATAAAGATCAAATACTAAAAACTTCAGTAAAAGAGATAACTAGAAACATTGAAAATGATAAGATTTTCATACGAACATACGAAACGGATAATCAAAGTTTAATTGAAAAAGGAACAAAATATAACATCGAAAAATTAGAATTTACACGACATGTATTAGAAAATTCAAAAAATTTAATTTCAGGAGCAATCGGTGAAAATTTAGTGGTTAAAGAAATTAAAAAACCACCTGTAACTACCTTATTTATGATATTCATTTGCACTACAATGCTGTTAATTTGAAATAAAATCTACTTAAACTATGCATCAGTCACGCTTTTCGCTACCACTTAAACAACTCATAAACAGTTATCTAAAAACAATAAGCCAGGCACATTTCCGAAGAAAATAAAACCAATATTGTATATCCAAATAAAAGCGTACCTTTGCAACTTGAAAAATCCACGGGCTGGATTTATATAAATTCCTCAGAGTGAGGATGTGTTACCTTGAAGTTTAAGTGTTTAGTATGTCGATTCGCTTCTTTTGTAACACTAAAGAACATAATCGAATACAACATAAAAAAGAATGAGCACATTCCAAGAACTCGGTCTTAATGAAGACCTATTACATGCTATTACCGATTTAGGATTTGAAAAACCTAGTGATGTACAAGCAAAAGCAATCCCAATTTTATTAGATGAAGATACAGATCTTGTAGCCTTAGCGCAAACAGGAACTGGAAAAACTGCTGCATTTGGTTTCCCAATGCTACATAAAATTGACGTAAACAGTCGTACAACCCAAGGGTTAATATTATCACCTACTCGTGAGCTTTGTTTACAAATTGCAAACGAACTTAAATTATACGGTAAATACTGTAAAGGTTTAAATGTTACTGCTATTTATGGTGGAGCAAGCATCCATGATCAAGCACGATCTGTAAAACGTGGCGCACAAATTATTGTGGCAACTCCTGGTCGTATGAAAGATATGATTAGCAGAAACATGGTTGATATTTCTAAAATTGAATATTCGGTTTTAGATGAAGCAGATGAAATGTTAAACATGGGATTCTATGAAGACATTACAGATATCTTATCTCATACACCCGAAGATAAAAATACATGGTTGTTCTCTGCAACCATGCCTAAAGAAGTGTCTAGAATTGCAAAAGATTTTATGCATGACCCAATTGAAATTACAGTTGGAAATAAAAACGAAAGTACAAGTCAAGTATCTCACGAATACTATTTGGTAAATGCTAGAGATCGTTACCAAGCCTTAAAACGTTTATGTGATGCTAATCCTGATATATTCTCGGTAGTATTTTGTCGTACAAAACGTGATACTCAAAAAGTGGCAGAAAACTTAATTGAAGATGGTTACAGTGCAGGTGCTTTACACGGAGATTTAAGTCAGAACCAACGAGATTTGGTGATGAAATCTTTTAGAAACAAACAAATACAAATGCTAGTTGCAACAGATGTTGCTGCTCGTGGTATTGATGTTGACGATATTACTCACGTCATTAATTACCAATTACCTGATGAAGCAGAAACGTACACTCACCGTTCTGGTAGAACTGGACGTGCTGGTAAAACCGGTATTTCTATGGTTATTGTATCTAAGAGTGAAGTACGTAAAATTAAAAGTATTGAACGTATCATCAAGAAAGAATTTGAGAAAAAGGAAATTCCTGACGGCATGGAAATTTGCGAAGTACAGCTCATGTCACTTGCCAATAAAATTCATAATACCGAAGTCAATGATGAGATTGACAAATACTTAACCAGTATCAACGAATTATTTGTAGATACAGATAAAGATGAATTAATTAAAAAATTCTTCTCTGTAGAGTTTACACGTTTCTACAACTATTACCAAAAATCTAAAAATCTAAATGCACCAAGTTCTTCTAGAGATTCTGAAAGAGGAGATTCTGGTGGACGCGGTTATGGTAGCAGTGCAAATGAAACACGTTACTTCATAAATGTAGGTAGAAAAGATGGTTACGATTGGATGAAACTAAAAGATTTCTTAAAAGAAGTTTTAGAGCTAGGTCGTGATGATGTCTTTAAAGTTGACGTTAAAGAGAGTTTCTCTTTCTTTAATACTGAAAAAGATATTCAGGAGAAAGTATTGGCATTTTTTACAGACTTTAAGCATGACGGTCGCTTTGTTAACGTAGAAGTTAGTGAAGATAAAGGCAGAAGTCGTGGTGGACGATCTGGAGGTCGCTCTGGCGGAAGACGTGATGGTGGAGGCGGAAGACGCAGACGCGATGACAAACCAAGAGGAGATAGACGCTCTAGCGGAAGACGTAGTGATTCTGGATCTGGCAATAGAAGCGACAGACGATCTTCTGGAGGAGATAGACGCTCTAGCGAAGGAGGCTCAAGAAACAGAAGTGATAGACGATCTTCTGGAGGCGACTCTAGACGCTCTGAAAATTCATCTTCAGGATTTGATAGACCAAGACGCTCTAGACGTAGAGATTAATAAACCAAATTAAAATTGAAGTCACATTTCAATTTTAAATAAATACACAAAATTCCAATACTTGAAGTCTCACTTTAGGTGTTGGATTTTTTTGTTTTACACACTTTGTTCGTTAGTTTTACAAATAAGTATAGACTTATATACAAATTTTAAATGACGATTGAATACGTTAATATTTAGTCAAATTTACGACTACTACTCTATCGATATGCAATTTGTTTATTACTTTTAACACTTCAAACTATGACATGAAGCACTTTTTAACACTTTTTTTATTTGTATCTCTAACTAGTTTTGGTTTTTCTCAAGAGACCGAAACATCTGTTAAAGGAACTATTATAGATTTAACTACAGACCAACCTATTGATCGTGTCAACATTGTCAATCTTAACCAAGTTATAGGAACCTCTTCTAATGAAGAAGGTCATTTTGAAATTAAAGCCCAACTCAATGACACCTTGCATTTGTCTTACTTAGGTTATAAATCTATTAAAGTTAGAGTAACCAATGATTGGCTAAAATTTGGAGATACTAAAATTGGTATGGTCGAGTCTGCATTGGCTTTAGAAGAAGTGGTTGTCAACCAATTAAAATTAACAGGTTACCTAGAAATTGATGTAAAGCAAGTTCCAATTGTGTCAAATCATAGATACAGTATTTCTGGTTTAAATAGTGGCTATGAAGCTGGAAACAGAAGACCTAACGCAGTAAGTAAAGTTTTAGGCGCTATTTTTAATCCTGCAGATTTCTTGCATAATATCTTCGGAAAAAAGCCTAACGAATTACGTAAGTTAAAGAAAATGAAAGAGGATGATGAGATTAGAAACCTACTTGCCTCTCGTTTTGATAGAGAAATGCTAACCGTATTATTACAAGTTGACAAATACGATTTAGATGAAATTGTAAATCAATGTAATTACTCAGCAGCTTTTATAAACTCTGCAAACGACCTTCAAATGTTAGATGCGATTAGCGAATGCTATGAAGAATACAAAATTCTTAATAGAAATAAATCTGGTAGGTTTTAATCTACAACTATTTATCCCTTTTCATAAAAACGATCAATGACTTGCTCATAACTCTTAATCGTTTTTTTACACCAATCTAATCGTTTTTCTAATTGCTCTTCGTGGGTCAATTGCCAAGGCACATCACTTGCTTTTAATCTTGTGGTAACATCTTGTAATATAATAGCTGCAGATACTGAAATATTTAAACTTTCAGTAAAGCCAACCATAGGTATTTTTAAAAAACAATCGGCTTCATTAATGACTTCTTGAGATAATCCTTCTGTCTCTCTTCCGAAGAAAAAACACGATTTTTTAGTAATATCAAATTCTGATAACACACTATCGTTTTCGTGAGGCGTCGTCGCTACAATTTGATAACCTTGCTGTTTTAAATCTTTAAGCGATGTTTTTACACTATGATATCTATGTAAATCCACCCATTTTTGTGCTCCCATAGCAATCTCACGATCTATATCTTTAGAGTTTTGCTCTTCTACAATATGAAGCTCTTGAATTCCAAACACATCGCAACTACGCATAACAGCACTTGTGTTATGCAATTGGTACACATCTTCTGTCGCTACCGTAAAATGTTTGGTGCGTTGAGAAATCACCTGTTCAAACCTGGCTTTACGTTGCTCTGTGAGGTAACTTTCTAGATGTTCTAATAATTTTATATCAATCATTAAAAATTTTTATATTTATGAAAATAAATAATCTACATGACACTAAAAAACCTACCAATTCTTTTTTTATTCTTTGGGGTAATTAATCAGACTATTTGGGCTCAAGATACTGCAAATACCATTGAAAATGATACCATAAGCTATAGCGAAGATAACTCCCAAAAAGTTATTGAGTTTGGCCAAAAAATAGAATCTATAATTCATGAAAGCAACAGCGATTTATTTGTTACAAATTTAAATAAAGACAAATTTTTTGACCGTGTTTTAAGTGGTTATTCTAAAAAAGATCGTGAAGATAATTATATAAAAGGCTTTTTGGAAGGAATGGATAATGCCTTAAAATCTTTTCCTGGAGAAATTATTGCAGATGTTGAAAATGGCGCTTATTATGACTTTATCAATTATAGATATGACCTAGATTCTCAAACGTACTATATACTGTTTAGATTATATTCTGCCGAGACTGGCATGAATTATCATGATTACAGACTCGTTAAAACCAATGGAGAAATACAATTCTCTGATATGTATATCTATTTAACTGGTGAGCATTTTACGAGCACAATTGGACGTCTCATGCAATACTCAGTACCTAAAAACTCTGTAGTAAAACAACAAGTAAAAAATCCTGAAGTTAAAGATTTGTATAAAGCGTTTCTCTATAATAAAACGGGAAAATATGAGAAAGCTTATAAAATCATGGATGGGTTTAAATCTGAATTAGCTAAAGAAAAATTCCTTCTCATATTTAAAACTTTAATAGCAGCTCAAATTGATGAAGCAAAATACTTAAAATCATTAGAAGATTTGATTTCGGCCTTTCCAGAAGATCATACCATCGCACTCAATAAAGTAGATTATTATATTTATAAGGAAGAGTATTATGAAGCGATACAAGTTGTAAATCAACTTCAAAATGAAACCGAAGACGATTTTTTAAACTTTTTTAAAGCAGGAATTGCTTTTGAAGATAAAAATTATGATTTAGCACTTAACTTGTACACGTATACTATTGATAATTATCCTGATTTTTTCGAAGGGCAATCTGGTTATTTAAGCACTTTAGTAATGATGGAAAACTACGATGAAACTAACAATTACTTAGATAGATTACTTACCGAAGGCTACGAAAAACAAGATCTTATAGATTATATCGAAGAAGAAGATGAATATGGACAAAACATGTTAGATGGTTATTCTAAATCTAAAAATTTTGCAGCCTGGAAAAAAGCTAAATAAATGAAACACTTAGTCGTTTTAACTGGAGCAGGAATAAGTGCCGAAAGTGGTATAAAAACCTTTAGAGATGCTGACGGACTCTGGGAAGGTCATGATGTTATGGAAGTGGCAACACCTCAAGGATTTGCTAAAAACCCAAAACTTGTTCTAGAATTTTACAACCAACGTCGTAAGCAATTACACGAGGTACAACCCAATAGTGCACACTATGATTTAGCTGCTTTAGAAAACGATTATAAAGTGACCATAATAACACAAAATGTTGATGATTTACATGAACGTGCAGGTAGCACAAATGTAATCCATCTTCATGGTGAGTTACTCAAAGTAAAAAGCACAAAAAACGAACATGATATACAATCTTGGTCTGGTAATTTAAATTTAGGAGATGTGTGTAAAAAAGGCCATCAATTGCGACCACATATTGTGTGGTTTGGTGAAGATGTCCCTATGATAGAACAATCTATAAACATTTGTCAATCTGCCGACATTTTATTAATCATAGGCACTTCAATGCAAGTTTATCCTGCAGCAGGTTTAATGAACTATGTCTCTAGTAAAACTCCAGTGTATTTTATTGATCCAAAACCTGCTATTAAAAGTACAAATCGTATTACCGTCATTACAGACACTGCTACTAATGGCATGAAAACCTTTAAAACAGTATTAAAATAATACGCACTAGTAAAATTGATAATAGTACACTCAATTTAATCATCACTAGAAAGTTTAAAAAAGTCATTAACTGGTTTTTTAAATACTTCGGAAAGTTTAAGCGCCAAAACCGTCGATGGCACATATCTATTAGCCTCAATCGAATTTATAGTTTGACGCGATACTCCAATTTTTTTGGCTAAATCATCCTGTGTTAAACTTAAAATAGCACGCTCTACTTTAATTGTATTTTTCATTACCTGTAACGCTTTAAGTTGTGATAAAACATAAGTTGAATCATTAACATAAATAACAACACTTGAAAATCACCCAAATCTTTAAACGCCTCTCCTCCAGAGTGCACCACATTAGAAACACCAAACTCAACGTAAGGCATAATTAAAGCATAAACAACGCCAATTACAAAAGCAATAGCATATGATTGTGCTCTTAAACTATGAGTCATCTCATCTTCAATTTTATCTTTAGACATTGACATGACCAGCATACCAACTAACATCGTTTTTTGTAGCAACTGTTTTAACCATAACGTATCGCCTTCTAGAACAAAAGCTCTTACAAACATTAAAGCAATAGATAGTAAAACTATAACTACTCCAATAGTCATGAATCGATGAGGCAACCTAAAATTTAATAATTTATTAAATCGCTTGCGCTCACAATTAATTTGGTTTTCTAAATCCATAATTGACAAGTATATTTTATATTAAGTAAAAACATTTTTACCTTATGACAAATATACTTTACATTTTAAAATTACGCAAATATAAATTATAGGGGATTCAAAACTGGATTGGTGTAAACAAAAAATGTTATGAAGGCTTTAACTAAAAATATCTAATAATGCAGGTTTTAGGTGATGAAAATTAAAACTAAAACCTTTTTTTTCAATTTTAGTTCCACAAACCCGTTGACTTTCAAACAACAAAATATGCATCTCACCCAACACAAGTTTCATTGCAAATTTTGGGATATTTGGTAAAAATAAAGGTTTATCAAGTACTGTAGCCACCGTTTTTGTTAGTTCGGTATTGCTTACAGGATTAGGAGCCACAGCATTATAAATGCCTTCTAAATTATGAGTGACAGCAAACACGAATAATCGCGCTAAATCAACAACATGTATCCAAGATTGCCATTGGTCTCCAGTTCCAAATGGTGCACCTGCTCCAAACCGAATGGGTTTAGCCATCTCTGGTAATGCTCCTCCATGTTTAGATAATACTAAACCAATTCTAATTTTTGCTACTGTAATACCAATAGAAGAAAATTGATCAACAACAGTTTCCCATTGCTCTACAACCTGCCCCAAAAATGAATTTGAAACTATTGCTTCGTCTTCATCATAATATTTTGTTAGCGAATCTGGATAGATACCAATGGCACTAGCAGAAACAATTTGCTTTACAGGAAAATTATGTGCGGTAATCGTATCATATAATAATTGAGCCGTTTGCGTTCGGCTAGTTATAATTTCTTTTTTATAGGCCTCTGTCCAACGCTTTGAAATGGTTGCGCCCACAAGATTTATTATAGTGGTTACACCTTCAAAACAAGCTGCATCTATTTCATTCTCGTCAGGATCCCAATAAAAGCCTTTATAATGTTTTTGAGTACTGAGTTTATCTTTTGAGGTGGTTAGGTAATGCACGTTTATATGTTGCTCATGACAAATGTTTACAATTTCTTTGCCAATTAAACCTGTTGCACCTGTAATTAAAACTGTTTTCATAGTCTTACAAAGTTAATGAATCTTTGTACTAGAACTCAGAAGTTTAGTAAGGGTTTAACGTTTAATAGCTCTAAGCATATGACGTTTTCCTGGAGGTCCTTCTAGGCGCTCTACTTCAAACCCTAGAGCCATTAATGTACGACGCACCTTACCAATGGCTGCATAGGTTGTGAGCACTCCATTTTGCTTAAGTGCTTTGTGCATGATTTTAAAGATGCCTTCTGTCCACAATTCGGGTTGTACACGAGCACCAAATGCGTCAAAATAAATAATATCAAATTCATTTTCTGCGGAAATATCCTTAAAAAACTGCTGTTGCTTTTTGAGGGTAAATCGATCAGAAATTTGATGCGTTTCGTCCCAAGAGCACGCATGCAATTGATGTAAGTTTTGGGACGTAATTTTTAATTCTGAAGTGTAATTTAGTTGTGCTAATTCTTCCGAAGAAATAGGAAAGGCTTCTACTCCAACATAATTCACATTTAGGTTTAGTTCGTGAGCTTTTAATTGTGTGAGTAAGGCATTGAGACCTGTACCAAATCCAATTTCTAATATAGAAACCTCAGCATGTTGTTGCGTTAACATTTCCGAAGAAAAAAAAAGCAAACCATGTTTAATATACACATGATTTGCTTCTTGTATGGCACCATGAACAGAGTGGTATTGCTCGTTCCAATCTTCTATTTGAATGGTTTTTGAGCCATCTGCTGTGGTTATAATTTTTCGTTGCACACTCGCTTATTTAATCAACAATTTTTTAATTTTTGGTATTGGCCCTGTGCATTCTGTCTTGTGACATGACAAACACATATTGATGGCATTATTATAGCGGTCTTGAGCAGTTGTTAAGGTATCTTGAGAAAAAATCTCTTGTTGTGCTTCAATAAATTTGGCCGAATAGTGTTTAAAATTATCGGTACGAAACTTAGCACTTGACAATACAGCCGAATGAATGTTTAAAAACGCTTCTGGAAATTCACCAGTTAATTCTTTTCCTGCTTCAATATCTGCTTTTAGTTGCATGTTATAGGCATACATGCCTTTCATGAGTGTAGACATTTCAGACGGTTGATACACGTCATATGTTTTGGCTCCATCGACGATGATTTCTTTCTTTTCAGCCTTTTCGGTAGTATTACAGCTTAAAAAGAACAGCACAACCAAGCAACCAAACACAATTTTCATTAGTCCTCTTTTAAAAGTACACCATCTGCCTCAAACGATAGTGTTTTCTTAGGCTCAGTGATTTTAGCAATCTCTTCTGCTGATGCACCACCATCTTCTGCATAATGACGTTGCTCATCTACAGGCACTTCATTGACATAAGCTTTACCATTAATAACAACTTCTTTTCCTGAAATATCTTTTGGCATGAAAAAACCATAATCTTTAAATTTCACCATTACCTCTTCTCCATCTGGCAAATCTAATGTCATCCAACATCCTTTAGCTTGGCAAACTTCATCTACTTTGGCTATCATTTTAGCATCAATCGTATCTCCTACTTTCATGTTTGAATAATGAACAGCCATACGTTTTGCAGGAAGTGCATCTGTTGATGCTATTTTTTTACCAAAAGAGGCATAAGTCACATCTTGAATTTCGGCTTGTGCTTCAGTTTCTAAGGTAGCAACCTCTTCATTTGTTTTCTTTTCGTCTTTGCAAGATACAAGTAGAAGTACTGCTAATAATAATGTTAAAATATGTTTCATTGTGTTTGTTTTTTTAATTTTAAGTAAACAAAGTTACGTTTTTTTTAGAAAACATTATGTTTTAAAAACCACCTAAAATGCGTATTTTCGCAAAACTAAACAACTCAACAAATGTCAAATAATTATACTAGTAATCTACACATTGAAAAAGCTAAAACATCTAAAATACATGATGTTGACTTTGATAACTTAAACTTTGGAAGAACATTCACAGATCATATGTTTATTTGTGATTATGTAGATGGCGAATGGCAACAGCCTAAGATTATACCTTATCAGGCTATGACTATGGATCCTTCGGCACGTGTTTTTCATTATGGTCAAGCCGTTTTTGAAGGGATGAAAGCTTACAAAGACGATGATGGTGGAGTCTTTTTATTTAGACCAAAAGAAAACTTTAATCGTATAAATAAATCATGTGCAAGATTGGCCATGCCAGAATTTCCTGAGAATTACTTTTTTGAAGGATTGACCACACTCATTGATCTAGATAGAGATTGGATCCAACCTGGTATTGGAAATTCATTATACATTAGACCTTTTGCAATTGCTATAGATTCTGCTATTGCTGCAGCACCTTCAAATAATTATAGATTTATGATTATTTGCTCTCCTGCAAAAGCGTATTATAAAGGTACTGTGAAAGTACTTATCGCTGAAGAGTTTAGCCGCTCGGCAAATGGAGGTGTTGGTTACGCAAAAGCTGCTGGAAATTATGCCGCTCAATTTTACCCAACAAGTCTAGCACAACAAAAAGGTTACCAACAAGTCATTTGGACAGATGCAGATACGCATACGTTTTTAGAAGAAGCAGGTACGATGAATGTGTTTTTTAGAATTAATGACACTTTAATTACTGCACCTACAAGTGATCGTATTTTAGATGGTGTAACTCGTAAAAGTTTATTACAGTTAGCAAAAGACAATGGTATGGCTTATGAAGTAAGAGCTATAAAAGTGTCTGAAATTGTAGACGCCTCAAACAACGGTACACTTAAAGAAATATTTGGAGCTGGAACCGCTGCTGTAATTAGCCCAATTGAAGGTTTTGAATACAAAGGCACTTATTATGAATTACCAGAAATAGGAGACCACTCCTACTCTAGTATTCTAAAAAACAAAATGCTAGATATACAACATAATTTAGCCGACGATAAAAACGGCTGGAGACTAGAAGTCAAATAACATAAAAAAGAGCCAAATGGCTCTTTTTTTTATGACTCTAAAATAGATTTAATATGTGGTTTAAAATAGTTTGGCCCTTTTAAAACTTTGCCATCTTCTCTATAAATTGGTTCGCCATCATCACCGAGCTTACTCATATTACTCCGTTGTATTTCGTCAAAAACTTCTTCAATTTTATGTTGTAAACCATGTTCAATTATAGTGCCGCATAGTATATACAGCATATCACCCAAGGCATCTGCAACTTCTACCAAGTCATTATCTTTTGCGGCTTCATAATATTCTTCGTTTTCTTCTTTCATTAAATCAAAACGTAGTTTATTTTTATGCGCACCCAAATCTGCTTTAGGTGTTTCGCGATGACCAATTTTAAATGCTGTATGAAATGCCTTTACAGCTTCTATTTTATGCTTCATAAGTTGTTATTTTTCTTTTTCGTACGACGAAAATTTAGTTATTTAATTATATGTTTGAAAATCTAAACTATTATTGATTTCATAAATATTTTAAGTACAAGTGATTAACAATAATTACAAAAACTTTCACATTTAAAATCAAAGTTAGTCGTTAATCTTTAATTATTTTTACATAAAAATAATGATATGTTTAGTAATGGTCAATTGATTTTTGGAATTTTATTCGCATTGGTTTTTGCTGTCTTCATATTTTTGGCTTACAAAAAAGACTTCAAATTACACAGAAAATATTATAGAGGAAGCATTTGGATATTAATTGCCTTTATTGGCTTTATACTTATGATTGCAGCTATTAAATTTATATTTGTATAAGAGTTCTATTTTCTTCGGAAATTTTAACACTTTAGCAAAATTTCCTACATCACTTTAATTTTTTACGTACCTTAATCACCTAATATACCTTGTATTAGGTATATTTTGATGTATTCCTACTTTGCATCTTTGTAATGTTAACTAATTAAACCAACCTTATTATGAAGACACATGTATTAAAACTTGGCGTTTTAACGCTGTTCCTACTTACATTTTTTGGATGTAATGATTGTAGTGACTGTGAAAAGGAAAATGAAGCTTTGAACGATAAATTGACTGCAATTACCCAAGAACGAAGCGCTGAGACAAATGAAGACAATCGTTATTTAATTGATACTATAAAAAGATACCAAGTAAAAGGTGGATTTTCAACAATCACAGAAACAATCAATGTAAGTATACCTGTCACTAATAACAATTTAAGAATTGTTGAAGAGCCACTTGTAGACCTATCTTCTTCAAATTACAATGCCATTTTAATACGTATAAGCGACCCTTTAAATGGAGGTTGTACTAATACGTCTCCGGTTACCAATATACTTTCAAAATCATATACTTTTAAGGATTTAAAACAATCTACAAAAGAAGCACTAAAAAAGGATGGTAAACTTATTGTAATTGTTTTAAATAATGACACTACAGATCTAGCGACACTTATACAAGGTTATAAAGATTCTATTAAAAAATTAACCAGCTATAAAGTAGAACCATGCTTAATTAACAACTGCGATAAACCTATTAAGAATGTAAAACCTGATAAATTCAGACCTAAAGAAGATGGAGGTGATATTATAGTAGGTGGTTAAAATAACTACATATTTCATTGTATGTCTCTTGTCTATCTACTGTTATGGACAAGAGCATACTAGCGTAAATTACACTACAATTGACTCGTTATTTAAACAAGAACATTATCGCACTATAATTTCTCTAAATAACGCTAATAAATTAATTTTTACCAAGGATAAAACTCAAGGTAATGCAAACTTCATCATTGCAAAATCTTATGAAAATTTAAACAAGGAAGACTCTGCATTAGTCTTTTATCAAAGTGCTTTAAAACTATATAAAAACATTAATGACAACGAGAGTGTTACTAAAACAAACTTAGAAATCTACTTGCTTTTAGATAGTCAAAATAGTATTCAAATTGATAAAAACAAATATCTAAATGAAGTTCTAGATTATGCCAACAATACGAATTCAAACAAATGGTTAGCAGCATACTATAGCAATATTGGTATAAATCATTCTAAAGATGGTCAAATTGATTCTGCTAAAGTGTATTACAATAAAACGTTATCATTAGCCAGAGATATTGATAGTGCTCAAATAATAATTAATACAAATCTCAATTTAGGGTCTTTATATTCTAGCAAAATAAAAAATCAAGATTCGGCAATCTATCATTATGATGAGGCACTTCGTTATTATTATTTAGATACGTTAAACTATAAAAACTTAAATATTCAATTTAACCTGTACAATAATTTAGGGAATGCTTACCGAAGAAAAAAAGACTACCAAACCGCCTTAACATATTATAATAAAGCTGAAATAATAGACCTACCCAAATTTAACAAAAAAAGTAAAAAAATCTTATACTCAAATATTGAGGCAACATACTATTATATGAAAAAATGGGAAAATGCCTACGATTATTTATACAAGTACGACTCAATAAAAGACATCATAAATCTAAAAGACCAAAACTCTAGTATTACAGATATTGAAAAAAAATATGAAAATGAACAATTAAAAGTAAATAACCTCAATATTGAAGCTAAAAGAAAACAAAGCCGAAATATAGCAATTGGTCTAGGTGGAAGCCTCGTTCTAGGCAGCGTTATTGCTTTTTTAGTTTATAAAAACACCAAAAGAAAACAACTTTTAGCTGAGCAACAAAAAGAACTTGAAACCCAAAAACTAGCAACCGTTTTAAAAGAACAAGAGCTCACTTCTATAGATGCTATGATTGAAGGTCAAGAAAAAGAACGTCAGCGTATTGCCAATGAATTACATGATGACCTTGGCGGATTAATGGCAACGGTAAAACTTCATTTTAACGCATTAAAAGACAAACAAACTCCAGAATTATACATAAAAACCAACCAATTAATCGATGAAGCTTATAACAAAGTAAGAACCGTTGCGCACGCTAAAAACTCTGGTGTCATAGCAAAACAAGGTCTTTTAAAAGCAATCAACGAAATGGCACATAACGTTTCGGCATCAAATACAATTATGATTGATGTTATAGATCATGGATTAGAAAACAGATTAGAAAACAGTTTAGAACTCACCATTTTTAGAATCGTACAAGAGTTGATTACCAATGTTATTAAACATGCCAATGCTACAGAAGTTACCATTCATATTACTAATCATGATGATAGTTTAAATCTAATGATTGAAGACAATGGTAAAGGATTTAACCCAAGTCAAATTACAAAAACAAAAAAAGGCATGGGAATTAGTAGTATCGACAAACGTATAGAGCATCTTAATGGAACAATGACCATAGAATCTGAAAAGCATCAAGGAACAACCATCATAATTGATATACCCATATGATACGATTAGCCATAGCCGAAGATCATCAATCTCTTATTGATGGCATAACATTACTTTTAGAATATGAAGATGACATTTCTATTGTTGGTACTGCCAATGATGGTGAAGAACTCTTAGAAATTGTAGAAAAAAAACGTCCTACAGTCGTTTTAACAGATATAAGAATGCCAAAAATGGATGGTATTGAAGCCACAAAACGCATTAAAAAATTCAATGCAGAAATTAGAGTTTTAGCTTTTTCTATGTTTGATCAAACCGATGCCATCCAGCAAATGCTTGATGCAGGAGCAACTGGTTACATATTAAAAAACTCATCGCTCTCTGAAGTTTTAAGCGCCATTAGAACTGTCTCCAAAGGCGAAACATACTTTGACGCCAATATTAATACTAATGTTATTAATTCGGAAAACTCAACTAAAACCAAAGGTGTGCTTACCAAACGACAATTAGAAATATTAGAACTTATAGGTTTGGGAAAAACCTCAAGAGAAATTGCCGACGAACTCTTTATTGGCATTCACACGGTAGATACACATCGTAAAAATATGGCTCGAATTTTAGGTTTAAGCGGTAAAGGAGAACTAATGCGCTATGCATTAGAGAAAAAGTATAAGTTTTAAATTTACCTAATATCGGGTATTTTCATCTGATTTACAGATGGTTAGATTTGTTTCGTTACTAATCAAAACCAAATGTCATGAAAAATTTCATTCTTATTTATTTCACTTCAATCTTAATATTGACTGCTCAAGAAAATAAGTTAATTACCGAAAATGTATATTATTTTAACACTTCCCTTAATTTAGATGAAACCAATAAATTGTTTGATAATTCTTTTACAAATTCGACGAATGCAGAAGTGAAAAAATATCATCAAATTACCATAAAATCTATAAATGACGATATCGTAGAATATACATATCTAACCTTTAACAATAGCGAATACTCTAAAATTTATAACGGCATAATTTACAAATTGCCATTAGCAGATTTTGAAAAATACACAAATCCATATTATGGAAGATGGAGAAAATTTCAAGTTGGTGCGTATACAATACCTTTTAGAATTCGATCAAAAAACAAAAATTTTGAATTTGATTCTAATTTATCATTAGGCGCTAATATAATTAAAGGAGTAAACATCAGTAGGTTTTATGAGAAAGGTCATATAGATTTTTCAGCTGGAATAGCATTAACAAAAATAGACCTCAATGAAGATAATAGTTCGATTAAAGATATTGATGATGAATTAAAAACTTTATCGGAAAGTGCACTTACTTTTTCCTTAGGTATAACTATAAACTTTAATGAATATGCAAATTTTGGAATATTTTATGGTTGGGACTTTTTAGATGGAAATTCTCAAGAAAGCGTTAAATGGATACATAATAAAAAACCTTGGGTTGGGCTAGGAATTAACGTTAGCTTTAATAATAATTCTAACTCAACTACGCAACAATCAAACCAAGCCAAGCCAGTAGATAAAACTAAATAATTGGCTATCAAAACACCCTCAATCGGGTATTTTTTTTTGAATACAGACACATATATTTGGAACGCTATTAATTAACAATCAATTCATTATGAAAAAACTACTACTGCTTTTCAGTGTTTGTTGTACACTAAATATGACTGCCCAAATTTCAGACTATGTTACCGATATTCTAAATCCTGTTGGCATAGCAAAAAATGAAACTACAATGTTTGTTGGAGCTGTTGGTTCTCAGCAAATATTTAAAATTGATATGACAGCTCCAAATCCAGTAGCTGAGGAGTTTTTAAACAATATAAATTTTCCAACTAAATTTTTACTTGTTGGCAACGATTTATATTTTACATCTAGTTTTTCAACAATTTCAAAAGTAGACATCACAGAACCTAACCCTACAATAATACCTGTGATGACTGGCATGAGTTCCCCTTTTGGCTTAGCAATAAAAGATAACTTCATATATGTGAGTCTAAGAGAATTTAATAATGCTGGAATTGTCCGTTTTGATTATACACAAACTAATCCAACTACTGAAACCTTAATCACTGGCTTGAGTAGTTATGTTAATGATATTGATATTCATGGAAATGATCTATATATGGCTCGAGGTAACAATGGTGTTTCAAAAATTGACATTACTCAAAGTAATCCAACATTAATTGATTTAGTCTCTGCTCCAGGTGTACTTGAGGTTAAAATAGATGGTGATGATCTATATTATAGTAACGACTATGTAAAAAAACTAGATTTATTAAATGTAAATGCGACTCCAGAACTACTAATCTCTCCAGTGACTGCAATTTGGGATATATTACCAGATGGTGATGATATCTTTTTAGCACAACAAACAGATTATAAAATATCTAAATTAAACACAACATACGTAGACCCAACAACGAGTCCAGATTATGCTACGTTGCTTAGTTTTTATAATGACACCAATGGTAACGATTGGACTTCTTCAATGAACTGGCTAGACACTACAAAATCACTTTGGTCATGGGAAGGTGTTCTTACAGATGAAAATAACAAAGTCATAGGTCTTAATTTTTATGATAATAATTTATCTGGAACATTACCAACTAACATAGACGATTTTGATCAATTAAAAACTCTAGACTTAGGTTCTAACTCGCTCACTGGAGATTTACCAGCAACTTTATACAACTTGTTTAACTTAGAAAAGTTAGGGCTTCCAGTAAATAATTTTACAGGAACAATTGCCCCAGAAATCAGTAATTTAACTAACCTAACCGACCTCAACCTATATTCTAATAATTTTGAAGGTGTGCTTCCAAGTAGTTTTAGTAATCTAACAAACCTCACAAGTATTTTTATTGACGATAATAAATTTGATGGCTCCTTACCTTTTAACGCTGCCAACGCAACTATATTTGTGAGTTATAACAATTTTGACTTTAATGATTTAGAACCGTTTATACAAGCAAATAATTATGTCAACTTTTATTATTCTCCTCAATACACACCAGATACTCCAGAAACCATTGAGATAGGAACAGAACAAGACATCACATTTACAATACAAGATGAAAATATAAATAGAACAACTCAAAACACAGCCATGAATAATGCATATCAATGGTTTAAAGATGATGTTTCAATTCCTGGAGCTATAAATAATTCATTAACCTTATTAAATACGCAAGAAAGTGATAGTGGTATTTATCATTGTGAAATTACTAATACTATTGTTGCTGACTTAATTATTGAAAGACCAGATATTTTTCTCACTGTTGATAGTGCACTCTCTATTAATGAAAATGACAATTTTGAAATCAAAACCTACCCAAATCCGGTAAAAAATTGGTTAACACTAGATTTTGGAGTTCATGGTAATTTTAAAATATCATTGGCAGACATCAATGGTAAAATAATATTTGAGCAAGTATTAAATACATCTATTACCTCTTTAAATCTAAGTAAGCTATCAAGCGGACTCTATATTCTAAATCTTTCTTCGGAAGAAAAGCATATCACTAAAAAAATCATCAAACAATAACTGTAACCATTTAGTTATCAAATTATTTACAAGCATAGTTGGCTAGCTATTAATTTATAGGGAAGTCGAATTTTTAAGTCCAACTATTTTAAAAATCCCCTATATCGGGGATTTTTTCACCATACAATCTTAACTAATTTGCACAACTATTAATCAACAAAATCTTATTTATGAATTCTCTAAAACAAAACTTTTTCTGGATTTTCTTATTTTGTATCACTTTTACTCTACCTAATTTCGCTCAAGATGACGAGGCTTCTACAAAAAGTATTAAACCGCTTAGATTAGGCGTAAAAGTTGGTATACCAAATATCATTACTGCTAATGCTGAGTACGTCACACCTCTTTTAAATGACAGAGTTGCTTTAGCTGTAGATTGGATGTCCTTATCTAAAACTATAGATGATACTAGTATAAATTATAATAATTTTGAAATAGGTACAAATATCTATTTTAACAATAAGGGTAAAGGACTATATGCTGGTTTATCTTATTTCTCATTTGATGGAGAAGGCACTTTTGTGGACACAGAATTTGATAATGACTCTGTTGAAGATGGAAAAGGAACGATTGAGTTTAATACCGTAAATCTAAAACTTGGAGCAAAACTAGGCCGTACATTCTATTTTAGAATTGAAGTAGGTTATGGTTTTGGTGACATCCCAGAAACAATTGTCGTTTCCAATAGTGATGGCACGAAAACTACAACTGAGGAGATTCCTGAAATTCCTGGAATTGAAACTTCGGGTATACCTAATTTTAACTTCGGAATTGGATTTAGCTTTCTTTAATAGGGTATCATAAACCTATCACGTATGGATGGCATCATATAAATCTTACAACGTAGTACAACAGAGGTGATGATTATGCACTTTTAATTGTTATCCTCACTCGCCATAAATCTTATCCTACTAGAATTAGTGTTAATAAAAAAGGATGTAATTCTCATTACATCCTTTTAACTTTCTTAAAGTCTAGTTTTTAATTTTCCGAAGGTAGAAAACCATAATCCTTACTATATCTCATCATTTGGCCTTCAAATGTGTCTGGTTGTGTTACCTTAACTCCAGTAATCTCACCATTTTCATCTTTCTCTGCAACAAGAACTGGATTTACAAAACCACTATAAGGTGCAGATGTAAACTGCTCATTACGTTTTAAAACCTCAGCATGAATAGCTTGATCTACTTTTACGCCATAGCCTTCAACTAAATCTGATACGGCTTTATAATCACCTTCAGATTTAATACGTTGCGTTTCTCTTAACAATTGACCAAATAACTCATGTAGTTTTTCATAATCATTAATATTAAAATACGTTTTTCCGTCTCTAGTTACTTTCTCAATAACATTGTCTGCTTGCCCTTGTTCAAAAGCCCAAGCTGAAACCCACTGTCTATTAACCATATGTGCCTCTTCAACATCATCACCTAATTCTAATCTAATTAATTGTGTCATTAATCCGTTTCTAATGTAGCCATCATAAGCTGCCTTTCCAACAGATTTCCAATCATCTACCAATCCTAATTCTTGTAATTTAGGATTGTACAAATAGTAAAGCCCAACTAAATCTGCTCGACCTTCTTCTAATGTTGATGCGTATTTTTTAAGTGTTTCTTTAGTTTCTCCAACTCCTGGATTTAATTGTCCAGAGGCATGACCAATAACTTCATGAAGTGCTGTGTGTAACTTATCAGCAATTTGACCATATTTTTCTTCTAATTCATATTCTTCATCATCGTTCACAAATTCTTTTAAACGACCTGTACTTCCTGCGTTATTATACGCATGAATGATGTTTCCTAAAGATACCGACTTACTACCAACAGCAGCACGAATCCAGTTTGCATTTGGTAAGTTTACACCAATTGGTGTACTTGGAGATGCATCTCCTGCTTCTCCTGCTACATTAACAACTTTGTAAGTTACACCAACAACATTAGCTTTTTTGTGCTCGTCCATTAAAGGTGAATTATCTTCAAACCACTGTGCATTTTCTGATAATACAGACATCTTTTCAGACATATCAAAATCTTTGATTTGCACAATACTTTCAAAAGAACCTCTATAACCAGCAGGATCGTTATACACTTCAATAAAACTGTTGATATAATCAATATTACCTTCTGTAGCTGCCGTCCAAGCAACGTTATAATCATCCCAAGTTTGTAAATCTCCTGTTTTGTAATATGAAATTAACAAACCTAAAGCATCGCCTTGTGCTTTATTTTCTGCTACACCTTGAGCCAACTCTAACCATTTTACGATTTCATCTATAGCGCTACCGTATAAACCACCTGATTTATAAACACGCTCAGTTAAAACACCATCAACTTTTACCAATTGAGAATTTAAACCGTACGATAAAGGCTTTGCTGGATTTGGAGATTCTTTCTTTTTATAGAAATTTTCTACATCAGCACTAGTAACATCTGGTCCATAAAAGTTCACAGCAGATAATAATACATTATCAACATCTTTAGTTAGATTTACTTTCTTAGCATCTTTATCATTAAAGATCACATCAAACGCTTCTCCTTCTAAAGTCGTGTTTGTGTTTGCTAATAATTCTTTTAAGTATTCCGAAGAAAATTCAGGTTTTAATTTTGCATTTGAATAGTGATGGTGAATTCCATTAGAAAACCAAACGCGTTTTAAATATACCTCAAACGCTTTCCAATCATCAGCTTTTTTATCGCCATTATAATTTGCATAAACATTCTCTAATGCTTTTCTGATGGTTAAATTATGTCTGTAATTCATATTCCACATAATATCACGACCAGACAATCCTGCTTGTGTTAAATAGTAGACTAATTTTTGCTCTTTTAACGTTAAATTCTCCCATCCTGGAATTTGGTAACGTAATACTTTAATATCTGCAAACTGCTCTACGTTAAAGTCAAAATCTGTAGTTGTTTCTACGTTTTCGGCTTCAGTAATTTCACCTTTTTTTTCATCTCCACAAGAGAACATTATGCCAGTAAAAATTGCAAGCGCTAATATCTGTTTTAATTTCATTTTTTAAGTTTTAATTGTTGTTTCGCAAATGTAAACATTTATAATCATGAACTAAAATTGATTATCTTTGAGAACCTAATAAATTTAAGATCAAAACTAACAATGAAAGTATTTAAATATATCCTCTTTTTATTACTCATCCTCTTTATAGGTTTCGCCATATATGTTGCTGTACAACCTAATGATTATACGTTTAACAGAAGTAAAATTATTAAAGCACCTGTACCTGTAGTTTATAATGTGGTTAACGATTTTAAAGAATGGCCTCGTTTTTCGCCTTGGATAGAACAAGATAAAGATGCTATATTAACCTTTGATGAAGTGACTTCTGGAGTTGGTGCTGGATATAGTTGGGAAGGTGAGATTTTAGGTATTGGGAATGCTAAAACCATTGATGTGTTAAACAATAAAAAGATTAATCAAGAAATAGAGTTTGTAAAACCTTTTGAATCTATCTCTAATATAAATTGGGATTTTGAACATGTAGAAGAAGGCACAAAAGTCACCTGGAGTATGACAGGAAAACAAGATTTCATGACAAAGCTTTATGTTGCTGTCGCTGGTTCTATAGAAAAAAATACGGGACCAGATTTTGAAAGAGGGCTCTTTAAACTAGATAGCATTGTACGAGCTGATATGAACAAATACAGTATTAATGTAGAAGGTATTACTCAACATGGAGGTGGATTTTATTTGTACAATACAAGTTCTTGTAAAATTGAAGATTTGAAACAAAAAATGCAAGTGATGATGCCTCAAGTTGGAGGTTATGCGATGGCAAATAATATTACAATGGCTGGTAAACCATTTGTAATGTATCATAAATGGGATACAGAAAATAACACGGTTATGTTCTCTTGCTGTATACCAACAACTTTCAAAATTGAAACTACCAATTCAAATATTCTTACAGGACAGTTAGAACCTTTTAAAGCCGTTAAAACCGTCCTCAAAGGTGATTATTCAAATTCTCAAGAAGCTTGGAGCAAAGCTATGTCATATATTAAAGAAAACAGTTTAGTTCAACCCATTACTGGTCCTGCCTTAGAAGTTTATGTAACAGACCCTATGTCAACACCTAATCCTGCCAATTGGGTGACAGAAATTTATTTGGCTGTAGATTAACCATAAATTATAATGAAACAGTTTCTACTCGTATTTATTGGTGGTGGTTTTGGGAGCATGCTTAGGTTTGCTTTTGGTAAATTACTTAATAACTCTCAAAATGGAATTCCCTACGGAACATTTGCAGCCAACATCATAGGAAGTCTGTTAATAGGAATAATATTAGGCCTTGCTGCAAAAAATGACACACTCTCGTCAAACCAAACCTTATTGTTAGCTACAGGTTTTTGTGGTGGCTTTACCACCTTTTCGACCTTTGCTTATGAGAATCATGTGTTTTTAAAATCGGGTGATTTTATGACCTTTGCCATTTACACTATAACCAGTTTTGCATTAGGTTTTTTGGCGGTTTTCTTCGGAATGTATTTAGCTAAATAAAAAGGATTAGGCAGAACTTTAATATATAGCTCCAATACAAGGTTATAAATAAACCTATATAAATTGAACCATTGCTTACTAAAAACGTATTACTAGTTACTTCTTTTTAAACACCTTTACTCCTGCTCTAACGTCTGTATCCAAATAATTTACTCTTGGCACTATTGGGCAAGAATATTTTTCATTGTATGCGCAGTAAGGATTATATGCTTTATTAAAGTCTATTTCTATAGTGTCGCCTTCGGGAATAGTTAGATCTATGTAGCGTCCGCCTCCATAAGTTTCTTCACCATTGGTGTTGTCTAAAAATGGTAAAAACAAGTAATCTTCAAAACCGTCTTCCTTTATTACATCTTTACCTTGATACACATTTAGATTAAATGTTTGTCCTTGTAATTGAAACGTTACCACTCCAAACACACGCTCATTAGATAAGCGACTCGTGGTAGTTTGCATTTTAAACCATTTAGAATTTGGTGTTCTTTTTAAAGTTGCTTTAACAACATAAATTGAGTCAAATTTAAAAAAGTCTAATCCTTTAAAGGTTTTTAAATCTTTAGCTTTTAAGGGTGATTTTGATGCGTCCTTAAAATCTGAATTCGTCTGTCTTTGAAATTCAGTATCACCTGCTATTGGGACTTTATCTTGTGCACAACTTAATGTTGATATAAATAATAATAAAAAGGCAAAGTATTTCATGTATAGTTTTTTTTCCGAAGTAAAAATACAACTTAAACCAAAATTTTTTTATAGATTTGATCACTAAATAATTAAAAAAAATGCAAAACAACGTCATTTCATATAAACAAAGACAGACCTCTTTTAATAGAGTCAGACTTATTATGTGATATGATATTATAATTATTTAACCAACCAATCATAAAAAGTCTGACGTAATTGTCAGACTTTTTACATTTATAAATGGTTGTAAGTCAAGCTAAAACTGACTACAACATTTTTCTGAAGAAATTTCTGAAGAGAAAAAAGAACATCAATCCAAAATGATAAAGCTATTTAATAACTACAAAAATACATTTAAAGGCCTCTCTAAAGAGGTTTGGTGGCTGGCACTCATCACTTTAATCAATAGAACAGGTACAATGGTTATACCGTTTTTATCATTATATCTCACCGAAGACTTAAAATTCACTTATAGCGATGTGGCTTGGATAATGACTGCATACGGTTTAGGTGCTGTTGCTGGCACATGGCTTGGTGGTAAATTAACCGATACCATTGGCTTTTATAAAGTCATGGTGAGAAGTTTACTATCAACTGGTATTTTATTTATCGTACTACAATTTCTCAATACATTTACCTCAATTTGTATTGGTATATTTTTAACCATGGTTGTTGCAGATACGTTTAGACCTGCTATGTTTGTTGCTATGAGTGCTTACAGCAAACCAGAAAACAAAACACGATCTGTAACGCTTATTCGTTTGGCAATTAACTTAGGTTTTTCTGCTGGACCTTTAGCTGCTGGATTAATTTCTGCAGGTATTGGTTATAGCGGTTTATTCTGGATTGATGGTATAACCTGTATTTTAGCTACCGTTTTATTAATTAAAGTTCTCAATCCTAAAGTATCTAAAACAATTGATGAGTTTAAAGTGGAACATCCTCAATCTGTTTATCAAGACAAACCTTTCTGGATTTTCTTTTTAGCAATGGTTGTTTTTGCTGTGATATTCTTTCAATATTTTTCGGCAATGCCTTTATATTACAAAGATATTCACTTATTAAATACGGTAGAAATTGGAATCTTATTAAGTTGTAATGGTATCTTTATATTTTTATTTGAAATGCCTCTTATAAGTTGGCTAGAAAAAAGCAAGTATAGCAAAGTTTCATTAATCATTTTTGGAGCCGTGTTAACAAGCCTAAGTTTTCTTGTGCTTACGCTTTCATCTTGGTCAGGTGTTTTAATTATTGGGATGCTTTTTATGACGATTGGAGAAATGATTTCCTTTCCGTTTTCTAATTCTTTTGCTATGGATCTTGCAAAAAAAGGGAATCAAGGCGAATATATGGCAATGTATATTATGTCGTTTTCTGTAGCAACCGTTTTTGGTTATAATGCTGGGTTACAAATAATAGCTGGTATTGGCTTTAATAACGCGTGGTTTATAATGACTGCTTTAGGCGGTTTATGCGCTTTATTATTATGGTTTTTAAAATTTTATATGAAACGAAAAAAATTAATTGAATGACTGTTAATCAAACCAAAAATATAGATATATTAATTATTGGTGCAGGACCAATTGGTATTGCTTGTGCGCTAGAATGCAAAAAACAAGATTTAAATTATCTGGTAATAGAAAAAGGAGCACTCACAAATTCATTGTTTAATTACCCTTTAAATATGACTTTTTTTTCTACTTCGGAAAAGTTAGAAATTGACAATATTCCTTTTATAAGCAACAATCCTAAACCTACAAGAAACGAGGCTTTAGAATATTACCGAAGGGTTACAACCTCCAATCAATTAAACATTAATTTATATGAACAGATCATTTCCGTAGAGAAAAATGACAAAGGTTTTAAAGTAACCTCGAATAAAACTCAATATGAGACCAAAAAAGTAATTGTTGCTACCGGCTTTTATGACATCCCGAATTTGCTAAATGTACCTGGTGAGAGTTTAGAAAAAGTGATGCATTATTACAAGGAAGCACATCCTTATACATTACAAAATATTGCTGTGGTTGGTGCCAGTAATTCATCTGTAGATGCAGCTTTAGAAATATATCGCAAAGGCGGAAATGTAACCATGATTATAAGAGGAGAAACCATTGGAGAACGTGTAAAATATTGGGTAAGACCAGATATTATAAATCGTATTGAAGAAGGCAGTATTAAAGCATTTTTTAACTCTGAAATAACCGAAATCTCTCCTGATAAAATCCACATTAAAACGCCTAAAGGAAACACAACCATTGCTAATGATTATGTTATTGCATTAACAGGTTACCAACCCAATTTTAAGCTCTTAGAGCAAATTGGAGTTCAATTTTCTAAAGATGGAAAACGCATACCAAAGTATAACACAGACACTATGGAAACCAATATCAACGGACTCTATCTTGCTGGTGTAATTTGTGGCGGAATGGAAACACACAAATGGTTTATAGAAAACTCAAGAATACATGCTAAACAAATTGCACAGCATATTAAAACAGCATTATAATTATGACTTTAAATCAAATTACAATTCCGTCATTAGATGTAAACAAAGCGACTGCATTTTATAAAACTTTAGGGTTGCATTTAATTGTAGATGCTTTACCAAGATATGTACGTTTTGAATGTCCTGATGGTGACACAACATTCTCTATTCATAAAGTTGACAGCTTACCAACTGGTGATGGTATTTCTATATATTTTGAAGATGACCACCTAGACGAATTAGTTAAAACACTTCAAGGTAAAGGTATACAGTTCACTTCACTTCCCGAAGACAAATCGTGGTTATGGCGAGAAGCTCATCTTTATGATTTAGACCAAAATCATATCATTCTCTTTTCCGCAGGAAAAAATAGAAAAACGCCACCTTGGCGCATTTAAACTTGTTATTTTAAAACCGTAAATTCAATTTTAGACGCGTTAAATACCTGGTGTGTTTGTGTTTTAAAATCACTTTCTTTTGCTTTGTAAATATTAGGCACAAATGTTTGAGGGTTTAAATCAATTAAAGGAAACCACGTACTTTGCACCTGTACTTGCAATTTGTGACCTTTTTTAAAAGTGTGATGCACATCTTGTAATTTAATATTCACATCTGTAGCTTTATTAGGTACAAAGGCTTCTGGAGTTTCAAAACTATTTCTAAAACGGCCTCGCATCACTTCACTTCTTACCATTAAATGGTAATTACTCAACGCTAGATGATCTTGCATACCATCGTCTTGCTCTTCGATATCTGAAGGATGTACATCTATAATTTTAACAATCCAATCGGCATCTGTTCCTGTTGTTGACACATTTAATTGTGCTAAAATATCGCCAGCTAAAGTGAGATCATCTTCTAAAATTTCGGTTTCAAAAATGAGCACATCAGGTCGACGTGCAGCAAAACGCTGATCGTCTGTCATATATTTTCTAGGAGTGAATACGGTTTTTATATCTTCGGAATAAGGCACAGGACGTTTTAAATCACTTACAAAAGTCTCACTAGTTGTTCCTTTTTTAGACTTAGATAATTCTTGATTGGCATTGAGATACATCTCAACCTTTTTTGCGGCTTTTGGTGGCCAGGCCTCAAAACTACTCCATTCTTTTTTGCCAGAGTCATATACTAAAGCTTCTGGTAAGCCCGAATTTTTATCACCTTTTCCTTTTAAGAAATGATTAAAAAATTTGGTTTCAACATCTCTTTGAAATTTTAAAGAAATAGAGTCTCCAAAATAATAATTACCAACATAATTTTCTACTTTACTACTAGCCCAACGACCATGATCCCATGGACCAAAAACCATCGTATTATAATTATTTGGGTTGTGTTTTTCTATAGTTTTATAGGTTTCAAAAGGACCATATAAATCTTCGGCATCAAACAAACCTCCAACGATCATGGTAGCTACACTAGATTTTACATCTTTTAAATTTTGAATTAAGCCTTTAGGTTTCCAAATGCTATCATAATTTGGATGATCTACAATTTCTTTCCAAAAAACATCGTCAATTCTATCAGATTGTGATACAGATTTATCATCTGGTGTATCATATTGAAAGTATTTATTTAAGTTACTCAAGGGTCCTGCATCAAGAAAAAATTGATATTGATCTTTCGTTTTCATTTCAGGAAACTTGTACCAAGCAGAATCTGTAGGTGTATCTTTTGTTGTACCAAAAAGAGAAACTGCTCTAAAATAGCTCAATAAAAAAGCACCATTATGGTGAAAATCATCAAAAAAGAAATCTCCAATACAAGCTTGAGGCGATGCTGCTTTTAAAGCAGGATGCGCATCTATAGTAGAATAGGTTGAGTAAAATCCTGGATACGAAATTCCCCAAGTACCAACATTACCATTATTATTCTCAACATTATTTACTAGCCAATCTATGGTATCATAAGTATCAGACGACTCATCAATTTGAGAATCATCGGTTTTATTTGGGATGTAAGCACGCATATTATCATACACACCTTCACTCATCCAACGTCCACGTACATCTTGATACACAATAATGTTTCCTTCTTTCATTAAATGTACATTTGGGCCAATTTTTGTTTTAAGCTTGCCTTCTCCATAAGGACGAGAACTATAAGGTGTTCTCATCATTAAAATTGGGTAGGTTTCACTTGTATCTTTAGGTGCGTAAATTGTGGTATGCAATTTTATACCATCACGCATTTCTATATCAACCTCAGTTTTAGTGTAATTATCTTTCACAAAAGTATCTGCAACTTTTTTATCTTCGGAAATAGGATTGTCCTTATTCGTTTTTGAACATGATGACAATAAAATACTGGTAACAAAAAGGACTCTAAAAAGAATTTTCATGGATTGGTGATCTAAATTTTGAATGACTAAATTTACAAAAACAAATGACTATTTTACACAAATGAAACACTTACTATTTTTATTTACAATGCTACTTTTTGTGAGTTGTAATATTTCCGAAGAAAAAAAGAAAAATATAAATAATGAGATGCCAGTATCAATTGAGCATGACGAAAATTATACTCCTGTAATAGCACCCAATCGTTATAATGTCGCTTTTTTAATCATGGATGGTGTTTTTAATACCGAACTAACTGCGCCTTACGATATTTTTCAACACACTATATTTAGAGATAGTATTAAACCTATGAATGTGTTTACCGTTGCAAATACTCACACTGCAATTACAACTTTTGAAGGCATGCGTATTTTACCAGATTTTAACTATCTAACAGATATATTACCAAAAATTGACATTCTCGTGGTGCCAAGTGCAGAGCACCATTTAGACACAGATTTAGAAGATACTGCCATGATTGATTTTGTAAAACGAGTAGATAAAGACGCTCAATTTATCACATCACATTGTGATGGTGCATTTGTTTTAGCACAAGCTGGTTTGCTAGACACAAAGGTGTCTACAACATTCCCTAGTGATATTGATACGATGCGAAAACGCTTTCCAAATCTAGATATTAGAAAAGAGGTTTTGTTTGTGCACGATGGTAAATATATTACCTCTGCAGGAGGCGCAAAATCGTTTGAAGCTGCGCTTTATCTCTGCGAATTTCTCTACGGAAAAGAGACAGCTCAAAGTTTGGCTGGCGGATTGGTAATTGACTGGAATCTAGACAATGTACCACATTTGATTATTGAAAATTAAATCACAAGCGTTATAATTTCACCGCAAAACAAGCGGTACATCTTACTTTAAAGGTTTCACCTCATTATGCTTAACCACACGAGATAATACAATTTGAGTTTTTGTTTCACCATAAACAATTAATTGATCAATAAAGGATTCTAAATGCTTTTGATTTTTTAAAACGACTTCCATAACAATGTTTTCATTACCAGTAATACGATAACAATTGATAACTTCATCATAGGTTTTTACTTTTTCTAAAAATGGTTTTAACATACCCATAAAAGCACGCAGTGTAATTAACGCTTTTATTTGATAACCAACTTCAAAAGGAGATACTAAAGTATTATAACTTTCAATAACGCCTGCGTCTTCCATTTTTTTAATACGCTCAGAAACCGCAGGAGAACTGATCCCAACTTGTCGACCAATTTCAGCATTAGACTGTCTCGCATTGAGCTGCAAGCGCTTTAAAATGTTCCAATTAAGTTTATCTAAATTCATTTAAAGTAAAATTAAAATATACGTTAATAATTAAATCAAATATACAATTTTACTTTAAAATCTAAAGCTATTTATCAAAACTTGTCACTAAATTTGATACCATTGCTATAAAAAAAATGAACTACAATATCCCATCTCATTTATCTGAACTGCCTATATATCAAAAGGCTATGGATATTCTCGTGTTATCCCGAAATATCTCAACTTACCTCAATCAGGATTTATCTTACTTAAGACCTGATGGTTCTGAAGATTCTAACATTTATTTTTCTGGAGATATTATTCAGCAATCAGAATCTTTAGCTCCCGAAATAGAAAAAGCTCAAGCCGAACGTTGTTCGGTAAGAAAGCACAAACATTTAGCTTCTTTAGAGCGTTTAACACACCGTTTACATCTTAATTGTAATCGCTTACAACACTGTAATAGTAACGGGAAAGATTATTTACCTATACTGCAAACCGAACTCAAAAAGTTTAAAAGGCTACAACGCAGTTGGATGATGACTTTGTAAATTAATTTGTATTTAAAACCTTCACCTTAACGTTATGCGTCATTGGAAAATTACAAGAATTAGCAATGAAGCAGAGTTTATGAGCTTCGTCGTGCAAGCTCACAGCAATTTCAACCATATCTTTGTTTGCAATAATAATTTCAGGTTGTAATGTAACACTCGTAAATGCACCACTGCCATCAGCTTTTAACTCTAAAGTGCCAATAGCATTATCTTTATAATCTATGAGCTCAATTCCGTTTTGAGCGCACACATAAAAATACGACATCATGTGACAAGAGGATAATGCAGTTAATAATAAATCTTCAGGATTATATTGAGACTCATCACCTTTAAATGTTTTTGCTGCGGAAATTGTTAATGATGGTTTACCATCTATAAAAACCTGATGCGTCTTCCCATTAATCGAAACGCCTAAAGCGTTTTTTGAAGACCATTTTGCATTGACTTTAAATTGCTTTTTAAGCATCATAAAAGCTTATTTTTAATTACAAATCTTACATTCTTCTTTTGGCTTAATTTCACCAACTAAATAACCATCATCATTAATCTTAAAATCGCAACAGTCTATATAACCTTGGGCTATTAATTTTCTAGCGCGTTGAATTCTAGATTTTGCGGTTGGTAATTCTAACTCTAATTGTTTGGCTACTTCTGCCTGCTTAATGCCTTTAATATCTGATAAAAATAAAGGATCTCTATATTTTTTAGGAAGTGATTTTATAATACCATGTAAGCAGTCTTTTTCATCATGACTTACCCTTTCATTATCTGCTATAGGATCAATCCCATCAAGCTTATCATCTACTATTTTATGTGCTTTAAAATAATCATAAACGGTATATCTAGCAATTGTAAATAGCCATGATTTTAACTTATTAATGTCTTTTAAAGTTTCTAATTTAGTATGTACTTTAATAAAAGTATCCTGAAGCAAATCGTTAGCAACAGTCTCATTTTTAACTTTACTTAAAATGAAATACTTTATGTCTTTTGAATGTAGTTCCCAAATGTCTTTTGTTTTTAGCATAACTGTATTATAAAAAAAAACAGAACGTCTTTAGTATAAAATTACTAAATAGGTTCTGTTTTATAGAGACTTTACATTTAACTTAACAATTACAATTGTTACAAGTACAGTTTTCACATGTACAATTAAAACAATTTCCTTTAATGCAACCATCACAGTCGCAGGTACAATTTTTATAATTCATAATATCTATTTTTAAGGTTCATATAATAGACGCGAAAGTTTTAAAAAAGATGCATTTCAAGATAAAAAGTTTTGAGAAATTTTAATTTTAAGTAAATCTCATAAAAAATCCTGATGTTCATCAGGATTAGTTTTTTAAGTTTCCATCACATATTTAGCAAAAGTGATTCATACAACTTTGTAAAAATAAATTTGGTTTGTTGAGATCCCAAAACAAGTTTGAGATAAGCGAATCATACCATTTTCTGAAATAGAAAATTAGTTCTTTGCTTACATGTTTCTCCTATACTGACCACCAACTTCAAATAAAGCAGATGTAATTTCTCCTAAAGAACATACTTTACAAACATCCATCAAGGCTTCAAAAATATTTTCATTATTAATGGCTTTATGCTGTAAATCTTTAAGCATTTGATCTGTATCATTAGCTTTATGAAGATTTTCTAAGGTTTTTATTTGAAATTGTTTTTCGTCTTCTGTAGCACGAATTACTTCCGCAGGTAAAACCGTTGGAGAACCAGTACTACTCAAAAACGTATTCACGCCAATAATTGGGAACTCACCATTATGCTTTAAGGTTTCATAGTACAAACTCTCTTCTTGTATTTTACTTCGTTGGTACATCGTTTCCATAGCTCCAAGAACACCTCCTCTTTCGGTAATGCGATCAAATTCTAATAAAACAGCTTCTTCTACTAAATCGGTTAACTCTTCAATTATAAATGATCCTTGAATTGGGTTTTCGTTTTTGTTTAATCCTAATTCTTTATTTATAATTAACTGTATAGCCATTGCACGACGAACAGATTCTTCGGTTGGTGTTGTAATCGCTTCATCATAAGCATTTGTATGCAATGAGTTACAGTTATCATAAATAGCGTACAATGCTTGGAGTGTTGTACGTATATCATTAAAATCTATTTCTTGCGCATGTAAACTACGACCAGATGTTTGGATATGGTACTTCAACATTTGAGCTCTAGAGTTGGCACCATACTTATGTTTTAAAGCTTTAGCCCAAATTTTTCTAGCTACACGACCAATCACAGCGTATTCTGGATCAATTCCGTTTGAGAAAAAGAATGAAAGGTTTGGACCAAATTTATTAATATCCATACCTCTTGATAAATAATACTCTACGTAAGTAAACCCATTAGATAAGGTAAACGCTAATTGCGAAATTGGATTAGCTCCAGCTTCTGCAATGTGATATCCAGAAATTGATACCGAATAAAAATTACGAACGTTATTTTCAATGAAATATTCTTGAACATCACCCATTAATCGTAGCGCAAATTCTGTAGAAAAAATACACGTGTTTTGAGCTTGATCTTCTTTTAAAATATCTGCTTGAACCGTTCCTCTAACTTGAGCAATAGTTTTGGTTTTTATGTCTTTATAAACATCTGCTGGTAAAACTTGGTCTCCTGTAACACCAAGAAGCATTAGTCCTAAACCGTCGTTACCTTCTGGCAATTCACCATTATAGGTTGGTCGCTCTTTGTCTTTATAAATTTTATTTATTTTGGCTTCAACTTCTTTTTCTAAACCGTGCTCTTTAATATACATCTCACATTGCTGATCAATAGCTGCATTCATAAAAAAGCCTAACAACATTGGAGCTGGACCATTAATAGTCATACTTACTGATGTCATTACATTTGCCAAATCAAAACCTGAATATAGTTTTTTAGCATCGTCCAAACAACAAATAGACACACCAGCATTACCAATTTTACCGTAGATATCTGGTCTGTGATCTGGATCATTTCCGTAGAGTGTCACACTATCAAAAGCTGTAGATAAACGCTTAGCTGGCAATCCCATACTCACATAATGAAAACGACGGTTGGTACGCTCTGGACCTCCTTCTCCTGCAAACATACGTGCTGGATCCTCTCCTGTACGTTTAAAAGGATACAAACCTGATGTAAATGGAAATTCTCCAGGTACATTTTCTTGCAATGTCCAACGTAAAATGTCACCCCAGGCCTGATACTTTGGCAAAGCAACTCTTGGTATTTGTAGGTGCGATAACGACTCTGAGTGCGTTTCAATTTTTATTTCTTTATCACGAACTTTAAAGCTATAAATAGGATTTTTGTACTTATTAACTTTCTCATCCCAACCAGTAATCACTTCCCAATTGTAAGGGTCGAGATTTAGTTTTACACGGTCAAACTCTTTAAATAATAAATTTAACAATTGTCTTTGAGATTCCTCATCGGTCGTTCCTCCTTCTGTCGGAATGACATTTCCTTTGTCATTCAGAGCAGAGCGAAGAATCTCGTCTTGTTCTAGTCCTGACTTACTCAAATGAGATTTCTCACTTTCGGTCGAAATGACAGCAACCGAACATATTGTCTTATATATTCCGTAGAGTTTTTGAGCCACCTCTACTTGTTCGTTAGCTGTTTTATCATAGGCACGATTATTCTCTGCAATTTCAGATAAATAGCGTGTTCTTGCTGGAGGAATAACAAAAATCTTCTCGCTCATTTCGTCGGAAATTTCAAACGTCGAGCTTAGGTCTGTTTCAGTTTTTTCTGCTAACTTATCCATGATTGCTTTGTAGAGCGTGTTCATTCCTGGATCATTAAATTGAGAAGCTATTGTACCAAAAACTGGCAACTCATCTTGAGGTGTATCCCAAAGATTATTGTTACGCATGTATTGTTTTTTCACATCGCGAAGTGCATCTAGCGAACCACGTTTATCAAATTTGTTAATAGCAACTAGATCTGCAAAATCGAGCATATCAATTTTTTCTAATTGTGTTGCTGCACCAAATTCTGGTGTCATTACATATAAAGATACATTTGAGTGTTCTATGATTTCGGTATCTGATTGTCCGATTCCCGAAGTCTCTAATATAATGAGGTCAAACTCTGCAGCCTTTAAAACTTCAACCGCTTCATTAACGTATTTTGATAATGCTAAGTTAGATTGACGTGTTGCCAAACTACGCATATAAACTCTTGGTGAGTTAATGGCATTCATTCTAATTCTGTCTCCTAAAAGTGCACCACCTGTTTTACGTTTTGATGGATCTACAGATACAATACCAATGGTTTTTTCTGGAAAATCAATTAAAAAACGACGAACCAACTCATCTACTAAACTCGACTTTCCTGCTCCTCCTGTACCTGTGATTCCAAGTACTGGTGTTTTAGAGTCTTTGTTTTTAGTATGAATGTTATCTAAAGTAGCTTTTGCGATGTCTGGAAAGTTTTCGGCAGAAGAAATCACTCGAGCAATAGATTTCGGGTTTTTCTTCGGAAGGTCATTGAGCTCAACATTTAAAGTATCACCAATAGCAAAATCAGACTTCTGTACGAGGTCATTAATCATGCCTTGAAGTCCCATTTCTCTTCCGTCGTCTGGCGAGTATATTCTGGCAATGCCATAATTCATGAGTTCTTCAATTTCCGAAGGTAAAATTACACCGCCTCCTCCACCGAAGATTTTAATGTGACCTGCTCCTTTTTCTTTGAGCAAATCATACATGTATTTAAAATACTCATTATGTCCACCTTGATACGATGTTAAGCAAATGGCATTTACATCTTCTTGAATTGCCGTATTTACAACTTCTTCTACACTACGATCATGCCCTAAATGTATCACCTCAACTCCTGTGGATTGAATGATACGACGCATGATATTTATTGAAGCATCATGGCCATCAAAAAGTGATGCTGCGGTTACTATTCTAACTTTGTACTTTGGCCTATATGGTGTTACTTGCTTCATTCGTAAAATTATGAGAATTTATGGATACAAATTTACGGAATATTCAAAAACAATAAGGGTTTACCATAAAATATCTAAAAGTTAAATTTTAGAAAGTGTCGTATTCTATTTATACTAACTTAGCTTGCCTATTTAAGCGTTTAGAAATGAAAAAAATCATCTTACAAATACATTGCAAAGATCAACCTGCTATTATAGCATCTGTCACCAATTTTATATCAGAACATAAGGGGAATATCGTTTATATAGATCAACATGTTGATAGAGAGCAAAACATTTTTTTTATGCGTATTGAAAGTGAGTTTGAGATGTTCTCTATGGATAATTTTACTTCTAATTTCAAAACAGTATTAGCTGAGACATTTAAAATGAAATGGCGTATTTACAATGCTGAGGACCAACCAAAAATGGCCATATTTGTTTCTAAATATGATCATTGTTTATATGATCTCTTGGGTCGTTATAGATCGGGAGAATTACATTGTGACTTACCATTTATTATAAGTAATCATATAGATTTAAAGCCTATTGCAGACAATTTTAATGTCCCTTTTTATCATATTCCTGTAACCCAAGACACAAAAATAGATGCCGAAAAGCAACAATTAGAACTTTTAAAAGCGCATCAAGTTGATTTTATTGTATTAGCAAGATATATGCAAATTGTTTCTGGTAAGCTCATTGACCTCTACAAAAATAAGATCATAAATATTCACCATTCATTTTTACCTGCTTTTATTGGTGCAAAACCATATCATTCGGCATTAAAAAGAGGTGTAAAAATTATTGGAGCTACAAGTCATTATATTACTGAAGAATTAGATGCAGGTCCTATAATTGAACAAGATGTAGCTCGTGTATCACACACTTATTCTATAAAAGACCTAATTACTAAAGGTAGAGATTTAGAAAAAATTGTACTCGCTACGGCTATTAAACATCATATTAATAGAAAAGTTATGGTTTATAATAACAAGACTGTTATTTTTTATTAAAATGCATTTAAGGTTTTTAAACATTTATCATTAAAAAATATAGTTTTAATAACACGACAAGATTCACTTTCTCAACAACTACCAAAACACTAAAAAAACAATCAATTACTTCAATCAATTACGAGTTTGTGACTTCTTAATTAATACTGTGTCTAATAAAATGTTGCTACGTTAGTAACGGTATTATATATTTAACTATAATCATTAATTTAATCTCATTTTACGCAAATAAAACTGTTATTACGCATTATGTATATATGGGTAAGTTTAGTTTAGGCTCAAGGATTGCCAGAAAATCCTGCACAAGGAAAACGTGATGTAAAAATGGAGTACGAAAAATTAGATGGTATTTAATACTAATTATTTACTAAAATGCAATATTCCAATATAATAAAGTTATAATTTTACATTCTTAACCATATTTATTTTTTAAAAGATTACTCATTATGTACAAGAAAATTTTAGTATTATTTTCAATTTTTAGTTTAACTGCCTGTGCTGAATTACAAAATGTTGTTGATAATTTACCACAAGGAGGTGTTGGAAGCGTATTAAGCAATGCAGATATTGCTTCAGGTTTACGCGAAGCGTTAGATTTAGGAATTGACAAACAAGTAACCAAGCTTACTCAAACAGACGGTTTCTTTAAAAACGATTTGGTAAAAATCTTATTACCAGAAGAATTACAAAAAGTAGACAAAGGTTTAAGAGATATTGGTTTAAGCAATCTCGCCGATGAAGGCTTAAAAGTGCTTAATAGAGCTGCAGAAGATGCTGTTGGAGAAGCAACACCAATTTTTGTTAATGCAGTAAAAGATATCACATTTGATGATGCTAAAAACATACTATTAGGAAATGACGATGCAGCTACACAATATCTAACTACTAAAACACAAACTGAACTGTATAATAAATTTCAACCTGTTATTAATAACTCGTTTGCTAAAGTTGGTGCAGATCAAATTTGGGCAAACTTAATTAATAAATATAATGCCATTCCTTTTACCAATAATGTTAATCCTGATCTTACAGATTATGTTACTGGAGAAGCTCTAAAAGGTGTGTACACTATGATTGCTGTTGAAGAAAAAGAGATTAGAAACAAAGTATCTTCTAGATCTACAGATTTATTAAAAAAAGTATTTGCACTTCAAGATTAAGTTAAGCTTAATAATATCCTAATGCTAGCTTAACATAGGTTAGCTCAAAACATTAGATATTTGCATAGTTAGTTTAAAATACACTTCATAATTTATTAGAATTAGAAAGTTAGCAGAAATCGACCTTGTCCTGAGGTCGATTTTTTTTTATGACTAATATCAACAACATAGTGTTGATTTACAATATTTTATATAAATTTATTAGCAAATCAATTTAATATGATGGAATCCACAAAACATATCAAGGCCAATCAAAACTTACTATTAAAGCGATATAAAATGCTAATTGAGCAGGCGTATAATTTTCGTCAAACAGACTCTGCTCTTAGTGACATTTCAGAGTTTAAAGCCATAAAACTACTTCACAAATTAAATAAACTTAAATACCTTAATAGAGACGTAAATATGATACAACAACATTAAATTTAATTTTTATCGTAAAGCAAACGTCTAAAAATCAATTTTGTACGTATATATACTTTAAGCGCAAGTTGTTATGAATTCACATTTTTGTAAAGTTGGAAAAATTAGTCCAAACCCAAGTAAAATCACTAATCTAAAAGACCTAGAGCATAAGTATTCAAATTTTATTGAAGAGGCTTATAACGTCGAGCAAACTGATAGAAGTTTAAGCGATACCTTATTTCATGAGGCTAAAAAATTAAAACAACGAATTTTAAATTTAAAAAAATATAATCCTACAGGGTTTGACGCAGCGTTTTAAAATACCTAAACGCATCTTTTAAACGAGATCCATACCAAGAAAAATATTCTCCATCTACCAAAACGACTTTGCTATTAGGAAACTGTAGTTGTAAGGACTCTATATGTTCTTGTTTAAAAGGAAAAGGCTCACTAGACAACAAAATCACATCAACTTCGTTTATATCATCTAGCTGAATTTGTGGGTATCTTTTTAAATGTGTAAAGTAATTTTCAAAATTATTTAACTCTAACATGTTATTGATAAATGTTTGATGAGCAGCGATCATCCATGGATTTTTCCAAATAAAGTATACCACTTTAAGTTTAGGCTGAACTTTAATGTATAATTGAAAATCTAAATATTCTTTACTAATTGTTTCAATTAAAGTACTTGCCGTTTTTTCTACGGAAAATAAAGTGCCATATAGATCAATAAGTTTTAAAGCATCCTCCAAGTCATATATATCACTCACATGAACAGGAGCAATTTTTTCTAACTCCAATATCATTTCTTTTGTATTTTCTTCTTTGTTACACAAAATGATATCAGGCTTCAAACTTGTTATGGTCTCAAAATTTACTTGTTTGGTACCACCAACCACGGTTTTACATTTCCGAAGAGAAGATGGATGAATGCAAAATTTTGTTAGCCCAACAATTGATGTTTCTAAACCTAAATCAACAAGGAGTTCGGTTTGAGAAGGAACTAGAGAGATGATTCGTTTTGGAACACTTACTATTTCGCCAGAACGGTTGAGCTGATCTTTGTACTTCATAAATGAGATTGACGCGTCATGTTTACTTGCAATGATAATTATGAATTGAGAATCATCTCCATTTGTGCTTGAAGTTCTTTAGCTTTTTTAGCAGCTGCCTCAGCAAAATCATTATGTTGAGACGCATAAATAATACCTCTAGATGAATTTACTAATAAACCAACTGAGTCGTTCATGCCGTATTTACATACCTCTTGTAAATTTCCGCCTTGAGCTCCTACTCCTGGAACAAGTAGAAAACTATCTGGAACAATTTTCCTAATATCTCCAAAATATTCAGCTTTTGTAGCTCCTACTACATACATTAAGTTTTGAGAATTCTGCCAAGTTTTTGATGTTTCTAATACTTGCTTATATAATTCTTTATCGTCTACAACTTTTGTTTGAAAATCATAAGCACCTTGATTTGAGGTGAGTGCTAACATAATGGTATGCTTATTTTCGAAAGCCAAGAAAGGTTCTATAGAATCTTTTCCCATATAAGGCGCTACAGTTACGCTATCAAAAGCTAAATCTTCAAAAAAAGCTTTCGCATACATCGTGCTTGTATTACCAATATCGCCACGTTTTGCATCTGCAATTGTAAAGATATCAGGATGCTTTTCATTGAGGTATAAAATCGTTTTACTTAATGCTTTCCAACCTTTTAGACCATAAGCTTCATAAAAAGCCGTATTGGGTTTATACGCTACGCACAAATGGTGAGTTGCATCAATAATGGCTTTATTAAAGGCAAATATGGGATCTTCTTCTTTTAATAAATATGCTGGAATTTTATTTAAATCAACATCCAATCCTATACATAGAAAGGAGTTCTTTTTTTTGATTTGTTTGGTAAGTTGTTGTGTTGTCATATTAAAAAAAAGCCTCAAAAGAGGCTTTAAATATTATAAATGTTCGTCACTAGCTTTAAGCTTTTCAGTGTTTTCTGCTAGCATGAGTTCGTCTATTATTTTTTGAATATCACCATTAATAATATTCTGTAAATCATAAAGTGTTAATCCTATTCTATGATCGGTTACACGACCTTGAGAATAGTTATACGTTCTAATTTTGGCGCTACGATCTCCCGAACTTACCATAGAGCCACGTTTTTCGGCGTCGGCAGCATTCTTTTTTGCTAATTCCATTTCATATAAACGAGAACGCAATACTTTAAAGGCTTTCTCTTTATTTTTATGTTGGGACTTTTGATCTTGACATTGCGCTACCAAACCTGTGGGTTCATGTGTTAATCGTACAGCAGAATAGGTTGTATTTACAGATTGACCTCCTGGACCAGACGAACAGAAGAAATCTATACGAACATCTTTAGGGTCTATTTCTACATCAAACTCTTCGGCTTCAGGAAACACCATACATGTTGCAGCACTTGTATGCACACGACCTTGTGTTTCGGTTTGAGGCACACGCTGTACACGATGCACACCAGCTTCAAATTTTAAAGTGCCGTAAACATCTTCACCAGATACTTCAAATTGAATTTCTTTAAAACCACCATTTGTACCTTCACTATAATCAACAGTATCTACTTTCCAACCTTTACTTTCGCAGTACTTAGAATACATTCTAAAAAGATCACCAGCAAAAATACTGGCTTCATCTCCTCCTGTACCTGCACGTAATTCTACAACTGCATTTTTAGCATCTTCAGGGTCTTTAGGAATAAGCAACACACGAATATCTTCTTCGAGTTTAGGTATTCCTTCTTTAGCTTCATCATATTGCATTTTTGCCATTTCTACCATTTCGGCATCACTACCATCTGCAATAATTTCTTCAGCTTCCTGTAAATTTTCTGTAAGTTCTATATATAACTCACGCTTATCCATTAACAAGCGTAAATCTTTATACTCTTTATTTAAGGAAACGTAACGTTTTTGATCTGTTATAATATCTGGTTGAATGATTAAATCACTAACCTCATCAAAGCGTTGTTTTACTATTTGTAATTTCTCTAACATCTATCTTCTAAAAATTGTGATTCAAAAATACGATAATTTATGGATTTGTATAACCTGAGTACAACCTAATATTTATTCATATTCTGAAAAATATTATCTATATGTCTTGCGTTATCTTGTTATGCGAAAGCAAGTCTTATCTATACTAAACTATTATAAAGCTATGGCGCTGTGGTCATTTGTTGTGACGCTAGCCATAACAATAATTAACCCAGAGCTTATAGTCCTGCTCACTACGAAGCTATTTTTAACCTTTGTGTTATGGTTTATGATAAGTGATAGAAAGGTAAGACAGCGCTTGCGGTTTTACAAAATACGAGGTGTTTCTAATCTCAAATTTTTTACAGTAATATTTTTAATAGACTGTAGCTTTACAAGTGCCTTTTTAATTTTAATTAAGGGATTTATATAAAGATTAAAAATCTACAATAACTCCAACACCTAATAATTGTTTCCATTGTACTTTTGCTCCTCGTTCTTCAAATTCATCTTCTACATCTGTAGCCACCAATGTTTTAATATTATCATCATATCTCAAATGAGAACCTAGTGTTGCTTTAACATATTGGTTTACTGTAAAATCGAAAACAATTTCCCAGTCGACATCTATATTTCCAAATTGATCTAAATAATCTGTATAAAGACTAAACTGATTTCTCAAATTAATATTTTCAAAAACATTGGCTTCATAGGTATTTGTTACGAGTATTCCCATTTCAGACCTTACTCGCTCTCCGCTTTTAATCATATTACCATCGTCATCAAAAATTGCTGGTTCTACACCAAACGATCCAGCATTAGACAGCGCTTCGTCTAACACAAATGTGGCTTTAAATGTTAACGGTGAAAAATAAACAGAAAATTTATCTAAGTTTTTACCATACTCAACACCTCCTCCAACAAACATGTAACCAGGTGCCATGAATCTTGAAATTGGATTATCTCTATCAGGATAGTTATAACCATTAGACAGTTGTGATTTAAAATTAAAACGACCAGAATAATACCAATTGGTAACTGTATCTTGTCTAAAACCTATTGTAGAAATAAGCTCTAACTCATCTTCTGTTTTTCTAATTTTTTGATTTTCTTGTTTATTAATTCCATATCGTAATCGCACAGAATTTTTCCATTTATAATACAAGTCATTGTAATTATATTCTGAAAAAACGTTTAATAAAGCTGAAATAGAATTACTTCCTCCTGCATTCCAGTTTACAAAGGTAACTTCACTAATATCAAGTCCTGCCCTATTACTTTGGTGCCATTTGTATAATGGTACAACTGCATTTATAGAGTCTGTTTGTGCGCTTAAAAATTGAATTGAAAGCAAAAATAGTATGACTGTTGCTCTTTTCATTAAAAAAAATTTATGATATGTACGGTATTAATATTCAAATACTCCAAACTCACTTTTAATCGTTAGCTTTTTTTCTTCGGAAGTTTCTACGCGACCAATAATTTTAGCATTCACATTAAATGATTTTGAAATTTCAATAATGTCTTCAGCAATTTCTGGAGTCACATATAGTTCCATACGATGACCACAGTTAAATACTTGGTACATTTCTTTCCAATCTGTTTTTGATTGTTCTTGAATTAATTTGAATAACGGTGGAATTTCAAACATATTATCTTTTACAATATGTAGATTATCTATAAAATGTAAAATCTTAGTTTGTGCTCCACCAGAACAATGTACCATGCCATGTAACGTTTCCGAAGAAAAACGAGAAAGTATTGCTTTTATAATTGGCGCATAAGTTCGGGTTGGTGACAACACGAGTTTACCTGCATCTATTGGTGAATTCTCAACAGCATCTGTAAGTTGTGTTTGACCAGAATATACTAGATCCTCTGGTACTGAGGCATCAAAACTTTCGGGATATTTTTTGGCTAAATACTTATGAAATACATCGTGACGTGCTGACGTTAAACCATTACTTCCCATACCACCATTATATTCGGTTTCGTATGTGGCCTGACCAAAACTTTCTAAACCAACAATGACGTCTCCTGCATTAATATTAGCATTATCGATGACATCACTACGTTTCATTCTAGCTGTAACTGTAGAGTCTACAATAATGGTGCGCACTAAATCACCAACATCTGCGGTTTCTCCACCTGTGGAATGAATGGTAACTCCAAAAGATTTTAAATCTTGGATTAACTCTTCTGTTCCGTTTATGATTGCAGAAAGTACATCACCAGTAATAAGGCTTTTGTTTCGTCCAATTGTAGATGACAACATAATGTTATCTGTTGCTCCAACACACAGCAAATCATCAATATTCATGATAAGTGCATCTTGTGCTATACCTTTCCAAACTGAAATATCTCCAGTTTCTTTCCAATACATGTAAGCTAATGCACTTTTTGTTCCTGCACCATCTGCATGCATTATGAGGCAATATTCCTCATCATTTGTTAAATAATCTGGTACAATTTTGCAAAATGCTTTAGGAAACAACCCTTTATCAATGTTTTTTATAGCATTATGCACGTCTTCTTTAGAAGCAGAAACACCTCTTTGTGCATAGCGTTTACTAATATCTTGGCTCATAAGTTTGTGTTGAGTCACAAAAATAAGAATTGTTACATCAATTTGAGTCTATTTTTAACATCAGTTATTGAATTTGTTTCAATCTTTGTTACCTACTCTTAAAAACATTTTTGAACGGTCTTTTACTCAGTAAATCACAAAATGGTTAAAAACACTAGTTTACAAGGCCTTTTCTATATTTTAAACGTTTTAGCTACGAAGAACACAAGTATTAAATTAGTGTTCTACGTACGGTATGACATTAATTTTAGGTACAAAAAAAAGACAAATATGTTTTTAAAAACATATTTGTCTTTTGTTGACATTGTATACAATGCCAAATGTTGTTCGTTTAACCTTATGGAATCAATTAAGATTCTGCTTGAAATCTCGCTTCGGTTTTAACGATATTTTCTTGAGTTAAATCATCTTTAACATCGTTAGAGTCGTCTTGAGAGAATAATAAGGTTGCAAACATTAGTGCAGCAACGCTTAATAGTAACTTCTTCATTTTATTATAAAAATTGATTAATAGCAAGACAAAGTTAATCAATAAATGTAGTGTTTATGCACCTTTAACTATATTTTCGTTTAGTTGATATAATAACTCGGTGAAATACATTTTTAATAAAAAAAGATACGTAAGACTACGTATAAAGACGTGATAAAGACACAGTTATTTAACATTTAATTTATTTGTGAGAGCCCTAAAAATGTATGCATCCTAATCATGCTGAATAAATCAGAAATTAGGATGCATTTAATACATTACAAAGATATTGTAGTTATGTTTTACCAATCCAATTTGATTCGATAATAGATGATTTTTCTTTGATGGTTTTTTCTTTTTTTCTTCTCTTTTTACGTTTAGAACCTCGTGTTGCGTAAGTTCCATTTCCGAAGTAAAACTGAAGACCTATGTTTGCATTGTAATACAACCCATCTGCCTTTTGTAGTAATTGCGAACCGTTTTGCTCGTCATAAATATAATTTGCTTCTATTGATGCCACAATACCCAACCAATTATTAATTAAATAATCTAGACCTATACCTCCTTGAACCTTGTAATTTTTATCATCAAAATCATTTGAGATTAACAAACCTGGTCCTGCATACAAATAAGGAGTGAGTTTATTGTTTGGTAACATGTACCATTCTAGATTTAAATCTCCAGAGAGAAATCCATACTTATCAAAATCATAATTTTTGACATCAAATTTTTTTAGATTTCCACTGATAATCAATTTTGATGTTACCGACTGTTTAAGTTGAAACTCTAAGAAATTCTCATAATCTGATGTTTTAAAATCACCATTTAAAAGTGTACTTCCTACTCCAATGGAAATCGCTGTTTTAGATCGCAACGCGGTTGACAACAATGACTCTGAAGCAGATTTTTCTCCGATGTCTAATAATTCTTGTGCATAACTATTTACCGTTAAAAGTAAATAGAAAATACAGGCTAAATAGTTAATACAAGCGGTTTTGATCATGATCACATTATTTAGCTTAAATCTCAATGCATTTAAGTATTAATTAAGAGCTATCAATACAATAAACCATTTACCAAACACTATTCTTAAATGATAACTATTGAAGACTAATGCATTATAAATATCGATAAAATACTAACAATATTTGCATATTCTCGATTACTCGTTAACAATATTTGTTGAATTGTATGACTTCGTCTAATTTGTAAACAAAAGCTCTCTGTATTTGGTCAATGGCCATAATTCATCATCAACTAATAACTCCAGTTTATCACAATGATACCTTATATCTTCAAACAGCGGCTTCACTTTGTTACAATAAACATCTGCTTTCTTTTCTAAATTCTCAATAGTATTAGCTGTTCTACGCTCATCTGTCATTTTAGTAACATTAGAATTAATACCTTCTATATGACTAGAAATTTGTTCAATAAGGTACAATTGTTCTTTTGCTAGTTTTTTAAATGAAGCACCATAAATCTCTTTGAGACCTTTAACATTTTCAATTAAAATATTTTGATATCTAACTGCAGTAGGCACCACATGATTTCTTGCAATATCACCTAGCACACGCCCTTCTATTTGTATTCGTAAGCTATACTCTTCTACTTCTATTTCATAACGTGCTTCAGACTCTACTTTATTCATTACCCCTAGTTTCTCAAAAAGAGCGATTGCGTCTTTAGACACTTTAGCTTTTAAAGCTTCTGGAGTTGTTTTATTATTGCTTAAGCCGCGTTTTTTAGCTTCTTTTTCCCAAGCCTCTCCATAACCATTACCTTCGAATAAAATTGGCTTTGATGCTTTGATATATTCTCTTAACACATTAAATATAGCATCATCTTTTTTCATTGCTTTTTTATCGATAAGTTTTTCAACCTCTGCCTTAAAATCTATAAGTTGCTTAGCTACAATAGTATTTAAAACAGTCATAGGATTGGCGCAATTTGCTGTAGAACCTACTGCTCTGAATTCAAATTTATTACCGGTAAAAGCGAAAGGCGATGTACGATTTCTGTCTGTATTATCTAATAATACATCAGGAATTTTACCAACAACATTAAGCTTTAAATCTGTTTTCTCTTGAGGAGATAACTTCCCATTAGTTACATTTTCTAACTCATTTAGCACTTTGGTTAACTGATCACCAATAAATACTGAAATAATTGCAGGAGGAGCTTCATTGGCGCCAAGTCGATGATCATTACTTGCAGAAGCAATTGCTGCTCGTAAAAGTTCTTCGTGCTCATGAACAGCTTTAATGGTATTTATAAAAAATGTCAAAAACTGAAGGTTGCTCATTGGCGTTTTTCCTGGACTTAACAAATTAACACCAGTATTAGTACTTAAACTCCAATTGTTATGTTTTCCAGATCCATTAACACCTGCAAATGGTTTTTCATGAAATAAGACTTTAAAATTGTGTCTTGCTGCAATCTTATCCATTACATCCATTAATAACGAATTATGATCAACGGCTAAATTGGCCTCTTCATAAATTGGCGCTAATTCAAACTGATTTGGTGCCACCTCATTGTGTCTCGTTTTTACAGGAATTCCAAGAAGCATACATTCATTTTCTAAATCTCGCATATAAGCCATTGCTCTATTTGGAATGGTACCAAAATAATGATCATCTAATTGTTGACCTTTAGCTGGTGAATGTCCTAATAGTGTTCTACCTGTTTGTACAATATCAGGCCTCGACATTGCCAAGCCATTATCAATTAAAAAATACTCTTGTTCCCAACCTAGCGAAGCATTGACCTTTTTTACATTTTTATCAAAATATTTACAAACGGCAACTGCTGCAGCGTCTACAGCTTGAAGCGCTCTCAATAACGGTGTTTTATAATCTAAAGCCTCACCAGTATAAGATACAAATACAGTTGGTATGCATAATGTTGTTCCGTAGATAAACGCTGGAGAAGTTGGATCCCAAGCCGTGTAACCGCGAGCTTCAAAGGTGTTTCTAATTCCTCCGTTAGGAAAACTAGATGCGTCTGGTTCTTGCTGTACGAGTTGTCCGCCTCCAAACTTTTCTATAGCTAAACCATTACCAATGGTCTCAAAAAAGGCATCATGTTTTTCGGCAGTTGCACCTGTTAAGGGTTGAAACCAATGCGTGTAATGTGTAGCTCCTTTTGAAATTGCCCATTCTTTCATTCCTGTTGAAATATGATCTGCGACTGTTCTATCTATCTTTGAGCCTTTTACTACAGCATCCATAACGTTTTCATATGCTACTTTGGTTAAGTATTGACGCATTGTTGATTCATTAAAAACGTTATCTCCAAAACGTTCTGAACGCCTTTCATTTTCTTCAATTTGAAAAGGTTTATGTAAATGAACTTGTTTAAGAGCATGAAATCTAAGTGTTGACATAATTATGTTTTTATCATTAAATTAGGGCAAATTTAATGAATATTTAATTTTTAAAAACATTTACCCTGTTAAAAATAGGGTATTGACAATTGTTAATAACAAATGATCTTTTAATACCCTATTTTTTTTGACATATTCATAAAAAAACTAATATTTGTACTTTAGAATTTATAAAAAAATTAAAAACACCATGAGCAAATCAAAATTAGAGTATATCTGGTTAGATGGTTACAAGCCAACTCAAAACATGCGAAGTAAAACTAAAGTTGAAAATGACTTTAGTGGAAAATTAGAAGATTGTCCAATATGGTCTTTTGATGGTTCTTCAACAAAACAAGCATCAGGAGGTGCTTCTGATTGTTTATTAAAACCTGTAGCGATTTACCCTGATCCAGCAAGAGAAAACGGTTATTTAGTAATGACTGAAGTTTTAAATGCAGATGGAACTCCACATGCATCTAATGGCAGAGCTACTATTGATGATGATGATAATGATTTCTGGTTTGGTTTTGAGCAAGAATACTTTGTAATGGATAAAGACACTCAATTACCTTTAGGCTTCCCTATTGGTGGTTATCCAGGACCTCAAGGTATGTATTATTGCTCTGTTGGTGGAAGACATACACACGGTAGAAGTTTTGTAGAAGAGCATGCAGATTTATGTATCGCAGCTGGTTTAAACTTTGAAGGTATTAACCAAGAAGTTGCTTCTGGACAATGGGAATACCAATTATTTGCTAAAGGTGCTAAAAAAGCAGGGGATGAAATTTGGATCTCTCGTTATTTATTAGATCGTTTAACAGAGCAGTATGGATACTATATTGAATATCACCCAAAACCTGTAAAAGGTGATTGGAATGGTTCTGGTATGCACGCCAACTTCTCTAACACAGTTTTAAGAACTTGTGGTTCTCAAGAAACTTACGAGAAAATATGTGAAGCATTTAGACCAGTAGTAAAAGAACACATTGCAGTTTATGGTGAGTTTAATGACGAACGACTAACTGGAGATCACGAAACAGCATCTATTGACGACTTTAGTTATGGAGTGTCAGATAGAGGTGCGTCCATACGTATACCAATTATTACTGTTGAGAAAGGTTGGAAAGGATGGTTAGAAGATCGTCGCCCAGCATCAAATGGTGATCCTTACAAAATTGCAGGTCGTATTATCAAAACTGTAAAATCTGCTAACATCAGCTAGATTATATCATATAATTTTGTTCATAAAGCGTCTTCTTATAATGAGAAGGCGTTTTTTTTATACCTGTGATTTAAACGCTAAGAAAACAAAAGCACCATAGGCAACAACCAACAAAAGCCCTTTGTATCTTGAGATTTGAAATTTCTTCGGAATAATAATCAATGGAATAAGCACAGCAGAAAAGGCCAACATCCAATAAATATCTTTTTCTAAAATAGTAGCATCTGTCACTGGGATTGTTTTAATTATTGAAGTTAGCCCTAAAACCGAAGCAATATTAAAAATATTTGAACCAATTAAATTCCCCAACGATAGTGCTTTTTCCTTTTTCACTGCAGCTATAACCGATGCGGCCAACTCAGGTACACTAGTTCCAATTGCAATAACTGTTGCAGCTATTACAGCATCACTTACACCTAATTTTATGGCTAAGTCTTTGGCTCCATCAACTAACCATACAGATCCAAAATAAAGTGCTGCTGCTCCAATTAGCAACCACATAATAATTTTAAAGTTTGAAACCACTGCTAAACTATCATCAACATCTTCAATAACTGTGTCTTTTTTTGCAGAACGAATTAAAACAACTAAAAACACAATTAAACCAAAAAACAAAACACCACCTTCAATTGCAGTGAGCTGGCTATCATTCCAAAGAAAATAATATAACGCTATAGAAAATAACATCATAACAGGCCAATTGAGCTTATAAAACGACTTATCTACAGCAATAGAGCTCACCAAAGCCGTAATCCCTAAAACCAACCCAATATTAGCAATATTGGAGCCTATAACATTATTAATAGCTATAGCAGGAGAACCTGTAAGTGCAGCATTTAAACTTACCAATAACTCTGGAGCCGATGTTGCAAAACTCACCACAGTCATTCCAATGACCATTTTAGAAATATTCAATTTAAAGGATAAAGCAACAGACGAACGTACTAAAAACTCACCTCCTATTACTAATAATAACAATCCTAAAATGATCCAAACTAAACTCATAAATATTCTATTTTAATAACGTAGTTTAAAGTATTACATACTATAATGCTGCGAAGATACTATAATAGCAAATAATTAAAATCAATCCCATCTAAAATTCTAAAACTTAATTTTTAGTTAAACAACTATACAAGTAGTTGTATAACTGCAAAAATAGTTATACATTTGAAAAAGGGATTAAATTTCTAATATTTTCAGGAACTAAACGATACTCTAGATGCAAAAACTAACGAATAAAGAAGAAGAAATTATGCACATCTTATGGAAGCTCGAAAAAGCTTTTGTAAAAGATGTCCTCGCAGAAATTCAAGAAGACAAACCACACTACAACACACTTTCTACCATTATAAGACATTTAGAAGACAAAGGTTTTGTTAGCTACAATGCTTATGGTAAAACGCATCAATACTACCCTATCATAGACAAGGAAGTCTATAAAAAACGATTTATGAATACCGCAATTGAAAATTATTTCAATAATTCATATAAAAACGTGGTTTCCTTTTTTGCTAAAGAAGAGAAGATAAGTGTTGATGAATTAAAAGAAATCATTGCATTAATTGAGCAAAAAAAATAATTATGGACTATATATTAAAAGCATCTGCCCTTCTCTTTATTTTTTATGCATGCTATCATTTATTACTTCAAAAGGAGACATTTTTTCAAGCTAACCGCTGTTTTTTACTCACAGGTTTAATTATGTCTTGCATTATACCTTTGGTTGTGATACCTATATATATTGAGTACACAGTTACAAACGCAAACAATTTTGTATTTAATTATAGCAACTCCACTCCTCATCAAACCATTACAGAAGAGCCGTTTGATTACATGCAACTTATTTTATGGACTTATTTTGCTGGTATTTTATTTTTCTTCGGAAAGTTGATTGTTGATTTTTTGTCGCTTAGAAAGATTATAAAGTCAAGTAAAACCACATCTCTTGGCGCTTTTAAATTATTAGAAACCCACGAAAACATCACTCCATTTTCATTTTTTAACCGTATTGTGTACAATCCTAATCAATTTAAAAAAGAAGAAATTACGCACATTATAAATCACGAAAAAGTACATTCACAACAATGGCACTCTATAGACACGCTATTATCTCAAGTAGCCTGTATTTTATTTTGGTTTAATCCAATTGTATGGCTGTACAAAAAAGCCTTGCAGCAAAATTTAGAATTTATAGCCGACAAAAAAGCGCAGCACATTTCGCAATGCGAAAAAAGCTATCAAACTGTTTTATTAAAAGCTAGCGTAAACAAATATCACTTAGCAATCACAAATAATTTTCATACATCATTAATCAAAAAACGAATCGTTATGTTACACAAATCAAAATCGAGTAAAATCAATCAATTAAAACTAGTTCTGGTGCTTCCTTTTCTAGCTTTCTTTATGATGAGTTTTAATACGAAAAACGTATATGTTGAAATTCCTCTAGAAGAAGAAAAACCTACAAAAGCACTTTTTCAAACCAAAGAAATTGAGCAAATATTTACTTACGATATGAGTGATGAAGACTTGGTTTTAATTAAAAAGAAATTACGAAATCAAGGCGTGACATTTGATTACTCAAAAATCAAACGCAATAAAAAAGGAGACATCACAGCCATTAAAACCGAATTTGACTACAATGACAACTCTAGCATTTATCATGCTAAATCAGACAAGGCTATCGAGCCGTTTATATTTAAAACCTCAAAAGGCATGTTTGTTGTTGGCACATTTACAGATAGAACGTCTAAAACTTACACAACACATAATGGTAAAACTAAAGTACAATCTACTGGAAGTTCAAATGTTTACGTTATTGAAGAAATAGAAAACGATGAAGATTCTCATAGTGAGCATCGAGATGTAAAACATGAAGCATCTGCCATTGTATATGAATCAAAAACTTGGACTAATAAAGATGGAGAAAAAATTAGTATCAATGCTTCGGAAAATGGAAAGACCAATGTTTTTGTTTCTAAATCTGACGAACCTTTATTTGTCGTAAATGGTAAAATTGTTGAAAAATCGGTATTTGAAAATATAGATTCAGACGCTATTGAAACCATCAATGTTCTTAAGGATAAAGTTGCAATTGAACGATTTGGAGAAGGCGGTAAAAATGGCGTTGTATTACTAAGAACAAAAAACGCTCCAGTATGGGCTGTTAAAAACAAAAAAATGGTAACCTATGAAATTGGTGAACCTGGAGACTCTATTAACCATAGAATTGTAGAGAAAACATACAATTTGAACTCACAGGATGATGAATTTATAGTAACTTATAGTAAAGATTCAAAAGATGAACCTTTAGTTATTGTTGACGGAGTTGAAGGATCTAACATAAATTTCAAAAAATTAGATCCAAACAGTTTTGAATCTATGGAAATAATTAAAGATAACGAAGCACTTAAATTGTATGGAGAAAAAGGCAAAAATGGAGTGATTATAATTAAAACCAATACTGCTAATCATGTAATGAACACAGATAACAACCCATGGAAAATTAAAAATGAAGTAACCGTTATTAAATTTGAAGATAATAATAATAATAATAATAATGGTGCAGCAACGATAGAATACATTCTCACTAAAAACGCTACAGATGCTTTTTTAGAAAAGCAAAAAAGAGAGTTACAAAAACATGGTATTGACGCTAAATTCTCAAAAGTAAAACGCAATAAAACTGGTGAGATTACAAGCATCAAAATTACTTTAGATGATAATAATGGTAGAAAATCAAGCTCTAGCTGGAAAGATAAAGCTGAAGCTATTCCTGATATTGTGATGGGAAGAACTAAAGAAGCTCTTTTTGTGAGAGCTATAGGTAATTAGACCCTTAAGGATTTAACAGTAAAAACCCTTCAGAATATTAAATTTTGAAGGGTTTTTAAATATTTGGCTATTTGTTTAATTAACCACTAATTTCTTTACGGTTTTCTTACTTTCCGAAGAAATCGATAATAAATACATTCCGCTTGGGAGATTTAAATCTACTGTTGCTTCATTTCTATACACAAAGGACTTTAGCAATTTGCCTTCTATAGAAAACACTTGTAAATCTGCTTGAGTATTCAACCCTTTAACTGTAATCGTATTTGTGGTTGGATTAGGGTAGACACTTATTTGGTTAGAATCGAACTCATTAACACTCAACTCTTGATCCCAAGTTTGACCAACATTAGTTCCCCAAATATATTCTACTAAATCTGGTTGATCTATAAACGGATTTCTATTAAACTGCCATGTGTAGACCACATTATTACGATTCATCTCATAATCATCTGGCGGATCATTTCTATGCCAATCTAACAAGGTTTCTAAATCTCCTAATTCTCCTGGATAGTCTTCTAAATCTGGTATCACTGGATATCCATTAAGAACAGATAATTCATTATATCTTATTTCCATATATAAAACGCTTCTTGCAACATCGCCATAGAAACTTCCGGCAGTTCCTGTTGGACCATTATAAGCTCCAAAAGCAGGATCTCCATAATTTTTGTTATTACGTGAGCTATTTTCAGTAGCATCGGCTGGACGAAGTGCGTGAGCATCACTATTTGCATGACGTGTTGAGTCTGCTTTAGTTTCCCAAAATATATCTACGCCATCTGCAATTTCATCTTCTTCTATATCTCCAAAGTTACCTCTAGATCTAGGGTATGTATGTTCTCTATTCCATTTTTCGAAATTATCAGAGCTTGATTGTACATCTAATTTAGAGCGACCAAATTCTTTATATACTAACCAGACTTCGTTACTATTTAATGGATTTTGATCTGCTTCAACTAAAATATCTAAAATATCAGCATAGGTTTGAGCCCTCACAATTGTTGGGTCTGCAATTATATCTTGTAAGGCTTGTCGCAACTCCTCGTTTGCTAAGCCATCTAACGTATTGTAATAGCTACTAGGTTGTGTGCTTGTTACATTTCCGAAGGTAGGATTTAAAGGTGTACCAAAGCCAGCCATTGTAAAATCGTTATCTACAATACGTATCATTAGATTATTATTAAGTGCTAAATATTGAGCTGGTAAACTTTCAAAACGAATATTTGTGACCTCGTCACCTTCATCATCGGCATCATCAATTAACGTAATGGTTGTTGAGGCTGTATCTTGATTTACAGGAATCGTGATTGATGTGTTGCCAGTAAAATCGGAAGTATTAAACCCAAAGTTATCTAATAGCAGGTTAAAGTTGAGCTCTTCTGTGACAGGAGTTTCTGAAGTAAATGTAATATCAAAGGTATCAAACTCATTGTATTGGTCTTGATCAATAGTCATTGCAATCCCATTGAGCACAATACCGCTGCCATCATTTAATGCTCTAGGTGTTGGTGTGGTTGATGTATAGGTGACGTTACCTTCTGTATCAACAAAACGCTGTATTGAGTTTGAGTTATTTCCTGGCCCTTCATTGATTTGCTCAATGTCTGCAAATCTAGGATCTGCGCTAAAGATATTGATGAAATCTTGATCATCAGAATCTGAAGTATCATATAGCAATACATCAACTAGATTATCAATGGTAGCAATGGTTTCTTCTGGAAAATCTAAATAGCTTCCTTGATATATGGCTACGGCATCTGCTCCATTTTGAATAACATTCTCAGAAATTAAAAACTGAGGCACAGGACTTACTGAATTACTCCCAATAAGCAAGAGACCGTTAATATCTGTCGTATAACCTTCTAAATCTACCGTAAAGTAACTGGAGTTATTACCAGATGATGAGCCATTAAAGAACACAATAACATAACCATCTAATGGAAAGTTAGGTGTTTCTGATAATATCTCAATAAATTCGTGTCTATCTGTATTGTCTCCTTCAAAACTTGTGTCACAATCTAGTTCATTAATGACCACTTGCCCAAATGCAAATTGGGTTATATAAAACGATAAAGCTAAGAGTAGTATTTTTTTCATAGTAACTATTTTACACAAATGTAATCAACTCTCATTCCTATTTGTAAATTAAACTTTAAGAAGTTATCAACTTTAACACTAAAAGTGATATTTTAATTACATAATAGTATGGTTTAAACATCCAATACTTAAAATCTAAAATGATGAAATGGCTAAAATTTAATGGTTTTATAATGAAAACACCCTTGACTTTTAAAAAATCAACAAAAAAGCCCCTTGAAAAATTACAAATAACCACTAAAAACATTAAATAAAGTAACAAATTATAACTTTTATCAAACAAGTCACATGTTAATTGAAACATATATGATCTTTTAAGTTATAAACTTATATTCAATTTCATAGATTTTAGTATAAACGTTTGGACAATACCTTTCTAAGTATATATATTGAAAACTCAATCAAACAAATAATCAATTATTAACCTTAAAACCAAACATTATGATGACACTTACTAAACTAATTATCGATATTCTTTTTTCGATAAGCTAAACCCAACCACATTGAATGTAAAACTTAGTCTAGAATAAGTTTTACATCATTTTTTAAACCCTTTTTTTTTAATTCTAATTCCGTAAATTTACAATTAAGTAGATATCTACTAAACTTAACTGTATGAAACAGAATTTCTTTAAGGCACTCGCCAAATTAAATAAAATACTCTTACCTAGTTACTCTAAACAACAGTTAGATCTTAGCAAAGCCACTAAAATACAGTTAGCCATTATTGGTTGGCGCGTTTATGTGACGTCGAGAGCTTTGGACTGAATGCCGTGAAAACTTATTTTTATAATCTTTAAAAAACAATCTATTTTTTAACCACTTTTGTTTTGTGTTTCTTTAAAAAGAAGTATATTTGCACCCACAAAATTGGCCTCGTGGCGCAACTGAATAGCGCACTTGATTACGGCTCAAGAGGTTACAGGTTTGAATCCTGTCGAGGTCACTAATGTTTATAAGGGTTTCAAGAGATTGAAGCCCTTTTTTTATTTCCAGTGTTCACACTATTTTCACACAAATTCAGAATTAACACTACAACATTACTTAAATTAAATGTTTTCTAAAACGTGCATATTTTACATTTCTTGCATTACCTCATCATTTTAGCCGCATAATTCAGCGTGTTAACCTGTGGTTATGTGTAAGCGTGTGAGGTGGCAAATTTATAATCTTTAGTACATTACAAATAAAGCCCTTTTAAGGATGGTTTATTCTTTGGCTATATTCTTAGTCGTATCGGTTGAGGTTCGTTCGTGTGTGCTTATGTGAATAGATATTCATATAGTTTACAAGCCATAACCAGCACCAGCAATGGCACAACATATAATTCCAAAGATGAGGTTTTGTTTTATCCATGGTGGATTATGTGGGTCGTAGTGTTTAGGCTTACGTCTTTGGCTCATGCTCTAAAGGTATAAAATATAACGACAACTATGTAACTACTTGATAATGTGATAGTTAAAAAGGTACTGGGAAAAGACTTCATTTTACGCAGTAATATGTTCTGCACACCGATTCGCACACATTGAGCATACATTTCAGATATTGTTATATTGTGCGTTATAGATAAAAACTATCATAAATATATTTTATCATTGAATATAGCTATAATAAGGGTTTTAGCTGGCTTTAGGTGTGATATAACAAATAAATATAACAAGCAAAAAAAAGCCTGCTATCGTAATGATAACAAGCCTTTTTTCAAACAGTCTGACAAATCTAAGTTCTATACATAATTATCAAGACTCCTTCATCTGTTACAATTGGGTTTGTTTTAATTTTCCAATTATCTGCCGCCGCCTCATCAATTTCAATCTGTAAATCTTCGGCTAAGTGCTTAACTATTATCTTATATTCTATCATAGCCCTATAATTTAATAACCGTTATTTGATACATACCATCTTTTTGGATAACATTACCAACTGGGCTAAAACCTTTTGCATTGTGTTTTATTATTTCATGCTCAAGAGCCGTTTGTGTTTCTGCTGTGAGTGTTATATCTGCCATATTATTTAATGTTTAAAATTGCGTTATAGTTCCAAGTAATATTATAATCTGCATCAATATCCTTTACCAGTTCTCCAGCAACTCTTATTGTATCTGCTGGCTTATCATTTTTTCGTTTACACAACTTAACTTGATCGGTAACAACTTCCATTGCTTCTGCTTGCTTTTCATTCGTTAGATATAATTTAAACAGTTCGCTATCTATATTTAACTTGTAGCTGTCTTTTGATATTTTTAGGAAGTCATCTAGGTTATACTCTTTTTTCTTAGGCGCTTCGGGGTGGCTTATTTTATCAAAACCTTTGTTATAGGTTTCTTTGCTTTCCCAATAGCTATGATTTTGAGAATAAAAGTAATGTTTAATATCCAGTAGCTTTTTATAACGTGTTTCAAGTTCTGTTAATTTATCGGTGTCAATATTGCATAAGATTAACCATTGTTCAAAATCTGCTTCAGGTATTCTCTGTTGCATCTTCTTTTTTTGATAGTCTTCAAATATTGTCACAAAATTACCGTCCTTTAAATCTGATAGCTTTAGTTTATGATCTACCTTTTGCGCTGTTAGTTCACTCTTTACGGCTTCCAGTAGTTCAGGGGCTGCCTGTATTCTTTTTATGAAGCGGTCTTCATATGCTTCGTCGTATTGTAATAATTGTTTTTTCATTTTTGTAAATTGCATTTGTGCCACTTTCGGGCGTTATATTTAGTGTATTATAGTAGGTGTTTTGACTTGGGGGCGGATATTGTGGCAAATTGTTAAGGCGGGCGGATATTGTGGTGCATTTTGTTGAATTTTGTTGAAATAGTTACCTTGTGTTACCTTGAATTTAATTTAGGTAACTGCTTTAATTCCTTATAAACATTGGTGTTATTGCTTGTGAGTTGTCATAGTTACCTTAATTTCATATACTATTATTCATACTATATATTACATTCTATCTCTTACACGTAATAATAGAAAAACAGGTAACTATGGTAACTTTTTGTTTAAAAGCCTTATAAACATTGGTGTTTTGTGAGTTACTTAAATTAAAAGTTGGTTAACTACATGGTAACTTTAGTTACTTAAATCACTTAATAAGTCTCTATTTTTTAATAAAAAGTATGTTTTATTGCCTGTCCGTTTTTCCTTAGTCATTTCTAAACCGTTGGAATTTGCGTATAACTCTAAAAATTTAGAGGTGGTTCTGCTGTCCTTAACTTCTGTTTGATTTGCCACTTCACTCAACAAATACCATTTATCTAAATCAATAAGGCTGTCTATAACCTCAACAAATTTATTACTGGTGCTATTAATTAGTAATTCAGTTTTAAGCTTAGGATTTATGTATTTTGTTAATCCATTTTTAAGGAATAGTTGCATACATTCAGCCATAACCTTGTAGAATTTTGAATATTCTTCTTTACTCCAATTTTTACCAAAAAAATTATTTTTGAATACATGAATGGGCTTATGGTGTTCATTGAAGTAATTGTTGATAATGATAAGGTGTTGTCTGTCTCTGGAAGATCCTGAGTCTGATTTAATAGGTCTGTTTGTGGTTACAATGAACTTTGGGCTATGTTCATAATCAACCTCTTTAACATCTGCATATTTTCGCTCTATTGGCATTGTGCCATCTATTACCGGATAAAGGTCTTCGAAATCAAAATTTGGCTTTACATCATTAAGTAAAACAATTTCTGTATTTTCCTTTATTTGCTGGAAGACAAACTTTTCTTTTAAGTCGCATTGCTTACCGTTAAGGGTTGCTATGTCTCTAAGTTCTTTAACCCCATTTATAGCGAGGTTTTTACCTCCACGACCTTGACTACTGTTTGTTATCTGTGAATTTGCATCACTAAAAACAACACATTTTGCATTGCTCTCGTCCTTATGTGTATTGGTGAGGAAGCCTAAAGCGCTTAAAAGACTTTTAAGATGTTCTTGGTCATCAGTGATAAGTGTAAGAAATTTATAAAACTGTGAATCTTTACTTACACTTTTTTCATTCCAATAGCCATTTATAATATTTTCCTTATAAATAAAGTTATTAGGTATGATTTTAGTCAGTTCGCTATATTGATAAAACGAAATTTCATTTGCTGTAATTACAATAAAACCATTAATAAAAAATAACATTCCTTTATCCTTAGTATCCCTATAAGGTGTTAATGTTGTTTCAGGAAAACCACTTATAACGGCTTTATTTTTTATTAAGATTGTTTCTCCTTGCTTATAAAAAGCATCAGTTAATAGGTCGTTATTTTCTGTTTTGATATCCTTTAAAACTTCATTAAAAATATCATTAGGACTTTTAACCGTAGCAATGTTGTATTTTATTTTTAAAGTTTGTTCGTTATGGTTACGATACCCTTTATTTTTTAAGTTGTTAGCGATACCATTTGAGCTAATTTGAAAACTTGTTTTTGTTTTACGGAATAATTTTTTTGTATCTTTAACCTTTAAATCCTCCAAAGATGTAATAGGGTTGTTCGTGGTGTTTTTCATGATCAACCTTATTTATTTGAATTAGACAAAAACTCATCATTTTCAGCTTCCAACTCTTTTAAGGTTTTTTGCTTTCCTGTTTTTATCCAATCGACAATTTCAGATTTAAAAAAATAAAGTCGATTACCTTTTTTGTTATGTGGTATCTCATTACGTTGAACGTAACCGTAAAGGGTGGGTTTTGTTAATCCTGTAATTTTTGAAACCTCATTAAGATTAATAGGTGTTTCAATGTCGGGTTGAGGTTTTGCCTTATTAGAAAGTAAGGCTAAAATTTCGCTTTGTCCTCTTTGAAGTTCAGCGACTACATTTGGTAATTGATCGAAAGATAATGTGTTCATTTTGCACTTGTTTTATTGTTACAAATGCATAGTTATCTGTTTGTTACGATGTTTTAAATTGAATAACCTTTATAGCTTTTTATTTAACCTTAGTAACCTTTTATTTACCCTTTGGGCTTTTTAGGATTGGTAGTTTGTTGTTTGTTTCGTGCCATTTATTAAAGTCTGTATTTTTATTGAAACCTTTAAAGGCATTATACATAATGTCGAAGTATTTTTCTTTTACATTTTTTTTGTTGTATTCTAAACCGTAACAATAATCTTGAAATTTTTTAAACACACTTCTTACGTCTTTTTTGTCTCTACTAAAACCAACATCAAAAGTTTGCTGTATAGGTTCTTTATCTATAAAAGTAGATTTTATGAATATCAAAAGCTTGTTTTCGCTTAAATAACACTCTCCTTTTCTGTTTGGTTTATTAATTAAAACACTAAAAAAATTATAAACATCTTCAATCTTTACTTCTCGAATTAAATTGTTACGTTCCTTGAATAATTCGTCTTTAGTTAGCTCTTTACTTTGTGCCACTTCTACAGGTTCTGCCGCTTCAATTCCTTTTAATATTTTGGCTTCAATTAGTTCAGCGTGTTCAATAAATTTTTTCGGTGTATCATTACCATCTAAACCAAAATTAAAAGCGTCTTTAGGTTCGTTTATATCTGCTTCATTAACTTTATTAAGATTAACTTTTATTTGGTTTAAAAACTTACCTATTCTAATTATTTCGTTTACTTTTTCGGGCTTTAGTTCCGTTGTTTTAGCAAAGAATATAACATCATTAATAGCACTATCTATTTTAAAATAAATTGATATTTGATTTTCTTTGTCTGTTTGTTCAGGATCAAAATTTTGAAGTTCGTCATACAATTCAGAAAGTAAGCCGTAAGCATCATTTTTATAGGTGTTTGGATAAATTTTAAGTGTGTTTATATAGTTGTTGTATAATTCGTTTTCTTTGTCGTTTAAATCCATTCCTTTGGCTTTTTTTGTCTTTGCCGTTTCTAAAATTTGTCCGTTATCCATTGCTTAAAGTATTATTGATTTGATGCGTTTTTAATTATTGTAAATTTCTGTTTAGTTAAAAATCAAGCAAACTGTTTGCAAAGTCCTTTTTTGCTTCATCTTCAAAACCTGCAAAATAATTTTTTGTAACGCTCAAATCACTATGGTTTAAAGCTTCACTTATAAACTCCATACTAGCACCTTTACGGACTGAATTAGTGGCAAATGAATGTCTAGCCCAATAGGTAGAAATATCATTAGGTAAACCGTTTGCTTTTGCTATTCTTTTAATATGATCGTTAACGTATCGAGTGAAGTTTTTTATTTTCTTATACTGTGTTTCGGGTGTATCTCCTTTTGATATGATGTTAAACACAAAACCAGTATTTGACTTATTACCATATTTTGAAATAATGCTTTTTGTGAAGTCGGTTAAATATATTGTTATTTCTTTTTTTTCGTCTGTTTTGTCAAACGTTTTAGCTCTGTAATAAGAGAAACTATCTCCTTTTATGTCTGAATGTTTTAAAAGTGCAATATCCTTAAAATTCATACCGTTGCTAGCATAACTAAAAAACCAAAAATCTTTGGCTTGTTGTTCGTTTTCGTTTGTTACTTGTGCATTGAAAAAGGTTTTTAGTTGAGTAGATTTTAATGCTTTTTTTACTTTTTTTGATTTTGGGATTTTATATTTTTTGTCTTTTATTAGTCCAAAAGGATAAATAGCTTTGTGAATGTCATTTGATCTAATAGCATTATTGAAAATTACTCTCAAGGTTCTAGTATAAATACCAATAGTAGTGTAACTTTTTCCTTTTGATAACATGAATTTTTCATAATCATTTAGCCAGTCGGGTGTGATAGCTTCAAAAGTTAATTTGTCAGCCTTGCACTTCTTTTTTGTTTCACTAAATTCGATTAATGATTTAAGAGTGTATTTATAGCTTTCAGCCGTTCCTATTTTATCGTTTTTTGTGTTCTCTTGTATTACTAAATCGAAATGATACTTAACATTATTTTTATCTGTAGATTTTCTAAATAGTTTAGTTTCAAATTTTTTAAAGTCAAATACCGTTAATTCTTTAGCAACATCATGCGCTCTTTTTTCAAAATCTTGAAGCTTAAAAAGAATCTCTTTATTTGTGCCTCTTAAATTTTTGTTTTCTGCATTTATCCAAATAGTATTAAATTCTTTTTCTGTTAAATCTATTCCAGTAGAAAAGTATCTTACTTTTTTAATATTGTTAAGCTTGTTGTAAACTCTTAACTTAACATTAAACTTTCCGTTGGCTTTCGCTCTTCTTTTTTCGTGGTAAATAGATATTATGTAACTCATTGTCTTAGGCTTTAAAACAAAGATATTTGTTTTCACACTATTTTCACACTATTTTCACACTTTTTATATTAATAAACATATAATAGATATTAATAGATAATAGTACATTTGCCTTAAATATTAGGTTTTATGAGCATTTAGATACTTATTAGATATTTAACAAATAATGTAATTCTTGATTACGGCTCAAGAGGTTATAGGTTTGAATCCTATCGAGGTCACTAATAAAACCAACACTTTCAAAAATATTTGAGCGTGTTGGTTTTTTCATTTACACACAAATTCGTATTTAATACTCACTTATTTAGCTGCATTTGAAGTTTTCCATGTTAGAAAATTAAATATTTTTTATCTTTATTTAATTAAAATTATATTAGAGGTAATGAAAACAATTTTTTCCATAAAACGACTATTATTAATTACAATTTCATTTTTTGCTTTTTCATATTCCTTCTCTCAAGAATGGCAATTAATTAACAATGAGCTAGATGGCAGCGAAACTTATATTAGGCAACATACTTCAAATTCTGCTTGGATCAAAAGAACAAAACAAGATGTCCCTCTTGATTATGACAAATATGGGTTCAATAAAATCAATGAAGGATATACGGTTATCCTTTTTAGATTTGATTGTCGTTCACTCAAACTTGGTGTACTTGTCTCCGTATATTACAATAATGAAGGAGAAGTAAAGCATTCTCAACAATATGAAGATTATGAAGTTAATATGAATTATGCTGTGCCAGATTCATTGGGAGAATTTTGGTTAAAAACATTCTGTGAATTAGGTGATAAATCTAAAAATTAACGTTTTTTTATTTTTGTAATTTCGCCTCAAATGAGTAGTTAGGCAAACTTCTATTTACTTAAAATCAATTTCATTTTAATTACTAATTTCAAAAAGCTTATGCTTCATAATTGAATTTTTAAATTCATCCTATTCTTGTAACAAAAACGTAAAAAACACACATTAATAAAAATGTTCAAGTCTACAATAAAAAAGAATATACTTATTTTTGAACTATGGTACAAAAAGAGCTTCTCAATCAAATTAGTTATCTGTTTGATGATTTTATTATTAATAATATTATAGAACTTGGCGTTCTAAAAACATTTACTACCAATGACATTATTATAGACATTGGTCAAGAATTAACACACGTCCCTTTATTGTTAGATGGCAACATTAAGGTCATGAGAGTTGACGATAATGATAATGAATTGCTTTTGTATGTTTTAGAAAGTGGAGACACCTGCTCAATGTCTTTAACCTGCTGCATGGCTAAATCTGTCAGTAAAATTAGAGCAGTTGCAGATAACGACTCTAAAGTTATCATGATCCCTAAAGAAAAAATGAATGAATGGTTTAATTCTAACTCTAGTTGGAGGGACTTTATTTTACAAAGCTATCAAGTACGTTTTAATGAAATGCTTGAAACTATTGACACCATCGCATTTATGAAAATGGACAAACGGCTTTTTAAATATTTAATTGATACGGTTAAATTAAATGCTTCTAAAACCATTTTAAAAACACATCAAGATATCGCAGATGACCTCAACACGTCACGAGTTGTAATTTCTAGACTATTAAAGCAACTAGAAAACGAGAGCAAAATTAAATTAAGTAGGAATAAAATTGAAGTCATAGACTTCTAAGTAACATTTATCACACTGAATAAAATTTCCCACCTTACATTTGTATAAAATTAATAACACATGGAATACATTTTACAACCTTGGCCTTGGTACGTTTCTGGTCCTTTAATAGCCATTATTATGTTTACTCTTATTTACTTCGGAAAAACATTTGGTATGTCCTCAAACCTTAGAACACTTTGTTCTATAGCAGGTGCTGGTAACAAAGTAAAGTTTTTTGATTTTGATTGGAAAACCCAACGCTGGAATCTCATTGTCGTTTTAGGAGCAATTATTGGCGGCTTTATAGCACATTTTTACCTATCTGTTCCAACTGATATAAATTTAAATCCAGATACCGTAAAAACACTTAGTTCTCTCGGGTTTGAAGATGCAGGTAAATCTTTATTACCAGCAGAACTTTATAGTTGGGATGCTGTACTAAGTTTAAAAGGATTGGCCATTTTAATCATTGGCGGATTTCTAGTTGGTTTCGGTACACGATACGCTGGAGGATGTACTTCTGGCCATGCCATTACTGGTTTAAGTAGTTTACAAGTACCATCGCTTATCGCTGTAATTGGCTTCTTTTTAGGAGGACTTATTATGATTCATTTATTATTCCCTTTAATTTTTGGTTAATATGATAAAGTATATAAAATTTTTATTCGTCGGAATTATCTTCGGAATTGTACTCGTAAAATCTGAAGCGGTATCATGGTATCGCATCTATGAAATGTTCAAATTTGAATCTTTTCATATGTATGGCATTATTGGCACTGCCGTAATTACCGGAATCGTTTTACTATTAATAAGTAAAAAATACAAAAACATAAATGGCGCATTTATGACAGTCCCTAAAAAAGATAAAGGCTACAAACGCTATATTATTGGTGGCACTATCTTTGGGTTAGGTTGGGCTTTATCTGGAGCTTGTCCTGGACCAATGTACATACTTATTGGTACAGGAGCGTTTTCTGTACTCATTGTAATTCTAGCCGCACTTTTAGGAACCTACGTTTATGGTTTATTAAAAGATAAATTACCACATTAAACAAACCTGATATTTGTCAGTTCAAAAAAATATAACACATCGTATCTTTGGCACATAAAATGTACAGAGACTAAGTATAACCAACTCTATAATTTGGAGCAAAATTTATTTAACTATGAAGATAGAACAATTATACACAAGCTGTTTAGCACAAGGTGCTTACTATATAGAATCAAATGGAGAGGTCGCCATCATAGATCCTCTTCGCGAAACACAATCATACATTGATAAAGCAACTAAAAGCAATGCTAAAATCAAGTATATTTTTGAAACACATTTTCATGCAGATTTCGTTTCAGGACATGTAGATCTAGCTCAAAAAACTGGAGCTACAATCGTTTATGGCCCAGGAGCAGAAACCTCATACGAGATACACGCTGCAAAAGACAATGAAACATTTAAACTGGGAAATATTACCATAAAAGCCTTACACACGCCTGGTCACACTTTAGAATCTACAACCTATTTATTAATTGATGAAAACGGAAAAGATCATGCTATTTTTTCTGGTGACACCTTATTTCTAGGTGATGTAGGACGACCAGATTTGGCTATAAAATCAGATTTAACAAAAGAAGATTTAGCTGCCATGTTATTCGATTCACTTCGTAACAAAATCATGCCTCTTGCTGATGATGTTATTGTTTATCCTGCTCATGGTGCAGGTTCTGCCTGCGGAAAAAACCTCAGCAAAGAAACCATAGGAAGTATTGGAGATCAAAAGAAAACAAATTATGCTTTGCGTGCAGATATGACCAAAGACGAGTTTGTAACAGAAGTTTTAGATGGTATTGCGCCTCCTCCTCAATATTTTGCTAAAAATGCCATGTTAAACAAAACAGGTTATGACAATTTTGAAACTGTTTTAAAAACAGGAAACATTCCATTATCAGCTCAAGATTTTGAAGACCTAGCAAATCATGAAGATGCTTTAGTATTAGATGTAAGAACGCAAAGTGATTTTATAAAAAGTCATATCCCAAATTCTATATTTATTGGATTAAATGGCGGATTTGCACCTTGGGTTGGTGCATTAATAAAAGATATTAAACAACCCATCATTCTTGTTGTACCAGAAGGTAAAAGTCAAGAAGCCGTGACACGTTTATCTCGTGTTGGTTACGATAATACTCTAGGATATTTAGAAGGTGGTATTGAAACTTGGATTTCCGCAGGAAAAGATATTGACACCTTAGAATCTATATCTGCAAGTGAATTTGCTGATAGAGTAAAACAAGGTGATGTTAATATTTTAGATGTGAGAAATAATGGCGAATATGCAAGTACACATTTAGAAAATGCTCAACATTTTGCACTCGATTTTATTAACGATCAAATGAATGACGTTTCTAAAGATAAAACCTATCATATTCATTGTGCTGGCGGTTATAGAAGTGTGATTGCTGCGTCTATTTTAAAAGCAAGAGGGTTTCACAACCTTGTAGATGTTGCTGGTGGTTTTGGAGCTATAAAACAAACCGATTTACCAATGACAGATTTTGTTTGTCCGTCAACCTTATAACAACAAAAAAGCCTTAGACTATTAGTAATCTAAGGCTTTTTTTTGTTTTTTACTTTTTATTAAACAATCTCAGCACTCAAACCGGCTTCCAAAAGCATAGAGCAACGAGGCTCTAACTCTTTATACTCTCCAGTTTTCACAGTACATTGACCTTTGTAATGTACTATAATTGAGCATTGTTCTGCTTGCTCTGGTGTATGATCGCATGCATAAATTAAGGTATCTATTACATGATCAAATGTATTTACATCGTCATTATAAACGACAATCTCATTTAGAGGTTGCTCTAAGGTATCAACGAGATATTCTTCTTTTACTTTTTCTTTCGTGCTCATTATTTGGTTCATAGTCATCAAATTATTTAATGAGGTTGGTCGTTAAATATTACTATAAATTTAAAAATTATTTCTGAAATTTTAAAGCTACCCAATTATTTCTTTCTAATGTTTCAACGTGAACTAAACCATGTTTATTACATTCGGCTTCAATAACTTTGATATCATCGTTGTAAAATCCGCTTAAAAATAAAGTGCCATTATCATTTAAAGTGTTAGCATAGGTTGCCATATCATTGAGTAGAATATTTCTATTGATATTAGCAATAACAATATCGTAATGTCTTCCTGGCAATACACTCGCATCTCCTTCTTCTACGGAAATGTGCTGGCATTGATTTCTCTCAACATTTTCTAAACTATTTAGGTAACACCAATTATCGTAATCTATAGCATCTAATGGTTTTGCACCTTTCATTTCGGCAAGAATTGCTAAAACTCCAGTACCACAACCCATATCTAAAACCGATTTATCCTTGAAATCGTTTTTGAGGATATGTTGAATCATCATATGTGTTGTTTCATGATGACCTGTACCAAAACTCATTTTAGGTTCTATGATTATATCATATTCTGTGTTCGGTTTTTCATGAAAAGGCGCTCTAACAGAGCACATATTATCAACAATAATCGGGTTAAAATTCTTTTCCCATTCGGCATTCCAGTTGGTTTGCTCTATTTCTTCCGAAGAAAACGTAATATCAAACTCATTAGAGTTTAAAATTTGGATATCGTTAAGGATTTTATCATGCCATTCTTCCTTTTGAATGTAGGCTGTAACACCGTCTTCAGTTTCTACAAAACTTTCAAAACCTGCATACCCTAACTCTGCAATTAGAATCTCTACTGCTGGTTGCAATGGTTGTACTTTGAAATAGTAACCTATGTAAATTGTATTTGACATGTCAAGATTTTAGACTGCAAAGATACAACTAAAACCAAATACAAAAGGGTATTCTCTAAGTTCAAAAACTAGAAAATACCCTTATCATTTAATGCAGTAAGTTGTTTTTTAAAACGCGTTTACAATTGCATAAAAATCTTCGGCTTTTAAAGCTGCTCCTCCAATTAATCCGCCATCAACATCTGGCTTACTAAAAATCTCCTTAGCATTTGCTGGTTTTACACTACCACCATAAAGAATGGTCATAGCATCTGCCACGTCATTACCGTATTTTGTTTGTAATGTTTGCCTGATAAATGCGTGCATATCTTGTGCTTGCTCAGGACTTGCTGTTTCACCTGTACCAATAGCCCACACTGGCTCATAAGCCAACACTATATTTTTAAATGCAGAGGCTTCTAAGTGAAACAAAGCATTTTTAATTTGAGAACCTACTATAGTCTCTTCATTTCCAGCTTTACGATCTGCTAATTCTTCTCCAAAACAGAAAATAATACGCATATCATGAGCTAAAGCTGCATCTACTTTTTTTGCTAAAGATTCATCTGTTTCATTAAAATACGCTCGACGTTCGCTATGTCCTAAAATCACGGTTTTAACACCAATGCTTTTTAGCATGCTTGCGTTAACTTCTCCAGTGTACGCTCCGTTTTCTGCGAAGTGCATGTTTTGAGCGACAACTTCAATATCATCTAATCTAGTGGCTTCAAACGCGTGCCATAAATTAGTAAAAGATGGTGCAATCATCACTTCGGCATTTGAGGTTTTAGATTGTTTTTTTAAATCTGTTATTAACCGTTCTGTTTGCGAAAGATCGTTATTCATTTTCCAGTTACCTGCTACAATATTTTTTCTCATTTGTGTGGTGTTTTAACGTTTCCGAAGAAATAAAATTTATTTTAAGAGTTGTTTTTATTTAGTTATTCTAGCTTCACCTTAGGATCTAGCCAACCATAAATAACATCAACAAAGATATTAATGATAATAAATAAAACAGCAATAATAAGTACCGAACCCATAATTACTGGTAAATCTAAAGTATTTAAGGCGTTTACAATTTCTTTTCCTAGTCCGTTCCAGCCAAAAATGTATTCTACAAATACGGCTCCTGCAAGCATGGATGCAAACCATCCTGAGATTGCTGTAACGACAGGGTTTAACGCATTTTTTATGGCGTGTTTTTTTATAATCTGAAATTCGCTGAGCCCTTTAGCTCTGGCTGTTCTAATATAATCTTGATTAAATACTTCTAGTAGTGAATTTCGCATGAGTTGAATGACAACTGCCAACGGACGAATCCCTAAAACCAGAGCTGGCAATATGAGGTTTTTCCATTGAATGTTCATGCGTTCTCCAAAATCATCGAGTTCATATAAACTTCCGGTCATTTCTAAATTGGTGTATTCATGTAAAACAAAGCCAAAAAACCAGGCAAAAAGGATAGCACTAAAGAAGGATGGTACACTCATTCCTAATGTGCTAAAAATTTGAATGGTTTTATCAATCCAAGTGTCTTTATAAAGTGCAGATAAAATGCCGAATAAAACGCCTAAAATAATAGCTATTACAATTGCCGAAACAGCCAAAACTGCAGTATTTGGCAATGTTTCTCCTATAACGTGCGACACCTTTTTACCTTGTTTGGTAAAGGATTCTCGTAAATAAGGAAACTTGATGACGGTTGTAACATTATCGAAGGAAAACAGTTTTGAAGCTGCATATTTACCATCTTTTAAAAACGTATAATCCTCTTGATTTTTAGAATGAAAGGAGATTGGCGATAAATCGTTGAGATAATATAAATACTGCGTGGAGATGGATTTATCAAATCCGTATTTTGCTTTTACAGCTGCAATTTGATCGCTATCTTCATTTTGACCAAGCATCATTTGTGCTGGATCTCCTGGCAAAATATTAAATAAATAAAATATAACGGTTACAACTCCTAGAAGGGTTAGTAAGGCATAAAAGGTTTTATTTAGGATGTATCTTACCAGTGTTTTTGATGTTTTTTAGTTTTTATTTTCAAGTATTCGTAGTTTTTAGAGGCACTAATTTAAATAATGAAACACTCTTAAAACTACGACTTACATTTAGAAATCAATATCATCAATTGCATTCCAATGTGTTTTTTGGGTCACAGTTCCTTTTTCTAAAACAACGATACCAGGATTTGATCTCACAACCGTTTTCAATACTTTTTCATCACAGAGGTAAAAATCAAAATCTAAATCGTAAGTGTCTTTAATTTCTTTTTTCTTGTCTTCTCCAGAAGCTGTTAAACCAATAACGGTATAGCCTTTTTTCTTAGCTTCATCTGCCATAGCTTTAAGTGCTTGCATCCCATTTGGATCTGATTTTTCTAGACTGTATGAGACAATCATGACTAATTTATCTGTCTCTAAAAATTGTTGAGTTAAATCTTCATCTGGTGATTCTATTGTAAAATCTTGAATTTTAGGCTCATCACCTTCTTCAATCACAATGGTTTCGACACCTATAATTTCGTCGTATTTTTCTGGTCCACGACCTCTATCGGTATAGGTTTGTTCTTTCCCATCTAATTTATAGGTCCAAATATAATCGGTCACAGCTTTTTGAGCATCTGCAGGCAAGGTCATATTCTCTTGAAAATTATCACCAATTTTATAGGCTCTAAAATCTTTTAATGGTAAATTTTCTAAGCAGTAATATGTGAACCCTAAGCACAATACATAAGCTCCTAATAATGCTAACCAATCGCCTTTAGTTTTTTGCTTTATAAGATAAACAAGTGCATATAACACTACTGAAAACACGACAGTAAACCACCAACCAATGTATAAGGCTCCAAAACCTAAAATGAGCAATAATGAGGTGATCATATAAAACCAATCTTCGGTTTTTGTGTTTTTTTGAATTTTGTTTTTAAATGCGAAAAGGAATAACGGAATTGTAAAAATCAATAAAAAGAGATCTTTATAGAATGATTCTTTTGGAGTTAACTCTAGAGCATCACCAAAGCAACCACAATCTGTCACACAGTTTTGAGTAAACTCTTGCCCTAGTCTACCTGCAGCTTCTTGCGCAACTAAACAACTTGATGTATACCAAGTAAGCCATGTAAAAAACAACATCATTAATAAAATTAATGTTGAAGATAATTTACTTTTTAATCCAAAAATCACAGCGACACCAAGCACAATTTCTACGACACATATACTTACTGCAAGTAATAATGAATAGGGTATTAAAAACTCAAGATTTAAAACATCTTGAGCAAAATAGTCATTCAATTTATAAGAGAAACCAATGGTATCGTTACATTTAATTAATCCTGAAACGATAAATAAACTTCCAACAATGAGTCTAGAGATGGTAATAAATATTTTCATGTATATTGATGTGATTTAATAAACTGCTATTAATTTTCTAAGTGAATTAAGGCAAATACCGAATAGTTTATCATATCCTGATAATTAGCATCAATCCCTTCACTTACTAATGTTTTTCCTGCGTTATCTTCGATTTGCTTAACACGTAATAATTTTTGCAAAATCAAATCGGTTAAACTACTTACTCTCATATCTCTCCAAGCTTCACCATAATCATGGTTTTTGTCCATCATGAGTTGTTTGGTTAGAGCAATTTTGTCATCATATAATGCGGTTGCTTCGTCTAATGACAAATCTGGTTGCTCTACCACACCTTTCTCTAATTGTATTAAAGCCATGGTACAATAATTGATAATCCCAATAAACTCGCTTACCTCACCTTCATCAACTTTACGCTCGTTATTTTGTTGCAAGCCTCTAATGCGTTGCGCTTTGATAAAAATTTGATCGGTTAATGATGGTAATCTTAAAATTCGCCATGCGCTTCCGTAGTCTTTCATTTTATTAATAAAAAGACTTCTACATGTTGAAATTACAGCATCATATTGTTTTGAAGTATCTTGCATTTAAAACATTTTATTTTCCGTAAATTTCGCATAAATTAATCAGATTTAAAAACTTTAACCATACTATATAGCTTTGAGTAAAACCATAAATTGTAACGGTCAATTAATAGATCTCTCACAACCTAAAGTGATGGGTATTCTCAATGTCACACCAGATTCTTTTTATGATGGTGGTCAACATAATAATAGCGACTTAATTATTGAACAAGTCAAGACCATGCTTAACGAAGGAGCAACTTTTATAGATGTTGGTGGTTATAGCTCTAGACCTGGTGCACAAGATGTTTCACAAGACGAAGAAATACAACGTGTCATCCCAATTATTAAACTAATAGTTGACGAATTTCCAGATGTGCTCATTTCCGTAGATACCTTTAGAAGTGCGGTTGCAGAGCAAGCTGTTAAAGCAGGTGCATGCATGATCAATGATATTTCGGCAGGACATTTAGACGATACTATGCTTAAAACAGTTGCGCATTTAAAAGTGCCTTACGTGATGATGCATATGAGAGGCAATCCTAAAACAATGGCAACACTCACCAATTATGAAAATTTGGTTAAGGATATTCTCTTCTATTTTTCTGAACGTATTACTAAAGCTAGAGCATTAGGCATCGTAGATTTAATTATTGATCCTGGTTTTGGATTTGCAAAAACTGTAGCGCAAAATTACGAGTTACTCAACAAGTTTGAGCTCTTAAAAATGACAGATCTCCCTATTTTGGCAGGACTCTCTAGAAAATCTATGATTTATAAAACTTTAAATTTTTCTGCGGAAGACGCGTTAAACGGAACCACCATTCTCAACACCATTGCCTTACAAAAAGGTGCTGATATTTTGAGAGTGCATGATGTAAAAGAAGCCATGGAATGCGTGAAACTAACTCAACAATTACACTAATGAAACACATATCTCTACTTTTAATAGCTGTACTTCTTTTTTCCTGCGGAAATGAGCGCACGTTACAACTCCCTGAAATACAAAATGCAAACATTACCGAAATACAAGATGTGTCTCACGCCTATGTATTTTATGACGAAACCAAAGAAGATAGCGTAGAACTCAACCGGAAAAATTTGATTAGCACGACCAACTGGTTAATAAATGTTGATAAACGATTGACGCTTGCACAAGCTATTCCGAAGATAAAGTTTTTACAAGAGAAGAAACGCAATGCTAAAATGCATAAAAATGAAGCTGCTAAAAATTACTTTACCTGTCATGATACTAGTATTAGCAACTTAGGATTTTTGGAGTTTACTGATGTGAATTACATAACAAATATTGATTTATATGAGAATGATTTACCAATAAAAAAAATTGAAGGTCATGTTATTATAAGCTTTTTTGAAGGTTACTTTAGCATCGATGGATTATACAAATCAAAAGAAACAAATCAAGAAATTTTACAAACTTCTTTTCTAAAAGACGAATTACGCAAACTTCAAAATGAAAACAGGCATTTAAGCATTGATTTGATGTTTATTTCTCGATTAAGTTTTCAAAACTATATAACTTTTAAATCTGAACTTAAAAAAATAGAATCAGAAACAATTTCAATAAACAAAGATGAATTCTTATTTTAACCAATAATTATTACATTTACGCTAAACACATTAACCATTGGATAGATTCAAATTTTGGGATTTTGGTATTATAGATTTTATCGACGTTTTTCTCGTCGCTATTCTACTCTATTATATCTACAAATTGGTTAAAGGCACTGTTGCTGTCAATATTTTTATTGGGATACTTATCATATATCTGGTTTGGCGCGTGACAGAGTTTCTAGATATGTACATGCTTCATCGCATCTTTGATGGTTTTATTAAAGTTGGGATTATTGCACTAATTGTTGTGTTTCAACCCGAAATACGGAAATTTTTATTAATGGTTGGATCGACCAATTTAAGTGGTAGTGGTAAGTTTTTCAAAAAAATGAAATTCTTAAAAACCGAAGCCGAAACAGAAACCGATATTAATGCACTTGTGAATGCTTGTGATAAAATGTCACAATCAAAAACTGGAGCACTTATAGTTTTAGAACGTAATAACAACCTCGATTTTTTGACCAATACTGGTGATGAAATGAATATTAAAGTTACGCAACCTATTATTGAAAGTATCTTTTTTAAAAATAGTCCGTTGCATGATGGTGCAGTCATTATAGAAAATAATGTAGTTAAAGCTACTCGTGTTATTTTACCTGTGAGTAACGATCAAAATATACCGCAACGATTTGGTTTACGTCATCGTGCTGCTGTTGGTATTACTGAAAAAACAGACGCAGTTGCTCTTGTGGTTAGTGAGGAAACCGGACAAATTTCATACCTCAAAAATGGTGAGTTTGTAATGTTTGAAACCATACAAGATTTAACCGCTCTATTGTATAAAGATTTAACTTAAATGAATTGTAGAAATTGCAAAGTAACTTTAAATGACACATTAAACTTCTGCCCTAATTGTGGTGCAAAAATTGTGAGAAAGCGTCTCACAATGAAAAACCTTTGGGAAGATGTTAGCCTTCAATTTTTAAATATTGATAATAAGTTTCTTAAAACATTTACACATCTTTTTACGCAACCAGAAACTATAATTAATGGTTTTATAGAAGGAACACGCAAAAAGTATATAAACGTAATTCAATATTTTGCTATTTCATTAACACTAGTTGGTATTCAAGTCTTTTTAATGAATACTTTTTTTAGTGATGATCTAGCACATGCCATGGATTTCATAAAACCCTTTGAAAAAGCTACTGGAGGAAAAGAAAACCCTTATTATTCTAGCTTAGCAAGTTTAGAAGAAATTAATAACTACCAAAGTATTATTTATATATGCACTGTGCCTATATATACTTTAGCCACTTGGTTAGCTTATAAAATTATCAAACCAGTAAGGCGCTATAATTTCACAGAGCATTTAGTTTTAAATTTGTATTATAATGCACAAGTCATAATAATTACAGCCTTATTAAGTATACTGTTTTTATGTTTTGGATTTAATTACTTGCTTATTTCTGGTGTCGTTACTTTTCTAGTATTTATCTACCTATTTTGGATATTAAAACGAGTGTTTAATGTTTCATATTTAGAAGGTTTTGCTCACTTTTTATTAGTCATGTGTATGTTTACTGGTATATTTCTAATGGTAGGCGTTGGCATTGGCATCACAGGGATTATAATTGGTTATACAAATTAATTAACAAAATAGCTCTTATATGACTTGTAAAAACTGCAACAATCAGCTACCTGCAAATAGTGATTATTGCAATATGTGCGGAGGAAGAGTGATTAGAAAACGTCTTACGTTCAAAAACCTTTTTGAGCATTTTTCTGAAACGTTCTTCAATTACGACAATAAGCTTTTAAGGACATTTATTGATTTATTTAAAAAGCCAGAAATTGTCATTGACAGCTATGTGCAAGGTGTTAGAAAACGTTATGTAAATCCAGTAAGTTTTTTTGGAATTATTCTAACCATAAATGGTTTAAATGTATTTTTAATAAGTAAGTTTTTTAAAAAACATTTGCAGGCTTCTCAATTTGTTGGTGATTTAGAGTCTGCAGAGAATGAGGCTACAAGAAAAATTATGGAGATGACTTCAGATTTATCTTTAGAATATGCCTCACTACTCTTTTCATTATTAATTCCTATTGGAGCTTTAGTTAGTTTGATTGTTTTTTATAATAAAAAATACAACTATACTGAACATGTCATACTTTACCTCTATAGTATGTCGGTTTATTCTATTATTTCTGTTGTATTTGGATTGATCGTGTTTTTAACTTTTCCTGAAAAATACATGTTTTTTGCCTCTGCGATGTATCTATTTATTTTCATTTATCATTGCTATATTCACACTAGATTATTTAAACTGAGTGCAAAACAATTGATCCTTAAAACATTATTATTTTTAGTGATTGGATTTATAATTTATATTGGTTTTTCTATACTAGGTGTTATAACCTTATTACTATCTGGAGCAGTAGATCTCCAAGACTTTGCTCCAAAGCAATAATTTAACTTGCCTCAGCGCCTTTAATCACTAAAATCTATAATTTAAACCCAACATAAAATATCGATTAATCAAAGGTGTTCTCGATGTGAATGTTGTAATATCGGTCAATGAAAATATATCAAAAGAATCATTATCATAAAGATTATTGATTCTTAATGATGAAGAAAACTTACTACCCTTAAATTGATATTTAGCTTCAATATTAGTAAAATAATATGATCTGTCATTCTTTGGTAAATTACCAAACCCATAGCGCTCATTTATTATAGAGAGATTTAAACTTTCTGAAAACGAAAAATCAAGATCAATAAACGATTTACTATTCGTGTTTTGCGCAGAAGAATTATTGATATCAAACTTAATTTTTCTCCATTCAGTACCTAAAGTAAAATTAAATGCACCATTAAAAGCTGACCTCATTTCAAATCCATAATTAAAATTATTAGAGCTTATATTTCGTTCAAAATTATTTACAAGATCAATATACTCTGAACGACTATACGATGTTTTTAATTTAAGATTAGATGAGATAAAATCTATGTACCTATCAAAATTTACACCTAAAATATAATTTTTACTATCGTCTAAAATTATTTGTTCTGTCGTATTGAGGTCTAGTGAAATAGAGGAGTTAGAAGATATAAAATTCTTGTTTTGAGTATATCTAAAATTCAAATTAGCTGAGAATTTATCTGTCCAACTACCATACCTATAATTAAAATACATCACATTACTGCGCAACAAACTACTATGATCTATACCCTTATAAAATGTTCTGTAATTAAATTGTACGAAATCATTAAATAAGTTACTTGCGTTAGTCACATTACCATTAGTACGAAACCCAGAAATGAGTTCATGCTTTTTATTAGGTTGATATTTTAAGTTTAAACTCGTATTTAAAAAAAAATAATTTGAACTTTCAATAACCTCACTATTTTCAAGTTTCAATCTATCATAATTGAGGTTAACGTTAGTGAATACGTCAATTTTACCAAAAGAAAACCTAAGCCTATTATAAAAATAAAATAATTTAGAGTTGAGTTCAAAATCATTATTAAAATCTTCATTTGCACTAAATATACCAGCAGCATTATCCTTAAACCTTAAACTTGAATTGATATCGTCATTTCTATTTTTGAATCCTAAATAACTTTCATAATTAAACTTTGAGCCATTATTTAAATAACCAAATTGAATCGTTTTAAGATTCATTTTAGAATCTATTATTGATATTGATTGTTCAAACGTTTGTGACTCACTTTCAGGATAAAAGAATTCTCCATACAAATACGGTTTTACAAGATATTCAATTGGCTTATCCTCATTAATGTATCTTGCTGAAATTACTACGGCAGAGCTATCCTTAAATCTAGAAGTATAATGAGCAAAATGGTTATGCCTTGATGTTTTTGAATTTAAATCTTCATAAATATCAACTTGATTTTGAACTAAATCTCCTACACCATTTGATTTTAAATTATAAAAAGATCCTTGATACTCCAAACGTTTCTTTTTGCCAATATTCCATTCAACACTTAATTTACCTAAACCAAGTTTATCTTTAGTACTTGTGTTAAAATCTTCAATTAAGGTGAATGGATCTTCTGTTATAAAGTTTGTTACATTCTGACTTTTATAATCTTTACTATCTGAAAATAAAATCCCTAAAGCTTTAATTTTAAGATTTTTAGACACATTAAATATTGAATTTATATTTGTAAATTTAGAAGTATTGAAATTTACAAATCTATTATCAAAAACTGGTCTTACAGTATTTAGTGTTGTTAACGTGGCACTACTTTCTTTTCGACCAAGATTATAACTTTCATCATCATTTTTACTACTTAAAATCCCATTAATATCTGAAACTACATCATCACCTATGGTATTAAAATCTGTCAGCACATAATGCTTACTCTTTTTTAATAAAGAGATTAAATTACTATTCACATCGTATCGATCTTTATTAGCAAATCCTAATTCTACATTACCTAATACATTAGCTTTTCTGTCTTCCTTTAATGTTAAATTAAGTGCAATATCTTGGGTATCTCTAATATTTTTTAGCAAAGGATTTCTACTATAATTTTGTAATACCTCAATTTTATCAATAACATCTGCATTTAAATTTTTGGTTAATACAGAATATCCACCTTCAAATAAATCATCATTATCTATTTTAACATTAGTAATTAATTTACCTTGAAACTTCAAAGTTCCGTCTTGCTCTACACTAATACCTGGAATACTTTTAAGCAAATCTTCAACAACGATATTCTTTTTTTTATTAAAAGCATCTGCTTTAAAAATAATTGTGTCTCCTTTAATTTCAATATCTCTTTCTACTTCAATGACGACCTCTTTTATTTGAGTAAGTTTATCTTTGAGTAAAAAGTTTACAATCTCATTTTTATGTAATTCTATAATTTTAGACGTTTTTTCATAAGACATAGATGATACTTCTAATTTATAGATTCCTTTAGATAAACCATTTATTTTATAAATACCATTTTTAGAAAACGTAAAAGTTTTTAAAGAGTCATTCTTGAAAATTAAAATATTAACACCATCTATTGGTATATCTAATGAATCCTTAACTGACCCACTAATTTCAAATTGAGCAAATAAAAAATTGCTTGTTAATATAAAATAACAAGCAATTATAAATTTATTTAGATAACCTTTCTTTTTTAATCTTTTGCTTCCCATTCAAATTTTAATTCTAGACCACCTCTTTTTCTCTTTTTAAATGATTTCTCACGTTGGTAATCTCTAGGCATCTTAGAAGTCGCCATATCATATCCATTGTTAGTTTTATCATATAAATCTATAAAATCTTTAAGAGTCATCTCTTTTAATGATTTTGAATAATCCTTAAGCTCTAAAATAAATTTTTTTATTTTTTGATCACTCTCTTTAGATACATTAGTTAATGTCCATTTTAGCTTATTCTCGGTATCATAAATCAAAACTGGTAAACCAGGAAAACTATTAAATTTCCAAGGTCCAAAATCTATAGGCACAGACAAATCCACCAAAGCTAAATAAGTTCTACCTCTAAAATATGAAGTTAGTTCTACGCATTGCCTCCCATTAACAATCTTTTTGATACCAGTAGGTTTCCAAATAAAAGTTTGCAAGACTTCTGTAGTTTTAATAAGCTCATAACCAATTGAATGCTTAGTTATATGTTCATTTTTTTGTTTGTAACTAATATTAAAATCAGAACCATCACCTGCAGAAAACACATTAACATTTGGAATTCCAGTAACCTCATCAATACTAAGCTTTTCTATATCTTCTAAAAATACTGTCTTAGAAGTATGATAATAGGTGTTTTTCTTATAATTAAAAACATAACCTTTTTTAACCAATGCTTTTCCTAGGTTATAATTGACCTCATACTCTAGAACTGGTATGGAATCATTATTTTGACCAAATAAATAAATTTGACTAAAAAAGGTTATGAAAAGTAAAAAAAATCGCATGCTAAAATGCTGGAGCTAAAACTGGTGAACGTCTAAAATCTGAGGAATTCATAAAATCTCCATTAGCAAGAGCTTGTGCGCCTGCTGCACAATCTGCTCCAGATGTTCTCGAATTAGAATAATAAGTCTCTGTGTGAGATTCTCCAGTATTCATATTAGTATATGTAAGAGTTACCCAACATGTACTAAAATCTTCATCTAAAACCTCGGTGGAACTAAAACTAGACATTACTAAAAACAACAAACAAAGCATTGGCAATAAAAATAATTTTTTCATAATATATTTATGGTTTAAATTAATATTACTCAAACATAAACATAAACATAAACATAAACATAAACATAAACAAGAAAAATACAGAAAATATACTACAAAAGCTTTATTGAAAAGTTAAATTATTTCAGCCTTTAAAAACTGAACCTCATACAAATTACAATAATTGGTATATCTAATGAATCCTTTATTAATCCACTAATTGCAATTGAGCAAATAAAAATTGTTTGTTAGCATAAAGCAACAAGCAATTAATAAACTAATTTGAAATTTATTTAGTTTCAATCTACTGTTTCCCATTCAAATTTTAGTTCGAAACCTTCTCTTTTCATCTTTTTTCTACCGTTTTCTCTCTTATAATCCCTTGATAGTTTTGAAACCATTAAGGTATGTCCATGATCAGTATCGTCGTACAATTTAACATATTCTCTTAATGTCATTTTTTTTAAAGAATTTAAATAGGACTCTTGCTCTTCTATGAAATTTAAAATATTACCATAGCTTTTTTTTCTAATCTCAGTTAAGGTCCATTGGAGCTTATTCTCAGTATCATAAATTAATATAGGTAATCCTGGAAAACTATTAAATTTCCATGGTCCAAATTTTACTGGAATTGTTAAATCAACATAAGCAATATAATCTCTACCTCTAAAGCCTGAAACCATTTCTGCACAATTCCTGCCATTTACCAATTTCATATGTCCTGTAGAAACCCATTTCTGCATTTGTAACATCTCATCCGTTAGTAATACATCATTACCCAAAGAATAAGTGTCTAAATGAATTTTCTCCTTAAAGAGACTCACATTATTTTCTGTCCCATCACCAGCTGAAAATAAATTAACATTAGGCACACCTGTATTTCCATCTGTTGTTAACTTCTCAATGTTTTCTATAAACTCTGTTTTTGACGTATTATAATAAACATTGGAATTATATTCAAAAACAAAACCTTTCTTCACCAAGGCTTTACCTAAGTTATAATTAACTTCATATTCAAATATAGGTATAGAGTCATTGTCTTGACCATGCCCAAAGAATTGACAAAAAAAGACTATGTAAATGAAGTATTTCATATTATTGGATATCAAATAGTACAGGTAATCTTTTTCAATCTTCTGTTTCCCATTCAAATTTTAATTCGAAACCTTTACGTTGAAATTTATTATAAGTTTTAACTTTTTTATAATCACGAGGTAACTTTGATTCAGCAAGACTTCCTCCGTTTTGAACATTATCATGTAAATCAACATATTCTCTTAAAGACAGATTTTTTAAAGAATTAAAATATTCATTTTGCTTGATGACAAAATCTTCAATTTCTTTTATTGATTTGTACGAAATATTAGTTAGAACCCAACTTAATTTATTATCAGTATCAGCTAGCTTGATAACTAAGCCTGGTAATCCTTTAAACTTCCATGGTCCAAAATTAATTGGACGTTTAATATCGATATAAGCAATATAAGTTCTTCCTCGAAAATCTGCAACTACCTCAACACAGTCAATATTATTGACAATTTTAGTTTTTCCAGTAAGTTTCCAATTTTGCTCTACCAAAATCTCTGACGTAGCAACAACTTCTAGAGGCAAAACATAAGAACTATGATGAATACTATTCTTTAAATCTGTATAGTGATTTTCAGAGCCATCACCAGCCCAAACAAGATTTATTTGAGGATTTCCGCTTTTCTTATCTGTTGATAATCTATTAAAATTTTCAATAAATTCTGTTTTGGTAGAATTAAACCTTACAAACGATTGATATTCAAAAACGTAACCTTTTTTAACTAAAGCTCTACCTAAATTATATCGTATTTCATATTCATAGACAGGAATTGAATCAGTTGTTTGTCCGTAAATTGAAAAACAGCAAATAAATAAAATTAAATTAATAAGAATCTTCATGTATTTTAATTTATTCCATTACTAAAACTGGAGATCTTCTAAAATCTGATGATTGCATCACATTGCCAGCTAAAAAGGCATTTACACCATTCAAGCAATCTTGTGCAGAAGATCTAGAGTTAGATACATAAGTTGCATTATATTCTACTCCTGTAAGAGGATTAGTTTCTGTTACAGTAACAGAACATGGAAAAAAAATGTCTGTTTTCGCATCTAATTTTTCCGAAGAATTAAAACTAGACATCCCTAAAAACATCAAACAAAGCATTGGCAATAAAAATAATTTTTCATAATATATTTATGGTTTAAATTAATATTACTCAAACATAAACAAGAAAAATACAGAAAATATACTACAAAAGCTTTGTTGAAAAGTTAAATTATTTCAGCCTTCAAAAACTGAACCTCATACAAATTACGATAATACCCATTCTCAACTTTTAGAAGTTCTTGATGAGTTCCCTTTTCTACAATTTTACCAGCATCCATCACAATAATTTGATCTGCTTGTTGTATGGTTGCTAAACGGTGTGCAATTACAATAGAAGTGCGACCTTCTGTAATTGTATCTGTAGCATCTTGGATGAGTTGCTCTGAGTAAGAATCTACAGAAGATGTAGCTTCATCTAAAACCAAAATACTTGGGTTAGTTACATAAGCCCTCAAAAATGAAATTAATTGCCGCTGACCAGACGATAACATTGCGCCACGCTCTTTCACATTATAATGATACCCATTTGGCAAACTCGAAATAAAATCATGTATTCCAATATCTTTGGCTGCTTGTATAACTGTTTCTTCGGAAATCGTCTCGTCCTTAAGTGTAATATTATTTAAAATAGTATCAGCAAATAAAAACACATCTTGCAAAACCACTGCAATTTGAGACCGTAATGAAGATAAGGTTAAGCTTTTAATATCGGTGCCATCAATACAAATTGAACCGTTACTAATATCATAAAACCTATTTAATAAGTTAATAATTGTAGATTTTCCTGCACCAGTAGAGCCAACAATGGCAATAGTTTGTCCGGCTTTAACATCTAACGATATTCCTTTGAGCACCTCTTCATCTTCTACATAAGAAAAACGCACATCCTTAAACGAAATAGCTCCTTTAAACTCAGTCACAATAGCTGTACCAGAATCATCAATTTGAGAGGTTGTATCTAAAACTTTAAACACACGATCTGCAGCTACCATTCCCATTTGTAAGGTGTTGAATTTATTCGCGATTTGGTTAAGCGGTCTAAACAACATTGGTACAAACATGATAAATGCAAAAAGATCACCTTGAGACGCTGTTCCGCTAGAAACCACACTTACTCCACCAACCCAAATAATGGTTCCTAAAGTAATAGACGATAATAAATCGGCTATTGGAAAAAAAACAGAATTATACCAAACCGTTTTTAACCACCCTTTTTTGTGACGTTCATTAATTTCTTTAAACTTTTTATATTCGGTATCTTCTCTAGTAAAGAGTTGCAATATTTTCATACCTGTAACTCGCTCTTGCACAAAAGAATTTAAATTAGATACTTCATTACGCACTTCTTCAAAAGCACGTTTCATATATCTTTGAAAAATCTTAGTCGCAAACAATACAATTGGCATGGTCACAAAAGCGATCAAACTTAATTTCCAGTTCATATAAAACATCATGCCTCCAACAACGAGCATTTTTAACAAATCACTAAAAATCATAAATAAGCCTTCTCCAAATATGGCAGCAATACGCTCCATATCTGTTACAGTTCTCGTAATCAACACACCAACCGATGAATTATCATAATACTTCATTCTAAAACTAAGTACATGATTATATAGTTTTACTCTAATATCTTTAACAATAGATTGACCAAGCCAATTTGCGTAGTATATAAAAAACAATTGACTTACAACTTCAAGTATTAACAATACCAACATCAGTATGATATAAAAAAGGAAACCATCATACTGTTTCAAAGCCACATGTTCATCTATTGCTTTTTGTAAGACTAACGGTCTCAAAGCTCCAAAAACGGCGAGTCCTACAACGCAAACTAATGACACAATAAACACAGACCTGTAAGGCTTAATGTATTGCAATAATCGTTTAAACAATGTTAAATCAAAGACTTTAGTTTTTTTGTTTTCCATATTTATGTCCCCAGAAATTGAGAATCTAATTATTAATTCTTTTTTATCGTTTCAGGATACTCCACATTCACAAGATACAAACCATGAGCAGGTACCGAAAACCCAGCCTCTCCTCTATCTTTAGAAACTAAAATATCATGTAACTTTTCTAACTCCATTTTACCCAAACCAATATTTATTAAAGTACCAACAATAGCTCTCACCATATTTCTTAAAAAACGGTCTGCTTGTATAGTAAAAATCAACTCGTCATTGTTAACCGTCCAATACGCTTGCATGAGATTACAATTATACGTTTTTACATCTGTATTCACTTTAGAGAAGCATTGAAAATTTGTATACTGCAATAGAATACTGCAAGCTTTATTCATCAATTCAATATCTAATGAGCGCTGTAATGCATAAGCAAAATCATAATTAAACACATTTTTTTGTGTAGAAATTCTATAATTATATGTTCTACTTACCGCATGAAAACGAGCATGAGCATCTGCCTTTGCCTCAAATACAGATAAAATTGCAATATCCTGCGGAAGAAAAGAATTCAGCTTAAAAATAATATTATCTAATAATTGGCCTTTAAAATCAAAATGAGCAAACATTTGCGAAGCATGCACTCCAGCATCTGTTCTACCAGCTCCCATTACAGAAATTTTCTGTTTTAATAATGTAGACAATGCATTTTCTAAAACCTCTTGTACAGAGATGGCGTCTGGTTGATTTTGCCAACCATGATATGCTTTTCCGTTATAAGAGAATTCAATAAAAAAACGCAATAGAAATGTTACTTTTGTGAATGTGCAAAGATAATTTATTCCTGCGAAGGCAGGAATCTAATTAACACAATTAAAAGATTTTCTTCGGAAATATTAAAACCTAATACCTAAATTTAATACTTAATTAAAGTTCCGTTTCTACGGAAAATGAACATGACAAACATTTTACTCCTTTCTGACACACATAGCTATATTGATGATGCTATTTTAAAACACGTTAAAAAAGCTGACGAAGTATGGCATGCTGGTGACATTGGGCATTTAGAGGTCACCGATAAAATTAAAGCTCTAAAACCATTACGAGCAGTATATGGTAATATTGATGATGCGAAAGCAAGATTAGAATTCCCAGAAAACAATAGGTTTATGTGTGAAGGTGTTTCTATTTTTATGACGCATATTGGTGGTTATCCACCAAAATACAATATGAGAACTCGCGATTTGATTAAGGAAAATCCGCCACGTATTTTTATCTGCGGACATTCGCACATCTTAAAAGTCATGCCAGATAAACGCTACAATTTAATCCACATGAATCCTGGAGCGGTTGGCAAACATGGGTTTCATAAAGTAAGAACCATGCTTCGTTTTACAATAGATGGTACTAAAATTGATAATTTGGAGGTTATAGAGTTTCCGAAGCGCTACTAGTTAAGTTTTAATATTTCCGAAGAAAACATAAAAAAACCCAAGGTCTTCACCTTGGGTTTACGCACTAAAAAAATTAAGTTATAGGGTTTATCGTAATCGATCTACAGATTTTACGAGATCCTCATCCTTTTTTATGGCCTTATTGGCTAATACCAATAATACGATAGATAAAATAGGTATGAATATCCCAACACCTTTCTCTGAAATGTGACTCTCTCCAGGTGGTATTAGTAATTGATACACAAAAAATCCTAATAAAATAAAGTTTAATATGATGTTGAGTCGTCCCAATACAAATTGGAGCTTCCTGTTTTTAAAACTAAAAATCGAAATTACTGATAATAATGCAGATCCCAAAAATAAACCTAAATATAAATAGTCATCTTTTGCATAAACAAGAATATCTTCACTGCTTGTCCATAAGTGGAATATAAATATTAATCCTGCAGAAACTGCAGCTGATAATAAAAGGTATATCGTTTGTATGCGTTGTATCATTTAAAATTATCTATAACGAAGTACAAAATTACTAGTTTCTTTTTAAAAGTAGTAGTATTATTTTAAAAATAAAATTGTATTATTGCAATAACAATGCGCTACAATCAGAGTAGCAGTTGTTTAAATCTTCAGATTTTTTTCAAATTTTTCCCATTATTATAGTTTTTTCAGAAAAAAGAAAAGTAAGAAATAAATCCATTTCAAAGAATAAACTTAATTAGTATCATAATAGATGTTCGAAATTTCCGAATTAAAAGCAAAGAAGCTTCCTGAACTTCAGGAATTAGCTCAAAAATTAAACGTACCTAAATACCGTTCGTTAAAAAAATTAGATCTTGTTTACCAAATATTAGATCTACAGGCAGCAAACCCAGATGCTGTAAAAAAAGACGCATCTCCTGCTCCTGCTGCTCCTGCAAAAGCCGCAGCTAAAAAACCCGCTACACCTCGTAAACCAAGAGCTCGTATCGAGAAGAAGAAGGATGAAAGCCCTACGCAACAAAAGATGGAATTAGATGAGAAAAAAGACAATAAGCCGTCTGTACCGCCTTCTAATGACAATGCTGCTAAAGCATCTAAACCTCAGAACAACGAGAAAAAAGATACTAGAAACAAAACTCAAAATACAGAGAATCGTTCTAAAAATTCTAACGACAATAAGGCTAATCCTCGTCAAAAGGATGATAACAAATCTAATAACAAGCCTAATCCTCGTCAAAAGGACGACAAGAAGTCTAATTCTCGTCAAAAGGACAATAGACCAAATCCTCGTCAAAAGGATGGTAATACGCATAAAAACAATGGTAACAAAGATAGTCGCAATCGCTACAGAGAACCAGATTTTGAATTTGATGCTATTATAGAGAGTGAAGGTGTTTTAGATGTAATGCAAGATGGTTATGGCTTTTTACGTTCATCTGATTATAACTACTTATCATCTCCAGATGATATTTATGTATCGCAATCTCAAATTAGATTGTTTGGATTAAAAGTTGGTGATACTGTTTTAGGAAATGTTCGTCCGCCAAAAGAAGGTGAAAAATATTTCCCATTAATTAAAGTGAATAAAATAAACGGTCAAAACCCTAACGTGGTTAGAGATCGTGTTGCTTTTGAGCATTTAACACCATTGTTCCCACAAGAGAAATTTAATATTGCTGAAAAGCAAGCAACAATTTCAACACGTATCATGGATTTATTTGCTCCTATTGGTAAAGGACAACGTGGTATGATTGTATCACAACCAAAAACGGGTAAAACAATGCTATTAAAGGATGTGGCTAATGCTATTGCTGCCAATCATCCTGAAGTGTATCAAATGATATTATTAATTGATGAACGTCCTGAAGAAGTTACAGACATGCAACGTAATGTGCGTGGAGAAGTTATTGCTTCTACGTTTGACAAAGAAGCTCATGAGCATGTAAAAATTGCAAACATTGTTTTAGAAAAAGCAAAACGTTTGGTTGAATGTGGTCATGATGTGGTTATTTTATTAGATTCTATTACGCGTTTAGCAAGAGCTTACAACTCCGTTCAACCAGCCTCTGGTAAAATTCTTTCAGGTGGTGTTGATGCCAATGCATTACACAAACCAAAACGTTTTTTTGGAGCTGCTCGTAATATAGAAAATGGAGGATCACTAACTATTATTGCAACAGCATTAACTGAAACAGGCTCTAAAATGGATGAAGTCATCTTTGAAGAATTTAAAGGTACTGGTAACATGGAATTACAATTGGATCGTAAAATTTCTAATCGTAGAATTTTCCCTGCTATTGACCTTACATCTTCTAGTACACGTCGCGATGATATTTTATTAGACGCTACCACAATACAACGAATGTGGGTAATGCGTAAATATCTTGCTGATATGAATCCTGTTGAAGCTATGGAGTTTATAAATGATAGGTTTAAACAAACAAGAAACAATGAAGAGTTTTTAGTATCTATGAATGGATAATTTATAATTTCTTTATAAAACTAAAATAGCCTTGATTAAAATCAAGGCTATTTTTTTATAGGATTGATTTTGACAAAATCAAAATCAGCTTATTCTGCTTACCAACTATACATTACAATTAATAATCCATTAATAGAGCTTTATACTCCTTTAAATCGGCTATATTACCTTTGTTATTTAAATTTTTTGCTAAAGCCAATACATACTTTAAATTTTCAACAGGAGACGACTCTTCATTTGTTACGTCAAGGTCATCTGCTTCTTCTAATGGTTCATCATCAAGTATAGGTATTACAAATGAATCATATTTTTCAATATGCTCATAAGTAAGTCTAAGTACTTTTACTAACAACGGTACTTTTTGCTCAATGGCGTAGCCTCTTAATTCTTTGATATCTTCAATTAAAGTATCAGTGTTAATTCCCGTTTCATCAAGATTTTTAAAAATCTTATCAATTAATTCTATTGCTTTTATATTTTCCAAAAGTGAAGATTAAGTAAATGGTTAATTTTTTATCGTTACAAATTTATATTTTTTTAAATCAAGTACAATTCAATTTAAAACTTAATTTTATTAAAAATTGATAAAAAAAAAAAGCTTCTCATGAGAGAAGCTTTTTTTTTATTTGAAAACAAATATAACTAGCTTAAAGTAGCTACAAATTTAGTCAAGTTAGATTTTATGTTAGCTGCTTTGTTATCATGAATAACATTGTTCTTAGCTAATTTATCAACCATAGAAATAACAGCAGGTAAATATTCACTTGCTTCTTTTGCACTTTCCATATCACGTAATCTCTTGATAGCACCACGAGTTGTTTTGTGCTGGTACCTGTTACGTAAACGCTTAGTATCGTTACTTCTTATTCTTTTTAATGCTGACTTATGATTTGCCATTGTTTTTTCTTTCTTGTTAAAAAATTGTAGCCCGTAGGGGAATCGAACCCCTCTTACATGGATGAAAACCATGCGTCCTAGCCGATAGACGAACGGGCCATTATTTGTTATTTCAGTTGTAATTTACAAAATAAACTACTTTTTAATGAACAAGCAATTACTCATTGCGGATGCAAAAATACAACTATTTTTGAATGTTGCAACACTTTATCAAACTTTTTTTAAAAAAATTTAATATGCCTTAGCAAATAGCACTCTATTTGTTGAAGGATTCCCTGTATATACGCACTGTCCAGCTTCCTTTTTAACATCCATAGGAATACATCTAATTGTAGCTTTTGTAAGCTCTTTTATTTTTTGTTCAGTTTCAGCTGTACCATCCCAATGTGCCGATATAAATCCTGTTTTTGTTTCTAACACTGTTTTAAATGATTCAAAATCATCAACCTCTGTGATATGAGTATCTCTATACTTAAGTGCTTTGTTAAATAGTTCCTCTTGAATTGTTTTTAACAAAGAATCTACAGTTTGAACTAAACTAGACATTTCAACCACTTCTTTAGTCAAAGTATCACGTCTTGCCAACTCCACTGTTTGATTATCTATATCTCTTTGTCCGATAGCTATTCTTAATGGCACGCCTTGTAGTTCATGTTGAGCAAACTTTGCTCCAGGTCTATGCGTTGTTCGCGCATCTAATTTACAAGAAACACCTAGAACCTTTAAATCTTTTATAATGCTATTAGCTTTCTCTTTTATAATTTCTAATTGTTCATCAGTTTTATATATAGGAACAATAACAACTTGAAATGGTGCTAAATTTGGCGGTAACACTAAACCTTTATCATCACTATGGGTCATAATCAACGCACCCATTAACCTTGTAGAAACACCCCAAGACGTAGCCCATACATGATCAAGTTTACCTTCATTATTAGTAAATTTTACATCAAAAGCTTTAGCAAAATTTTGACCTAAAAAATGTGAGGTTCCTGCCTGTAAAGCTTTACCGTCTTGCATTAATGCTTCAATACAGTAGGTGTCAATTGCGCCTGCAAAACGTTCACTTTCTGTCTTCACACCTTTTATAACAGGTATAGCCATAAAGTTTTCTGCAAACTCAGCATAAACGTCATTCATTTGTTCTGCTTCTGCTACAGCTTCTGCTTTTGTTGCATGTGCCGTATGACCTTCTTGCCATAAAAACTCTGCAGTACGCAAAAACAAGCGTGTTCTCATTTCCCAACGCACTACATTTGCCCATTGATTAATTAATATTGGTAGATCTCTATAACTTTGTATCCAACCTTTATATGTATTCCAAATAATAGCTTCACTTGTTGGTCTAACTACTAGCTCCTCCTCTAATTTAGCTTCAGGATCAACTCTAAGCTTCCCTGGGTTATCAGGATCATTTTGTAATCGATAATGAGTAACAACAGCACATTCTTTAGCAAAACCTTCTGCGTTTTTCTCTTCGGCTTCAAATAAACTTTTTGGAACAAAGAGCGGAAAATAAGCGTTTTCATGACCTGTTTCTTTAAACATTCTATCTAATTCCGCTTGCATTTTCTCCCAAATTGCATAACCGTAAGGCTTTATAACCATACAGCCTCTAACAGCAGAATTCTCTGCTAAATCAGCCTTAACAACCAATTCATTATACCATTTTGAATAGTCTTCAGTTCTACTTGTAAGATTTTTACTCATTATTAGTGTTTTGGCACAAAATTTGTGACTATGTTAAAAAAAGAAATAGTTCAGCAAAACTAACTATTTTTGTAATGTTCAACAATAAAAATCAATAGATATGCAATTAAACAATTACATACAGGCCAAATTTCCATTTTTTGTTGCACTAAGCCTAACTATTTTGTTAGCTTCTTGTGGTTCATACCAATATGTTGGTTATGATAATGATGGTATTTACAGCAATAATGAAGAAATTGTATACGAAGAAGCTAGAACAGTTCCTATAGAAGATCAAAGTGTTTATAAAGATTATTTTACCGAAAAATCTCTACAATATAGTGATATTCCTGATGATGGTAGCGCTATTTTTACAGATATAGACGCATATGAGGGGAATTATAATAACGAGCCTCTAGAGGACGAAGTGCAAACCGGTTATGCAGGTTGGGGACAAGAAAGCTCAGATGTAACTATTAATGTTTATAATTCTGGATGGAATTCACAATATTGGGGCAACGGATATGGCTACGGATGGTACAGACCTTGGAGATATAATAATTGGGCGTGGAGCAATCCATATGGATACAACTATGGTTGGAATAATTGGGGTTGGAATTCAGGATTTGCTTTCGGATGGAATGCAGGTTACGGATATGGATATGGCTACGGATGGAATAACAACTTTTGGTACCCTCCTTATTACAGAAACAACTACCATAGAGGTAACAGTTATGCATACAACACCGGAAGAAGAGGTGCAAATGCATCATCTCTAAATAGAAATAGTAATTATTCTAGACGCAGTTCTTCTACTAGCTTATCAAGAAGATCTTCATCAACTATTAGAAATAGAGCTACAACAAGAAATAGAGCTACAGCAAGAAACAGAGCAAGTAACTCTTCAGTATCACCAAGAAGAGCGACTACAACTAGACGAACAAATTCTACTACTACAAGACCAAGAACAACGACTCGTAGTAGATCAAATAATTCATCTGTTAGATCTAATAATAACACAAGGTCATCTGCACCAAGAGCATCATCTTCTAGAAGTAACAGTAGAAGTTCCTCATCTTCAGTTAGAAGCTCAAGAAGTAGTTCAAGATCTTCTGGCTCTTCCAGAGGAAGCTCTGGCCGTAGAGGAAACTAACGTTTTTAATATAATAATTTACAACATTGCAATATGAAAAAATTAACTATCCTAGTTATAGGAGTACTATCTATGTCTAATATCATGGCTCAAGATATATCAGATGCCCTTAGATATTCCCAAGATGAAATTCAAGGTACGGCTCGATTTAGAGCATTAAGTGGTGCTTTTGGAGCATTAGGTGGAGATATGTCTGCTGTTAGTATAAATCCAGCAGGTTCAGCCGTTTTCACAAGAAGTCATGCGTCATTATCACTTTCGAGATTAAATATCAATAACGATATTTCATTCTTTAATGGAAGAAACTCGTCTTCAGAATCTAAAATAGATTTAAACCAAGCAGGTGCTGCATTTGTATTTGAAAGCACAGATAATTCGTCCCCTTGGAAAAAATTCGTATTAAGTGTGGCATATGACAAAACAGCAAATTATGATGACCAATGGCGCGCATCTGGAACAAATACGAATTCTATTGATAATTATTTCTTAGCTTATGCTCAAGGCCTTAGATTGGATCAAATATCTGCATTTAACGGAGAATCTTACACACAAGCCTACTCTGAAATTGGCTCAATTTATGGCTTCGGAAATCAACAAGCTTTTCTAGGTTATGAATCTTATATTCTAGAACCCGTAAATAATACCGATGACAATGTGCTTTACACATCAAATATAGCTTCTGGTACTTTTAATCAAAATTATGACTATATAGCTACAGGTTATAACGGCAAATTTAGTTTTAACGCAGCCACTCAATATAAAGACAAATTATATTTAGGTGTAAACTTAAATACACATTTTATTAATTACGAGAGATCGACCTTTTTAAACGAATCTAATTCTAATGATGGTTCATTAGTTACAAATGTAGGTTTTGAAAATAACCTCTTAACCACTGGAAATGGATTTTCATTTCAACTAGGAGCTATTTTGAAATTAACCAATGAACTAAGAGCAGGTTTTACTTATAATTCTCCTACTTGGTATTCAATTACAGAAGAAACTAATCAAAGTATTTCAACATTAGCTTCAGATAGCGAAGGTCCATTCAACACTCTAATTTCACCTAATATAGTTAATATTTTTCCGGACTACAACCTCCAATCTCCAGGTAAAATTACAGGAAGCTTAGCTTATGTTTTTGGAGAACAAGGCCTTATTAGTTTTGATTACTCCAGAAGAGATCACTCTAACACTAAATTCAAACCAACTTCAGATGCCTATTTCGCTTCTCAAAACAATATTATGAATTCAATACTCAAAGTTGCAAATACATATAGAGTTGGTGGAGAATATAAAATTAAACAAGTTAGCCTTAGAGGCGGATATAGATTTGAAGAAAGCCCATACAAAGACGACTCTTTTTATGGTGATTTAACAGGGTTTTCTCTTGGTTTAGGTTATAATTTTGGAAATACCAAATTAGACTTAACATATGATCATGCACAAAGAACTGTAAATAATGAATTGTATTCTGTAGGTTTAACAGATGCTGCAACATTAGACACTAACAACTCTAATATTACATTAACATTAGGTTTTAATTTATAAGAAAAAAAACTTAGTTTTCTTTGGAAAAGTGCTAGACTCAAAGTTTAGCACTTTTTTTTATCTATCCGTAACTACCATCCAATTGAGCGATGAACTTCTATACCTAATGCTGCTTTTAAAAAAGTAAACTAGAATCATGTTTTGTTCAAATTCTTCAGAAGTGAACACCATTCGTTCCCTATCATTTGAATTTAAATTATAACATTAAATATACACTTCCCAATCATAAGCCCTCAATACTTACATGTTATACTACAGCAACTAAACCGAAATACTTATATTCAATATACATCAGATTAGCCCTTAACAAGTTTTGACTTGCTATGAAATAACATATCTAATTAATAGAAACCCCTACAATAGTATTAAGATCATAATTAGGCTATCTTCAATAGCATTATTTTAAGCATAATGAAAGCACAATTTACCATGCTTATTATACGACGTTTTAGAATAAAAAAAAGGCTACGATTTAACGTAGCCTTTGTAATATACTTTTAATTCCCCCTTTTATCTTTTCAGGGTAAAATGGGCTTTAAATTCTTTACGTTCACCTGTATTAGGTTCATTGTACTCAACTACAAACCAGTAGTCGCTTGATGGCAATTGGTTACCATTGTAGGTACCATTCCAACCTGCTCCTGTTGGACTAAGTTGTTTGAGTAACTTTCCGTATCTGTCAAATATATAAATTTTTGCGTTTGGTTGTCCATTTATTGCACTAATGTTCCATGTATCATTATATCCATCTCCATTTGGTGTGAAGAATTTCGGATAATCCATAACGGTTA
>NZ_JXJO01000035.1 GCF_000826655.1 Psychroserpens damuponensis
TTGTTGCGCTTTTGCGTTCTTCTGATTTTCCTACGGAAAATCATCGGACACAAATTCGCAACAATCCATACACAAGACCGTTGTGCTTAATTAAAAAAATGAACGATATTACAGCTAAAGAAGATTTGTTATTTCAGAAATGGCGGATAAAAAGAAACAAATTAATAACAGATGGAGTAGCAAATCCGAATCTATTCATTAACTCGAAGTATAGAGTTTTGTACATTTTGAAAGAAGTAAATGGAATAAAAGATACTAAATGGGATTTAAGGACTTTTATTAAAGATGGAGCAAGAAAACAAACGTTTAAGAATATTGCTCTTTGGCAATATGGACTTAAAAATCAATCTAAAATAGAAAAGTGGAGTGTTTTAAATAAAAAAAGAAGCGTTAGCTTTATAAAAACACATATTGCAGATATAGCATTATTAAATGTAAAAAAAGAAACTGGAAGTCATACTGCTATCACTAAAACAGTTGAAAAATATTGCTCTGAAGACAAAGACTATATTAAAGAACAAATAGATATATATAATCCGAAAATAATTTTCTGTTGCGGAACTGGTTCGATGATCTTTAACAATAAAATTATTACTGGTTTGAATAAATGGGATGAAACAACATATGGAGTTCAATATTGCAAAATAAGTGAAGATTTAACAGTAATTAATTATTGTCATCCTGAAGCTAGAGTGAATGATAATTTATTATTTTATACGTTACAATTATCTCTGAAGGAAATTTTATAGGAAAAAATAACTAAGCACAACACCGTGTATAATTCATTGCTAGTAAAGGCTTACTTGCGAAAGTCCTCGCGGACTTTCTATCTGTGATTTATTTGCTAACTTTAGTGCTTAAACACGCAACGAAATCATACACAAGCACGTT
>NZ_JXJO01000036.1 GCF_000826655.1 Psychroserpens damuponensis
TCATGAAATTTTGTTGTCCGCTGCTATCAGGCGAAATTGTTGCGTTGTCTGATATAGAGATGGTTGGGGAAATATTTGTTGGGTCCTTGTAAGTATCAATAGTAATGGTTAGCGTAGAATGGTCGATTATTCCATCAAATATTTCATTATCTATATTAAACTGAAAGCTTAAAATCTTTTTTTCATTTGATAAAGCAATGTTATTAGTAATGACTGTATAAGTTGCTTGTTCTCCATTTTGAGCTGTTACTGTATATTCAATATTCTGACTGAAATCTTGCTCAGATAACTGGTTGGGTGAAATTGTTGCATTTTGAGAAAATTCAATTTCAGGAATTAGTGTACTATTTAATTCCAACCCTATTGTTTCGATTGTAATGGTATTATTAGACTCGTTAATTACTCCAGAGAAGGTTGTTTCGTTGGGTGTTATATTAAAAGAAGTTATTTTGTTATCAGAGCTATTAACAATGACAGTGTAAATGGCCTCATCACCATTTTCTGCAGTAACAGTATACAATACATTTTGACTGAAGTTTTGAGAAGTCGAAGCAGAAGGTGTGATTGAAGCATTGTTTGATATCTCAATGATTGGAGTAATTGAATTAGACAAATTTAAATCACTTGTTGTCACGGTTATAGTTTTGGTAGATTGATTAATATCTCCATTGAAATCTTCTCCATTTCCAGTAATTTTAAATGCAATAATTTTATTTTCTGAACTTAATTTTGGTCCATCGTCTTTAGAACAATTTATAAGGAATACACTAAATAGTATTATTAAAGATGCTTTGATTCTCATTTTTTTATTTTAACGGTTATCGTGTTTGTGTATAGTTAG
>NZ_JXJO01000037.1 GCF_000826655.1 Psychroserpens damuponensis
GCGGAATTGGAGCAAGTTTGCGGAATGAAAAACGAAGCGGAATTCAAAACTAAACAAAACAAGCGGAACGAATTATACATAAGAAAAAAGCACTAAAAGCTAACAACGTGTATAATTCATTACGGCGGATTTTCCTTGCGGAAAATCCCTCCACTTTTGCTATCTTTGGGTATTAACTCGGAAAAATCTTGACGATTTTTCCGTAACGAAATCATACACAAGACCGTTGTGGCTAATACAAGAACGAACTAAAAATTGAAATTAAATGGGGAAAATTATTTATTACGTAGCAAGTTCTCTAGACGGATTTATCGCAGGAAAAAATGACGATATAAGTCAATTTATACTTCAAGGAAATGGAGTTGAAAAATATCAAGAAGACCTCAAAGAATTTAAAACCGTAATAATGGGTAGAAGAACTTATGAATTCGGTTTTCAATATGGTTTAGAAGCGGGTCAACCTGCATATCCTAATATGGAACATTACATCTTTTCTGATTCAATGGAAATAGAAAATTTGGCAGAATCAGTTCATATTGAAAAAAAATCAATTGAAAAAGTGAAAGAGATAAAGGCAAACGCTAAAACGGATATTTATTTGTGTGGTGGTGGAGAATTTGCAGGTTGGTTGCTTGAAAATGGACTAATTGACAAACTAAAACTGAAACTAAATCCAATAATTTTAGGAGAAGGAATCAGAATATTTGGCAACTCAAAATGTTTTGCGAAATGGAATCTAATAGAAAATGAATCTTTTAACGATGGACTTCAAATATTGACATATGAACGAAACGAATAAAGTACTAGCCACAACAACGTGTATAATTAATTGCTAGTTCTAGCTTACTCGGAAAATCCTACGGATTTTCCTTTGGTTCGTTTCTTTTTGCTAAATTAGTTACTTAAACACGCAACGAAATCATACACACAAACGTTAGCAGCAAGCGCTCACTCAAAACCAAAATAGACTAAAATTTGACTTCTCAACAATTAAATATAGAAATGGAAGATGGAAGCATCGAAATGCTTAAAGAATACATAATTGATGAGGAATTTAAACTAAAATATAACGAGATAGAAGATGAATGGGATTACTTTCAAAACAATATTTTAGTACCTAAAAAATCAGGTAAGTTGTTTAAGTATTATTCTGCAAATATGAATAATATAGATTCTTTACTTAATCAATATTTTTACTTAACAAATCCAACTCATTTTAATGACCCATTTGATTGTAATGTAAATCTCGTTCCAGGTATTGACGAAGGAATTGAAAGAATTGAAGGGTTTAAAAAAAATAATTTCTCGAATGTTGGTGTAACTTGTTTTTCCGAAGTAATAGACAATCCTCTGATGTGGGCACACTACACAAATAATTATCGTGGATTTGTACTTGAATTTAAAGATAACGAAATAGCTGCTGAACCAAAGAAAGACCAAATATTAAGAAGCAGTCTTACTAAAGTAACTTATTTAAAAAAGTTAGTGCGAATTAGTCCAAAACTGCCTTTTGCATTGCATTATATGTTTTCAACTAAACACAAGCATTGGTCATATGAACAAGAATGGAGAATTGTATCTGAAATTGGAAAAAAACCTGTTGATAGATTTTTGAGATTTAAAAACGAAATGGTGAAGGCTATTTACATTGGACATTCTTTATTAGATGAGAATTCAAGTGAATTAAGACTTATTCTCAATGCTCATCAATTTGTTTATCCTAAAGTACCTTTATATGTAGTTTACCCAAATTTCAATGAATTTACAATTGTAAAGAAAGAATTCAAAGATGTTTACAAAAGAACTAAATGAAAAAAGCCAGCTGCTAACACCGTGTATAATTCATTGCTAGTTATAGCCTACTTACGAAAGTCCTCGCGGACTTTCTATCTGTGATTTATTTGCTAACTTTAGTGCTTAAACACGCAACGAAATCATACACAATCACGTTGTGTGTCATTAAAACGAACATCCAGAATAACATCATATTTATCCAAAAAAAGGAGATTGTCTATTAAATGGAAAAGCTAATAAAAGTCAAATTTTATAAAGAATGTATTCCCAAAAAAGGAATTTGGTATGACCATTCAGATACGCTCTTTATTTCTGTTATGAGAAAAAGCAATCCATATATTAGACGAAAATCAATTCCAACTGACAATAAAAAAGATAATGAATTAAGTGACTGGCATAGAATATGGCAATATGAAAAAATAGAGAAAATTTACGGTGTTGAAAAGTACGGAGTAAAATCTTATGAAATAACTATTAATATTGATGGAGAAAATCACAGAATAGATAGTGTTATTGAAAATATTGGAATTGAATTTCAACACACATTGTCAGTAGATTTAGAAGAAATGAATTTACGTTTTAATGCACATTCAAAATTTGGTTTTACACCATATTTAATGATTGACTTAACAAAATTTTCTACATCCGAATTTGACATTGCTCTTCAATCTAAAAAAAGAAACCCGCTAAAAACTAAATTATTAAAATGGTTAGATTCTAAACATTCTTTATCAAACAATCTATTTATAGATTTTAAAGATGGAATTTTCAGAATAGTTCCAACGATAAAAAAAGGATATATTAAAATTGAAAAAGAATATTTCTTAAACAATATCTTAAAGTTGGAAAATGATTTGATACAAGAAATTGAAAACAACGAAATATTAGTAAAAAAAGAACTCGAAAAAGAAAAACTTGAAAAGGAAAAAGAAAGATTAAATCTTTTAAAAATTCAAAAGGAAAAAAAACGAGAAGCAGAAACAAAAAAAATTAAAGAATTAGAAAGGGAAAAATATTATTATTACAGAGACGTATCTGTTAATCCCGACTTCAAATTTTTTAAACTATGCTTTAAAAACAGCATTATTAAACCGTATGTTTTACCTTATAAAAATGACATATTCATATATCACACTGACAAAGATATTGAAAATGGAATTTTAGAAAAAAATCATAATTATTTTTCAAAATATGGAGATACAAGTATTTTATATAGGACAGTTACTGAAATACTTGAGAATGAATATAAATATTTATGGGCTGAAATAATAATAAAGGAAAAACATAAAATAATCGCAGAATTTAAATGGGAAAAAGGGAAGAATGTTATTAAGAAACAGTCTGTTAAAGATGAAAATTTACCATTTTGATTAATAAAATAACGCCACACAACACCGTATATAATTTATTGCTAGTTCTAGCCTACTTACGAAAATCCTCGCGGATTTTCTATCTGGTGTTTATTTGCTAAATTAGGTGCTTAAACCACGCAACAAACCATATACAAACACGTTATACACAATACCTCAGAACCCACTCTTATGAAGATACCAAGTCTTATAATTTTATTTTTCACTATTAACTTCGTTTCAGCTCAAGACTTTGAAGGAGTCATTAGATATGGAGTAACAATAGAACCCATTGAAGATCTTGTTGAGTCTGATCAAAGAATGGAGGATATAAAGAAAATAAAGCGTAAAAAAGAAAGTGACTCTGCTTTAGTTGCTTATGTAAAGAATGATAAAATTTTAAAGTTTCTTTATAAACCTCTATCAATAAATATATATGAAAGGAATACGGAAACAATATACACTATTGAAAAAAATGATGACCACATCGGAAAAAGAAAACTAACAAATAGAGCAAGGCCAGATAGAAAGAAACCTGTAATAACAGCAGGAGACACCATAGCTAATATTAATAATTTCAGTTGTAAAACAATAGTATTTGATTATGGTTATTACACAATTACAGCCTATTATAATGAAGACCCTAAATATAAAGGAATGGGACAAGTCATATTTTTTGATTCTTTAACAGATTATGATATAAAGAATAGTCTTTTGAAAGATGCATTGATTGTGAGATATGTACAAAAATATGGAGATGTAAATACCTTCGTTGATTTATTGGATCTTAAAGAAGTTGAAGTTGATACCTCAATCTTTACAATCCCAAAGTATAAGAAAAGTAGAGAATATGATTACGATGATGACGATATATATCAATTTTATAAAATAGCAGACAAAACATATAAGTATCCAGATTTTAGCAAATTATAACTTCTTACTCTACTCTTTCGGTAAAGTGTATAACAACGTGTATAATTAATGCTCAACTCCTGCTTCATTTAAAATTTATATATTTAAAGAACCGATTTGCCTCGACTGAAAATCCTGCGGATTCTCAATCGCACAAATCATACACGAACACGTTATGTGCAAGCTAAAAAAAATTGATAGTTCATTTAAAATAATTATCTTTGATTCAAATTTTTTAAATTAAATGAAAGTACAAATAAAAAACTTAGGAGCTGTAAAAGATGCTACTATTGACTTAAGCAAAAAGTTGAATATATTTTGTGGAGGAAACAGCACAGGAAAAACATATATGGCTTATATTTTATATGCTATAACTTCTCTTGAAAATAAAAGTTTTGGTATTGGATTTGACAAAAAATACATTGACATTCTTATTGAAAATAATGAAGTAGAAATTCCTTTGAATATATCTCAAATGTATGATTTTAAGCAAAGTGAAAATAAAAAAATAAAACCAAATTTGTGGAAACTATTTTCAATTCCGGAAAGTAGTTCTAATGATTTCTTCTCTAAAACAGAAATCAACTTCAAAGAAAAAGAAAATGACTTTATTAACAGAATAAAGAAAATAAGGTTCAATGAACTTATAAAGTTTCATACATACACAATTAAATTAGAGAAAACTGAAGACGAAAAAATAAAGGTAATTCTTTTTGAAGAAACTATAAAAAACGAAGAATTTGTAAGGTATTTTGATATAGCATTTCTTTCAATATTATATGCTAAACTGATATATTACCCAATAATGTCATCTACAATATTTCCAGTAGAGAGAAATTCAATATTCACTTTTAACAAAGAACTTTCTATTAAAAATAATGAAAAATATGATTTAATCAAACAATTATCTTCAAACGAAGATTATAATCGTTTTGATTTATTATTCTCAACTTCAAACCGTTATCCACAACCAATTAGAGACTGTTTAAAGGTTGCAGATGATTTAGAAGCTATAAAAAAAACAAATAGTGTTTACTATGACTTTGCTATTGAAATTGAAAAAGAACTTTTAGATGGTAGTGTTGTTATTGGAAAAAATGGTAACGTTGAATTTTCAAGTAATAAGACGTCAAAGAAGAAAACACTTTCATTTCACCAAAGTTCATCAATAGTTAAAACTTTAGCAGGATTAGTTATTTACCTAAAACACACAGCTTTAAAAAACGATTTAGTAATTATAGATGAACCCGAATTAAATTTACATCCAGATAATCAAATAAAAATAACTCGAATAATTGCTCAATTAATTAATAAAGGATTAAATTTTGTTATCAGTACGCATAGTGATTATATACTCCGTGAAATAAATAACTTAATAATGTTATCTTCAAGTGATGATAAAATAAAATCTATAAAAAAAGAACATCATTTTAAAGATGGTGAATACATTAACAAAAAAGATATTAATGTCCATTACTTCTATTATAAGCTAAAAACGCAAGCAAGTGTAGATTTAATACCTGTAGCAGAATACGGATTTGACATTCCTTCAATTGATGCTGAAATAGAAAAACAGAATAATCTAACAAATGACCTTTTCTACACTCTTAAATACGGAACAAAAGAATAATATTTATGAGTAAATTAGATATTATTAATTCCATATTAAACGAGAACTTTAAAGACGAATCTGAATTTTTATCAGAAAAAGATAAAGATAAACACGGAAAAGACTTCGAAATGAAAAGGAAAATAATTGGTGGGAATCAATTAAGCTATTGTGTTTATAAATATGATGTAGCTAAAGATATTTTGCCTTTTTTTAAAACTACTGGTGTTACTGGTTTAAAAAAAATATGTGATTATTTATTATTCATTGAAGAAGGTGAACACCTCTTTGTATTTCTTATTGAAATGAAAAAAGGAACAGAATCGGCAAAAAGACAGCTTGACGCAGGTCAATGCTTTTCTGAATATATTATTTCAACTATAAACAGATTAAATCTTGATATTGGAATTTCAAATCAAAATCTTCATTTCCGAAAAATTAGAATTAGTGAATCTAAATCAAAGAAAGTAACTCTAAAAAAAGGAATTATTGAAAAAGAAAATGGAGTGATTGAACATCAACATCCGAATTGTTTTTTCATTCAGGAATATTTAACTTACTAAAGCCTGCACATAACACCGTATATAATTTATTGCTGGCTTCTCGCCTACTTACGAAAGTCCTCGCGGACTTTCTTGGTCGGTAATTATTTACTAAATTAGTTGCTTAAACCACGCAACAAACCATATACAAACACGTTGGCTCTAA
>NZ_JXJO01000038.1 GCF_000826655.1 Psychroserpens damuponensis
CATACATAAAACCGTTACCCAACATTTGAAAAAAGCAGTACTCGAAAATAAAATCTTAAATGCGACATCAAGTCTGATTGATATGGCGACAGATATTTGTTGGAATAAAATATCGAGAAACTGCGAATATATAATGTCGGAAATTGATGAAAGTATCGGAAAGAATTTATTCGAACGAGCTAAAATCCGAAAAAAGGTTAATGATAAAAAATTACCTAAATCGTTGAGTGGAATTGTGGCTGATTTGACCAAAATTTATGATAACCTTTATGACATAAATTTGTATATATATAAATCTCTACTGAATAAAACGATAATTGAGATTAGATACTTCTTGAAAACATCACACACAGCTGAATTTTATCCGACAATTCAGAATAACGAACCGATGTTGCATTGTAAGGTTGGAATTCCACCATATGTTGCGAAAAAGCCAAATTCGTCTGAAAAACAAGAACTATTTGACGTAAATTGGGAATTAGGAGGAATAAGGCACGAATGGAAAAAATTTTGGTGGAGAGCGGATTACCGAATAAACCAAGTGTTGAAAACAAGCAAGCGGAATAAAAACGTTGGGTAACACCGTGTATATTTTATTGCTAGGTTCTAGCCTGCTTACGAAAATCCTCACGGATTTTCTATTCGGTATTTATTTGCTAACTTAGTAACTTGATCACGCAACAAAGCATACACAAACACGTTAGCCATAATATGAACGGAACGATATTTGTAGTCATTTAAGAAACTAACATTATGAAAAAAATATTACTTTTTTTATTACTGACTTTCGGAATGAAATCTGCATTTGCGGATTGTGCAGGAATGGGAATGCAATTCTTTCCTTCAACAAAAGAAATCAGCTTAAATTCAATGTTCATTATTCAAGGTTATGCTTTTAGTCAAAAAACAATTAAGAGCTTTGAAGAAAGAACAATTTATCTCGAAAGTGAAAGCGGAGAATTAATTGAACTGAATCTTCAAGAAATTCTGATTGGACAAAAGCAATTAACTCAAGCTATTTTCTATCCAACATCAGAATTAAAACCTAACACAAAATATTTTTTAAAATACTCTGATGAAACTGAATTTGAAGTTAGAGAAATGACAACTTACAACAGAGAGAAAAAAAAGAGAGAAAAAGTATATTGGAAAACAACAGATAAAAAATCAATCGAGAAACTAAATTCTAATCTTACTCTTGAATTTGAGAAAACGAATGTTGAGCATTATGGTTGTGGTCCAGAAGCAAATGCAATTTTCAATATAAAAAACAAATCAGAATCTGAAGTTTGGTATAAGACAGAAGTAGTTGACTTGAGCGCCAACAATAAAAAAGTATTTTACATTAAAGAATGGAATGATAAACTAAATGTTGGACACGGAATGTGTTCTGGAGCGTTTACATTTAAGAATAAAGGAAAATATAAAGTTCGGTTCACACCAATGAATATTGACGGAAAATCATTAAAAACAACTAATTGGACAACTTTTGAAAGTCCATTTATGAACGACAAAAGTCCATTTGGAAATTAAAAATACTATGGCTAACACCGTGTATAATTCATTGCTAGTTATAGCCTACTTACGAAAGTCCTCGCGGACTTTCTATCTGTGATTTATTTGCTAACTTTAGTGCTTAAACACGCAACGAAATCATACACAAAACCGTTGCCAGTAATATGAGAAAAACTCTGTTCACATTAACAATTCTGTTTTCATTTAAACTTTATTCACAAGAAATAATAGAGTTTAAGAAAGATGAATTTGAATTTTATTTATCCAAAGATTGTCAAGAAAGTCAATGTAAAATAAGTGAAATTAAAGTCTTTAAAAATGATAAGTTTATTCAAAAAATAATACCAAGTGAAAATGAATTCTTTTCATCTTCAAAAAAAGAGTCAATAATGGAAATTGAAGATATGAACTTTGATAATCATATTGACTTTAGAATCGGTAAATCTAGATTAATGGATGAAAATGGTGGATTTCCATTTTTATATTGGATTTTTAATCCTTCAAACGGGATATTTGAAAAAAAATCAAGTTTTGAAAAAATCACCTCACCAGAATTCGATTATAAAAAAGAAGAAATAATTTCCAAATGCTTTGGATATCTTAACACAAAAAATATTTATAAATATAAACTAAGAAATGAAAAGCCAATTCTTATCGAAAAATATCTAGAAATGTATGTGAAACAAGGTGTGAAAAAATCAGAATATTGGAAACTCATAAATAATGAATTTAAACTAATTGAATCAAAAATTATTGAATAAATACTACTGGCAACACCGTGTATAATTCATTGCTAGTTATAGCCTACTTACGAAAGTCCTCGCGGACTTTCTATCTGTGATTTATTTGCTAACTTTAGTGCTTAAACACGCAACGAAATCATACACAAACACGTTGTGCGTCATTAGACAAAACCATATGAAGAAATTTATTTACTATCCGAATTTAGAACCACCAAATACTGAATGGCTAAAGTTTTCAATTCTTTATTTGGAAAAATTTGAAAGTATAGTTCCATATGGTAGGCAACATTTAATTTCAGACGATTATAGAAGATTATCAGACGAAACTGATTTGGTCGAAATGTACTCACCTGAATTTTTACAAGGAGAAAGAGCCTCGATTAAATCGATTGAGGAGGCTGAAAAGTTTTTACAAAATCCTTATGGAAGAGGACCATTAATGAATCGAATCAACATTGAGAGGAGTTGGCGAAACGAAAGAAACTGGACATATCAGATTTTTTCAGAGAAATTTTCTTATCAATTTGGCGAATTTTGTGAAAAAGAAAGAATTGGAAGAAGAAATGGCGAAGGTTTGATATTACCAAAAGAACTGGCTTTCTTGTTTATGACACATTTAGCCCAAGAAATTTCATATGAACGAAACGGTTCTATAATAACCGATAATATTGAATTTGACAATTATTCAAATTTCTCAAGAGTTTATAACCCAGGAACTCGAAATAGAAATAAGTTTATGAAAGGAATAATCAACTTACTTGTTCCTGCCAATATTTCAGATATAGGGTTTGACAGATTAATTGAGTTTAGAAATCAAAACCGAGAGAGAATTACTGCATTTAATAGTCAAATTGACCTTTTGGAGGAATCGATTGGAAACGGAATAACGGAGAGACAATTCATTAATAGCTTTAATGACATTTATTCTGACCTAACGAGAGAAATTGTATTAATGGGTATTGGACTTGCTTCAATTCCTTTTTCAACATATATGCTTATCAATAATCCTTTAGCTTTATCGGCAGAATATAGCAAGGAAATTTTGGGAGCTTTAGGATTAGGAATCGGTGGAACATATGCTGTAAAAAGAGCTCTTTTTGATACGAGAGAAAAAAGGCTCTGTAAGAAATATTTAACCAATGTCGAGCGATTAAAATAACGACGCACAACACAGTATATAACTCATAGCTAGTCAGTTGCTTAATCGAAGTTAAGGCGTATTTGGAAAGTCGCCAAATTTTTAAATTTGACGATTTCCAAGAAAAAGATAAATAATAAAATTTAAAAATCTGGCTTGTGCTTAATCCGAAATTAATTTTCTAATTTGCACGCTACGAGCCATATACATAACCGTTACAAACAATTACTCGTTAAAAATTTCTGAACTGAATTCTGCCGAACTTTACGATTAAAAACTCACTCGAAACCTGAATCGTATCTTTCCGAATTCTTACTCAACTGCTGAATTTTTACTCAATCGGAATTTAGTTAGTTTACGCAACTGAACTGTGCGTG
>NZ_JXJO01000039.1 GCF_000826655.1 Psychroserpens damuponensis
TGCTTAAACACGCAACGAAATCATACACAAACACGTTAGGTGTCATTTGAAATGAACGCAGAAATAAAAAGAAACATAAGAAATAGATGGATAGCATCGCTTTTTGAAATTGCTCACTCGGAATTTCAAAACCGACTTTGGATTAAAGCTGACTATAAAAATTCAGTTGGAGATTATAATGAATGTGTTTGCGGATATTTTGACGATTTGGATTTGGAAAATGGATATTCTGACTTTATTGCAAATGGAATAATATCGGAATCGGAATATAAAATTGTAACGGAATTACACTCTGAATTTAGAAAATATACAGAACGAACTGAAAAGCGGAATTTATCGGACAAAAATATTCTTAAAGATATTGAATGGATTAACGTTACGAACATCGGATTAAAAACGTGGACTGAATTAAAAAGGAAAACGGAATCGATTCGCGATAAAGAATTAATGACTGAATTGGAAAATAAATATCTGAAAGAAAAAACGCCACCTAACACCGTATAAAAATAATTGTGGTTTAGTGCTTAATCAAAGGTCGTTGCGTGTTTGTAACGTCTGATTTTCCTTCGGAAAATCCTCGCATACAAACCCACAACTATTCTTATACATAAACGTTAGCTTTAATGCTCAAGCAAGTTTTCGGAATTGGAAAAAGGCTAGTTTGTTTTTCGATTTTTTTTGAGTTTTAAGAAAAAAAAACCGAAAAACTATGTTGCCAAATTTGAATAACATGATGAATTCCCACTCAAACTCTGAATTGAATTGTGGCTGACTTTTTAGCTTGTTTGCGGAATCGAAAAC
>NZ_JXJO01000004.1 GCF_000826655.1 Psychroserpens damuponensis
TACCATCTGGTGTACCATCGTCACAAACTTCTAAGGCTGTTGGATCAGCGATGATAGGCTGAGAATATGATGTTACTGTTTGAGTAGTTGTCGTAGGACAAGTTCCATTATTTGTAGTATAATCAACAGTATACACAGCGTCAAATGGACCTCCAACTATGGCTCCTGTTGCAGGATCAATAGTTGCTCCATTAGCAGGATTTGGATTAAATGTAAAAGTTCCTCCTGTTAATCCCGTTACTGTTGCAATAGCTCCATCACAAGTTGGTGTAAGTGTAAAACTAGAATCATCTTCAGGGAATACAGTTACATTTTGAGTTACAGTCACAGGGCAGTTACCTGTGGTAGTATAATCTACAGTATAAGTTGTACCTGAAACTCCATTAGTAATTTCTCCTGTAGTAGCATTTAGCGATTCACCATTTCCAGGAATTGGATTAAATGTGAATACACCTCCTGTATCACCAGTAATTGTAGCTGTAGCTCCAGTACAACTTGGAGTATATGTAAACGAAGCATCTTCCGAAGGAAAAACAGTTACCGTCTCACTTGTTGTTTCAGGACAAGGTCCAGGAGTCGTGTATTCTACAGTATAAGTTTCACCAGATTCTCCAGTAACTAATCCCGTATCTGCATCAATAGTTGCAGTATCTGTAGGCAAAGGATTAAAAGCAAAAGTTCCTCCTGCATCTCCTGTAACAACTGCTGTAGCTCCCTGGCATGTTGAAGTCAATGTAAAACTAGCATCTTCAAATGGTAATACTGTTACTGTTTCTGAACTCATAGCAGGACAAGCTCCTGAAACTAAATACTCAACAGTATATGTTGCGCCTTGAGTCGCGTTTGTTATAGTTCCTGTAGTAGAATTTAAAACAGCTCCATCTGTTGGGATTGGATTAAAAGTAAAAACTCCACCTGTATCTCCTGTAATTGTTGCTATTGCGCCATCACAGGTTGGAGTTAAATCAAAAGGTGCATTAGCTGAAGGCAACACCGTTACTGTTTGTGTTGTACCTGGACTACATGCACTTGCAAATTCATATAGAATTGTATAAGTCGTGTTTGAGATTCCACCTGTCACTGTTCCTGAACTAGAATCTATAACGGCTCCATCAGTAGGCTGAGGGTCTTCAAAAGAAAAAATGCCTCCTGTATCTCCTGTTACAGTTGCTGTACCTCCATCACACGTTGGAGTCATAGTAAATGCTGTATCAAATACTTGACCAACAGTTATAGTCTCGGTATCATCTATAAGTACTGTACATAAGTTACCAGGAATTGTATACTCTAGACCATCAATCCATAATTGACCTTCATCTCTTGTAAACGTTAATGTATTAGTTGACGCTCCTGTAGTAAACGTAATTCGCTCTAAAACATCTTCAGTACCTGTATTGTATGTTAAATTAGCAACACCATCTGAAATAACCATATTACCTGTAACGTTATTTCTAGCCAAACTTATTGTAATATCTGTACCAACAGGCACATTTTCATCTAAAGTTAATGTTAATAACGGTTCTGCGGAAGTTATTCTAGCACAATTAGCATCTGAAGCTGCTGTACCAATTGGGTCTATAGGACCAGTTGCATTAATAGAATCAAAACCACCAACAGCTGTTTGTGCATTTCCTATTACATCTGGTGTACCTAATGAGACATCAATAACATCTAAAGTTTGGTCTGTGGTTGGCGCAGTAACAGTAACAGTACCATTACCTGTTCCATCCAAAGTGACAGATTGAACTGCTCCTCCATTTAAAGTGTAAGTCACAGTGGCATTTGCAGTTCCTGTTATATTAAAAATGGCATCTTCACCGTTACAAACAGTATCCGTATCTGGTGCACTATCTGCTGTGATATCTTCTGCCATAGTAATACATACTTCTTCAGTATATTCACATCCAAAATCATCAGTCACTCTATATGTATAACAATGAGTACCGGCTGTTAAAGGTGCAACAGTAATCGTAGAACCCGTAATATTTGTAATGGAAGGATCTGTATCCCAACCCTCAGTAACTATAACTGGTGTAAATGATAATTCTGGTGGTTGAATATTTGGATCAAAGTTTAATCCCCAAGAAAACACATAACCATTATCAACACTAAGATTATCAACAATTTCAATACACCATTGTCCGTTTAATGGACTACCAAGTAATGAAGCGAAAGAATCAACAGGCAAATATGTTCCAGGAGCCCAAGAATTATTTGGTGGATTTGTACCTGCCGTAATTGTATTAGCATTTTCTAAAAGTGTTGTTGCAGACATAGAGAAACAATAATCTGCTCCTACTCCTGCGTCATTACCTCCATCATCATTAGCACCACCAAAATAAGTACCTCCTCCTGCTTGAGTAAATAAATCGGCTTCTTGTCCATTTGGAGAAATAATTCTAATATCTAAATCACCGGAATAAGAATGCTCCATATTCACACAGATATCAAGAAGTTGATTAACATCAGTTAGTACTTGATTTGATTCAAAACAATCTACAGTAATACATGTTGTATACACTGCTCCAGATCCATCTGGTAAAAATGTTGTTCCACTTACAGGTGGTGTACAATCATTAGCAAACAATGTTGGTGTTACAACACCATCTATTGTCGTTGTTTCTCCAAAACATAAATCTGTATTAGCAGCTCCTGTTCCTGAAAAACTAGGTAAAGTTGCTACTTGAATAACCTGATTTATTAAGTTTGTATTTGAACAGCCTAGCGGATCAGAATCTGTATTTGCATCTCTAATATTTAAGTTTACAATATAAACTCCAGGTGTTGCATATGAAAATGTTGCTGATTGACCTGCAATCGTATTTCCATCTCCCAAATCCCATTCATATGTAGCTCCTGTACCATCAAATTCAAAAACACCACTACCTGTTAAAGTAATATCTTCACCAGGACATACTCTTATATAGTCATCTGCGTTTGCGGCTGGTGTTGAAGAATCTAATTGAGACACTATAGTTTGACAGGGTGTAAAACATGAAACATCTGCAGCCCAACCAGTAGTTGTCCCTGAAGCATCTGAAACGAATTGAATTGTTAAACAACCAGATCCATTATCTTCTGTAGCGGTTACTGACCCTGGAGAATTTGCACCATCAAAGGTTCCAAAAACAGGTGACGCTACACTATCTCCATTATAAATAGTCATGACATCAGCTCCTAACTGTGTATTAAACTCTGTAAATTGTAATGTAACTAATTGTCCTGGCATATCTGGACAAATGGTTAATACTAAATCTTCATTACTAGAATAAGCTCCTCCTGAACCTCCTGAATCATAGAATGTTCCTGAACAACCTGTAACGTTACCACTTTGCATGATAATATCCTGAGCGTAAGTACTAAAAGAAAATAAAGTAAAAATTATGAGTAATGCCTTTTTCATAGCTTATAGTTATAAATGGAGAATTAAAATTTTATTTATGTTGAGATTTGATAATGATAAAGTAATTGGTATTATCTACTCTATACATATGAGTTCCGTAAGAATTATAATTAAATAAATATTTTAACGGATTGAAATTTTGAGGATTAAAATTAATGTCACGTTGTAGCCCAGAAACATAATAGTTCATTAATGAAACTTCAGACAATAATGTACAAGCTTTTTGATCACTAGCATTAGGAACATTTTTAATTTCAACTCTATTTCTTAGAATATTTTTAATGTCCTTTAAGCGCTGAGGCTTATCTAATACATTAGCATTTACAGTGTTACCATATACCTCATTAACAAAAGCTAATTCTGCAGGTGTTAATGGCGAATTCACATTAGTATTATACGTTACTGTTTTTTGCTTTCTCGATTGGGAAAAAAGTGAGGTTGAAATTAACAAAGTACCTACTAGTATTAGAGGGAACAGAAATTTTGGATTCATAGTTGTCTTTTTTTAAGATGCGGAATTTAAGAAAATTTTTACAAACAAACTGTTAAATTGGTTGTCATGTAACCTCATTCCGATTACAAGCATATAACATGTCAAATTTAAAAACTCCTACCCTTTATTCATTTTTTTTTATTGCTTATCTTTGCAGTCTTCATTTTAAAAATGAAAAATTATAATTTTAATTAAAAGTAATTACGATTACTTCGACAAATAACAAATGAAAATAGAAAAAGACATACAAGGTCATGATGCTATTGGTGACGATCATATTGGCACATCATCTGAAACCCCTTTACGAAAAGATGCTTTTGAACTAAGTGCATCTGAAAAAATCGATCTTATTAAAGACGATGTCAAACACATATTAGAAACTTTAGGTTTAGATTTAACCGATGATAGCCTTCAAGGAACTCCAAATAGAGTTGCTAAAATGTTTGTAAACGAAATTTTTGGTGGTTTAGATCCTAATAAAAAACCTAGCGCATCAACCTTCGATAATAAATATAAATATGGTGAAATGCTTGTTGAAAAAAATATAACTGTCTATTCAACTTGTGAGCACCACTTATTACCTATTGTAGGGAAAGCTCACATCGCTTATATATCAAATGGTTCTGTTGTTGGTCTTTCAAAAATGAATCGTATTGTAGATTATTTTGCAAAGCGTCCGCAAGTACAAGAACGACTTACCATACAAATTGTAAAAGAACTTCAAGAGGTTTTAAATACAGAGGATGTAGCTTGCGTTATTGATGCAAAGCATTTATGTGTTAATTCTAGAGGCATTAAAGATGTAGCAAGCAGTACGGTAACTTCAGAATTTGGTGGTGTTTTTAAAACTAAGGAAACGAAAAGAGAGTTTTTAGACTATATTAGTTTAGACACTACTTTTTAAGTATTAAAATTTCCGAAGAAGAAAAATAAAATGCTAGCTTTGATTGCTTAAAAGATATTTTAAAACAACACATTAAATACTTAAACCTATGCACTTGTACGAAGAGCAGACTTTACAAATTTACAATACACTTAGCGGAAACAAAGAGATTTTCACACCTATTGAAAAAGGCTACATTGGTATGTATGTGTGCGGACCTACGGTTTATAGTAATGTACATTTAGGTAATGTAAGAACGTTTATGTCGTTTGATATGGTGTTTAGGTATTTGAAGCATCTAGGCTATAAAGTACGTTATGTAAGAAATATTACAGATGCTGGACATTTAGAAAATGATGCAGATGTTGGTGAAGATAAAATCACAAAAAAAGCACGTTTAGAGCAAATTGAACCCATGGAAGTTGTGCAGCGCTATACTGTAGATTTTCATAACATTTTAAATACATTTAACTTTTTACCACCAAGCATTGAACCTACTGCTACAGGACATATTATTGAGCAAATTGAATTAATTAAAACCATCATTGATAATGGTTTTGGTTATGTGGTTAACGGATCTGTATATTTTGATGTTCATAAATTTAATGAAACTAATAACTACGGCATTTTAAGTAAGCGTAAACTAGAAGACCTTATTCATAACACAAGGGCTTTAGATGGGCAAAGTGATAAAAAAAATCCGCAAGATTTTGCCCTTTGGAAACGTGCCGAACCTCAACACATTATGCGTTGGCCTTCACCTTGGAGTGACGGTTTTCCTGGTTGGCATTTAGAATGTACTGCGATGAGCACAAAATATTTGGGTGATAACTTTGATATTCATGGTGGTGGAATGGATTTAAAATTCCCACATCACGAATGTGAAATTGCTCAAAGTGAAGCCGCAAAAGGAACGGCTCCTGTAAATTATTGGATGCATGCTAATATGTTACAACTAAACGGACAACGTATGTCTAAATCTACAGGTAATATTATTAATCCTGCGGAATTAATGTCTGGAAACAACACTATCATGTCTAAAGGATTTAGCCCTAGTGTCATCAGGTTTTTTAACGCACAATCGTCTTACCGAAGTGTTTTAGATTTAACCAATGATGGCTTATTAGCTAGCGAGAAAGGATTTTACAGACTTATGGATGCCATCAACCTTCTTGACGAGCTCAAACCTGGAGCTACCTCAACATTTAATGTTAAAGAATGGCGTCAAAATTGTTATGACGCGATGAATGATGATTTTAATTCACCAATATTAATTGCTCACCTATTTGAAGCTTCAAAACATATTAATCAATTAAAAACAGAAACTGCTACATTAACTGCTGAAGATCTAGAACTACTAAAAAAGACAATGTTAGAATTTACTTATGATGTTTTAGGATTAGAAAATACTAAAACAGCTTCATCTGGCACTGATAAATTAGTAGGCGCTGTAGAATTATTAATCCAATTGCGTCAAGATGCTAGAGCGAATAAAGATTTTGCTTTATCTGATAAAATTCGTGATGAATTAGCTGCAAAAGGCATACAGTTGAATGATGGAAAGGATGGAACTAGTTTTTCGACTAATTAAGTCGATTGTCTCAGTTATAGCATTGGCAAAAATAAAATGTATTTTATTTGAAGGTAGCTAGCGTAGCCATGAGAGAACTATTAAATTTAGGTTTCGACTGTGCTCAAACTGACACTCTAATTGCTTTTAAGTTTAGTGTAAAATGAAAAAACTACTTATTGCTCCTTTCATATTTCTTATTAAGATTTACCAAACGGTAATATCTCCATTGACTCCTGCAACGTGTCGTTTCCAACCCACTTGTTCTCATTATACAAAAGAAGCTCTAGAAAAACACGGATTTTTAAAAGGAGGAAAACTAGCTATTATTAGGATTTTTAGTTGTCACCCATGGGGACGAAGTGGTTATGATCCAGTTCCAGAAAAAGAAGATTAAAACTATCATAACAACCAACTTTAGTTGATCCAAAACTAGTATCTTTATCCCATCAAAATAAAATATTATGCTTGCTCTTGGTATCGTTTGGGATCCTTCAAAAGGATTAGATTTAGGTTTTTTTACATTACATTATTACAGTGTGATGTGGATTGTCGCGTTCGTTCTTGGATTACAAATCATGAAACGTATTTACAAAAATGAAGGTCAAAGTGATGAGTCTTTAGATTCTTTATTTATCTATGCTGTTATTGGAATTATGCTTGGCGCAAGATTAGGTCACGTTATTTTTTATCAACGAGAGCTTATTACCGAAGACTTTTTTAGCATCTTCTTACCCTTTAAATTTAAAGGCGGATTTGAATTTACAGGTTTCATGGGATTAGCAAGTCATGGTGCAGCAATTGCCATGATTATCGCTATGTATTTATACAACAAAAAAGTATTACACAAATCAGTACTTTGGATTTTAGATCGCGTCGTCATACCTGTGGCTTCTGGAGCTGTATTTGTAAGGCTAGGTAATTTTATAAATTCGGAAATTATAGGTAAACCAACAGGTGGCGATTTTGGTGTCATTTTTAAACAGTTGGGTGAAGATTTCTCTAGACATCCTGCACAACTGTATGAAGCCATCAGTTATATTTTTGTTTTCATTGCCTTGTGGTATTTCTACTGGAAAACTAAAAAAAGTGAGCAAGAAGGCTTCTTATTTGGTTTATTTATGGTGCTATTATGGACCGTAAGATTCTTTGTAGAATTTGTAAAAGAAGCTCAAAATCCAGAACGTGCAGACTGGCTTTTAAACACAGGCCAACTACTTAGTATCCCAATGATTATAGTTGGTTTATACTTTATGTTTGCTTATAAGTCAAAAGTAAAAACAACTAAATAATGAAACGTTTTATACTTCGCTTTATTATTGTTTTATGCTTCGGAAATGTAACATTGCTAGTCACATCTTGTAAAGAAGAACCTAAATCTAATAAGGTCACAACAGTAGAAGTCAAATTCAAAAAGGAAGGTGAACTACAATTAAAAAAAGCCATTTCAGATTCTCTGTTAGCATCCATAAATATTGAAATTGCAGATGACGAATATTCTACACAAACAGGTTTAATGTACCGTAAAAGCATGCAAAACAATCAAGGCATGTTGTTTGTTTTCCCTAATGTAGATTATCGTGCGTTTTACATGAAAAATACCGAAATTCCTTTAGATATTATATTTATTGCTGAAGATAAAACCATTGTGAGTATTCAAAAAAATGCACAACCCATGGACGAAACGTCTTTGCCATCTGAAGCTCCTGCAAAATATGTACTAGAAGTCAATGCTGGACTAAGTGATGCTTGGACGCTTGAAAAAGGCGATGTTATTAAGTATTCTTCAAATTAGAGCATAGCTGCTTAAAAACGCAACGCTATTTAATCGATTTTAAAGGCCATGCCATTACCAAATTATGGAGCAACTGAATGATTACGGTTATCTCTTAAATTTGGCTCTACCTCTACCTCTAGCTTAACAACCTAATAATTATATTGTTTCGTTTGTTTTGTGAGATTCCTCCTCGTTCCTCGTTCGGAATGACAATACTTATACATTTCTAAAGTTGCATTAAGTATACGCCTCTTGAGATTCTTCCTTGTTCCTCGTTCGGAATGACAATACTTACACATTTCTAAAGTTGCAATAAGTATACGACTCTTGAGATTCCTCCTCGTTCCTTGTTCAGAATGACGATACTTATACATTTCTAAAGTTGCAATAAGTATACGACTTTTGAGATTCCTCCTCGTTCCTTGTTCGGAATGACAATACTTATACATTTCCGAAGAAAAAACTATTGAAAACAAAAAAAGCCATTTCCGAAGAAATGGCTTTTTAATAGCTATAAAAAACAATTATTCTTTGTCTTCCTCATTCTTAGCTAAAGGATCAACACCTTTATTCTTTAAAGTATCATACATAATTGGTGTTGCGATAAATACTGAAGAGTATGTACCAACTACCACACCAACAATTAATGCGAATAACAAGCCTCTAAGAGACTCTGCACCAAAAATGAACATGGCTAATAATACCACTAATGTTGTTAGAGATGTATTTAATGTTCTACTCAATGTACTATTAATTGCTGAGTTAATGTTTTTACCTCCTTTGAAGCCACCACGTTCTGCAAGTTCTTCTCTAATTCTATCAAATACAACAACGGTATCATTTAAAGAGTAACCAATTACGGTCAAAATTGCTGCGATGAAGGCTTGATCAATTTCCATACTAAATGGCATGAATTTGTATAATAATGAGAAGATACCCAATACGATAATCACATCATGGAATACTGCAGTTACAGCACCAATTGAGAATTGCCATTTCTTGAAACGGAATAAGATATATAAGAATACCACTAATAAGGATCCTAAGACTGCTAGTAATGATTCTCTTTTGATATCATCTGCAATAGTTGGACTCACTTTACTAGACAATACAATACCTACATCATCTTTTGCTTCAGAAAAATCTTTGAAAGTTTCTCCTGCTGGTAAGTAAGGTTTTAAACCTTCAAACAACATCATTTTTACTTCCTCATCTACCTCAACAGAGTTTTCATCAACTTTATATTTAGTAGAAATCTTTAATTGATTATCACCACCAATAGTTTTTACTTCTACACTTTCAAATTTAGCTATTAAATCTTCAGCAACTTTCTCAGAGCTAACTGCATCTACAAAACGAACTTGGTACGTTCTACCTCCAACAAAATCAATACCTTGATCTAGTTTATTTGTAAATAAAGATACTAAACTCACTAAAATTAAAATACCAGAAATCACATAAGCAACTTTACGTTTGCTGATGAAGTTGATGTTATTATTTTGGAATAAGTTTTTAGTAATAGATGTTGAGAAATCTAATTTTTTACCACTATTTACGTACCAATCCACTAATAAACGTGTAATAAAAATTGCTGTAAATAATGATGTAACGATACCTATTAATAAGGTCGTTGCAAAACCTTTAATTGGTCCTGTACCAAATACAAATAATATTAATGCTGTTAAGCCTGTAGTAATATTGGCATCTAAAATTGAAGATAATGCATTAGCAAAACCATCTTTTACTGCTTCTTTTTGTGTTTTACCTTTACCGAGTTCTTCTCGTATCCTCTCAAATATAAGTACGTTTGCATCAACAGACATACCAATTGTTAAAACAATACCAGCTAAACCAGGTAATGTTAATACAGCTCCTAATCCTGATAATACACCAAATATTAATAAGATGTTTAATAATAACGCTATATCTGCAAAGATACCAGCCTTACCGTAATACATAATCATCCAAAGTAATACTAATGATAATGCTAATAAGAATGACGTTGTACCACTATCAATAGCTTCTTTACCTAAAGAAGGCCCAACTTGATCAGCTTGTACAATTTCTGCTCTAGCAGGTAATTTACCAGCTCTTAATACGTTTGCTAAATCTTCGGCTTCTTTAACTGTAAAGTTTCCAGAGATTTCAGTGTTACCTCCAGAAATTGCTCCACTTGAAGCTGTAGGTGCAGAATACACGATATCATCTAATACAATGGCAATTTGCGTTCCTTGAGCGTTTGCTCTACCAGTAATTTCTTCCCAGATTTTAGATCCTTTTGCATTCATCTGCATAGATACAGATGGCTTATTTGCTTGGGTATATGATTGACGAGCATCTGTTACAACACCTCCACTTAATTCTGGTTCGTTGTCTCTATTTCCTTTTAAAGTATATAAATCTACATACTCTACTCCTGTTTCTGCATCAATAGTTGGTAATCCAAAAGCAAATCTAGTATAACGACCATCAGCAGGAATAAGAGATTTAACTTCTGGCATTGCTAAATAAGCCTTAAGTGTTTCTCTGTCTTCTAATTTTAACCCTAACATACCTCCAGATCTTGGCACACTAAATAAATCAAAAATTGGATTTACTTGCGTTATCGCTGTAGAATCTGTAGTTGTATCTCCTAATAAATCATCAACTGTACTATCTGTAGATGTTGAATCTTGAGCAGTAACAGCTTCTGCTGTTTCGTTTACACCTAATTTTGTTTTAAGCGCTTCGTTTGCTAATGCAAAGAAACCACCTAATTCTTGTCCGTTAGTAACGTCCCAAAATTGTAATTGTGCTGTTTTAGTAATTAAATCTGTAGCACGTTTAACATCTCTAACTCCTGGTAATTCTACTAATACACGTCCTGAGTTTCCTAAACGTTGAATATTTGGTGAAGTTACACCAAACTGGTCAATACGTTTACGTAATACTTCAAAAGCAGATACGATAGACTCGTCTACTTTTTCTTCTAATTTGCTTTTTACTTCTGCATCTGTCATTGAGATGTTGATCACATCATCTAAATCTCTATTTGCAAAAATATCTGGCGATGCTAGTTTTTGGTCACCTTTTACAGCATCCCAAGCAGAAAAGAAAGACTCTAAATAAGACTCTTGAGCATCTTTTTGAATTTCTTCGGCATCTAATAATGCTTTGTTAAAAGCAGGATCTTTACTTTTATTAGATAAACCTACTAAGATATCTTTTACTGAAATTTGAAGAATTACATTCAAACCTCCTTTAAGGTCAAGACCAAGGTTCATTGATTTTTCTTTCACTTCTTTACCTGTGAAACTTGCAATTCCCATGTTGTAAGCCTCTATATTAGATAACGAATCTATATAGTGAATTTCACCTGCACTTATGGCATCTGAAGTATCGTACTTACTTTCTGCATATGTTTTTGCAGCATTGTCAATTTGGTTGTTTTTGAATGTAAATGATAATTGGTAAATACTCACCAATCCAAATAGCACTGCAAAAAGCTTTACTAGTCCTTTGTTTTGCATTATTTTATTATTTAGGTCAATTTTTTTAACGCGCAAATATAGTATTTACGGTTTATTTGACAATTATTTTTTAATGTTATATGTGTTGTTGTGTAGCTTTTACAGCCATACCTAAAATGTGATATACATTATATTAAGCTGTATATCTTCGGAAGTATTTTGGGAACTCTTTTTGCGTTATCGCTAAAAAATTAAATCCCTAGATCATAGGTCCTGCTCGAACCTCTGGAATTTTGTAAGCATTATGATCTATCGCGATTGAAACCGAACTACATAATGTATATGTAACTTTTTCAATGCATTGTTTAGTTTCAATCTTAACTCTGTGATTAGAAGCAAACACATTTGGATTAAAAATCCTATCGTCTTGTGCTTTAACCTCTAAAGCCAATTTCCCATCTAACTCAGAAACATCATCACCCTGTTGAATTTCATAAACATCGAAATTGTATGCGATACTTTTTTCTTCGGAAGGTGTATGGTCTTGTTTATTGCGTTTTGAAATATAACCTAAATCTAAATCACATTCATTAGATAGTAATGCTTTAATGCTATCAACATCAGTGTTACTGTAATATGATAGTTTTAATTGACCGTCTCTAAGTGTCTGAACCTTAATTTCTTTTACACCTGCAACCTCTAGTTGTTCTTTTAGACTGGTTATGGCGTTTTGTGTATCTTGAGTAGAGACATTTGTTGAAGAAAACTGAAGTACAATTTCCTGATTAGGTGTTGCAACTTGCTGTGTGCTAGCTATGCTACCTAAAAAGGTTAGAGTTATAATGAGAATACTAATGTACCATCTCGAGTTCATGCGCCAAATATATAAAAAATAAAGAAAACAGGTTTACGGTTTGTCGTTTATAGAAGATGAGTCAACGAACTTTAGCTTTGGGATTCGTTTTTGAGAGTTAAAAACTAAGGCTAAGTCTTTAGCTTCTTGTGCCGAAAAACTCCCTGAAACCTCTGTTCTACCACCTGTAATTGCTCCTGACGCAACGGTTGGTGCTGAATAAACAATATCATTTAAAGTTACAGCTATTTGTGATTGGTTTTGATAAGCTAAGGCTGTCATACGCTCCCATCGTTCTGCCCCTTTTTTATTCATACTAATTGATACAGACGGACGATTATTACTTGAGTACGTTTGACTTGCATTTGTTATATGGGTTTCATTTACAAGTGCGAGGCCATTGGTTGGTGTTTTAACTAAATATAATGGCATAAAGCCATCTTCATTTGGTAAGCCAAATAAATATTTTGAATGTTTTACAGCTAATGGCAGTAATTGTTTAACACCTTTATTTTCTAGTAAAGTCCTCATTTTAAGCGTATCCTTAATGGCTACTGAAAACAAACCAGTATAATTATGAACGTTGGGTTGTATTAAATCCATTAATGGGTTAATTGCGTCAGCGTTCGTATCTTTTTTATGGTAATTATTGGCTTCTATTATAAAACTCACTAATTCTTCTCTTTTAACAACTTCCCAAAACTCTAATTTTCCTTGATTAGTAATTACAGAATTTACAGCGTCAAAATCATAGTTGGTGAGCAATTTTACTTCAATTTGCTGCTTATTATTTAAGCTCACTTCATAGTTTGATGCTAATTGATCTAGGCGTTTCTTTAAAACCTCAATAGTAGCTAACTTTTCATTACTGGTTACTTTATCTAGGTTTTCAAATTTATAAATTATAGCGAATTTGTGTTTTGGTGTTACATTTCCGCAGGAAAAAAGAACACATAATACGATTAACACTAGAGCATTTTTATTCATATTAAAAAGTAAGTTATGAAAAAATAGAAAACGGAATCGAATTACTTTTAAGATTTCATCTTTTAAAGCATTTCGACTCCGCTCAATGTGACAGATTGCTCTGCCAATATATTAAAAAAAGTATTGGGATTATAGTTCTAATAATCCGTTTGTTGCTTTTACACCTTCAGCAGATTCTGCTAATTTAGCTTTTTCAGCATCTGTTAAGCTAATTTCAACAATGTTTTCAATTCCGTTAGCACCTAAAACACAAGGGACTCCAATTGATAAATCTTTTAAACCAAACTCTCCATCTAATAAAGCAGAACATGGGAAAATCTTTTTAGTATCACAAGCAATAGCTTGTACCATTGCAGATACTGCTGCACCTGGAGCATACCAAGCAGATGTACCTAATAAACCTGTAAGTGTAGCTCCACCTACTTTAGTATCTTGTACTACTTGATCCATACGTTCTTCTGATAAAAACTCAGAAACTTTTACACTGTTTCTTGCTGCTTTACCAATTAATGGCACCATACCTTTATCTGAGTGACCACCAATTACCATACCGTCAACATCGCTAATAGGAGCTCCTAAGGCTTCGGCTAATCTATATTTAAAACGTGCAGAATCTAAAGCTCCACCCATACCAATAATTCTATTTTTTGGTAAACCTGTCGTTTTATGCACTAAATATGTCATTGTATCCATTGGGTTAGACACCACAATAATAATTGTATTTGGAGAGTGCTCTATTAGGCTAGAAGATACCATTTTTACAATTCCTGCATTGATACCAATTAACTCTTCTCGAGTCATACCTGGTTTTCTAGGAATTCCAGACGTAATTACACAAACATCTGAACCTGCTGTTTTAGCATAATCGCTTGTGCTTCCGGTTATTTTTGTATCAAAATTATTTAATGATGCTGTTTGCATTAAATCCATAGCTTTACCTTCGGCAAAACCTTCTTTAATATCTAAAATTACAACTTCACTAGCAAAGTCTTTAATTGCAATATATTCTGCACAACTTGCACCTACTGCTCCTGCTCCAACTACTGTTACTTTCATTTGTTATTTATGGTTTAAAATTAGTGTCAAAATGGAATTCGCAAAAAGATGCTCATTTCATTTATTATAATGTTTTATTTATGCCTACCTATTAAGCAGACAGGTTGTTAATTAGATTGTAAAATTACGAATTTTAACAGTGTTAAAGAAAAAAGCACAAGAGAAAATCTTGTGCTTTTAGAAAATTTTATGAGTTGTTATATGATTTTAGAATTTGAAGTTTATCCCAAGTGTAGCACTATCAAATTCTGCTACGGTATAATCTGCATTTAAACCAAAGAATCCTAATTGTAAATTAGCACCAACAGTACCTCTTATACCTGAAATATCATTCTCTATAGAAAATGGATCTACGATATCCTCAGCAAATAGTAAACCATCTGTCACTCTATAGGTTCCTAATAAATCTGTAGTAGACGTTCCTGTCACATAACCAATGGCTCCATAGAAATTGATAATTTTTAAATTTGTGCCTACTATGAGTTCAAACAATAAAGTACTCACATCAGTCTCGACACGTTGATTGTCTCCTTGCACAAATTCGGCATCGGTAAAATCATAGCTTGCATCTAAATGCGTATAAGCAATAAGGCCAGAAACAGCTACTGGTAAGACTTTATTTGCTGGTAACCAACTCGTAAATTCTTGTTGAAGACCAAAACCGTATAAACCTAATTCAGCGTCATCTGTTGCAATTTTAGGAATAAAGCGTCCTTTAATTTGCGTACCTTTAAATGGAGAAAAACTGGCTTGTAAAAATCCGGTAGGTATTAGATCTACACCTTCTGATCCTATTCCTGTAGGCAATACAAGAGTAGCTTCTTGATTTCCAAAGACTGGGTCATCATAGGTTATAATTACTCTAATATCTGGATCATTATGACCTAAGGCTGTGGCTACCATTTTTGATGAGCTACCATCTTCAAATCTTATATTTTCATAATCGGCTACATTCATTTGAAAAGATTTTTTTTCATCTTTTATAAAACCAACGTTTCCTATTAACGATAATTCAAAACTAAACACTCTAGGTGATTTTGCGTTATTAAACCAACCATTATTAATTGAAAAACCTAATCCTTCGGAAGCTGGAGCGATATAATCTTTTGTAAATCTTTCGGCATCTGAGATACCTGCAGCTAATAAATCATTTACATTTTCTTGAGCTTTTACTGCGGTTACAGTTAAAACAACTATTGTTAAGATGATTAGTTTTTTCATAAGATTTCTAGGTTGAATGAATTTCAAAATTAATAAAAGTTATTGACAAAACGCATTTTAACGATAAATATTACGTTTTGTCGGATTTTTAATACAATAACGATGTAATTGAATTTGTTACATTTCTGAATAAAAAAAAAGCAACTACGATTAAATACGTAATTGCTTTTTATATGGTTTTACTTTAATATAATTACGACCACTTTGACAAGCATTGTGACCATAATTTATTAATTACTGTTATGCATCAATATTTGCATAAATAGCGTTTTTCTCGATAAACTCTCTACGTGGAGGAACTTCGTCACCCATTAACATAGAGAATACACGATCGGCTTCGGTACTATTATCGATATGAATTTGGCGTAATGTTCTAAATTCAGGGTTCATTGTAGTATCCCAAAGTTGAACAGCATTCATCTCACCAAGACCTTTATAACGTTGAATTTTTGCTCCATCACCATATTGCTCCATTAATGCAACACGCTCTTCATCATTCCAAGCATATTCTTTTTTAGCGCCTTTTTTAACTAAAAATAAAGGAGGTGTAGCGATATAGATATGACCGTTTTCGATCAATTCTTTCATATATCTAAAGAAGAACGTTAAAATTAGCGTCTCAATGTGACTACCATCAATATCGGCATCACACATAATCACAATTTTATGATATCTTAATTTAGATAAGTTTAGCGCTTTACTATCTTCTTCAGTACCAATAGTAACACCTAAAGCTGTAAATATGTTTTTGATTTCTTCATTTTCAAAAACTTTGTGAGTCATTGCTTTCTCAACATTAAGAATTTTACCTCTTAGTGGTAAAATAGCTTGAAATGCTCTGTCTCGTCCCATTTTTGCAGTTCCACCTGCCGAATCTCCCTCAACAAGGTAAATTTCACATTTTTCTGGATCTTGCTCAGAACAATCACTTAGTTTTCCTGGCAAACCTCCAATACTCATTACGGTTTTACGTTGCACCATATCACGTGCTTTTTGAGCAGCGTGACGAGCTTGAGCAGCAAGAATTACTTTTTGAACAATGGTTTTTGCATCGTCTGGGTTTTCTTCAAGATAATCGGTTAACATTTCTGAAACGGCCTGACTTACAGATGCCGACACCTCTCTGTTACCTAATTTAGTTTTTGTTTGTCCTTCAAATTGAGGTTCTTGAACTTTTACAGAAATAATAGCGGTTAGCCCTTCTCTAAAGTCATCACCAGCAATATCAAATTTTAGCTTATCTAACATTCCTGAAGTTTCAGCGTACTTTTTAAGGGTATGTGTTAAACCTCTTCTAAAACCAGATAAATGGGTACCACCTTCATGTGTATTAATATTATTTACATAAGAGTGAAGGTTTTCTGCATATGATGTATTGTAAATCATAGCAACCTCAACAGGCACTCCATTTTTTTCACCTTCAAAAGCGATTACATCTTTCATTAAAGGCTCTCTAGTTGCATCTAAAAATTGGATAAATTCTTTAAGACCTTCTTCTGAGTGAAATGTTTCGCCTTCAAACTCACCATCTTCTTTTTTATGTCTTTTATCAATTAAATGAATAGTAATCCCTTTGTTTAGGTATGCTAATTCACGTAAGCGACTGGCTAGAGTATCGTAGCTATATTCTAGAGTTTGGGTAAAAATTGTTGGATCAGGCTTAAAAGTAACAATGGTTCCTCGTTTTTCGGTATCACCAACTTTTTTAACAGGATACATGGCTTTACCACGCTCATACTCTTGCTCCCAAATGTCTCCTTTTCTATATACTGTTGCTTTTAAATGCTGAGAAAGTGCATTCACACAACTTACACCAACACCATGTAAACCACCAGAAACCTTATATGAATCTTTATCAAATTTACCACCAGCTCCAATTTTAGTCATTACAACCTCTAATGCAGAGACGCCTTCTTTTTTATGAATATCTACAGGAATACCACGACCATCATCCTCAGTAGTAATTGAGTTATCTTCATTAATGATGACTGTAATATTATCACAATGACCTGCTAAAGCTTCATCAATAGAATTATCTACGACTTCATAAACTAAATGGTGTAAACCACGCACACCAACATCTCCAATATACATGGAAGGACGCATGCGTACATGCTCCATGCCTTCTAAAGCCTGAATACTGTCTGCAGAATAATTATCCTTATTAAACTCTTCTCTTTTCTCGCTCATAAATTTTAATTTATTTTGAAATATCTTGTTCTTGTTCGTATGTAAAATTTCAGTTTTACATGTCACAAAAAAAGATGCGCTTAGCATCCTTTCGAGTACAAACAAATATACGAAACAATAAGGCTTTTTAAAAGGTTTTAATTAATTGAATGCAATAATTATTAACATTTGTTAATTACTTAAAACGCGCTTAAATGAGCTTAAAACAATCTTAAAACAGGTTTTGATGAATTTTAACATCTTCAGAAATGTAACTTTACAAGAAACGTCATTAGAACTCAAATTTGAACATCTATTTAAAATTTAAATTGAGCCATTTACGTCATTTTACTAACGAGGTTTTGAGCATGCCAATTTCTGAAGAAAACATAAAAAAAAGACCTTTGTTTCCATAGGTCTTTTCTTACTATAATTCACATTACAACTTGTTTATGCTTTTACATAAGCCTTATCATGTACGTTTGAAATGGCTCTTCCACTTGGCTCATTCATGTTTTTAAAGGCCTCATCCCATTCTAGAGCGGTTGCTGTGCTGCAAGCTACACTTGCTTCTTGAGGCACACTTTTTGCTGCTGCATCACTAGGAAAATGTCCTTCAAAAATAGAACGGTAATAAAACTCCTCTTTGTTTTTTGGTGTTTGTATTGGGAAACGAAATTTAGCATTTTTCATTTGCTCATCACTAACTTCTTTCTCAACAATTTCTTTTAAAGTGTCTATCCAACTGTAACCTACACCATCGCTAAACTGTTCTTTTTGTCTCCAAGCTACGCTGTCTGGTAGCATGTCTTCAAAGGCTTTTCTAATTACCCATTTTTCCATGCGTTCTCCATTTATCATTTTATCTTGTGGGTTAATACGCATCGCTACATCCATAAATTCTTTATCTAAAAATGGCACACGACCTTCAATTCCCCAAGCTGCTAAACTTTTATTAGCTCTTAAGCAATCGTACATATGAAGTTTGTCTAATTTACGTACGGTTTCTTCATGAAATTCTTGTGCATTTGGTGCTTTATGAAAGTATAAATAGCCTCCAAAAATTTCATCGGCACCTTCACCAGACAAGACCATTTTAATTCCCATAGATTTAATAACTCTTGCCATTAAATACATTGGTGTTGAAGAACGAATTGTAGTAATATCGTAAGTTTCAATATTATAAATAACATCTTTAATGGCATCTAATCCTTCTTGGATTGTAAATTTGATTTCGTGGTGTACAGTACCAATGAAATCTGCCACTTTTTGCGCTGCTGCTAAATCTGGCGACCCATCTAGACCAACTGAAAAACTGTGTAATTGTGGATACCAAGCATCTGATGTGTCATCGCTCTCAATACGTTTTTGAGCATATTTTTTAGCAATAGCAGACGTTACAGAAGAATCTAAACCACCAGAAAGTAAAACTCCATAAGGCACATCGCTCATTAATTGCCTGTGAACTGCTGCTTCTAAAGCTTCTTTTATTTCGGCAATACTAGTTTCATTGTCTTTTACAGCCTCGTAATCTGTCCAATCGCGCTTATACCATTTTACGAACTGTCCATCTTTGCTTGACATGTAATGCCCTGGAGGAAATAGTTCAATTTTAGTACATACACCTTCTAGCGCTTTCAATTCTGAAGCAACATAAAAAGTGCCATTTTGATCCCAACCTATATATAATGGAATAATTCCCATATGGTCACGAGCTACGAAATATTCATCCTTTTCGGCATCATAGATTGCAAAACCAAAAATACCGTTCATTTCATCTACAAAATTAACTCCTTTTTCTTGATATAAAGCTAATATAACTTCACAATCGCTTTCGGTTTGAAAGGCATAATCTGGAAATTGTTTACGTAATGCTCTATGGTTATAAATTTCACCATTAGCAGCGAGAACAAGTTTATTATCTGGACTAAAAAGCGGTTGTTTTCCCGAAGTAGGATCAACAATAGCTAAACGTTCATGCGCTAGTATTGCTTTTTCGTCACTATAAATTCCGCTCCAATCTGGTCCTCTATGACGAATAGCTTTTGCCATTTCAAGGATTTGAGGTCTTAAATCTTCTGATTTTTGTTTTAGGTCAAACGCACATACAATTCCGCACATATCTATAATATTTATATTCTAATGTTATTTTCTTATTCTAATTGATATAACAAATATGATATTAGTATTACATATATAAAACACAAACAGCATTATTAGTTACAACTTAAAACTAAAAACACAATTTTTAAACATATTTAAAACCAAACAACTTTAATTCTACACTATTTCACTTCATAATGTAAACTTTAACATCAGTTTACGACTTTAAACATCATAATTAAACCAATGAGGTTTATCTTTATAACGTTAAAAAAAAACTAAAATCAAATCATGAAAACACAATCAATTATTTCAACTGTAGCAATGGCATTTGTAATGCTTATTTCTTTAAATGTTAATGCTCAAGACTTTGCTCCTTTAGACAAAAGCCCAATGGATGGCGCTTCGTTTCCTTCTCATTATAAAGAATCAAACAAATTAATTAAAGTTATTTATGGTAGACCTCAACTTAAAGGTCGTACATTAGAAAAATTAGCACCAAACGGAGACGTTTGGAGAACTGGAGCTAATGAAGCAGCAGAATTAACGCTGTACACAACTATGGTTTTAGGTGATACAAAAATCCAGCCTGGAACTTATACATTTTATGTTATTCCTGGAGAAAAAGAATGGACAGCAATCGTTAGTAAAGACTTAAACGTTTGGGGAAGTTATTTTTACAATGAGGATAATGATGTTGCTAGAATCACTGTACCTGTAACAAAAGGAAAAGAATCATTAGAAGCATTTAGTATTGCTTTTACAGAATCTAAAGATGGTGTTCACATGAATTTAGGATGGGATACTGTTAGAGTTGCTGTACCTTTTAAGAAGTAATACAGCTAGCTAAAACAATCAAAAATGCGCTATAATTAAAATAATTATAGCGCATTTTTTTATGAATACACAACACTAAAAACCGATTAAGGTATATTTAAGTATTTATGCGTTTGAAGTGAAACCTTCCATTTAGGGTTTTCCATGACATAGTCTACTATTTGCGGAACGACCTTATCGCGCTTACTCCATTCTGGCTGTAGATATAAAATGCAATCTTTATTTACTTTAGCTGCTTGCTCTTCGGCAAATTTAAAATCGTCTTTATTATATATGATGCATTTTAGTTCATGAGCTTTTTTATAAACTCTCTCTGTTGGCAATTTCATCTTTTTTGGTGAGAGACAAATCCAATCCCAAGTACCAGATAATTCGTAAGCACCAGAAGTTTCAATATGTGTTTGTACACCTTTTGCTTTTAATTGTGAAGTTAACGGATTCATATCCCACATTAAGGGTTCTCCACCTGTAACGACAATTGTATTGCTGTACTTTACAGCATTTTCAACAATCTTTTCGGTATGAGTTGGAGGATGTAATTCTGCTAACCAGCTCTCTTTAACATCACACCAATGACAACCTACATCACATCCACCAATTCGCACAAAATATGCTGCTGTTCCTTTATGATACCCTTCGCCTTGAATGGTATAAAATTCTTCCATTAAAGGTAAAAGCAAACCTTTATCAATTAGTTCTTGTCGTTCTGTTCTTGTCATAGCGTGCAAATGTATTAAATAGTAAGCAGTATTTAGTATATTTTAATCACTAGATTTCTGTTACCATCTTAAGGCTACCCTATTTTGCTAGCCGTATCATTAGTTTATCATAACTAAATTATAATGTATATTCTAGTGGTCATATGTGGACGATTTCCGAAGAAAAAAATGTCATCATATAATTTAGATCTTTTTCAATTTAGTTCATTTTATACTTGATTAAAATTACACTATTTTTATGCAAATTTTGAAAGATGAGTAGAAAGGACGATTTTTTAAAGGAAATCACAGACGGAAATACCAATAAAGGCGAATTTATCACCTTAGGATCGGCAATGCTAGATGGAGAAACATTAACCAATGCCTTTGTTAATGTGCCTCTAAAAACAATGAATAGACATGGTTTGATTGCTGGCGCTACTGGTACTGGAAAAACCAAAACGCTACAAGTGCTTGCTGAGAATTTGAGTGAAAAAGGTGTACCTGTATTATTGATGGATATTAAAGGAGATCTTAGTGGTTTGGCAAAACCAAGTCCTGGACATGCTAAGATTGATGAACGTCATGAAAAAATTGGATTACCGTTTGACCCAAAATCTTTTCCTGTTGAAGTCATGACATTATCTGAGCAAGATGGTGTAAGACTTCGTGCTACGGTTAGTGAGTTTGGCCCTGTGTTATTATCTCGTATTTTAGATTTAACCGAAACTCAATCTGGAGTTGTTGCCGTTGTATTTAAATATTGTGATGATCACAAATTACCTTTACTCGATTTAAAAGATTTTAAGAAAATACTACAGTACGCAACTCAAGAAGGCAAAAAAGAATTTACTGAGGCTTACGGACGAATTTCAACAGCTTCAACTGGTGCTATTTTAAGAAAAGTAGTTGAAATTGAACAACAAGGAGGTGAACTCTTTTTTGGCGAAACCTCCTTTGAAGTTGACGACTTACTGCGTGTAAACGATCAAGGTAAAGGGTATATTAATATTATTAGATTAACAGATATACAAGACAAACCAAAATTGTTTTCTACATTTATGTTAAGTCTTCTAGCCGAAATATATTCTACATTTCCTGAGCAAGGTGATAGTGGTAGACCAGAACTTATTATGTTTATAGATGAAGCGCATTTAATTTTCAATGAAGCATCTAAAGCATTACTTAGTCAAATTGAGAGCATTGTAAAACTCATACGTAGTAAAGGTGTAGGTTTATATTTTGTAACACAAAACCCTACTGATGTTCCTGAATCTGTTTTAGGTCAATTGGGATTAAAAGTCCAACATGCCTTAAGAGCGTTTACTGCAAAAGATAGAAAAGCAATAAAATTAACAGCTCAAAATTATCCGGATACAGATTTCTATGACACAGCAGATGTATTAACCTCTTTAGGTATTGGAGAAGCACTAGTCTCTGCTTTAGATGAAAAAGGAAAACCTACACCTTTGGCAGCTACAATGATGCGTGCACCAATGAGTAGAATGGATATACTCACAGATTTAGAACTAGCTGATTTACTCGGAAAATCTAAACTTGCAAAAAAGTATAACGAAGAAGTAGATAGAGAAAGTGCTTATGAAATGCTCAATAAAAAAATTGAAATAGCAGAAGCCGAAGAGGCTAAAGAAAAAGCACGAAAAGAAAAAGAAGCACTTGAAAAAGCCGAAAGCAAACGAAAATCATCAAACTCTAGAAGTAGAAGCACACGTCAAAACCCAATAGTTAAAGTTTTGACAAGTCCTACAGTAATTAGAAGTGTTCTTGGTATTTTAACCAAAATGCTTAAATAATAAATCATAATAATTAATACATTCATTTTTAAAACACTACATGAAACACCTAGTTACCATTATTATTCTCACCGGATTATTTTTTAGTTGTACTTCGGAAAAAGAAAAAAATCCATTCTTGATACAAAAACAAAGTATTGGCCTGTTATCAGACTCTACACAAGTTAAGGATTTAGACTTAATTTTTGCTAAAGACTCCATAGTAAAACCATCTATAAAAGGAGATGAGTTCACTGGTCAAAACAATGATTTTGATATTTATACGTCAGGAGGAGAAAAATTATTAAGCCTTACTCCTAGTCAAGCTTTAGATTCTACCGCTGTAATTGAAAGTGTTAGAATTTTAAGTGAAAAATATAAAACCGAAAAGAATATTTCTACCTTAAGTACTTTTAAAGATATCAATGAAGCCTATAAGATTTCAAGCATTAATAATCTTATCAATTCTATAGTAATTTCTGTTAATGAAATTAATGCTTCATTTACTATAGATAAAAAAGAATTACCTGCAAATTTAAGATTTGATATGACTATCAATATTGATCCTGTTCAAATTCCTGATGCTGCAAAAATTAAGTATTTTATTATACATTGGTAATGTAAAATTAGACGTATAGATATACATGATGCATTTATACTAGTCTAAAACTGTAACAAAAGCTAAATATCATACCAGATTACACACTATGAATCCATTTATTTCTAAAATACTGGTTAATATAGCTCAAAAGCGTATTGTAGATAAGACACTTTCTAAAGCGGCTACACCTACCCAAATTGCTCCAATAGTGAACAGTTTAAAAGTAGAATTAGTTCATGCTGTAAAAGAATATATTTTTATTTTTATAGGTGTTATTGCTGCAGGATTTGGACTTAAAGGATTTCTACTACCAAATCATTTTATTGATGGAGGAGCCACAGGAATCTCATTATTACTGCAAAATGTCACCAATTTACCACTTGGTATATTGTTGGTCATTATTAACCTTCCTTTTATTTTATTAGCAACAAAAACTATAAATAAAAAGTTTGCATTAAGAAGTATCATTGCCATTACATGCTTAGCGATAGTTGTACATTTTGTTAATTATCCTGTAATTACAGAAGATAAATTATTAATAGCTATTTTTGGCGGATTCTTTTTAGGATTAGGTATAGGATTAGCCATTAGAGGTGGTAGTGTAATAGATGGCACAGAAGTACTTGCTATTTTTTTAAGTCGGAAATTAGGCATCTCCATTGGAGATGTACTTTTATTAATTAATGTCATTATATTCTCCTTTGGAGCTTATATTTTATCTATTGAAACAGCCATGTACGCTATTCTAACCTATTTAGCTGCTGCCAAAACTGTAGATTTTGTGGTTGATGGTGTTGAAGAATATATTGGAGTAACAATCATTTCAGATTTTCATGATGATATAAGAAAAGTTTTAACCGAAAAATTAGAAAGAGCTTGCACAATTTCTCCAGCAAAAGGCGGTTATAAAAACAATAGTACTACGTATGATAAATCTGTTATTTATATTATAATAACACGATTAGAATTACCAAAGCTAAATACAGAAATTGATAAAATAGACAAAAATGCGTTTATCATCATGAATGTTGTAAAAGATTTAAGAGGAGGAACCATAAAAAAGAAACCTTTAAAATAAAAAACAAACTACGACCTCATATAGCTATTAGGTAGTAGCATTTTAAATAATTAATAAATTAATAGTTTAAGGAGAACACATCATATTAAATGAAAACATATAAAATTCAAAACTCTCCATTCCTCTTTCCTACAGATGATGGAAAAATCATCAAAGAACATTTTGGTAATGCTACAGATGGAAATTCTCAAATAAGCATTGCACATATGACTGCTCCTGCTGGTTGGAGTGAACCTTTTCAAACTCCAGCTTTTGATGAATACACATTTATTATAAGTGGCAAAAAGCAGTTTATAATAGATGATGAAATTATTATACTTGAGGCTGGTCAATCCATAAAGATTGAGAAAAATACGAGAGTACAATACTCTAACCCATTTACAATTGCATGTGAATACATAGCCATATGCACACCTGCTTTTTCTATGGACCTTGTTAATAGAGAAGAATAAATGAAGAATATCATCATAAAAATAGTAGGTACATATATCAACATAATTAGTTATATTTCATCTAAACATGCAGGAAAAACAGCATTAAATATATTTTCTAAACCACGCAAAATCAAATTAAAAGAATTAGAAAAAGACTTTTTACAAACTGCTTTTTTAGAAGATGTTGATTACCAAGACATCAATATAATGACTTATAGATGGTTAGGCAAAAAAGAAACAGTATTATTGGCACATGGCTGGGAAAGCAATACAGTACGTTGGAAACATCTTATTACAAAACTAAAAGACTTAGATTATAATGTAGTGTCTCTAGATGCTCCTGCTCATGGTAGAACAAGTGGTCGTGTATTTAATGCAATCTTATATTCAGAATGTATTAATGTTGTTGCCAAAAAATTTAAAGCCAATATCATTATAGGACACTCGGTTGGAGGAATGGCTACCGCTTTCTTTCAAAAAAAATACCAACTTCCTACTGTCAATAAATTAATTTTACTAGGAGCTCCTTCAAATTTTGTTGGCGTTTTTAGTAGATATGTAGACATGATGAATTATAATACTCGTGTTTCAAATTCAATGAATGAACTTATATATGAACGCTACAAACAAAAACCAGATTACTTCAATGCTGCTCGTTTTTTAGAAGAAACAACAATTGATGGTTTATTGATTCATGATAAAAAAGATAAAATCATTCCATATAATGATGCCGAGGATTTTAAAAATTTCTATAAAACATCTAAACTTATTACTACAGAAGGTTTTGGTCACGGATTGAGACATGACGATGTAAACAATCATATAATCGATTTTATTACTTCTTAGTTTTGTAATTTTGCCACATGTCAGATAACTTAAAACGAATTAACAAATTTCTTAGCGAAGTAGGCTACTGCTCTAGACGAGAAGCAGACCGACTTATTGATGCAGGACGCGTTACAATAAATGGTACTGTGCCAGAAATGGGCACCAAAATCGCACCTACAGATGACGTCCATGTCGATGGAAAACTCATAGTTAATACAAAGCAAGAGTTTGTGTATTTAGCATTTAATAAACCCGTTGGTATTGTTTGTACTACAGATACTCGTGTAGAAAAAGACAATATCATAGACTTTATAAATTACCCAAAACGTATTTTCCCAATAGGTCGATTAGATAAACCAAGTGAAGGTTTAATTCTATTAACAGATGATGGAGATATCGTAAACAAAATTTTGAGAGCAAGTAACAATCACGAAAAAGAATATATCGTTACTGTTGACAAACCCATTTCTCAAACATTCTTATCTCGAATGTCTGGAGGCATCTATCTAGAAGACTTAAATAAAACCACTAAAAAATGTGAAGTCAAACGTATAGACTCACAAACCTTTAGTATCATTCTAACCCAAGGTTTAAATAGACAAATTCGTCGTATGTGCGAATATTTAACCTATGAAGTAGAAACTCTAAAACGTGTACGCATCATGAATATTCCCTTAGATGTGCCAATTGGAGAATATAGAGAATTAACCAAACAAGAATTCACAGACTTAAACAACCTCCTCGCCTCTTCTACTAAAACGTATTTAGACAACAAGACACAATAGAGTATTTCTCAACTAATCATGAGTACAACAATGTCTCCGTTTCATATCGCTATTCCAGTTCATAATCTAAAGGAATGTAGAACATTTTACAGAGACGTTCTCAATTGTCCAGAAGGTCGAAGTAGCGAGCATTGGGTAGATTTCAATTTCTTTGGTCACCAACTCGTTATTCATTATAAAGAAAAATCTCAAGAAAACAACCATACTAACCCTGTAGACGGTAAAGCCGTTCCTGTGCCACATTATGGTGTGGTTTTAAATTGGAGTGATTTTCACAACTTTGCTGATAATTTACGTTTAAAAAACATCAAATTTATCATAGAACCTTATGTGAGATTTAAAGGTTTAGTTGGAGAACAGGCAACAATGTTCTTTCTCGATCCTGCAGGAAACGCATTAGAATTTAAAGCCTTTAAGGATCGCAATCAATTATTTGCTAAGTGATTTTTTTCTTACTTCGGAAATGTAAAACGGCAAGTAAATTAAGAGAAAAAACGGTATTATTATCAACTGAGCAACAATAATATAATAAGGCCAATCACCAAAGTAATCTAACAATGAAGCAGATTCTGGTTTTCTATTCAAATAAAAGTAATTAGCGTCTAATAGATAATTAATAGCTATAATCATCACAACATACAACTGTAAGGCAAAAAAAGATTTAAAAACACTGTTAAACTTAGGCTTCAATTTAAAGACAATAATATTATAAAATATAATAGTCAACAATCCCAAATGTACAATCCAATATCTAAAATAATCCAGACTTGGGAAACCTTCAGCAATGTCTGGAGTCATAACCCCTTGCAACGTTCCTGCAATGATCCAAAACACTAGAATTTCAAACATCCAATACTTTCGGTAAAAGGTGAAGATTGGTATTATAATTGCTAGGAGACTACATAAATATAATGGCAAGTCTGTTCTCAAATTATAGTTTGTAGTAACCATATTATACATATGAAATATAATAACCGTAACTGAAATAAATATAGCAATATGATGAATGATACGTTGCTGACTTTCCGAAGAAATAATTCTAGCATGTCTAATCAAAACTACTGTGAATACAAAAGCTAATCCAATTGGGATAAGATGCTCTAAACTTAAAATTTGAACGCGATTTAAAGCAGTCATTAATGCAATCATACTGCAATATAAAATTTAATCCTAAAATAGATTAGTCGCTTTACTTTGAATGACCATAACATTACATACGTTGCTCGCGAGCCAATAACGTATTTTTGAGAAGCATAGCAATTGTCATTGGTCCAACACCTCCAGGAACTGGAGTAATATAACTTGCTTTTTTACTCACATTTTCAAAATCTACATCACCTGTAATTCTATAACCTTTAGGTGTAGTATCATCTGGCACTCTAGTTATCCCAACGTCAACGATAACGACGTCGTCTTTAACCATTTCGGCTTTTAAGAAATTTGGCACACCTAATGCAGAAATAATAATATCTGCTTGCGATGTGATTTGTGTAATATTTTTTGTGTGACTGTGCGTTAAGGTCACTGTAGAATTTCCAGGAAATCCTTTACGTCCCATTAAGATACTCATTGGTCGTCCAACAATATGGCTTCTTCCAATAACAACGGTATGTTTTCCTTTGGTTTCAACACCATAACGTTCCATAAGTTCTAAAATACCAAAAGGCGTTGCAGGAATAAATGTACTCATATCTAAGGCCATTTTTCCGAAGTTCTCAGGATGAAATCCATCAACATCTTTACTTGGGTCAACAGCCATCAATACTTTTTGAGTATTAATTTGAGGAGGCAATGGCAATTGGATAATAAAACCATCAATGTCATCATTTTGGTTTAATTCTTCAATTTTATCTAACAATTCAATCTCACTAGTTGTATTTGACATACGCACCATTGTAGATTCAAAACCAACACGCTCGCAAGCACGAACTTTACTACCAACATAAGTTAAACTGGCTCCATCATTACCAACAATAACAGCAGCTAAATGAGGTACTTTCTCATTTTTAGCTATCATTTTATCAACTTGCGCTTTGATTTCATTTTTGATATCATTGCTTACTTTTTTTCCGTCTAAGATTGTCATTGTTGGTTGTGTTGTCAGCTCGAGCGCAGTCGAGACCTAAATTAGAATCTCTATATTTAAAAAAGACCTCTCGACTGCGCTCGAGGTGACTCAGTTTAATTCTATTAAATTTTAAGAACGTACAACGTTACTATCTCGCACCTTTCATGGCTTGCATCATCGCTTTTCCTTTACCACCTTGCATCATTTTCATCATCTTGCTCATTTGGTTAAATTGCTTTAAAAGCTGGTTCACCTCTTGAACTGAAGTTCCAGATCCTTTACCAATACGTTTTTTTCTACTGGCATTAATTAATGCAGGTGTAGCACGTTCGGCAGGCGTCATAGAATGAATAATAGCTTCAATACCTTTAAAGGCATCATCATCGATATCAACATCTTTCATCATTTTTCCTGCTCCAGGAATCATACCGATTAGATCTTTCATGTTACCCATTTTCTTGATTTGCTGTATTTGCTTCAAGAAATCGTCAAAACCAAACTGGTTCTTCGCAATTTTTTTCTGGATTTTACGAGCTTCCTCTTCATCATATTGTTCTTGGGCTCTTTCAACAAGAGACACCACATCACCCATTCCTAAAATACGATCTGCCATACGTGACGGATAGAACACATCAATAGCTTCCATCTTCTCACCTGTACCAATAAATTTAATTGGTTTATTTACAACAGATTTAATAGAAATTGCTGCTCCACCTCGTGTATCACCATCGAGTTTAGTTAGGATAACACCATCAAAATTTAAAATATCATTAAAGGCTTTTGCCGTATTTACAGCATCTTGACCTGTCATAGAATCTACAACAAATAACGTCTCTTGCGGCTGGATGGCTTTATGAATATTTGAAATTTCAGTCATCATCGCCTCATCAACGGCTAAACGACCAGCTGTATCAATAATAACAACGTTATGACCATTTTGTTTTGCATGCGCTATACCAGCTTGAGCAATGGCCACAGGATCATTATTCCCTTTATCACTATACACCTCAATTTTTAATTGATCTCCTACAACATGTAATTGATCAATCGCAGCAGGACGATACACATCACAAGCTACCAATAAAGGTTTTTTAGTTTTCTTGTTTTTTAAGTAATTGGCTAATTTACCAGAGAACGTTGTTTTACCAGAACCCTGTAAACCAGACATTAATATAACACTTGGGTTGCCAGACAGGTTGATACCTTCGGCATCGCCACCCATTAATTCAGTTAGCTCATCTTTAACAAGTTTCACCATTAATTGTCCTGGCTGTAAACTCGTCAATACGTCTTGACCTAATGCTTTTTCCTTTACTCTGTTAGTAAATTCTTTTGCAATTTTAAAGTTAACATCGGCATCTAAAAGTGCTCTACGAACTTCTTTTAAGGTTTCTGCTACGTTTACTTCTGTAATGCTACCATGACCTTTTAGTACGTGTAACGCTTTATCTAACTTTTCACTTAAATTATTAAACATATTCTTGTTGAATTTTAAAGGCACAAATTTAGCAATTTGTGATGTATTTATGAAGTGCATTTGAAGAAATAAAACACAAAAAAAAAGGATTGCTATGACCAACAATCCTTTTTAACCAACTAAAAACTAAAACTAACTGTTAAGTTTACTTAACGATCACTTATATTTCTTATAAAACAATTAAAAAGATAAAACTCCTACTAATTACTTCGGAAATCTTAAAAACTAAAATAACCACCAAAAGTATTGACATCCTGATATTTACAACACAAGAAGCGTTCTCCCTTGAGATTTCATTTCAAATTCGATTTCATTTTCCTAACTTAGCCACAACCAAAAACACAAATGTCAAAACCACTTAAGGACCATATTTGCGAGGAACGACTGTTCTCGTCAATTTTTAGAAAATATTCTAAAGACCTTCATGATTTTCTATATTACAAATTTGGTAATCACTTAAATCCGCAAGATAAAATGCAAGAAGCATTTGTGAAGTTATGGGAAAATTGTGCAAAAATACCTCAAACTAAAGCCAAAAGTTTTTTATTTACCACGGCTAATAACTTAATGCTAAATGAGTATGCACATCAAAAGGTCGTATTAAAACATCGCAAAATAATTCCAAAAAATAGCACGAATATAAATCCAGAATTTCTACTTCAAGAAAAAGAATATAAACACAAATTAGAAAAAGCTATTGCTGGATTGACAGAAGCGCAACGCGTTGCTTTTTTAATGAACAGAGTTGAAGGTAAACGGTTTAAGGAAATAGCTCAATTACTAGACATTTCAACAAAAGCAGTAGAAAAACGAATTTATGGAGCCTTAAAAAAGTTACGTAAAGATATTGATGAGCTTTAAAATGAATTAACAGTAGTTAGATTGCAGTTTCGCACTCTTGCAACCATAAAACAACCACAACTTCACAACGAATACTAAATACTCAATACAAAACACAAAAGGGTAGGAATTTTAAATAGTAAGCTGTTATATAGTTGAATAGAATACAATGAACAAAGAAGACCTCATACAAAAATGGTTAGATCATAACCTCAGCCCTACAGAACTTGAAGCTTTTAAACAGCTTGAAGACTACCCAAGTCTAATTAAATTAGACCAAGAACTAACTGGCTTTAAAGCTGATACAACAAATGAAGATGAAGCTCTAGAACAAGTTTGGCAATCTATTAATACAATAAAAAAGAAACCAAAACGACTATTAGCTACATTAACAAAAATAGCAGCAATGTTGGTGGTTTGCTTTGGCATTTATTTTTACACCACAACTTTAGATACGACGTCCAACACCATTGCATCACAACAAAAATCAGTTATTTTACCAGATGCCTCTCAGGTTCAATTAAATGCGATGTCTACAATGACATTTAACACATCAAGTTGGGACGACAATCGTCATTTAACCTTAAATGGAGAAGCTTTTTTTAAGGTTGCTAAAGGAAAAAAATTCGCTGTAAAAACCACAATGGGAACCGTAACTGTTCTAGGTACACAATTTAATGTGAAGCAACGTAATAACTTTTTTGAAGTTATTTGCTACGAAGGAAAAGTTGGCGTGACTTCCGAAGAAAAAAATACAACACTCCTTCCAGGAGATTCGTTTTTAATTATTGATGGGAAATATATTGCTACCGAAAAAGAAAATACACAACACCCTTCTTGGTTAGATCACAAAAGTACTTTTAAAAGTATACCTTACAGCAAGGTTATTGCTGAGTTTGAAAGACAATACAATGTGTCAATAGAATATAACACAATTAACACATCTCAACATTTTACTGGAAGTTTTATACATAATGATATTGAAATTGCCTTAAAATCTATTACTTTACCTTTGCAATTAAAGTATAGTAAAACGGATAATATCATTAGCCTGAAACGTGAATAAAAAAAGTGTACGCTATCTTTTTATAATCTTGTTATTTTTAAGTTTGAATAGCACTTTTGCGCAATCAAATTTAAAAACAAAACTTCCGCTTGCAGAAATTCTTACGCAATTAGAATCTCGATTTAGCATCAATTTCACCTTTTTAGATCAAACCATTGTTGATAAACATATTATTGTTCCCTCGGAAACTTTAACGCTTGAAGCCACATTAGAGTATTTAAAATCTGAAACAAATCTCGATTTCATCGTCCTTAATGATACCAGCGTTGTCATTTCTAAACGCTCAAATCCATTTAGTAATTTTATCACTCAAAAGCTCGAAGAGGTCGTTATAACCAACTTTTTAACCAAAGGCATTTCTAAACGAAGTGATGGTAAAATTAATATTAAAACTGAAGATTTCGGGATCCTTCCTGGACTTATAGAGCCCGATGTTTTACAAAGTATCCAAGCCTTACCTGGAGTAATAAGTATTGATGAACGTGTATCTAATATCAATGTACGAGGAGGAACTCACGATCAAAACTTAATATTATGGGATGGCATTAAAATGTATCAATCTGGACATTTTTTTGGTTTAGTATCAGCTTTTAACCCGTATTTAACTCAAGAAGTTAATGTCTCAAAAAATGGAACTAGTGCAAAATTTGGTGATGGTGTTTCTAGTGTTATAGATATGCAACTCTCAAATAGTTTGGATCAAGAGTTTAAAGCAGGAGCTGGTTTTAATCTTATAAATGCCGATGGTTTTGCTAAAGTTCCGCTAGATGACAATGCCGAAATTCAAATTTCTGCAAGGCGTTCAATAACCGATTTTATTTTTACACCAACTTATGATCAATACCTGCAACGTGTGTTTCAGGATAGTGATTTTTCTAATCCGCAACAAGGCAATTCCGAAGTGATTTCAAACAACGAGCGCTTTTACTTTTATGATATTGCTACTAAATTTTTGTATGATATTACAGATCAAGATCAGTTTCGATTTAATTTTTTAACCATAAATAATAGATTAAGCTATGATCAACATGCCAATGATGATTTTGGAACTCCATTAAAAAACGAATTAGAACAAAGTAATTTTGCTACTGGATTTGAATATTTGAAATACTGGAATAGTAAAATCACAACAACCGCTCAATTTCATTATACAAGTTACGACTTAAAAGCCACCAACTATAATATTGCAAATGACCAACGCACCAACCAAGATAATAAAGTAACCGATTTAGGGATAAAAATAAACGCAACAAATCATATCGATGATAATTTAAAACTACATGGTGGCTACCAATTTAGTGAAGTAATTATTAGCAATGTAGAAGATACCGAAAACCCAAACACCGAAGACTTTGTTAGAGAAGTTGTACGAACCCATTCTATTTATGGCGAAGCAGAATTCACCTCAGTTAATAAAAATACTTATGCAAGAATTGGTTTAAGAACTAACTTTATTGAGAAATTCTCAGAGTTTTTTACTGAACCACGATTATCTGTAAGTCATAAATTAAATAATGATTTTAGATTAGAGTTTTTATCCGAATTAAAAAGTCAAACCACATCTCAAATTATAGACTTACAAAATGATTTTCTAGGGATTGAAAAACGACGATGGATTTTATCTAACAACGACAATATCCCAATTATTAAAAGTGCTCAAGCAGCAGCTGGTATTCATTACAACAAAAATAAATTACTAATAAGTATAGAAGCCTTTATAAAGGATGTAGAAGGTATTACAACTCAAAGTCAAGGGTTTCAAAATCAGTTTCAATTTGTTGAGGAGATTGGCAAATATCAAGTTAAAGGTATTGACTTTTTAATCAATAAACAGTTTGATTATTTCAGCACATGGTTAAGTTATTCTTTTAGTAAAAACGATTATATTTTTGATAATTTAAATGCAGGTAATCCGTTTCCAAATAATATTGATGTACGTCATGCTGTGACCTTTGCAAGCACTTATGATTTAGATAATTTAAAATTTGCTTTCGGGTTTAATTGGCACTCTGGCAGACCACAAACCATTCCTTTAGAAACTCAAAATCAATCAACTACACAAATTGATTATGGGACACCAAACAGGTCGCGATTAAGTGATTATTTTAGAACAGACATCTCTGCAACTTATAAGCTAAAATTCACCAATAAATTAGATGCATCAATTGGAGCCTCTATCTGGAACCTCTTTGATAGACAAAACATTATCAACACATATTATATAGAAAACACTGATGGTGACATCATTTCTATAGATAATTTATCTTTAGGTATAACACCAAATATTAGCTTTAGATTACGTTTTTAAAACAGCGCTCATGACGACACAAGATTTATACAAATTACGCTTTCCAATTGGCGAATTTAAAAAGCCAAATTGTATATCTTCTGAAACGATACATATATGGATTTCAGATATTGAGCATTTCCCTTCGGAAATTGAAAAAATCACAAAAAATCTATCCACAAATAGTTTAAATTGGCAATACAGACCAGAAGGCTGGAACATCAAACAAGTGGTGCATCATTGTGCAGATAGCCATATGAATTCTATAATAAGATTTAAATTAGCGCTCACCGAAGATGATCCCATCATAAAACCGTACTTTGAAGATCGTTGGGCACATCTTATCGATGGTAACGATGACAATATAGACCATAGTTTAAATTTATTAAAAGGGCTACATGCTAAACTAGGTCAATTATTAAAGCACATTTCTAAAGAAGAACTCTCAAGAGAATTTATACATCCTGAGCATGGGAAACGCTTTAGAATCGATGAAACTATTGGCATTTATGCTTGGCATAGCAATCATCATTTAGCACATGTGAAACAAGCAATTGCTCATAAAGGTCAATTTTAAAACGTAAATCCAATACGAATTCCACCCCATTTTGCAGTATCTCCAGAGCTAAATTCTTTTGTAATACTAGAACGTGTGTATTCAAAATAAAGAGTTTTGGTGTGTATAATTACACCATAATTAAACTGAAATGTAAAACGTTCAATAGCGTTAGATGAAATTGTATACGCACTTTTTCTATTCCATACACCACCTTGCAAAGTCGCATCATAACCTACAACATTAAAAATGGGTTGCGCATACGTGTAGATTTGAAAATTTTTCTTTTTTTCTTCGGAATTAAATGAATTATTAAACTTTCCGAAGATCACATTAGACCCAACCGAAGCGTTTGTAAACAAAGTTCCTATATTTAGATTAGATTGAACTTGCATCGCAATCATATTGCTAAAATTTAATAACTGTTTTTCAATTCCTACGTTATAATTTAGAACCAGGTCATTTTTAATTTGATGTTTCCAACCTAGAGGAATGGTATTACCTGTAGCTTCATGAATTCCGACTTGCATTTCCTCACCAAAAGCTCCAGGACCAATTAAACCTAAATTTAAAGACGAATGCAGCCTTAGTTTTTTATCTGTACTCCTACCAATCACAGCGCTTTTAATCATAATTGCTGCTGCAAAAGGACGATCTCCAAATTGAATATCTGGCAGTTCATATTCATCTGGAGTAAAACCAATATGCTCAATTGCTAATCCATATTTTATAGTAAAGTCTTTTGGTTTAATTAAAATTGAATTTACAGGATTCTTTATAAAAAAAGGAGATATAAACTCTAAGCTATAGCCTTGTGTATAATTTTTATCACTTGATGCAAAATAATCATTGTCGTAATTAAATCTAAAATAACGATCACTATCCAAATCCCTATAAGACACAAGGTTATCAATTTTTTGACCGTATGCACTATTTATAAACAGTACCCAAAACATAATAAAGCTAAGTTTTTTCATCATAAATATTTACGTTATTAACCAAACATCAGTTTTATGATATACATAAAAAAGAGAGCCACCTTTCGGTAGCTCTCAAACAAAATTTAGCTAGTGAGGACTAAGCCACTATTCTAAAATAAGTTTATGTGTCACAGAACTATTATCTGAAGTTAAATTCAAAATATAAAGTCCTGAAGCCATACCATTTATATCAATTGTATTTAATCCTGTATTTAAAGTTGTTTCTTTTACAAGTTGCCCTGTAATAGAAATTACTTTTAGGTTTATGTTTCCTGAGATATTATTTCCAATTTCAATATTGAAAACTCCTTTTGAAGGATTAGGATATACACTTAAGACATCTGTTTCATTAAAATCATTAACTGATAATGCAACTTGAGCTTCGTAGGCTCCAATGTCACGAGACATACCAAATACAGCTTGACCAATTTGATCTGTAAACGTATCTAAAGAATCACCAGCATCAAATGCAGGAGAACCATCAAGTAATTGGTGCGTCATTGTTGTACCTCCATTATTTTGTAACGGTCCAACAACAGGATCAACACCTACAATATCATTAGTCTGTGCTGTGAATATTGCTAAATCGTCTGTACCAATTAAATTATAATCGTTAGAGGTCAATGTTCCTGAAACATCAGTTCCAGAAGCAGCCGTATTTAAAGCGACAATAGTATTTTTAATACTTACTTCATTAACAGCATCAATACCTCCAGCTACTCCTGTAGAAGAATTCATCACAACTGTCACAGCATTTAAATCAAGACTAGCACCATTATTAGTTAATCCACCTCCTGATATAGTTGCAGAATTACTAGAAATTGTACTTGTCATTACAGTGGTGATAGCACCAGAGTTATTGTAGATTCCTCCACCTTCTCCAGCAGTATTATTATCTATTGTAGAGGTAGCTACATTCATTACAGTTCCATTTTGGTTCCATAATCCGCCTCCTTCATTTGCAGCAGCATTACCTGTGATTGTACTTGTAGAGATAGTAACTGTACCTGAAGTTCCAGTAACATGTAATCCACCACCATTTCCAGGTGCTGGAGTTCCTGCTCCTCCATTAACATCATTACCACTCATTACAGAATTTGTAAATGTTAAAGTTCCATCAATGATTTCTATTGCTCCACCAGCTCTATTTGCTGAGTTAGAATCAAAAATAGAATTTGTAACCGTTACATCACCAGCAGTACTTAACAATCCACCACCAGAAGCTGAAGCTCCATTAGATATATTGTTAGAAATTACGGTTCCGTTTGATACATTTAAAGTTCCACCATTATTAAATACTCCTGCTCCTCCACGATTTGCATCTGGACCTTGAGCGATATTTGAATCTATAGTTACAGCATCTAATGTCATAACACCAGCACCATTCCATAAACCACCACCTTCTCTTGCTGCAGTATTACCATTTACCATACCTCCAGTAATAACAGAATCACCAGGTCCTGTTATATGTAAACCTCCTCCATTTCCTGGAGCAGCACCTGTAGTGTTATTAAGAAGATTAGTATTTGTTATTGTTAAAATACTTCCAGAGATTGAATTTTCTTCAATAGCTCCACCTGCTCTAACAGATGAGTTATTGCTTATTTCAGAATCCATAACAGTTAGTGTTCCCATATCATTTAAGATTCCACCACCTGATCCCAAAGCACCTGCAGCATCATTATTACTAATTACTGTACCGTTTTGAACAATTACTATTCCTTCAGCGTTGAAGATACCTCCTCCACCTTCGTTTGCCATTGCTCCGTTTGCGGTATTGTTATCAATAGTTACATTATCAACTGTCATAGTACCAGCTTCATTCCATAATCCACCACCTTCTAAAGCAGCAATGTTTCCATTTACTGTTCCTCCAGTTATTGTAGAATTTCCAGGGCCTGTCATATGCAATCCACCACCATTTCCTGGCGCACTACCTGTTGTATTGTTATCTAAAGTAACATTAGTAAGTGTTATTGTACCTACTCCATTAGACGAGTTATCTTCAATACCTCCTCCTGCTCTATTAGAAGAGTTTCCAGAAATTTCAGAATCTGAAACTGTTACAGATCCACCATCTACATTTTGAATTCCGCCACCAGAACCTGAAGTACCATCAGCTAAATTACTTGTAATTAATACACCATTTTGAATGATTAGTGTACCACCATTATTAAAGATTCCTGCTCCTCCATTATCGGCATCATCACCACTTGCTGTGTTGTTTTCTAGAGTTGAACTGTCTATAGTCATTGTTCCAGAACCATTCCATAATCCACCACCTTCTGAAGCAGCAGTATTACCGTTTGTAGTTCCTCCTGTAACATTAACTATACTGTTTCCACTTACATGTAATCCACCACCATTTCCTGGTGCACCTGGTCCAGTAACTACTCCAGCATCATTAGAATCTAAAGTCACATTGGTAAGCATTACTGCTCCACCTCCATTAGTTTCTATTCCTCCACCTGCACGATTTGCTTGATTATCCATAATAGTGGCACCATTTGCAGTTAAAGTACCTGCAGCATTTAAAATACCACCACCTGTTGATTGAGCACCATTTGCACTATTATTAGTAATTGAAGTTGCTCCTGAAATATCAAGTGTACCACCTTCATTAAAAATTCCACCACCACCTGCAGCACCTGCAACTGTATCGTCATTACCTGACGCTATATTTCCATCAATTGTATGATCAATAATTGTCATCAAACCAGATCCATTCCACAGACCTCCACCTTCATTAGCAGCAGTATTTCCATTTGTTGTTCCTCCTGAAATTGTAGCATTACCAGGACCTGTTATATGTAAACCACCACCATTTCCTGGTGCACTTCCTGTTGAATTATTATTTAAAGTAACATTTGTGAAAATTAACGTACCTGATGCCATCGTAGAATTATCTTCAATTCCACCACCTGCTCGGTTAGCCGTATTTCCTGAAATTGTAGTGTTAGAAACAGTAACATTTCCTCCTGATACATTTTGAATACCACCTCCAGAACCAGAAGTTCCGTCAGCCATATTATTTGTAATTAATGTTCCGTTTTGAACTATTAACGTCCCACCATTATTAAAGATTCCTGCTCCACCATCATCTGCTGCTGGACCACTTGCAATATTCGCATCTATTTCTGTTCCATCTACAGTCATTATTCCAGATCCATTCCATAATCCACCACCTTCTCTGTTAGCAGTATTACTATTAAATGTTCCTCCAGTAATATTAGAATTAGCTGCACCTGTAATATGAAGTCCTCCACCATTTCCTGGAGCTGAACCTGTAGTATTAGAGTTTACTATTGAATTGGTAACGTTTAATGTACCTTCAATAATTTCAATTCCACCACCTGCTCGATTTGAAGTGTTAGTTGATATTTCCGAAGCATCAATAGTAACAACACCATCTGTAGAGAAAACTCCACCACCAGAACCAGAAGTTCCTGAAGCTGTATTATTAGTAATTGTTGTTCCGTTTTGAACATTTAAAGTACCTCCATTATTAAAAATTCCTGCTCCACCATCATCTGCTGCTGCACCTTGAGCTTCGTTACTATCTATCACAGTACCACTTACAGTCATGGTTCCTAAACCATTCCATAATCCACCACCTTCACGAGTAGCAACATTACTGTTTACGGTACCTCCTAAAATGACTACATCTGCTGATCCTGAGATGTGTAAGCCACCTCCATTTCCTGGGGCTGAACCTGTTGTATTGAAATCTAGAGTAGTATTTATAAGGTTTAAATCTCCTTCAATTAACTCTATTCCTCCACCAGCACGATTTGATGTATTGTAAGCAACCCATGAGGTGTTTACAGTTACATTTCCGTCGGTAGAGAAAATTCCACCACCAGAACCTGAAGCTCCAGAAGCTAAATTATTTGTGATTGTTGTTGAATTTTGCACAACCAAAGTTCCTCCATTATTGAAGATCCCTCCACCACCATTATCTGCTGGATCACCTTGAGCATCGTTAGCATCAATTAGAGTATTATCAACAGTCATGGTACCTAAATTATTCCATAGACCACCACCTTCTGATGCTGCTAAATTTAATGTAATTGTACTGTTATTTATTGTGGCGCTTGTTGTTCCTGATAAGTGAATTGCTCCTCCATTTCCTGGATTTGGAGTAATTGTGTTACCTAAACCAATATCAACACCTGCGGCATTTGCTGTTAAAATAACACCATCTAAAGTTAATGTTCCATTTGAACTGTCTTCTATTGCTCCACCAGCTCTACTTGCGAAATTTCCAGAAATAGTTAAGCCAGTTGCTAGATTTAGACTTCCTCCTGTATTATTGAAGATTGCTCCTCCACGTCCGCCAGGAGTTGCAGCACTTGCTATATTTCCTGTAAGTGTAGTTGTAGCATCAACGTTTAATGTTCCTCCATTATTGAATAATCCACCACCACCTGTAGCGTCTCCGTTTGCTGTGTTTCCTGTGATTGTTGTTCCATTTACAGACATTGTACCAACACTGTTCCATAAACCACCACCTTCAAAGGCTGTATTATTTGTTACTGCACCAGAATTATAAACCACATCTCCTGCTCCAGAAATATGAAGTCCACCACCATTTCCAGGTGCTGGTCCATTTACTGTGTTTGCATTTAATGTTACATTATTAAAGGTATATGTTTCTCCAGATGCTGAATTTATTTCAATTCCTCCACCTGCTCTGTTTGCTGTATTATTTTCTATGGTTAATCCATCAACATTTAATGTTCCTGGTGTTAATGTGAAAATTCCACCACCAGAACCCAATGTTCCTGAGGCTGTATTGTTTGTTATTGTTGTTCCTGGCAATACGATTAAAGCACCTCCATTATTGAAGATTCCTCCTCCACCATCGTCACCTCCTGCACCTTGTGCATCGTTTGAATCGATAGTTGTACCATCAACAGTCATTGTTCCAACATTATTCCAAAGTGCTCCACCTTCACGTGAAGCGACATTGTTGTTAAATGATCCGTCTGTAATAGTTGCATCTGCATTACCACTAATGTGCAACCCACCTCCATTTCCTGGCGCTGAACCTGCATTATTTGAACTAATATTAAAGTTTCCGAAGATATTAATAGAACCATCAATAATTTCTATTGCTCCACCTGCTCTATTTGCACTGTTAAAAGCTAAAACAGCATCTGAAATTGTTACAACACCATCTGTACTAAAAATTGCTCCACCAGAACCTGATGTCCCATTAGCAACGTTATTAGATATTGCGTTTCCACTACCAACAATAAGTGTTCCGCCATTGTTGAAAATTGCTCCTCCACCATCGGTAGCATCATTACCTGAGGCAATGTTACCATCCATGATTGTTAAACTAACATCCATAGTTCCTTGGTTATTCCAAAGTCCACCACCTTCTTGAGCTGCTAGATTATTAGAAATTTGACCAAATCCAAAAACGGTAGCACTAGTTGTTCCTGATAAGTGAACACCTCCACCATTACCTGGATTTGCAGTAATTGTATTACCTAAACCAATATCAACACCTGCAGAATTCCCTAATAAATTAACTCCATTAAGAATTAATAATCCATTTGAAGAATCTTCTATCGCTCCACCAGCTCTACTTGCGAAATTTCCAGAAATAGTTAAGCCAGTTGCTAGATTTAGACTTCCTCCTGTATTATTGAAGATTGCTCCTCCACGTCCGCCAGGAGTTGCAGCACTTGCTATGTTTCCTGTAAGTGTAGTAGCAACATCAACATTTAGTGTTCCTCCATTATTGAATAATCCACCACCACCTGTAACGTCTCCGTTTGCTGTGTTTCCTGTGATTGTTGTTCCGTTTACAGACATTGTACCAATGCTGTTCCATAAACCACCACCTTCAAAGGCTGTATTATTTGTTACTGCACCAGAATTATAAACAACATCTCCTGCTCCAGAAATATGAAGTCCACCACCATTTCCAGGTGCTGGTCCATTTACTGTGTTTGCATTTAATGTTACATTATTAAAGGTATATGTCTCTCCAGATGCTGAATTTATTTCAATTCCTCCACCTGCTCTGTTTGCTGTATTATTTTCTATGGTTAATCCATCAACATTTAATGTTCCTGGAGTTAATGTGAAAATTCCACCACCAGAACCCAATGTTCCTGAGGCTGTATTGTTTGTTATTGTTGTTCCTGGCAATACGATTAAAGCACCTCCATTATTGAAGATTCCTCCTCCTCCATTATCACCACTATCACCTTGCGCATCGTTTCCGTCAATCATCATTCCGTCAACAGTCATTGTTCCCATGCCATTCCATAAGGCTCCACCTTCTAGAGCTGCTATATTTCCACTTGCATTTCCTCCATTAATAGTTACAGAACCATTACTAGACACGTGAATTGCACCACCATTTCCTGGCGCTGCTGTTGCTGGTGCAACTCCTGCATTGTTATTTAAGAGCGATACATTATTTAATGTTGTTGTAATTGTTGCTCCACCAGCAGTTTTATCTTCAATTCCTCCACCAGCTCTGTTTGCTGTGTTAGAAGATATTTCGGTATCATTAACCACAAGAATTCCTCCTACGTCATTAAAAATTCCTCCTCCAGAACCTGCTGGAGACCCTGTAGCATTAGCAACATTATTTGTAATAATACAATCGTTGATGGTAACATTAGAAGTTGTCATATAAATAGCACCACCATCTGGAGCTACTCCATTTGTAAGTGTTAAGTTGTTTAATACTACATTTCCTGCGGAAATGTTAAAAACCCTACCATTAAAATTAGCATCAATTGTTACAGTAGTTACAGATGTACCTTCTATAGTAAGATCGTTACTTATTGTTAATTCACTATTTAAAGTTACTGTAGTTACTGCTGGCGCAAAGGTGATTGTTCCGCCAGGAGCTGTGTCTGCGATTTCGTTTCGCAATGTTCCGTCAGATCCATCATCCAAACCGCTAGTTACAACTTGCGAGAATGAATTAAATGAAACAAGTAAAGTTACTGCGAATGCAATAACAAGAGTAATTTTGTTTTTCATTTGATTAGTGTTTGATTAAAGGTTAATTATTACCTCTTGAGGAAAGGCACAAACACTTACGAGAAAATTATACATGCGGTTTTCTAAAATCTTAATTTAACATTTTATTAAGATTTTAGAGTAAAGCTATTACACTACTATATGATATTTTTCACCTCTTATAAAAATTGTAAAAACAATATAATTACATACGTTCAGGCACATTAATACCTAATAAGCCAAATGCATTTTTGATTGTATTAGCAACACATTGTGCCAACTGCACCCTAAATACTTTTTCGGTTTCGGTATCTGCTCCTAAAATGGATACATTTTGATAAAATGAATTAAACTCTTTTACTAAATCGTAAGTATAATTAGCAATTAATGCTGGACTATAATTATCTGCAGCATTATGAATAACCTCTGGAAATAGCTCCAGTTGTTTTAAAAGGGCTCTTTCTTTATCATGCAAAGTTACTTCGTTTTCATTAAAATTAACATGAGTATCAACATTAGACTTTCTTAAAATAGATTGTATTCTAGCGTATGTATATTGAATAAACGGACCTGTATTACCTTGAAAATCGATTGACTCCTTAGGGTCGAACAAAATTCGTTTTCTCGGATCTACTTTAAGTATAAAATATTTTAGAGCTCCTAAACCTATGGTTTTATATAGATCTTGTTTTTCTTGTTGAGAATAGCCATCTAGTTTTCCTAATTCTTCAGAAATCTCACCAGCAGTCTGTGCCATTTCATCTACTAAATCATCTGCATCTACAACTGTACCTTCTCTACTTTTCATTTTTCCTGACGGTAAATCTACCATACCATAACTTAAATGGTATAAATTATCTGCCCAATCAAACCCCAATTTTTTTATAATTAAGAATAGTACTTGAAAATGATATTCTTGCTCGTTACCAACCGTGTAAACCATACCTCCAACATCAGGAAAATCTTTTACACGTTGAATTGCTGTACCAATATCTTGAGTCATATAAACTGCTGTACCATCACTACGCAATACAATTTTTTCATCTAGACCTTCTTCGGTTAAATCACACCAAACAGAACCATCTTCTTTTTTTATAAAAACACCTGTTTTCAAGCCTTCTTCAACAAACTCTTTTCCTAATAAATAGGTTTGACTTTCGTAATATAATGTATCAAAATCTACACCTATACTTTTATAAGTGGCATCAAAACCTTCGTAAACCCAACCATTCATGGTTTCCCATAATGCATAAACCTCCTTGTCACCTGCTTCCCATTTGCGAAGCATGTTTTGTGCTTCTAATAAAATGGGTGCATTTTTTTTAGCATCTTCTTCGGTTTGTCCTTCGGAAATAAGCTGTTGTATTTCAGCTTTGTATTCTTGATCAAATTTCACATAGTAATTCCCAACAAGCTTATCGCCTTTTAGTCCAGACGATTGTGGAGTTTCCTCATTTCCGAAGCGTTTCCAAGCCAACATACTTTTACAGATGTGAATGCCTCGATCATTAATAATTTGAGTTTTATACACTTTTTTACCTGAAGCTTTCAAAATATTAGATACACTGTAACCTAAAATTACGTTTCTAATGTGACCTAAATGCAAAGGTTTATTGGTGTTTGGTGATGAATATTCTACCATGACTGCTTTTCCTTTGGAATTTGGAGTCACAAATCCATATTGAGAATTAGCTTTTATACTATTAAAAAAGTTGATATAATGAGCATCATGTATTTCTATATTTAAAAATCCTTTAACCACATTAAAGGCTTTTACTTCTTCAACATGGTCTACTAAAAACTGTCCAATTTGCTCACCAATTTGAACAGGATTTCCCTTTACCACTCTCAACATTGGAAATACAACTACAGTAATATCTCCAGCAAATTCTTTACGTGTTGCTTGAAATTCTACCGATTCTAATTCTGCGTCAAAAACAGTTTTAATAGCCTGTTTTACGTTTTTTGAGAGTGTCTCCTGAAGATTCATTTTGGTATAGATTTTAAGTCTGCAAAGATAGACTTTTTATTAAATTTACGATGTAAATATGTTACATTTGAATATGAAATATATGATGTTTTTACTGCTATCTATTCTAATTACTGCTTGTAGTTCTTCTGATAATACCATTGATGAAGAGGTATCACCTCCAGATCTAGAACCTATGTTTTATAAAGGAATGGATTTATCGTTTCAATCTGAATTAGAGAATTATAATGTAACTTATAGAGACACCAATGGCACTCCTGTTGATTTATTAAACTTTGTCACATCAAAAGGAACCAATCTCATAAGGCTCAAACTATGGCATACATCGCATAATGGAGAAAACACGTTAAGTGATGTTAAAGCTTACGCTACTCGAATTAAAAATGCTGGTTCTAGTTTTTTATTAGATTTTCATTACAGCGATTTTTGGGCAGATCCAGGAACTCAAACTCCTCCTGCAGCATGGCAAAATATGACTCAAGAAGAGTTAAGAACTGCCATTTACTCTTATACAAAAGATGTTGTTACTCAATTAAAAAATCAAAACACCTTGCCCGAAATTATTCAAATAGGTAATGAAACCGATAGTGGATTTCTTTGGAATCACGGAAAAGTATGGGACGCGTTTTCTAACAATTGGGGGAATTATGCAGCTCTAGTTCGAGAAGCCATTAGAGCTGTTAGGGAAGTGGATACAGACGGTAACGTCAAAATTATGTTACATCACTCTAATGTTGAAGAGTCTACCTACTTTTTTAATGAACTGGCACCTTTTGGAATAGATTTCGACATTATTGGGTTGTCCTATTATCCACAATACCAAACCAAAGACCTCAACCTTGTTGCTAATGCGCTTAATATGCTTGCTATTACCTTCGGAAAAGATATTTTATTAGTAGAAGTTGCTTACCCTTTTACATTGCAATGGGACGACAACCAAACTAATTATATTGGAAGTTTAAATCAAACGATACCAGAATTCTCACCAACACCAGAAGGCCAAAAAGCATATTTAGAATGGTTGATTTCTATCATTAAAAATATCCCAGACCATCGAGGAATAGGATTTTGTTATTGGGCTCCAGACTGGGTTACATTTCCCAATAATGATATAAGTGTATCTGGCGGAAGTGCATGGGAAAACCAATGTCTATTTGACTTTGACCATAAGGTTTTACCCGCTCTAGATGTATTTAATAACAACTAACTAACAACTAGTAATTTATATTTCACACAAACTTTGCCATGCATTTTATCGATAAAAGTGCTGTTTTTCCATGATTTTTACCGTTTATCTATTCGTCGATGTTTTTAATTTTTTCAAGACTCACTTTAACTAATTTATAGGTATTAAAACCTAAAAATTAGGGTTTAAGAAGCTTTTTTCACATTTTTGAATTGCTATTAATCAAAGTCCCAAACGTTGATGAAATTTAATAATCAATCTTTATCGAGATTGACTCTATTATTTTTACACCATAACTACCTAGCTACAAAGGAAGTTTCGTGTGCAAATAATTTTGCAATTGTTGATACCCTAATTAAAAAATGAAGCAGTTAATCACATTAGCTGTTTTATGTATGTCGCTTTTTTGTTTTTCCCAAACAAATGAGATCGACAGTCTTACTGTGGAATTAGCTTATCAAAAACAAGACTCATCAAAAGTTGAAACCTCTTTACGATTAGTTAAAGCACTCTACGAAGCAAAAAGTTACAAAAAAGCCCTTACTTATATTGATAATACAGAACGCTTAACTAAGTTTTTAAATCACACCAAAGGCATTGCAGAAGTTAACTATTATAAAGCTTTAATATACGCTTACAATGAAGATTATTACAACGCTATAGATGGTTATAATAGATCTCGCAGGTATTATAGTCAATTAGGCGACACCTTAGGAATTGCCAAAGTAAATAACAGTATTGGTTTAATTGAAATTAAGCGTGGTAATTATGGTGTTGGTTTACAAAACTCATTATCTGCGATACAAATTTTTGAAACTAAAAATCTTAAAAACGAACTAAGCTCTGCTTATAACAATCTTGCAGAAGCTTATTATAACACTCAACAAGTAGATAAATCTTTAGAGTTTAATATAAAAGCACTAGGTGTTAGAGAACAATTGAAAGACAGTTTAGGCATTAAAACGTCTACTCGTAACATTGCTACATTATATTCTGAAAGAAAAGAACATAGAAAAGCTATTGAGTACTACGAAAAAGTATTAAAACTCCTCAACCCAAAAACAGACCAAACACTTAAAGGGGAAATATTACCTCGAATTGGCGCAGAATATTTACGATTTAAAGATTATGATAAAGCTGCAGAATACTTAGTACAAGGCTTAAAATTTAATAGAAAAATAAAGAATGACGATGGAGTGTTAAGAGCTCTAAATGCTGTTAGTGAATTAAATATTCAACAAGGTTATTTAAAAACAGCTACAATCCAGGTGAATGAAGCTTATGCCATTGCTACTAAAATTGATAATAAGCCAGAACTTCTTAAAAACTACAACCTACATAAACAACTAGATTCTACAAAAGGTAGGTTTCAAAATGCGTTTTTTTGGCAAAGCAAATACTATAATTTAAAACGTGAACTAGACAAAGAGACTCAGCCTGTAATTCCTGTAATTACTGAACCTATTGAAGTAGAGCCTGTAGAAGATCTTAAAGACTTTAATACTATAGCAATACAAGAGCAAGATGAAAAAGAAGCCATTGAGTTTAAAAAGCTTAAAGCAATTTCATATGTTTTAGGAGCAGCATTTTTAATTGTATCAACGATATTATTATTAATCTATTTGAAACGAAAAAACACTATAAAATTTAATCAAGAACTTAGAGATAAGAACAAAGAAATTAACCTAAAAAACAGAGAGTTTGCGCAACAAACCAAACATCTTGAAGAAGTGAACAGTGTAAAAGATAGATTATTTTCAATTGTATCACATGATTTAAAAGATTCTATTTCTTCTATTAAAGGATTTATAGATTTATTAAAAGAAGATAGCATTTCTCGAGAAGAGTTTTATGACCTAGTCCCAGAACTCAGTGAAAATGCAGATAGTGCTTCTCAATTACTTTACAATCTTTTAAATTGGTCGAAGTCTCAAATGCAAAACTTAGAACCTAAAGCTGAACTTTTTAATATTCAAGATATTTTTAGAAACAAAATAAGCTTAGTTGAACAAAAAGTTGAACAAAAACGTATTGTACTTATAGATGAGTCGCATAGAGATTTTATCTATGCTGATAAAAGTATGATTGAAATTGTAGTTCAAAACCTAATTACAAATGCTGTAAAGTTTACGCGTGTTGGTGATACTATTACGGTTTCAAATTCTGACTTAAACGGAAAGAGCTTAATTTGTATTGAAGATACAGGAGTTGGAATTTCTAGAGAAAATATAGACAAGTTATTTCAAAGTGGTACGTATACAACAAGAGGTACAAGTAATGAAAAAGGTACAGGTCTAGGCTTAACAATTTGTAAAGAGTTAGTTGAACTTAATAATGGTAGAATTTGGGTAGAAAGCACGCCTGGAATAGGAACTAAATTTTATGTTGAACTCCCTAAGATAGAGCCTAATAATTAAACCTATTTAATCTCTAATCACATATCATTATTTTTGGTATCTTCATCACTGTCAAAACCACTTATAATGTATAGATTAATTTTATTAAGTCTCCTATTTTCTGTGTTTAGCTGTAAAAACAAAGACACTAAAATTTCCGAAGAAAACATAATTACCAATCACTTACCAGAACTTTTCGCATTGATGCAAGGATCTTTTGATTCTGAAATTCAATCACAGGTAGATTCTACCTATTTTAATATTTCGCTTCACATGTATCCCATCTGGAAAGACAAAGGAAATTTCTTGTATGTTGAGCAAGCACTTAGCTCAAAACAAGACAAGCCTTATAGGCAGCGTATATACGAAGTTTCGCAATTAAATGATAGTTTATATAGCTCTGCCATTTACACGATAGAGAACGATTCGCTTTGGATTGGAAAATGGAAATCTCCTGAAACATTCGATACACTTACTATGGATGATGTGATCAAAAAGGACGGCTGTGAAGTCATCTTAAAACGTATAGAACCTAATTATTTTAAAGGAGAAACTGGAAACAAAACCTGTGAAAGCTCTCTTTATGGCGCATCTTATGCCACAAGTGAAGTTGAAATTATGGAAGACAAAATCATCTCTTGGGATAGAGGGTTTGACGACAAAGATGAACACATTTGGGGAGCAAAAAAAGGCGGCTACATATTTAATATACGTGACTAATTTTTAGGTAAAAAAACCTCAGCCATCATACAACGAGCACTGCCTCCTCCACAAGTTTCAATGGTTTCTAGAGAGCTCGATAAAATTGGACAAAATTTCTCAATATCTGCAATTTGTTTTGGAGTTAAACTATCATGAGCAGCTTTACTCATTACTAAGTATCGTTGATTGTTAGTTCCTTTTACTTGTAACATATTACCAGCAAATTGGTGCATTTGTTTTTCGGTAATTTCTATGATTGTTTTACCGTCTTGCTTTAGATTTTTGATCACATTTTTTCGTTCTTTTTTGTCATCAATTGTATCTAAACAAATTACCGAAAACCGCTCGGCTAAGCACATCATTACATTGGTATGATAAATAGCTAAACGCTTACCATCAACGTTTTGGTTTGCAGTAAAAACTACAGGAGTATACTCAAAATCTTCACAAAACTCAATAAACAACTCTTCATCGGCTCTAGGCGATAAGGCGCAATAGGCTTTTGCATTGGTTCTATCTAGACATAAACTACCTGTACCTTCTAGAAAAAAGCCTTCGTCTTCTGCGCTTGTATAATCTATAATATTATTAATTTTAAATCCATCTTGTTCAAGTCTTATAAAAACTTCATCTCGTCTTTCTTGCCTTCTATTTTTGGCAAACATTGGATAAAGTCCAACATCTCCATTTTCATGAAAACTCACCCAATTATTAGGAAAAATTGAATCTGGAGTATCGGCTAATTTATCATCATGCTCTACAATAACTTGCACACCAACCGCTCTCAACTTATCAACAAAATGATCAAACTCTACTTGCGCCTTTGCGTTAATTTCGGCATTTTTGATATCAAGATCTTCTTGAAAATAATTATTAACTGCAGTTTGTTCGTTCATCCTAAAATTAACAGGACGAATCATCAAAATAGTATTTGTAGTTTGTGACATTGGTATAAATTAAGAAGCCGCTAAATTAAATAAAATAAGTAAAGAAATTACACTACATTTTTTTTATTTGCGTCATTTAACAACCAATCTAAAGCCTCTTGTCTTTCTTTAAATAGCTTTATATTCCAGTTGTTACCTTTATTGATGTCGATAAGAATTTGAGTTCCCATTTCGGCACTTAAATTATAAATAACTACAGCCATAGACTTAACTTCTTTTAAGTTAGCTATTTGAAGTTGCGCATCGAATTTATAAGAATAGGAATGTTCTTTATTAACCAATAAAGAAAAAGGGCTTTTTAAATTTTCTAATAAAAAATCATGGTAGTGATTTACCATTTTAGTATCCATAACAATACCTTGATTAATGATAATTTCGGCAATATTATCTTGAAGGATATTTATTTTCCCATAAGGAAGGATAAAAACTTTCATTTAGCTATTAGTTTAAAAGGATAAATCAAATTTAGTTTAACTTTGAAATAATTAAAAGTGACCACTATAAAGAAATGAACAATATATGAACAATTCTCACTACTTACATAAAAAACAACACCTTACCTGTTTTGTTTTTAGCATTTTAACCGTATTAACTTGGTCTTGTTCATCAAATTCTAATCACCATGTTCCCGATTTTACAACTCAATTTGAAAAATCAAAAGGATTAGAGACTGCAACATATAATGAAACCATTGCATTTTACGAGAACTTAGCTAGTGCATTTTCCGAAGTAAAAATAGATAGTATTGGTGACACAGATTCTGGCAAACCGCTTCATATCATAACCCTCAATCCTGATGCTAATTTTAATTATTCTGAAATTAGAACCTCCAAGCGCATCCTTTTAATTAATAATGGGATTCATCCAGGAGAATCTGACGGTATTGATGCCACGATGATGCTTTTTAGAGATATTGTACAAGGCAAAATTAGCATGCCTAAATCTACTGTATTAGTTACAATACCTATCTATAATGTAGGTGGAAGTTTAAATCGAAATTCATCAACTAGAACCAATCAAAACGGCCCCGAATCTTATGGGTTTAGAGGGAATGCTCGTAATTTTGATTTGAATAGGGATTTTATAAAATCGGACACAAAAAACGCTAGAACTTTTGCAAAAATCTTTCATTTACTCAAACCAGATGTTTTTATTGACAACCATGTAAGCAATGGTGCCGATTATCAATATACTTTAACGCATTTATTTACACAGCATAATAAATTAGGAGGAGAATTAGGAGATTTTCTCCACACTAAAATGATGCCACAATTAGAACAAAAACTCGCGAAAAAAGAATGGGATATTACACCTTATGTTAATGTGTTTAATAGAACTCCAGAAGAAGGCTTTAGTCAATTTATGGATTCTCCTCGCTATTCTACAGGTTATACTACTTTATGGAATACTTTAGGTATGATGGTAGAAACTCATATGTTAAAACCATATAAACAACGTGTTGAAGGTACTTATGAACTTATGAAAAGTATGATAGAAATCACTGAGAGTGAAGGTAAGCACATTTCCGCTTTGCGAAAAAACGCTATTACCACCTTGCGTAGTAAAAACACATACCCTTTACAATGGACGATTGACACGACTAAAACCTCAACTCTTAACTTTAAAGGCTATGAAGGCGCGATGATTGAAAGTAAATTTACAGGTGCAAAACGATTAAAATATGACGCCTCTAAGCCATTTACTAAACCAGTGACTTATAAAAATTACATGATGTCGACTTTAGATATTGAGATTCCTGAAGCCTATATAATACCACAAGGTTGGTGGCAAGTGATTGAACTTTTAAAACTGAATAACATTGAAATGACTCGTTTCAAAAGAGACACAACAGTTACGGTTAAGTCCTATAAAATTAAAAGCTATGAGACGAGAAAACAAGCGTATGAAGGTCATTATTCTCATTATAATGTGGCGTTAGATGTTTTCGAAGAACAAAAACTATTTTATAAAGGAGATTATCGTATTGACACGAATCAAAATGGCATGAGATATTTATTGGAAACCTTAGAACCTCAAGCTCCAGATTCATTTTTTAGCTGGAATTTTTTCGATACCATCTTACAACAAAAAGAAGGGTTTTCTCCTTATGTATGGGAAGATAAAGCGCTACAATTATTAAAAAGTCATCCAAAATTGCAAATAGATTTTAATTTAAAAAAATCTTTAAATAAAGATTTTGCGGCAAATTGGTATGCACAGCTAGATTGGTTACATAAGCAAAGTGCACACTATGAGAAGTCACATTTACAATATCCTGTATACGTTGTTAAGTAGATTAATCTAGAATTTTCCTGATTTACTTTTTGAGACTGTTACTAGATTTATGAAGGTAACACACAATTTGTGAACTTTTATCAACGTATTGAAACGAATTGGTTGTATTTCCTTGAACACTATTAGGGCTTTAAACGAACAATAAGCAACCAATGTTTACCCAAATTTATTTAACTAAAAATTTAATGTTAGCGTAACTATTTTCTAATGCCTTTATACTCGCTTCTGGTGAGAGCCACTCTACTTTAGAGATTCCCTCATTTTCTTGAGGAAACAATTTTCCCTCAAATGTGGTTTTCATTTCAAACCAATACGTTACCTTAATTTTATGTTTTCCGTTACGTTTAAAAATGTGATATGTTGTATCAAGAGGCTTAACAATTTCGAGACCTTGTACTCCTGTTTCTTCCTCTACTTCTCGCAATGAGGTTTCTTCAATAGTTTCCTTTTTTTCAGTTTTTCCTTTTGGTAAATCCCACTTATTATTTCGGAATATAAAAAGAATCTCGCCTTTAGAGTTATAAACTTTTCCTCCTCCAGCAATAACATTTGGCAGCAGTTTTAAAAACTTACTTAGTAGTTTTTCTTCATTTTTACCAATAAGTCTAACAGCTTCTAAATTTGTAGAGTTTAGTTTCTTGATTACTTTACCAATATTAACGCTTTTAAGAAGGTAATTTTTAAAACCATCTTCTTTTTCAACTTTAGTTGTTAATAGTATTGGCTTATCATTTACAAAAATATATTGCATCGTCTAATATATGTAGGATTTAGTATAGTAAAAGTATAATTTTTATAGAGATGACCGCTTATTTTTAAATTAATTTTATTTTAATTTCTGAAATTCTTTTTCAAAAAAAGCGTAGTTTTACAACATGATTTTTGATAAAGAAACTGCCAAACAAACCGCTGAAGTTTTATTACAAGTTAACGCTATAAAACTGCAACCTAATGACCCATTTACATGGGCTTCAGGTTGGAAATCACCAATATATTGTGATAATAGAATCGTACTTTCATTTCCTCCAATTAGAAATTACATTAGAGAAACAATGGCGAAGCACATCGAATCTCACTACGGAAAAGTAGATGTGATTGCAGGTGTTGCCACTGGTGCAATTGGAATTGGAATGCTAGTTGCTGAATATTTAGGTTTACCTTTTATTTATGTAAGACCTGAAGCTAAATCTCACGGGCGACAAAATCAAATTGAAGGCTTTATAGAGTCTGGTCAAAATGTAGTTGTCGTTGAAGATTTAATAAGTACCGGAAAAAGTAGCCTTAATGCAGTAAAAGCACTTAAAGAAGCCAATGTTAACGTCAAAGGCATGGTCGCTATATTTTCATATGGATTTGAAGTGGCTAAAAACAATTTTGAAGAAGCACACATCGATCTTCACACATTGAGTAATTATGATAACCTATTAGAGCAAGCTCTAGACACAAAATACATTACAGCAAAAGAACAAGAGGTTTTGGCACTTTGGAATGCAAATCCAAGTGAATGGAACGCTATTTGATTATAACATCATAAACAATAATAGTATACACATGAAATTAGTATCACCTAAAACAACTATAAACAAATCTACTCAAGAAACATTTAATTTTTTATCAGATGTTAAAAACTTTGAAAAACTAATGCCTGACAACATTAGTAAATTTGAGGTGTTAGACACAGATAAATTTCTATTTGCACTTAAAGGAATGCCAGAAATTGTTCTTAAAAAGAAAGAAGCTGTGGCGCCAAACAAAATAGTTTTAGGAGCTGCAGGTGGTAAATTAGATTTTTCATTAACTGCAAACATTACTGAGCCTGAACCAAATAAAAGTGAAGTAGACCTTGTTTTCGAAGGTGAATTCAATGCCATGATGGGAATGATGATTAAAGGACCTATTAGCAAATTTATAGAAACTTTAGTTACAAATATGCAAACTGCAATCTAATACAGGAGTTGTATTTGCTTTAAGTCAAATTCTTTTAAAATATGGTCTTCTAATAACACTTGTAGATGACCAGAATTTGAAACTCCTTTTATAAAACCAGAGAACAAAACGCCTTCTACATCTTTAAATGTAGAAGGTTTTTCTTTTCTAAATAATTCGGTTTCATATAACTTTTTAAGTTCCTCAAATCGTTGTTCTTTTAAAAGCGACATATAATACTTTAAGCGCTCAATAACTTTTAGTAGCACATTATCAATATTAAAATGTGTACCAGAAACATTTAACATCGAAGATGCTAAGGGTAAATTAGCAAAATGGACTTGATTAATATTAAGACCGATACCAATAATTGTAGCTTGAAGTGCATTATTTTTTATGACATTCTCAATTAAAATTCCAGAAATTTTCTTCTGGTCTGCCAAAATGTCGTTTGGCCATTTAATCTTTACATTTCGTATTTGGAAGTCTTTTAAAGTATGAGATAAGGCTAACGAGGTTACCATGCTAATCCAAAAACTATAATCTATAGTCAAATGTGAAACATCTACAAACACACTAGCCATAAGGTTTTTACCAGATTGAGAATCCCAAGTAGTTCCCATTTGGCCTCGCCCTTTTAATTGTGATTCTGCAACAACAACTGTGTAATTAGGCACCTTTTTTTTACTACTCAATTGTCTTAAAAACGTATTGGTAGAATCGATGGCACTAAGTTTGATAATATGCATAATAATGTGTTAAAAAAAATTATAATTTTCTTATGACGAATAAGCGTTTATAAGAAGTAAAAAAATAATAACTTTGCACAAAATTAAATCAATTTAATGGCGAAAAAAAATACAAGTCCAGATCAACTCATAAGTACAGTGATTGCTGGTATTGAGGATGTAAAAGGAAAAGAAATTACAATTTTAGATCTTAGAGAAATTGAAAATACAGTTTGTGATTACTTCGTAATCTGTGAAGGTACATCTAATACACAAGTAAACGCCATCGTTAATTCAATTCAGAAAAAAGTTAGTAAAGAACTTAAAGACAACCCTTGGCATGTTGAAGGAAGCGACAATGCTGAATGGGTATTATTAGATTATGTCAATATTGTTGTTCATGTGTTTCAAAAGCATATACGTGAATATTATGATATCGAAAGTCTTTGGGGTGATGCTAAAACTACACAAATAGAATCAAGTTATTAAAAATTAAAAAACCGAATTTACGGTACAACATACATGGCAAAAGACAATAAAAATTTAAGTAAAAAACCAAAGATTAATTCTTGGTGGATTTATGGACTTGTAATCGCAGTCTTTCTAGGAATCCAGTTATTTTCTGGAATGGGCAGCAGTGAAGGAAAAAAAATAAATCCAACACAATTTTTGGATTATTTGGCTCAAGGAGATGTTGATAAATTAGATATCATTAATGATCGCGAAGCTCGTGTGTATTTAACAAAAGAAGCTCAAGATAAAGAGATACATAAAACCTCTAAGCCAACAAGTATATTACCACAGGTATCACCTTTGCCTAACTACACCTTTGAGTTTGGAGATCTGACATTATTTCAAGAGGACATTGCAAAAATAAAAGAAAATGACCCTAACATTGTCACTCCTGTGTCATTTAAAACAGAGGAGAATCTCTTCGGAAATCTCCTGTTTTCATTATTACCGTTCATTTTAATTATAGGGGTTTGGATCTTTATCATGAGACGTATGTCAGGTGGTGGAGGCGGTGGCGCTGGCGGACAAATATTTAATATTGGAAAATCTAAAGCCAAGCTATTTGACGAAAAAACAGACGTAAAAACCACATTTAAAGATGTTGCAGGTTTAGAAGGTGCCAAAGAAGAAGTACAAGAAATTGTAGACTTCTTAAAAAACCCAGAAAAATATACATCTCTTGGTGGAAAAATCCCTAAAGGAGCCCTTTTAGTAGGACAACCAGGTACTGGTAAAACACTATTAGCTAAAGCTGTAGCTGGAGAAGCTAAAGTTCCTTTTTTCTCATTATCAGGATCAGATTTTGTAGAAATGTTTGTTGGTGTAGGAGCCTCGCGTGTAAGAGACCTATTTAAGCAAGCTAAAGAAAAATCACCTGCTATTATATTTATTGATGAGATTGATGCTATTGGTCGTGCTCGTGGTAAAAGTAATTTCTCAGGCTCTAATGATGAAAGAGAAAACACACTTAACCAATTACTTACAGAAATGGATGGTTTCGGCACTAATACTAACGTTATAGTTTTAGCAGCAACAAACAGAGCCGATGTTTTAGATAAAGCCTTAATGCGTGCTGGACGTTTTGATAGACAAATTTTTGTTGATCTACCAGATGTAAGAGAACGTAAAGAAATATTTGAAGTTCACTTAAGACCACTTAAACAAGCCGAAAAATTAGATGTAGATTTCTTAGCAAAGCAAACACCAGGTTTTTCGGGAGCTGATATTGCAAATGTTTGTAATGAAGCTGCTTTAATTGCTGCAAGAAATGGCAAAAAAGCTGTTGACAAACAAGACTTTTTAGATGCAGTAGATCGTATTGTTGGAGGTCTTGAAAAGAAAAATAAAATTGTAACTGTTGAAGAGAAAAAAGCAATTGCTTATCATGAAGCTGGTCATGCCACTGTAAGTTGGATGTTAGAACACGCTGCGCCTTTAGTTAAAGTAACAATAGTGCCTCGTGGTCAATCATTAGGAGCTGCTTGGTATCTACCAGAAGAACGCTTAATTGTGCGCCCTGAACAAATGCTAGATGAAATGTGTGCTTCTTTAGGTGGTAGAGCTGCAGAAAAAGTGATTTTTAATAAAATTTCTACAGGAGCGCTTAGTGATTTAGAAAAAGTAACTAAACAAGCCAGAGCTATGGTAACTATTTATGGTCTTAGTGATAAAGTTGGTAACTTAACCTACTATGATTCTTCAGGTCAAGAAAATGGGTTTACTAAACCTTATAGTGAACAAACTGCAGAGTTAATTGATAAAGAGATTTCAGATATTATTGAAAAGCAATATCAACGTGCTATTACCTTATTAGAAAACAATAAAGATAAGCTCACAGAACTTGCTGAAGTACTCCTTGAAAAAGAAGTTATTTTTAAAGATAACCTTGAAAAAATATTTGGTGAGCGTCCTTTTCAAAAACAAATTGAAGAACGTTTATTACAATCTGAGAAAACAGACGAAGAGGAATAAATTTCTTACATCAAAATTCTTATAAAAAACTTAAATTGACTTCCATTAATTTAAGTTTTTTTATATTTGAAACATACATTAATTCAATTAGGTTAATAGCTATCCCTATACATGAGTCTATTTCGTAAAATCTTCGGTTTAAAAAGTACACCTGAAGACAACATAAAAAGCGAACAGCGAGGCAAATACATGCCTGAAATCAAGCTACCTGTTGACGAACAATTCACTATTAATTTTAAAGCAAACGGTGGGAAATTCTTGTATTGTGAAAATATGCAAGAAATACAAAGTTCACTAAAATCTATTTTAGAAGAAAATAAATGGGAAAATGACAAAGTGTTAATGTTTGACTCGCAATTAGAAAACCTTTTTAACAATTTTAATTTAGATCAAACAAAACGAATATCAGAAAGTTCATTTTTCTTTTCCACATGCGAATACCTAATTTCAGACGATGGCTCTTTACTTATCTCATCTAATCAAATAGCTGAAAAGAAATTAAAAGAATTACCTGATAACTTTGTCATCTATGCAACGACTAGCCAATTTGTGCAAACCATAGGCGAAGGACTAAGAGGCATTAAAGGTAAAAACAAAGAAAGAATTCCTACAAATATTACGACTATCAAACATTTTAAAACGATAGAAGACAAAGACTTCCTTACCTACGGAAGCAGCTCAAAAAACTTATATTTATTGCTTCTAGAAGATCTATAAATGAAAGAAACTTTTACAAGAGCTATCTCAGGATTGTTATACGTTTGCCTTCTAATCGGATCACTATATTGGCAACACACAACTATTGCACTTTTTTTTATTTTTGGAATCATTTGCATGACAGAATTCAAAAAATTGATACAATTAAAAAGTATACTACCTTACATTGTTTTATCAATACTATATTTTGGGTTTGCTTATTGGAATAGCATCGTTAATACCTCAACTGGTTTCAATGAAGCCATTCAAATACTATTAGTCCTTACCATATTTGTTCAGCTAATACTTATTAAAGATTTATTTTCAGAAAAAAAGATTCCATTATTTATTTCTAAACGTTTTATCATTACAACCTTCTATCTCACTAGTGGTTTTGTATTTTTAATAGGTATCGCAAACCTTGAGCAAACGTTTACTCCTCTACTCCTTCTTGGCTCATTTATTTTAGTTTGGGTCAATGATACTTTTGCCTATTTAGTTGGTAAAAATTTTGGTAAACAAAAACTATTTCCAAGTATCTCACCTAAAAAAACCGTTGAAGGTTTTCTTGGCGGTCTATTTTTTGCTTGCATTGCAAGTTATTTCATTTGGTATTTTACAGAAACACTTACCTTTACACATTGGCTAATTCTAGGAATTATTGTAAGTGTATTTGGTACCCTTGGAGATTTAATAGAATCAAAATTTAAACGTCAAGCTAACGTAAAAGACAGTGGTGTAATTATGCCTGGACATGGCGGTTTATTAGATCGATTAGATAGTATTATCTTTGCGGCACCATTTATATTTTTATATTTAAGACTCATTACTTATGTTTCATAAAGAAGGTTATAAAATAATTCTCATTACACTAGTCATCGTCATTGGCTCAATACTAATGATTGATCGATTTATCGATATATCATGGTTAAGATTGCTACTCATGATTGGGATGCTATTTTTATTAGTATTAATTCTCCAATTTTTTAGAAACCCAAAGCGATTAACGTCCTTAGACCAATATACTGCAGTCTCGCCTGTAGATGGGAAAGTGGTAGTCATAGAAGAGGTATTTGAGAAAGAAGTGTTCAATGAAAAACGCATTCAAGTCTCTGTATTTATGTCACCCATTAATGTACACGTGACACGCTATCCTATAGGCGGAAATGTAACATTCTCAAAATATCATCCAGGAAAGTTTCTTGTAGCTTGGCATCCAAAATCTAGTGAAGAAAATGAACGTACAACAGTTGTTGTAGAAAACGATCACTTCGGAAAAGTGCTGTATAGACAAATTGCAGGAGCTTTAGCTAAACGTATTGTAAATTATGCTAAAGTAGATGATAAAGCTGTGCAAGGATCAGATTCAGGTTTTATAAAGTTTGGGTCTCGAGTAGATGTATTTTTGCCACTAGATGCAGATATTAAAGTAGAATTAAATCAAAAAGTAAAAGGAGGCGAAACTGTGATTGCCACAAAAAATGACTTCTAAAGAGCTAGACATAGAATTTGAAAAAGCAGTAGAACGCATCAATGCACATACTGATCCCTTTCCCGCAGATATGCTCTTGCGGTTATATGCCTATTATAAAAAAGCGAGTAACAATTACGAAAGACCTAGCAGTAGAAAACCCATTATCAATGCATTTAAAACAAATGCACTATTTCAAATTAAAGATGTTTCCGAAGATGAAGCCAAGCGCATTTATATCGATTTGGTAAACAACTATTTTTTATATAGAAAATAGAATTTGAATATTAAAAGCTTAATACATGAAAAAAATCATCGTTTTACTTCTTACACTTTTACCTTTCCATGTCACCAACGCACAATCCTACAATCCGTTTTACGCCAATATTGTAGCCAATACATCCCAAGAAAATATTCTTAATGATTTAACAGCTTTTGAGAATTTTGGAATCAAAACCGTAGGATCGAATGCGTTAACAAATACCGAAAATTGGATCACTGCTCGTTATCAATCGCTAGGTTATACAGATGTGGTTTTACAGCCTTTTACCTATTCCGCAGGAACAAGTAATAATATTATTGTAACCAAAACGGGAACATTATATCCAAATACTTTTTTAATTATTGATGCCCATTATGATACTATTAATGGACCAGGAACCAACGATAATGGCACAGGTACCGTTCTGCTTTTAGAACTCGCAAGACTATTAGAAAATGTAGATACCGAATACTCTATTAAATTTATTCACTTTTCTGGAGAAGAAGATGGTTTAATTGGTAGCAACTATTATGTGAATAACACGGTGATTCCGCAAAATTTAGATATCAAACTCGTTTTTAATATTGATGAAGTTGGAGGCGTTAATGGTATGACAAATAACAAAGTTGTTTGTGAGCGTGATTTAACTAATCCGCAATCAAACAACGAAGCTTCAAATGCAGCCACTAATAGCTTAGCAACTTTAATAGAATTATACTCAAATTTAGATACCGAAATATCAAATGCTTACGCTTCAGATTATATTCCTTTTGAAAATAATGGTCACATCATCACTGGTTTATACGAGAGCAATGTGTCACCAGTAAATCATACTATAGACGATGATTTAGCTCATATGGATGTTGCTTATGCTTTTGAAGTAATAAAAGGATCACTAGGAGCTGCTCTAGAATTTGCTGTTGCTTTTGAAGCCTTGAGCCTTGAAGAAGAGGAACACTATAATGAGATGATAAGTATCTCTCCTAATCCTTCAAGTAATTATATCACGATTAAATTTATAAAGCCCTTGCAACAAGTCGTTGACTTTAAAATCATTAATACTTTAGGAAAAGAAGTTTATAAGACAACACTTAGTGAGCAAAGTCAAATAATTGATCTAAACAACATGGCCTCTGCACACTATTTTGCAGTTTTTAAAATTGGCAACAAGCGTTTTGTAAAAACTATTGTGATAGATTAATAGATTATATATTAATGGTTGTTTTTACACCTCTTTTTATTTTTTAAAGCTTGTATTTTAATTGATAAAGCAATTACAATAGGCTCAAAAGATTCTGCTAACAAAGCACTATTAGTGTTCTTTAATGATCTAGATACTCTTGCATTTGAAAAGAATTCCTACGGAAATATCAAACTAAAAAACCTGAGAATAAAAGGTAATAAGTTTTTACTCTATTAAAAGAACATATGACTTCTGCTTATAATGTTTCTGTTACAAATTGTGATATCCAAGATTTTAATGAGGTGATAAAAGCTTATCAAGGTTCATTTGGAGATACTATCCCTTTTGAAAACACAACTGTTAAAAATTGCTCTAATGGTATCGTTCTTGCGGCAAATTTAAGAGGTGATTATAATGCAGAAATGGTAACGATTAACAATTGTGAATTCTCAAATGTGCAAAGCAATGTCATTCATTTCTTTAGAGATGGCTGCGATGAATCAACAATTAGTGACGTTTTAACTATCACCAACAGTACCTTCACTGATTGTGGTGAAGACGAAAAAAGTGATATCTTAATTAAAACAAGAGGTATTATAAATGCATATATTGAAAACACTACTTTTAAATATAATCCTGTAGAATTTATTGTAATATTATAGGGAGAAAAAAACAATCATCATATTGACAATACACTTATAAATACTGGAAATATCAAAGTTGAAGCGCAACAAAAACTTAAGATATTATATTGAGAATAATGAGCAACAATAAAGTCCTAATCTCAAAACAATATTGAGCTACTGCAACTTAATAAACCTTCTTAATTAGCCATTTCAGTATATAAACTATTTTTGTTTACCTTTTACATTTCAATTAAGCTGGATTTTTATATATACAATAACAATTAAATTATGCTTCATACTATCGAAAACGAACATCTCATTTGTAACATTACCTCCAATGGTGCAGAGATTAGGTCTTTAAAAAATAAGAGTAGTAATGAGGAATATATTTGGCAAATAGACAACTCCATTTGGGGAAGCAGTTCTCCTGTATTGTTTCCTGCTATTGGAAAAATAAAAGACGATAAATTACGCTATGATGGTAAAGAATACACAATGCCAAAACATGGAATTATAAGACACAACAACGCACTTAGTTTTGAGCAGCAAGGCACTTCTAAGTGTGTTTTTAACCTTACAAACTCTAATGAAACGCTTAAACAATATCCTTTTAAGTTTTCATTCTCAATTGTATATACCCTTTTTGAGCACCGCTTAATTATGAACTATTTGATTGAAAATAGAGATACGAAGCCAATGTATTTTTCTTGTGGAGGACATACCGCTTATGCGTGCCCCTTAAATGCCTCTACAAAGTTATCTGACTATGTTATTGAGTTTCCTACTCATCAAGAGCTTAAAGCAAATACATTAGGAGCCTCTGGATTACTCACACATCACCAACGAGATATAGAAACTATAAATGGTGTACTTCCGCTTTCAAATACGCTATTTAATGAAGACGCATTAATATTTACTAACATTGACTATAATTGGGTGAGACTGCGTAAAAAAAATAAGACAAAAGGAATTATTGTTAGCTTTAAAAACTATCCGCACTTAGCATTATGGTCAAAACCAGGTGCAGATTATGTATGTATCGAACCATGGTTAGGACTTCCTGATTTAGAAAATGAATCACTAGATATCACACAAAAATCAAGCTATAAAAGGATTGATCCAGGTGTTCAATTTTCGATCGCTATTGAAACAGAAATTGAGTTGTAATATAAACCCTAAAATGATTTCAGTAAAAAAGTAAGTTTTAAAATACTAATCTCTAATCAATGGCAAGGTACTACATCTTAATAATCCTTCTTGTTTAGCAATTTCAGCATAAGGCACTTCTTCAACTGTGAAGCCTTGCGCTCTTAACCAGGTGTTTAATCTCGTAAAATTTTGTTCAGAAATAACTACCTCTTCTGAAATTGAAAAAACGTTGCTATTCATATTATACATTTCATCTTTCGAGATGATAAAGCAATTCTCTTTTCCGAAGAAATTAAGCAACCATTCATACTCTTCTTCTTCTAGAAAACCTTCTTTATGCAAAATCGCTTTGTTTTTGCCTATAGGTTGAAAGCAACAATCTAAATGCAACGCATTATCTTTTGGATTCACTTGTGATTTACGCAAATTAAAGCTCTTAATTGTTTTATGAGGAAACTGTTTAGCGATATAATCTACTCCTTCTACATTTGTTCGTGCCACAATATAATTGGCATAATCTGGCTCACGATAAGTGCCAATAAATATATGATCATTCCAAACGAGAACGTCTCCACCTTCTATATGAACGTCTTCTGGAGGACGAATCACTTTCTCAGGATGCATTTGCTCTATAATATATTGTATGGCATCTAACTCTTCTTCTCGATCTGGTAAAATATTGGCTTTTACAAAAACATCATCTATCACAAAACCAATATCTCTACTAAAAATTTGATTACAATTTTCTATGATTTTTGGTCTATAAACGGTAACATCATATTTTTTAAAAACGTGTGCAACAGCTTCCATTTCTTTAATCATATCTTCCTCTACAGGATAAGTGCCTGCTTTAATATGTTCTAAAGATTTAGGGTCGTAAGCTTGAGCAACAGTTGGTGTTGGACCATTACTTTTTGCTGTGCCTAGAACAACCGCTCGTAAACGAGAAGTTTCATTTTTTACATGGAGTTTTATCATAGTACAAATATAAAAAAAGCTCCACTAAAATGAGTGGAGCTTTGTATTACAATTTTGCAAAATTTATCTTTCGCTTATATCTTTAAATGGTCTGTATGTTTCACCAACATATAATTGACGTGGACGTCCAATTGGTTCTTTTCTCATACGCATTTCTTTCCACTGTGCAATCCAACCTGGTAAACGACCTAAAGCAAACATTACTGTAAACATCTCTACAGGAATTCCCATAGCTCTATAAATAATACCAGAGTAGAAATCTACGTTTGGATATAATTTTCTATCTACAAAATATGGATCTTTTAAAGCCTCTTCAGATAGTCCTTTGGCAATATCTAAAATTGGATCCTCAACACCTAAGTCTCCTAAAACTTCCTCTGCAGCAACTTTAATAATTTTTGCTCTTGGGTCAAAGTTTTTATACACACGATGCCCAAAGCCCATTAATCTAAAAGGATCACTTTTATCTTTAGCTTTAGCCATATATTTTTTAGTATCGCCTCCATCCTCTTTAATGTCTTCTAACATTTCTAAAACGGCTTGGTTGGCTCCACCATGTAATGGTCCCCAAAGTGCAGATATTCCTGCTGACAATGATACAAACAATCCTGCATGAGAAGATCCTGTAATTCTTACTGTAGATGTAGAACAATTTTGCTCATGATCTGCATGAAGAATTAATAATTTATCTAACGCATTAACCAATATAGGGTTTTGCTTATACTCTTCATCTGGACGCTTAAACATCATTTGTAAAATGTTCTCTACGTACCCTAATGATGAGCTACCATAATCTAGAGGCATACCTTGCTTTTTACGCATTGTCCAAGCCACTAAAATTGGAAACTTTCCTAAAATTCTTACAATAGCATTGTACATTTCTTCTTCAGAATCTACATTTACCGATGTAGGATTAAAAGCTGTTAAAGCACTTGTTAGTGAAGCTAAAACTCCCATTGGGTGAGCCGACTTAGGAAATGCATCTAATATCTTTTTAATATCATCATCTACAACAGCATGCTTTTTGATATCTGAATGAAATTTTTCAAGCTCTTCAGTATTTGGTAATTCACCAAAGATTAAAAGGTAAGCAACTTCAAGAAAATCTGCTTTTTCTGCCAACTCTTCAATAGAGTAACCTCTATATCTTAAAATTCCTTTTTCTCCATCTAAAAAGGTTATAGCACTTTCACAAGATCCAGTGTTTTTATATCCAGGATCAATTGTAGTTACACCTCCTGTGACACCTCTTAACGTTTTGATATCTATTGCGACTTCATTTTCTGTACCTGTAACTAATGGAAAATCATATTTATTTCCATTAATTTCTAGTGTAGCTTTATCTGACATTTATTATAAGATTTTATTAAAATTTAATTTTTTATGCGGAATGCTAATTTACGAAATATCTTATGATTTACGAAGTACATTTACAATGCTTTTAACAATTATTGTATTGATAAAATATATAATTCTTTTCTTCGGAAATATGCTATAATCATATTTGTCATGCTTCATTATAGCAACTCCTTGTGATTATTTATTTTTGTCGTAAAATTTATATTGGTATGTCTAAAATTTCCTATTTAATATTCTTTTTGAGCATTTCAAGTTTTTCTCAAGTTGTCAACGTTGAAACCTTACGAAAAGCTTCAGATTCTGCGAAATGGACTGGCTCTGTAGGTCTAGATGTTTCGCTCATAAAAAACAAGAATGATCTTTTCAGAATTGCCAATAAGGCTCATGTGCAATATAACGATCAAATTAATTTATGGCTATTTGTTAATGATTTAAAGTTTGAAAAAATAGAAGATAACGATTTAATAAATCGTGGCACGCAGCATTTACGTTATAACAGAAAAATTTCTGAGCGTGTAAAATGGGAAGTATTTGCGCAGGCTCAATACGATGCCATTTCTCAAATTAATTTTAGAGGTTTGATTGGTACTGGACCACGTTTTAAACTCACAAAAAGTGATAATTATAGATTTTATTTAGGAACCTTAATTATGTACGAATATGAAAAAGCTGCTGATGTGATTACCAATAGCGTACAAAATGACATTAGAGCAAGTACCTATTTATCATTTAGTTTATACCCTACCAATACGATAAGCATTATTAGTACGAGCTATTATCAGCCTAAAATAGATGTATTTAGTGACTATAGGTTCTCTAGTAATACGGCTTTACTTTTCGAAATCTATAAAAACTTGGCCTTTAAGACTAATTTTAATTATTTCTATGACGCTATTCCTGTGAGTTCTGATATTCCTAAGACTCAGTTTGAATTAACTAATGGATTGGTTTATAGTTTTTGATTAATCAACCCATAAAGTACTTAAATTATACCTGTCATTTAAAAGGAGTTTTTTATGACTGAAGAATTTCTAGCTCAAAGATTCTTCGCTTTGCTCTGAATAACAAAAACCTACTTGAGATAACAAGTAGGTTTTGTATTTATTTTTAAAATGTTATTATTTAATCTTGAATGCATTCATTCCAGGAAAATAAGCTACAGTATCCAACTCTTCTTCAATACGCAATAACTGATTGTATTTTGCCATACGATCACTGCGAGAAGCAGAACCTGTTTTAATTTGACCTGTGTTTAAAGCTACTGCTAAATCGGCAATGGTGTTATCTTCAGTTTCTCCAGAGCGATGAGACATGACAGAAGTGTAACCAGCATTGTGCGCCATATTTACTGCAGAAATCGTCTCAGTCAACGTTCCAATTTGGTTCACTTTAATAAGGATAGAATTAGCAATGCCTTCATTAATTCCTCTTGATAAACGTTCTACGTTAGTTACGAATAAATCATCACCAACTAATTGTACTTTATCACCAATTTGCTCAGTAAGGTATTTCCAACCGTCCCAATCGTTTTCATCCATTCCATCTTCAATAGAAATGATTGGATATTTTTCTGAAAGTTCGGCTAAATAATCTGCTTGTTCTTTGCTTGTACGTACTTTACCTGATTCACCTTCAAAAAGTGTGTAATCATATTTTCCGTCTTTATAGAATTCTGCAGCAGCACAATCTAGAGCAATCATAACATCATCACCTAATTTGTATCCTGCATTTGCCACAGCTTTAGCTATTGTTTCTAGCGCATCTTCTGTTCCGCCTTCTAAGTTTGGTGCAAATCCACCTTCATCACCAACTGCAGTACTTAAACCTCTATCATGTAATACTTTTTTAAGATTATGAAAAATCTCTGTTCCCATTTGCATCGCATGTGTAAAGTTTTTTGCTTTTACTGGCATCACCATAAACTCTTGAAATGCAATTGGCGCATCACTGTGTGAACCACCATTGATGATATTCATCATTGGCACTGGTAATGTATTTGCAGAAACACCTCCAACGTATCTATATAATGGCATTCCTAATTCTCCAGCAGCAGCTTTTGCAGCGGCAAGAGACACTCCTAAAATAGCATTAGCTCCTAATTTTGATTTGTTTTTTGTACCATCTAAATCAATCATTAATTGATCTATTCTATTTTGATCAAACACAGATTCTCCTAGTAATTCTTGAGCAATAATTGAATTTACATTGTCAACAGCTTTAGTCACTCCTTTTCCCATGTAAGCGTCTCCACCATCTCTTAATTCTACAGCTTCATGTTCTCCAGTTGACGCTCCAGAAGGCACTGCAGCTCTTCCCATAATTCCATTTTCTGTAACTACATCTACTTCTACTGTAGGATTACCTCTTGAATCTAAAATTTGTCTTGCGTGAACGTTTATTATAATGCTCATTGTATATGTTTTAAATGTGTTAGTAATTGTTTAAATAAAACTGAAACTGTCAGTTCTAGCGATGCCGAGAACTCATTTTTAAAATTTCAATAGTTAAAAATATTTTCCGACTTTTAAAATACCTACAGGGTTTTTGACGCCTTACAGGATGTTAGAAACAAATTTACGAAATAGTTAGCCTATTTGGAATTAACAGAACTGAGAATTACAATAAATCTTAACTACAATGTTTTCGTATAATAAAAAAAGCAATGATTTTCATATTTCATTGCTTTTTTAGTATTAATTCTTTTTCATATTTTCAATAAACTGGTCAAATAAATAGACAGCATCATTTGGTCCAGGACTTGCTTCGGGATGATATTGTACTGAAAAACAGTTTTTGTTTTTCATTTTAATTCCAGCAACTGTGTTGTCATTAAGGTGTACGTGAGTAATTTCAATATCTGGATGATTCTCAGTTTCTTCTCTGTTTATGGCAAATCCATGGTTTTGAGACGTGATTTCACCTTTTGTGGTCACTAGGTTTTTTACAGGATGATTAATTCCTCTATGACCATTGTGCATTTTGTATGTTGAAATCCCGTTTGCCAAAGCAATAATTTGATGACCTAAACAAATACCAAATAAGGGTAAATCTCTTTTTATGATTTCTTTAGCAACCGCTTGAGCTTCTACTAAAGGTTCTGGATCACCTGGTCCATTAGACAAAAAGTAACCATCTGGTTTAAAAGCTTCTAAATCTTCAAATTTTGAATTGTATGGAAACACCTTAATGTATGCGTCTCGTTTTGCAAGATTACGTAGAATATTCTTTTTAATCCCAATATCTAATGCTGCGATTTTATAGGTAGCATTCTCATTTCCGAAGACATAAGGCTCTTTGGTAGACACTTTTGATGCTAATTCTAGACCTTCCATACTTGGTACTTCGGAAAGTTGCTTCTTCAAGCCTTCAACATGTTCAACATCTGTAGAGATTACTGCATTCATAGCACCATGATCTCTAATATGACTTACTAATGCTCTTGTATCTACATTAGAAATTGCTAGAAGATTATTATCTTCTAAAAATTGTTCTAATGATTTATCACCATCTGGACGTGAGTAGTTAAAACTGAAGTTTTTACAAATTAATCCTGCAATTTTAGTAGCATCAGACTCAGATTCTTCATCTTTTGTACCATAATTACCAATATGTGCATTGGTTGTTACCATTAACTGACCATAATACGATGGGTCTGTAAAGATTTCTTGGTAACCAGTGGTTCCTGTGTTGAAACAAACTTCACCAAAAGCTGTTCCTTCTTTGCCTATTGATTTACCGTGAAAAATTGTTCCGTCTGCGAGTAGGATTAAAGCCTTTTTACGTTTTTGGTATTTCATTGTTGCGTATGTTGTAATGTTGTTGTTTGTTTAGTTGTTACTAATATGATATAATTTTCTCCTGCGTTAAGGATTGAGGCATTTGTTGGAGCTCCTCAAAGAGAGCGACTGCCGAAAGCCTGACTTTTTGCGATACTGCAAGGTTTAAAAACCTTGTAGGTATGCGTAAAAAGTAACGCCCAAAATAGTTTCACAAAAATCTATAAAAAAAAGGATAACCTAAAATAGATTATCCTTTATATATTAAATGCTTATTAACATTTATTCTTCTTCTTCGTTAGTTGCTTTAGTTTCAACAGGAGCAGCTGCTGGTTTAGAGCCTCCTCGACGACTTCTTCTCGTTGTCTTCTTCTCTACTTTACCTGCATTGTAGATTTCGTTGTAATCTACTAACTCAATCATTGCCATATCAGCGTTATCACCAAGTCTGTTTCCTAATTTGATGATTCTTGTATAACCACCTGGACGATCTCCAATTTTAACGGCTACATCTCTGAATAATTCAGTTACGACGTCTTTTTGTCTTAATTTAGCCATAACAATACGTCTGTTATGTGTTGTATCAGATTTTGATTTAGTAATCATTGGTTCAACAAATTGCTTTAAAGCTTTTGCTTTTGCAACTGTTGTGTTGATACGTTTGTGCTCAATTAATGAACATGCCATATTGGCTAACATTGCTTTTCTATGCGCTGTTTGTCTTCCTAAATGGTTAAATTTCTTTCCGTGTCTCATGACGTTTGTTTTATCATCTTGCTACCAAACTCGTAAATCGAGGAGCAAAATATGATTGTTAAAAATTAATCTTTGTCTAATTTATATTTTGCTAAGTCCATTCCGAAATTAAGACCTTTAACATTTACTAGTTCTTCTAGCTCTGTTAAAGATTTCTTACCAAAGTTACGGAACTTCATTAAGTCATTCTTATTGAAAGATACTAAGTCTCCTAAAGTATCTACTTCTGCAGCTTTTAAACAGTTTAATGCACGTACAGAGAGATCCATATCAACTAACTTAGTTTTCAATAGTTGTCTCATGTGAAGAGATTCTTCATCATAAGTTTCTGTTTGAGCAATTTCATCGGCTTCTAATGTGATACGCTCATCAGAGAATAACATGAAGTGGTGAATTAATATTTTTGCTGCTTCTGTTAAAGCATCTTTTGGTGCTATAGAACCATCTGTTTGAATTTCAAAAACTAATTTTTCGTAATCGGTTTTTTGCTCAACACGAAAGTTTTCTATGCTATACTTAACATTTGTAATAGGCGTATAAATTGAATCTGTGAAGATTGTTCCAATTGGTGCAGAAGCTTTTTTGTTTTCTTCAGCAGGAACATATCCTCTACCTTTTTCAATAGTGATTTCCATATTAATATTAACTTTAGGATCTAAGTTACAAATCACTAAGTCTTTATTTAATACTTGAAATCCTGAGATAAATTTTTGAAAATCACCTGCAGTAATTTGATTTTGTCCAGAGATTGAAATTGAAACAGATTCGTTATCAACTTCATCAATTTGACGCTTAAAGTTAACTTGCTTTAAGTTCAAAATCATTTCTGTAACATCTTCAACTACACCTGTAATTGTAGAAAATTCGTGATCTACACCTTCTATTCTAATAGAAGTAATTGCAAACCCTTCTAAAGAAGATAATAAAACTCTTCTAAGTGCGTTACCTACTGTTAATCCGTATCCTGGTTCTAATGGTCTAAACTCGAATTTCCCTTCGAATTCAGTAGAATCAATCATGATTACTTTGTCAGGCTTTTGAAAATTTAATATTGCCATAATGTTCTTCGTTTTAATTGTTATTTAGTTGCGCGATTTAAAAGTATGAAGAAGACTAATAAATCCTTTGGCTAAATACCAATGGTTAATTATTATTTAGAGTACAATTCAACGATGTATTGTTCGTTGATGTTTTCTGGTATTTGAATTCTTTCTGGAATAGACACGTAAGTTCCTTGCTTGGTATCATTATTCCAAGTAATCCATTCATATACATTGCTAGAATTAGCTAATGACGATTGGATTGCTTCTAATGATTTAGACTTTTCTCTTACAGCTACAACATCACCTGCTTTTAATTGGTAAGAAGGAATGTTTACGATTTCACCATTTACAGTGATATGTCTGTGAGACACTAATTGTCTTGCTCCACTTCTAGAAGGAGATAATCCCATTCTAAATGCTACATTATCTAAACGAGATTCACAAAGTTGTAATAAAACTTGACCTGTGATTCCTTGAGCAGCTGTTGCTTTTTTGAACATGTTTCTGAATTGCTTTTCTAAGATACCATAAGTATACTTTGCTTTTTGCTTTTCCATTAATTGGATTGCATATTCAGATTTTTTTCCACGACGCTTTGCGTTACCGTGTTGACCTGGAGGATAATTTCTTTTTTCGAAATTTTTATCATCTCCAAAAATAGCTTCACCGAATTTTCGGGCTATTTTAGTTTTAGGACCAGTATATCTTGCCATTTTAAAATTTGTTATGAGAGTGTTAATGAATTAAGGTCTTAATCTTATCCTTCGAATAACGTTGATCTCTCGTTGATACTTGTTTATTATTTTTCAGTTTGCAAATTTAAACAAAATAAACTAATATCATGCATAAATACATTAATATTAGTTTATTTGTTAAGTTGAGATTGCATAATAACATATTATGCAGTATCTGGATGTGAACTCAGATTAAACTCTTCTTCTTTTAGGAGGACGACAACCGTTATGTGGTAATGGAGTAACATCGATAATTTCTGTTACTTCAATTCCAGCATTATGAAGAGATCTTATTGCAGATTCTCTACCGTTACCAGGTCCTTTTACGTATACTTTCACTTTTTTCAAACCAGCTTCTTTTGCTACTCCTGCACAATCTTCTGCAGCTAATTGAGCAGCGTATGGTGTGTTCTTTTTAGAACCTCTAAATCCCATTTTACCAGCTGATGACCATGAAATAACGTCACCTTTTTTATTTGTTAAAGAAATAAGGATGTTGTTAAAAGAGGCAGCGATATGCGCTTCTCCTACAGCATCAACTATAACTTTACGTTTTTTAGTACTTGACTTTGCCATATTATTTTAGTTTTTAGTATTAGTTTATAGTCGCTAGAATCCTAAACCGTTAAATTTCAAACAGATTCTTTCCAACGTCTAAAGACTAAAGACTATTTATTATTTAGTTGCTTTTTTCTTGTTAGCAACAGTTTTTCTTCTACCTTTTCTAGTTCTAGAGTTGTTTTTAGTTCTTTGACCTCTTAATGGAAGTCCAGCTCTATGACGAATACCTCTGTAACATCCAATATCCATTAATCGCTTAATGTTCAATTGTGTTTCAGAACGTAATTCACCTTCAATAGTAAAAGTACCGACAGCGTCACGGATTGCTCCAATTTGCTCATCTGTCCAATCTTGTACCTTGATGCTTTCGTCTACTTTAGCCGCTGCTAAAATTTCTACTGCTCTACTTCTACCTACTCCGTAGATATAAGTTAAAGAGATTACTCCTCTTTTCTGTTTTGGTATGTCTACACCTGCAATTCTTGCCATAATTACCCTTGTCTTTGTTTGAATCTAGGATTCTTTTTGTTAATGACGTAAAGTCTACCTTTTCTGCGGACTAATTTACAGTCAGCACTTCTTTTTTTAACTGATGCTCTTACTTTCATCTTTGATTATTAATTATTTACTGAAGTAAAATAAACCAATAGGTTTCATCTTACAATTAGTATCTATAAGTTATTCGAGCCTTAGTTAAATCATAAGGACTCATTTCTAATTTCACCTTATCTCCAGGTAATAATTTAATATAATGCATTCGCATTTTACCTGAGATATGTGCTGTCACAATGTGACCATTTTCTAGTTCAACACGAAACATCGCATTTGATAATGCTTCAATGATTGATCCGTCTTGTTCTATTGCTGCTTGTTTTGCCATATTAAATATATTAGTGTTTAACCTTAAGGTTAGCAAATACCTTGCCTAAATTTCCTGTGGATAAACCTCTAAATTTGTATTACATTTAAGCTACTGCTTTTCTGTTTTTACCAGTCTTCATCAAACCATCATAATGTTTATTCAACAAGTATGAATTAATTTGCTGCATCGTGTCTATTGCAACTCCAACCATAATTAGTAGCGATGTGCCACCAAAGAATAATGCCCAACCACCTTGAACACCCATAATTTGAACTATGATAGCTGGGAACACAGCAATAAGAGCCAAAAATATGGAACCTGGTAATGTAATTTGAGACATTATTTTATCTAAATACTCTGATGTTTCTGTACCTGGTCTAATACCTGGAATGAAACCACCACTTCTTTTTAAATCATCTGCCATTTTGTTAGTTGGAACAGTAATCGCAGTATAGAAATATGTAAACACAATAATTAGAAATGCGAATAATACGTTATACCATAATCCAAAAGGATCATTAAACTGAGACTGCATCCATTGACCAACTTCACTTGACGATCCCATTGATTTTCCAATTAAACTAGGCACAAACATAATTGCTTGAGCGAAGATAATTGGCATTACACCTGATGCATTAAGTTTTAAAGGTAAAAACTGTCTGTTTCCTCCAAATACATTTTTCTCATATCCACCTGAAGCAGTACGTCTAGCATATTGAACTGCTATTTTACGAACAGCCATAACTAACATAATACATGCTAATATAATCACAAACCAAACTACAAGTTCAATTAAGATCATCATTAACCCACCGTTTCCACCACCATCTAAACGAGATGCTGCATTTTGGATAAAAGATGAAGGTAATGTCGCAATAATACCAACCATAATTAATAATGAAATTCCATTACCAATCCCTTTATCTGTTATTTTCTCTCCTAACCACATTGCGAAGATACAACCTGTAACTAAAATGATCACAGAGGAAATATAAAATTGAGGACCTGTTCCTAACAAAAATGCCGAAGAAGGAATCCCAAAGGCTGGCTGTAAACTAGCCAAATAACCTGGTGCTTGAAATAAACAAATGATGATAGTCAACCAACGTGTGATTTGAGTAATTTTCTTTTGTCCACTTGCTCCTTCTTTTTGTAATTTTTGTAAATATGGAATTGCAATTCCCATTAATTGAACTACAATAGAAGCCGAAATGTAAGGCATTATACCAAGTGCAAAAACAGAAGCATTTGCAAAAGCTCCTCCAGTAAACATATTAAGAATTCCTAATATACCACCATCAGTACCAGTTGCTAAACCTCCTAGTTGATTTGCATCAATACCTGGTAACACAACCTGAGCACCAAAACGGTACACTAAAAGTAAACCAATCGTTAGAATGATCCTGTCTTTTAGCTCGGTTATCTTCCAAACATTTTTTAAAGTATCTATTATTTTCATATTAAAAGTGTTCTTATAAAGTTACAGCTTCTCCACCTGCAGCTTCAATTGCAGCCTTTGCCGTCGCCGTAAATTTATGAGCAGTTACTGTTAATTTTGATTTTAATTCACCACGACCAAGAATTTTAACTACTTCATTCTTTCCGGCCAAACCTAATTCAACTAGAGTTTGGAAATCAACTGCATCTTTAATTTTCTTGTCATCTACTAAACCTTGAAGCGTATCTAAGTTTACACCTTGATATGCCACACGATTAATATTTGTGAATCCAAATTTAGGAACTCGTCTTTGAAGAGGCATTTGACCACCTTCAAATCCTAATTTCTTAGAATAACCAGAACGAGATTTTGCTCCTTTGTGACCACGAGTTGCCGTACCACCTTTTCCAGAACCTTGTCCTCTACCTATTCGTTTACCTTGATTCTTTGTAGAACCTTCTGCTGGTTTTAAATTACTTAAGTTCATTGTATCTTATTATTTTGTTTCTTCAACAGAAACTAAATGTGAAACTTTACTTACCATTCCAAGTATACTTGGAGACGCATCGTGCAATTTGGTTTGACCAATTTTGTTTAAACCAAGAGACTCTAAGATTCTCTTTTGGTTTTGCGTACGATTTATTGCGCTTTTTACTTTTGTTACTTTAATCTTTGCCATCGTCCTATTGATTAACCGTTAAATACTTTATCAAGAGAAATACCTCTTTCCTTTGCAATTGTTCTTGCATCTCTTAATTGTAATAAGGCATCAAAAGTTGCTTTTACTACATTATGAGGGTTAGAAGATCCTTGAGATTTAGATAATACATCATGAATACCAACTGCTTCTAAAACTGTTCTCACAGCTCCACCAGCAATTACACCTGTACCAGGAGCAGCAGGAATAATATTTACTCTTGCTCCACCAAACTTACCTTTTTGTTCGTGAGGTAAAGTTCCTTTTATAATAGGAATTCTTACTAAGTTCTTCTTAGCATCTTCAACAGCTTTGGCTATTGCAGTTGCAACATCTTTAGATTTTCCTAAACCGTGACCAACAACTCCAGCTTCATCACCAACCACTACGATCGCTGAAAAACCAAAAGCTCTACCACCTTTTGTTACTTTAGTAACTCTTTGAACACCAACTAAACGATCTTTAAGATCTATTCCACTTGGTTTTACTAGTTCTGCGTTTTTATATTTTTGATACATAGTGTCTTAAAATTTAAGTCCGCCTTCTCTTGCGCCTTCAGCTAATGATTTTACTCTTCCGTGATATTGGTATCCACCTCTATCAAAAGATATAGTGTTTATACCAGCCTTAATTGCTTTTTCAGCTACAGCTTTACCAACTAGGGTTGCTTTTTCTGATTTAGTTCCTTTTGCCGAAACTACATCCTTATCTCTAGAAGATGCTGCAGCTAAAGTTTTACCTGTTACATCATCTACAACTTGAGCATAGATTTCTTTATTACTTCTAAAAACAGCTAATCTAGGTCTTGCTTCTGTACCAGAAACAACCTTACGGATTCTGCTTTTTATTCTTAGTCTTTTTTCGTTCTTTGTTAATGCCATAACTAATTTTTTAAGCTGATTTACCTGCTTTTCTTCTTAATTCTTCACCAACAAACTTAACACCTTTACCTTTATAAGGCTCTGGTGGTCTAAATCCGCGAATCTTCGCAGCGACTTGTCCAACTAATTGTTTATCGTGAGATGTTAATTTTATTATTGGGTTTTTACCTTTTTCTGAGATAGTCTCAATTTTCACTTCTGGAGCAATATCTAAAACGATATTGTGAGAGAAACCTAAAGCCAAATCTAATTTTTGACCTTGGTTAGATGCTCTATAACCTACACCAACAAGTTCTAATTCTTTAGTCCATCCTTTAGATACACCTTCTATCATGTTGTTTAATAAAGATCTGTACAAACCATGTTTAGATTTTTGATCTTTATTGTCTGCTGATCTTGTTACAAGTACGTTTCCGTCTTCAACTTTAATTTCAACAGTATCATATGATTGTGTTAATTCACCTAATTTACCTTTTACTGTAACTGAGCTATCTTTAACATCAACTGTAACACCTTCTACTATTGCTACTGGATTATTTCCTATTCTTGACATGTTCTTTCTGCTTTATTATTAGTAAACGTAACACAATACTTCACCGCCTACATTATCTCTATGCGCTTGCTTCCCTGTAATTACACCTTTTGATGTAGAAACAATTGCAATCCCTAATCCGTTAAGGATTCTTGGCATTTCATTTGCTCCAGCATACTGACGTAAACCTGGTGTACTGATTCTTTGAATTTTTCTGATAACTGACTCTTTAGTTTCTTTATTGTACTTCAAAGCAATTTTAATTGTTCCTTGTACACTAGAGTCATCAAATTTATAACTTAAAATATATCCTTGATCGAATAATATTTTAGTCATTTCCTTTTTAAGGTTTGATGCAGGGATTTCAACAACTCTATGGTTGGCTTTCACTGCATTTCTGATTCTTGTTAAGTAATCAGCAATTGGATCTGTATTCATTGATATTAATTTGCGGTAATGGTTTTCGATATTCCAATTTCAGAATCGAACCTAAAACCAATTTATAATTATTTTTAAATCGTTATAAAACGATTTTATTTACCAAGATGCTTTTCTAACACCAGGTATTAACCCTTGGTTTGCCATTTCACGAAACGTAACACGTGAAATACCAAAAGTTCTCATGTAGCCTTTAGGTCTTCCTGTTAACTTACAACGGTTATGTTGACGTATAGGAGAAGCATTTTTTGGTAACTTTTGTAACGCTTCGTAATCGCCAGCTTCTTTTAAAGCTTTACGTTTCTCAGCATATTTTGCTACTGTTTTTGCTCTTTTTACCTCACGGGCTTTCATTGATTCTTTAGCCATATCTTAGTTCTTTTGAAAAGGTAATCCCATTTCAGTTAATAACGATTTTGCTTCTTTATCTGTATTAGCAGATGTTACAAAAGTAATATCCATACCAGAGATTTTATTGATTTTATCAATATTTATTTCTGGGAAGATAATTTGTTCAACAACACCTAAGTTATAATTCCCTCTACCATCAAAACCTTTAGCTTTGATACCGTTGAAATCTCTAACACGAGGTAACGCAGACGTTACTAAACGATCTAAAAACTCATACATTTGCTCTCCTCTTAACGTAACTCTTACACCAATTGGCATACCCTTACGTAATTTGAAGGTTGCAACATCCTTTTTAGATAATGTAGCAACAGCTTTTTGACCAGATATCATTGTTAATTCATCAATTGCATGATCAATTAATTTTTTATCAGCAACTGCAGCTCCAACTCCTTTAGATATTACTATCTTAGTAAGTTTAGGAACTTGCATTACGTTTTTATATCCGAATTCTTCTGTAAGAGCAGAAACTACTTTGTCCTTGTACTCTTGTTTTAATCTTGGAATATAAGTCATAACTATATTACTTCATTTGATTTTGTTGAAAATCTTACTTTCTTATCACCTTCCATTTTATAACCTACTCTTGTTGTTTCACCTTTTGATGTTAACAATGATAAATTAGAAATATGCATTGGTGCTTCTTTTTCTACAATTCCACCTTGAGGGTTTTGAGCACTTGGTTTAGTATGTTTCTTAACCATGTTCACGCCTTCTACTATGGCTTTGTTTTTATCTTTTAATACTTTAAGTACATTACCTTCGGTACCTTTATGGTCTCCAGCTATTACTTTAACGGTATCTCCTGATTTAATTTTAAACTTTGTCATCTTATTAGTCATTAAAGCACTTCTGGTGCTAATGATACAATTTTCATGAATTGTCTATCACGAAGTTCTCTAGCTACTGGTCCAAATACACGTGTTCCTCTCATTTCACCCGTTGGGTTTAAAAGCACACAGGCATTATCATCAAATCTAATATAAGATCCATCTGGACGTCTCACTTCTTTTTTAGTACGAACAACTACTGCTGTTGACACTGCTCCTTTTTTAATGTTTCCATTAGGAGTAGCATCTTTTACTGAGACAACAATTTTATCTCCAATAGATGCGTATCTTCTTTTTGTACCACCTAGAACACGGATCGTTAAAACTTCCTTTGCTCCAGTGTTATCAGCTACTTTTAATCTTGATTCTTGTTGTACCATAATTACTTCGCTCTTTCAATTATTTCTACTAATCTCCAACATTTAGATTTACTTAAAGGTCTTGTTTCCATGATCTTTACTGTATCTCCAATATTGCAATCGTTTGTTTCGTCATGAGCAACATATTTCTTTGTTTTCAAAACGAACTTTCCGTACATAGGGTGTTTTACTTTTTTAACTTCAGCAACCACAATTGATTTCTGCATTTTGTTACTAGTAACAATTCCTATACGTTCTTTTCTTAAATGTCTTTTTTCCATCTTTCAGCCAGAATACAATTATTGTATTTCTCTTTTAGTTAATTCTGTTGCAATTCGTGCTACTGAACGTCTAACGTTTCGTAACTGAATTGGATTATCTAATGGAGAGATTGCATGAGCCATTTTAAGGTCTGCATAACTCTTTTTAGTTTCACCAAGTTTCTCTTGTAACTCAGCTACTGATAATTCTTTAATTTCTGATTGTTTCATAATATCAAATAAATTAAGCTTCGTAATCTCGAGCCATTAAAAACTTTGTTTTCACAGGTAACTTTTGTGCAGCTAATCTTAAGGCTTCTTTTGCAATTTCCATTGGTACTCCACCAATTTCAAATATAATTCTTCCTGGTTTAACTACAGCTACCCAATATTCTACAGCACCTTTACCTTTACCCATACGTACTTCTAATGGCTTTTTAGTAATTGGCTTGTCCGGAAAAACTTTGATCCATAATTGGCCTTCTCTCTTCATGTAACGAGTTGCGGCAATACGCGCAGCCTCAATTTGACGAGAAGTCAAAAAATTAGCATCCATTGATTTTATACCAAACATACCATTGGAAAGTGTGTAACCTCTTCCGGTATTTCCTTTCATACGTCCTTTTTGGACTTTACGAAATTTTGTTCTTTTCGGTTGTAACATTTTTACTTTTCTTTAAAAATTACTTTCTACGACGAGATTTGTTATCACGACCGCGTCCTCCTGATTTACCACCTTGTTTCTTAGACAAGCCAACTAATGGAGAAAGTTCTCTTTTTCCGTATACTTCACCTTTCATAATCCACACTTTAACACCTAACCTACCGTAAGTAGTATGTGCCTCAACTAAAGCGTAATCTATGTCAGCTCTAAAAGTAGACAAAGGAATACGTCCTTCTTTATAATGTTCGCTACGTGCCATTTCAGCTCCATTTAAACGACCACTAATTTGAATTTTAATTCCTTCTGCATTCATTCGAATTGCTGCTGCAATTGCCATCTTAATCGCACGTCTGTAAGAAATACGATTTTCAATTTGGCGAGCAACACTTGATCCTACCAAGAATGCATCAAGTTCAGGTCTCTTAATTTCAAAGATATTCAACTGAACTTCTTTTCCAGTAATTTTCTTAAGCTCTTCTTTTAACTTGTCTACCTCTTGTCCACCTTTTCCAATAATAATACCAGGTCTAGCAGTAGTGATAGTAACGGTTACAAGTTTAAGCGTACGCTCAATAATAACTCTAGATACACTAGCTTTTGATAAACGAGCATGAATATACTTTCTGATTTTATCGTCTTCAGCAAGTTTATCACCATAATCATTTCCACCATACCAGTTAGATTCCCATCCTCTGATAATTCCTAAACGATTTCCGATTGGATTTGTCTTTTGTCCCATATCTCTATTTAAGCTTGTGTGTTATTTTTAGCTCCAATCACAACAGTTACGTGATTCGATCTTTTTCTAATTCTGTGTGCACGACCTTGAGGTGCTGGGCGCAATCTTTTTAACATAGATCCTCCATCAACTCTAATCTCTTGAACAAATAAATCTGCCTCTTCCATATCAGCATCTTCATTTTTAGCTTGCCAGTTAGCAATTGCTGATAACAACAATTTCTCTAAACGTCTTGACGCCTCTTTAGAGCTAAATCTCAAGATTTGTAATGCTTTCTCAGCTTCTTTACCTCTTACCAAGTCTGCAACTAAACGCATTTTTCTTGGTGAAGTAGGACAGTTATTTAGTTTTGCAAATGCAACTTTCTTTCTGTCTTCCTTAATAGCATCTGCCATTTGTTTTTTACGACTTCCCATAGCTACTATTTTTTACCTTTATTTTTTGCACCTGCATGACCTCTAAAAGATCTTGTTGGTGAAAATTCTCCTAATTTGTGACCTACCATATTCTCAGTTACGTAAACTGGTACAAATTGACGTCCGTTATGAACTGCAATAGTTTGTCCAACAAAATCTGGAGAAATCATAGAGGCTCTAGACCACGTTTTGATTACTGTCTTTTTGTTAGATGCGATATTAGCATCAACTTTTTTACTCAATTTATAATGGATGTAAGGTCCTTTTTTTAATGAACGTGCCATATTATCTCAATTATTTCTTTCTACGTTCTACAATATATTTATTACTCGCTTTAGTTTTAGAACGTGTTCTAAATCCTTTAGCAGGAATACCATTTCTAGATCTTGGGTGTCCTCCTGAAGATTTACCTTCACCACCACCCATTGGGTGATCAACTGGATTCATTACCACTGGTCTTACTCTTGGCCTTCTACCTAACCATCTTGTTCTACCTGCTTTACCAGATACTGTTAATTGATGGTCAGAGTTAGAAACTACTCCAATTGTAGCTAAACAATCAGAAAGAATCATTCTAGTTTCTCCCGATGGTAATTTTACTGTAGCAAACTTACCATCTCTAGCCATTAATTGAGCAAATGCTCCTGCACTTCTTGCCATTACCGCTCCTTGACCAGGACGTAATTCAATACAAGAAATAATTGTACCTAAAGGTATTTCACTTAACGGCATCGCATTTCCAATTTCTGGCGCTACTCCTTCTCTTCCAGAAACTACATTTTGCCCAACTTGTAAACCATTTTGTGCTATAATGTAACGCTTTTCACCATCTTGATAATTCAATAATGCTATAAACGCAGTTCTGTTTGGATCGTATTGAATAGAAGCAACTTCACCAGGAACTCCAGCTTTGTCTCTTTTAAAATCGATAATACGATACTTTCTTTTATGACCTCCACCAATTTGGCGCATCGTCATTTTTCCTCGATTGTTTCTACCACCAGATCTTTTGTTCGGAACGAGTAAACTCTTTTCCGGCTTATCAGTAGTTATGGCATCGAATCCATTTACTACTCTAAATCGCTGAGCTGATGTGATTGGTTTTAATTTTCTTACTGACATTCTTGTCTAATTACATGTTAGTGTATAAATCAATTACTTCACCTTCCGCCAGTTGTACAATTGCTTTTTTAACAGCATTTGTTTTACCATGTTGAATACCAGTTTTTGTAAACTTAGTACTACGATCTGGACGGACATTAATAGTACGAACTTTTTCTACAGAGACACCATAAGCAGCTTCAACTGCTTTTTTGATTTCTACCTTGTTCGCCTTGGTGTTCACTTGAAATGTAAAGCAGTTATTCAACTCACTATTGGTTGTCGCTTTTTCAGTGATAATAGGTTTAATTAAGATACTCATTTGTCTTCTATTTACTTAAATTCGATTCAATTCCTTCTAAAGAACTCTCTAAAAGAATTATTTTATTTGCATTCAAAATTTTATAAGTGCTTAATTCTGAGCTTGTTACAACTTCAGAGTCTTTAAAATTTCGTGATGACAAATATACATTATTATTTGACGCACCCAACACAAACAACGATTTTTTGTTTTGAATATCAAGTGCTTTCAATATAGCTGTAAAGTTTTTCGTTTTTGGAGCATCAAAATTAAAGTCCTCCATTATAACGATTTCCTTATCATTAACCTTCATTGTTAGCGCTGATTTACGTGCTAAACGTTTCAGGTTTTTGTTCAGTTTAATGCTGTAATTTCTTGGTCTTGGTCCGAACATACGTCCACCACCTCTAAATACACCAGATTTAATACTACCTGCTCTTGCAGTACCTGTACCTTTCTGTTTTTTAATCTTACGTGTACTTCCAGAAATTTCAGCTCTCTCTTTAGCCTTATGCGTTCCTTGACGTTGATTAGCAAGATATTGCTTTACATCTAAGTAAATTGCATGATTATTAGGCTCTATAGCGAACACATCCTTAGAAAGGTCTACCTTTCTACCTGTGTCTTTTCCGTTTATATCTAAAACTGCTACTTTCATTACTTCTGAATAATTACATAAGAGTTTTTGTGTCCTGGAACACATCCTTTAACTACAAGTAAGTTCTTTTCAGCAACCACTTTGTAGACTCTTAAATTTTCAACATTCACTCTTTCGCCGCCCATACGACCAGCCATTTTCATACCTTTAAATACTCTTGCAGGATATGAAGCCGCACCAATAGAACCAGGAGCTCTTAAACGGTTGTGTTGACCATGCGTTGCTTGACCAACTCCACCAAATCCATGACGTTTTACAACACCTTGAAAACCTTTTCCTTTAGAAGTTCCTGCAATATCAACAAACTCACCTTCTATAAAGTGCTCTACTGTTATTGCATCTCCTAATTTGTAATCTCCTTCAAATCCTTGAAATTCCGCGACTTTTCTTTTAACAGAAGTACCAGCTTTCTTGGCATGACCAATTTCAGCTTTAGTAGCACTTTTCTCTGTCTTGTCATCGAAACCAAGTTGAAGGGCACTGTACCCGTCTACCTCTTCGGTTCTGACTTGGGTAACGATACATGGTCCAGCTTCGATAACTGTACAAGGAATATTCTTCCCGTTTTCATCGAAAATGCTGGTCATACCGATCTTTTTTCCTATTAACCCAGACATAATTATTAATTTATTTATTATTACTATTTATTAAAATTAAAGGCCGAAAATACATTCGACCTTGAATTGTATTTTTACCGTTTTTCCTTTGCTCGCAGCTCAGGACATGTACTTTGCTAACTTAAATCTAGCAATAGATGACTTACACCTTAATCTCTACTTCAACTCCACTTGGTAATTCAAGTTTCATTAAAGCATCAATTGTTTTAGAAGATGAAGAGTAAATATCAAGTAATCGCTTATAAGAGCTTAATTGAAATTGTTCTCTAGACTTCTTGTTTACGTGTGGTGAACGTAATACAGTGAAAATCTTTTTGTGCGTTGGTAATGGAATTGGTCCAGTTACAACAGCACCAGTACTTTTTACTGTTTTTACAATCTTATCAGCAGACTTATCCACTAAGTTGTGATCGTAAGATTTTAATTTTATTCTGATTTTTTGACTCATTTTATTAAGATTTACGATTCAACTCCTTTAGCAGCCGCAATTACTTCCTCAGATATATTCTTAGGTGTTTCTGCATAGTGTGAAAATTCCATTGTAGATGTTGCACGACCTGAAGATAATGTTCTTAATGTGGTAACATAACCAAACATTTCAGATAATGGCACAGTAGCTTTCACAGTTTTTGCTCCAGCTCTATCTCCCATATCACTAACTTGACCTCTTCTTCTATTTAAATCTCCAACTATATCTCCCATATTTTCTTCAGGAGTAATAACTTCAAGCTTCATAATTGGCTCCATAATTACGGCTTTAGCTGCTTTAGCAACATTTTTAAACCCTAATTTGGCAGCTAATTCAAAAGATAGTTGATCTGAATCGACATCATGATAAGAACCATCTTTTAAAGTAATTTTCATAGCATCCACTTCGAAACCTGCTAATGGTCCATTTACCATTGCCATTTTAAATCCTTTTTCAATTGAAGGTATAAATTCCTTAGGAACGTTACCACCTTTAATTACAGATTCAAATTGAAGTCCTACTTGTCCTTCTTCTGCTGGTTCAATCGTAAACACGATATCTGCGAATTTACCACGACCACCAGATTGTTTTTTATAAACCTCTCTGTGATCTGCAGAAGCTGTAATTGCTTCTTTATACTCTACTTGAGGTTGACCTTGATTAACTTCAACTTTAAATTCTCTCTTTAAACGATCTACAATTACATCTAAGTGTAATTCTCCCATTCCAGAAATAATTGTTTGTCCTGAAGCTTCATCTGAACGTACTGTAAACGTTGGATCTTCTTCTGCTAATTTAGCTAATCCGATACCTAATTTATCTACATCAGCTTTAGTCTTAGGCTCAACCGCAATACCAATTACTGGATCTGGGAAGTCCATAGACTCTAAAATGATAGGATGTTCTTGATCTGAAAGCGTATCTCCTGTTTTTATAGATTTAAATCCAACAGCAGCTCCAATATCTCCAGCTTCAATAAAATCAATTGCGTTTTGCTTATTAGCATGCATTTGATAAATTCTAGAAATACGTTCTTTCTTACCTGAACGATTATTCAAAACATAAGATCCTGCGTCTAAACGACCAGAATATGCTCTAAAGAAAGCTAAACGCCCTACAAAAGGATCTGTAGCAATCTTAAATGCTAATGCTGCGAAAGGCTCCTTTACATCAGGCTTACGTAATTCTTCTTTTTCTGTATCTGGATTCATTCCTGTAATACCTTCTTTATCTGTAGGAGAAGGCAAATAACGACATACAGCATCTAATAAAAACTGTACACCTTTATTTTTAAAGGCAGAACCACAAATCATAGGAATAATTGCCATATCCATTACAGCAGCTCTCAGTGCAGCATGCACTTCGTCTTCAGTAATAGAATCTTCATCTTCCATAAATTTTTCTAAAAGATTCTCATCATAACTTGCTACTTCTTCAATTAAAAGTGCACGATATTTACGAGCTTCTTCTTTCATATCCTCAGGAATATCGATCACATCGAACGTTGCTCCTTGAGTTGCATCATGCCATACAATAGCACGGTTTTTTACTAAATCAATTACACCTTTAAAATCTTCTTCATCACCAATATTTAAAACGATTGGCACAGCGTTAGATTTCAACATGTCTTTTACTTGTTGACAAACACCTAAAAAGTCAGATCCTTGACGGTCCATTTTATTAACAAAACCTATTCTTGGTACTTTATAGTTATCTGCAAGTCTCCAGTTAGTTTCAGATTGTGGCTCAACACCATCTACTGCACTAAATAAGAATACTAACCCATCAAGCACACGTAAAGATCTATTTACCTCTACTGTAAAATCAACGTGACCTGGAGTATCAATAATATTAAAATGATAATCTTTAGTTGTAGGAGTTGGCTCAGCATTTTCCAATGGAAACTTCCAAGTACAAGTTGTAGCAGCAGATGTAATTGTAATACCTCTTTCCTGCTCTTGCTCCATCCAGTCCATTGTTGCAGCACCATCATGTACTTCTCCAATTTTATGAGAAACACCTGTATAATAAAGAACACGTTCTGTAGTTGTAGTTTTTCCTGCATCAATATGAGCAGCAATTCCTATATTTCTTGTATATTTTAAATCTCTTGCCATATCTAATTAAAATCTAAAGTGAGAGAATGCCTTATTAGCTTCTGCCATCTTGTGAGTATCAACTCTCTTTTTAACAGCCGCTCCTTCTTCTTTAGCCGCTGCTAAAACTTCTGCAGCTAATTTTTGAGGCATAGATTTTTCATTTCTTTTTCTTGAGTAACTAATCAACCATTTCATAGCTGTAGATACTTTACGATCTGGACGAATTTGCATTGGAATTTGAAACGTTGCTCCACCTACTCTACGACTACGCACTTCTACGTGAGGCATAACATTAGATAATGCATCTTTCCAGATTTCTAAAGCTGTTTTTTCTTCGTCAGTTTTCTTTGCTTCTACAATATCAATTGCATCATAGAATACTTTAAAAGCGACAGACTTCTTACCATCCCACATCATCATATTAACGAAACGAGTTACTAACTGGTCGTTAAATTTTGGATCTGGTAAAAGCGGTCTCTTTTTTGCTGCTCTTTTTCTCATGTCTTCTTCTTAAAGTTTTAAATTACTTCTTAGGGCGTTTTGCACCATACTTAGATCTACGTTGCGTTCTACCTGCAACACCTGCTGTGTCTAAGGCACCACGAACGATGTGATATCTAACTCCTGGTAAATCTTTTACCCTTCCACCTCTAACCAATACTATCGAGTGCTCTTGCAGATTATGTCCTTCTCCACCGATGTATGCATTAACCTCTTTTCCGTTTGTTAAACGAACCCTTGCTACCTTACGCATTGCTGAGTTTGGTTTTTTAGGTGTCGTTGTATAAACACGAGTACACACACCACGTCTTTGTGGACACGAATCTAAAGCAGCCGATTTACTCTTCTTGGTTATTTTGGCTCTTCCTTTTCGTACTAATTGTGAAATTGTTGGCATATATTTCTATATAATTTTTATTAAATCCTCTCTTTAGAGGGCTGCAAAGGTAGAAATAATTATTAACTATTCAAACACCAGCTAGTTAATTTTAGAAAGTTTTTTAATCTACACTAAGAACACTGTATTTTAAATCATAAATTACCCACAATAAAACGCTGCTTTTTACTATATAATATTAGAGATATAAATTTTATTAAATCTTGTAATATGATTTACCAATAAACCATAAACTAACATTTTCTTTGTAGCAAATTCTTCATTTATATAGTAATGCTAAAAATTTTGCGTTAGATTTGAACAATAGAATCTTTGATGCCAAAAATAAAACATCTTTTTACTACACTCCTATTTTTAACATGTTTTACATATTGCATTGGTCAAAACTTAAACCTGACCTGCATTGGGTCTTCAGAACATGAAACAACACTTATAGATTCTTTGGGCTACAAAAAAACATTTCAGGATTTCAAATCTTTAGAAACCGAAGTTGCCAATCTAAGAAATAAACTAATCACAATAGGCTACTTAGAAACCGATCAACTAAGGCTAACAAAGAAGACGGATTCTTCGTACCAGGCACATTTCAGTATAAAAAATAAATACAAGTCGATCAGAATTTCTCATAATGAACTAGTGAGCATGCCTATCTTGAAATTGACAGGGTTTTTAGATAATTCAAATACTCTACTTATTCCTATTGAAAAGATTGAAGAGACATTGAATTTCATAAATACTCAAATGGCTAATGAAGGCAACCCATTTAGCTCCTTAATTATAACGAATATCCAAAAAATTGATAATTTAAACTTAAAGGGATCTTTATCTGTGTCTAAATTAAATGCTAGAACTCTTGATAAATTTATATTAAAGGGTTACGAAAAATTCCCAAAATCTTACATTAAGCGTTATTTAAAAATAAAAAACGGACAAACTTTTAGCTTAGATCATATTAAAAAGAAAACCAAATTATTAAACAATTTACCTTTTGCAAACCAAATTAGAGAACCAGAAGTTTTATTCTCTCAAGACTCTACCATACTATATATGTATCTAGAAAAATCTAGAAGCAACACTTTTGACGGCTTTTTGGGTTTTGGCACAAATGAAACCACTAATAAGATTGAGTTTGATGGCTATTTAGATTTAAATTTGACTAATAATTTAAATTACGGTGAATCATTAAAACTATTATATAAGAGTGATGAAAACGAACAACAAACTTTTGACTTAAAATTACAAACACCATATATATTTAACTCTCCAATAGGTGTTGATTTAAATTTGAATATTTTTAAAAGAGATTCATCTTTTGTAACGGTAACACAAGCGGCTAAGTTAAATTACCAAATTAATAGTAATCATATTATTTCAGCCGGAATTTCCTCAGTACAATCTACAGACCTTCTAGATACACCTTCTCCATTAATTACAGATTATAATTCAAATCAATATGTCATAAATTACACATTTACAAACCGACAAAACTTCGACCCTCTGTTTCCAATAAATCTTTTATTTGATATCTCCACTGGTTTTGGCAATAGGACTTATGAGAACATGGATGAAAAACAATCTAGCTTTTATATTAATACATTTAAAATATTTAACCTTAATGATAAAAATAGTATCTACGGAAGGGTTAGCTCTAACTACCTAGTCTCTAACACTTATTTAGAAAACGAACTACCTCGATTTGGTGGCATAAATTCTATTAGAGGGTTTGAAGAAAATAGTTTGATCGCAAATTTATATGCTGCTTTAAATACCGAATATAGATATAAACTGAATAACTCTATTTACGTTCACTCAGTTATTGATGCTGCTTATTTTGAAAACCAATTAGCTAATCAAAAAGAAAAGCTATTTGGTTTCGGATTTGGGTTTGGTTTAATTACCAAAGCTGGTTTATTTAGATTCAATTACACGAGTGGAAAAACCGAAAATCAAAAATTCAAATTATCTGATTCTAAAATTCACCTAAGCTTAACAACAACATTTTAATTATTAAGGCTACAAAAATGAATTATTCGTTAATTTAACAAAAAACATAAGGGTTTTATTGTTTTTTTAACTTTTTATTAAGAAATTTGAGAGTGAACCACCAAAATCTTTCTCAAATATGAAAAAAACCCTTAATAAAGGGCTAACACTATTTTTATTGTTAGCTGTGCAACTCACGCTTGCGCAAGAAAAAACAATTACTGGTACTGTATCAGATCAGACCCCTTTACCGTTACCTGGCGTCAATATTTTAGTTAAAGGCACCACAACAGGTACGCAAACTGATTTTGATGGCATCTATATTATTAAAGCAAATGTAGGAGACATTTTAGTATTTTCTTACATTGGCTTAAAAACTCAAGAAGTCAAAGTAGGTGAATCAAACACGCTTGATATTACCATGCTTGAAGATGCAGATGCTTTAGACGAAGTCATTGTAACAGCTGTTGGAATTAAAAGAAAACCTGATGAGATCACTACTGCTTATGAAAATCTTAAAGCTGAAGAAATCACATCTGCCAACAACCCAGATGCTGTTCAATCTTTAGCGGGTAAAGTTTCTGGCCTACAAATTAACACAACCAATACTGGAGTAAATCCCTCTACGTCTATTAGATTGAGAGGAACACGATCGTTATCAGGCTCAAACTCTGCCCTAATTGTTATTGATAATGTTATTTCTTCGGCAACAATACTATCAGATTTGGATCCCGAAATCATAGAATCAATCAACATCATAAAAGGACCAAATGGAGCCGCTCTCTATGGGTCTCGCGGAGGAAATGGAGTTATCATTGTCACTACAAAAAAGGGCACCAAAAATAAAGGAAAGCTTAATATTTCCTACTCGTCTACGCTTACTTTAGAGAAGATTGGATTTTTACCTCAACTCCAAGACAGATATGGCAAAGGATATTGGGGAGAAATTGATGCTTTTGACCAAGGGTCTTGGGGACCAGAATATGATGGTTCAATACAGCCAATAGGTATACCATATCCTACAGTAAATGATTATACATATAGCACCTATGAATTCAAAAAGGATAATATGAAAGACTTTTTTAATACAGGTACCACTATACAAAATACGGTAACACTTTCAGGAGGTGATAGTGAAGGCTTTTATTCTCTAACAGCCAATAGAAGAAACACTGATGGCATAATACCTGACGACACTTATAAAAAAGACTTCTTTGCATTAAGCGCAGGTAAAACATTTGGTAAATTTTCAATCTCAGGTAATGCACGTTTTACAAGTGAGGATCAAAATGTGTCGAGTACTATATTTGATAATAATGGAAATGTACGTTTAAGTGGTGTTTATACCGAATTGGCTCAATTACCAAGTGATATAAACGTAACAGATTTTAATTCGGGAAGTAATAGCGATCACTGGACAGCTTTTGGAAATAGCCCATATTGGGTTAAAGACAATCAACGATCAATTTCAGAAAATACAAGATCAGATTTATCAGCAGAACTATCCTACCAATTTAATGACAATATTAGTGCAGTGCTGAGAAGCAACGTCGTTACCAATAGCGGAAAGAGCTTTTCATATGCAAACGAGTATGTATCCGAATACACAGTTACAGGTGATAGCAGAGACATCCAGTCATCATTAAGTGTCACGAGTAATAGCAGCAGAACACTATACACAGATCTAATCGCAAATTTTAATTATCGATTAACTGAAGACATCGAACTAAAATCCTTAATAGGTTTTAATAGTACAGAAAGTAGAGGGTTTTCATTAACAACAGCTGGAGATCTTTTAACACTTCCTGGATTATACACTGTTGAAAACATCTCAAGTGGTGTTTCCGTTTCAGACTATAGCTCTTTAAGTAGGCAACAAGGTGTTTTTGCTAATATAGATTTAAGTTATAAAGATTATTTATTTTTAAACTTAACTGGACGCCAAGAATGGGATTCTAGATTACAATCTGCAGGTAGAAAAATTGGTGATATAGGGTTTTTCTATTATTCAGTTGGAGCATCATTTATACCAACAAAAGCATTTCCAAATATAAAATCAGACTTTCTACATAAAATAAAAATCTCCGGTGGTTATGTAAAGACGGCAAACATTTCAGCTCTAGATTCACATGATCTTTTTGATACAGGATTTAGACCTTCTGCATTTCCATATTCTGGTGGAGTTAACTCATTTATTATTCCGTCATCTACATTTGACAACGCCATCGAGCCCGAATTTATTAACACCTTAGAAGCTAATTTAAATTTAGAGTTACTAAAACGTAATGGTATACCTAGAATTACACTAGATGGAAGTTACTCTTTTTACACCAATGACAATCAAATACTGAGTGCATCGGTATCATCAGCAACAAGTGTATTTAGTGCAGGTATTAATGTAGGTGAAACCCAAACAAATGCATATGAGATTGACCTAGGCTTAACACCTATTAAAACAGATAATTTAAGATGGAACCTTAATTTTGGTTATGCAGCACAAGAAACTATTGCAACAAAAATCACTGATGATGCAGATATACTTGGTAGCGGTTCTCCAGGAATATATGCAATCCAAGGTCAAGAATTTCCTTTAATAAGAGGTAGTGCTTATGAACGAGACGACGAAGGTAGAGTTGTTTTAAATCCTGATGGCTCACCAAGAACAGCCTCTGGATTAAAAGTATTAGGTAAAACAACACCAGACTATATTTTAAATTTCGGAACAGATATAACTTACAAAGGATTTAGATTAAGTGCTGTCGCTGATTTTAGAACAGGCCACGTTTTCTATTCTGGCATATATAATAATTTATCAGGACAAGGTCGTAGTTTTATTACTGCGGAAAATGGAAGGGGACACTTTATTTTTCCTAACTCCACAGTTCTTGGCTCTGGAGAAACAAACACAACCGTACTTACTGGTCCATCATATGGAGGGCCAACGGCATATGCACAATATCAATCATTTATTCAAAGTGGAGATTTCACAGGTGTAGATGAAAATTTTGTTCTTGATGCAACTGCATTAAAACTAAGAGAAGTTGCTCTAAGTTATACGCTACCAAGTAACGTTTTAGAAAATACTTTTATTCAAGGTTTATCTATTGGAGTTAGCGGAAGAAATTTACTTGTTATACTACCAAAAGAAAACAGAGGATACAATGATCCTGAGATAGGATCAGGAATTGGTGGTTACGGTCAAACACCTCCTACCAAATTTTACTCAATGAACGTCAAACTTAACTTTTAAGAAAATGAAAAAATCATATACTATAAAATACACACTGTCATTGACACTGCTATTTCTTACATTTTCTTGTAATGATGTACTTGTTAATGAAGATCCAAATGGAGTAGTCATAGATCAATTACCTCCAGAGGTTATTCTGCCAGGTGCATTTACCGTTCCTTCGGAAACATTAATGTCAAGCATGAATGAGCTAGGTAATACAATGTTAGCCACTTGGTCTGGTAATGCACAACAAGTTCAAGCCCCTTATTTTGAAGAATTCCAATATCAATTAACTACAGATTTCTATGATGATATTTGGGACAACCTAATGGCAAGAACAGGCAACTTAACACAAATTATCAATAATGACTATAATGATAACTATGATTATTTTAAAGGTGCATCTAAAATTTACAGAACATTCTATTTTCAGTATTTAGTAGATATTTATGGAGACATTCCTTTTACAGACATTCATCAAAGAGGAGACTTATTGTTTCCTGAATATGATAACCAAATAGATGTATATGTGGCGCTCATTAATGATGTGAATGATGCTATAGATCAAATTCAAAATACAAATACAAGCACTGCCATACCAATGGGATCTAATGATGTTATTATGAATGGAAACATGAACATGTGGATTAAATTCGGAAACACCTTAAAGCTAAGAATATTATTACGTATGTCTGATGCTGCACAATCTACTCCAGATTTACAAGCCATACTCAATACCGAGTTTGCATCACTTAATAATGTTGAATTTTTAGGTTTAGGTGACAACGTCACAATTAATCCTGGTTATTCAGATGAAGTCGATCGTATGAATCCTTTTGCCGAAACTTTTGGCTATGCAGCCGGACAATTTGGAAATACAGCTAATGAAACATTCTCTAACCTTAGAGCTGGCCCAACAACTTATTTAGTTGAACTGTTAAATGGAACAACCAATGGTGTTTCAGATTCAAGGCTGCAACGATTATATACCGTAAGGGCTGGTCAAAGTTCGATACAAGGAAATACTCAAGGAGGAGAAGACCAGCCATCAAGAATTGGACCTGGTTTGTTAAGCTCTCCTCAGCAAGATGGTTATATCATGACTGCTTCCGAATCCCTTTTCTTACAATCTGAAGCCGTCTTTAAAGGCTTATTAACCTCAGGAAACGCTAAAGATCTTTTTGAAAGCGCTATCCAATCCTCACATAACAGATTAGGCGCTTCAATTGATAATTACCTTACTCTAGCCAATGATGTCAATGGTATTGGTTGGGATGGTACCGCAGATAAACTGGAAGCAATCATTACTCAAAAGTGGATTGATTTAGGAGGCACTAATGGTGCCGAAACTTGGATTGAATATACTAGAACAGGCTACCCAAGCAATATGCCTTTACCTGATATCACAAACAGACCCAATAGACCCATACGATTATTGTATCCAACCTCAGAATATACAGGGAATTCGGCAAATGTTAGTGAGTACAATCAAAATGTAGATTCAGCATTCAATACTTCAATTTTTTGGGACGTTAATTAAAAAAAAGACAATGAAAACAATAAAATATATACTTATAACAATTCTAAGTACTGGGCTTATGGTCTCGTGTAACATAGATGATGATCCTCAACAATTAGAAGCTGATTTAGCTGCAACTCCTTTCGTTGTAGGTTTTAATAATAGCGAAGCAGCTCCTGCTTTCCTTACAGATGGAGCCGTAAACACATTCAGTGAAAATATTGTTTTACTAGGTGGAAATGATTTTTCGAACAATCCAAACATCACAGTAAACTTTGAGGTTGACCCAAATTCAACAGCAATCGCTGGTACCGATTTTGATTTCGTGAACAGCACACAATCTATCACGATAGAAGAAAACAGAGAATATGCAGCACTCGATATTAATTTTTATTCTGAAAACATAAATATCGACAACCCTAAGGTTTTAATATTAAATATTACATCTGCAGATAACAACGCGGCTGTTGGCACTCAATTTCAAACCCTTACAATTACTATAAATGGTATTTGTTTTTCTGACATAGGAGGCCTTTACAGTGTAACTACAACTTATGGCTATCACGATTTTCTGCCAGACTTTAGCACACACACTATGGATGTAGAAATTGAAGACTTAGGAGACGGTTTATATAACGTTACAGATTTTTCGGGAGGTCTTTACACTGTAGGACCATATGTTGCAGCTTATGGAACTGGACCCACAAGCTTTGATGTCGAGTTTATAGAAAATTGTGGAGACATCTCTTGGACTGGTCAAACCGATCAATGGGGAACAGTAATCCCTTTATCTGGAGGAGTCAATTCAGTAAATCCTAATACAGGTGTGATTACAATCTCATGGTTTTGTGAAGCATATACCGAAAATGGAGTTTCAGTTTACACACCTCTTTAATAAAGAAATAATATGAAAAATATAAACAAAAAAATCAGTTACCCGTTAATTATAGTATTCATGTTAAGTCTCTGTACTTTTTCATGTGAAGATGATGATTCAATTGCTAGACGCGGCAAACCAGCATTAACAATTTTAAATAATTCTGTTACTGTTACTGAAGGAGAAATTGCTGTATTTACATTAGATGTAGAATATGGTGTTTCTGAAAAAATAGATATTAGGATTGATATTCTAGATACAGACGGAAATCCCGTTGTTACAGCAAATCCAACCAATGGAGATGCCACAACAGGTGATGGATTCTATGATAGAGTTCTATTTGATGCTATTGAAGTGCCTTACCCAACATGGTTTGAATCTGGATATTTTGAATATGGATATCAAGGAGGATCAGGTTATATAGCCTCTTTCCCTGCATTTACCGAAACCATTGAACTAAATATTGAAACACTTCAAGATTTTATACAGGAAGGAACCGAAACTATCAACTTAAGGTTATCGGCTACATCTTTAATGGAAGCAACCATACAGGAAGACATTAGCATAATCATTAATGACTATGTTGGTAATGATTTGATAGCAAATTTAAATTGGGCTGGTGATTATTTAGATAGTGGTGCAGACCCTTGTGATATTGATGCTGGTTTAGATTTAGATTTAGAGCTAATATATGATGGTAACTACATACAAACTAGTTATAACAATTGCCCAGAACAACTCATAATTTTAAGTTCAGATGCTGATGGCACATATACCATCGATGCAAGTTTTTGGACAGCAAACGGAAATACATCAATAGACAGCAACAATATACCTGTGTCTATAGAGTTTATGAAGGATGGTGTGTTTTTTGAATCTGTTGATTTATCTTCACTTTTCCCTTTAAATGATGGTGGACTCAATGATGGAAACGGAAACGCAATAACATCTTTTTCCGTAGAAAAAAATGGCAACACGTATACCATTACAGATAGTAATAATGCTCAAATTGCACAAGGTCGATTTTCAGACTATAGATTATCATTAGAAGAAAAGAGATTAATAAAAAATTAAATATCTAATATTATTTACATTAAAACCATTCTACTTTTAGGATGGTTTTTTTATACCTTTGGCCCATGGAAAAGGAAACAACTATCTTTGGTATTAGAGCGGTTATTGAAGCTATTAAATCTGGTGAAAATATCGATAAAATATTTTTACAAAAAGGTCTACGTGGCGAGCTATTTACTGAGCTAGAACAGTTACTAAAAAAAGAACGTTTAAATAGTTCATATGTACCTGTAGAAAAGTTAAACCGATTAACAAAAGGAAATCACCAAGGTGCAATAGCTCAAATTGCGCCAATTACATTTCATGATATTGAAGATTTAGTTTCGAAGGTTATGGAATCTGGCAAAACACCATTATTTCTATTATTGGATCAATTAAGTGATGTTCGTAATTTTGGAGCCATTGTTCGTACTGCAGAATGCACAGGTGTTTCTGGTATTATTATCCAAAAAAAAGGTGGTGCTCCTGTAAATGGTGATGCTATAAAAACGAGTGCAGGCGCTATTTTTAAAATTCCTATTTGTAAAGTTGACCATATTAAAGATGCTGTTTTTTATATGCAAGCCAGCGGAATAAAAGTTATCGCAGCTACCGAAAAAACAGATAATACGGTTTATGATGTTTCGTTTACAGAACCATGTGCTATCATTATGGGATCAGAAGGAAAAGGTATTAATCCTTCAGTTTTAAAAGTTTCTGATGAAAGAGCAAAGCTACCTATTTTAGGAGATATTGAGTCGCTAAATGTATCTGTAGCTTGTGGTGCATTTTTATATGAAGCAGTTAGACAGCGTCGTTAATCAACATCGTCAACATTTTTATTCTCTTTAAAAGTATAAGTAATATGAGGTTTGATTTCTTCGGAAATGTGCTCCTCCTCCACTTCAGGCGTTTCAAGTTCAAAAAAGTTACCGTTTTCATCAAATTGCCTTAAAAAAGGATCGTCTTCTTCATTATATTCGGGTTGCTGCCAAATATAACGTTCAGGTTTTGCAATGGCTTTTCTAAAAATAATAGCAAATAATAATCCTGAGAGTAATCCTCCAAGATGCCCTTCCCAAGACATGCCTTCTTTAATTGGAAATGCGTACCATATCATACTTCCGTAGAGAAAAATAACAATTAATGATAACGCAATTAATCTAAAATGTTTTGCAAATATCCCTTTAAAAAAGATAAAACTAACCAACACATAAACCAACCCGCTAGCACCAATATGGTTTGCTGGTCTACCAATAACCCAAGTAAATAAGCCTGAAAGTAAAATACCAAAGAACAAAACCTTCCATGAGATTTTTCGGTAAAAATAAAAAAGCGCTACAGATAATATAAATAGTGGAATACTGTTATGGTACAAATGCTCAAAATCTGCGTGAATAAACGGGCTCGTAAAAATACCTAACAATCCTTCAACCTCCTGCGGATAAACACCTAATCGTTTTATCTTAGGAAAAAATCGTACTTGCATCCAAAACACGATCCAAATGGATAGTACAAAAATCAAAGGATACACAATGACACTTGTTGAATACTTAAATTGTTCTTGATTATTGCTCATATTAAAAAGTAATTAGCAAAATGCTCTCCATTTAACAAAACTATGAAATATTGTCACATTGGTTTTTTGTAATTTTACATTATGAATGAACCATTAGCTGAACGATTACGCCCACAATCACTCAATGATTATATTAGTCAGTCGCATTTAGTTGGCGAAACTGGCGTTTTGACACAACAATTACATCAAGGTGTCATTGCATCTATGATATTTTGGGGACCACCTGGTACCGGAAAAACAACATTAGCAAATATTGTAGCTAATGAATCTAAACGTCCGTTTTATACGCTAAGTGCTATAAATAGTGGAGTAAAAGATATTAGAGACGTTATAGACAAAGCAAAACAAAGTGGAGGCTTGTTTACTACCAAAAATCCTATTTTATTTATTGATGAGATTCATAGATTTAGTAAATCACAACAAGACTCTTTACTTCAAGCGGTTGAAAAAGGTTGGGTAACCTTAATTGGTGCCACTACAGAAAATCCAAGTTTTGAGGTGATACCTGCACTCCTATCGCGTTGTCAGGTGTATGTTTTAAAATCATTTTCAAAAGATGACCTAGAAGCACTTTTAAATCGTGCGCTAAAAGAAGATGCACTATTTAAAGAACGTAACATTAAACTCAAAGAAACCGAAGCACTCATTAGATTGTCTGGAGGTGATGGACGAAAGCTTCTCAATCTATTTGAACTCATAATCACTTCCTTTGATAAAAAAGACAATATTGTAATTACAAACGATATCGTTTCTCAACGCGTACAAAATAACATGGTGCGTTATGACAAAACTGGAGAACAACATTATGATATTATTTCGGCTTTTATTAAATCTATTCGCGGCAGTGATCCCAATGCAGCTGTATATTGGTTAGCTAGAATGATTGAAGGTGGTGAAGATGTAAAGTTTATAGCACGACGTTTATTAATTTTAGCAAGTGAAGATATTGGCAACGCCAACCCTACAGCTTTAGTTATTGCAAATAATGCGTTTCAAGCTGTATCTGTAATTGGTTATCCTGAATCTCGAATAATTTTAAGTCAATGTACAACGTATTTAGCGACCTCTCCAAAAAGTAATGCTGCTTATGAGGCTATTGGCAAAGCACAACAATTGGTTAAAGAAACCGGAGATTTATCTGTACCGCTTTCGGTTAGAAATGCACCAACCAAACTTATGAGAGAGTTAGGTTATGGTGACAATTACCAATATGCTCACAATTATGAAAATAACTTTGTACCACATGAATTTTTACCAGAAGACATTAAAAATACCAAGCTGTATAATCCAGGAAATAATGCAAGAGAGCATGCGCAACGAGAGTTTTTAAAAACCCGTTGGAAAGACAAATACGGTTATTAAAACTTGAGATTTAGCTGAGTTAACTTTGCAATTTCTCCGTTGTATTTTGATAGGTACCAAAAACCGTCTTCTTTATAAACTATTGCATTTTCATCTTTTACAATAAACACATTTGCTTTAGAGGTTTCTAATAAAATCATGACCACTTTAGGTGTCATATCTACCACTTGGTAACCGTTTTGAGTTGGCTGAGCGTATAATATAGCTGTTTTTTGAGTAGATTTAGGATCAAGCTCAACTACCTCTTCAATGACTTCTTTCACCGCTATTGTAGAGGTTTTTACTTTAGGTTTTTGGTCGTGAACTTGTGCTTCGGAAACTTCAACTTCATCATTTTTTTTAGCTTTTAAAGCCTCTACTTCTTTTTTAAGTTTTTCTATTTCTTTAGCTTCAGAAGTCACTTCATTACTCACACTTTTAGCTGCTGTATTTTCATTAGCAACATATTTATAGTTATAAAATTGAAAAGTTACAAATGCTTCTCTAATGGCCACATTATAGGCTTTTTTATATTCCTTTACTTTGGTAGCACCTTCAACAGAAGTCATCACAATATTCCCATTACAGTCTTTCAAATTAAATTGAACTTTAGTTGCTAAAAATCCTTTGTTTTTTTGAATCTCAGATCGTAATGCTAAACATCTATTTTTACTTAAATCTTCGGGCAAATCTTCATCTTCAAAAAAAGCGGTATAGCCATACTTATTAAACAAAAATTTAGTTAGTGAACTGGTTTCGTATTGATCTGGATATTTCAAAAACTCCAATTGTTTCGGAATAATTATGTATTTGTAATCATTTATAGTGGCTTGAGCACTTAATTGTGTTTGAAAACCGATAAAAAATAGTAATATATAAAGTAATCTATTCATTTGTATTAAAAATTAGGTTCATCCTGAATTGTAAAGATACACTTTGCGAATTAGAAATATTTTGCAATTTGAACAAATAATGAAGTAGTAAGTGTTATTCATTACATTTCATGAGATGTATCTAAACATTTTAATCTTACAATATATGCTTAATCGTGTTCATTTCCGAAGTTATAAAAATGTATATCATGGTGATCTCAACCATTATCATCCTGCTAAAAATACTTTTTTAAATCTACAAGTTGTCTAACTTGCTTAATGTGAGATGCTGCATTATAGTTATGATAATTAAACAAAATAACATCCAAACCTACATCAATTGCGCCTAAAATATCTGCTTCGTAATTATCTCCAATCATAATACTGTTGCTTGGTTTGGCATTGGAAGCTTGTAACGCGTGATTAAAAATTATAGGATTTGGTTTCTTAACTCCAGCTGTTTCAGAGTTTGTTATGGTTTTGAAATATTTAGAAATATTAGCATTATCCATTTTTCGTTGTTGCGCTTCTTCAAATCCGTTGGTTATGATATGAAGCTCATAATTGTTATGTAAATAATTTAAAAGATCTATTGTACCATCAAAAAGGTGATTAAATGTCGATAAATATGTGATATAATCGATAGCTAATTGATTGATAGTAGCATCTGAAACCGTGTAGCCAACAGCATCAAAAGCATCTTTTAATCGTTTATACCTTAAACTTTCTTTATCAATTTTTTCTTCTCTATAAAGTTTCCAATAGTTTAAATTTATAGGCTCGTAAGCTTTTAAAAAATCAAAAGTATTGACACCTAAAGCATGAACCTCAAAAATTTTTTCAAAGGTTAATGCAGAGTTCTTATCAAAATCCCAAAGGGTGTGATCTAAGTCAAAAAACACATGTTTAATTCCGTTTAATTTCATGTTCAATATATTTTGAAACCTAATAGTTTAATTTTAAATTTTAGACTGTTGATCTACCGATTCTAAAATTTGCGTAAATAATTGTTTAAACCCTTTCCAACTAGGATCTTTTCCAAACGAATAATTATGAAATACTGGTGTAAACGTTCCATCTACTTGTTTTACCGCATTTATTAAGCGTTGTAACGCTTCTTGCTTATCTAATTGCGAATGCAGTTTTAACAAGGCGTGATCAATACAATGGAATGAATTTATGAGCAATGGCGTTTGTATTTCATAATCTAAATCATAGAACAAAAACGGTGTACAGGTTCCTGCTCTAAACCCGAAATAATCTAAATAACCCATTGTAAAATCCTTTTTTACTTCCAACTCGATCAAATTACGATATGAGGACGGCAGATTTATTTTTGAAAATGAATTTCTCGTAGACTCCAACTCATAGTTGGTGATATACTCCATTTTCTTCTTTTCCTTTTTTAGAATCGCGATGTCATCCAATGCAAAATAAGATGCCTTTAAGCCTACTTTGCTATAATCGCCTACAGATTTAATAAGGGATACAAATTTCTTTTTATTGATGTTTATATTTTTATCATAGGTAGAAAAATCACCAATTAAAAAGAAAAATATAAACTTAAACTTATACTGCTTTTGCTTATTAATAATCCATTTAAAGGTATCATATGGATCTCGCTCAAACCCAAATAATACTAGAAAACGTTGATATAATCGTTTCAATTTAAAACGAAACAAATCGGTTAATCCACCTCCTATGGTTCGCAATAATCCTTTTTGTTTATAATAATAAGCCATTGGTACATCAATGACGGGTTGTATGTTATAGGTTCGCTTCGGAAATGTAAAATCTTCAAATCTCTCTTCTAAAATAGCTTTGAGATTATAAGCCCAAATATCAACAACGGGTTGTTTTAAGAAATTAGCTTTGTAGGCTAAACTTTCGGTCGCTGTAAAACGTCCATAATCATCTTTTACATGCGGAAGATATTCTTCATAACGACTTAATAAATAAAACGAAGCCGCAAAAATATCAAAAGGCAAAGCGCTTTTGTCACCTGTTGGAAAAAAGCATTTTGTACCATTCCAATCTTGCACGTTTATATCGAGATCTGATAAGCCTTGTTCATACAGTAAATCATGATTTCTAATAAACAACTCATTACTTAAGGGTTGCCTGGTATATGACATTTTAATACTATCGTGTGCAATAAACTCTTCTACAGTTGTGGTAAAAGACACGGGAACACCAAGAATTCTAGTACATAAATGTTTAAAAGCATAACGTACTCTAGGTGTAATTTTATGTGTGTAGACTAATAGCAATATGGTGTTTGGTGTTTGGTGTTTGGTGTTTGGTGTTTGGTGTTTGGTGTTTGGTGTTTGGTAAAATTACAATATGTTTTCGTCAGCAAAACTAAAATATGCTTTTTCGGTGATAATTAAATGATCTAGAACTTTAATATCTAAACTTTGAGCTGCAACTTTTAATTTTTGAGTAAGTTGCTTATCAGCTTCACTAGGTTTCAATGTACCTGACGGATGATTATGTGCCAAAATCAAACCTACTGCTCCAACTTCTAAAGCTGTTTTGAGCACTAATCTCACATCTACCAAAGTACCAGTGATACCACCTTTACTTTGTTGGTTTTTTTGAAGCACCTTATTAGAGTTATTGAGATATATAATCCAGAATTCCTCGTGAGGTAACTCTCCAATGATAGGTTGCATAAATTCAAAAACAGATGCGCTAGAGGTGATTTTCTTTTGTTGCAGTGCTTCTTCACCTCTTCGTCGTCTGCCTAACTCCATAGCTGCAGCAATAGAAATCGCCTTAGCTTCTCCTATACCTTTAAAAGTCATGAGTTGTTTTAATGACTGTTTTCCAAGCGCATTAAGGTTATTATCAACACTTGCCAAAATACGTTTGCTTAGTGCTACTGCGCTCTCTTCTCTATTGCCTGAGCCTAATAGAATTGCAACCAGCTCTGCATCACTCAACGTAGATTTTCCTTTATCTCTAAGTTTTTCTCTTGGTTGATCGTCTTGCGACCAATTTTTTATCGAAAACGATTCCGATTTTTCTGTCATGTTCTAAAGATATATATTGTAACTTTCTAGTGCAAATAAAAAAAGCTTGATCACTGAATACCGAATACTGAATACTGAATACTAAAATGAACTATCCACCAAAGCATCACCAAGACGATGACAAAGCGCATCTAATAGAAGTTATAAAGACGTATCCTCTGGCAACGCTCATTTCCGTAGAAAACAATACGCCTTTAATTACACATTTACCGTTAATTTTAGATGGTGATAAATTGATTGGTCATATTGATATTTATAATCCGCAAGCACAACTTTTAAAAAACAATAAGGATATTACCATTTTGTTCTCTGGACCACAATGTTATATTTCACCAAGCATTTATAGTACCACTCAATTACCAACCTGGAACTACGTTAAAGTCCATCTCAAAGGCAAAGTGAACACTATTCAAAGTAAAGCTGCATTGAAACAATCTTTAATTACAATGACCGAGTTTTTAGAAGCTCCAGAACATAAATATGTGCTAGAAGCAGATAATCCTAGACTTGACCGAAACCTCGATTACATTGCAATGTTTGAAATTAACATCACCTCTTGGGAAGGTAAATTTAAACTCTCTCAAGATAAAAAACCTAGGGATATTGAAAATGCACGTGCTGAATTAATTCGTGCAAATCAAGACCGTGTGCAACAGTTTTTAGATCAGATTTTATAATGCCAAATGCATTCGTAGTTAGAAAAAAAGCAATCTTACCTATCATTGTTTTAGCACAATTTTGTTGTACATCAATTTGGTTTGCTAGCAATGCCGTTATTGGAAATCTTGTAACTGTATTTCATCTAGATCACGCTGCTATTGGCTATATCACATCATCTGTTCAATTTGGATTCATTATTGGCACATTACTATTTGCGATGCTCACAATTGCAGATCGATTTTCGCCATCTAAAGTATTCTTTATCTCTGCAATTTTTGGCGCTTTGTGTAATTATGCTATCGTTTGGGACGCAAATACGTTGAGTAGTTTATTAATTTTTAGATTTTTAACAGGTTTTTTTCTTGCAGGTATTTATCCTGTTGGGATGAAAATTGCTTCAGATTATTTTCAAGAAGGTCTTGGTAAATCTTTAAGTTATTTGGTTGGCGCTTTAGTTCTAGGTACAGCATTTCCGCATATACTAAAAGGAGTTTTTGAGGTTTCTATCTGGAAACCAATTGTTATAGCAACTTCTGTGAATGCGGTAGCTGGCGGATTTTTAATCATGTTTTTTATTCCTGATGGACCATATAGAGTCGCAGCAAAACGTTTTAACTTATCATCGTTTTTTAAAATCTTTAAAAACCGTAAATTTAGAGCAGCTTCATTTGGATATTTTGGTCACATGTGGGAACTCTACGCATTTTGGGCATTCGTACCCATTTTACTTAAAACCTACAGCAACATACATCAACAGGTAGCGTTCAACATCCCTTTACTCTCGTTTTTTATAATAGCTATTGGAGCCCTAGGCTGTATTATTGGTGGTTTATTGTCAAATCGATTAGGAGTAAGAAACATAGCATTTAAAGCACTTTTACTTTCATGCATATGCTGTTTTATATCTCCTCTAATGTTTTATATCTCTTCGGAAATCGTCTTTATTGGATACCTCGTCTTTTGGGGAATTGTTGTGATTGCAGATTCGCCTTTATTTTCTACTTTGGTTGCACAAAATTCAGAACCACAAATCAAAGGTACAGCACTTACTATTGTAAATTGTATAGGATATTCTATTACAATCGTTAGTATTTTACTTTTAAACACTTTGGTAAGCGCTGTAGACTCTTTAATGGTTTATATGGTTTTAGGCATTGGACCTTTGCTTGGCTTAATAGGGTTTAGTAGAAACTAAAAAGCCTTCAGTGAACACTGAAGGCTTTTGTGATTTTAGTTTATAATTATTGTATGTTATAAGAATCTAGTCGCCTAATAACTACTGGTATATCGTTAGATACAAATGATGATGTATCGTAAATTAAGCCAAAACCATCAGCGTAATAAAATCTGTCTAATCCAGGTGCTTGTTCTCCATCTGGTAACATAACATAACGTTCAGAATTGATACAATTAAAAGTTCCTGCTTCTACATTAAGTGTTGTTGTATTTGCAGTTAATTGCTCGACTATATTTCCCCAATCATTTTCATCAAGCGTTCTTACAGTATAATCATTATTTGTAAATTTTACAGTACCATCACTAAATATCAAATTGCCTTGATCTTCTCTTAAATATTCAAAATGTTCACCATTAGGATTGCAATACGTAATTTGTGCTTCATTTCCTGTGGTGAGCGTTTTAAACTTATAATAGGTGTTACCGTCAATAGCTTCCGAAGACATAATACTTATGGCATCCACAACGCCTGTATCTTCATACGCTTGAGAGTTTTGATTGTATTTATAATTTTTATATACCCAAGAATTCCCAACGGTTAAGGCATAAAAATTGGACGTTGGTGTTTCTGGTGTTTGAGCATCATCGCTTGAGCATGACATTAAACAAGCAACTAAGCATACAGTGATAAGAATACGTAACATAATAAAGGTTGATTTTAAATTGATTAATAAACGTAATTGTGTAGAATATAGTTGTTGGTTTGGTTGATTAACAAGTTTAACGCGAGGCAATTATATTTATTGTAAAAAAACTTAAAAATGAATATTGCTTTCAATTATAAACACTTAAATTGTTATCCTCTACAAAGTATTTTTAACAATGGAATTTACAACTAAAGACAGAAAAAAAGTAGTTGACACTCTTTTTAAAAATAAAATTGTGCCGCTTTTTAATCAACACGGCTTTAAAAGACATACAAAAACGTCAAAACGTTTATTTAAAACCTTAGAAAAAGAACTCTCAGTTTTCGTTTTTTTTGAATATAAAAGTCGTTTTGGGTCTTATGATATTACTATTGTCTATTTTGATGATGACTACGGAAATGTCTATGATGACAATTATCTAGCCATGGCCAATTGTAAAAAACCAAGTTTTAGAGGTGATAGCTCTGAAGCGCTTAACCTGTCTATAGATCAATGGATGCTGGATATGGAGTCTGTCGTATTTCCATTTATAGAGCAACACGCTACATACAAGTCTATATTAGCATCTAATGATTTTTATATATCTAAAGCACGAGAGCGTGAGATTAAAGCATTGATGAAAAGGAAATCTGAGTCTTAAAAAAGTAAGTTTATGAGTACAAATCCTTTAATGAAGTTAATTCCAGAACTGCAAGCGTTTTTAGAAACTGTAAAGTTGTCTATGATTCATGATTTAGAATTTTTCATAGAAAGAGAAATTATTAATCCAAAACTACGAATGTTTAGTTTTATATATTCATATGAAGATTTTAAAACTGTTGTGTATTCATTAGATCATACAGGAGAAACCATTACAGATGTTGTTGGTTTACCTATTATAAATTACAAAAATCTTTATGCCACAGAAAATTACGAACGATTTGTACCATATGCTATAGAAGATAAAGAACATGACATATGTAACCACTATGATGCATTTAATAATGATAAAAAAATGGATGAGTATTGGGATTTTCATGATGCCTATTACACAAAAAAAACTAACATCTTTAAGATTTGGTTTATGGAGTGTTGGCATATAGCCAGTAAAAACACAAATACTAATGTTTTAGCGTTGTTTGCCATACATGATTCTTCAGGTGGAGTAGATTTAAAAACTGGCACATATTTAAGTGATGATGAGATTAATACCCTCTTTGAAAACTGAATACATTAAGTAAATATATAATACTTGACTTTCACAAAAAAATTGTCAAACTTCGTTTAACTGCGGATATCCACAATTAAAACTATCAATATCCAAACGCATTGTGTGTCATGCAAAAAAGGAAAGAAACTTAAAGAAATCATTCTATCAAAAAATGATAGAATGACTCTACATAATGTTAAGTATTACGCATCTTGCTTGGTATCGGTAATCATAATTTCGCGTAAAGAAACTGCTTGAGGGAGTTCGTAAGCATATTTTATGGTTTGGGCAACATCAGTCGCTGTGATGTTAACTGCTCCAACTGATTCTTTCCAATCATTATAACCATCGATAATACTTTGGTCTGTGGTATGGCCTAAAAGTTCTGTTTTAACGGCTCCAGGCATTATTGACAATACTCGAACATTAAAAGGAGACATTTGTCCGCGCACTACTTTGGTTAATCCTGTTACTCCAAATTTACTGGCACAATATGCTGCATGATTGTCAAATGGTATAACGCCTGCAATTGAAGAAATGTTGATAATTGTTCCGGTTTTTCTCAATTTCATATCATTCATAACGATTTGCATTCCATTCATTACGCCCATCACATTTACATCTAACATAGTTTTCCACTCTTTGGCATCTTGTGTTGCAATATCACCTAAGAGCATAACACCTGCATTGTTAACAATTAAATCTGTTTTGCCAAATTTAGCTTCAGCTTCACGAACTGCAGCCTCGAATTCATCTTTATGGGTAACATCTACTTTTCTACACATTGTGTTTGGAAGTTTTAATGCTTCCATTTTTTCAATTCTTCGTGCCAATAAAAGTAATGAATAACCATCTTTTGCAAATTCTTTTGCCATTTCTATACCAAATCCTGAACTCGCTCCAGTGATTACAATTAATTTGTTATTAGTTTTCATGATGATAAATATTTTTAGATTTTTACTACCTCTAAGGGTTATTATTATTGATATTGCAAAAATAGGCTGTATATTTATATCGCCAAAATACTAATTTTAAATAGCTATTATAACAATTACTTATGGATGAGAGATTACTAAGATTTTTTGTTGCTGTTTACGAAGAAAAAAACCTAACAAGAGCTGCTGAAAAGTGCTTTGTATCGCAACCTAATATATCAAATGGATTAAAACAATTAGAAGAAATAATTGGAAAACGACTATTTTTAAGAAACAAAAGAGGTGTAGAAATAAAAGAGGATGCGCATTATTTATACCCAATTGCTAAAAGAATATTGGGAGAATTAAACGCAATACCCGAAATGTTTAAAGATGAAAATTTTAAACCTAAAATAATAATTGGAATAGCAGATAGTCTCCCTCAACAACTTAAAAACGAGTTTTTTAAAACAACTTCTAAAGTGCTAGGTAACATTGAATGGGATATTAGACCAATTGGTCATGATTGCGAAATAAATTTACTAATTAGAGAGTGGAAATTTGAAGAACATTTATTCTTACCACTTATTAGAGAAAACTACGTGCTTTGTGTTCCCGAAAACCATCCATTGGCTAAAAAAGACATCGTGGAGATAAAGGATTTAAATGGCGAACCATTTATCCATTGTCCTCCTTGTGAGGCACACCAACAAAGCCTTTCCATATTGAATAACTCAGGCCTAAAATGGAATTCGATTGCTAATTGTCAAAGTAAAAACGAAGTATTAACCATACTTATGTCTGGACTAGGAATAACTTTTTTACCAGAATTTTTTGTAAGTGACTGGACAGGTTTTAAAATAAAAAAACATGATGGACCAACAAATTTTAGAGAAATAGGATTATCGTATGCTCCTAAAAGTCTAGAAAATTCCAAAATTTCAGAATTGATTGATTATTTTTCTAAAAACAAGCACATTTTTTTTAATGGAACTAAGTAAGAAAGCACGAGCACACAACACCGTATATAATTCATTGCTAGTACTCGCCTAATTACGAAAGTCCTCACGGACTTTCTATCTGTGATTTTTGCTAACTTTACAGCTGAAACACGTTAGAAATCATACACAAAACCGTTAAACGAGACCTTCAAAAACCCCAAAATTTCCTATTTCCGAAGGAATTCAATTAACAACTCAAAATCCAAACCATCATAATGACCACTACACAGTAACCAGCGATGCTTTTTCATTAAAATTTTGAGAACATAAAAACGACCTAACTAGCAAAAACAAGACTACTAATTAACTTGATGTCCTCAAAAAAATAGCCGAACTTTGTTCTACTGTGAATATCGACATATACAATTATCAACATCCATCTCTAAATGGTAACTATTTAAACAAAAACCCTAAAACATAAAACATGAAAAAAAATTACACTTTTAAATTTATTGGATTTACAATTTTATTAATCTTATTATCAAATTCTGTTTTAGCACAAGTAAACGACGAAAACTTTGATGCTTTGACTCCAGCTTTAAGAGGTCTTGACTTTACGACAAACGGAATTAGATTTCAGCAGATATCTCCAAATTCTATTAGCCAAATGGCTTCTCTATCTGAAAGTTCAGATTTTATCATTACGCCATCTACTAATGATTTAGGCTTATTATACAACATTGATAATTCAGGAACAGTAAGTGGTCCAAATATAGGAGTATTTGATTATAGACTAGGAAGCGCTGATGGTTCTGAATTTAAAATTGTATCGATGGAAGCTGATATGTCGGCTAAGCCTTCTGCAAATGGTTATGTATTTATCGCAACTATTACTGGTTACCGAAATGGTGCCAGTATCATTAGTGATAATATAGATTTTACTATAAGTGACACTAGTAATTCTGTGACATATACAAAAGATGCTAATCCAGCCGCAAATGGTGGTACTTTAACTTTTTCTTCCGCTTGGGAGAATATTGATGAAATTCGTTTCACAGGAGGTACTCCAACTGGCTCTATATCACTTTTAATGATTGATGAGTTAGATTTTTCAATACCTGTGTTAAGTGCTTCAGAAAATGCTTTTGATGAAAACATTGCTATTTATCCAAATCCAACTCAAGATGTTATTAATATGAATTTTGGGAATATAAAAAATATCGATCTTAAAATATTTAATGTTTTAGGTGAAATCGTTTACGAAAAAAGAAATATTACTGAAGCTTTGTATCAGTTGAAATTAAACCAGCCGTCTGGAATCTATTTTGTTCAATTGAATACTATAGATAAACAACGACAAATTAAAATTATTAAAAAATAACAATCTGCCAACAACCTGCACTACCAATTACTTGGTTTGCGTGTACTCGGAAATTCCTAACGGAATTTCCGGTTGGTTAGGTTTCCATTGTTCTATTACTTCTCGTCAACGCAACAAACCGTAAACAAGACCCTGTATTAAATTATCAAAAAACCCTAAGATTCCTATTTCTGTAGAACTGCAATTAAACCTTCAAAATCCTAACCAGGATAAATAATGCAATAAATTAATAACAAAGCTAGATCATTAAAATTTTGAGCGCATAAAAATAATGCCACCAGCAAAAATAGGACTGATGAATAACTTTCCTTTCTCAAAAATAATCAAACTTTGTTTAATTGCGAATATCAACAATTACAATTATTAATAGTCGTGCGCATTGGCAAACATTGAACATCATCATAGATGGATAAATTTTTTTTCACAAAACAGACAGAATGTTCTGTTTTTGATTATATTTGCAATATGAATAAGTTAAAACCGAAAGAAAGAGTTATGGAAGTATCCTCAAAACTTTTTCGAGAACAGGGATTTAATTCTACTGGAATTAACCAAATAGTACAAGAAGCAAATGTAGCTAAATCAAGTTTTTACGACCACTTCAAATCTAAAGATTTCTTAGCCATAGAATACCTGAATAATCGACATATGCAATGGTTTCAAGGACTAAAAAACCATATAAATGGATATAGGACTTCAAAAGAAAAAATATTGAAATCATTTGATTATTTGAAATCTATGAATGAAAAAGAAAATTTTGGTGGTTGTGTATTTCTCAATATGATGTCTGAATTAAAACACGGGAATAAAGAATCATATGAGATTATTAAAAATCATAAAATTGATTTACAAAATTTCTTTAAAGACATTATAAAAGATGACGACAAGTCCTTCATTATTTATATGCTTTTTGAATCTTGCTTCATAGAAAGTCAAGCTTTTAGAAGTCAAGAAATAATCAATAGAACTATTAATTATCTAAATTCAGAAATATTATGACAAAATTTTTTTCCAAACTTAAAACAAAGGAATCAAGTCCTAACCCTTTAGGGTTTCAGTTTTCAGGGTTTTCAGGTCTTGGTGGCTTTTTAGCAATATCAGCTGTTGCCTTATTGACAACATACACAGGTAATCCCTTTTTAATGGCACCATTTGGCGCAACCTGTGTTTTAGCTTTTGGAGTGCCTAATAGCCCTTTAGCACAGCCTCGAAATATCATAGGTGGGCATATAGTAGCCACTTTAGTAGGTTTAATTTGCCTTTATTTATTAGGTAATGAATGGTACTCTTTAGCTTTAGGAGTTGGATTAGCAATAAGTATTATGCAACTTACAGGAACAACACATCCGCCAGCTGGAGCCGACCCAATTGTTGTTATTTTAGGAGCAAAAACGTTAATTTTTGTAGTAAACCCAGTATTGGTTGGAGCTCTTGTGATTACTATTATAGCGCTCATATTTAATAATATTAGTACAAAACGAAAATATCCTGTGTATTGGAAATAAAAACGGGTTTTGATCTTTAAATCAAAGTTTGTGTATATTTATAAAATCTGACATTTTTTTTGATTTGGCCAAATACTAGTCTGAAAGATTAATTAACTTTAACCCTGTACTAGCCATAAACTAACTGTTAGCTAACGTTAAAAAATATGATGAGAATTCACATCAAATTTATATTGCTCGTAATCTTTTCAATAAACTTTATGAACGGACAAACTTCTGAAAATCCCGAATCTATTGAATGGGACGCCATAGATGGGATTTTGAAAAAAGAATATGGAGAGCAAGTTCCTCAACATTATGCACCAAAAGTTTATTATTCACTCGGTGGAAATGAGCCACTCGATGGAATTAGTATTTACGTAGACAAGGAAAACAAATGTTATCACTACGTAACTTATGGGTTTTCGGAAATCTATGAAAAAGAAACTGACCAGAAAGATATCAGCGGATTTGGATTTGAATTGACTTTTAGACTTAAATACACTAAATTATTAGAAAAATATCCAACTTGGCCCATCAATTTATTGCAAAACATAGCTAAAGCAACCTTCTCGAAAGGGTTGACATTTAAAGCGTATCAAACTCTTTCTTCTGGACCAATTCGATTAGAACCCTCAACTGAAATTAAAGGAATAATCTTCACATTTGACCCAACGCTCAAGGAAATGAAAACTGAAAATGGAAATGTCGAATTTTTGCAGATTTTTGGATTGACATCAAGTGAATATCAAAACATAATAGATAAGAAAATCGACAGACGAGAATTTATAAGTCAAGTACAGACTAAAAACCAACTATTAATAACCGATGCCGAAAGAAAATAATATTGGCTAACAATGCGTGTATTTTATTGCAAGTTCTAGCCTACTTTAGGAAATCCTAATGAATTTTCTATTCGGTATTTATTTGTTAACTTAGTCACTTAACAAAGCATACACTAAACCGTTAAACGAATCCTCAAAAAATCATAAGTTTCCTATTTCCGTAGAAAAACCATGAACTCATCAAATCCCAAATCACCAAAATTACCACTACTCATTAGCAGCAATGCTTTATCATTAAAATTTTTTGAGAATATAAAAATGATGCAACTGGTAACAATAGAACTTATGATTAACTTGATGTTTTCAAAAAAAAAGTAGAACTTCGTTTAACTGCGTATATCGACAAATATAACTATGAATAGCCATACGCATTGACAATAAATTAAACCAAACTAGAGAAATCTTAGATTGAATATTATGACATTGAAAAACTTCATCACTTCATTAATTTTATGTGTTTATTGTATTAATGCATTTTCACAGAACGAAATTCCTACAATTGACAAAATTGTATTTAATGACGGAACTATTAGGGAAGGTAAACTAAAACTTAATAAGTCCCAAGGAATAGAATTTAATGGTAACGTAAAATTATGTAATGGAAAAAAGAATAAAGATTGTATTTCTTATCAAATATCTGATATTGCTAATATAACCCAAGCACCACCTGAGTTAATTGTTAATCAACTTAAAGAGTTAAAAACATCAAAAGCGTATCACAATATTCTTGAAAAAAGTGACAATCCTGATGAATTTAAAATTGAAACTTATATCAATCATTATAAAGTAATTTATAATGATAATGAAGAAAATGGTGGTTTAGCAAAATTAAAATATTCAGGAAAAAATGCCGATTTCTATTATTATTCTAAACCTGGAAAAAATGGAGGAAAAACTTGTTTAACGAAACCAAATTCTAATTCTATAATATTTAGCTATAACAGTACAGGCACCTCTGATAAATTTAGTCTCAAACAATTATCAGAGTATTTTAAAAATTGTGAAATTTTCACTAAAAAAAGTACTGAAAAAAATGCTCATAAAACGTATAAAATTAAATATTTCTATAAGCTCTCAGATAAGTGTTCTATTTAGAGTCGAATAAGAACGAAACGAGTGATTAACACCATGTTTAATTAATGGCATAGTCACTCCCGATTTATAAAAATTCCTCTAGAATATTCTATATGAGTTTAATTTGCTCAGGATAATAGCCATTTTATTTAGAGTAATTAATAATGAATGAGATCCTAAAACAAGTTTAGGATGACTATTCTCATTTAAAAAGATGTGTGACCTCATCAAAATCTAAACCACCATAATTACCACTACTCATTAATAATAGGGCTTTATCGTCAAAATTTTGAGCGAATAAAAATGATTTAAAATCTTCTGGATTGGTATATATAATTAAATCGTCACGCTCAAAAGCCGTTGCAATTTGCTCGTGAGTCACCTCGTCTAATTTTTTGATTTCTACTGCATGAGGTGAATAGAAAACTACGGCAACATCTGCTGCATCAAGAGCACCTTTATATTCTTTTAAAAACTCGGCATTTAAACTACTGTAGGTATGTAATTCTAAACAAGCCACGAGCGTTCTATTGTCGTATTGTTCTTTTACTGCTTTTGTTGTCGCTTCAACCTTAGATGGCGAATGTGCAAAATCTTTATAAGCTACGCTTTTAGAGGTTTCGGCAATTTTCTCTAGTCGTTTGCTGGCACCTTTAAATGTAGAAATAGCTTCATAAAAATCATCCTCATCAATTCCCATATGCTGACAAATCCATTTGGCACCAGCGAGATTATTGAGGTTATGTTTTCCGAAGACTTCAATAGGCAAATCACCTTCAGGCGTTGCGAGTAAAGTTTGTCCGTTCTCAACCTTATAATCAGGTGTTTGATAGGCTAGCTTTCTAATTTGATTCTCACTCGCCTCGACAACACGTTTGACCTCGAGATCTTCTTCATTATAATTGATACTTCCACCTTGTACAATACTATCCACGAATATAGAAAACTGCTCCACATAATTCTCATACGTAGGAAACACATTAATATGATCCCAAGCAATACCACTCAGTAATGCAATATTGGGTTTATATAAGTGAAATTTTGGTCGCCTGTCTATTGGAGAACTCAAATACTCGTCACCTTCTAACACAATAAAATCATTATCTTCAGTAAGTTTTACCATCACATCAAAACCTTCTAATTGTGCACCAACCATATAATCAACATCACGATCGTGATAATGCATGACATGTAAAATCATGGATGTTATTGTTGTTTTACCGTGACTTCCACCAATGACTACACGTGTTTTGTGTTTGGATTGCTCGTATAAAAACTCTGGATAACTATAAATTTTAAGATTGAGTTCTTGAGCTTTTAATAGCTCTGGATTGTTTGCTTTGGCGTGCATTCCTAAAACGATAGCATCTACATTTGAGTTTACTTTTTCTGGGAACCAGCCAAATGCTTCTGGCAATAATCCCTTGGCTTCTAACCTAGATTTTGAAGGTTCAAAAATAGTATCGTCACTACCTGTAACTTGATATCCTTTATTGTGAAGTGCTAAGGCGAGATTGTGCATAGCGCTTCCACCAATAGCTATAAAATGTACGTTCATGTGTTGAGTTTTCTAGACGTTCAAATATACTAATTGAAGCGTGAAGTATAAAGTGTAAATCGATAAGTTTTAATGAGAAGTTTACAAGGTTTGGATAGTTGATTTTTCGGTTTTAAAAACATCAATATCTGGTAAATCTGTAATTGCTTTATTGATCCATTCTAAAGCATCTTCTTTATTGTTTTTGTATTTATAAATCTGAGCCAATCTATAATAAGCCCAAGCCTTAGGAACACCATCTTTGGCCGAGTAATTTTCAATATAAACCAGCAAACACTGCTCACCTTTTTCTAATTCAATATTATACTCTGCACACACTTTTCCTATTTGATAATGCATCGCATTTCGTTGGTGCTTTTCTCCCGAAGCTTCTAAATTACCTATGGCTTTAGTGGGCTGTTTTTCTTTTTCGTATAAGTTGGTCAATTTATCGTAACAGGTTAATGAACCACCAGTTTCTATGGCTAATTTATAATATTTCTCGGCTAATTCTGGTTCATCATCATATTCATAAATGTAGCCTTTTGCCAAATAGCCATCAACTTTTGAGAGTGCTTCTAATTCATTGGCATATTTAAACGATTTACTTTTACTGCCGCCAACAATGCCTGGCAATTGCATATATAGTTCTACCAAAGCCCATCGTGTATCAATATGTTTAGGATCTAATTCGGCAGCTTTTAAAAAAGCGTCTTTTACATCTCCAATAATACCAAGTGCTTTAAATTTACTTACACTTAAGGCTTTCATCCCTAAAGCGCCTCCATATTTGTAATGAAAATTAGCATGGTTAGGCTTCCATTCTACTAATTTTTCATACTGAACAATAGCTTCATCCCATTTTTTTTGATGACCATAAGCATCGCCAAACAGCTCCACACCTTCTATATCATTTGGATGATTTGTAACGTATTTTGAAAGTACTTGTTCTGCCTTTTTAAACTCTTTAGTATCTATGAGTTTTTTGGCATCATCTAATGAGGTTTGTCCTAATGCTAAAACAGGAATTAGAAATAGAAAAATAAAATATTTCATGTGTCTTTAATAATTGTTTTTTTTTAAAATTATACAAGCTATTTAGCAATACTCAAATATTAATCGATTGCTATTTAAAGCACGCTTGTGCTGTAAACCTACTTACGCAAAAAAGATACCAAAAGATTTTAAATTTTAAAATGGTATTGTTTTTGATTTTCAAAACGTAAAGATAACTCGTTTACTATTAAAATTGTTAACTTCACTCAACCAAACAAAACAATCACTCAATTATTGTTTTCTGCGGAAGAATAAAGGAATAATTTTCCAAAAATTTTAAATTATGAAGCCAATTATAAGCGCACTAATGATATTATTATTTGCAAATTTCTCTAATGCACAACCTGATGACTATGCCAAATTATGGCAAGAAGTTGAAGCATTTGAACAACAAGGTTTACCAAAATCTGCATTGAAAATTGTAAAGGCTATTGAGAAAAAAGCAAAAGCGAGCAATAATGCTCCTCAGGAAGTTAAGACGTTACTTTTCCGAAGTAAATATGCGCTCATACTTGAAGATGAGGCGCAATTTAAAATTATTAGTGAGTTTAAAGATGCAATTGCCAAGAGTGAATCACCAACAAAAAATGTATTACAAAACATGCTAGCCACTTTATATTGGCAGTATTTTACACGAAATAGATGGAAATTTTATAATCGCACTAAAATAAGTGCTTCAGAAATTTCAAACAAAGACGTAGATTTTAGAACTTGGGATTTACAAACCTTGTTTGAGGAAATCCACAAAAACTATAAGCAGTCGCTACAAAACGGACTCATACTACAGCAAACAAAATTAGATGATTTTGAAGCGATTATCTCCTCGCAAACCGATTCTAAAATTTACCGACCTACACTTTTTGATCTCTTATCACATCACGCTTTAAATTTCTATAAAACCTCTGAAACAAACATCACGAGGCCTGCTTATAAATTTGAAATTGACAACCCAAAACTTATTGGAAACGCAAGTGATTTTGCTTTGATGCAGTTGACATCTAAAGACACTTTGTCATTACAATTTAATGCTTTAAAAATATATCAAAATTTAATAAAATTTCATTTAAAAGACGAATCTCCACAGGCTCTTGCAGATGTCAATCTAGACCGTTTAACATTTATTACGCAACATGCTATTTTTGACAATAAAGAAGAATTATTACTAGAAACCTTAAACCAAGAAAGTAAAAAATGGAATGCTGCCAATAACAATGTTGCAGCTTTATACGATTACGAAATTGCTAAAGTCTACCAAGCACAAGGACAAACCTACCAACCAAAAACTAACGAAACTCATCGTTGGAAACTTAAAGAAGCTATGACACTCTGTGATGCTGTTTTAGCAAAATACCCAAAGAGTAAAGGTGCGCAAAAATGTGCTATTTTAAAATCTCAAATTTTAGCACAATCCCTTCAAATATTTACTGAAGACGTATTACCAATTAATGAGCATGCCTTGTCTTTAATTACCTATAAAAATAGCAATGACATTAATTTTAAAATTGGAACGGTTAGCGATGCTGATTTAAAAACCCTTCGCACCTACAATCAAACAGATGAAAAATTGGAGATTTTAAATAACATGAAAGCCATAGAAAGCTGGACATCTCATTTAAAAGACGACAATGATTACCAACAACATCGTACAGAGATTGCACTCCCAAAATTAAAAAACGGACGCTATATTATTTATGGTCAAGTACAAAACGAGAATAAAACCTTTGCGTTTAAGGAAATTCAGGTATCTAACTTAGCCTATATTCAAAAAGAACACAAAGGAAATGTTATTTATCAAATTATAGATCGAACAAACGGTAAGCCAATTTCTGATGCTAAAATCACTTTAGAATACATCAAAAATTATAACGACAATTACAAAACAGATCATTATACAACTAATAATAATGGAGAATTTGTTGTAAAAAGAGCTAACTACAATCGATCTAAAATGATCCTCAAAATTAAAGCAAACAACGATACTGCTTATTTTGACAATTTATATCTTAACCGTTATTATAACTACGGAAATGATAAAACTAACTATCCGTTAAATAAAGGATTTATTTTTACCGACAGAAGTATTTACAGACCAGGACAACCCTTATATTTTAAAGGCATTGTCATGACTACAAGTGAGAACAAAACCGAGATCCTCACCAATACAAAAGTTGACGTTACATTATACAATACAAATGGTGAAGACGTTAAATCTTTAGAACTAACTACAAATGAATTTGGATCTGTATCGGGAGAATTTATCATCCCAAATAATGGTTTAACAGGTAATTTCTCAATAAGGCTTAAAGGCGATAATAATTTAAATGCCTATCAATCTATTTCGGTAGAAGAATATAAGCGACCAAAGTTTGAAGCCAAATTTACACCTGTCACAAAGACCTATAAAGTTAACGATACAGTGACTGTTAACGGAAATGCGCTCGCCTATGCTGGCAGTAATATTACAGATGCTAAAGTTGTATATCGTGTACACCGAAATGTGCAATATCCAAGATGGTACTATTGGTACAGACCACATTTTAATATAGAACCTCAAGAAATAACACATGGTGAAACGACTACTGATGCAGATGGCAAATTTAAAATCGATTTTAAAGCCATTCCAGATGCAGCGCAAGACAAATCGGCCTTACCTACATTTAGTTATGACATCACAGCAGATATCACAGATATTAATGGAGAGACAAGAAGCGCAACCACAACAGTAAATGTAGGCTACCATGCCTTAACTGCACAAATTATAATTGCTAATCAATTAGATAAAGAAGATAATAAGCAGACGTTTTCCGTAGATACAAGAAATCTAAATGGTGAGTTTGTTCCTGCAAAAGGAAACATTAAAATTTATAAATTGAATGCACCAAATACCGTTTTGAGAAGGCGTCCTTGGACAGCTCCAGATTATCAAGAATTTACAAAAGAACAGTTTAAAACGCTGTTTCTAAATGAAGCCTACACCAATGAACATGACAGTAAAAACTGGGACAAAGGTGCACTTGTTTATGATGAAGATTTTAATACTGAAACTTCTAAAGAACTCCAACTAGGCAAAATTAAACGTTGGGAATCTGGCGCATACATTGTGGTTTTAAAAAGCAAGGATCGTTTTGGTCAAACGGTTAAAGATGAAGCTCAAACTATCGTATATAGTGACAATGATAAGACTTTAGCAGATAATCAATTGTTTAATATTACTACTAATAAGAGTTCTTACGGAATTAATGATACTGTAGAACTTGTTATAGGTTCTTCTGCGGAAGGGTTATTTCTTACGCTAGAAATTGAAAAAAATCATGAGATAATTAGCAAGCAAATAATTGAGCTCAATAACGACAAAAAAACGATAAAAATCCCAGTATCTGAAAACGATTTAGGTGGTTTTGCTGTGCATTACAGTTATGCATTTAAAAACAGTTTTAAAAGCGGAAGACTCAATATCAACGTGCCATATCCAAAAACAGATTTAGACATAGAAACACAAACGTTTAGAGATAAATTACAACCAGGAACCGATGAAACTTGGCGTTTTAAAATCAAAGGACCTAAAGGAGATAAAGTTGCTGCAGAATTGCTAGCAAGCATGTATGATGCCTCTTTAGATCAGTTTAAATCTCATAATTGGTCGTTTGAGCCTATCTCACAACCATCTTACTATTCGTCATATCGATTAAACTCTGGGAGAAGTTTTATGATGAATCAGTTTGTTGTTGATAATCTTCTAAGACAATCTCGTAACTATAGTGTTCAAAAATATGATGCACTAAATTTCTTTCAGGTTAATTTTAATGATTATTACTACGGAAGACAACAATACCTTTGGAGAGTTAGGAATTCATCACCATCAACATTTACAAGTAAATACATAAAATCACAAAAAACAGGTATTGTTAAAGGACTAATTAAGGGTTCTGATGGAATACCTGTACCTGGAGTTTCTTTAATTGTTAACGACAATGGTGATACCGCTTATTCTGATTTTGATGGCGAATTTTCTATAAATGTGAAAAAAGGAGATATCATCAAACTTAGCTTTGTTGGTCTTAAAGGTTTAGAAATAAAAATCTCAAATGACAATTACTTTGATATCATTCTTTATGAAGATCTAAATTCTTTGGAACCAGTGAGACTTTCATCGTATCATGGATTAGGAAATCAAAGAAATGTTGCGAGTGCTTTGGTTTCACATTCTCCAGAATCTATAGTACTCGATGAAAATGAAGATTATCTTAGAACAAATTTCGATAAAGCTGATGATAGAAATTTCAGAGATGGAGACTCTCGTTCACAAAAAGAAAATGTAGAACAAGCCAAAGAAAAACAAAACTTCGACGACGTCAAAATCCGTAAGAACCTTCAAGAGACTGCTTTCTTTTTTCCGCAGTTACAAACAGATAAAGATGGCAATGTAAGTTTTAGTTTCACCACACCTGAGGCGTTGACTAAATGGAAATTACAACTTTTAGCACATACAAAAACCTTAGAAAGTGCAACTACTACTTTAGAGACTGTAACTCAAAAAGAGTTGATGGTCATCCCAAATGCACCTCGATTTTTACGAGAAGGTGATAATATTAGCATCAGTACTAAAATTGCAAATCTTACTGAAACAGAACTTAATGGTGTAGCAGTGCTTCAGTTATTTGATGCGATTACTGGTGAGTCTATTGACCAGAAATTGTCTAACAGCGACAATGAATTAGATTTTAATGTTTCAGCAAAAGGAAATACAAACATTACTTGGAATCTTGATATTCCATACGATGTAGATGCAGTACAATACAAAATCATAGCAAAAGCAGGTAATTTTAGTGATGGTGAGCAAAATGCATTGCCTGTGTTAAGCAATCGCATGTTAGTGACCGAAACCATACCAATGTGGATTAAGAGTAACGAAACACGAACGTTTACTTTAGATAAGTTGGCAACAACAACATCAACAACATTGAAGCATCATAAGTTAACTCTAGAAATGACTTCAAATCCTGCTTGGTATGCTGTACAAGCCTTGCCTTATTTGATGGAATATCCTTATGAGTGTAATGAGCAAACGTTTAGTCGTTACTATGCCAATGCCTTGGCAAGTCATATTGCAAATAGCAACCCTAGAATTCAAGAGGTGTTTAATCAATGGCGAAATACAGATGCATTATTGTCTAATCTAGAAAAAAATCAAGACTTAAAATCTATTCTCATACAAGAGACACCTTGGTTGCGTGATGCGCAAAGCGAAACGGAACAGAAAAAACGTATCGCACTCTTATTCGATTTAAACAAAATGAATAATGAATTAGAGGCTACAATGCGTAAACTTAAAAACGGACAAATGAGTAATGGTGCTTGGTCTTGGTTTAATGGTGGACGACCAAACCGTTACATCACGCAGCATATTATTACTGGGTTTGGACATTTAGATAAGCTCAATGTTACTCAGAGCTATAGCGAATCCGCTATGATTGAAAAAGCAATCTCATATCTAGATGCTGAGTTCGTTCAAGAATATAAAGACATTAAAAAGTATAATCCGGAAGCCGATTTAAACAAAGATCACCTTAGCTACACCCAACTGCACTATTTGTATATGCGCAGCTTTTTTCCGCAGATAAAAAAATCGAAAGAGGTAGAAGCTATCACAGATTATTACCAAACACAAATTCAAAAATACTGGTCGAGCAGGTCGTTATACGCAAAAGGATTAATGACTTTAGTGCTTCATAGAATGGATGACAAAAGTACATCTGCCAAAATTTTAGAATCGTTAAAAGAAACGAGTATTACTTCGGAAGAATTAGGTATGTATTGGAAATCAAACACAAATTCATGGTATTGGTACCAAGCTCCTATTGAAACGCAAGCTTTGTTGATAGAGACGTTTAGTGAGGCAGGAAGTATCATTCAGAGCGAAGCGAAGAATCTCGAAGATATAGATAACCTCAAAATCTGGTTACTCAAAAACAAGCAAACCAACCGTTGGAAAACAACCAAAGCCACAACCGAAGCTGTGTATGCATTATTACTTCAAGGTAGCGATTGGCTGAGCGTTACAGATATGGTCGATATTGTGTTGGGAAGCCAACACATTGACGCTTCAAAATTAGAAGATGTCAAGGTTGAAGCTGGAACAGGATATTTTAAAACGAGTTGGAGTTCTTCGGAAATTGAACCAGACATGGCAACCGTTAAACTCACCAAAAAAGGTGATGGCATTGCTTGGGGAAGTTTATACTGGCAATATTTTGAGAATCTAGATAAAATAACGTCTGCAGAAACGCCTTTAAAATTGAGTAAGACACTCTTTAAGAAAACAAATACAGATACTGGTGAGCAAATCACAGAAATCACTGCAAACACCAATTTAAACGTTGGAGATTTAGTGCGTGTTCGTATAGAATTACGTAGTGATCGTGCTATGGAATTTGTGCATATGAAAGATATGCGAGCTGCAGGATTAGAACCAGTTAATGTAATGTCGCAATACAAATACCAAGATGGTTTGGGCTATTATGAAGCTACCAAAGATGCCTCAACAAACTTCTTTTTTGACTATTTACCAAAAGGCGTTTATGTGTTTGAATATGATTTAAGAGTGAATAATGCTGGAGACATGAGTAATGGGATTACGACGATCCAGAGCATGTATGCACCAGAATTTAGTAGTCATAGTGAAGGTGTGAGAATTTCAGTAGACAGTGAGAAATAGACTATGTTTGGTGTTTGGTGTTTGGTGTTTGGTGTTTGGTTAATAAATGATATCAATATAGCATTTGACTAAAATTAAAACATTTTTGAAAACTACTTGAATTAAAAACTCAGCTGCTCTTTAAATAGATAAGATTGTCGTCTGGAGATTTCAATTTCTTCTCCAGATTGCATTTCTATTTTTAATTTTCCGTTGAACCAAGACACCACTTTTTTAACGTGATGAATGTTTATGATTTGTTGACGGTTGGCTCTAAAAAACACATCTGATGGCAACTTCTCTTCAATTTGAGCCAACGACTTATAAATTAAAGGTGTATTGTTATCAAAAAAGACACGTGTATAATTGCCAACAATTTCAAAAAGAGTAATATTTTGAACTTTAACCAACCAGCACTTTTCACCATCCTTAATAAAAATTTGCTTATCGAGATTTAAGACATCTACTTTTGTTTCGACTTCGGAAATTTTAGGTGTTACATTTTTTATTGCATTTTCAATTACCTTTTCTATGCTCTTTGAAAATCGTTTTTGATTAATTGGTTTTAATAAATAATCAAAGGCATTATACTCAAAAGATTTTATAGCGTATTCATCAAAAGCCGTAGTAAAAATGGTAATTGGGACCTCATCTAGCATTTCTAAGAGTTCAAATCCGTTCTTTTCTGGCATATTAATATCTAAAAACAACAAATCTGGTTGAGTTTCATTGATAAGCATGAAACCGTCATCTACATTTTCTGCTTCACCTAACAACTCAATTTCCTTATGTGTTTTTATCAATTCCTTTAACTCATTACGAGCCAAACGAGAATCTTCAACAATTACAGCTTTTAAAGTGATCATGATAATGGGATTTTTATAGTCGCAATGACTTGATTCTCTATTTCTGTTAAACTAAATGTGGCTCGCTTTAGATATAATAAATCTAAGCGTTGTTCGATGTTTTTTAATCCTAATTGAGTGGAGTTTTCAGGTTTGTTAATAACTCCAGTATTTATGACTTCTATTATTAAAAATTCTGAAACTACCTTAGTCGTTAAAACAACGTTACCACCACTTTTTAATTTTGATATACCATGCTTAATCGCATTTTCCACTAACATTTGGATAATCATAGGTGGAATTTGCTTGGTCAGTGACTCGTCATCAATATGAGTTTCAAAATGCAAACGATCTTCAAACTGAATTTTAGAAATCTCGATATAATTATCAATCATTTCTAGCTCGTCTTCAAGCGCTATAGAACTCACATCATTTTTTGTAAGTGAATACCGTAACGTTTCAGATAGACTAGTAAGCATATTTCTTGCCTTGTCAACATCTTCTAGCATTAATCCTCTAATATTATTTAAGCTATTAAACATAAAATGTGGATTAATTTGCCCTTTTAGTGTATTAAGCTGAGACTCTTTTAAACTCGTCTCCAACTTAAGCCTTGTCTCTCTACTAACATTAAGTTGAATAAGCCCTTTTATAGCAACATAAAACACAGTCCAAATCATAAAATAAATACCATAATTTAAGAAAAAAATGACATGATTTTGTAAACTTTGAGACTCGTGTTGCAGCGCATCTGCTCTTTCATAAATATAGGTGTAGGTTATATGATTATAACTTAAAAAAGCTATAAAGAAAAAAGTGGTAAAAAGTAATAACAGCCAGATAATATTAAAACCGTCAATCAATTTTAAATTATCGAATTTTATAAACTTAGTTAAAAAGAATTTCAATACATGCGTAATGAGTATAGAGAGCAGTGTGATGACACAAAAATCAAGCACTATTTGCCATATTTCTAATTTTAGTAAATTCCCTCCATACCAATATGAAAATGCAGAAACAATACTAAAGAAAGACCACACTACAATTTGAATGATCCAATAATATATTGTTTTTTTTGGCATTTGCTTTATTTATAAGTTGATGTTGCTAAATTTAAATTTAGAATTTAAGCTTTTTGTGACGATTAAATTCTGTTTGTAATAACTGTTCGAGTTCTCCTATATTATATTTCAAAGTGGTAGCAGTTATAGCAATTGGAGTTCCGCATAATTTCAAATTAGACCTCATTAATTTTGCTTTCATTTTAGATTCTGCTCTTTTAATATAGGTCTCAGGATTTAAAACATTAATGAGAATAAATTTAGTAGACGTCACTTGTTTAAGTTCAATTTCAGAAATATCATTCCAGTTAATAAAACCAATACTTGAGGCATTAGTATTACCTGTTACGCCTTGTGAATCAATAATTAAACCTAATTTTTCATCATATATTTTTCGTATGGCATAAATCCCTATTGCACCAAAAAACAGAATACAAATCACACCTATTCCTTGAATAACTAAAGGGTTTCTAAGAAACTTAATTGAAAAATCTTTATAAAGATCTGAAAACACAATTAGAAAACAACCAGCCAGAACAAATATAGCGACTCCTATAGTTTTAATGATTAATTTATTTTTACTCAGTGGTATTTTAATTGGATTATTCATAATTTAAAGATTGTGTTAGGCATTAAGTAACTTTTCACAACGTAACTGTAAATGTATTCTTTGCTGTTTTTATTATGAAATATCAACTAGTTCTTTTTCTATATCGTCTTCTAAAGACATAATCAGTTTATCTACTTTTTTAAATGCTAACTCTCCTAATAGACCAACTAATCCTAAACCTAAGAATACCACAACAATCCCTAAAATATTAGAATCAAAATAGATTGCTGCATAAGGTACTAAAGTTAATGCCCAAAAAGACATAAAATACATTTCGTATTTCTTGCGTTTTGCAATATAGCTTTTAAATTTTGAGACACTTGATATTAAAGAGGTGTGCGTATATGACTTTTGCTTAAAATGTTTTATAGATAAAAAATTATTAAGAAAAAATAGTAACGCTAAAGCCCCAACCAAGAGCGACATGACAACCACAATATTTTCTTTAAAATTATATACATGCGCAAGCGAAAAACCGATTAAAAGTGCCGACGAAAATTGTGCCATTTTAGCTCCTGTTAATAAGCTATTAAATTTAACTATTTGATTTTGAAATGTATCCTTTGATTTTGTTTTTGAACTCTTCATAATTGTTGTTTTTTTTAATTGTTATTTAGATTTAACTTAATATAATGTCAACAATAAGTTGAACTACTACTTTCACTAAATTGATCATGATCTTTATGTTTTTTTTATGTGTTAATGAGTCATCTCTATTAATTGACATGATAAAGATATACTGTAAATAGACCTTAAAAGCTAAAAATATGACGAGTGGTAAATAGAATATGCTAAGCGGAAAACAAGTATATCAATTGTATTAGGTGTTATGTTTTAAACCACAAATTGACAAAACAACATGTAGAGTAAATCAATTTGTTTAATAACATTACGCATCAATTACCCAAATGTATTTATGGTTCTAAGAATTTCACTCTGACTATTCGTTTTGGTCTTTGAACTAAATAAATTAGTTGTATTTACACTAGCACCAGAAGGTATAAGTGATGAAGATATGGCTTATTTAGAGCCCTTTTATCATTAATTGCAATGAGTGTATCTGCAATCGTCGTTTTTTTTATGTCGTTTTAGATCAAGCATACATTGCAAGATCAAAAGTACAATTAGCTCTCAATATTACAGTTATATACGGTTATAGAGACCAATTTAAATCTTTAACTAATACCAAATTTTTTGAAAAAAGACTAAATAAAAAAGCCTCAATATGAGGCTTTTTTTTTATTACAATCGTTTTGTAATCAATGCTAATTGTCCCATGTGGTTGGCTTGATGTTCCATAACATGAAACCAAGCCCATTGATTACTCATATTTCCATTCATTTCTTTAAACCATGCATCATCTTTTGTTTTAAGTAAATCCTTTGTTTTTTCTCTCACGTCATCATAAATTTTCATATAATATGAAATGGGCTTATCCTTAAATTCGTTTCTTCCTTTTTCTCCAAGATTTAGAGCAGTTTCCCATTTTTTGGCTTCCGCTTTATTAAATCCTCTACCTTCAAATGTATAAACTTGATAATAAGCTTCGGTTGCTGCGAGATGGTAAATTATAGCTCCAGGACTATTAGCGTTCTCATCTAGAAGAAAATCTGTGCCGTTTTGATCTAAATTAGCGACATGTCGTTCTACTCTAGATTTTAGATTATCTAACATGGATATCATTTGACCAATATCGTTAGAGTAGCCTTTAGGTACTGCAATCTCATTTTGTGCAAATGTGATGTTGCTTAAAAGAATAATTATAATAACTAATGCTAGTTTTTTCATGATTGGTGTTTTAAATTCATTTTAAAAATAAAACATTTACCATCTCAAAAGCATTTCATTAACAACAACTTAACTCTAAATAAATTATTTTTTTTCAGGAGGAAAACCTTCTAATACTTTAGTTACAAGCGCTATAAATTGAGCTTCACGTTTTTCGGGAGATGCATTTGGTTTATAGTTAGATTCTGAAATGGCTTGCCAAAAGAGTTGGTCATTACTATTATCAACAAACTCAAAAACAATTTCTCTACCCATTTTAGCCTGTCCTATTGGAAGTCCAATTGAAATTCCGCCACCTACATTTCTACCAGAACCTCCAACACCTACTCCAACATTGTTATTTCGTTGTTGCTGAAATTCGCTAGATTGAATATCTATCAAAAAATCTGGAGTTTGTGATAGCGAATACCCTTTACTTTGCATGGCATCATCTAAGGCTTTGAATAAACGTTTTGAGTCTAATTCACTCATGCCTGTTTTCACATCTGAGAAATAGTTGTAGGTTTTGTATTGCGTGAAATCTCGTGTTTTTTCGTAATCATAATCAACTCGTATTGAAGAACAAGAAGTCAATAATATGACTATAAATAATAGATATAAATTTTTCATTGCTTATTTTATTTTAAAAGTAGCAAAAATTATTCCATGAAATAACTTTTACGACATAAACGCATTAAGCCTGTCATTGTTGTGAAGGTACGTCCTTAAAAACGACATAAGTCACGATAATAATCATAACTTCACGAAAAAAGAGAGGCATACTTCTTTTTAGTTTTCTACGGAAAAAGAAATGCGAAAAAAATGTAGCTAATTAAATTGTCATTCAGAAAGAGGTACGAGTGAAGAATCTTTCTGAATGACAACAATATTAATCATTCAACATCTTCCAAAGTTGATCCTTCAATTCCATAATCCCTTTTTGAGCTACAGAGGATATAAACATGTATGGTATTGGTAGTTCTTTGTCTAACTGTGCTTTCATTTCGGCTTGCAATTCATCATCTAACATATCGCTTTTAGAAATGGCAATCATACGTTCTTTATCCAACATTTCAGGATTGTAACGTTTGAGTTCATCCAACAAAATATCGTATTGCTTACGAATATCTTTAGCATCTGCAGGAATTAAGAATAGTAAAATGGAGTTACGCTCAATATGACGTAAAAAGTAATGGCCAAGACCTTTACCTTCGGCAGCACCTTCAATAATTCCAGGAATATCTGCCATCACAAAGGTTTGGTAATCACGATATTCTACAATACCTAAATTTGGTTTAAGTGTTGTAAACTCATAATCTGCAATTTTAGGTTTTGCAGACGTAATCACAGATAATAATGTTGATTTTCCAGCATTTGGAAAACCTACTAAGCCAACATCTGCAAGAATTTTAAGTTCTAAGGTGACACGTTTTTCTTCTAAATCTTCTCCTGGTTGTGCATAACGAGGCGTTTGATTTCGAGAGTTTTTAAAATGCCAGTTCCCTAAACCTCCACGTCCACCTTGAGCAACAATTTGCTCTTCACCATCAAAGGTGATTTCAAAAAGTGTTTCATCGGTTTCGGTATCTTTTACAACGGTTCCTAAAGGCACATCAAGGTAAACATCTTCTCCATCTGCTCCTGTACTTCTACTTTTACTTCCGTGAGAGCCGTGTCCTGCTCGTGCGTGACGTTTAAACTTTAAATGCAATAGTGTCCAAAGGTTAGAATTTCCGCGGATAATAATATGTCCTCCACGTCCACCATCTCCTCCATCTGGACCACCTTTTTCAATGTATTTTTCGCGATGTAAGTGTGCAGAGCCTTGTCCTCCTTTTCCAGAAGATACTTGCATTTTTACGTAGTCAACGAAGTTTCCTTCTGTCATAATCTTGTATTATCTAAATTCGTTTACTTAAAAACCACTTACAGTTTATCAATCACTGTATTTAGGCGTTTTGTGATATCACTAACACTACCAACACCATCTACTCCAAAATACTTATCTTGTTTAGAGTAAAAATCTTTTAAAATAGCAGTTTCGTTATAATATACTTTAATTCTATTTCTAATAATTGATTCATCAGAGTCATCTTTTCGTCCGCTGGTTTTTCCACGTTCTAAAAGACGTTGTACCAAAACTTCATCTTCAACCTCTAAAGCAATCATTGCATTGACTTTAGAATCTTTGGCATCCATGATTTTATCTAGTGCTTCTGCTTGAGCTTCATTTCTTGGGAAACCATCAAATATAAATCCGTTAGCATCGGCATTTTTATCTACTTCTGCACTTAGCATATCTATGGTAACTTGATCTGGCACTAATGCACCTTTATCAATATAAGATTTTGCTAACATACCTAAAGCAGTATTGTTTTTCATATTAAATCTAAATACATCTCCAGTTGAGATATGCACTAGGTTATAGGTTTCCTTTAAAAAATTAGCTTGTGTTCCTTTTCCTGCACCTGGAGGTCCAAATAGGACTAAGTTAGTCATGTGTTGTGTTGTTTTTAGTTGATAAATAGCTGGTAAATCTCTACCTAAATTATTGTAATCTAAACCGTAGCCTACAATAAACTTGTTTGGAATTTCTATACCAACATAATGTAATTTAAAATCTTTTTTATAGGCTTCTGGTTTGTAGAATAAGGTGGCAATTTTTAAGTCATCAACATTTTCATTTTTAAAAATACGATGTACTTCTTCTAAGGTATTTCCTGAATCAATAATATCTTCGAGAATTACTACTTTTCTACCCGTTAAATCTTGTGTTAAACCAATAAGTCTTTGAATATCTTCGGTTGATTTTAAACCTTCATACGATGCCAACTTTATAAAAGTGACTTCACAAGGTTTTGGATATTTTTTCACAAAATCACTAACAAACATAAATGACCCATTTAAAATCCCAATAAACACAGGGATTTCATCTTTTAAGTCATGTGCAATTTCATCAACTAAACGCTGCACAGTTGCGTCCAATTCTTGTTCAGAAATGAATGGTTTAAAGTATAAGTCGTGTAGTTTAATCACCTGATTTTGATTTTCAAGTGCCAAAGATAAGCATTTGATTTACGTTTGCCGATTTTTCAATTTAGGATTTTAGAATATTGTTTTATAATTAGTGTATTTTTGTGTTATTAAAGTACATTTTAATATAAAAAAACAGTCGTTTTTAATAGAAATTACCCAACTTTATGAACTATTTTTCTTCAAATTTCAAACTCGGTATCCTTGGTGGTGGGCAACTTGGCAAAATGATGTTGTACACGACTAGAAAATACGATATCACAACACATGTTATGGATTCTAGTGATGAAGCGCCATGTAAAATAGCGTGTAATCAATTTACTTTAGGTGATTTAATGGATTTTGATGCGGTTTATAATTTTGGAAAGCAGGTAGATCTGCTCACTTTTGAGATTGAAAACGTTAATGTGGCTGCGCTTGAAGCATTAGAAAAAGAAGGTGTAAAGGTCTATCCATCATCAAAAAACCTGAGAATCATTCAAAATAAAGCCACTCAAAAATTATTTTATCACGATCACAATATACCAACATCAAATTTTACGCGTTTTGCTTACCTATCGGAAATTGAAGATGCCATTGGCAATGGTGGATTAAGTTTTCCTTTTGTTTGGAAAGCGGCACAATTTGGATATGATGGTAATGGCGTAAAAATGGTGAGACAGCTTTCAGATTTGGAAGGTTTACCAAAAGGAGAATGTATTGCTGAAGATTTAGTGCCTTTTAAAAATGAATTGGCCGTTATTGTAGCAAGAAACCCAAAAGGAGAAGTTAAAACGTATCCAGTGGTAGAAATGGAATTTCATCCTGAGGCCAACCAAGTCGAGTATGTAATTTGTCCGGCTCGTATTGACCAAGCTGTTGCTGAAAAAGCGAGAGCTGTAGCGCTTAAAGTTTCCGAAGCATTTAAACATGTAGGACTTTTAGCTGTGGAGATGTTTCAAACCGAAAATGATGAGATTTTAGTAAATGAAGTTGCGCCTAGACCACATAACTCTGGTCACCAAACGATTGAAGCAAATTACACCTCTCAGTTTGAACAGCACATACGTGCTATTTTGAATCTTCCGTTAGGAAAAACCGAAAGTACGGTTGGTGGTATAATGGTTAATTTAGTAGGTGCCGAAGGTCATACTGGAGATGTTGTGTATGAAAATATTGAACACATCATGAGCCTTGAAGGTGTAACGCCTCATATCTACGGAAAAAAACAAACACGACCGTTTCGTAAAATGGGACATGTGACCATTGTAAATGAAACTATTAGTGAGGCAAGACGCATTGCCGAAACAGTAAAGACAACCATAAAAGTTATAAGTAAATAAGTATGAATAAAGTAGCAGTAATCATGGGAAGCACAAGTGATCTTCCTGTTATGCAAGATGCCATTGACATCTTAAAAGAATTTAACATTGAGGTAGAAGTTGATATTGTATCAGCACATAGAACACCTGAAAAATTATTCGATTTTAGTAAAAATGCTCATTCTAGAGGAATCAATGTCATTATTGCTGGTGCAGGTGGTGCAGCCCACTTACCAGGAATGGTAGCTTCATTGTCACCTTTACCTGTAATTGGTGTGCCAGTAAAAAGCAGCAATTCTATTGATGGTTGGGATTCGGTATTGTCTATTTTACAAATGCCAGGAGGTGTTCCTGTAGCAACTGTAGCTTTAAATGGTGGTAAAAATGCTGGAATTTTAGCTGCTCAAATAATTGGTGCTTTAAATGAAGACGTACGCAAAACTATAATAGATTATAAAGAAAGTTTAAAATCTAAGGTAATAGAATCGGCTAAAAATTTAGCTTAATTTAATGCAAAAAAAAGTCTCGCTTTTACACGAGACTTTAGTGCTATTAATCAATATTACTAAACTTTTTTTATCAAAAATATTCAATAACTGTGCAAAGATAATTAATATTTGACACGAATTTCTTAAGGTTTAGTTAATGGTTTTCAAATACTTATGAACAACTTAAACAAATTTTAAAACAAATGAAATTAATTGTCTCTATAATTTTTATGTCTTTGACGCTTAATGTTTTTGGGCAAATTCCTGTGGAGCAATATAAATTTGAAATCTCTCAACTTAAAACAGAAACAGATTTTGATACGTACTGGAAAAAGTTATTAGATATAGATCAAATTACTTATATGCAACACACACATGATCCCATTAAAGGAGATTCTATTTCTGTTGACAATATGATTAGAACGGCACTCATTTTTGAAACAGATGGAAACAGTAGTTATAAACCCAATAATACAGTCCCTATTTTAAATTTAAGTCATAATTATATTGCAAAATCTAATTTAGCATTTTGGCCAATAATCATGCAAGTTAGAGAGGTTGGAGGAATTATCGATAGCTTTGGAGGCCAATTTCCTGCGTACCCACTTGAAAGTATATCATCAAATTTTTATGATTATTCTCTTTTTAATCAAGACGACAAATATGACCACCTACTAAATATTTTAAACACAAGAACCTATAAAACGGTGAGCCATGAACTCAACGAGATCTATAAAAATCAATTGAAGCTACAGCAACTTAAAATCATAGCGTCTATAGGTAAATGGACGAATAAACGATTTAAAGATAGAGAGTCACAAGGCTATTTTGAATTTGTAACATTAAGTGATACTAACCTATATATAAAGAGAAAACATAGACTCTTGAAATTAATTCTTTTATCTTCGGAAAATGGAACAGAAACCTACAAAATAGATCAAGAACCATTTGGCTGGACCTACACATTAACTAACGGAACACTATGCTTAGTTGATGACTTAAAAAACATATTAATTACATATAATACGCATAAATAAAGATGAATATTTTAAATTCTACATTCGATACACCATATCATACAGCTCCTTTTTCAAAAATTAAAAATGAGGATTATATGCCTGCCTTTTTAAAAGCAATAGAAAAGGCAAGAGCAGAAATTGATGCGATAACATCGTCTCTAGACACACCTACATTTAAAAACACGATTGAAGCCTTAGATTTTTCGGGAGAACAATTAGACCGTATCTCAAGCATCTTTTTTAACCTTAATAGTGCCGAAACGAATGATGACATTCAAAAAATAGCACAACAAGTATCTCCTCTACTCTCTGAGTTTGGAAATGATATCACTTTAAATGAAGAGTTATTTAAACGTGTAAAATTTGTGTATGATCAAAAGCCAACTTTAAATTTAACGACAGAACAACACACACTTCTCGATAAAAAATATAAAAGCTTTTCTAGAAATGGTGCTAATCTTTCCGAAGATAAAAAAACACGCCTTAGAGAAATTGACAAACAACTAAGTCAATTAAAACTTAAATTTGGTGAAAATGTTCTAGCCGAAACTAATGCATTTGAAATGCACCTTACCAATGAAAGTGATTTGGCAGGATTGCCAGAAGGCGCCAAAGAAGCCGCACAACAATTAGCAGAATCTAAAGACAAAACTGGTTGGATCATTACTTTAGACTATCCTAGTTATATACCATTTATGACATATGCTGATAATCGCCAACTTCGTAAAAAACTTGCTATTGCTGCTGGAGCCAAAGCGTTTAAAGGTGATGAATTTGACAACCAAGACAACGTGTTGCAAATTGCAAAACTACGTTATGAACGTGCTAATTTATTAGGGTATAAAACGCATGCGCATTTTGTGCTAGAAGAACGAATGGCAAAAACACCTCAAACGGTTGAGAATTTTTTAAACGAACTGTTGGAGAAAGCAAAACCTGCAGCTCAAAAAGAATTTAAACATTTAGAGCAGTTTGCTAAAGACCTGGATGGTATTGATAGATTAGAAAAATGGGATGGCTCCTACTACTCCGAGAAACTGAAGCAAAAACTGTTTAGTTTAGATGACGAGCAACTAAAACCATACTTTAAATTAGAAAATGTAATTGATGGTGTATTTACAATTGCTGAGCGTTTATTTGATTTAAAATTTGAAGAAATTGATACTATAGATAAATATCACAATGATGTTTTAACGTATAAGGTTACAGACCATAAAGGTAATTTGGTTTCTATTTTTTATGCCGATTTTTTCCCAAGACCAGGTAAACGTAATGGTGCTTGGATGACGGTTTACAAACCTCAATCAATTAAAAATGGTGTAAATGACAGACCACATATTTCTAATGTATGTAATTTTACTAAACCAACAAAAAGCAAACCTTCACTGCTAACGTTTAATGAAGTGACCACTTTATTTCATGAGTTTGGCCATGGCTTACATGGAATGCTTGCTAATACAACCTACCCTAGTTTATCTGGTACAAGTGTGTTTTGGGATTTTGTAGAATTACCAAGTCAAGTGTTAGAAAACTGGTGCTATGAAAAAGAAGCACTTGAGTTATTTGCAACGCATTATGAAACAGGAGAAGTGATCCCAATGGAATTAATAGAAAAAATTAAAGCCTCTGCAACCTTTCATGAAGGCATGCAAACCTTGCGTCAAATTAGTTTTGGGCTTTTAGATATGTCATGGCACGGACAAGACCCAACTGCAATCACCAATGTAAAAGCACATGAGTTAGAAGCTTTTGATGGCACAAAACTCTATCCTGATGTGGCAGAGAATTGTATGAGTACAGCATTTTCGCATATTTTTCAAGGTGGTTATAGTTCTGGATATTATAGTTACAAATGGGCAGAAGTTTTAGATGCAGATGCCTTTGAATACTTTTTAGAAAAAGGTGTTTTTAGTAAAGAGGTCGCTCAAAAATTCAAAGATAATGTGCTATCTCAAGGTGGAACTGAAGATCCTATGACCTTGTATAAACGCTTTAGAGGACAAGAACCAAAACCTGATGCCTTATTAAAACGTGCTGGATTGATGGTAAAAAAGTAAAGGCAACAGCCTTTACTTAAGCAGTTAAGTTTGATGTAGTATAGATTAAAATTGTAGCGTAAAATCTATTTACTTTTTTCTATTAAACCAAAAATCTATTAACGCAATATATTGACCTAAAACCACTTTATTAATATTTTTATCATTGCAATTGTTGTAACTGTGGTCTGGTGCATAATATTTATAAGAGTTGACTTTGCCATCTTGTATAATTGCAAAATTATATCCTGTCGCATCAGAGATCATACAAACAGGAGGTCCTGTTGCTGAGATTGTCTTAAAATTGTGTTGAGAGTATTTTAAAAAATTAAGAGTTGTAGACGCGTTTAGCTTATTTACCACTTGCTGTTTTTGCTCAGTAGTTAATTCTATTTTGGTTAATGTGTCTTTTAATGCTTTCTTTTTTCTTAAATAGGACTTCGGAAATTTTCTATTGTACAAAATAACATCTCCACTGTCCTTGAAAATATAATAACTTTTATGATCATATGCAGACCAACCACCTGTTAAATGCAGGATAACTCCAATATCATTTTTAGATAGAGTTATAGGAAATTCAAAGTCTTGACTTACGGTTTCACTTAGGTTTAAAGTGGGAAGCTCTTGAGAAAACATAAAAAAACAAGAAAAAGATATTAATAAGCTAAATAAGGCTGTTTTCATGGTATAACATTTGAAAATCGAATGTAACTAAAAAAAAATTGTCTGTAAAACATTTAATGTAAACGCCTGAAATAACTGAGGAGGTTACATTTCTGTAAGTAAGCAAAAATAATTTACACAAAATAAACTTTCAATAATTATTGAAAGTTTAAAATATTTAATATATTTGTCATGTTAAATACATATAACAGTGAATTACGACGACGCTAAAATGAAATTTGTAAGTACTTGGGGAAGCCTAGGCTCACTTTGGGGAATTAATAAAGCTATGGCACAAATACAAGCCTTGCTTTTTATTTCAATAAAACCCTTGTCTATGGAAGACATTATGGCAGATTTACATATTTCTCGTGGTAATACAAGTATGAATTTACGACAGTTAATGGATTGGGGAATTGTTACTAAAGAAATTATTCCTGGTGAGCGTAAAGAATATTTCACCACAGAAAAAGACGTGCAAGAATTAGCTAGAATCATAGCGAAAGAACGAAGTCGTAGAGAAATTCAACCCGTTATTAAAGTTTTAAAAGAGGTCTCCTCTATTACAGATGATGGAACTGAAAAAACCAAAGAACTCATTAAACAAACCAAAGCATTGCACGATTTAACGCAAACTGCAGATGATATGATTAATAAATTAGTAAATCAAAAGCAAAACTGGATTACTAAGTCAGTACTAAAACTATTTAAATAAAAAAATTTAAACCTAACTTTCAATTATTTCTGAAAGTTCTATAACACCATAAACTATGAAAACTATATTACAAATCTCAAAAGTTATTAATATTCTCGCTTTGTGCTGCTTAATTGGTCTCGCTTATGGGCTAGTTTTAACAGGAGCTCTTCAAGTATTAGCTGCAATTTTATTTTTTATTGCATTTCCGAAGGAAAAATTAATCTACATCTATTTCGCTGTTGTAGGCTTATTTTTTCTAATCTGGGAAGGCAATCCATTTGGGTGGCAATTTGTAATTATAGTAGGCTTAATGATCCTTTTAACGTATACCATTCACACCAAAAAAATTTAAAATCAACTTTCAATATTTTCTGAAAGTTTAAAACACCAATAATGAATTACAACATCCTTACTTATAGCATATACTTACCAATCATCGCTGTGATTATGGTAAAAGTTGGGTGGATGTTTTATACACATGGCGAAATTTTTTTAATGCATTTATATAAAAATGATGACACCATTGTAAAACCAATTAACAACCTATTACTTATTGGTTACTACCTCACAAATCTGGGTTATGCGATTATCACACTTGCTTTTTGGGAACAAGTAAATAATCTGCCACAAATGCTAAATACCTTAAGCGAACATTTAGGAATCATAATCATTGGTTTAGCAGTATTGCACTACAATAATGTACTCTGCCTTAATTATCTCGTAAAATCAAAACACTCAAAAAAATAAATCAAAAACTAAATATTATATCATGGAAAATTCTAAAATCATCATCGGTTACCTTGTTTATCTACCAATCGTAATTATCCTCACGATTTACGTTTCAAAAATGCTATTTAAAAACGGAAAGTACTTTATGCTAGACATTTTTAAAGGTCAAGAAGATATTGCATTGGCAACTAATAAACTCTTTGAAATTGGTTTCTACCTCATCAATATTGGTTGGGCTTTACTCATACTTAAAATTAGTTATCACAGTGCTTCGGAAATGAGCTCACAAACCTTAATCGAGATTTTGAGTAAAAAAATTGGCGGCTTTTCTATCTACTTAGGTGTCATGCTTTTCATCAATTTATTCTTCTTTTTTAGAGGTCGTCGTAAATCTAAACAGAGCTTAAAAAAAGTGACAAAGACACCTGTTTATGATGTAAGGGATGAACAGTAGAAAATGAACTTGAACTTGAACTTGAAATCGAAAACATGAAAATTTTACATTATAGCAACGTTATTTTTTATCTAGCAACTATAATTGCCTACTTATCAGAAGATAGTGCTCTACTTGGACTAACCTTTCAGTTTTTCTTCGGTATCATTCAACTCTCATATTTTTTAATATGTCGAGGCAGAGCAAACTCTGAGAAGATTAAAAGCCATTTGAATTTATACATTGCTTTAGTAGGAATGATAATATTAACTCTTGCTCTATTATTTAAGATTATGCATTTTGAAAACTCTGTGACACTAATAGTTATGACTTTCATACCAATGTCGATAGCAGCTTACTTCGTTTATATCACTTATCTAATCCAAAAACAATGAAAACACTAGAACACCACACCTTGCTATATGATGAGAATTGTCCGTTATGTCAAGTCTACACCTCTGGTTTTATAAAAACTGGAATGTTAGATCAAAACGGCAGACAACCATACAGTTCACTCTCTAATGACAATCTAGATTTCATTGACCTTGAACGTGCTTCAAATGAAATCGCTTTAGTAGACAACAAAAACAAAACTGTGATTTATGGCATTGATAGTTTGCTGAAAGTTCTCGGATATAGATTTCCAATTATTGAAAACATCGGTCAACTAAAACCGGTAAAGGTTGTTTTAAAAAAACTCTATTCGTTTATATCATATAACCGTAAAGTGATTATTCCAAGTGAAGGTAACACAACAAAAAAACTACAATGTATACCAAGTTTTAATGTAAAGTATCGTTTGTTATATATACTATTTGCAGCAATCGTCACCATGTTTACGTTGTTTCATTTTTCTAAAAACATCACACAATTACCACACGGAACGCTTTTAAGAGAAGGCATCATTACCATTGGCCAATTACTGTTTCAAGGTGTGCTAATTTATAAATTAGATACAAAGACGATTCTTAATTACTTCGGAAATGTGATGACCATTTCACTTATGGGCAGTTTGCTATTAGTACCTTTATTAATTATAAATTCTAGTTTTCAAATTTCAAAAACGACACTTTTAATTGGTTTTGGCATCACAATTATTATCATGTTTTTAGAGCATAAGAGAAGAGTGAAATTACTAAAATTACCAAGCTACTTAACATACACTTGGGTACTTTACAGAGTCCTTATTTTATTAACCATTTTAATACTAAAATAATGAATACAATAACAATAGCTGGAGGTAGCGGATTTTTAGGTCAAGTTCTAGAAAACTACTTTACAAAAAAAGGCCATACAGTATATATTTTAACCAGAACCGTAAAACGAGATAATGACATCTATTGGAATGCCAAAGATCTAGATAAATGGACTAACATTCTAGAACAAAGCGATGTGCTCATTAATCTCACAGGGAAATCTGTAGATTGTCGATATACAAACGACAACAAAAAGCACATTTTAGATTCTCGAGTAGATTCTACACATGCTCTAGGGTTGGCAATTAATTTATGTGATAATCCGCCAAAAGTGTGGTTTAACTCCTCTACCGCAACAATATACAGACATTCAACAGATAAACAAATGACCGAAAAAACTGGTGAGATTGGAGACGATTTTTCTATGAATATCGCTAAATCCTGGGAACAAGCATTTTACTCCATCACCAACCCAAAAACTAGAAAAATTGCGTTACGCACATCAATCGTAATGGGAAAACATGGAGGCGCAACAGAACCTTTAAAACACCTCACCAAATTTGGTTTAGGAGGCAAACAAGCGTCAGGTTTTCAAAAAGTAAGTTGGATTCATGAGCTCGATTTTGCAAGAGCCATAGACTTTTTAATTGCGCATAATAGTCTTGATGGCAATTTTAATCTAGCCGTACCAAAGCCCACAAACAATATCACATTAATGAAAGCTTTTAGAAAAGTGATGAACGTTCCTTTTGGCATTTCGCAACCCAAATGGCTTATAAAATTAGGAGCCAAACTAATAGGCACAGAACCAGAATTGGTTTTAAAAAGTAGAAATGTAATTCCGGAGCGCTTACTAAACAACAACTTCAAATTCTTACATACAAATATTGAAATTGCCTTAGATGACCTTATAAATTCTTAACATGAATTTTATAAAAGCCCATTAAAAAAATCTCATCCTTATTAATTATGAAATTTACCCAAATCTATTACAATCCTAAGTGCCATTAGGCACAAAACTAGAGAGTTTTAATGGCAACTATAACGTGAGTATCGTTGGATTCATGTTTATGAACACCAAAGAATTGAGTGTAAAATTACCAAATCACATCAATTTTGAAGACGTGAACCTCAGGTTTTATGTTAAACGACATGGAAAACGTGGTGTTGTTTTCATCAAAGAAATTGCGCCTAAGCCATTAATAACTTTAGTAGCTAATTCTATATATCATGAGTATTATTTTACTGCGGAAATGAAACATCTATGGACACAAAGTGACCTTTCAAAAACATTTGAATACTAATGGAAATTCAATAATAAATGGCAATCTATAGCTATAGAAACAGGCGCTAAGTTTACTGCAATGGCAGATTACTCTATTGCACAATGTATAACAGAACATTATTTTGGCTACACAAAACATAAAAACAAAACCTACAAACATGAGGTGGTACATCCATATTGGCGACAGTTAAAAGTGACGAATCATATGATAAATATAGATTTGAAGCTAAATATGGACACCGTTTAAACACTTAAATACTCTAGCACCTACATCTATAATTCTTGCAGAAGGGTCTGAGGTTAGTGTCAAGAACAAAAGAACCCTATAAATGTATTATTAGATTAACTAACAAATTTACATTATTTTTGAGGTAAATTTTTTCAATACTATAGATGCCAAAACATGTTATAGATCCTAATCAATGGATTAAATTATATTCTGATTATCTATTTAACTACACCATAACGCGTGTTAATGATAGAGAGATTGCTCAAGATTTAGTTCAGGACACATTTGTGGCTGGATTAAAATCTATGAAAAATTTTAAAGGAGAAGCGAGTGAACGTACTTGGCTCATTTCGATATTAAAAAGAAAAATTATAGATCATTACCGTAAAATCAATTCTAAAAAAGGGAAAGCCGAAGTTAGAATGTCTTACAACAGTGATGAAAATGAAGGTGATTGGCTTGAAGAGCGTGTTGCAGATCCTTTTGATAAAACTGCTGAAGACTCTATAGAAAACTCAGAATTAGGTGCTGCAATTCATGATTGTATTAGTAAATTACCAGAGAAACAAGCTAATGTTTTTAAAATGAAAACATTATTAAATTACGAAACTGAAGCTATTTGTAATGAATTAGAAATTACTGCGTCTAACCTTTGGGTAATCATACATAGAGCAAGAACCGCTATGGCTGCCTGTATGGAAAAAAATTGGTTTTAAATTATGAGTAAACTAAAATTAAGTTGTCAAGAAGCAAGTCATATTTGCGACAAAAATCAGTATAAAGAGGCTAACTTTAGAGAAAAAGTTATACTTACTATACATCTAATTTACTGTCGAGCTTGCCGCAAATACACAAGTAGAAACAGCAAATTATCAAAGTTAGTAAGCAATCCTAAAGTAAAAACTATGGATGTCTCTGCTAAAGAAAAATTAAACGCTGCATTTCAAAAAGAATTAGCTAATCACCAGTAAAATCCCTAGCCACACTATGGGTAAACTTTCTACCCAAAATGCACTATAATATTTGTGTTGGTTTTGTTTTGAAAACACTAAAAACAATAGTGTAATTAAAGAAACTATTATCGTGCTTATTAAAACGTTAATAGCTACATCATCTTTGAAGTAGTTCAACAAAGAAAATACAAGTAGTAACAACAAGCCGACAATTTTAGTCTGCTTTACTCCTATTTTCTGCGGAATCGTTGCCAATTTTAAATTATCAAAGTTTAAATCTCTAATCTCAAAAGGCAACATTAATACCAATACATAAAGAAAACGCTGTAATGCTGTTATTAGGATGTCATCCATAATATCAACATGATTATTTAGTAATGGCAAAAAAACAGTAACACCAGACCAAATTAATGCAATGATATAGACTTTGAGGCCTGCTATACTTCGTAGGTTTTTTTGTTGATCTAAAAATATTTTTTTAGGTAAAATAGGTATCGCATATAAAAAAGTAGCTAAACCAAAAACACCAATATAAATTAAGGTTTCAAACTCAAGTTTAGATGCAAAATAACACATGAGCATAAAACTAAATCCTGAAAATACCTGAATTGTTTTCAACCACTTTGCTAAACTACGATGATGAAATTTTGCTAAGCCAAAATACTTCACAAAATTATACCCAGTTATAGTAGCGAAAAAAACAAAAAAAAGTATGTTTTTATCATATGCAATATCAAACTGCAGCAATGTGATCCACGACAAAGCAAACACTGCTAAAGCAACATGGATACTACTATTAATATAAAAATCAAAAAGAGATTTTAAGACACGCATTATACAAAAATAGGCAAACTGTTAATAACCCATTATTTTGGTTGAAAAGTTTCAATTTCATTAACAAAATACCCTCAATATTTCATTAATTTTGCAAAACAAAACACAACTCAAATAACTTCATGAATACAGCAGATTTTTCACTACGTCATATTGGTCCAAGAGAAACAGATCAAAAATTAATGCTTGATGCCATTGGTGTTGATAGTTTAGAACAACTTATTTTTGAAACGATACCAGATGATATTCGTTTAAATAAACACTTAGACTTAGAGTCAGCTATGAGTGAATTTGAATATTCGTCACATATCAATGAATTATCTAAACTCAATAAAATTTATAAAACCTATATAGGCTTAGGATATCATCCCACGATTTTACCAGCAGTTATACAACGTAACATCCTAGAAAATCCAGGTTGGTATACAGCGTACACACCTTATCAAGCAGAAATTGCTCAAGGTCGTTTAGAAGCCTTATTAAATTTTCAAACCATGGTTATTGACCTTACAGGAATGGAAATTGCTAACGCATCGCTTTTAGATGAAAGTACAGCTGCTGCAGAAGCTATGGGAATGCTTTTCGCGATTAGATCAAGAGATCAAAAGAAAAGAAATGTCAATAAGTTTTTTGTTTCAGATTTAGTATTACCACAAACAATAGACCTTTTAGAAACTAGAGCAAATCCTATTGGTATTGAACTTATCATTGGAAACGAAGCAGAATATAACCTTTCTGATGAGTATTTTGGAGCCTTACTACAATATCCAGGTAAAAACGGACAAATCACAGACATTAAATCATTTATTGAAAAAGCAAATGCAGAACACATAAAAGTCGCTGTTGCTGCAGATATTTTAAGCTTAGTAAAACTAGAGGCTCCAGGTAAATTTGGAGCAGACGTAGTTGTTGGTACTACGCAGCGTTTTGGAATCCCAATGGGTTATGGCGGACCACATGCAGCTTATTTTGCAACTAAAGAAGCCTACAAACGTGATGTGCCTGGACGAATTATTGGTGTTACAAAAGATGTAAATGATAATCGTGCTTTACGCATGGCTTTACAAACACGCGAGCAACATATAAAAAGAGATAAAGCAACCTCTAACATTTGTACTGCCCAAGTATTATTAGCCGTGATGGCAGGAATGTACGCTGTATATCATGGCCCTAAAGGTTTAACACATATTGCAGACACAATAAAAGATGCAACATCTACACTAGCAAACGCCCTAGAAAAACTAGAATTGGAGCAAGTGAACTCACATTACTTTGATACGATACAAATTAAAGCAGATGCGGTAAAAACAAAGTATGAAGCCGAAAAAAGAGAAGTTAATTTTCACTATCCTGACACCAATACGGTGACAATTTCTATAAATGAAACTACTTCAATTTCAGATTTAAACGAAATTATAGACATTTTTGAAAGCGTTACAGAAAAGACTACAGATAGAATTGAAACGAGATCTGAGAATACAACAATTCCCGAGCATTTAAAACGTAAGTCCGATTTTTTAACGGTTGCTGTTTTTAATACACATCACTCTGAGACCGAATTAATGCGTTATATAAAAACCTTAGAACGTAAGGATTTAGCATTAAATCACTCTATGATTTCATTAGGTTCTTGTACAATGAAATTAAATGCTGCTGCCGAAATGTTACCATTAAGCACACCAAATTGGGGAAGTATTCATCCATTTGTTCCATTAGATCAACCTATAGGCTACAAATTGATGTTAAATGCTTTAGAAAACCAATTAACAGAAATTACTGGTTTCGCAGCCACGTCATTACAACCAAATTCTGGAGCGCAAGGAGAATTTGCAGGTTTAATGGTTATTAAAGCTTACCACGAATCTCGTGGAGACCACCATAGAAACATTTGCTTAATTCCTTCTTCTGCTCACGGAACAAATCCAGCAAGTGCAGTAATGGCAGGCATGAAAGTTGTAGTTACAAAAGCCTCAGAAAATGGAAATATTGATGTAGACGATCTACGTGAAAAAGCAGAATTACACAAAGATAATTTATCGGCATTGATGGTTACTTATCCATCTACGCATGGCGTTTATGAATCTGCTATTAAAGATATTACTAAAATTATTCATGATAATGGCGGACAAGTTTACATGGATGGTGCCAATATGAACGCACAAGTTGGATTAACAAATCCAGGAAATATTGGAGCAGATGTGTGCCACCTTAATTTACACAAAACATTCGCGATACCTCATGGAGGAGGTGGACCTGGAGTTGGGCCAATTTGCGTTGCAGAGCAATTAGTTCCTTTTTTACCAGGTAATCCAATTGTAAAAACTGGCGGTCACCAATCTATTACTGCAATTTCGGCAGCACCTTATGGTTCGGCATTAGCTTGTTTAATTTCATATGGTTATATTAAAATGTTAGGCCATAAAGGACTTAAAAAAGCTACAGAAATTGCCATATTAAACGCTAACTATATAAAAGAACGTTTAAAAGATCATTATCCAACGTTATATTCAGGAGAAAAAGGAAGAGCAGCACACGAAATGATAATTGACTGTCGTAATTTCAAAGCTAATGGTATTGAAGTCGTAGATATCGCAAAGCGATTAATGGATTATGGCTTTCATGCGCCAACTGTTTCATTTCCAGTTGCCGGAACAATGATGATAGAACCTACTGAAAGTGAGAGCAAACAAGAAATGGATCGTTTTTGTGATGCAATGATTTCTATTAAAAAAGAAATTGATAGTGTGAGTAAAGAAGATGCAAATAACACACTAAAAAACGCACCACATACCTTAGAGATGATCACTGCAGACGACTGGAATTTACCTTATACACGTCAGCAAGCAGCATTCCCATTGGAGTTTGTTAGGGATAATAAATTTTGGCCTAGCGTTCGTCGTGTTGATGACGCTTACGGTGATCGAAACCTTATTTGTTCTTGTGCTCCTATTGAAGCTTATATGGAAGAAGCATAATTAAACAAATTTGAACATCGTATAATTTGATTTTTTGAAAATTAACGTTTAATTTAATGTTAGTATATTGCCATGTTTGATTATGTCTTAAAGGAAACCCTAATTTATGAGTATTAAAATAACTGGAACTGGAAGTTTTATCCCTAGTAGAATTGAGAAAAATGAAGATTTTTTTAATCACGAATTTTTAAATGCCGATGGTTCTACTATAAATAGCACAAATGAAGTTATTGTTGAGAAATTCAAAGCCATTACAGGAATTCAAGAAAGACGTTATATAAAACCAGAATTATTAAACTCTGATATTGCGTTTTTTGCTGCAGAAAAAGCTATTACAGATGCAAAAATAGATAAGGAAACCTTAGATTACATCATTGTTGCACACAATTATGGTGACGTAAAACACGATGCAGAACAAAGTGATACTGTACCAAGCATTGCCTCTAGAGTAAAACATTTACTAAAAATTTCAAACCCAAAATGTGTAGGCTACGACCTATTATTTGGTTGTCCAGGTTGGATTGAAGGCGTGATACAAGCCAAAGCCTTTATTGCTTCTGGTATTGCAAAACGCTGTTTAGTGATTGGTACCGAAACCTTATCTCGAGTGGTTGACAAACATGATCGTGACTCCATGATTTACAGTGATGGTGCTGGAGCTGTAATCGTGGAAGAATCTTTAGAAGATGGTGGCATTATTGCGCACGAATCTGCAACTTACGCTTTAGACGAAGCACATTTTATATTCTTTGGAGAAACTAATAAACCTGAAACTACAGATCAACGTCGTTATATTAAAATGTATGGTCGTAAAATTTATGAATTTGCGCTAACTAATGTACCTCTAGCTTTAAAATCATGTTTGGATAAAAGTGGCTATAATATAAAAGACGTTAAAAAGATATTGATACATCAAGCTAATGAAAAAATGGATGAAGCGATTGTAAAACGTTTTTATAAACTTTACAATATGGATATGCCAAAAGGAATCATGCCAATGACCATAAATACACTTGGTAACTCAAGCGTAGCCACAGTTCCTACATTATACAACATGATTTTAAAAGGCGAACTTAAAGACCAAACCATCCATAAAGGTGATGTTGTTTTATTTGCAAGTGTTGGTGCAGGTATGAATATTAATGCGATGGTTTACAAACAGTAATTATCTTTTTAGACTAAAGTGTGATCTAAATTCTAATGGAGTGCCTTTAGAATTTCTGTATTCTACTAAATACCAATAATCACTTGATGGCATTTTAGAACCATTATAAGTTCCATCCCACCTACTATCGTTATTATTTAACGTTCTTAGCAGTTTTCCATATCTATCAAAAATAAATAGGGTATAGATACATTCATTAGATAATTGTTCTAAATACCAAGTATCCTTAAATCCATCTCCATTTGGAGTGAAGAACTTTCTAATTTTAAAACAATCGAATGAATTAAGACAACTTAATTCTAAAATTCCTAAATCTGCAATACAGTCATTAGCAACATCTAACAATTTGATATTTGAGTATATACCTGAACTCAAACCTGAAACTATAAAGAATCCATTATCGTTTGTTATTTGTGTAATTGTTTCATTAGAACCAATATTATAGGTTAAGGTATATTCTGTATTAGGAATTAGATTATAGATTACGATTTCTCCATCATCTATACCACAATCTGATAAATTTGTAAACGAAATCGATGCAGATAATGACGAAGACGTTAATTCTATGTCTCCAAGAGTATCTGTACAATCTGTAGCATCTTCTGTAACTGTAATCGCGCTGTAAATTCCTGCTGCTAAATTTGAAATTGTAATGTTTCCGTTTGCTTCGGAAACTTCTGAACGTGTTACTAAGGTGCCTTCAAAATTATAAGTTATGGTGTAGGTTGCATTTCCGCTTAAACCCGAAATGATGATTTCTCCATCATCTGTGCTACAATCTGATAAATTTGTAAACGAAATCGATGCAGATAATGACGAAGACGTTAATTCTATGTCACCAAGAGTATCTGTACAATCTGTAGCATCTTCTGTAACTGTAATCGTACTGTAAACTCCTGCTGCTAAATTTGAAATTGTAATGTTTCCGTTGGCTTCGGAAACTTCTGAACGTGTTACTAAGTTGCCTTCAAAATTATAAGTTATGGTGTAAATTGCATTTCCGCTTAAACCCGAAATGATGATTTCTCCATCATCTGTGCTACAATCTGATAAATTTGTAAACGAAATGGATGCAGATAATGACGAAGACGTTAATTCTATGTCTCCAAGAGTATCTGTACAATCTGTAGCATCTTCTGTAACTGTAATCGTACTGTAAACTCCTGCTGCTAAATTTGAAATTGTAATGTTTCCGTTTGCTTCGGAAACTTCTGAACGTGTTACTAAGGTGCCTTCAAAATTATAAGTTATGGTGTAGGTTGCATTTCCGCTTAAACCCGAAATGATGATTTCTCCATCATCTGTGCTACAATCTGTTGGATTATCAGTATCAATAATGCTATAATTTATTCCCAATAACTCATACACATCATCATCTGTAAGCTCTCTATTCCAATATCTAAAATCATCTATAGTTCCTTTAAAATAATCTGCGGAATTGGTTAAACTTCTGTCGTGTCTGCCGATAACTCCTGACAAATTAGAATATTGCAATTGACCACCTGAACCTGAATAATTACCTCCATTTTCAACACAGTCAATATATATTTTCATGCTTTGTGCTGAGTTTATAACAATTGTAATGTGGTGCCATTCATTAGGTTGAATTATTCCATTACTAGTATATGTTCGCCTAGAATTACCATTATAAGAATTTGAGCCGTCACCATAACTAATTTGATATTTCCCAGTACTACTTTGAATGTTCATATATGCACCAGTATTTACATTTTCCTCAAAAGAAGTATTAAATACGGTAGAATTTTCATAAGTTAAATCATCGTACTTTACCCAAAAGGCGAAAGAAACTGGTAAATTTGGTTTAAGTTCTATGATATTAGGTAAATTAATAAAATCATTAACTCCATCAAAATAAACAGCTGAATTAGGGTTTCCAAACCTGTCGTCACCAAATGTAGTTCCAAAAACAGTTCCATCGTAATTATTACCACTGCTATCAATAACATCTCCATTAAAAGGATAGTAAATTAACAAGTCATCTGAAAGATTTTGGCTATACGATTTACTTAAAACTAAAAGTGTGAAAAGAACCAATACTATCCTCATAGTAATTAAAAGAGTTTTACAGAATTTATGGATGCTTTTCTAAAATAAAAATAATTATCAACAATTAAACTGTAAACCACAAATGGTGTTATTATATTTGATCCAAAAATGTATAATAATTTAATTCTAAACTAATATATCACTAAATTTCTCGTTCCTGAAGAAAAGTAACATGTACGAAAACACATTCCCAAACAAACGATTTAAACACACGGTTGAGTTTTTAAAACAACATGTCAACACCTCACAATCTATATTAGATTTGGGTGTTGAAAATCCGTTGTCTGAGATTTTAAAATCACAAGGTTTCTCAGTTGAAAACACTTCAGGAATTGATTTAGACATAAATACTTCGGAAATTGAAAATTCTCAAACAGATGTTGTCACGGCATTTGAAATTTTTGAACATCTTCTCTCGCCTTTTACGGTATTACAATCTATCAAAGCAGATAAATTAGTAGCAAGTATCCCAATGCGACTGTGGTTTTCTTCAGCTTATAGAAGTAAAACAGATATGCGTGATAGACATTATCATGAATTTGAAGATTGGCAATTTGATTGGCTTTTAGAAAAAGCAGGATGGAAAATAATGGCTTCAGAAAAATGGACCAACCCAACCAAAAAAATCGGCATTAGACCTATTTTGAGATGGTTTACACCACGATATTATATTATTTATGCTGAACGAATTTCAGAATAAAAATTCGGTTTCTTTTTTGAATTATTAAAGTTTAACTTTGAACTTTAAATTACTACTATTGAACTTCTACATCATCATTCCTGCACATAACGAAGAAGATTGCATTGCTCAAACTTTAGAGTCTTTGGTGAATCAATCGTTACCTGCAAAACAAATTGTAGTTGTGAATGATAATTCTACTGATGATACGCAACAAATTGTAGAAAACTATGTCAATCAATATGCAAATATTTCGATTGTAAATTCAGTTTCTTCTAACAAGCATCTTCCTGGTTCAAAAATTATCAACGCATTTTACAAAGGTTTTGAAACCCTAGACCAAAACTATGATGTGATATGCAAATTTGATGCAGATTTAATATTTCCGAAGAACTACTTAGAGCAATTAGAATCTCATTTTCATCAAAATGAATACTTAGGTATGGTCGCTGGATTTTGCTATATAGAAAAAAGCAACAAATGGGTTTTAGAGAATCTCACACGAAAAGATCATATTAGAGGTGCGCTTAAAGCTTATAGAAAACAATGCTTTTTAGACATTGGAAAACTCAAACCATCAATGGGTTGGGATACGGTTGATGAGTTATTGGCAAAATATTACAATTGGGACTTATTAACCGACGAATCTCTACACGTTAAACATTTAAAGCCAACAGGAGTTAGCTATAACAAAGCATCAAAACACATGCAAGGTGAAGCGATGTACAAAATGCGTTACGGATTTACAATAACTCTAATTTCGGCATTGAAACTAGCCTACAAAAAGAAAAGCTTTATGCTTTTTAAGAATTATATGGCTGGTTATTTTAAGGCTAACAAGCAAAATATTACACAGTTAGTGACTGAAGAGCAAGGTCAATTTATTAGGAAATTGCGTTGGGATGGAATGAAAGGAAAATTGAAAAATTCTAACTAATATTATTTTGATAATGAGATCCTGAAACAAGTTCAGGATGAGGTTTATCTTCAGTTAAAACTCCAATATTTATAGCTACTAGAAGCCTCTAATCTATCCTCTAAACTATCCTCTAATTCTGCAAAAAAGTCAATACCAGTTAGCGCTTCAACCTTGTCAACCGATACCACAAATTTATAAAGCGGTTGTTTAGAATTCTCATGAGGCATTAAAAAAGCAATCATTTTAGTTTTACCAGTATTATTATCAATGAGCACTTTATAGAATTGATTAGGAACACTTACTTCTTCTTCACCTATGGTTTTCATATTTCCTTTTAAAATACCACCTGTGATCACAAAAACACCATCATATTTACTTGCCCAATATCTTACTTTTTGCTCAAGCGAATTCCAAACTCCTGCATTAAAATTATGTTGTTGCGGACTAATATTACTTGTTAAAAAAGTCTCATCATGTGCTTTTTGACTGTACTTTCTATCGCCTGCAGGACATAAATGTCCGCGATCATATCCAGATTTTTTATAGTTTTTCCAATGTGCTGCTCCAGTTTTTACAGCTTTATCAATTTCAAAATATGGCCTTTTAAAATTGGTACTAGATAAATGTGATTTTTTCAGCTCATAAGCTACCCATTCTGGTTGTTCATGAGGTTCACTGTATGATAATGAGTAGCCTTCATGATGCACAATTTGCCCAGTTGTACTTGTTGGTAAAAAGTATTCGTTGGTATTCGTTTTTACGTTTGCTCCCTCTTCAATAATCTCGTTAGTTTCTTCTACTTTAAGAAAATGTTCGTAACCATAAACTCCAAAAATGATGAGAATTGCTATTACAGAATAGAGTGTTTTTTTAGTCATTACTTCTGGATTACAAATCCTAAAGGTCGTCCTGTTGCTGCATTAGGAAAACTAATCCCTAAAAGTGCAGAGATTGTTGGAGCAATATCTGGAATTACTGTTTTATCATACGTTTCTCCTTTATTAATCCCTTTTCCGAAGAACAATAAAGGAACATGTGTATCGTAATTTAAACCGCTTCCATGTGTAGAACCTGTTTTACCATAAGAAATATATGCAGGATCTGCTACTAAAATAATATCTCCAGATCGTTTTTGGTTATACCCATTTTGCAATAAGGATTCGATACCAGTTGTAAAGTTAGAAGTAGTCATGGTATGAGCCGAAAACACTTTTTCTACATGTGCATAATTAATTAACTCATTAACCATTGTTTCTTGCACGTCATTAATATTCAAACCGAGGCTATCAATATATTTTCGGTTTAAAAATATTTGATCATTACTAACGTTCTCAATAAAATCTGAGGATTTAAATTTTGTATTTAGATAATCTGTAAAACGTGTTCTAGTTTCTTTATTGTTTAAATAACCAGATGGGATTTTCATAGATTGTAAAAACGATGGCACCTCTACAGCACCATGATCTGCAGTTAGGAAAACGGTATAATTACCTTCTCCAACTTGCGAATCTAAGAATTTTAAAAATCGTTCTATATCTTTATCTAAGCGTATGTAAGTATCTTCAATTTCTTTAGAGCTAACTCCAAAATTATGACCTACATAATCGGTTGATGAATAACTTAGGGTTAGTACATCTGTAATATCATCTTGTCCTAATTGCTCACCTTTTATGGCTGCTATAGCAAAATCTGTAGTTAGAGAATTTCCGTAGGGAGTCGCTTTTAAGATATCAAACCCACGATTATTAGCTGCTAATTGTTCTAAATCATAAGGAAATGTTGCTTTGTCTTTACCTTTAAAACCGCCTTCAAATGTATTTTCGTCGGTGCCGCTTTCTGTATAAGTTTCAATATCGTAATACGTATCCCAAACTTTCAAATAAGATTCTGCGGTATTTGACGTATTAAATTCTGAAACCCATTTTGGGAGTTCATTTCTATAAAATGTGCTCGTTATCCAAACACCTTCTTCTCTTCCATGAAACCAATATGCAGCATTTGCGGTATGACCTGCAGGTAAAATTGCACCTCTATCTTTTAGAGAAATCCCTATTGTTTTTCCATGCATTTGGGTAAATAATCGGTTCTCATCTGCGAAGCTTGTTGTTTTCATTCTATGAGGAGACATTTGGCCTGCGTCATCTTGAGTTCCAACAGATGACACATTAGAATCTCCTGCACAGTAAACCATGCTTTTAATTTCTTTATCATACCAATTATTACCAATAATACCATGATTTTTTGGTGTAGTACCTGTATAAACTGAAGCATGTCCTGGACCTGTATAGGTTGGGATATAATTAAAATGGTTGTTCTTGCAGTTAAAACCTTGGTTTATCATACGTTTAAAGCCGCCATCACTATATTTATTTTCAAATCTTGTGAGATAATCATAACGCATTTGATCTACAACTATTCCAACTACTAATTTTGGATTAGTGTCTTCTATTTTTTCTTCGGAAATAGGCTTTTGAGCATTACATGATGTTATTATCATTAGCACAAAAAGGCACTTAATTACTATTTTCATAAGCTTATTTGGATTGTTTTATTGATCTCGTTAGGACCCATTTTTTGAGAATTAGTTCTTTATAAATACACCTCATAAACGACTGATTGGTTTATAAGATTCAAAAATACTGAATTTAGTTTATCATCTTTTTACTTTAACGTTAAATAAGTGTCTCTAATTTTTTACTTTTACCATAACAAATTTTACTATGTCATACCTTCATAATATTGGTGCTTATTTTATAATGATTGCCGAAATGTTTCCTAAACCTACCAAATGGTCTGTTATGCGTACGTTGATATTAAAAGATATTGACGATTTAATAATTGGATCTTTAGGTATCGTTGCATTTATATCGTTTTTTGTTGGAGGTGTTGTTACTATTCAAACGGCATTAAATATTGACAACCCATTAATCCCAAAGTATCTTATTGGTTTTGCTACAAGGCAATCTATAATTTTAGAATTTGCACCTACTTTTATTTCTATAATTATGGCTGGTAAAGTAGGTTCGTTTATAACATCTAGTATTGGTACCATGCGAGTTACAGAGCAAATTGATGCTTTAGAAGTTATGGGTATAAATGCTCTAAACTACCTTGTGTTTCCTAAATTTATTGCCTTGATGCTATATCCTTTTGTTATTTCTATTGCTATGTTTTTAGGAATTTTAGGCGGAATGGCTGCCGTTATATTTGGTGGTTTTGGGACTTTAGAGGATTTTATTACAGGTATTCAAATGGATTTTATTCCTTTTCATATCATTTACGCGTTTATTAAAACATTTGTATTTGCTTTTCTATTAGCAACAATACCTTCGTTTTATGGATTTTATATGAAAGGTGGAGCGCTTGAAGTTGGTAAAGCGAGTACAAAATCATTTGTTTGGACAAGTGTTGTTATTATACTTCTTAACTATATATTAACTCAACTCCTACTTAGCAAATGATAGAAGTCAAAGACATACATAAATCATTTGGTGATGCTCATATTTTAAAGGGTATAACCACAACTTTTGAAAAAGGAAAAACGAGTTTAGTTATAGGACAAAGTGGTTCTGGAAAAACGGTATTTCTTAAATGCCTTCTAGGTCTTTTTTCTCCTGAAAAAGGAGAAATCCTTTACGATGACAAACCTTACTCTAATCTCACAGATGACGAAAAACGTAACCTTAGAGCAGAAATAGGCATGGTATTTCAAGGGAGTGCACTTTTTGATTCCATGACCATATTAGAAAATGTGATGTTTCCTTTACGTATGTTTACTAAACAAAGTAAGAGCGAAATGGAAGAACGCGCAGATTTTGTTTTAAAACGTGTAAATCTAGAGAATGCGCATCATAAAATGCCAAGTGAAGCTTCTGGAGGAATGCAAAAACGTGTTGCTATTGCTAGAGCTATTGTAAATAAACCTAAGTATTTATTTTGTGATGAGCCCAACTCTGGTCTAGATCCTAAAACATCAATTGTAATTGATAATTTAATTCAAGAAATTACTGACGAGTACAACATCACAACTGTAATCAACTCGCATGACATGAACTCTGTTATGGAAATTGGTGAAAAAATTGTATTCTTAAAAGACGGACTCAAAGCATGGGAAGGCTCAAATAAAACCATCTTTAAAACCGATAATGAAGTGGTAACAGATTTTGTATACTCTTCAGAATTATTTAAAAAAGTACGTCAAATGTATTTAGAAGAAAAAGGTTAATTTCTTCTAATCATTACTGTATCTACTTTTAATTCATTTTTAAGCCAAACCTGTAAATCTCGCTCTTTAGCTAGAACTACACTATCGTCTAATGAAACTTTCCACCTCACATTTGCTATAGAAACGGTATCAATATTTATAAAATCCTTTGACTCTAACATTTTGGAATACCCAAAATACTCTAAATCACTAAATCTCAATTTGGTATCACGAGACAAATTAGTAAATGAAACTGTGTTAGATGTTGTGTTTTTTGATTCAATCTGCTTGTTTAAAAGAGTAATACTGCTTTTCAAATCTTCAACCTGTTCTTGTAGTCCAGTAATAATAAGATCTTTTTGATCTAGGTCTCGAATAGCTCTATCATAAGCATCAGAGATTTTATCAATACCTCTACTCTTATTACCTTTAATGTCTAATTCAAAGTCTTTTATTTTATCATATTTTTTTATTTCATTTTTCAAATCTGCAATAGTTGCGTCAGACACTTCACCATTAAAGTATAAGGAAATTGTATGCTCTTCCCAATGTGGAATTGCATCCTGAAACCAAAGCTCACGATTAGACTCAACCTCATCATTAATAAACGAATTATAATCATTTTCTAAGCCACTATCTTTAAGGACTTTTAAAAATGTAATTGTAGGATAAATCATTACAACAATGGCAACAAGAGCCGCAAATCTAGCTGTTCTTCTTCGCTTAGCCGAATTAGCGTATTTAAGCATAGGAAACCTTAATAGCTTTAACACTATAAAGGTTGCTAATGCAATGAAAATAGTATTTATGGTAAATAAATTCATGGCTCCTAAAAAGTAAGCCCAATTTCCAATTGCCAAGCCATAACCAGCTGTACAAAGTGGAGGCATTAATGCTGTTGCAATGGCAACACCAAATATTACAGAGGCGATTGTTCCTTTTTTGGTTCGGGCAATAATTAGCGCTAATCCACCAAAAAATGCAATCAATACATCTCTAATATCTGGACTAACACGTCCTAGGAGTTCTGATGTATCGTTACTTAAAGGAAAGAAATAGAAAAACAAAAATGCTGTTAACAAACTCAGCACAATCATTGTGATTAAGTTTATTAATGACCTCTTTAGGGTATCAATATCATTAATGGCAATGGATAAACCAACACCTAATATTGGTCCCATAAGCGGAGAAATTAACATGGCTCCAATAACAACTGCAGGAGAATCTGCGTTTAATCCAACCGAAGCCACCATTATAGAACAAACTAAAATCCAAGCGGTTGCACCTTTAAAAGGCACATCTCCTTTTATAGCTTGTATCGTCGCATCACGATCAGTATCGTCTCTAAAGTCTAAAAGTTCATTTAAAAAAGTGGTAATACTTTTCCATAAACCTTGAGCATCTTTTTTAACAGCCTCCTTTTTTTCTTCTACAGCATTCTCTTTATTCATCTCATTAGTAGACTGCTGATTTACTTTTTCAGAAAAATTGAATTTATTCTCTTCACTCATATTTTAACCATAATTCTCCCCAAATTTAGTTTTAACATTTTGGAGGACTTTTTTAATATCTTGTTCTTTTGCCTTTGGAAAGATAAGCAAAACTTCGTCTTTATCAACAATAATATAATCTTGTAATCCGTCTACAACAACAACTTTATCTGCTTGTGTTCTTATCATATTACCAGACGCATCTTCGGTAAGCGTTTTAGCATTTACTACAGCATTTCCTTCAGGATCTTTATCTAATTTATCATATAAACTTCCCCAAGTACCAAGATCGTTCCAATCAAATGTAGCAGGAATTACGAATACATTTTGAGATTGTTCCATGAGTGCATAATCTACAGAAATGTTTTCAGCCTTTCCATAATTATCTTTTATAAAATCGTCCTCAAATTCGGTATTATAGACGGCAATTCCAGATTCAAAAAGACTAAATAATTCAGGTTGATTTGTTTTAAAAGCCTTTACCACACTTTTTGCGCTCCACATAAAAATGCCAGCATTCCATAAAAAATTCCCTTGATCTATAAAGGTTTTAGCTGTTTCATAATCTGGTTTCTCTCTAAATTGATGAACCGGCTTAATATTGTCTTTAGAAGATTTATCATACTCAATATATCCATAACCTGTATTAGGAAACGTTGGTTGTATTCCTAATGTCATTAAAGCATCATTTTTTGAGCAATAATCAAAGGCTTGCTTCACATTAGCGGTAAAGGCATCTTCATCCTCAATCCAGTGATCACTAGGAGCCACAATCATTACCGCATCTTCATTTTCTTTTTGGATTTTTAAGGCAGCATATAAAATACAAGGTGCAGTATTTCGCATATCTGGTTCTAAAACCACTTGACGTTTAGTCACTTCTGGTAACTGTTGAAAAACCAAATCATTATAGCGCTCATTTGTTAAAATGAAAATGTTTTCTTTTGGGATAACATTTGCTAATCTATTAAACGTTTTTTGGATTAAAGTATCACCTGTTCCTAACATATCATGAAATTGCTTAGGAAAATCCTGCGTACTTACTGGCCAAAATCTAGACCCTACTCCACCTGCCATTAATATGGCGTAATTGTTTTTATTTTGCATAAGTTTAGTTTCTATTTAAGTTTTTAAACGTCGCCCAAGCTAAGTAAATCAACCTCTACATTAGCATTAAACAAATATATTTTGCCTGATTTAAGCTCAACACATTCATAGCGTGTTCTTCTTTTTTTGCCTTTTTCGAATACTCTTCCGTTGTATATTTTAAAAGCTTGACCCAAAGGTACTTCAAATATATAAGTTTTATTGTTGGGTTCGTCGAATTGCTTTAATGCGTAGGCGAGATTAACATCTGTATCGCTGGATGCTTTTGGGTTTTTAAAATGTTGTGCCAGTAATGGTAAAATTTCCGAAGGAAAAATATCTGGATTTATAAATGGCAACATGATATGCTGAAATGTGCGTTTCCATTCTAATCCGTGAGGTTTGATGGATCTTCCGTAGTTTTTATAAGCTTCAAAATGTGCAATTTCGTGAATCAATGTGATTAGAAACCTATAAGAATTTAAATTAGAATTTACGGTGATTTGGTGATTTCCGTTAGGCAAACGTCTATAATCTCCGTGTCTAGTTTTGCGTTCGCTTTTTATTTTGACGGTTAATTTATCATCATATAGTAGTTCTGTAATTTTTGGGATAGCCTTTTCAGGAATATACTCTAAAAGTGTGCTGTGCATATAAATAATTAACTCTTAATAATTAAAAGTTGTGATGTTGCATTAATATTTAAAAAATACAATCCTGCTGCGGTTGCATTAGGTAAGACGACTTTAGTTACACGACCAAACTCATTAAATTCTGTCTTGAGAATAGCAACTTGTCTGCCTCTAATATCAAAGATAGTAATATTGTCATCATGATTAGAATTTGTAATAAACACTTCTTTATTGATGACAGGATTAGGATATACAATTTGTTTATTAGTTTCGAAAGTTGTTACATTTCCGTAGAAATAAGGAACCGCAAACGCAAATGCATCGTTTCCTACTTTTTCTCCAATTAATCGTCCGGGAATATCATCGGCAGGTGGATGAATGCCTCCCCAAATACGAGACAAACTCGTTTGATCAGAAGCATCTCTATAAGTTGCCCATTGCAATTTCACATCTACAGAAGGACCTTGTTCAAACACTAAAAATTCATTTTTATTGGCGGTAAATTCACCTAAACCTCCCGGAAAAAAAGCACTTCCGGTTATTTTTGTTAATACTTCTGAAGCTGCTCTAGAGTATGTTGAGTGGCCAGAAACGTAACCTGCAAAAGGAGGTGTAACAAATGTTGGCCTTTGGTATGGCCACCAATTTTCGGCGAGAATCCAACCTACTCCTGCTTCATCAATAGATTCATCTTCAATATAATCTGGACCTCGCCAAGTGTATAATTTTATTTTCATGACGTTAACACCTTCGTCCCCAACTAAAGGATCGTTTTCGTCAACAATCTCAACGTAACCTTCAACTAAAGGTATTCCTGCAACATTATAATTACTTAGCGTTTCATTTGTACTTTGACCTAAAAGTGCCATATTTCTAATTGCTGAAATTGGCCTCACATAATCATACCATCCTTTAATACTCCATGCCGAGATTGCCGAATCATGCATTGCACCTCCCAAAATAAAGTAAGACTTTACATCCCATTCTAGATCATCGAGCAGTTCTCCTTCGCCTTCAAATTTCTTTTCTAATTGTGGATGCTCATTCACATAATTTAAAATTGTAAACCAGTGTCCTGGAGGCGTTTCAGAGTCTGGTCCATCTGCCCAAAACTCTGCCAACACTCGAGCATAATCACCTCTAGGTACAATTTGCGACTCATAAGCCTGACCAGTGATTGGATTTAAAGCATGACCTTCACCAATATCACCTCCTTCTATGATGTTATAAAAATTTGGGTAGTCATCGTAACTTGTTGGAAACTGTGTAATATCTGTATTTCCAATTGAAGATGGTGAAATATCCCATAGTACGTTATCACTAGGATCTAAATGCGATCCCCAAATAGAAACCATAGAAAACCCTAATTTATATGCATTGCTAGATGCATCAGTGTTAGTTAGATTTAAATATGGAGGATCACTAGGATCGTTATAAACCTTATATAAATCCCCTTCTCTACTATACGTTACTTGATCTTCTATAGTCATTGCAAATGGATGAACATTTCCCCATTCTGGACTTAAAAACTCAACAACTGAACCTTCTATTAAATTTCCACTTTGATCAATGTATGTATCCAAACTTAATGCTTGCCAACGGTTAGGATCGTTCATTAAGGTTGTGGTTACAATGGCTGGTGCTAATGGTTCATTAATTGTGCTGTAATACGCATTATTAAAAGACTCTAACTCTCTTGATCCATCTCCATTTCCGTAGTTAATCATCGTCTCTGCAACAAAATTTCCTAAAGCTGCTGCATTACCAAATTGGTATAATGTAGAGACTGTATTTGTGGTCTCATAACCTAATTGCTCCATGACTAAATCAAAGAGTTGTTGTGAGGCTTCGGCATTTGGAGAATTTTGAAAGCGGTAAGTGAGCAAACGGTACATGGCATAACTTATAGCTTTACGTCTAGAGTCTTCAATACTCTCTATTGGAGTAAATTCTAACATTTCCGTAGAAAAATTATTAACCGTATTACCAAGAAGGTAGGGATTTGCTTCGTCATCATAAATTGCCCAAATATCATACATGGCAACACTTGTATGAAATAAGTTTCGTGCATGAACGGTTGGTCTAGCAAAATCATTTCTAATGGCTTCGAGTAAGACTTCGTTCCATAATCTTGCGATAGACACATCATCTGGCAATTCGCTGGCACTTAATTGTACAGTATAGTTTTGAAATTGGCTATAACAATTACCATTATGTTCTCTTACACTTATGGTTCCTGTTTCATTTAAACCCCATTTTACAGATATTGTATTGGTATTTTGACCATTAATAATCTCTCCATCAGTGACAGACCAATTTGCTGTTGATCCAATTGCAATGGGATACGTGTATGTTTCTATTCTGAAAAAACCAGAACTCGACGCTCCTGAAATTTCATTAGCATCTAGATAGATACAAGATCCATCATCTATGGTTGCTTCTGGATTATAGGAACACGAAAACGGATCTAGGCATCCATAAATTTTCTGGCTTGGCAAAATGTTTAAAACTGAATAACCTTGACCTTCTATTGCTAAAATGGTTGTATTAACATCTAAATTTTCATGAATTTCAACAAGGCCAGATGGCCATTTAATTTCTAGATTATCAATTTGTATATCATCAGACAATCCAAAATGAACAGCTTGCAAGCTCTGCGATAAAAAGCCAACTCCTGTATAATGTCTCACATAACTACGTTCGCTTGTACGCAATGTTAATTTTGCACCAATAGCATCTCTATTAGATACAACACCTTGAAGGTTAACTTTAAACCAATGCAAGGTGCTTACTACGTCAAAATTGAGTAATTTATTTTCGTATAAAATAGATTGTTGATCTGAGTTGGAAATATAAACATCTAAATCACCATCATTATCATAATCCCAATCTATGGCTTCTACACTAACGGTAAGATCGTTAAAACTTAATGCCTGAGAAATATCGTCAAAGCCAGAGGAACCATCAGCATATAAATTTTTATAATACACATTATTTTGGGTGCTGATATCTTGAAATTCAAATCCGTTAACAATGATTAAATCTTCATCTGTATCGAGATCAAAATCTGCAAAACGTGTTCCCCAAGACCAACCGGTTTGAGTTAGATTATTAAGTGTATTTGAATTAAAAAAATGATTAGTACCATCATTTTCTAGAAGGTCATTCATTTCTATACCTGTAATAAAAAAGTCTAAATTTTCATCGAGATTAAAATCGCCCACAGCAATTCCCATGTCATCAATCATATTATCTAAACCATATAATTGCGCTTGATCAACAAATGAATTCCCATCTTGATTAACGAATAAGCTATTAGGTTGATTAAAATCGTTAGACACATATAAATCCATCCAGCCGTCATTATTAATATCAAATGGCACAGCCATAAAACTAGCATTGTTACCTGAATCTTGCATGTTTGTTACACTTGTAACATTAGTAAACGTTCCGTTTGTATTATTTAAATAAAGGGAGTTGGTATCACAAGCATTCCAATCGTTTACATAGAGATCTAAAAAACCATCATTATTATAATCAAACCAAGTTGCTCCTGTGTGTCTACACTCACTAAATTGAGTTAGTCCTGCACCTTCAGTAACTTCGGTAAAAGTACCATTTTGGTTAATAAAGAGTTGAAGTTTATTTGAATGTGTAAACACTAAATCGGGAAAACCATCATTATTATAATCTCCCCAAGACACACCATGTTTGAGACCTTTGAGTCCATAGAAATCATCAATTTCATCAATAACAGGATGTAAATTAGTTAAACCTACAAGTTCTGTTACATCGGTAAACGTGCCATTGTTATTATTTCTATAGAGTTTACTTTTGGTGCTCTCATCACTTTCTACATCTTGAGCCCAAGCTACAACGAATATATCTAAGTCGTTGTCATTATCAAAATCTGCAACGGCAACACCATTATTATTTTCTAAATTCCCTAATCCTGCAGCAACTTGTACTTGCTCAAATATTTGAGCTTTTACAGATGTAGTCATAGCTAAAATAATTAGCAATATCACACATCGTAAATGTTGGCATGGTACTCCTGATGTCACTTTGATTTTTTTATAATGATAAATATTAGACGTTGTTAATAAACGCATCTTTGCGATTATTACATCATACGAATTTTTACAAGCTTCATATCATGTTGTTGCGCAAGTACAGTTGTGTTATTAAGTAACTAATTTAACAAAAAAAAACGAATGAAATCTTTTGCAGGAAAGTTAGTAATTAAGTTAGAACTTGCAATAGATTATATACCTTGTTGTGCGTTCGTAAATTTATTCCGGTTTATGTACTTCAAGTTCAATTTCAACCATAAATTCTGGTAATGCTAACCCTTTAACTTCTAGCCAAGAGCCAGTTGGAAATTCGTTTTTATAAATTTCAGCACGATATGCTGATTTTTCCAGCATTTGTGCCATGTTAGTTGTAAAAATATCTTCTTTTATTACATCATCAAACGTGCAACCATAGTGTTTTAATATTTTTTCCAAATCGGCATAACAGTTTTTCATTTGCTGTTCGATATCTCCAATAGCCGTTGGATTTCCTGCATCATCCATACTTACTGCTCCAGAAATTTTAATATTATTTCCAATTTTCACAGCGTGGGAATATCCATATGCTTTTTCTAGCTCTGGTCGCAACAGAAAATATTCAGGCTGTTCGGATTCAACTAGTACTACTTTTGTTTCTTCTTTTGTTTCTTCCTTCGTTTCTTCTTTTTGCTTTTCCTCACAGCCGTGTAATCCAAAAAATAATACGCAAAGCGTTGCGAGTAAAGTCAATCGATTGATTATTGTTCTCATAATTTTTATTGTTTAGTTTGTTAAATGATTGGTTTTTTTGTGATCACATTTTTATAATGACGTTATTTTTTTCTTTATGACGCAGAACTTAGTGACTTCAAAACATTTATACTTAAATACATTGAAAACATAAACAGTGCACAACAAATTAAATTTAACATAAAGCTTAAATAACTGATAACTATATTATTATAAAAGTAAAAAAAAAAAAAAGAATCCCATTAAAGTATGGGATTCCTAAAAAAAATATAGAGGCTTTTATAACAAACTGTAATTACGTTTAATTTAATCCTGAAATACCATTTACAGAAAGTGTATTGATTGTGGTAGTACCAGATGCAACAAAATCGGCTGTTGCTGGTGTACCAGATTGATATGTGAATTGATATGATGTCAGTAATTTTCTACCATCCATATCAGTACCTCCTGCAACCCATACATAAATCCAAACCACATCTCCATTGTTGAGAGGCGCATTAGGAACTTTTTTAGCAATACTATTTAATGTCATTTTTTTACCACATCCTGCTGTTAATGTACCACTCCATAACCAATTATTCCAATCATTATAGTTATGTTTTGGTTGTATTTCTCCACCATCATACCACATGGCAGTAAATTGACAATTGGCAGCCAATTTATTTTTTAAACTTATTGCTGAAATTTCACCACCCATTAAATTAGCACGACGTGCAAAATCTAAACTTGGAGCAGTTTCATTTTTCAACTCAGTTGTAATTTCGGTGCTTGGAGTTATGGTTCCTGAAGGTGATTCTAATGCCTTTTGAGTTAATTCGTCATGTTGTTGTTTTCCTAATTCGGGAATACAGCTAAGTGCAGCATGAGCCCAAACAGGAGAAGCTTTCATCAATTGTGTAGTTACAACTTCAAGCCCAAGTTCATCTACAGCAGTATTAAAAATATCTTGAAAATCTTTTTTTTGGTCAGCGATTATTTCAGCTGTTTTGGTAGCGCCTAATTTTTTAGCTAACTCGATACCGCGAATTCGTTCTTTGTTATAATCCATTATTTCTAATCTTTTAATTTTTATCCCTACTCTATTCACTTCGGTTTTTCAGGATCCACCATTGTAAATAAACTGCTAGTAGCTACTCAATTAAATCATTAGTTTAATTACCATACAAAGATCCTATAAAACAGTAATATGTATTAAAGTAGATGTACCCAAATATTAAAAACAAGTATAATTACTTAGTCCAAGTGAATTTTAACGTATCTATTATAACTAGTTGATAATATGATATTTAAAACACAAGTAAAGTTGATTAAATTAAAAAAACATACATTTTTATCTTTAAATGAGATATAATATCTTCGGAAAATAAACTCACAAAAACACGTTAAAAGCAACATGTAAAGCAGCTAATTATTAAAGGTAATGACTGCAAATTTCTAAGTAATTTACTATACATATTGGCCAATAAAAAAGAGCAATCTTTTGAATTGCTCTTTATATACATTGTTATAATACGTTTTTATTCAATATAACCCATCTCGCGCATCCAATCATTATTATACATTTTTCCAACATAACGACTTCCATGATCATGAAACAACACGACAACAACATCATCTTTTGTAAAATGTTCTTTTAATTGCAATAGGCCTTTGATAGCAGCTCCTGCACTGTTACCTAAAAACATACCTTCTTCTAAGGCTAATTTTTGAGTGTATACTGCTGCGTCCTTATCGGTTACTTTAGTGAAACCATCAATGATAGAAAAATCTACATTTTCTGGTAATATATCTTCTCCAATACCTTCTGTAACGTAAGGGTAAATTTCTTTTTCGTCAAAAACACCTGTTTCATGGTATTTTTTAAAGACACTACCATACGTATCAATTCCCCAAACTTTCACATCAGGATTTTGTTCTTTTAGGTATTTACCAACACCAGAAATTGTTCCTCCAGTACCAACACCAACAACAAAATGAGTGACTTTTCCATCGGTTTGTTTCCAAATTTCTGGACCAGTACTTTCGTAATGTGCTTTGGCATTACTTGGGTTATCATATTGGTTAACGTACCATGAGTTTGGTGTTTCTTCTCCTAAACGTTTAGAAACTGAGTAGTACGATCTAGGATCTGTTGGTTCTACATCTGTAGGACAAACAACAACCTCAGCTCCATGTGCTCTTAAGACATCTGTTTTTTCTTTAGATTGCTTATCACTAATTACGAAAATACATTTGTAGCCTTTTACAATGGCTGCTAAAGCCAATCCCATACCTGTATTTCCAGAGGTTCCTTCAATGATGGTTCCACCTGGTTTTAATCGTCCGTCAGCCTCTGCATCCTCAATCATTTTTAAAGCCATACGGTCTTTTGTTGAGTTTCCTGGATTGAAGGTTTCATACTTTGACAATACCAAACATGGTAAGTCGGCAGTTAATTTATTAAGTTTTACTAAAGGTGTATTTCCAATAGTTTCAAGAATATTTTTAGCGTATTGCATCGTCCTAATTTTATGATGACAAAAATAAGTAAAACTAAAGTTTTGCAACTATTTTCTTCGGAAATCTTATACGTCAACATCCTTAGTAACCTTACTTAGAAAAACTTGGCTTACCGACTACACTTTGGGAAAATAGCAAAAGCCTTAGCTTTGAGTTAAGGATGGTAGTGACATCCTTTTTTGAGGTGAATGAGCTTGCGAAATGACACTAAAAAAAAGATATAACGGACAGCCTGACGTTTTATCACCAGAACGTGATAAAAGGTAACTCCCAACTCAACAAAACTTAAATCACCATTTTTTATAAATTACTCAAAGCGAATGGCCTTAACAGGAGATATTTTTGAGATAATAACCGATGGAATTAATAACATTAAAAAACAAGCAACAAATGTCCCTATGTTGAGTAAAATAATATAATCTAAACCAATATGCACAGGAATTATAGATACGTAATATTGCTCTGGGTCTGGAAACTTTAGTAGTTCAAATTGCTGCTGAGCAAATAATAAAGCCAAACCAATGCTATTTCCCCAAAGTAAACCCAAGCCAATTAAATAGGTTGCGTTGTACAAAAATACTTTTCTAATACTCCAATTGCTACTTCCTAATGCTTTTAAAATACCAATCATTTGGGTACGTTCTAAAATTAGAACGAGTAAGGCTGTGATCATATTAATTCCTGCTACGATAATCATGATGGCGATTATCCCATAGGTATTATTATCAAATATTTTAATCCATTCAAAGGTGGTATAAAACTTTTCTTCTATGGTTTGTGTGTCTAAGTGTGATGGTGTATTATCACGTATTTGTTGTTCTTTTTCTAATAGTTGGGTAAAATCTTTGAGATAGACTTCAAAGTTTCCTACTTCGGTTTTTTCCCATTTATTCATACGTTGAATATGACTTAAATCACCAATCATGAAGTTTTTATCAATATCTTGAAATCCGGAGTTGAAAATTCCAACCACGTTAAATTTCCGTTGAAAAGGAATATCATCAATACTCTCTTTTCCAAACATAGTTTCAAAAGTATCTCCAACTTTAAATTGTAATCTATTAGCTAAATAGCTCGAAATTACCACATCGTTACTGAGTTTCCCTTGGTAGGCTGGCAACACACCATCTACTAAAAAATCTTTGAGGTAAGACCAATCATAATCGGCACCAACACCTTTAAGTACAATGCCTTCAAAATCGGTTTCTGTTCTAATAATCCCAAATTTAGTAGCAACTCCTTGAATATGTTTAATATCTTCAACGGCATTAAATTGTGGATAAAATGCTTGATCTAGAGAAATTGGTACGATGGATTCGTTAGAATCGTTAGTGTCATAATTATTGATGGTGATATGACCATTAAATGCTACAACCTTTTCTCTCACTTTTTTTTGAAGTCCTAAACCTGTAGCAATAGCAATAAGCATAACAACAATACCAATAGCAATTGCAGCAATACCAATTTTTATTATTGGTGCCGAAACACTACTTTTATACGCTTTACTACCAATAATGCGTTTAGCTATAAAAAACTCGTAATTCAAAATTATTATATGCGTTTATCGAAGTTCAAAAATAGGGTTTTCCCGATAATTATTCTGTTTGTTTTGGTTCTCATTTCTTGTGGCTCAAAAACAAAGGATCATACTGCTCAAAATAATGACATCCTGAATTCTAAAAACACATTAGAGGAGGATCAATTTAATGATGATATTATAGTTGCTGCAAACCTAATTGACACGTATTTACCTTTATTAAAAGGAAAGCGTGTTGGTATTATTGCAAATCAAACTAGTGTTATTTTCTCGAGTAAAGAAGCTCAAGGCACTATTACTTTTACTCATATTGTAGATAGCTTATTACAAAGAGACGTTAACATCAAAAAAGTATTTGCGCCTGAGCATGGATTTAGAGGTCAAGCAGATGCAGGCGAAATCGTAAAAGATGGTATTGATACCAAAACCAATTTACCTATTGTATCACTCTACGGAAAAAACAAAAAACCATCTCTTAAACAATTAGCAGATTTAGATGTCGTGATTTTTGATATTCAAGATGTTGGAGCACGTTTTTACACGTATATTTCTAGTTTACATTATGTGATGGAAGCTTGTGCTGAGGCTAAAATCCCTGTTATTATATTAGATAGACCAAACCCAAATGGAAATTATATTGATGGCCCTATTTTAGAACTTGAGCATAAAAGTTTTGTTGGGATGCACCCAATACCTGTTGTTCATGGGATGACCATTGGTGAATATGCAAAAATGATAAATGGCGAAGGTTGGTTAGAAAATAAGATTACATGCGACCTTACGATTATTGAAATGCAAAATTACTCGCATGACAAAGCTTATAGTTTACCAATAAAACCGTCTCCTAATTTACCAAACGACAAATCTATAAACCTCTATCCTAGCCTTTGCTTTTTTGAAGGTACTAATGTTAATGCAGGTCGTGGCACCTCTAAGCAATTTCAAATTTATGGAAGTCCGTATTTAGATAAAACGGTGTATAACTTTAAATATATACCAATGCCAAATGAAGGTGCTAAATATCCAAAACATGATGGTGTGTTGTGTTATGGTGAGGATTTAAGCAAAGGTGAAAATCTTAATCAAATAGACTTGAGTTATTTGATTAACGCGTATCAAAACTCAATAGACAAAAAAGTATTTTTTAATGATTTCTTTTCTAAACTTGCTGGCACAAAAGCTTTGCGACTGCAGATTGAATCTGGTGTTTCTGAGAAAGAAATTCGTGAAACTTGGGCTGATGGATTAGAGAATTTTCGAAGTAAAAGGGATAAGTATTTACTTTATGAATAGATTCTATTTGAAGCGCAGAATCACAAATTAAATTTAAAGCTTGAAATTGATTTACCTTTTCAAAAAATAAAAAAAACAATTTACGGTTAATCAAACCGAAGTCGTATTCGCGCGAGTTAGTTAAATTATGATAATTATTAATCAAGGTACGGCTTACCGTTGGGTCTAAGGTTTGTTCGTCTGTACTCTGCTCGTGTTTGAACTTTTGAACGATCTTGTTCAGAGAGATCATAAGTCTTTGATACTTTGTCTTCAAAAGCCGCATAGGCTTTGTCAGTATTATTATTTGCGATGCTCCTAGACACATTATCTATGTCTAAACCTAAATCAATATTAGTCGAGATACTTGCGACATCATTTACATCTAATTCTACATCTGCAAGAGCAGCTACAGCCATATCAGATTCAAAAGGAGCAACGTAATCAAACGGTAATAATCTATCTATTTGAAACACAATAATTTTATCTGCTTGATAAAACATTACAGTATATTTACCTAAAGGCAATTCTTCTAAAGAAATTTTTGCGCTTTTTACTGCTGGTTTAAAGTCAAACACTTTTTCGGTAGTATTACTTATAAAACGAACTTTTTTAAATAAATATTTGTTTTCTAAGAGTAGAGAATCTTGATTATCTGATAGATTATGATCGAGCTCATAAGCCAACGGATTGATGTTTTTTTTAATTAAAGTAAATGTTTCTTCCTGAGCAAATGCGTTGTTATTACTTATAAGAAATGAAATAACTATGACGCATAGGCGAATTAATGATAGGTCTAGGTTAGTTAACTTGTTCATGATTGGGGCCATTTAAAGATTAAACTCGGTATATATCCAACCTCATTTTGAGGTTATGGATTTATTTATGTCATGCACTACAATTAAACTCTAGTTTTACCTAGAACCTCAACATTAGTACACCACAAACTTAAAGGCATTTTGTATGCTTTGTTAATAACTTAGATGTATTAATAAAAAGAAACGATGAACGGATTCATGTTACAAATAAAATAGACCAATAACACGTTTAAAAGAAATTCACTAAACACACAACGTCATTAAGTCGCTAAAAATGAACACTTAAACGATAGGTTTTTATTTTTTATTGATATTTAATTGAATAATTCTATCTGGAAAGTCTGAGATTATACCATCAACATTTAGATCGTACATGAGATTAATATCATCAATTTCATTTACAGTCCATGGAATAATTTTGAAACCATCATTTTGAAGTTTTAAAACGGTTTCTTTATCTAGGAGTTTAAAATACGGACTAATAATCTCTGGCTTATAAGAGAGTGTTTGAAGTTTGGTATCTATAAACTCATTTTCATCAACAAGTAATGCAGTTTGAAGTTGCGGATTTTGCAGTTTGGTTTCTTCTAAAGCTCTCATATCAAAAGATTGCATAATCGTTCTTTCACTTATACCTTTAGTTTCAACAATATCAAGAACTAACTTTACAAACGCTTTAACGCTTGGTGAATAGATGCCATCATACTCTGGCATACTTTTAATTTCTATATTATAAAAGATTGTATTTTCCGATTCACGTTCGGCTAAATCAATGATTTCTTTCAATAATGGTTTATATACTTTTTCGTTTTTCTGAAATGGGAATCTTGGGTGCTTTTTGCTACCACAGTCATATAATTTAATGCTATCATATGGCATTTGGTACAAATTGAATGATTTTTCAAGGTTTGGAGTTATCTCATTTCCGAAGAGATCTAAAGCAATTTCATGATTCATAAAAGGCTCATGAGATACAACAACTTTATGATCTTTTGAAATGGCTAAATCTAACTCTAAGGTATGTACTTTTAGCTCTAAAGCCTTTTTAAATGCTGGCAAAGAATTTTCGGGATGTAAACCTCTACAGCCTCTATGACCTTGAATATCCATTGCTTTTTGCGACTTACAGTTATATAAGAGAATGAAGCTTAAAATCCAAATATAGCGCATTACTCTTGTGGTTTAAGGGTCGTTGGATTGCGGTATTTATGAAATGGTTGTTTAAGCAGTACACTTAGTTTACCATTAGCTTCTTCATCATAAAATGTATCTACACCATAAATAATAGTATTTCTATCTAAGGTCATAAATGTTCCAAATAGACGATCCCAAATGGAGAAGATGTTTCCGTAGTTAGAATCTGTATAAGGCAACTTATAATGATGATGCACTTTATGCATGTCTGGAGACACCAATATGTAACTTATAATTGTATCTACTTTTTTTGGTAATTTAATATTAGCATGTGTAAACTGTGTTGCTACTAAAGATAATGATTGGTATAAAAACACAATAGCAATTGGAGCTCCAACCACAAACACACCTAATAAAGTGAATGCAAAACGAATGATACTCTCTAAAGGATGATGTCTATTGGCTGTTGTTGTATCTACATTATGATCTGAGTGATGCACTAAATGTACCATCCATAGTGGTTTAACTTTGTGTTCTACATAGTGCGCAAGATAAGCTCCAAAAAAATCTAAAAATAACACACCAAGCAAAGCATAAGCCCAAAGTGGAAGATTAGGAATCCAGTTAATAATGCCAAAATTATTGACTTTGACCCAATCTGACGTGGCCACCAATGTAAATGCTAGTGCAAAGTTGACAATTATGGTTGTAAGCGTAAAGAACAAATTAGGAGCTGCATGTTTCCATTTTTTGTATTTAAAATTAAATAATGGTAGCGTTCCTTCAAGTAACCAAAATAATGTGAGTCCTCCTACAAGAATCAAACTTCTATGGAGCGTAGGTATCGTTTCAAAATAATTAATTACCTGTTCCATAATTTAGTGTTCATAAGTGGCTGTACCTAAATCTCGTACAATGTTATTACCCTCTTCAAGGTATGAATTAATAACTAAAGTTGTAGTTGTAAGCTCTAGAATTTCATGTTTTATATCAGGATTAATAAAATCTAAAACTGAAAGATTAGTCCCATCAACGATTAACTCTGCATTGGTTTCAGTATAGATAATGAAATTACCACTAACTCCAAAGGTGCCACTAAACTCATAAATATCTGGCTCTGGATCGTCACAATCTTGCGAACCAGAATATCGTGTTGAATAATTTTGATTAGCATCTAAAATGAGCCTGTTATACTCTTGGCATAAATCTACATGATACCATGTACCATAGAGTAAGTTTAGGTTTAAATTGGTATTGCTGCTATCATCATCAGAGCTGCATGTAAAACACAGTAATGCAACAACTATTAATAAGGCTTTTCTCATATTTTTTTTAAAAGATTGAATGTGACCCAGTGTCGCATAATATTATTGGTTAGATATTATAATCTGACTGGCTTTCTTCAAATTTACTAAAGAAAGTTTATTTCTCCACTCGCTTGCACTTTTTTCATCATTTAATAACAAATGAGCTGTAAAATATAAAAAGGCAATTTCTGAATCGTTAGCTTTTAGAATTTCAGGATCTAAGCGTTTAAGTTGTCTTAAAACCTTTCTAGGCTTATCTAGAATTAACTGTTGTTTCATTTTTTGGAGATCAATTTTATGAACGTATAAATTTGAATTCTCAATAGGCTCTTGATTTAAAAAATCTCGCGCTTCATCAAAATAGATATTAGATAATAATATCATTTCGTGTTTGGTCTCAGGCAGTACAAATGACGACATATCTACATAACCTGCTGCTAATCGAAATGCCGAATAGAAGTTTTTTGATTCTTTATACGCTACATATTCACCCTTTAACAACGATGTATTAAGCGCATATTTTAAAATAAACTCAGTTATATTTAGGTAATTATCATTTGGATTAACCTCTACATTTAAAATGTTGCCATTTACATCTAAAACCTTAATGGTATCATCATTAAACGTATTTATGTAGTCTGCGCTTCTTTCATCTCGTATCTCATTAAATAATTCAGTATAATTAGATTCACTGACGACTACTGGAATAAAATATTCCCAAAGCAAATTATTTACATACTCATTGGTAAACATATCTTCAATGAACACTTTTTTACCATTTTCAGCATTGATGATAACTGGTAGAGGATATAGCGTAGATTCTTCCCACATCATCAAAATCATCTTATCTTGTATTGTAGCTAGATCTTTCGCTGCCTTCAAAGACGTATTCCATTCTCTTATTTGAGCAAAACTAGAAACTGAAACAAAACATAATAGAATTACAATTAGTTTTTTCATAGTCACATTACAGTTTTATATTTTTTTTCATGGCTTCTACAATATTAAATGCTGCAGGACAAATGGCTACATTTTTTAATGTTAAGCTTGAAATTTGTTGAAATTTTTTCCGATCCGTATGCGGAAATTCTCTGCATGCCTTTGGTCTCACTTCATAAATAGAACAATAATTATCTGCCCCCAAAAACGTACAAGGTACCGATTGCAGTACATAATCATTCTCTTCATCTACTCTCAAGTATGTATCAATAAATTGTTGTTGCTTCATTTTGAAAAACTTGGCAATACGCTCAATATCTTTTGAGGTAAATAATGGTCCTGTTGTTTTACAACAATTGGCGCACTCTAAGCAATCTGTACGTTCAAATTCATCTTCATGCAGCTCTTGCATGATGTAGTCTAACTTTTTAGGCGGTTTTTTTTTAAGCTTTGTAAAGAAGGTTTTATTCTCCTTATGTTTATCTTTGGCGAGCTTTGGGAGATTATTAATGAAGTCTTGCATACTGTAAAAATAACACTTTTATGAGATGCTAAATCAAGTTTAACATCACAAAAATTATGAAAAAAGACCTTTTTGGTAAAGCCTTACTAGATTATTTAAACAATAATTATACCGAAGACCTTATCACCTCAACCAATATTTCTGGTGAAGATGAATTACCGTTACCCTATCTTTTCCGTAGTTATTCGGAAATGCCCAAACTAGAACAAAAGGCGTTACAATTAGCAAAAGGAACCATTTTAGATGTTGGTTGTGGCTCTGGAAGTCATAGTTTATATCTTCAAGAGAAAGGTCTCAACGTAAAAGCGATTGATATTTCTAAAGGCGCTGTAGAGGTTGCAAAAAAACGAGGTATATTTAATGTTGAACAAAAAGACATTCTCGAAGAAACTGAAACCTTTGACACGATTCTTTTATTGATGAATGGCACAGGAATTTTTCAAGAGGTCTCTCAAGTCTCTAAATATCTTAACCATATAAAATCGCTTTTAAAACCTGGAGGTCAAATTTTGATAGATTCTTCTGATATTGAATACATGTACCAAGATGATGATGGTGGATTATGGATAGATACCAACGCAAATTATTACGGAGAATTAGATTATTTTCTCAGTTATAAAGGTGACGAAGAAGATAAAATGAAATGGTTATACATCGATTTTGAGCGTTTACAACTCGCTTGTGATGTTGTTGGCTTACAATGTGAGAAAGTAATCGATGGTGAGCATTTTGATTTTTTGGCTCGGATTAGTGTCAAGTAAATTCTTCGCTGCGCTCTGATTGACATATTGCTGTTACATTGATATGAGTAAAACACAAACTCCTGCTGTCATTCAGAAGGAAGAATGACTGATGAATCTCATACGTATTAAACTTATTTAATCAAAGATTCTTCGCTGCGCTCTGAATGACATATTGCATTTTAAAATTATCTACTTAGAATTAAAGTTAACATTGTCATTCAGAAGGAAAAACGACTGATGAATCTCATACACATTAATCTACTGTAATAAAAGATTCTTCGCTGCACTCTGAATGACATATGGCTGTTATGTTGATATGAGTGAAATAAAAACTCCTGCTGTCATTCAGAAGGAAGGAACGACTGATGAATCTCATACACATTAATCTACTGTAATCAAAGATTCTTCGCTGCACTCTGAATGACATATTGCTGTTATGATGATATGAGTGAAATAAAAACTCCTGCTGTCATTCAGAAGGAAAAACGACTGATGAATCTCATACACATTAATCTACTGTAATCAAAGATTCTTAGCTGCGCTCTGAATGACATATTGCTGTTACATTGATATGAGTGAAATAAAAACTCCTGCTGTCATTCAGAAGGAGGAACGACTGATGAATCTCATACACATTAATCTACTGTAATAAAAGATTCTTCGCTGCACTCTGAATGACATATTGCTGTTACATTGATATGAGTAAAATAAAAACTCCTGCTGTCATTCAGAAGAAGGAGGAACGACTGATGAATCTCATACACATTGATCTACTGTAATAAAAGATTCTTCGCTGCGCTCTGAATGACATATGGCTGTTATGTTGATATGAGTGAAATAAAAACTCCTGCTGTCATTCAGAAGAAGGAGGAACGACTGATGAATCTCATACACATTGATCTACTGTAATAAAAGATTCTTAGCTGCGCTCTGAATGACATATTGCATTTTAAAATTATCTACTTAGAATTAAAGTTAACATTGTCATTCAGAAGGAAGAATGACTGATGAATCTCATACGTATTAAACTTATTTAATCAAAGATTCTTCGCTGCACTCTGAATGACATATTGCTGTTACATTGATATGAGTAAAACACAAACTCCTGCTGTCATTCAGAAGGAAGAATGACTGATGAATCTCATATAGAATTTACTTATTTATCAAAGATTCTTTGCTGCGCTCAGAATGACATATTGCTATTCCAAATAACCATTATTTCTTTACTGCTCCTCTCCTCCAACAAACGTCTTCTCCACCTTAATCTTAGGAATTTCACTCTGTTCCACAGTCATAATATCTTGATCTAAAATGATAAAATCTGCAAATTTCCCAGTTTCAATACTACCTTTTTCGTGTTCTTCAAAATTAGAATAAGCAGCCCAAATGGTCATTCCTTTTAGAGTTTCCTCACGAGTTAATCCGTTTTCTTTCTGAAATCCACCTTCAGGATATTGTTCTAAATCTTGTCTAGCAACAGCTGCATAAAAAGTTAAAAACGGACTCACTTGTTCCACCGGAAAATCTGTCCCTAAAGCTACTTTTCCGTAGGCATCAAGCAAATCCTTATAAGCGTAAGCGCCTTTTATACGTTCACTACCTAAACGATCTTCTGCCCAATACATATCACTAGTTGCATGTGTTGGTTGAATAGATGGCATCACATTTTTATACAAATCAAAATCCTCTGGTGAGACCACTTGCGCATGTTCCACTCGCCATCGTCTATCCGTTTTGCCAGCCAATACCTTATTATAAGTTCTTAAAACGGCATGATTTGCACTGTCTCCAATGGCATGTGTATTCATTTGAAATTCTGAGTTAGATATTTTTTGAGCAGATCTATTAAATGTTTTCAAATCTGTGACTAATAATCCAAAATGATTGTCTTTATCGCTATAGGGTTCTCTCAACATAGCGCCTCTAGAACCCAATGCACCATCGGCATAAAATTTAAATGAACGTACATTTAACCTATCGGTTTTTGTTATGCCTTTGTTAATATAATAATCTAAGTTTTCTGGTGTGTAAGACACCATAGCATAGACTCGCATTTTTAAATCTCCTGTTTGTTGTAAGCTATCAATAAGCTCAATAGATTGTTGATCTAAACCTGCATCATCAACAGTAGTTAGACCTAAATCAAAGCAAATTTCTTGAGCAGCAAGTAAGGCTTTCACAGCGTCTTCGCGTGTTGATTCTGGCCAATGTTGCCAAACTAAACCTTCGGCATTATCCACCAAGACACCTGTTAACTCACCGTTTTCTATAACAACCTCACCTCCTTCTACTTTACTGTCTACAGTCACTTTACCTAAATCTAAAGCCGCTTGATTACATAAAATCGCATGACCATCAATTCGGGTTAAAGCAATTGGAGTATTTGGAAATAATTTGTCTAATAATGTTTTCTTCGGAAATTCTTTCTCTTCCCAATCATTCTGATCCCAACCACGACCTGTAATATAAGGTGCTTGGTTTTTATTCTGAAACGTTGAAACACGTTTCACCACATCTTCAAAACTTTTTGTACCTACTAAATCTACTGCATACTGATTAAAACCTAACCCTAGAAAATGGCAATGTGCATCTATTAACCCTGGAACGATTGTTTTTCCGTTGGCATCAATTATATTTTCAGAATTGTAGGTTGATTTTATACGTTCAGAAGAACCAACTTCTATAAACTTACCATCTTTTATAGCGAAGGCTTCTGCTTTTCCGAAGGCATCATTAACGGTATAAATGTTGGCGTTGAATACTATAGAATCTGCTTGTTTTTTTTCTTCGGAACAAGAGAAAACAGCAAATAAAATAATTAGAATGGATAGTTTTTTCATGGTTGATTTTTTAGTGTAGTAAAAATACAAAAAGCATTGGATTTGTTATTATGAAGGAGGAACAACTGAAGGAGCTCTTGATAATTTAATTTTATAAAAGATTCCTCGCTGCGCTCTGAATGACAGTTGGCTGTTATGATAATATGAGTAAAATATAAACTCCTGCTGTCATTCAGAAGGAGGAACGACTGATGAATCTCATACACATTGATCTACTGTAATCAAAGATTCTTTGCTGCGCTCTGAATGACATATGGCTTCGCTAGGTTCTGGGTGACAGAATTTAAAAATCAAACTGATACGTAGCTCCAACCAAAAACTGAATACCTTGAACTTGATAATTCATCCAACGGTTATAGTTTTGATTTGCTATGTTATTCACTTTTGCAAAAGCCGATAATTGATCTGTGATTTTGTAGCCTGCATGAGCGTTGGCATCAAAATAACTATCTAAACTAATGGTTGAGACTACTGGTAAACTTAGGGTTCCAATTCCGGTGACTAACTCATCTTTTCGTTCTCCTACAAAAAACAAATTAGCTCCAGCAAACCAATGTTCGTCAATTTGAATATCTAAAAATGCAGAAGCTTCAATATCTGGAAGGTTCCAAGCTTCAGCTTCGTTATCTGTATCATATGCAAAATAATCAGCTTTCAAACCGAGTTTAAAATTTCGGTTTATATCCACGTTTAATTCACCACCAATTGAGAAAGTAGTGACGTCATCGTATGCAATTCCGAAGGAATTACCGAATTGATAATTCTCACGATCTATACCAACATCTGGATTGGATTTAAACAAAGCCTTGTTTTTATCAGCAAAATAACGTCCGTTAATAGTGTAGCTCATTGTATTTGACAACTTCCCTTTAATTCCCAATGCTGCATTATACGCTTGATCTGTTGGAGTAATAAATAAGGTTGGTGACACAAACGGATTTTCTTGAGCAAAATCATAATATGAGTTTTGATTTAAGCCACCTTCTATACTTCCGTAAGCAATTAGCAATTCATCTACCAAACGGTAACTGGCTGTAATGTTTGGGTAGATAAAGAATTTTCCATCACTAGCTTCGGTATCGTTAAAATACGTGAGATTCACTCCTAAACTAAGACTTAAGTCATCTTGTGTCATTTTGTAACTTGGTGCAATACCGAAAATAATGTTACTATAATTCAATTCTTCGGCAACATAATAGTTTCTATCAAAGGAACCTACTAAATAATCAATTGTTGCTTCTGCGTTAATAATTTCGTCTGCTACAGGTACATCAAATCCAGATTTTAAAACGAAGCGGTTTTCTCCAGAATCTTGATCATCACCAAAACGTCTAAACAAGACACTTCCCTTTTTAAAAATTGCATCATCAAACTTAATATTACCGCCAATATTTGCTGTATAAAATGAATGACCTACATCAAAAACATCGACACTTTGATCTGGCAAACCGTACCAATTAAAACGTTGTAATTGGAATCCTCCTTCTACTTTCCAAGAGTAATCTCTAAGTTTTTGACTGTAGTGTGCATTTAAGCCTGTTTCAGAAAAATTATTATCAAAATTGATATCTTCAATATCTCCAGAAGATGAATGATGACTAAAATAACCTCCAACGCGTTCGGTTCTACTTATGGCATGATTGAGATAGACTTCTCCTAAAATCGTTGTGTATGTACCAACACCTAAAGACGCATAATTATCATATAATTTTACAGCCTTTTCTTTATCTACTGTTGCTGCTTTCCCTTTTGCAGGAGTAAATGTAGATGCCACTGGAATTGAAAAAATATTATACTTAATCTCTTTTTTCTTGATTGTTGTAGAATCGTTTAAAGAAGGGACTTCTTTAATTTTAAAAGCATCACTAACAGTTGGTGTGTATGGTTTTACAACGTTTACTGTACCACCTTCAATGCTATCACTTTCTCTTTCTTGAGCAGATGTGATTGCAACATTTAATGTTATGATTGCTAGGATTATATATTTGAGATTGTTTTTCATATCGTCTTATTGTTGTGCTTCGACTGCTCTTAGCATGACATATTTAATATTTTTTATTTTTTTAGTTACCAGAAATTATAGGATCAAAACCTTCTTCTAGTGGGTTACATTCACTAAAGTTTTGTTCTACATTCATAAATTGAGTGAATAAGCAAAAGGTGCCTGATTCTCGAAATGTTCCTTCATTTTCTATAACTACTTTGTATTTATATGTTCCATCTGGCGTTCCTACAACACCATTTTCCCCTTGTTGACCTATTGGAAATAAGTCATTTTCATTTCCGTAGTTATTAGATTCAAAAATTATATTATCATTTATATCATAAATGGTAACCGAATGATTATCGTACAAATCGATATTTTCGATTTCAAGAACGTCATTAAATGCATCACCATTTGGTGTAAAAATATTATCAACTTTAATTTCTCCAGCAGACTGATCTAAATTATCAACATTAGGTCCAAATACTGGATCTGGTGAGCAACAGCCTTCAAAAACGTCTTGTGTTTCTTGAGTATTATTATCATCATTTCCACATGCGAACAGTGTAAAAATAGATGAAAGTATTATTAAGAATTTTATTTGTTTTATCATTGATGTTCGTGCTTATTTATTAGGAGACTCCTGCTTTAGCAGGAATTGGTTTTAATTTTGAGGTTGTACAGATGAATTCGTTTTTGCGGCTTCAGCCTTGATTCTATTTAATTCTTGTTGTGCTTCACTTACAACATCATCATAATCTGGAAAATTGCTTATCACACTTTCCAAAATATAAGTGGCTTGAAACGCATCTCCCAACGCATCATAATTTTTTGCCATAAGCACTAAACCTTTTGCACTATAAAATTTATAACTACTGTAATCTCTAGCTAATTTTTGAACCGTTGTATTTGATGTTTCATGTTTGCCTTCCTTATTTTTAAAATAAGCATTGTAGTACAAAGCTTCAGCCGCTAATGCTCCTGTTGCTATTTTTTCTACCTCAGCATAGGCTGATTTAGCTTTATTTTCATTACCCGTTTTTATGGCAGAACGTGCAATAATAATTTGTGCATCACTTTTTACTTTATTATCAATTTTTGAATTTTGAAGCGACTTTTCAGCATAGTTTACGGCTTCGGTATAGTTTTCTTTTTGATAATAAGCATTCATTAAATTGGATTGTGCGTAAGTTATATTTTGCGGATAATCGGCTTCGATTTCTAATCGTTTTAATAACGGAATGGCTTGATCCCAATTCTTATTGCTTAAATATATTTCAGATAATTTAACTATAGACTGCTCTGTAAATTCCCCTTTTTGTTTATTGATGACATATTCATAATGCGGTTTCGCATTGCCAGACAAGTCTTTTTGCGTGTACATTTCCGCGAGATAAAAATGAGATTTGAGTGCATGTATTCCGTTAGGAAATTCATTTAAATATTTATTAAATTGACGAATTGCACTATCTGTATTATTGTCTAAATACTGTTTCTCTGCTGCTAAATAGGTTGTATTATCTAGCTCTGCATCAGTCACATTAATATAATCTAAGGTTTTCACCCAAGCTGCATACTCCTCAACGCGACCTAAATCTATATAAATTAAACGTGCAGTTGCTACGGCTTGATTAGCTTCTTCTGTTGATGGATAATCGTTAGCTACTGTTTTAAACTTACTCAATGCTCGCTCATTATCATTTACATTATAATACGATAAGCCTTGACGTAATAAAGCTTTTGAGATAAAAACACTGTTTTTATATTCTGAAAATAAGCGATCATACATAGCCATCGCTTTATCAGTGTCGCTAGTTTTAACATAAGAATTTGCCAATTCATACATGGCATCATCACGCAATGACGATTTTGGATAGTTTGAAATAAAAGAATTTAATCCTGCAATTTTCTTGGCACTTTGCCCACTATAACCAAAACTCATCGTTTTTTGAAAAGTTGCATAATCACTTTCAATCTCATTAATAGCTATTGCATTATCATAAGCAGAAATGGCATTGGCATAGTCACTAGACACAAAATAGCCGTCGCCAAGTCTCAAATAGGCATCATTTAAACGTAATTTATCATCCTTATGATTTTCAACAAACGTTTGAAAATGTGCTGTTGCTTTTGTATAATTTTTAAGTTTAAAATACGTGTAAGCGATGTTGTAATCTATATTATTGATTTCATTAACTTGGGAAGCTTCGCTTTGCTGTTCAAACTGCTTAAAGCCAATTAACGCTTCGTCAAAATTGTTTAAGTGATATTCTGTTTCTGCCTTCCAAAAGATTCCTCTTGTTGTAAAAACAGGATCTTTTGCTTCTTTGATTGACTTACTAAATAAATCTATAGCGTTAGTATAATCACCTTCGTTATATATTTCAATTCCTCTATAAAACGCTACTTTTTGATATGCTAGTCTATTTTCAAAACTCTTTTTACCTTCTAACAATTTGATGGCTTCTTTATAGTTTTTTGATGTGATATAGGAATCTATTAATAAGGTTTCTATTTCTTCCTCATAATTTGTATCTGGATACTTATCTAAATAACTGGTTAAAACCTGTGGTACAGACTGGTATGGGTTTCCAATCTCGTAACTAATTTTTGCATAGTTTAACCAAGCATCTTCCTGGATTTTTAAATCATAATCCATTTGTGATGCATTTCTAAATGCATTTAAACCTTCTTGTTTTTTATCTAAATTGATATAACTTTCACCTAGATGGTAATATGCGTTTTGAGCAACGCTGTTATCTCCTCCAATGATTTTATTAAATTCTGAAATGGCAGCTTCAAAATCATTTTGCTTATAATAAGCATATCCTAATTGATAATAATCAACGTTATTCCATTTACCTCGCGTACCTTGATACGCTTTTAAAAACGGAATTGCTTCGGAATATTGTTCTAAATTAAAATAACTCTCACCTATAATTTTTGACAATTGAGATTTTTCTTGAGCACTACTATTATCTAATTGAGCTTTAGCTAGCTCTATTGCTTTTTCAAACTTACCGAGTTTAAAATTAAGATCGGCTTGGTAATACGACAACTTCTCTTTGTATTTTTCTTCATCGCTTACTTGATCAAAGTATTCGTTAGCTTTATCATAATCATCACCTTCATAAGCCATAAACCCTATGTAATATTTGGCTTGAGAACCATATTCTTTTGAAGTTACAACTTTGTTTAAATATTTTTGTGCGCCTGCTTCATCTTGTGTTGAATACAAAGCATAACCGTAATTGAAATAGAATTTCTCACGATCTAATCTAGCCATACCAGTTTCGTCAACTTTATCATACCATTTTCTTGCATAAGCATATTTACCATTTGCGAAATAAAAATCGGCTACATCTAAATATGCCGTGTTTCTTTTGGTACTTGTTGGATAATCTTCCATAAACTCTTGGATGAGATCATCTGCATTTTGTTGATTGAGTCGTACAGCGCAGTTAGCAATATAATAAGCACAATCAGACTCCAGTGTTTCATTGGGAGCATCTTCTTTAATAGATTCAAATAGCGATTGCGCTGCTTGATATTGTTGATTATTATAAAGTGTGAGTGCTTTTTGATATTCTACTAAATCACTGGTATATGTGGCCGTTTGTTGGGCTTGCAATTGCATAGCAAACAGTAAAACGCCTATAAAAAAACTTATTTTTCTGAAAGTCATTAAGTTCGATTTTTAATTGATGTCAAAGATAATTTATCTTCATTTCTATAACGCAAAAATCATGCTATAATTATAAACAAGGTTATTAAAAAGACGCTTTATATAAGTTTACGTTACAGTTTCCGTTTTTATACAGAGATTTTAGTTTTACCATATGGGTAATTGCTACTTTTATAATACATTTACATTTCTATAATAATCTTCATATTACTATGTCTGAAACTGTTTTACAACTCAAAAATGCCTCAATCTATCAAGGTGATAGTATGGTATTAGCTGATGTTAATTTTGAAATGAACAAAGGTGACTTTGTGTATCTCATTGGTAAAACCGGAAGTGGAAAAAGTAGTTTTATGAAAACGTTATATGGCGACTTACAATTAACTGAAGGTGAAGGTCATATTGTAGATTATGATTTAAGAACGATGAAAGAGAAGGATATTCCGTTTTTGAGACGAAAACTAGGTATTGTTTTTCAGGATTTTAAATTATTACCAGACAGAACTATAAACAGCAATTTAGAATTTGTTTTAAAAGCTACAGGTTGGAAAGATAAAACCAAAATTAAGGAGCGTATTGAAACAGTTTTGAATAAGGTAGATATGAAGACTAAAGGGTTTAAGTTTCCGCATGAATTATCTGGTGGAGAACAACAACGCATTGCTATTGCTAGAGCCTTATTAAATGATCCTGAGTTAATATTAGCAGATGAACCTACAGGTAATTTAGATCCGCAAACTAGTATTGAGGTCATGGAAGTATTGCGCGACATCAATAATAATGGTAATACCATTTTAATGGCAACTCACGATTATGCCTTACTTTTAAAATATCCTAGCAAGACTTTAAAATGTGATGAAAATAAAGTATTTGAGGTTGTACAACGTAAGAGTTAAAACCCTAACCACTTAAAAAACCTTTTTAAAGCATTATCTTTCTGATCAGTGGATATTTCCGAAGGAATACTATGTTCAAATTCCACTATAAAAACGCCGAAATTTGATACCGTTTTTTGCGCTTTAGTATTGTGTAGTGGTTTTTCAAAATTTAAATTATTCATTGGGAATACAATATTACCATTGTTTTGAAGTACACCTGATTTTAAAACGATTTTTGGGTTTTCTACATCATAGATTTTAAATGTGGTTCCTGTTTTTAGATGGTATTCTGAAAAATCAACTATAACAGGCTTTCCTTCTTTTTGAAATAACGAAACTCTATATTCATTTTGTGCAAACTCATTTTTTGAAATATTGAGAATCGATTTCATTTCAAAACTCTTTATGTTTTGCCATGTACTATTAGCATCAATAGACAACGAAGATTTCCAATCTGCCATCGTATAATCCCTTTTATTAATCACTCTAAAGTTTCTATTATTTTTTGAAAAGTAGGCATTGTTATTAAAATCTAATGTTTCAACATTTGACAATCCATGTTCATAAAAATGAACGTAACCTCCATAAATGGTATTATGCTTAAAAACAGTATTCTCAGCATTATCAAATCTTAACGCATTATTACCTCCTATAATAATGTTATCTGTGACGACAACATCTAACAATGGTGCTTTTTTATTAATCCCTAAGGTTAGTGATCCTGCATCTCCTTTTGCGCTTTTTGCAACATCTATATTATGAAATAAAATATTATTGATTAACTTAATGTTTGTCGCTCTATTAATTCCGTTAGTATCATCTGTTGCAACTATAATATTATTTTTATAATATCCTCCAGAAGAGCCATTATTAAAAACCGTATTATTTTCTAGTAACATGTTTTTGACATAACTTGAGGTTGCTTTTGTTGAAGCCGACCAAACTTCAATTCCCATATAATAGTTATTAAAGATGATGTTATTTTTGATGACTCTAGTTTTATCACTCAAATTTTGAACATAAATTCCTGCTCCTCGTCCTCTTACTTCGGAAAAGAAACCATTATTATAAATTTTGCAACCATAAATTTGAGTACCTCCTGTGTGCTTCCAAGAACCAAATCCTGAACCTGGATTATTATGTATTATAAGATTTATGAATTTACAATCTTGACCAGACATATGGTTAATTCCATCTGCTCTAATAAAACCCTTATCCTTAACATGTCTAGCATATTCACCTAAAAACGTGACTTCAAAGTTTTGAAATATCACTTGTTGGCTTTTAATTTCTAAAACAGATTTCTTTGGAGATTTCACATTTCCGTTAAGGATAACTTTATCATCATTAAAACCAGAGACAGTAATATATTGGTTAGGTTCAAGACTTTGAAGACTAGTCGCAAATTTCCCTGTATAAACACCTTCATGAATCCAAATAGTATCGCCAGAATTCACAATATCTGTGGTTTGACTCAAAGCCGTTTGTAAATCCCAAGGTTGAGCTAAAGATCCATTACCTAGAGACGTTCCTGGTGAATTTGCATCATCTTTTGGAAATACATGAAATTCTTGCTGAGCATTTACTAGCAATCCAACAAAATAACATAAGACATAAAGTGTTTTTCTTAGCATAATCCTGTAATTTCAATTACTACACCAAATGTAAGTATTCAACTTAATTAATAAGTTCAAATCTATAAAAAGTGTATTTTTGAATAATTAGATATTTATATGCTGTCCGTACTCATTCCTGTTTACAATTATGATATTAAAGCGCTTGTGAATTTAGTGCATAAGCAATTAATGGCTAGCGAAATTATATTTGAAATCCTATGCTTGGATGATAATTCTAATACTAACACTAGTGTTTTAAATGCTGAAATTGGACAACTTCAAAATACGTCATATCAAATTTCTAAGGTTAATACAGGACGCGTAGCAACACGACAAACCCTTGCAGAACAAGCAAAATACGACTGGCTGTTGTTTTTAGATGCAGATGTAATGCCAAAATTAGATGAGTTTATTTCTAATTACATCGCTTTTTTATCGTCGGAATATGATGCCATTTATGGCGGTTTTGCTTACCAACCTGAACAACCAAAAAACGAATTTATGTTACGATGGACTTATGGATCATCTAACGAACAAGTGCAAGCCTCTTTAAGGAATAAAACACCTTATAAAATTGTGATTTCGGCTAATTTCATGATTAAGAAATCGGTTTTTTTAAAGCTTAATTCTAAAATTACACAACGAGGCTATGGTTATGACAACTTCTTTGGTGCGCTGTTAAAAAGTGGACAATACAACGTATTTCATATTGATAACGAAGTGTATCATTTGGGTTTAGAACCTAATGAGCGTTATCTTCATAAAATTGAGCAATCTGTGGTAACGCTTTTAAAATTAGACTCCAATGATCATATACAACACACAGAAAACTCACTCTACAACTCTTATAAATTATTAAAAAAGTTAAAGCTTAATTATGTATTCTCTTTGATTTATACATCTTTTAAAAAGCAATTCAGAAAGAACTTGTTAAGCAATAAGCCCAACATTCGTTTACTTCAGTTTTATAAATTGAGTTACATTTGTTATCTAGAATTAAACTCATGACTCCTTATTTTTCTGTCGTCATTCCTTTATATAATAAAGCACAAGAAATCAGTGAGACGATATCTAGTGTTTTAGCTCAAACATTTACAAATTTTGAGGTGATTATTGTTAATGATGGCTCTACAGATGATAGCTTAAATAAAGTTGAAAAATTTAATGATCAACGCATTAGGATTTTTACAACCCAAAATAAAGGTGTTTCTCATGCTAGAAATTATGGTATACAACATGCCACTTCACAGTTTATTGCCTTTTTAGATGGCGATGATATATGGAAACCTCATCATTTACAGGATTTAAAATCACTAATTGAATCTTACCCTAATTGCGGACTGTATTGCAAGGCTTACAATAAAATAAAAGGACAAACGATTATCGATTCTCAGTATAAAGATCTTCCGAAGCACAAAAAATGGTCAGGAGTTATTGACGACTATTTTTATCACAGCAGCATTAATAGCTTAGCTTCTAGCTCAAGTATAGCCATTAACAAATCTGTTTTTGAAAGTATTGGGTTTTTTAATGAAGCCTACGACTCTGGAGAAGACACCGATTTATGGATTAGAATTGCTTTACAATTTCCAACGGCTTTTGATAATAACGTAAGTGTAACCCATAACTTAAATGCAAATCATCAATTAACGAATAGTCTATTTAGTGGTAGACAACATTTTAATTTAAATGCTTTTAAAAACGACGAATTAAAGAACCTATCCCTAAAAACCTATTTAGATTTAAATCGATATGCGATTGCCATTCAATATAAATTAGAAAAGGAATTTGCTACATCAAAAACGATTTATAAATCTATTGATGTTAGGAATTTGAGTCGGCCACAAAAATTAATTTATAAGTGCCCAATTTTTGTTATTAAAAGCATGCTAAGTTTTAGAGACATACTACGACTATCACATATCAACTTACGCCTTTTTAGATAGTTGAAATTCTTTATAATCTCGTATATAATCTGCTTCGTCAAATTCATCAGAGGCTAAAACCAAACACACAGCTCCAGAGGAGAAATTATCAAGTTCTCTCCAAATTCCTATTGGTATTAATAATCCTTTATTGGGTTTATTTAGCATAACACGTTGCTTAGTGTTACCATCATCTAATACCACTTCAAAACTACCACTAAGTGCAATTAGAAACTCATGTTGTTCTTTATGTGCATGACCTCCACGATAAGCATCACTTGGTACATCGTATAAATAATATACTCGTTTAATAGGATAAGGAATACAGTTTTTTTCAATGACTGCAAGATTACCTCTAGGGTCTGAAATTTTAGGGATGTCAATAATCATTTTATCACTTATATTATTCTTCATGTTTTAGTAGTTTTTCCCATTCAAGAGAAATCTTTTCTATTGAAAACTTTTCAACAGATGTAGAGGCATTATTTTTACAATGATTGTATAATATCTTATCCTCAAAAAAGCTACTCATTGCTTTTGCAAAGATCTCAATATTTCTAGCTGACACTAATAACCCGTTTTCTTTATGAATAATTATCTCGTTTGGTCCAGATTTAATATCTAAAGAAATTACTGGAATTCCAATTGACAAACTTTCTAAAAGCACCATTGGAAACCCTTCATAGCGACTTGTTAAAGTCACAAATTTACTATTATAAATATAAGGAAATGGATTTGATGTAAAGGGATAAAATAACACAAAATTACTACCTTCAAATCCTTCAACATAAGATATAAGAGCATCTTTGTCTTTACCGTCTCCTAAAATTACTAGATAAATATTCTTTTTCCACAATTTAGATTCAAAAAAAGCATCGATGAGAAATCTAAAATCTTTTATTGAATCTACAATTCTTCCATAGGATAAAATATATGTTTTTCCATTTAAAGGATTTTCATAAATTTCGTCAGATTCTATCCATTTAGGGTCATAAGCATTATAAATTGTTGTTGAATTCTCTATGCCGCTTGCTTTTAATATATCATGCTCAATATAATTTGACACTGCTATATTGCTATAGTTATTTTTATGAATTTTAATAAATTTATTTAGTTTATCATTTTTATACAATACTTGATTTGAGCTATGAAGAACATAAATTGTTTTTAAATTTTTATATACAAATTTCTTATAGAACAATTCTCTGTAGTAATTATTCTTAGGCCTATGATCTATGATAAAATCAAACTTGTGAATTTTAAGATATTCTCTAAACTTTTTGAAGCGTTTTAATCTGCTAAAAATCGTATCGTCATTACTATCTTTGGAGATTCCTAAATTATATAAAGTTGCTGAGTAGGAATAAAAAATCTGATTGGTCAAAATCACAAGATGCACATCATACCCAATTTTAGCCAACATACGTGTTAGCATGGAAACTGATCGCTCTGCACCACCTTTTGATAATGAGATTGCTACAATACAAATTTTTTTTTTATTAGTTTTTAGCATTAAAAGCTATCTTTGAAACAAATGTACTAATATAAATGAAGATTCTTTTAATTGGCGAATATAGCAGGTTACACAATTCTCTAAAAGAGGGTCTATTAAAACTAGGACATGAAGTTACAATAATTGGTGATGGTGATGGTTTTAAAAATTACCCTGTTGATATTTTATTAAAAAACAGGTACGTTAAAAGACCACTAAATATTTTAAGAAAAATTCTTTATCGCCTTTTTAAAATAGATTTAAAATCTATATCAAAAGAGAAACAATTTAATGCTTATAAAAATCAACTAAAAGGTTTTGATATAGTACAACTCATCAATGAACGCCCTTTTAAAACTGTTCCCAAAACTGAAAAAAAACTCTTAAATTATATTTTTGAGAATAATAAAAATGTGTTTTTACTGTCTTGTGGTTGTGATTTCCCAAGTGTAGATTATGCTATGAAAAAGAAATTTAGATATTCTATTTTAACACCTTTTTTTGAAGGTAAAGTCACAAGGAAAGAATTTGACCCAATACTATTATACTTAGAGAATAACCACAGAAAAACACATGATTACTTGTACAAAAATATTAAAGGTGTCATCTCTTCTGATATTGATTATCACATACCCTTATTGGGAAATTCTAAATATTTAGGATTGATTCCTAACCCTATAAACATTAACAGAGTAAGCTTCAAAGCAAACAATCCTCAAGAGAAAATCATTATTTTTCATGGAATCAATAAAGCTAATTATTATAAAAAAGGAAATGATTTTTTTGAACAAGCTTTAGACATAATTAATATTAAATACAAAGACAAAGTTGAAATAATTTCTACCACAGATATCCCTTACAACAATTATATAGACATTTATAATAAAGCACATATCCTTTTAGATATGGTCTATGCATACGATCAAGGATACAATGCTTTAGAAGCTATGGCAAAAGGGAAAGTTGTATTTACTGGTGCAGAACAAGAGTGGTTGGATTATTATGGATTAGAGAAAAACACAGTTGCTATTAATGCCGAACCTAATGTAGACAGTATTATTAAAAATTTAGAATGGTTAATTAATAATCCTGAACAGATTACTATTATTTCAAAAAATGCCAGACAATTTATAGAAGAAAAGCATAATTATATTAATATTGCTCAAGATTATATAACCCTTTGGTTAAAAACAACACAAATATTTAAATAGTTTATATGATTTCAGATAAAGCAACTATTGGAAAAAATGTACAAATAGGCTCCTATTGTGTTATTGAAGATGATGTTGTAATTGGAGACAATACAGTGATTAAAAACTTTGTAGAATTGAGAAAAGGCACTATTATTGGAGAGAATTGCCTGATTGACTCAAGAGTTAGTTCATCTGGCGATTGTATTATTGGAAACCATGTTATAATACGATACGATAGTATTTTGGCTAGAGGATTAAAAATTGGAGATAATAGTTATGTATGTCCGAGAGTAATGACAAACAACCTAAATACTAATAAAGAACAAATTGGTGGAGCACATATTGGTAAAAATGTGTTTATAGGCACAAATTGTGTTATACATCATGGTATTTCTATTGGAGATAATTGTATTTTAGGTGCATTATCTTATATCAATAAAAACATAGAAAGTGGAGAAGTTTGGTATGGTAATCCTGCAAAATTTCAAAGAAAAGTCTAAAGTTTTACACGCTTGTAACGTAAAAGATCTTCTTTTTCAGATTCCCAATCTCTAACAAAGTCTCTTTTTATAAGTTTAGCAGGTAAACCTCCAATTAATATTTTAGAACCTAATTTAGTATAATCTTTATTACATAAACTATTGGATGCAATCACACAATTATCTGGTGTTTTAGTATTAGACATTATAGACACGCGGTTAGAAACCGCATTATAATCTCCTAATTCTATTGGTGCAGATATTGGATGCCTTTCTCCTGTTTTACTGTTAATCATTGTATGTGAATTTGTGTCAATGACTTGTGATTCGTACCCGATTCCTGTCCAATTTCCAATGATAATTCGGTTTGTGCACAACAACTTAACATCAGAACCAAGACATCCCATAAAACCAAACTCACAATAGGCCTCTTTCTTTACATATAAAAAAACATCTTTTCCAAAATGGGCATGTCCTTTAAAAACTAAAGTACCATCAAGAAATAGCTCTCCAATTCCTTTCGAAACAGACATTTGCTCAAATTTTTGACCAAAACCAATCATAGCTCGTTTTATTGGTGCTTTAATTTCAACAGTACCTCTCAAACTTGAGAATTTCACTTTTCCGTAGAAATAAAAAGGTAATATTTTAGCCTGTTTAAAAGGGAGCATTTTAAAATTAAAATACAGGGTTTTATACCAATTCACTTTAAAAAAAAATTTTATTCTTTTCTTAATTCCTAAATGACTTGACGTGTTTTTTTTATGATTACTCATTATCTTTTTTAAAAATACGATTTATCAATAATTTAAAATCTACTCTTTTATCCAATTGACGATATGAATATATAAATGTAATAATCATCAATATAGAACAAATTACATATTTATAAATATAATGATCAATATAAGTCGCCAGAAAAGTAGCTATAGACAAACCAAATAGCATAAGAAAAATAGTTACTAAATCTTTATCCAAACTTAATTTATAGTGCTTAGTTGTTATGATTTTAATTCCGAAGAAATGAATTATATAATATATTAAGAAACTAATACCTAAACCCTCTAAACCATAAAAATGATAACCTAGAATATTAAAAGCGAGCATTAAAGTGCTAAAAAAAACACCTGTTTTTATAAACAATTTAGAATCGCCTTTTGCCAAGATCACATAACCCATAGAAAATGATAATGTCTTAAACAAAACACCTAAAATTGCCCATGAGACAAACGTTGTAATTATTAAAAATGCTGGAGTATATAACACCCTAACTAGTAATGGTAAAAAAGACAAAAAGCCAACAACCATAGGACCAATAATTAATATCCCAACAATAGATTGATTGGTTACTATTGTATTGACCTCTTCCAAATTATCAATAACACCCGAAAGTTTAGGAAAATAATCTGTTCGCATGGCATTAAAAACCATCCCAACATAAGAGTTGATAATCATAAAACCTGCAACAAAATAACCCACTTCATCAACACCTCCTGCATGGCTTAAATATAATTGAAAAATGTAAGCAGCAACTAATGTGATAGAACCTCTTAAACTCAACATGAGTCCTAGTTTAAGCATGCCTTTTGCTTTATTATATGCTTCGCTATTAGACAACTTAGGTGTATTAAACTTTACTTGTTTTGAATATAACCAACTTACAACCATTGCAACAAAAGAAGACACTATTATAACTGGGACAATAGCATCTAATCTAAAAAAATAATATAAAGGCAAACTTATAAGGAGTCCAAAAAGATTTCCTAATAGATTAGCTTTTGCTAATAATTTAAGTTTTCTAAATCCTTGAAGAATTGCTAATTGCCCTTCAGAAAGCTGATTAAAAAGTAACGATATAGAAATCCAAACAAAGGCTAAAGTGTACTCATAACCATCAAAAGCGAGATAGCTTAATAGTGGTGAAAGTATTAGAGTTATAATAACGCCAAATAAACCAGTAAACCATACAACGCGCTTAATTGTTGCCAAAATCACATTGGTTTCTTGTGCATCACCTCTACTTTCGGTTTGCGCAATTTCTCTTACAGCTGTAGTGCTTAATCCTAGTTTAGTAAACTCACCAACTACTTTTAAAGTAGACATTAAAAGTCCCAAAATCCCCATACCAGTTGGACCAATCCAAATGGCAATAACTTTTGATCTAATGACCGAAATTATAATATTAAAAACCTGCACTGCTCCAAATAAAGAAGTGGATTTAAAGATACTTGTATAATCGTTATTTTGTTTTGACATTAAACGAGATATCTTGTTATGACTCTTGAGACGCATCTGGGATGATCCCAAATAGCGATGTACCAAAAATAAGTAACACAATGCCATAATGCATAACATAACTTAAAAAATGTCCCATCACTGCACCTTCAACACCAAACTCATCAATTAGATAGATGCTAGAAAAATAAAGCATGACAACTAAAAAGACTTCTATGATAATAAAATGAGTAAACATTTTTTTAGCTAAAAATTGGTAGGAAATAACCAATGTTAACACCTTTACAAAATCACCTAAAAGCTGCCACAAAAATAAGTTTTCAACGGGTTTAAATGCTTCGGAAAAGATAAGTGGCACCACAAAAGACTTTAAAAAATAAAGCGCAATTAAACCTATACCAAAAATGGGCATTACAGATTTATAAAAGCTAAAAATCTCTTTTTTAAATTCGGTTTTACTATGAACCTTACTAAACTTTGGTACAATATACAAAGTGATTATTGACGTAATAAACATTAAGTAATAACTAGAAATTCTATTCATGGCTTCCCAATAACCAGCTTCTTGAATTCCAATTTCAGAAATAATATAATTACGAATACATATAGAAACCATAGGTAAAGCAATCGCAGTTACTAATGCCATTACTGCATAAGGTCCAAATGATTTTAAAATATCAAAACTTATATGATCTGTCTTGATAAGATGAATTAAATTTCTTCTATTTACAATACCAACCAAAGTGATTAAAAATATTAACGAAGGCGCTACAACTGCAGCAATTAAAGCACCATCAATATGATTATTATAGATTAAAAGTAAGGTTACTAACAACCCTAAAATTTGACCAATTATATTAACAATGAGCAACATTCTATAGTTAGAAAAACCATTCATTATTGAAAAACTCATCATATTTAACGCATAAAATGGCAAGGCAAAAGCCAAAATTTTAATGACATAAGCAAAATCATAAAAAGACGTAAATAAAAAATCATTTATGGATTGCGCATTATAATAACAAAAAAAGGAGGCCAATATCGTAGAAAAGAAACACAGATAATAGGCTGTAGATAAGGTTTTACTTAAATTAACGCTATCGTCTCTAAATTTAGCAATCGTCTTTACAACACCATTATAAAACCCAAGAATTGATATGGATTGAATAGCACTTAAAAAATTTCTAATATTACCAATGAGTGCCATGCCTTCAACACCAATAAAAATTGCAATCGCCTTAGAGGTTAAAATACCTGCAATTATTTTAGTAATTATAGTTGCTGAATTAAGGTGTGCAACTTTATATAATACATTAGAATTAATGTACTTAATTAAGTTTTTCAATTAATAATCGTTTAGGGCATTGATAATTGTTTTAATCTCGACACTTGTTAATATTGGGCTTAATGGTATACTCACTACAGTGTCATGAATTTCTTCTGTAATAGGCAAATATAAGTTTTTATAAGCTAATAGTGCTTTTTGATGATGAGGCGCAATAGGATAATGAATGAGATACCCAATGCCGTTTTGTTCTAAATAGTTTGTAAAATGAGATCTATCTTCTACTCTAATCACAAATACATGAAAAACATGATTTTTAGTACCATCATAAAATGGCAGCTTTATTTTTGGGTTATCTATCTCATTTAGATACTGCATAGCAATCTCACGACGCCTTTCGTTATCTTGATCTAAATCTTTAAGTTTTACATTTAAAAATGTGGCTTGCAGCTCATCTAACCTACTGTTAACGCCAATTTTTTCATTGACATATTTTTTAGAACTTCCATAATTATGCAATAATTTTATACAAGCTGCTAATTCATCATCATTTGTGGTTACTGCTCCTGCATCACCTAAAGTGCCTAGATTTTTTGTTGGATAAAAACTAAATCCGGCTGCATGTGAAAGGTTTCCTGCTTTTTTTTCTTCGGAAATAGATACAGCTCCATGAGCTTGAGCTGCATCTTCAATGACTAAAAGATTATGGTCACTCGCTATCTTATTAATTTCAAGCATAGGAGCTAATTGTCCATATAAATGAACGACTAATATGGCTTTAACAGACGGTTTTATGTGCTTTTCAATTTCCGAAGGTGAGATATTAAAAGTCTCATGATCTGGCTCAATAAAAACGGGTTTAAGTCCAGAATTAAGAATGGACAACATCGTAGCAATGTAAGTATTTGCTGGTACCATGACTTCATCTCCTAGATTTAATTTACCTAGTTCTATGTAGCCTTTAAAAATTAAAGTTAACGCATCTAAACCATTGGCAACACCAATACAATGTTTTACACCACAGTAGTTTGCAAAATCATGTTCAAATTGTTTTACCTCAGTGCCTTTTATATAATATCCCGATTTTAAAAACGCATTAAACCGTAATGAAAATGCGGCTTCGTATTTTGAATTGATTGTATTTAAGTCTAAAAATTTTATCATATCATGACGTCTTTTAATAAACTATAATTTTTAGTATTAATTGTAAAAAAATCATGAGTTATTGGCTTTGCACCAAAACTCTCTTTCCAATTTAACAATCCTTTATTTATATGTTGCCCTTGATTTTCATTAGAAATACCAAAACTAAAATAGCGTTTAACACTAAAGGTCTCGTTAATTAAAACGTCAAAAATAGCGTCAAGTCCGCCAAGTTCATTTTTAGAGCTCACAGTAGAAATATATTGAGCATGCGCTACTTGAGGCGATTCAAAAATGGTAACTCCTGCAATAATATCATTATTATGATAGGCGTTAAATTGTCTTATATTCTTCGGAAATTTTAATTTCAACGCTTTTATTTCTTCTAAAGTATGTGTTGGTAACGTTTGGTACTTTTGCTTTAGGTTTGGAATAAGAATCTGATTAAAAAACGCCTCAAAACCGTCTAATTCGCAAACGCTTACTTTATTGGTTTTGCTTCGTTTTAAATTCCGTTTTCGGTTAGATGATGCTTCTAATTTATTAGTATAATCAATTACCATTGACACATCTCTTCTGTGCAATTGCGCTTGTGTTTTAAAAAGTAAATAATCTATTTCATCACTTGGCAGTTGATGATATATTTTAGGCAATAATTTAATTTTACATGTGTGAATATCAAGATGATCTAAATACTTTAAAACCGAATAAAACACCTTAATAACTGTTTCAAACTTCACTTTTTTAGATAACACCAAACCACCATAACTCAAACCTTGATGAGAATTAAGTATATTCTCGTGTATGCTAGCAGGTAAAACAGCTTGTAAATGATCGCCTTTATAGATCATTAATGAGAAATCTTCAAAACGATTTTGATGATATTCCATAAAATCGCGATGAAATAAAAACGTCGCATTTTTAGAATTTGAAACAAAGGTATTCCAAACTAAGCGTTGACTTTGATTGTATTTTATAACTTTAAATTCATCCAATTTTGATCGTGTCATTTAAACTTTGAAAAGGACAAAATACAATATTTTTAAATCTTAGAATCTGTTTTGATTCAATTCTTTTATATTTGAAAAACAATATAACTAGCTCTTGAAATTAAAAACCTTTTTTAATGAAAATACCGTTTTAAGGGTTGTATATCTATTGGTATTCCTATTTGTTATTTTTAATGATGCCATTTATTCTCCAGACACCAGAAGTTATATACATGCATTACCTTATCGTCATCCAGGATATGTGCTCTTTTTAAAAACATTTAAAGTCCTATTTTCTAGCGTTTTTGACCTCAGTGTTCTTGTATTTCAAGCTGGTTTTGGGTTACTTGCCGTTCACTTCTTTTTTAAAACAACAGCTAAGATTTTTAATTTAAATACCCTAAGCAAAGTCATTGTTGTGGCTTTGTTGTTATTTCCTTTTTTTAATCCGCTCTTTGTAGCAAACAATATTTGCCCTGAAGGTTTTAGCTATCCTTTATATCTCTTTTTTATTGGTAGTAGCTTACGTTTTATACAACATGACAATTATAAAATACTTTGGGCAGCTCTTGTTTTATATGTGCTTTTATCACTCACAAGAGGTCAATTTATTATTACGCCTTTAATATTTGGTGTTGCATATATTTTAAAAAACAAGAAGCATTTTTTTAAAAAACCTATCCTCATAAAATCTCTGTTACTAATTTTTATTCCAGCAGTTGTGGTTGTAGCAGATTCTAGCTATCATAAATTAAAAGATGGCATATTTGGTTCAACGCCATTTGGTTTTGTAGCAGCTTCTGGCTCAGCATTTTTTGTTTCAGAACAAACTGATAGCCACTTAATAAGCAATAAAGATGACAAGGCTATTTTTAACCTATGCTATAACAAACTCTCAAACGAGAATTTATTGCTTTCATCTCAAAGTAATCTAGAATCATATTCGGCATATTATGATTTTTTTCATAATCATGTGCCTCCAATTTGTAATAGAACGGTTCATAATTTAGGGAAAGCCTATTATTATGATAAATTAATTAAAACTAATACGATTGAATCTGCAGATGCTCAAGCATTCTATAATATTGAAAAAACGTGTAAAAACATCACATTAATCCTTATTGAAAATAATTTTAGCAAATGGATTAAACTCTATTTTGCAAACATCTCTCATGGATTCTTTTCTCCTATCCTTCTTATTTTAGTCATAATTAGTTTGCTTTTTAGCAGCATTAAACTACTCTATAATCACAAAAATTATTTGCTTTTATTTATCTGTTCGGCATTAACGTTATCTAATGCTGCGCTCATCGCTTTTGCAAGTCATTCAATAATGAGATATCTTTTTTATAATTATGTACTTATATTTTTAATCTTTGTCATCATTATTTCTAAACTAATCAAAAATGGAATCAAACATTGAGCTTTCTGTTGTCATGCCTTGCTTAAACGAAGAGGAAACTCTAGCGATTTGCATTACTAAAGCTCAAGGTTTCTTGAGTTCAAATAACATTTCCGGAGAAATTATTATAGCAGATAATGGCAGTACCGACAGCTCAATTGCTATTGCAAACTCACTTAATGCCACTGTTATACATGTTAAAGAGAAAGGCTACGGAAATGCGCTCAAAGGTGGTATTACGGCTGCTCAAGGAAAATACATCATCATGGCAGATGCAGATGACAGCTACGATTTTGAACAATTAATGCCTTTTTTAGAAAAACTTAGAGAAGGGTTTGACCTCGTGATGGGCAACCGTTTTAAAGGTGGCATTAAAAAAGGTGCTATGCCTTTTTTACATAGATATTTAGGAAATCCTGTATTATCATTTATTGGACGATTATTTTTTAAAATTAAAATTGGAGATTTTCATTGCGGACTCAGAGGATTCTCAAAAGAAGCCTTTAAAACCATGAAATTAAAAACGACAGGAATGGAGTTTGCTTCTGAAATGATCGTTAAATCAAAACTTAATAATCTATCCATTACCGAAGTTCCTACCGTTTTACATAAAGACGGACGAACTCGACCTCCACATTTAAATACCTGGCCAGACGGTTGGAGACATCTCAGATTTTTAACGCTCTATAGTCCAAAATGGTTGTTTCTTTATCCTAGTTTACTACTTATGATTCTTGGTGTTATAACTTCAATAGCTTTGATTATCAAACCCCTTTCATTTGGCAATATTACGTTAGATGTGCATACCTTATTGTACACAGCGAGTATGATTTTAATAGGTTTTCAGTTTTTTGTGTTCTACGCATTAACCAAAGTATTTGCTGTAGAGAACGAATTATTACCCAAGAGTAATCGCTATCAAAATTTATTTAAATATATATCGTTAGAAAAAGGATTAGTGTTTGGCTTTCTCTTTGTTTTGATCGGTATTATTTTAAGCGTTAAAGGCGTCTCAGATTGGAATATGGCTAACTTCGGAAAGTTGAACCCTTCACATACATTGCGTATTATTATACCTGCAATCTTCACTATGCTTTTAGGAATTCAAGTGATTTTGTTTAGTCTCTTTTTTAGTATTTTAGGGTTGAAAAAGTAGTACCCTTTAACATTTCAGAAATTAAGAGCTACGAACGCTTTTCAAAAACAAATAGGTTGTTAAGTCCTAGTTGAAACTTTTTGTGCTTGATTAAGGTAAATTCCTGTTCGGCAAACAATGTAAATACCTCCTTAACTTTAAAGCCGTAATGCTCATCAACAGACATGCCATCAACAAGCCTTAGTTTAGTTAGCACAACAAGAATGTGATCTACAAGAGATGAAGGAACTGTAATAATGATACGACCTGACGGATTTAATACTTTCAAAAAATTATTATTTAATTGTCTTTGCTGTGCTCTTGGTATGTGCTCTAAAACGGCTAACATTACAATACTATCAAATGTCTCATTAGTTGGTACAGCATCTGGAAACATACCAGGTAATAATTGGTGTGCACCATTTTTTTGAGATTCCTGCAATAAAGGATCTATACCAATACTTGGTTGGATAGGTTTATGGGCTAATGCTTTAAATAAGTAACCGTCAAAACAACCTACATCTAGGACCTTATCATTTGGTCTCACATATTTTGTGGCAACACTTGTTCGCCATTGTCTTAAAACCTTATCTAGAAATTTCACGTCGTTACGTTTTCAACATTAAATAATGTGACAATTTATACATATTAATCTAAAGTAGCAGCACATTTTATCAAACAAAAAAAGGAACCCAAAAATGGATTCCTTTAATTTATATATTTTAAAATATGCTTACATATTTTTATTACGCTTACGATCTACTTCTTTCAAGTAAATTTTACGTAATCTTAGGTGGTTTGGAGTAACTTCTACATATTCATCTTTTTGAATATATTCTAAAGCCTCTTCTAATGAAAACTTAATTGCAGGTACAATTTTAGCTTTATCATCTGCACCAGAACTACGAACATTACTTAACTTTTTAGTTTTTGTAACGTTAACAGCCATATCATCTCCACGAGAGTTCTCTCCAATAACTTGACCTTCATAAATATCTTCACCTGGATCAACAAAAAACTTACCTCTATCTTGTAGTTTATCAATTGAGTAAGGAATTGCTTGACCTTTCTCCATAGATACTAAAGATCCATTTTGACGTTCTGGAATACCACCTTTTAACGGTTGGTACTCTTTAAAACGGTGTGCCATAATTGCTTCACCAGCAGTTGCTGTTAACAATTGGTTACGTAAACCAATAATACCTCTAGAAGGCACAATAAATTCACAAACCATACGATCACCTTTAGCAACCATACTTAGCATTTCACCTTTACGCATTGTAACCATTTCAATGGCTTTACCAGAAACAGTTTCAGGTAAATCGATTGTCATTTCTTCAACTGGCTCACATTTAACACCATCAATTTCTTTAATGATTACTTGAGGTTGTCCAATTTGTAATTCATAACCTTCACGACGCATGGTTTCAATTAAAACAGATAAGTGTAATACACCACGTCCAAAAACCATAAACTTATCTGCACTATCCGTTTCTTCAACTCTAAGTGCTAAGTTTTTTTCTAGTTCTTTAGTTAAACGATCTTTAATATGACGAGACGTTACAAACTTACCATCTTGCCCAAAGAAAGGCGAATCGTTAATGGTAAATAACATACTCATTGTAGGCTCATCAATTGCAATTGTTTTTAAACCTTCAGGGTTTTCCCAATCGGCAACTGTATCACCAATTTCAAATCCTTCTAATCCAACAATAGCACAAATATCTCCAGTTTGAACACTATCAACTTTTATACGACCAAGACCTTCAAATACATGAAGTTCTTTAATTTTTGATTTTACAATACTTTTATCTCGCTTTACTAAAGAAATATTTTGTCCTGTTTTTAACTCTCCACGAGTTAAACGTCCAATTGCAATACGTCCTGTAAATGAAGAGAAATCTAATGATGTAATCAACATTTGGGTATTTCCTTCAGGGATTTTTGGTGCAGGAATATGCTCGATAACCATATCTAAAAGTGGCTCGATATTTTCAGTTTCCTTTTGCCAATCTTCACTCATCCAGTTGTTCTTTGCAGAACCATAAACTGTAGGGAAATCTAATTGCCACTCCTCTGCTCCAAGCTCGAACATTAAGTCAAACACTTTTTCGTGAACTTCATCAGGTGTACAGTTTTCTTTATCAACTTTATTGACAACTACACAAGGTTTCAATCCTAAATCAATAGCTTTTTGTAATACAAAACGTGTTTGAGGCATAGGACCTTCAAACGCATCAACTAATAATAAAACACCATCTGCCATATTTAATACACGCTCTACTTCACCTCCAAAATCGGCGTGACCAGGTGTATCAATGATATTAATTTTTGTGTCTTTATAAATTACAGATACATTTTTTGATGTAATTGTAATTCCTCTTTCACGTTCAAGATCATTATTATCGAGAATTAAATCACCAGTATTTTGGTTCTCTCTAAAAAGTTGACAGTGATACATGATTTTATCAACCAAGGTTGTTTTACCGTGATCAACGTGTGCAATAATTGCAATGTTTTTAATATTAGCCATAATAGATGCCTTGTTTTAAGCGTGCAAAGGTACGTTAATTTCCGTATAATATCTTATACTTATATAATTATTAAAATTGTGATTTTTAGAAGTTCTTGAGAAATCCCTCAAACGCACCATTATTAGGCTAATTAATTGAAAACTAATTGTTTTAAAGACGAATTTTGAAATGTTAAAATTTCCGAAGCATTAGTTAATAAAATGTTATACTACACAATTAATGTAATTTGTGGCACTATCTTTCGTTCTAATAATTGATTAATAGTAAATAGCCTCCTAAAAACCAATCCATTTTTAGGCGATTTACATCTGAAACCCACAACAGATGGAAACAATAAATAAATACTCAAAATTCATACCTTACCTCTACTTTTTAGCGGTAATTGCTTATTGGTTTACAGACGTTAACCAAAGTAATGGTATCACAGCTTACCCTATTCTTTTATTTGGAATTCCTTTTATTTGGCAAATTATAAAGCCCAACAAAAGACTCAACTTTACATTAGGGATAACCTTTGTATGCCTTTCATCTTATATGATTGTTGCTTACCTATCTGATATTTTTAATATCGTAAATGTATCAAACTCTGCTAAACAGTTTATGGTATATGGTGGCATTTTTGTAATTGCCAATTTTGTAATGGCATTATGGATGATTAGAAATAGTCTTAAGAGCAGCTTTTAATGCATGATGATTTGTATCTTTGCTGCTGAAATTTGAAAACTCGTAGCTCATGCAATTATCATATGTACCTAAACTAAAGCATACCAATTCTAACAACTTCTTCTTACTTTGTGGACCTTGTGCCATTGAAAGTGAAGATATGGCTTTGCGTATTGCAGAGAAAGTAGTTACGATTACTAATAAGCTAGACATCCCTTATATATTTAAAGGTAGTTTTAAAAAAGCGAACCGAAGTAGAATTGATAGTTTTACTGGTATTGGCGATGAAAAAGCGCTTAAAATTTTACAAAAAGTTTCGCAAACATTTGATGTACCAACGGTTACTGATATACATGAAGTTTCTGATGCTGAAAAAGCTGCCGAATATGTTGATGTACTTCAAATTCCTGCATTTTTAGTGCGTCAAACTGACCTTGTGGTTGCAGCTGCAAAAACAGGAAAAGTGGTCAATCTCAAAAAAGGACAGTTTATGAGTCCGGAGGCCATGAAACATGCAGTTCAAAAAGTAAAAGATTCTGGTAGTGAAAAAGCTTGGATTACAGATCGTGGCACCATGTTTGGCTACCAAGATATGATTGTAGATTTTAGAGGTATTCCTACAATGAGAGCTTATGCACCTACGGTTTTAGATGTTACCCATTCTTTACAACAGCCTAACCAGAGTGTTGGTGTTACAGGTGGACGACCAGATATGATTGAAACCATTGCGAGAGCAGGAATTGTAAATAATGTTGATGGTCTATTTATTGAAACTCATTTTGATCCTGCTAACGCAAAAAGTGATGGTGCCAATATGCTGCATCTGGATAACCTAGAGCCATTATTAACGAATTTGGTGGCTATAAGAAAAACTGTAAATGCGCTTTAAATATTAAACAGGCCTCTTCTTGAGACTCCATTAAATTGTCATAACCTAAATTACGTAATGAAAATTATATCCGCTAAGCTAGTTTTTCTACTTATAACGTGTTTATCAATAACTACAATATACGCTCAAGATGCGCAACATATAGATGTAACAAGATACACAGCTTCTAACAAAGGAAAGTTTACCGTAAGTTGGGGAGGAAACAGAGAGTCTTTTTCTAAATCTGATATTAGATTTCAAGGTGATAATTATGATTTTACAATCAAGGATGCTTCTGCAGTAGATAAACCTAAAGGCTGGCATCTAGATTATGTTAATCCAACTAGAATGACAATTCCTCAAACTAACTTTAAACTTGGTTACTATATATCAGATCATTATGTGGTGTCTTTAAATGTAGACCATATGAAATATGTGATGGTAAGAAATCAAAATAAAGTGGTTGATGGTTATATAAATTTACCAGACACTGAAGCAGGCAGTGAGTATAATGGTAATTATGACAATGAAACGACATTTGTATCTGAAGATTTTCTAAAATTTGAACATACCAACGGATTAAACTATGTGTATATAGAGTTTTCTAGGGTTGATGACATATCTAAACTTTTTGGAGTAAACAATACAGATATTTTTCAATTAAACGTCACCGAAGGTATTGGTGGTGGTATTTTATACCCAAAATCAAATACGACACTTTTAAAAAAGGACAAGTATGACGAATTTCATCTTTCGGGTTTTGGAACCTCATTAAATGTTGGACTTAACTTTACATTTTTTAAACACTTCTATATCCAAACAGATTTGAGAGGTGGCTTCATTAACATGAGTGATATTAGAACAACTAGTAACACCAACGAAAAAGCATCACAACACTTTTTCTTTTTACAACGTGTGATTTCATTTGGAGGAATTTTTAGACTATAAATTATGATAAAAGATATAAATATTAGAGAAGCAACTTTAGATGATATTCCTGAAATCACTTCCATTTTTAGAGATACGGTAAGAAGTGTTAACAAAGCAGATTACTCCGAAAAGCAAATAGAAATTTGGTCCTCTGGTGCAGATGATATTGACGTTTGGGAAGACCGTATCAACAACCTCTACTTTATCGTTGCTGAAATTGGAAACCATATTGTAGGTTTTGCTTACATCGTCAAAGGCTGTAACCTAGAAGGCTTATATGTTCATAGAGATTATCAAAGACGAACCATTGGCTCTAAATTACTGCGTATTGCAGAATCTCATATCATGGCAGATGGTTATGAAATTATAAATGCAGACTCTAGTATAACATCGGTTGATTTTTTTGATTCTCATTACTTTGAACAAATTAAAAAGCAAAAAAAATCATATAAAGGCAAAGGTTTTGCGTATTCTATTTTCTCTAAAGAATTGTAGTATAGTGTTTCTTTCTTCGGAAATATGACAACTACACTTTAGTTTCTTTTATAGATTACCATTATACAGTTGAGATCTAAATGGTGCTTCTAAAAACTGAAAACTATTTCAAAAACGATTTGTTTTTATACTTCTCAACTTCTTTTAGAATCTTAATAAATAAATCGTCATCTATAGCTTCTAAGGTTCTGTAGCGCATAGATTTGACTACTTTCCTGTTTTCTGAAACCATATGCTCTGTATATTTAGTTAAATGAGCCGAATGCCAAAACCCAACATCGACATAATCTTTACTATGGTTTAGATAGCAAATTGGTCGCTTTTCTATATAATAACAAGGTAGTTTCCACTTATATTCTAAATGAGATTCGGGTAGCGTATGCTCAATAAGAAGTTGTAAATGCAGTAATATCGACCTGTACGGCTCGTTTTGTCTTAGGATGTATGCTTCTGCTGGTTTCATAAAGTTCAAATAGAGTACTTTCAAAATTAACAAAAATTTATTTCGTATAATTCAATTATTTTTACTTACTTTGTATTTCAAAGTACTTTACAATGGAATCAAAAAACTATTTACAGGATATAAGTGACATCAAATCCATGATGCATAAATCATCACGATTTTTATCTATTAGCGGTTTGTCTGGTATACTCGCAGGTATTTACGCTCTCATAGGTGCGTATTTAGGGTATCGTATTATTTATGCCAATAACATCATTACAGTGGATGGCTATCGCAGTTTAATTTTAACGCAAGATCATTTAATCCAAATCTTTATAATTGCATCATCGGTTGTTTTATTAGCGATGATTACCGGAATTATTTTAAGTTTTTATAAAGCAAAAAAACAAAATGAGAGTCTTTGGGATTCCACTTCAAAACGTTTATTGATTAATTTTTGCATTCCTTTAGTAACTGGCGGATTATTTATACTCATATTAATGACTAAAGGTGGTTATCCTTACGTTGCTCCGCTTACTATGATATTTTATGGTTTAGCTTTAATAAACGCAAGTAAATACACATTAGGCTATGTAAGGTCATTAGGACTAACAATGATCATTACTGGGTTAATAGCAACCTATTTTTTAGGCTACGGCCTAGTATTTTGGGCATTTGGTTTTGGCATTTGTCATATATTCTATGGCACAATCATGCATTTTAAATATGATAGAGTTTATAAATAACGTCAATATTTTATTAAGTTGAGCTAACTTTACAAAATACTAAACATCGATTACTGAATACTGAAACTTGAGCATCATAAACAACATAAATAAAGCATTTGACCATCGCATAAGACTAGGCATTATGTCTATACTTATGGTTAACGAATATGCAGATTTTAAAATGCTAAAAGAACTCTTAGGCGCTACAGATGGTAACCTTGCCAGTCACACCAAAGCACTTGAAAAAGAAGCATACATCACTGTTGAAAAACAGTTTATTGGTAGAAAACCGAACACACGTTATGCGGCATCAAAACTGGGAAAATTAGAATTTAAAAAACATATTGAAGCACTAGAAAAATTAATATATAAAGGACCATAAACATTTTTTTTATCTATTTACTTTGAAATACAAAGTACTTTATAAAACTAAAACACATTTTTATGAAACACATCGCAATTATTATCGCCTCGTTACTTTTTAGCATCTTATTTTACAACAAGAGTATTGGTTTAAATTTATCCATGTTCTCATTGATTACAATTGTAATTCTTGTCATTTATAATTCAGAAAAATTTAAAAGCAAAACACTATTGCTACACGCTTTTGCCTATGCCTTAAGTGCTATTTTTGTTTTTGTAAATCATTCTAGTTTAGCTATTATCGCTAATTGTGCTGCATTCTTCACATTAGTTGGTACTGTGTCACAAAGTTCAACTTCCATTTATGTACAGTGGTTTAACGGCATTTACACCACTGTTGCAGGTTTTTTTCATAGAAATTTTGAAACTAATGAAGCGGCTCAAAAAGTAGACTGGAAAAAAGATGTTGACTATGCGCATTGGGCTAAACTTATAGGTATCCCCTTAATATTTAGTATCGTTTTTATTTTATTATACAAAAATGGAAACCCAATTTTTAATGATTTAATTTCAAAAATAAACTTTGATTTCATCAATATTCAATGGGTTTTATTTACGGTTTTAGGCTACTTTTTATTCAGTAATATTTTAAACCCTGTGGTTGTAGAACCAGCTACTTCAAAAGATTTACAAACCACAAACGAGCTGCAGCAAACGGCTACCTTTTCCGTAGAAAAATTAAAAAAAGAAAAGCAATTAGGAACCACACTACTTGCACTTTTAAATGTGTTATTAGCGTTTTATATCGTTACAGACCTCATGTCACTCTCCTCAATTGAAACTTCAAAAGCATCAGAATTATCAAATCATGTACATAGCGGAATCAACACACTTATTGCCTCTATCATCATCGCAATTGGTATAATTCTCTACTTTTTTAGAGGAAATCTTAATTTTTATGCCGAAAATAGAATCCTTAAAAACATTGCTTTTTCATGGATCTGCCTTAACGTTATTCTCATTGTTTTAATAGCCATTAAAAATCACATATATATCACCTCATTTGGTCTCACTTATAAACGCATTGGTGTTCATATTTATATTGTTCTTACGCTAATTGGCCTTATCACGACATTCTTAAAAGTATTAAAGATTAAAAACCTAGCCTTTTTATTCCGTAGAAATACACAAATAGCGTTTGTTGTGTTACTCCTGTGCAGTACTATAAATTGGGATGCCATTATCACAACATATAATCTTAAAAATGCTGATGATTATGACATTGATTACCTCATCAATTTATCAAACAGAAATGCAATTATACTTTATGAATTACGAGATGACATTGAAATTTCTCAACACAACAAAAACAGAATTGAAACAAAATATCAAAATCACATCCTGAATTTATCACAGCAAAAATGGCAAGAATTAAGTTATGAAACCGTAACTAATGCTCATGTAAATAATCCAAAAACACACTAATGAACGTTCCTGAAAACCTTGCAAAGTCTAGTTTATTGGCTTTAGTGATTTTTTGGACGATTATTAGTAGTGTCCATTTTGACCAAAACGTACTGCTTTATGTTATGCTGTCTTTCATTCCGGTATGTATAAGTGTCACCATCGTAATTCTAGGAACTATTTGTCCGTTTTACTGGTCTGCCAAGGGAAATGATGTTACAAACAAACAGGTGTTCAAGTTATGTTTTCCTTACTACACATGTATTGCGTTTGGCTTGTGTAGTTATGGGATTGTTGTTTCAAACTATGACCTTCATTTTTCAGCATTTTGCCTATCAGCATTTATCACCACAAACCAATCATGGCTTTGGTTTGCAAAAGAAAAAACACGTATAGATGACCGTATTTAGAGCACATAGAAAAAAATTAATAGTTTGGCTTTTTGAGCATTCTCAAAACCTGTATACACAACTGTTTAAAACTCATAAATCTTGGGGAATTTCACGAGAGGAACTCCTCACATATCCTAGCCAATCCTTTGGCAAACATTTAGGTGATTTTCTAAATAAGCATGGTTTTGAACTCATACCAAAAGTTGAGCGTCACGATGCCTATCACACCTTAACCGGTTATGGTGTTACTGTAGAGGATGAGATAGCACTACAATGCTTATGTTTTGGCAACGGAAAACGCAGTTTGTATCTCTACGGTTCGATGATTTTAGGCATCATTATTCTGCCAGATTATTACAAATACTACAACCGTTCTTATACTCTTGGTAAACGAGCTAACCCCTTTCACCATTTTGATTACAAGCAACTATTACACATAAATATTAACGATTTTAGAGTTCTAATATTTCCGAAGAAACACAACAACACCTTAATTTTAAATTAACATGGATAGATTAAAAATAACCTGCATAATTGCAACCATATTTTTTAGCATTGGCACCATGCTTTTACTGCTTCAGCTTTATTTTAAAAACATGATGGAGATTACAGTCTTAGGATACTATTATGTGTATTTTTCTGTTATTATTAATATAATAGTTTTGGGAGCATTATTTGTTATTTTACTATTTAGAAATGACAAAATTAAAACCTTAAAAGCCATTGGCGTACTTTTAATAAATATCCCAATTGCACTACTATATTTTCAAATTATCATGAAGATTATCTAAACACCAACCATGAAAAAACTTAAAATTGTATTTCTCCTTGCCATCTTTATGCTACTTGGCTTAATGCTCACTAACCTTATGATAAGTTCTCAGGCAGAAGACTTCATTTATGACACTGTTGACAATGTCCCAAAAAATAAAGTAGGTCTCCTTTTAGGGACTTCAAAATTTCTTACCAACGGAAATATCAACTTGTATTACAAATATCGTATTGATGCAACCGTAGAACTTTATAAAGCCCAAAAAATAGATTTTGTATTGATAAGTGGTGACAACGGAAGCAAAAGTTATGACGAACCCACCACTTTTAAAGACGATCTTATAGCACAAGGGATTCCCGAAGCTCGCATTTTTTTAGACTATGCAGGTTTTAGAACATTAGACTCTGTGGTTAGAGCTAAAAAAATATTTGGTCAAAATTCTATAACAATCATATCGCAACAATTTCATAACGAACGTGCCATTTATTTAGCAAAGCACCATGATATTAAAGCTGTAGCCTATAATGCAAAAAATGTATCTGGACGTTACGGATTAAGAGTTCAACTTCGTGAATATCTCGCTAGAGCTAAAGCTTCAATAGACATATTATTTAATGTAGAGCCTAAATTTTTAGGTGATAAAATAGACATCAAATGACCTTCAAATTTAACAAACCCTTTTTTGCCTCTAGCATGCTGTTATTATCTACAGAAATTTGCATAGCAGCATTTTTAACCACAGGTTTTATTAGACACACCTTTGGTGATTATTTGTCGGTCATTTTATTGTATTGTGCCATTAGAAGTTTTATTAAAGCCAAACCTTTATATATAGCTTTAGCTGTTTTAGTCTTTTCTTTTGGTATAGAATTTCTACAACTCTGCAACCTATTAGACTATTTAAACCTTAGAGACCATAACCTAGCAGTCATTATTTTAGGAAGCACGTTTAGCGTTGGCGATTTAATAGCCTATAGCTTAGGTATTATTACCATTTTTTTAATTGACATTAATTTAGATCATTGGAGTTCAATCAATTAAAATCATCTGTCATTTCGAGCGTAGTCGAAACGTATAATTTTCAAAACAAAAATCACATGAACAACATAAAATACATCATAATCAATAAATTCAAAATCATCTCTTTATTATCAATTTCAATGGTATTGAGCATTGTATTATTGATGATTAGAATGAAATTAAACCAATCGTACTATTTGTTATTTCTAGTCTGGAATTTATTTCTAGCCATCATCCCATTTGCAATAACTACGGGATTAATGAGTACTAAAAAACCCAATAAATTACTGCTGTTTTTTTTCTTCGGAATTTGGCTACTCTTCCTACCAAACGCACCATATCTCGTCACCGACTTATTGCATTTAACACGTACCAACCAGACTTATTTATGGCTAGACATTTTAGTAATTATGTCCTTTGCTTTTAACGGTTTGATATTATTTTATTTATCATTATCAGACATGGAAAAACTACTCAAATCGCATCTCAAACCTAAATTGCTCACACCATTAATGCTTTCTATTTTTGGACTCACAGCATTTGGTATTTATTTAGGTCGTTTTCTACGTCATAACTCCTGGGAAATCATAAACAATCCATTAACTATTTTTACAGATAGTTTTAATATCATTTTCCAACCCAATATTGAAGCTTGGATATTTACAACCACTTTTGCCAGTTTTTTAGCCATTTCGTATTGGATGCTAAAGGCTTTTTCTAATTCTAAAATGTAACGCAAAATATTTAAATTATCATAATTGGGAGTCGTTACACCTAAGTAAATTAAATAGTACTGCTTTTAGAAAGCTATTTTTTAATAGTTAATTATTAGTTCGAAAAACAATGACCCAATCTATAAAACTGTATTATAAAAGCATTGAAAATAGCAACGCAAATCGAGAATTATACAAGAAAGATGACCCATTACTTCTATTTAGATTTAGGTGTGCCTAGCGCTAAACTTGCTGAGTATTCTCTTGTTTAAGAAATAGTTAGATTTATTTTAAGTTTTATTTAACATTTAGGCAAAAATGTATATATTTACCTACAATCATAAAAATCAATAACAATGAAAAAATTTATTTACTCAATTTTATTTTTAGCCGTATCGTTAACAACACTACAATCTTGTGATAGTGATGACGATAGTAGTGATCCAGGAAACGACTTTTCTAACGAAGTTTCTATAGCAGGAACTGTTACAAACTTAAGCCCTTCTGCTTCTTTATTCTCTTATGGTGAAAATGGAGATGGAAGTTTTGATTGGGATGTAACGCTGTCATCAACAACAGCAAATGGTTTAAATATTTATTTTGACTTAAACACAAACTCAGTAGATGGTCTTGTTGCCGGTACGTACACATACTCTAATTCAAGAGCAGAATTTACATATGTTGATCTTGAAGTTTATACAAATGATGACACTTCAGATTATAACGTACAAGAAGGTACCGTAGTTATTGCAATTAGTGGAGAAAACACATCAATGACCTTTAATCTTGTCGCAACAGATGGAACTCCTATTGTTGGACAATGGACTGGACAATTTGATTCTTTTGATGAAGACTAAGATATTTCCATTTAAACATATAAAGGCTTCCTGTTTAGGAAGCCTTTTTTATGTGTTCTTTTTTTCTTCGGAAATGTGCCAAACTTAAATTTTGTCAACCTAAGACCATCTATTTAAGACGCTCTATTTTTATCCTGGATTTTTCTAACAATTTTTGTGGTTCTATTACGTGTTAACATTCTTGGTAACACAGAAAGAAATTTATTAAAATTACCAGGTATAGCCACTACTCTACCGTTATGCATAGCTTTATAACCATAAGCGGCAACATCTTTTGCACTAGCCATATTAAACCCAATTTTATTGTCATTGACACCTTCTGAAACAACGCCTTGAAATGCCGTTTTTGTTGGACCAGGACACAATACAGTTACACTCACACCTGTGCCTTTTAACTCATTAGAAATTGCTTGAGAAAACGATAACATATACGCCTTTGATGCATAATATAATGCCATCATAGGTCCTGGTTGAAAAGCCGCTAAAGAAGATAAATTCAATATTTTACCCGATTGCCGTTTCACCATCTCTGGAAGAATGAGCTTTATTAAATGTGTGGTGGTTAAAATATGTAAGTGTAACATTTGTAATTCTCGATCCCAATCTGTATCGTAAAATGTACCAAATAAACCAAAACCAGCATTATTTACGATAACATCTATTTTAGACGCATCAATCTCATCATATATTTCTTGCGCTATATTTATAACACTTAAATCTTTTACTAATACTGAAATATTGGTTTGATGTGTATTTAAAATATGAGATTTAGCGTCTTGTAATTTTTTAGATTCAATATCAATTAAAATAAGATCATACTCATCTTTTGCTAATAATAAGGCTAACTCAAGCCCTAAACCAGAGGCAGCTCCTGTAACTAAAGCTGTTTTAATATTATTTTTCTCCATCTACATAATCCTGAAGGTATTTAAAACGATCAGTTAATTTTTCTATAATTTTAATTTGGGTAAAAACTTATTCCAATCGGTAACTTCAAACTTATCAATAATTCTATTATCTTTTCCTATAACATAGGACATTCTTGAGCAGAAAACTCCTCTGTAAGCATCATAGATTGATTTATTTTGTTCTTTCATTACATCTATATGCACCCCTTTACTATTCTTCTTAATAGCGGAATCTAATCGAATAACATCTACTTTATTGTTATAAAATTCTTTAATCTCAAAATAAGCTTCTGTTGATTTCACATCACCTCCACAACCGCAAGAATTCACGATAATTAATGGCTTTTTTATATAATCTGAACTTTTAACCATATCGTTTGACATAGAAATTGCTTCAAATTCTGGAGCTAACATTCCTATTTGTGTGCCTATTTTGCTTTCAAAATCATATTCTCTTATCAATGTCAAATAATCACCATTATTTGAAATACTATGAAAGCGATAATAATTCCCATTGAGTTTTATAAATTCGCCCATTTTTATAGAATTCCTCTTTAGCAACGAATCAACTTTTAATTCATTTCTAGATAAAATGATAATTTCTGTGCTGATTCTATATGTGAAAAATGCTGAATTTGCATAATCAATAATTCCAATTTCAAATTTTTGGTTTTCCAATTCTACTTCTGCCAAAAGATATTCTCTTTTCCCAAATAATAATCTTCCAAAAGCATAACCAAAACCTATATATGTAGAATCTCTAACTAATTTTTCGCCATTTGAAATATTATAATTGATTTGAACTAAATTTTCAGAAGATTTCCATTTGAATTCTTTAATAGGACGGATAATATCATCGTTAAAATCTTTATTATTATTTTGATCTATTACAAAAACTTCTTTCCCATTTAAAACACCTTTTATGATATAAAAGAAATTCGTTTCTTTTTCTTTGTAATCAGGAATAATTTTTGAAAATGACAAACTATCTATATTTTTGGGAGGTATAAACAAATTACTAGCTTGATTAAATTTCTCAAAATTAGGAGAACCTGATCCTAACTCAAAAACACCTACTCCTTTTTGTTTTTTAGTTTTTAAAACAAGTGTATCATTGGATGAAGGAATAGAAACACTTTTCTGATTTAAATCTTGAGCTTGAACTTGAGACGTTAGTACAAGAATTAAAATAGCAAGAATATACTTCATTTTTTTATTTTTGAGTCTATTATCTATCAAACTACAACACTAATTACTTATTTCCCATCTACATAATGCTGAAGGTAACTAAATCGATCAGTTAATTTGCCATTTGCAGTGGTGATTTTAGCACGTTTTAAAATACCACGAGCATCATCATTAAAGAATGCTGGAATCACATGTTCTAAAAACATTTCTCCAAAACCTTCACTTGCATCTTTAGGTAATTCACAAGGTAAATTATCTACTGCCATCATGGTTATAGCTCCTTGAGCGTCAAAGGCAACTTCTTTTTCTGTTAGTGGATCGTAGCCATAAAAAGGATTAGCAATTGTTGATGGCCTAATTGTAGATGCTACAGGACCATCAATATCACAGGAGACATCTGCAACAAGATTAATTCTAAAATCTGGATGCTTTGCGTCTTCTCTTGTAAATAAATAAGGCGCATTATTACCATAAAAATGACCAGCAATAAAATAATCGGTTTCTTTGGCATAAGCCATAAAGTTACTTTCGTAACCTGTTGGATCTTTATAGAATTCCCATTTATCACCTACTTTACCGTCTTTTCTTTTGGCATATTCCATAACATCTGCCATAACGTAAACAGGCTCTGTAAATTGGGATGTTAAGTATAAGGCATCACTAACCTCTTTAATATTTAAATGGTCTAAAATTTCTTTTGCTCCAAGTGCCACTTTGCCTGTACCTGTAAGCAATATTTTAATATTAGGTAATGTGATTTTATCGAGTTCGGCTTTGACTTCGTTGAGATCGGTAAGGGTTTCAACTTTTGGTAACTTAAACAAACCATCACGTAAACCTAAGGCTCTAAAACCATTATATGCTCCTACCAAACCAGCGTAACGACCAAAACCTATAAGTCTTGCGCCACTTTGTTTGACGATGGTTTCATGGTCATACATTTCTATATTTTTATTAAGCATGTCTACTAACAACTTTCTATTGTAAGGTTGTTTTTTTATAGTATGCGAGAAATAAAAGTATTTTTTATTAGGAAGAAGTGCCTCTAAAGGAACTTCTTTAACGCCAATCATAACATCACTGTCTGACACATCATCTGTCACTGTAAATCCGGCTTTTCGATAAGCTTCATCTGAAAACACGCGAATATCTGAAGACTCTACAACAAATTGTGCGTCAGGAAATTGTAATTGTGCTTCTGCGAGTTTTTCTGGTGAGAACACCACACGTCTGTCTGGTGGATTTTTACGTTCTTTTATGATGGCGAATTTCATGTGCGTTGATTTTTCACGAAAATAAGCTGATTTTGTGATTTTAGCAAGTGTAATACGTATTTGAATTGTTTAATCTATGGGCTCTACTTCGCTTTCTAATTTTAAAACATGGTTTCCATCGTCTTGTTGTATGTATAAGGCTTTATTATCTTGTTCACCATTGCGTGTGATTTGATTGCCTTTGATTGTTTTTTGTGTTTTTTTTGTGTAGGTTTCTTGTACTTTACCTGTGGCTGTACCGTTTCCCCATGACCATTTTACTTGTGTTCCTGTTTTTATCATTGTTGTGTAGTTTCTTAAAATTAAGAATTGAAACTGACATTTTTTCTTAACGGAATGATAAAATAGCTTTGGTATAGCTTTTGCGTTACTATTTTTAGTAATTTCGCACTCCTTTTACTGTTTTTACAGTACATTGGGTAAGTGCGTTAAGGATGGAACGGTTTGTTTGAGCTCCTCGCAGAGAGCGAGTAGTGAGAGCCTGACCTGAAAGGTAACGCCAAAATAAAAATTACTAGAGATGTATTGAAGTAGTCTTAAATGAAATTTGAGATTAATTTGATGTTGCGAATTTGAATTTGCTATCTCATTAAGGGGTCGACTGGTTTTGACAGCGAGACTCATTAAACGGTAAGCACGTCGTGTAATGACATTGAAACACGTAAAAGGCTAGGTCAACTTTTTAATCGGCGAGAATAACTACGCTTTAGCTGCCTAATCTGAATTATAGTAAGATTAAGCTCATTTCTACTAGGTAGAAAGGCTAAATGTCTCCAGAAAGCCTTGGTTAATGGCGTTCTTATTTGAGGCATCGAAAATATTAACTTAGATCGTGTGGCGCTTTGACGCACTTTCGAGATTAAGAAGATAAGTTATAAGTGGGTTGTTTTTTGCCAGCTTATAATCGAAAACCTAATGAAAAACTAAACGTGTAGAAGGCTCTTTAATAGCTTGTTTGGACGAGAGTTCGATTCTCTCCGACTCCACCATCAACCCTGTAAACACCTACTTTACAGGGTTTTGCTTTTAAAAAAAACCGTTTAGATGCTACTTTTAGCAGCAAAAACCTTAGTAATATTTTAAGGGAACGCATGGTTTTCTTTTCAAACAACAACCATTTTTACTAAAAAATCACTACATTAGAAGTACTTACTTAATTTGGATATTGACTAGAGCTATATCTTGTTGTTTCTGCCAATTTTAAAAAAATATAATAATGAACAAATCAGATTTCAGTAGTTTAAAAGTGATTTATATCAATTGTACTCTTAAAAAATCACCACAAGAGAGCCACACCGAAACATTAATGGACGTTTCTAAAGCCATTATGATGAAGGAAAAAGTCAAAATCGATGAGATTAGATTAATCGACCATCAAGTAGCAAGTGGTGTTTATCCTGATATGACAGAATACGGATGGGATATTGATGAATGGCCAAAATTAACAAAACGAGTTTTGGATGCTGATATCCTAATAATTGGCACACCAATTTGGCTTGGCGAAAAATCTTCTGAAGCTCAAAAATTAATTGAACGACTTTATGCTTTAAGTAGTTTAACTAATGACAAAGGTCAATATATTTTTTATGGTAAAGTTGGTGGCTGCATAGTTACTGGTAACGAAGATGGCATAAAACATTGTGCGATGGGAATATTGTACTCACTTCAACATGTAGGCTATTCAATACCACCACAAGCAGATTGTGGATGGATTGGAAAAGTTGGTCCAGGACCAAGTTATGGAGATAAAGAATGGAAAGGAGAACAATTAGATAAGCCAGTTGGTTTAGATAGTAATTTTACCAATAGGAATACCACTTTTATGACTTATAATTTGCTGCATTTAGCAATGATGCTCAAACAAAATAGCGGCTACCCTAATTATGGCAACTCTCGAGAAGAATGGGATAATGGCGAACGATGGGAATTTGAAAATCCCGAATACAGATAATAAAACGCATACTGTTTAACTTAGTTAAACTATATTTTATACCATATGACCTTCTGGTTTATTATTAGAAGCACTTGTTTCAATCGTTTATTGCATACTGCTATTAGTGTTTATTACCACACTCAACCTTTGCCCCACATTTGACGACATAAAGTCACATCTCATTTATTGATACCTCGAGTTTATTTACGATTATTTCTTCGGAATTTATACTTGCTATTTATTTGCTAACTTTAAAGCTTAATTTCATAACAAAACCACCCACAAACACGTTAGTTTTTATTATAAAAATATCACATTTTTAAAATAGTAATGCTACATTTGAACAGAATGAATGAAAAGCTAGAAATAAAAAAACACTACTCAATCCTAACTGTATTTGGACTAGTATTGTTGCTTTTATTATCGCCTTGTAAGGTTAGAAACTTTATAAAAGCTGAACTAGAGATACCTCAAACAAATGTATTAAACAAGAATCAAACCACAATTTCGACAACAAGTTGTGTGGCTTTTGATGCTACCCAAATTAACCATTCTTCGGCAACATCAAGCACAAAAGCACTTGTCACTTTTGCTAATGACGAGTTATTTACTTTTCATGTTCCATTTCAGTTAAAAAATAAAAACACTTTTCGATCCAGTACATCTAAACTGGTTCTTTCTATACCTCTTTACATTTTATATCAAAATATTCAGGTGTATTCGTAATTGATTTTTTTCCTAAGAAAAACTTAAAGCAGTCAGGCGACTGTATTTTATCAATTACAAATAATACAATACAATGAAAAATATGAGCATAAAAAATGATGCTGGGCTTTTAGCTCTAGCATTAAGATTAGTAGTAGGTTGGACTTACTTTTCCGCATTTTGGAGAAGAACTGCATTAGCCAATAAACTAGACCCAGAAGTAACGGGTTATATTGGCGAGAAGTTTAATGCTTTTTTACCCAATGCCTTAGGGATAAAACCGATTATACAATACTTAGTAGAACATCCAGATGCACTTTGGATTAATATGGTGATTTTCACAATTATTGAAGGCATAGTAGGCTTGTTTATTATGTTCGGTTTATTTACTCGAATAATGAGTATTGGTGTTTTTGGGTTAGCAATGGGAATTCTTTTAGGTTCTGGTTGGATTGGAACAACTTGTCTAGACGAATGGCAAATAGGAGTGTTAGGAATCGCTACAGGTTTTGTTTTATTTTTAACAGGCAGTGGAAAATACTCTGTAGACAATTATTTGATGAAAAATAATTTTGCAATAACCAAAGAGAAATGGTTTGCTTGCTTGGGTTCAGGCATATTGCCTATTAAAGAATCTATTTTCCCAAAAGTTGTTTTAATAGGTTCTCTATTTATTTTGGGAATAACCTTAATGACGAATCAAGTATTTCACGGAGGACTTTGGGGAACACTTCACAACAAATCTGTAAAGCCAAAACTTGAAATTACTAATGGTGAAATTCAAAACAATACTCTCAATTTTAATGTATTTAGAACCGAAGGCGTTGATGTTTATGGCTCTTGGGTTATTAGTATTGAATTAAGTGACACTAAAAACAATACAATTATTGAGTATACTCAAGATGATTTAGCAAACTTGAATAAAGAGAATATATCAAACTATTATGTTGCTAAAATAAAGCCTGGTAAATATAGTTTAATTGTTCCTTTAGGAGCAAAAGCAAAGCTAAACTTAGACAATGAAGTCTTATCTACTCTACCCAAAGGAGTATATACGCTTAAAATAACAGACATAAGTGGTGCTTATTGGGAACATAAGATTGAAAAATAACAAATTCTACCAATGTATAAACGCAATAGCGGTTTGGGTGCAAACTCATACCGTTATTGTGTTTAATTTAGTATAATACTATGTAAAAAGTCAGTGCGTTCAATCCGTTATTGCTCTTATACTTAATCTTTGTACTACATTTCCTAAATGAACATCTACCCAACATCAAAACTTGAGTGTTTAAAATTGAAGAATAAGTTTCAAAATGACCTTGAACATATTCAAGCTATAACGGGTTTAAGTTTAAATATTTCGGATTTAAATTTTGAAATTCAATCTATACATTTGAAAAGTTTTCAAAAATAAGAAAACCACATTATCATTTAGAGATAGCACTTGACGTTTCACAAATAGTTAAAGTTGATCAAATTCTAAAAGAAATTGTTACTGAATTTGGTTATTTCTCAATCCCAGACATTAATCATAACATATTGATTCCTACAACCTAACTTACTCGTATTAAAACTCTTAGTCACATAGATTTATTCGAAGTTTTTACAATAAATTATATTTCTAAGGACCTGACAGAGCCATTAATGATTTATTCGAAAATCAGCAATATTAATGCGGATAATAGAACTAAAACGCAAATTGAGGAATTTAGCATCAATGTTTACGGAATGAATCTAATTAAGAAAGTAATTAAATTAAGAAACGTTGGGTAACAATGCTAATATTTTATTGCTAGGTTCTAGCCTGATTACAAAAGTCCTTACTGATTTTCTATTAAGTTTTTATTTATAAATTAGTTGCTTAATCACGTAACTACGTCTAAACAATCACGCTAGGTGCGATTTAAAAAAAACTAATTACTTTGTAATAAACCTTGTGAAAAATTCTTTTTGAGAAGTTAAAATTTTAATGAAATAATGCCCAGATTCTAAATTTGAGACATCAATTTTTATATGTTCATTTTCAAACGCAACCGTTTTTACTTCTTGCCCTAAGATATTATATATAATAACTGATTCTACATCAACTTGTTTTTTCATTTTAAGATTTAAAAAATCATAAGTTGGATTTGGATATTGATCAAAATAATCCGAAAACTCAAAACTGGAAACATTTAACAAACAACATTGAAATGTATGATCAAAATTATAAACATTATCAACTGGTGTTGTTTCAGTCAAATTAGAACTAATAGTTCCAGTAAAGTTTAAAACGTCACCATTATTAATTGGCGGAACGTTAAAATTTAATATAAAATCAATTGACCTGGTTTCAAAAGGCTTAAGATCGATGAATTGCCAAATTAACTCATTAATATTTTGCTCTGATACCATTGGATTAGCAGAATTAAAATCGATTAAGTTATCGTCAAAATCAAAACTTACTAATCCTGACTGTGTCATAGTTCCTTGGTTACTATAATTAATTCTAAAAGTAACAGTATCATCATAATTTGACTCAATTGTTACAATAGAAATTTTTAAATCGGGATATGATCCTGCTGGAGTCATACAAAAATCTTGAATATAAGGACTACTGACGTCAGGAAATGAAACGGAAGTGCTTGTAGGCGAAACATTAAAATAAGTCGCATTAGGGACAATTGGAGTTATAGAATAATTTCCAGCTTGGATATTGAATTGATAATCTCCATCGGCATTTGAATACATATCGCCCGAATTTGCACCATCAAATACTGTTAAATTCAAGTCTTTATAATTCATGTCTATAGTAGAGCAACCATTATTGTTTTCGTCATATTTAACATTTCCAGATAAAGTATAAATAACTTCACCTTGATTGAACGAACATAATGAGTTCACATAACAGTTAGTGTAACCATATTGTGTTATTAGATCCTTAATACCAATAAGTTGAGATCCATCAGCACATACATATTCAAGGTTGATATTGTCAGAAAAATTAATAAATTCAACATTATCATTTTTAATATTTAGTGTTGTTAGGTTATTTGAAGAGCATTGAACTTGTACTAGGTTTGGTGAATCACTAACATCTAAGTTTGTTAATAAGTTATTTTCACAATATAGATGTACAAGTTCAAGGTTGTCACTGAGTATTAAAGAAGACAATTGATTATTATTACTACTAATAACTGAAATATTTGTCAATCCAGAAAAATCTAGTGAACTTAATTGATTGTTGTAACACTGTATTGATTCTAGACTCGCTAAATCAGAAACATCAAGGTTAATCAAAGCGTTATCATTAATTTTTAAAAACTTTAGGTTAACTAAAGATGACAAATCTACTTCTACTAAGTTATTATTATGAACATATAAATAATCGACATTTATAAAAAACTCAATTCCCGTCAAGTCAGAAATATTAGCATTCCCCAACTCTAGAGAATACGTCCAATCTAATGCTTCCGAAACTTCAATTTCATTATCATTGTTAGCATCAAGAAAAGCTATTCCTCCAAAACTCTGTTCAAGCAGTTTCGATTTTAAATTAGCATCAGGAAAATTTATAACTTGAGCATACGAATATATACCTAAAAAACAGCACAAAATGTTGAACATTTTTTTTTTCATAACAGTAGTTTCGAAATATTTAAATAAATATAATAAAAAAATTACATCTAACAATGTGCAGAATTAATTAATTGGTTATCTAGCACTTGCAAAAGTACTCGCCCACTTTCTATTCGGTTTTTATTTCCTAACTTTAGTATTTAAACAACGTAACCAAAAACAAACGCTTTGGCAATAAAGCTGAGAGCCATAATCTAAATTCTATGAAATACAACAAAGTTATAGGAGTAATATTTTCACTGTTTTCGATAGTGTATTCAACTAATTTTATTGTCAACTCAAAGCTAACTTACAACATCGAAAGTTATTTTGATTTTGAATATTTAATGAGTTTCTCTCCTGTGGTAATTTCATTAATTCTTTTAATTGCTGGAATTCTACTCTTTATAAATCCTGCCAAAGCAAATCTAGCATTAGCATTATTTGGTCATGCGGTCGTTGAAGAAATCCTTTTCAGCTGGTTAGGAATATCAAATAGTCAATATGATTTTTATCTAACAATAGTATTTCTAATATTTGGATTAACAGCTATATATATTGCATACACTGATACTTTTAGCTCTGAAAAATTATCAATAAAAGAAGCCATTATTAGTTTTATTATTGGGACCCTATTTGCTATTTATTAAACAAAGCCAAATGCCAACATCATGTAATTTTCATAGTTACTTTCAAACTTAGTTCCAAATATGGCTACGCTATATTCCATATGGTCTAATTTTTATGAATTAGGTGCTTAAAAACGTAACTTACCTCAAGTCTCTCGTTAAAAAAAATAAATTGGGAGTAATTTAATTACTAGTTAAAACATGCTGCAACTCACTATTCACAAAGTTAATTGGTCGCTATGTGCATATTTATAAAGCTTCCTAATTACATATAAGTTCTATTTCCGAAGAAAACTTTATACCAAAAAACACAACGAACTTAGGTGTTGAAGCGTTAAATATTCTTCGGAAATATCCTGCAACAAGTTTGAAAAAATGAATTATAGATCCTATCTATACAACAAATTACGGCTGTGTTTTGGTCTTCATAATAACATGAAATGCTTTATTAAAAAACTAAAGGATTTGTATCATACTTTTTTAATACCGAAAGTAAATCTACCAACGGAAGTTTTATAGAATATGAACCTGTATAAGAAGGGCACATGACGCAATCATCAAAATAAAACTCTATATATGTGTCATTAAGCACGAAGTTATTTTTACTTTCAAAAAAATCTTCTGGTGATAGTTCCCAGCAATCATAATACAAATCGCCTTTACTTATTTTTTCATTAATACTTTTATTGATTAAAATCACTAAATCATCTTCAGAGCCTTGATTAAAAAAATTTTCATAAGTCATAAAATCACCGCTATTGAAATCAAAATTAAATGCATCAAACGAATAACTTGGATGCATCGCTCCAGAGTAGAAATTCTCTTTATAAAATAGCACGCTTAAAAGTTGATCATTTACATTGTATATTTTGTAATCAATAAATCGTTCTTCTCTAAATTTTGATGCTTCAATACTGTCGCATAATGATTTATTTTCTAGTATATCTAACTCTGTTTGAGTCACATTAACGTAATAATTATTGATAAACGTATTAAAATTTTGGTAGATTGGATTAACAGATTCATTAAGTAAAGGATATCTAAAATTAATGGTATAATCATTTTTCTCTACGAGATATTTCTTGTCAAAAATTAAAGCTTTAAGAGCTTCTCTTTCATCTACTTTTTCTTTAAGTTTTTGTTGTTTTGATGCAATGGTTATACTCTTGTCTAAATCTTGATCATGAGCATCTACAATTTGCACTGTATCTTTTGAGATAGGCAAATTGTCTTCAAGGTTTTCAATGCTTTGACTACTATCTTGACGCTTCTCATTTTTACAGTTTACTAATAAAAGCATTATTAATACTAAGCTTAAATATTTCATATGTACTATTTTTAAATTTAATTACGTCTCATTTTACCTGTGATTTCTTCAATTTTAATTTGAAACACAATTGGTAAATCATCCTTATAGATTTTACTAGAAAATTCACTAATAAAGTCGAGTTTACGATGTTCTTTTTTAATAATTAAATCTTTTACACCTAATGAAAATATATGGAGTTGGGCTTTTGCATCGCTGCCAAAAAGTTCTAAAAATGTGCCATGAGCTAGAACAGATTCCCATGAATTCACAGAATCTGTCTCTGAAACTGCCAATGCAACATTATTGTTTTTTCGCATGGCATTAATTTTATGGCCTTCGGCAGAGTAACCTATAATCACATTATTAGCTTTATCAAAAAAATAGGTAATAGGAGCTACAAACGGTCTATCTCGGTAGATATATGATAAATTACCAATATAGTTTGATTCTAAAAGATTAGTACTTTCGTTTTGATTAAGTGTTCTGATCATTTATTTTAGCTTTAACTGTTTAGGCTAAGATAATTAGAATACGGTTTAAAAACTATGATATTCATCAGTTTCTAACAATTTAAATCATCAAAACTATAACCATTTTTACAACCTAAATTCTATTGTTTATAATCCTTAACTTACTTTTGCAAACCATATGGACTCACTAACACAAATTGTTTTAGGAGCTGCTGTAGGAGAAGCAGTTTTAGGAAAAAAAATTGGCAATAAAGCTATGCTTTATGGTGCAATTGCAGGAACCATTCCTGATTTTGATGTATTTGCTTCGTATTTTACAGATACCGTTTCGGCACTTTCAATACATAGAGGGTTTACACATTCTATACTATTCTCTGTTCTCTTTGCGCCTATTTTTGGTTGGTTGGTTTCTCGTTACGACACCTTTAAAAACTTTAGAAGTTGGTCGTGGTTATTCTTTTGGGCATTTATAACACATCCTATTTTAGACGCACACACAACTTGGGGAACACAATTATTTTGGCCTTTTGATATTAGACTGGCGTTTAAAACCATTTTTGTAATTGATCCGTTGTATACATTACCTTTTTTAGTGTTTTTAATTTTAGCCATGCGACAAAAACGTGCAACTAAGAAGCGTAGAATATACAATAACATTGGGTTGCTAATGAGTTCTTCATATTTACTACTCACCTTTCTTTTTAAAAGCATTGCTTTTTATCAGTTTGAAAAAGCACTAGAAAATCAGAAGATTAATTATCTCCAAATAGACACTAGACCTTCTCCTTTAAACACGATACTGTGGAGTGCTAATATAGAAACAGAAGATGCATATTTATTAGGAAATTATTCGTTTTTAGACAGCAAACCTATTGCATTTGAATCTTATCCTAAAAATCACAATTTACTAGGAAATTTAGTCGAAAACGAAAAAGTACAACGTATGATTACCATTTCTGAAGGTTGGTATACTATCACAAAAAAAGAAGATGTACTTTATTTTAATGATTTACGTTTCGGGTTATTAAGCTTAAAACCAAAGGCTGATAATTTTGTGTTTCAGTATAAAATAGAAGTGGATGCTTCTAAAAATGTTTCGTTTATAGAAATGCCAAAAAACAATAGAGATGGCAAACAATTAATCAAAGAATTATGGACGCGTTTAAAAGGAAATTAACAATTTTATGTATTCATTTTAGCAGCTAAAAATTTTATAAAAAGAAGTCCTAAAATTCCTCCCAAAGCCGAAACCAAAACATTTATAATAAACAAACCGCTATGCAACGTTCCGTTTTGCATGATAGACCAAGGGTCAAAACCCAATCTACCAAAAAATTTAATAAAAAATATACTTCCAAAAACACCAATTAGTGTATTTCCTGTAAAACCAAAATCGTATGTTTTATAGAAATAAGCAAAAACATTTGCTGCAATCAATCCTATAAAAATACTTATTAAAGAAATTAGGGTTCCTGTCATGAAATAATTAATTCTCTAATGCTCACCATAACCGACATCATCCATTTTACCGTTAAAAACTTTATACTGAATAAACATATAAATAGCCACTAAAACGGCTGCAATAGCAAACCAGTAAACACCAACAGATAAACCATATGCATCTGCTGCAACGTTATACAAGGTGAGGTCTGGGTTGATGTCATTTGTTGAAGGCAGTACCTTCGGAAAAATAGATGCTACAGTAGATGCTAATCCGCCTCCCAAAAATAGAGAAGAAAACAAAAAACCTTTGCCATGTTTTTTAAAGGTTTTCACTTTAAACAATCCAAATAATCCTATAAATGTAAGAATTGGAAAAATAAACAACCAAGGATATTTTATAAAATTATGAAAAGGTTTAGGCTCAATGATATGCCACACTAAAAGCGAAACAACCACTAAAGCTAAGAGTACAAAATTGAGGTTAAAAACTACTTTTTTAAGCTTTTCATTAATATCTGCATTGGTTTTAAAAATAATCCAATTAGCTCCATGTATGGCAAGCGCTACTACGCCAATGATACCTAATAGTAAGGTAAACCAATCTATGATCCCTAATTGTTCTGCTTGCGGACTAAAACTTGGGTTCCAAAGTGGTAGGAAGAAATAATGTGCTTCATGTGTTGATACACCGTCAACTACACCTCCTAAATTAACACCACGAACTACGTTACCAAGTGCCACACCAAAAAAGAGCGCTAAGAGTAAACTAGAAATTCCGAAGGCTTTATCCCAAATACTTTCCCACATTTTGTTATGGATTTGTCCGCGCAATTCTAAACCAATCGCTCTAAAAATAAGCAACCAAAGAATCATAATTAATGGCAAATAAAAACCACTAAAAGACGAAGCATATAAGGTTGGAAATGCAAAAAACAACACACCACCTGAGGCTATTAGCCATACCTCATTAGCGTCCCAAAACGGACCAATAGCATTGGTGATTGCTTTTTTATCTTTTTCTTTTTTCGCAAAGAATAAATGAATAATTCCTGCTCCAAAATCATAACCATCTAAAATTACATAAACAGCTAACATTGTCATTAAAACGATATACCAAAATAATTCCATAATTAGTGTTGATTAAGTTCTGGACCTTTATTAATAATTTTTCCTGCTAACATTAAAAATAGTAATCCTAACAATAAGTATAAACCAATAAAACCTAGTAATGTAAACAAGGTATTACCAGAAGAAACTGTTGGTGAAGCACCATCTGCAGTACGTAATAAATTGTAAACCAACCAAGGTTGCCTTCCTAATTCTGCAGTATACCAACCGGTTGTATTTGCGATGTATGGAAACGGTAACATAAACATAAGCGACCATAAAATCCATTTTGTTTTATATAGTTTTTTACGGAATAACTGTACCGTTGCCAATAGCATTAAGCCAATAAAAATAGTCCCCAAACCAACCATGATATGATACGAATAATACAATCCTGGCACATTAGTAGGGTGCACACTTTCATCAAATTCATTTAGTCCTTTAATTTGCGCATCCCAATCTTGATAGGTTAAAAAACTTAATATGTTTGGAACCGCTATTTTGTTATCTAACTTTTTTTCTAGCATATTAGGTTGCCCAATTAAAACAATTTCAGATCCACCATCTTCGGTTTCAAAAATCCCTTCCATAGCTGCAAAAGTTGCTGGTTGATATTTTACTACATTTTTAGCCACTAAATCACCTGTAGGAAAAGCCACTAATAAGCTAGAAATTAATCCGAAGACAACACCAGTTTTTACAAAGAGTTTACCAAATTCATTGTGTTTATTGTTCAATAAGTAAAATGCACCAATGGCAGCAACAACAAAAGAAGATGTAACTAAAGAAGCTGCTTGATTGTGTAAATAAGAAGGCAATAGCCAAGGGTTTGAAAATAAAGCACCAAAGTTATTTAATACAAATTTTCCGTTTTCTAAAATCTCATAACCTACAGGATATTGCATCCAAGAATGTGTTGCTATAATTAAATAACCACTAGCCCAAGAGCCCAAAAAGACGAGAAAACCAGTAAGAAAATGCAGTTTATGTCCCAATAGCTTTTCACCAAAGAGAAAGAGGCCTAAAAAGGAAGATTCTAAAAAGAAGGAAAACATACCTTCCATGGCTAGCGTTTGGCCAATAATACCACCTGTAAGTTCAGAAAATTTTGCCCAATTGGTACCAAATTGAAATTCCATTGGAATACCAGTTACTACTCCCATGGCAAAATTAAGCGCAAAAATTTTCATCCAGAATTTCGCAGCATCGTTATATTTTTCCAATTTAGAATATAAAAATTTGCCTTTAAAATAGACTATCAATAACGATAATCCCATGGTTAATTGCGGAAATAAATAGTGAAATGTAATAGTAAATGCAAACTGCATTCTATCATAAAAGAGCATGTCTTCCATATCCTGAATTTTAGACTATAAAAATACGACACAATCGTTAATTTTCGTCTAATATTCAACATAAAAAAGAGCCTAAATAAGACTCTTTTATATTCATGAAATTACTTATTTTAAAATGGTACCCAAAAACTTATTTTTAACTAATTTTTTCAATTAAACAAATCAACTTTAATGGTTTAAACTGCAAACAAACACCATTAACCCGCTCAACTATTCATTATCATCCTTTTTCTCCTTCTTCTTTAAAAACCCAAACAACCCTTTCTTTTTCTTTTTGTCTTTTTCTTCGGAAGCAGTATCAAATTCTCGCTCTTTTTGGTCTTTTTTGAAAAGACGTTTTAGGAAACCGTCACGCTTTTCGGTCTCACAAGCTAGCGCATTTTTTATAGCTTCGGAAGGCGGTTCAAACCGAGCTTTTGTAATTGAGTTAAACTCTGGGTCTCTATTCATTTGCTGTAAAAACAAAGCTACAATTGGTAATGCCGAATTTGCACCTTGACCAATACCTGTATTACTAAATCCAATACGATGATCGTCATTTCCAACCCAAGATAGCATCACTAACTTTGGACTAATCCCTAAAAACCAACCGTCTTTATTGTTTTGCGTGGTTCCTGTTTTTCCGGCTAAATCGTTTTTAAGTCCGTATTTAGAACGCATTCTCACTGCAGTTCCAGAATTAATGGTTGATTTCATCATTTCTACCATGAGTTGTTGTGTATCGTTAGAAAACACTTCAGGAGAAGCCTCAATTACTTCGCGTTCATAGATTATAGTCCCAAATTTATCTTCAATTTTTGTAATATAAAAAGGTTGAGACACACGACCTTCATTAGCAAAACTTGTATAAGCTCTAATAAGTTCAAGCATTGATATTTCCGCAGTACCTAAAGCTAAAGATGGTACTTCTGGCAAATCTGCAGTAATTCCCATTTTTTTAGCTTGATCAATTACAGTATGAATTCCCACATCTTCGAGTACTTTAACTGCAATGGTATTGATAGATTCACTCAACGCTTTTTCTATTGAATAGTTGAGATGTCTATCTGTTTCTTGTTTTCCGCCATTTGTAGGAGTCCAATTTTTTTGATTAGTATAGGTCACTTCTTTTACCGAATAATACGAACATGGTTCCACGCCATTCTCTAAAGCCGTTGCATACACAATAGGTTTAAATGTAGAACCTACTTGACGTTTGGCTACTGATACATGATCAAATTTAAAATGTTCAAAATCAATACCACCAACATAGGCTTTAATAGCACCTGTTTGAGGTTCTACAGCAACAAAACCTGTATTTAAAAACTTTATAGCATGCTTTAAACTGTCTAGAATTGAACCTTCTAAAACATCAGTTTCATCCCAAGAAAACCCTGTATACTTAGTTTTAACATTCAAACTATCTAAAATAGCTTCATCTGATAGTTTTTGTTTTTTAAGCTTTTTATAAAGTGGTAAATTTTTTATTTCCTTTTCAATTAATGCGTTGTTTTTTAACCAAGGTGCATTTTTGCCATAGGCATTTTCAAATTGTTTCTGTAACGTTTTCATATGTTGCTGCATAGCATGTTCTGCATAGCGTTGCATATTAATATCTAAGGTGGTATGAATTTTCAATCCGTCTTTATATAAATCAAACTCAGTATCATTTGTAGTATTTAAACTATCAAGTAATGTTTTAACCTCTAACCTGATTTTTTCTCTAAAATAGGGAGCAACGCCATCTGTATGATTAAATTTTTGGTATTTGGTTTCAAGTGGCTCTGCATTGGTTTTCTTTTTTAAAGTGTCATCTATATACTGAGCTTTAACCATTTGCTGTAAAACAACATCACGACGTAATTGGCTTCGCTCTGGAAACAATCTTGGGTTATAACCATGAGGTGCTTTTAAAGTTCCAACTAAAGTTGCCGATTCTGAAAGATTCAACTCGCTTGTTTTTTTACTAAAAAAACGTTGTGATGCGCTTTCTATTCCGAAGACATTTTCACTAAATGGCACTGTATTTAAGTATAAAGCAATGATATCTTGTTTTGAATACATACTCTCAAAACGTCTCGCTAAAAGCATTTCCTTAACTTTATTAACTGGCATGGTAAACCAACCATGACGTTCTCTACCGTATATGTTTTTTGCCAATTGCTGGCTAATTGTACTTCCTCCACCAGACGACGTATCTTGCATTAAAATAGATTTAAAGAATACGCGTAATAAACTCATATAGTCTACACCTCCATGTTCATAGAAACGAGAATCTTCGGTAGCAACAAGCGCGTCTACCAAATGTTTTGGCAATTCATTGTACGACACAACTTGTCTATCAAAAATGAAATATTTTCCAAGAAGTTCACTATCAACATCTAATAACAACGACGCTTCGGCTTGTTTAATATCTTTTAAATCTGCTTTAGTTGGGAGTTTACCCCAAAGTCCAATATAAACCGAAAACCAGAATAGCACTAACAATAGGAGTCCTGCTAAAGCGGCTTTCATTAGTCGTTTAAGCCACTTCGACTTGAAAGTAAATGTCATAAATAAAATATAATAGTTGGTTGTGATTAATATACGTACAAACTCATAAAACAGACGTTAAATTAAGAAATTAATAGTCTATGTATGGTATTTATCATGTAACTTTATAATGCAAGATTTTACAAAGAATTGAATTTTGCTTAGAAAATTTAAACTGTAAGAAATTCGTTTAGTTTTCGACTTATACAATCAATAAAAACAGAAAGAACCATACAGTATGTTAACTTGGAAAGATATTATAAAGTACTCCGTAAATGGAAACCCAACTCCAAACCGTAGAGTTGAAAAAACCGAAGCAGAATGGCGTCAACAATTAACACTAGAGCAATATAGAATCACACGTCAAAAAGGCACTGAACGTCCACATAGTGGAGCACTTTGTAGTATTTATGACGAAGGACAATATAACTGCATATGCTGTGACACACCTTTGTTTGATTCTACTATAAAATTTGAATCTGGATCTGGTTGGCCTAGCTTTACACAACCTATCACACCTAATGCCATTAAATATCATAAAGATTCGTCTTTTGGTATGGTTCGCGTTGAAGTTATGTGTAACACTTGTGATGGACATTTAGGCCATGTATTTCCTGATGGACCAGCACCAAGCGGATTACGTTATTGTATAAATTCAGAATCTATGCAATTAGATTCTAAAATAGAGGAGCATAATAATGACAAGTAAAAAAATAGAACAATTAACCGTAGGATGTGGTTGTTTTTGGTGTATTGAAACCATATACAATGAAATTAAAGGCGTAGAAAAAGTCGTCTCTGGCTATAGTGGCGGAACTGTTCCAGGCAAACCAACGTATAGAGAGATTTGCTCTGGACTAACTGGTCATGCCGAAGTGGTTCAAGTCACCTATGACGCTAATATCATTTCATTTGAAGATTTGCTAGTCATTTTTATGACAAGCCATGACCCAACAACATTAAATCGTCAAGGAGCTGATATAGGAACACAGTATCGCTCGGTGATATTTTATCATAATGATGCCCAAAAGAATATTGCAGAAGCTGTTGTAAAAAAAGTTTCGCCTTACTTTGAAAATCCTATTGTGACAGAAATTAGTAAATTAGGAGAGTTTTTTGAAGCCGAAGCAGAACATCAAGATTTTTACAATAGTAATCAAAGACAAGATTATTGCACCATTGTAATTGACCCTAAACTAGCAAAACTTAGAGCAATGCATGCAGATAAATTGAAAAACTAAAAAGTATAGTTTTCTTTATATTAAAAATGGCAATCTAAAATTAGATTGCCATTTTTTTATACATTCAATAGTAAAAAAGAATTACTCAAACTTACCAATACCATCCTCTAGCCATTCAAAATACACATCAGCATCTGGAGTGTAGGCTACAGGTGTATTTAGATTGTTTTCATCATGATCCATCAACACATAATAAGGTTGCGTGTTGGTTTTGTATTTTATGGTTTGAAGCTCACTCCATTTTTGTCCAATATATTTGAGTTTTTTTCCTGGTTTGAGTTGTGAATCTACAATTTCATCATCGTCTAATTTTCGCTTATCATCAACATATAATGAAATTAAAACCACATCATTTTTAAGTTTCTCTAATACTTTAGGTTCTACCCAAACGTTTTGTTCCATTTTACGACAATTTACGCAAGCCCAACCTGTAAAATCTATCATCACTGGTTTTCCTACAGTTTTAGCGTAAGCCAAACCTTTATCATAATCGTTAAATGCTAAGATATCATGAGGCGCTAATAAATGTCCACCATCTGGCAAATCACCATGATCTGACAAACTTGTACTTGCTCCACCTCGAGAATTACCAACTCCATAAGGTGACTCACTATAATCTAAAGGTGGTGGAAAGGCACTAATTAAATTTAATGGTGCTCCCCAAAGTCCTGGTATCATATACACTGTAAAGGACAATGTCAATAATCCTAAAAGTAATCGTCCTACGGAAATGTGCTTCAACGGAGAATCGTGTGGTAGTTGGATTTTTCCGAAGAGATACAACGTCAAGGCTCCAAAAATAGCAATCCAAATACCAATAAACACTTCTCTTTCTAAGATGTGCCATTGCGAAACCAAATCTGCATTAGATAAGAATTTAAATGCTAGAGCCAATTCTAAAAATCCTAAAACGACTTTTACTGTATTGAGCCAACCACCAGATTTTGGCAGTGAATTTAACCAACCTGGAAAAGCTGCAAACAAAGCAAATGGTAATGCTATTGCTAATGAAAATCCTAACATCCCAACAATTGGGCCTACTTGACTTCCTCCAGCCGCTGCTTCAACGAGTAAGGTTCCAACAATTGGTCCTGTACAAGAAAATGACACAATTGCCAAAGCCAATGCCATGAAGAAAATACCAATAAGTCCGCCTCTATCGGCTTGAGAATCTACTTTATTTGCCCAAGAATTAGGCAACATAATTTCAAATGCTCCCAAGAATGAAATTGCAAATATCATTAATAAGGCAAAGAATATAAGGTTAAACCAAACATTGGTAGATAGTGCATTTAAAGCGTCTGCTCCAAAAATTAAACTCACAACTACACCTAATAACACATAGATTACAATAATTGATAAACCGTAAATAATGGCATTTCTAATGCCTGCTGCTTTTGATTTACTTTGCTTGGTAAAAAAGCTTACTGTCATAGGAATCATTGGAAATACACAAGGTGTTAACAATGCTGCAAAACCTGAGAAAAAAGCTATAATAAAAATAGACCATAAACTCTTACTGTCGCCTTCATTTTGAGTAGAACCAGCTTGCATACCTTGCTTTGCTGCAACACTTTTAGTTACATCAAAGTCTAAATCTATATAACTAGGCGTTAAACATTTTTCGTCGTCACAAGCCATAAAGCCAACTTCAGCTTTTATGTTTTTTATGTCTTTGTTTGAGAGTTTTATGTGCTGTCTAAACTCTGCGGTATGTTCAAAATATTTGACTTCCATCTCAAAGACTTTGTCTTGAACAGTAACGCCTTTATCTTCAATAGTTTTTCCAACAAGTTCTACACCTTCATCTAAAGTGTAGTCAAAAGTAGTTGGTATTGGTCCTCCATCAGGAACTGTTTGGGAATATAAATGCCAATGCTCATCAATGGTTGCTGTTGACACTAAAACATACTCTGTATCTGAAATTTTTTCTACGGAAGCTTTCCATTTTACAGGTTCTAAAATTCCAGAAGTAGCATTTGAATTTGCATTAAAAGAAACTGCAGAATCTTCTGAAGGTTGTAGTGTAAATTTTAAATCTACATAATCTGGAGGTAAACACTTCTCATCGTCACAAGCCATGTACTCGACTTCACCTTCAACAATAGATAATTCTTGATTTAAAACCTTAATACGTTGTCTAAATTCAGCTTTATCACCAAAATACTTAATACGCATTTGAAAAATTGGATCGTCAACGGTATGACCTTCTTCTTCCTTGGTACTTCCTACCAATTCATAATCTCCATGTGCTTTATAAAGAAAGGTTGTTGGAATAGGACCATCATCTGGTACGGTTTGAGAATATAAGTGCCAACCACTATCAATTGTAGCTGTAGAAATTAAATCATATTCGGTATCTGAAATTTTTTCAATAGATGTTTCCCATGTAACAGGTTCTAATACTTGAGCGTTTGTAGAAATAGAAAAAACAAGTAAACCACAAAGTGCGATAATTAAATTTTTCATTTAGAATAATTAGGTTAGAAGATGCTAATTTATGAAAAACTAAAGGATTTTACGGTAGTATTTAACGTCATTCTAACACGGCTCATAGACTTAACATATAGACCTAAAAAAACCGAACATATTGTTCGGTTTTTATTAGTTTTAATTGTTTGCTTAAATACTATTCAATCGTTTTAATTTCATTACCATCAAATTGCCATTTTGCAATTCCGCCTTCTAAATCATAAACTTTTTTAAAGCCAGCCTCTTTAAGTTTTTTAGAACATTTTCCACTTCGTCCACCAGACTTACAATATACCATGATAGGTTTTGTTTTGTCTAGCTTAGTCAATTCCTCATCAAATGTAGGCGACATATAATCTATATTTTGTGAATGTTCTATATAACCAGTTTCATATTCTTCTGCTGTTCTTACATCTACCAATTGTATATCTTCTAGTTCTAACAGTTCTTGCATTTCTTCAGTAGAAACCATGATAACTTCATTTTCTGTTTTTTCTTCGCAACTCCATGCAAACGCAAAAAGCACAAAGCAATAAATTATTAATTTATTTTTCATTTTAATTGATTTTTAAATTGAAGCTACTTCACCTGTCCATTCCATGAAGCCTCCAATAAGATTATAAGTATTTTTAAACCCTAACTGATTCATAACATTACACGCTTGAGCACTGCGTCCTCCAGATCTACAATACACATAATACGTTTTAGATTTATCAAGTTCTTCAAGCTCATAAATAAATCCTTGACCTTTATAAATATCAATAGCAATTGCATTTGGTATGATACCTTCTGCTACTTCTTCTGGTGTTCTCACATCTAAAACAACTGCATTATCATCTGCATTTAATTTAGAAGTCCATTCGTTTTGTGTTAAATCTGCCATAGTTTTTTATACATCAATAATCATGCAAATTTAACGTTTCGTTAGGATATTTTTACATAAAGACGAAAAAAAATCCGAAGTGTTACACTCCGGATTGTTAAAATTAATATTTATAATCGGTTATACCTTAATAGAACAACCAATAGCTCTGGTTTTTGTTTCTGGCACTTCTTTACCGTCTAGCAAAGCATTTACAGCATCTTCAACATAAGTTTTGTTAACGGCATTTGCATCTTGATAATTATCATCAATAGCACCAATGTATTTTACTTGCGGTCCTTTTTTAGTATTTTCTAAAACATAAACATGTGGTGTTTTTGTTGCACCATATTGCGGATAGATTTTTTGCCCCTTATCCATTAAATAAGGAAACGTAAATCCTTTCGCTTTAGCTCTAGCTTGCATAGACTCCATATTATCACCTGGTTTCACATCGGTATTGTTAGGCATAATTGCAATTACAGGATAGCCTTTATCTGCAAATTTCTTATTCAAAGCCTCTACTCTATCTTCATAAGCTACGGCATAAGGACATGTGTTACATGTAAAAATGACAATAAATCCTTTGGCATCTTTATAATCTGCCATGGAGACCATTTTACCATCTATATTTTCTAATTTAAAATCTGTTGCAATATCTCCAACATCATAACCAGGACTAACAGTTGTAAATGCAAAAGTAGAGATAACCACAACTAAAGCTAAAAACGCTTTTAATGTATTTTTCATAATCAATGTTTATTTTAAAAATTGTTTTACTTCAGTTTCTAAAGCTTTATAATCAAAAGAGCGCTCGTAAAATTTACTCTTATCTTTATTATATATTACGGTTGCTGGTATGGCACCACTCCAATCTTTATTCACCTTAGGAATCCAAGTATTAGAATCTACATCGTCTAAAACCACAACTTCACTTTGTAATCCTTTTTTAGCTAAAAATGGGACTAGTTTTGATTCTATTTGCTTCGGAAAGTCTAAACTCACCAAAATAACCTCAACATTTTTATTAGAGTAATTAGCGTTTAACGCCTCAAAATATGGTAATTCTTTTACACAAGGCGCACACCATGTTGCCCAAAAATTTATAACGTATGTTTTATTATCATCTTTAGTTTTTAAGTAGGCTTCCAATTCATTATAATTATAAACCTTTAAAGGTCTTTTAACAGATTCTATTGTAGTGTCTTCTGAAATTTTAACTGTTGACATCCCATTTCCGTAGAAAAAAAATGTAGTAGCTAAGATTATAAATAAATACTTCATACTATAAAGTTAAAAATCAAAAAACGCATCCCATTAAATTTAACAAAACATTAATTTACTCTATCGATATTAACGCTACATTTGTATATACAATAATTGTATATGAAAGAATTAAATTTAAAATTAAAAACAACTGCCAATTTACCCTTATCTAGGCAAACTGTTATCAATTTATTTTTGACCAATACAGTTGTAAAAACTGAAATGCTAAGTGTATTAAAACCTCATGACTTATCAATTGAGCAATTTAATGTTTTACGAATTTTGAGAGGTCAAAAAGGCAATCCTTTAAACCTGCAAGACATCCAAGAACGTATGGTTAATAAAATGAGTAATACAACTCGTCTCATAGACAAACTAATTTTAAAGGACTTTGTAAAGCGTACTGAGTGTAAAAATAATAGACGTAAAATTGAAATTTACATTACAGCAACAGGTCTAAACAAATTACTAGAATTGGATACAATTGTTAATGAAACTGAAGAGAAAGTAACTTCAAAATTGACAATTAAAGAATTAGAAGAATTAAATAGATTATTACATAAAATTCAATAAAACAAAAACAAATTTAAACACAAATCAATGAAAAAGAATATCTTAAAATCAGCTTTTATCGTAGTATTAGCATTATCATTTGCATCATTTACAACTATTTTTAAAAAAGAAATTAAAGTAAAAGAGTCTACGATAACCTGGAAAGGTCATAAAGTAACAGGTTCACACCAAGGAACAATTAATTTAAGTCAAGGCGTTTTACTTTTTGAAAATGATTACTTAAGTGGTGGTAATTTTACTATAGACATGGCTTCAATCTCAGTAACAGATTTAGAAGCTGGCAAAGGAAAAGAGAAACTAGAAGGTCACTTAAAATCAGACGATTTTTTTGGTACAAGTAAATACGGTACAGCTACCTTAACTATTACAGATGTAAATGGAACAGGTGGAAATTATACAGTTACTGGAGATTTAATGATAAAAGGTAAAACAAACCCTGTTACTTTTAATATGATGATTAATAATAACTCAGCAACGGCAAATATAAAAGTAGATAGAACTAAATACGATATTAAATATGGTTCTGCTAGCTTTTTTGATGGGCTAAAAGACAAAGCTATTTATGATGAGTTTGATTTAAATGTAGCATTAAAATTCTAAGACACACTTAAAATCAATAGCTTACAATAAGTTAAAGGTTTCTATAATAATAGGAATCTTTTTCTTTTTTACTCAAATATATTTGAAAACTAAAAATTGATACTTATATTTGAAAATTATTACAAACATGAACACAAATTTAAATCATACTTGGTGGTGGAATTCTAGAAACGAAAACGTCGTGAACTAACCCTATAGGTATATTTAAAATAACATATCAAAAAGGCTTGTCTATCACGACAAGCCTTTTTTCATTTTTAAACAGTACTACAATTGTACTGAAACAAATTAGCATACATGAAAACATTTAGTTTATATACACATTACAAAAAAATATTAGCAGACACCATTACACCTGTGAGTATTTACTTAAAAATAAGAGATAAATTCTCAAATAGTATACTATTAGAGAGTAGTGATTATCATGCCAACGATAATAGTTTTTCTTATATATGTTTTAATCCTATCGCGTCAATTAAAGTGGCTAATGATGTTATAGAACAGCATTATCCTGATGGAAGCTCAAAAACTAACAACGCTTTAAATATTTCGGTTACTGAAGAAATCCACAAGTTTACTAAGCGATTTAAAGTCAATTCTGATGAAGAGTTTAAGTTCATTAATAACGGTATTTTTGGTTATACAGCTTATGATGCTGTTAAATATTTTGAAGATATTGAGATTAGCAAAAAACCAGATTCATTAGAAATTCCTGATATTTACTATGCGGTTTATCAAAATATCATTGCCATAAATCACTTTAAAAACGAAGCCTATGTTTTTGCACATTGTTTTGAAGCCGAAAACAATATTGATGAAGTTTTACAACTTATAGGTTCAAAGAATTTTGCGTCTTATAATTTCAAAACAGACTCCAATATCACATCAAATCTTACAGATGATGAATATAAAGCACAAGTAGATTTAGCAAAAACACATTGCGCAAGAGGCGATGTGTTTCAATTGGTACTTTCAAAAAAATTCTCTCAAGCCTTTAAAGGTGATGAATTTAACGTATATCGAGCATTGCGAAGTATAAATCCATCACCTTACCTTTTTTATTTTGACTACGGAAATTTTAAAATTTTTGGTAGCTCGCCAGAGGCACAACTTGTCGTTAATAATCAACAAGCAGAAATTCATCCTATTGCAGGTACGTTTAAAAGAACAGGAAACGATGAAGAAGATCAAAAATTAGCAAAAGAATTAGCTGAAGATATCAAAGAAAATTCAGAACATGTTATGTTAGTTGATTTAGCTAGAAACGACCTAAGTCGTCATGGAAGTGAAGTTAAAGTAGAAACATATAGAGAAGCGCAGTTTTTCTCTCACGTTATACATTTAGTGAGCAAAGTAACCGGTAAAGTGCATGACAACACAGCAACCATGCAAGTTGTTGCAGACACTTTTCCGGCAGGAACTTTAAGTGGAGCACCAAAACATAAAGCAATGCAATTGATTGAAAAATATGAAAAAACTAGCAGAGCTTTTTATGGAGGCGCCATTGGTTTCATGGATTTTAACGGCAATTATAATCACGCCATTATGATACGAACTTTTATGAGTAAAAACCATCATTTACATTGGCAAGCAGGCGCAGGACTGGTATCAAAGTCTGTACCCGAAAATGAATTACAAGAAGTCTATAATAAATTAGGAGCGTTAACAAAAGCAATTGAAATGGCTGAAGAAATATGAAAGTATTAGTAATAGATAACTACGACAGTTTTACATACAACTTGGTGCACTATTTAGAAGACCTAAACTGTGACGTAATAGTAAAACGAAACGACAAGCTTACGCTTGAAGAGGTTGACAATTTTCAAAAAATTGTTTTATCTCCAGGACCTGGAATACCTGATGAAGCAGGATTATTAAAAACCATCATAAAAACTTATGCACCTACCAAAAGTATTTTAGGTGTCTGTCTTGGTCAACAAGCCATTGGCGAAGTTTTTGGAGGCTCGCTTATAAATTTGAACGATGTTTATCATGGTGTAGCAACTCACGTAAAAATTACAGTTGATGATGAAGTGCTATTCAAAAACATGGATAAATCTATAGAAGTAGGTAGATACCACTCTTGGGTTGTAAACCCTAATTTACCAGATGAACTAGAAGTTACATCGGTTGATAGTAACGGACAAATAATGTCATTACGTCATAAAATTTACGATGTTAAAGGCGTACAATACCATCCAGAAAGCGTGCTAACTCCACATGGAAAACAAATTTTAGAGAACTGGGTGAATAGTTAGCACTGTCATTACGTAATTGACGCGGAATCCTTTCTAAATTGAAGATGAATTAAAACGATTCCCACTGTCGTGGGAAAAACATATGAAAAACATACTAAATAGATTAATAAACCACGAAAGCATTTCTAGTACAGAAGCTAAAAATGTGTTGGTTAAAATTTCCGAAGGAAAATACAATCAAAGTCAAATCGCTTCTTTTCTCACAATTTATATGATGAGAAGTATCACTCTAGAAGAGTTACAAGGGTTTAGAGATGCCCTATTAGAATTGTGTATTCCTGTAGACTTATCAGAGTTTAATGCCATCGATTTATGTGGTACTGGTGGTGATGGTAAAGACACATTTAATATCTCAACCATTGCGTCTTTTATTACTGCAGGTGCAGGAGTTAAAGTTGCCAAACATGGCAATTATGGTGTATCATCTGCTTCGGGATCGTCAAACGTTATGGAAGCTTTAGGGATTCATTTTTCTAATAAATCAGATTTTTTAAAATACTCCATAGACCAAGCTGGCATATGTGTTTTGCATGCTCCTTTATTTCATCCAGCTATGAAAAATGTAGCTCCAATTCGTAAGGATCTAGGCGTAAAAACATTTTTTAACATGTTGGGACCAATGGTAAATCCATCGTTCCCAAAAAATCAAATGGTTGGTGTGTTTAATCTAGAATTACAACGTATTTACGGATATCTTTACCAAAACACAGATAAAAATTATAGCATCGTACATGCACTCGATGGTTATGATGAAATTTCCCTTACCGGAAATGCGAAGATTATATCAAATACATCTGAAAGCATGTTAAGCCCATCAGATTTAGGATTAAAGCCAATAGAACAATCTGAAATATTTGGTGGTTCCTCTGTAAAAGCGGCTGCCAAAATTTTTAAGAATATTATCAATTGCAAAGGAACAGAAGCTCAAAACAATGTGGTTTGTGCCAATGCAGGTTTAGCTATTGCAACCGTTAAAGGGATTTCACTTCAAGAAGGCTTTTATTTAGCACAAGACAGTTTAGGCAGTGGTAGAGCAAAAGCTAGTCTCGATAGACTAGTTGAATTGAGTAGATAACCTGATGCTAAACCAATTTATTCATGACTATCTATTTCTAAATTAAGATGTTTATGAATTTTCGATTTTAGCTTGACAACCAATAAAAACCTGTTACACAATCAGGTCAACGAAAACCACAAGATGGATATATTACAAAAAATAGTAAACGACAAACGCATAGAAGTTAACCTTCGTAAGCAACTCATTCCTATAAAACAACTAGAGCAATCTATCCTATTTGAAAGAGATACGTTTTCGTTATCCGAAAAACTAAAAGTAAGCACTACAGGAATCATTGCAGAACACAAAAGACGATCGCCTTCAAAACAAGTTATTAATCATGATTTAAATGTTTTTGATGTTGCCAAAGGTTATGAAAGTGCAGGTGTTTGTGGAATGTCTGTATTGACAGATGGTAAATATTTTGGAGGTAGTCTAGACGATTTACTCACAGCAAGAGCAAGTTGTAATTTACCTCTATTAAGAAAAGAGTTTATTATTGACGAGTATCAAATTATAGAAGCCAAAGCATATGGAGCCGATGTCATTTTACTCATTGCAGCAATTTTAACAAAAGCTGAAATTAAACAGTTTTCTGAACTCGCTAAAACACTACATTTAGATGTTTTACTAGAAGTGCACAATGAAAAAGAACTGCATAAATCTTTAATGCCAAGTCTAGATATGTTAGGCGTTAATAATAGAAATTTAAAAACATTTACAGTTAGTCTAGAAATCAGCAAGCAATTAAGTGAATTGATTCCAAACGATTTTGTAAAAGTATCTGAAAGCGGTATAAGTAATATTAACGCTATAAAAACTTTACAACCTTATGGCTACAAAGGGTTTTTAATAGGAGAGAATTTTATGAAAACTGATAATGCAGGAGACAGTGCTAAACAATTTATTAAAGACTTACAATCATGAAAATAAAAGTCTGCGGAATGAAAAATGAAAGCAACATCTTAGATGTTTCACAATTACATCCAGATTTTATGGGTTTCATTTTTTACAAAAAATCACCACGTTATTTTAATGGTACCATTCCTAAGTTATCAAAAGACATTCAAAAAATTGGTGTTTTTGTAAATGAAACCTATGATTATATCAAAGGAATCGTCAACAAACATAACTTACAAGGCGTACAATTACATGGTAATGAATCTCCAGAATTATGTAAACAACTACAAGACCTAAATTGTATAGTTATAAAAGTATTTTCTATTAAAGACACTTTTGACTTTAAAAGCTTAGAACCTTATGAGAATGTTTGCGATTACTATTTGTTTGATACCAAAGGAAAGCAACCTGGAGGAAATGGCTATACGTTTGATTGGAGTGTTTTAAAAAATTACACCTCTATAAAACCCTATTTTTTAAGTGGCGGAATTGGGCTAAATGAAACACATCAAATCGCTACATTTTTAAAAAGACCCGAAGCTATATTTTGCCATGCAATAGATGTAAATAGCAAATTTGAAAACAACCAAGGGTTAAAAATTGTAGATAAATTAGAAACGTTTAAAAATGTAATTCAGAGCAACGTAAAAAATCTTTAATAGAGATGCAAGTTTAGCGCTGCATGACAAAAACATATAATAATGACATACAACATCAACGACGAAGGCTATTATGGAGAATTTGGAGGTGCATACATCCCAGAAATGCTCTATCCAAACGTAGAAGAGTTACGACAAAACTACCTCAAAATAATGGCAGAACCTTCTTTCAAAGAAGAATTTGACCAATTATTAAAAGATTATGTTGGTCGCCCTTCTCCACTCTATTTTGCCAAGCGATTAAGCGAAAAGTATACTACAAAAATCTATCTCAAACGTGAAGATTTAAATCATACTGGCGCACATAAAGTGAACAATACTATCGGCCAAATTTTAATGGCAAAACGCTTAGGCAAAACAAGAATTATTGCCGAAACTGGAGCAGGACAACATGGTGTAGCAACGGCAACTGTTTGTGCTTTAATGGGCATTAAATGCATTGTTTATATGGGAGAAATTGATATTACTCGCCAGGCACCAAACGTAGCTCGCATGAAAATGTTAGGAGCCGAAGTAAGACCAGCACTATCTGGAAGTCGCACGCTTAAAGATGCCACCAATGAAGCCATTCGCGACTGGATAAACAATCCTGTAGACACACATTATATTATTGGTAGCGTAGTTGGTCCTCATCCTTATCCAGATATGGTGGCGCGTTTTCAGGCTATAGTTTCCAAAGAAATTCAATGGCAACTAAAAGATAAAGAAGGGACTACAAAACCAAATTACGTCATTGCTTGCGTTGGTGGAGGCAGTAATGCTGCTGGTGCTTATTACCATTATTTAGACGATACAGATGTTAAACTCATTGCGGTTGAAGCTGCAGGTAAAGGCATTCATTCTGGTGAAAGCGCTGCGACGTCTGTTTTAGGTCGCGAAGGTATTATTCATGGTAGTAAAACCTTACTAATGCAAACTAACGACGGGCAAATTACCGAGCCTTACTCCATTTCGGCAGGTTTAGATTATCCTGGTGTTGGGCCAATGCATGCACATTTGTACAAATCTGGTCGTGCTGAATTTATCTCGATTACAGATGATCAAGCCATGACTGCTGGTTTAGAATTAAGTCAGTTAGAAGGTATCATTCCTGCCATTGAAAGCTCTCACGCCTTTGCTGTTTTTGAACAGAAAACATTTAAACCAGATGATATTGTCGTGATTAATTTATCAGGTCGAGGTGATAAAGATTTACAAAATTATATTGAACATTTCAAATTGTAGAATTATGGCGTTACCACAAGGGTCAGGCTTTCGGCTATATCTTTTTTGCTTTTAATGGCAAAAAAGGATGCCGCCTCAATCCTTAACGCAAAACCGAACTAAATTTCGTCATGCTGAACTTGCTTCAGCATCTCACAAGAAATAAAAACAATAATAATGTGACCCTCAAATAAATTCAGGGTGACGACTCAAGTAAACATGAACAGAATAAATCAAAAACTAAAAGAAGACAAAAAACTTCTATCTATTTACTTTTCCGCAGGATATCCAAACCTCAACGATACAGTATCTATCATTGAAAACTTAGAAAAAAGTGATATTGACATGATAGAAATAGGATTACCGTTTAGTGATCCATTAGCAGATGGACCAACTATACAAGCAAGTTCTACACAAGCTTTAAAAAATGGAATGACCACTGATATTCTTTTTAGTCAATTAAAAGACATTCGAAAAACGGTTTCTATACCATTAATAATTATGGGCTATTTTAACCCTATACTGCAATATGGTGTCGAGGCATTCTGTAAAAAATGCCAAGAGATTGGTATCGACGGACTCATAATACCTGATTTACCTGTAGATGTTTATAATGAGCAGTATAAATCCATTTTTCAGAAATATGGCTTAATAAATGTGTTTTTAATTACACCTCAAACATCTATGGAGCGTATTAGGTTTATTGATTCTATTTCCGAAGGATTTATATATATGGTAAGTAGCGCTAGTGTGACAGGAGGTCGCTCTGGTTTTGGAGATGAGCAAACGTCATACTTTAAACGCATTGCTGATATGAATCTTAAAAACCCGCAAATCGTAGGTTTTGGTATTTCTACCAATGAAACATTTAAGCAAGCAACGCAATATGCAAAAGGCGCTATTATTGGAAGTGCATTTATTAAACATTTAGACAAAAACCGTTTATCTAAAATTTCAGAATTTACAACTTCAATATTGAATTAAATTCTATATTTGGAAATAACTAACCAATAAATTAAGAATATGAAATGGTATTTAAAAGTCGTAAGAGATAATTACGCAAACTTTAATGGAAGAGCAAGACGTAAGGAGTACTGGATGTTTGTTCTGTTTAATATGATTTTCGCTTATGGTGGAATGATAATTTTAGGATTATTAGCTGCTGCTTTAGAAAGTCCGTTTATTTTGTTAATCGTTTATATCTATCTTTTTGCTGTTATGATTCCTTCAATTGCAGTTGCAGTGAGAAGAATGCATGATGTTGGAAAAAGTGGATGGTATATATTAATTCCTATTTACAGTCTTATTCTTGTTTTAACTGAAGGTGATAAAGGAACTAACCAATATGGTCCTGATCCAAAATCGGCAGATAATGAAGAAATTAACACAATAGGTACTAAAGAAATTTAATAATTTCTCTGTATTATAAATAAGAACCTACTTCAAAAGAGTAGGTTTTTTTTATTCAAAAAAATGAACTACTATTAAATATATGTTTGATATTTATAATCTAAAATTTATATATGTATTGGTATTTACAAGTGATTAGATATAATTATGCCAATTTCTCAGGACGTGCAAGACGTAAAGAGTACTGGATGTTTGTTTTAATTCAGCTTATCATAGTTATATTAGTAATAATGTATCAATCTTTTGTTGACGATTTATTTGATACACCAATTGTAGGCACACTCTTGGGTATTTATATTTTGGCAACATTAATTCCGTGGCTAGCTCTCAATGTTAGACGAATGCATGATATTGGCAAAAGTGGTGGTTACGTATTTATTAATTTAATTCCGGTCATTGGTCGCATTTGGTATATAATTCTTGTAGCTACCGAAGGAGAATTTGGTGCTAATAATTATGGGCCAGATCCAAAATTAGATTATTCTGATGATATCGATGACATAGGTAGGATAGACGAATAACAATGCCCTTGACTACTACCAATTCCTATTAATTTTTATAAAAGCCTTAAAATCCACACGTTAAACTTTAGGTTTTAACAAAACTTAACAACATAAACTCAAGTTTTAAGAGAATTTAAACAGCCCTTTTCAGTCTTATGTATTATATTAAGAATGAATCAAAAAAAAGAAAGACATGGGAATTATTAAAGACAATAAAAAATTTAAAAGAACAACAACGCAATCTACTCCAACCAATCCTGAAGGCGTAGCTAAGAAAACAAATACTAAAGATTTTAAAATCGATAGTACAACCATAAAAGAGCAGCAAAATAAGAGTTAATCTTTTTTGCCCTCAACACAGTAAAAGCCTAAATTATTAATTAATTTAGGCTTTTATTATTTTATGGCATTAAACATCGTTTTATTTGAACCCGAAATTCCAAACAATACGGGTAATATTGGTAGGCTAGCTCTAGCATCTGGCTCTAAATTGCACTTAGTAAAACCCTTCGGTTTTGAAATAAGTGATAGTCGGCTAAAACGTGCTGGATTAGATTATTGGCAGCATTTAGATGTTATGATCTATGAATCTATTGAGGCCTTTTTCAGTATAAACACAAATAAACATTTCGCTTTTTTTTCTAGTCACGGGACGCAATCACATTGGGATATTCCATTTAAAGACGACATGTTTTTAATCTTCGGAAAAGAATCGGCTGGTTTACCAAAATCTATAGTTGAAAATCAAACAGAACAGCTCTACAAAATCCCTTTATATAGCAAACATATTAGAAGTTTGAACTTAGCAAATGCTGTTAGCATTGTCATATATGAAGGATTGAGACAATTACAATAAGTTAACGTTTATTTTTGAGCATATTTAAATACATATGTTCAACCTTGGTTCTCGCCCAAGGTGTGCGTCTTAAAAACTTTAAACTAGATTTCACTGAAGGATTATCGTTAAAACATCTAATATTTATGATGGTTCCCATATATTCCCAACCATAATGAGCTTCTAAATCGGTAACAATTTGCTCTAATTTAATGCCATGTAGCGGATTATTTTTTTGAGTTTCCATTTACAGTGATTCAACCATTTTCTTAATCTTTACCGCCTTTTCAAAATGATCAAGCTTATGCGTTTCAATCCACCATGTTGCCGCTTCCATCAATAGCTCTGGAGTTTCATTTTTATTTTTAAAAAACGCATAGAAAGACAAACCGACGTTATCTCCTTTTTGTGCAATCTTTTGATCACAAACAGCTATTATTTTTTGTTTTAAAACTGGAGTCATTACTAGTTACGTCTATCGTTTCGTCGTCTAGAATTACCGCTTTTATTTCGGTTGGAGCCACTTCTATTACCTCCTGAGTTTCCTCCTGAGTTTCCACTAGAATTTCTAGAATTAGAATTTCGGCTTCTATTGCCTCCACCTCTTTGTCTACCTTGGCCTTGTTTAATTGGCTCTGTAGATGCATTTGGATCTGGTTCAAAACCTTCAACAATTTCTACTTCTATTTTCTCACCAATAAGTTTTTCTATACTACGCAAATAGCTAGTTTCATCTGCACTAACCAACGACATCGCTTTACCATTAGCTCCTGCTCTACCAGTTCTACCAATACGATGAACATAATCTTCAGAAATATTAGGCAATTCAAAGTTTACAACGTGTGGCAATAACGGTATATCCAATCCACGTGCCGCAATATCTGTAGCCACCATGACTCTTACTTTTCCGCTTTTAAAACCAGCCAATGCCTTTGTTCGCGCACCTTGACTTTTATTACCATGAATAGCTGCAGCTGTAATTCCTGATGAAATAAGCTTCTTAGTTAATTTATTAGCACCATGTTTTGTTCTGGTAAAAACAAGGGCTTGTTTCCAGTTTCCTTCGGAAATGAGCTTAACCAACAACCCAGTCTTTTTTCCTTTAGCCACACGAAACACCTTTTGAGAAATAGCCTCGACTGTTGAATTATCTGGAGTTGCTTCTACTTGTACAGGATTATTTAAAATGCCGTTAGCTAATTTTCTAATATCTTTAGAGAATGTGGCAGAAAACATCAAATTTTGACGTTTCTCTGGCATCACTTTCATGACTTTTTCGATATCTCTAAGAAAACCCATATCTAACATGCGATCTGCTTCATCTAAAATAAATACTTCAACGCGTTTAAGAGAAAGTAAATTTTGACTGTGTAAATCTAATAATCGTCCAGGTGTTGCAACCAAAACATCTACGCCACGACGAATGGCAGCTGCTTGTGGCTTTTGATTTACACCTCCAAAAATTACGGTACTTCTAATATCTAAAAACTCGCTGTACTCCAAAACACTTTGATGTACTTGCGCTGCAAGTTCTCGTGTTGGTGTTAAAATTAAAGCACGAATTGGTCTAAATTTTGCTTTAGGGTTTTCAGATAAATAATGTAATAATGGCAACGTAAAACCTGCTGTTTTACCAGTTCCTGTTTGAGCCGAAGCCAATACATCGCGTCCTTCTAAAACTGGAGGAATTGCTTTTTCTTGAATTGGACTTGGTGTAGTGTATCCTTTTTTACTAATAGCTTTTAGTAAAGGCTCAGATAAGCCTAAAGATTGAAATGACATATATGTATTTTGGTCAAATTAGTGTTTAAATGACCTTCTGTGTAATAAGCGTCATTTTCTGTTGTGCGCAAATGTAAGGCTATTTTAGGCGAAAGCAGTATTTAGGTTGATATTCTCGAAAAAACAACAGAACTTTATCTCATAGCAAGCAGTGATTATTTCAAATAACAATAATTTAGCATATTAACCTTGATTAAAACGCGATACACTGTAACGACTCCAAAAATATATGCTCTTTAAAAGAAAACCAATACCATGAATAGAATAGCATTGATTTTTACAGTATCCTCATTTTACCTTCTAGCAACTCAAGTGAACTCTCAAAATATAGAAGCTGATATTGACAAACTTTACCAAGTAGATCCTAACCAACCTGGATGTTCTATTGCAGTATATGAAGGCGATGAAATAATTGTTGAAAAACAGTATGGAAGTTCTAATCTAGATTATAATATTCCTGTGACAAGTAACACCGTTTTTGATATTGGTTCTATTGGCAAGCAGTTTACAGCTGCTGCCGTTTTATTATTGGAACATCAAGGAAAATTATCTATTAAAGATCCAGCTTATAAATACATTGAAAACCTTCCAAAGTATAAAAAAGGAAATCCAACTATTGAGCATTTGCTCAACCAAACAAGTGGTATTAAAGAAGTTGACCCTTATCTAGAAGTTTGTGATATTGATTGGAGAGATTATATAAGACCTTCAATGATGACTCATATAATCACAAACATTAATGAACTTAATTTTACACCAGGAGACTACTTTTACTACACAAATACAAACTATATTTTATTAGCTGCTATTATTGAGAAAGCCTCAGGAATGGCATATGAAGACTACGTACAAAAACACATTTTTGAGCCACTTAAAATGAATCACACCATTGTAAACACAGATGGTTATAGAACGATTGCTAATCGAGCAATTGGTTATACTGAGAGCGACAATCAGTTTTATAAAACACATCAATACGGCTTATTGTATATAGGTGATGGACAAATAGTAACGCACCCAAACGATATGTTTAAATGGCATCAAAATTTTAAAAACTCAACTATAGGAACTCCAGAAATTTGGAAAAAAATGTGCACAAAAGCGACATTAAATAACGGAACAGTTATAAATTTTGGTTTAGGAGTAGAATTTGAAACACATAATGGTTACGAAGCATTAGGGTTTGATGGTATGATTATGAGCGGTTTTGTTTCAAAATACCTTTATTTTCCAGAATTAGACCTTGGTTTTTTCACAACGCAAAACACTTTTGATTGGGATTTTAAAGATCGGTTTTATAAACTCATTGACGTATTTATACCTAAAAGAACACTAGTAGAACAACACTCGGCCACTAATAAGGCCATTAATCTCTCAACCCAACAATTACAACGATATGAAGGCTCATATATCTATTATTATAATGATGATGACCTCAAAACAAATACTATAAAAACAGAGGATCAAAAATTACAAGTGTTAACATTAGATGGCGATATAATTACAGAGCTCATACCAATAGGTGATCATAGGTTTTTGTTTGGAGAGGATGATACATCAATAGTAACGTTTAGTTTTATTGACGGTCAAAAACAATTTACATACGATGATTTAGATCATGAAAAGCCAATGCTTTTTAAAACGTTTGAACCTTACGAACATTCTGAAAAGGAATTTAAAGAATTTGAAGGACACTATTACAACAAAGCTTTTCAAATTAGCAAAACACTTAAAATAGATGATGGAACGCTTTATTTCTATTATAGACATGGTGCTTGGAAAAAAGAAGTAAGCTCTGTATCTAAAGATGTACTTGAAATATCAATAAGTCCGATTGAATTTATTAGAAATCATAACAATGAAATAGAAGGGTTTCATATTATGGGATTATTATTTGAAAAACTATGATTACGACCTCATGTTAACGTTCGCTTGCAACGAGTGCTCAGTCTAAATATAAATCTTGTTATAGTAAAACTTATATTCTTTAATAGCTAAAAACTCTAAACAACTAAAATTTCCGAAGAAAAAAATAGAAGTCCTTTTGTAATGATAAAACCAAATTTTAGACAACTGTTAAACAGAACACAAATTTGTTCTACGGCACGATAAAAAAATCTAATTAGCGTATCTTCGCAACTCAATTTATGGAAGACAAACACATGCTTAATTATATAGAAGACGTATTAAATAATATGCCAACAGATTGGTTGCGATTAACAACGCATCGACTAGATATTTACAATGAAAAATTGGCGAAAACTGAATTTCTAAATAAGTTTGAAGACTTATATAAACACAATAATTCGGCATCAACTGCTCTTAATGAATTACCAACGGCTTATGATTATATTCGATTAGGTCATCCTTTATCTTGTGTTTTAGAATGGACTATTGGTAATTTATATGATTTAAATGCTGAACATGTGATTAGTTTTGATTCTCAAACGGTTCCTGTTTTGGCGATTTTACGTCACAATCTTTTAATCAATAAAAACACACAAATTGTATATACTGGTAACTTACCAGAATGTTTTGATGCAGAAGTTTTACAACGTGTTTATGGCTATAAATTTGAGTTAAAAGCGGTAGACCATATAGACGCAATTACGCATTTTGATGGTAGTACTGTTTTTATTTCAGAGCAAAATGAAATGGGAAGTATTGCCCTAAATTCGCATGTTGACTTTTACGTAAATCTATACGCACATTTAGGAAGTGTGTTGGTTGTTAATGGTGTGAAAAATGCAAGTTACATTTCAGAAATACAACATGTACGACGACGCGAAACTATTGCTATGTCTCCTGCAAATACGCTTAACGCTTTAAAAGCTCTCGTGGCACAATTGCCAATTGAACCTAAGCGTATTGATAGCAATAATAAACCACGTGTTTTAGATTTAATAGCAAACATTACAAATACCACTTTAAAACCCTTAGTGGCTTCTAGCGGATTATCAATACAATATGCCATAATGATGGGATTAGTCAATGATGCCTTAGAAAATCATGAAGGAAAAGCTATAAAATTTATTGTACCTCCAAATTGTTATGGTGGTACAAATGACCAAGCAAGACGTGTTGCGGCTTGTATTGATAATGTAGAGGTAGTTGATTTACCTGTAGATGGTGATAATGATATGGTGAAAAGTATCCATACGGTTTTAGACAATATTGCTAAGCAAGATGCTGTGCCTTATATCATTGCAGAAATCCCTACAAACCCTAGAGTTGAAGTTCCTGATCTTATCAAATTAAAAGAAGCGTTGAGTAAAAAGCGTAAAACTGCTACTGGTGAGATGGCTATAGATCCCGTTTTTATTTTAGACCAAACTTTTTGTCCTAATGTGCACTTTTTAGGTAAAGGTGATATATTATCAACTGTGAGAACAATTTCTTATGCTAGTGGATCTAAGTTTCCTAGTGGTGGAAAATGTATTGCTGGTTATTGCGTCGGAAATGAGCAAACCTCAACACTTATGCAACACATTGAAGCTCATTTAGAACTTTGTGATAATGAAGCTACAGACCAACAATATGAAGTCTTGGCAGAGCAAATGCCTTCTATGAATGAAAGAATTGAAGCTGCCTATAAAAATACGCGTCAGTTCGTTAATTTTATTCATGAAGCATTACCGGAAGCAAAAATTAATTTTGTTTCAGATGCATTAGCAAAAGACGGATTTACACCATCAGTATTTTCATTAGGGCTTCCTACTAAAGGAGATTCAGACGAAGAGAAAGAAGCCTATAAAAGAGCTTTAAATTTAAAACTCATCAATTTGATGATAACTAAAATTCCCGATGAAAGTAAATTTTGTGTGAGCTACGGACAATTAAAAGGTTGCTATTGGACAATACCAGCTACATCAACACAAGGCACCACTAAAGAAGGCGATAAAGATTATATTGTACGTGCATCGTTGTCACCAAATTTAGATCTTGCATTACATAAAAAAGTCTTTTTAGAATTTGTTGAAAGTATTTAATATGCTATAAAATTGTTAAGCAGTTTTAAGTTAAAAAACTAAAGTCGTGTTAAAAGTTTTCTCATTTCTAACCGATTGGTTAGTTTTGTATGGTAATTAAAATTGTTTTCGTTTTCACAGAAAATAAACATGGCACGAAAAAAAGGATATAACGAAACCGAAGTCTTAGAAAAAGCAATGCACCTCTTTTGGGGAAATGGCTATGAAGCGACATCTATGCAAATGCTTGAAAAAGAAATGGGCATAAATAAGTTCTCGATTTATTCTAGTTTTGGTAATAAACACAGTTTATTTCTAGAAAGCTTAAAACATTACAAGTTAAATGTAAGTAATACTTTAGAAACATTAAAAAGTGGCACCAATGGTGTTAGCGATATTAAACAGTTTTTCTATGATTCTATCAATTCTAATTTTAAACAAGGACATCAAAAAGGATGCTTAGTCACTAATACGTATAATGAATTTTCAAAAAGTGAAGACCATTTAATTAAAGAGCAAATGAGTATTTTTATGGATAATTTAAAGCATATATTCATTGAAAAATTAAAAATGGATACCTCTAAAAATGACAGCACTATACTTAAACAAGCTAATTATTTGCTACTCGCAAAACATGGTTTGGCAGCTGCATCTAGAGTAAACACCAAAGAAGAAATTGAAGATTATATTGAGATGACGTTTAATAACATTTAAACATTTTTTTTACAAAATAACTAAACGAACGTTTAGATAAAATTAACATTTATAACACATTAAAAATAAAATTATGACAACATTAAAAGTTCACAACCTTGACACTGCACCAGAAGATAGTAAATCATTTTTAGAAAATTCTCAAAAAGCTTATGGAATGATTCCTGGTTTACATGGTGTATTAGCTGCTTCTCCACAAATTTTAGAGGCCTACCAAACACTACACAAATTATTTACAGAAACCTCATTTAACGAAGAAGAGTTAACTGTTGTATGGCAAACTATTAACGTAGAACATGAATGTCATTACTGCGTTCCTGCACATACTGGCATTGCAAAAATGATGAAAGTTGATGATGCTATCACCGAAGCATTACGTAACGAAACACCTTTAGACGATTCAAAATTAGAAGCTTTACGTACACTAACTTTAAGCATTGTTAGAAATCGTGGTAATGTTTCTCAAGAAGCACTCAGTGCTTTTTATACTGCTGGATATGAAGAAAAACATGTATTAGAAATCATCTTAGGGTTATCTCAAAAAACAATAAGTAATTATGTTAATCATATTGCTAATACTCCTGTTGATTCTGGATTTCAAAAATTCGCTTGGTCAAAAGATAATGTGGTATCTTAATTAAATAATCCCTTTAACCACAAGTTGATTAATAGCTTTAAACCTTCCGTTAATTCGGAAGGTTTATAAATTCAACATACAGCTTTATAGCATTAAGCACTATCTATAACATTAAAAAACACTACCTTATAAATATTAAACATACGTTATGAAAATCATTACTTTTACTACCATTTTAAGCTTATTCCTACTTTCATGTGGCTCTAACGAGAACGCAAAAACTCAAGAACAACCTACTAAAGACTTTCAAAATAAAGGCCATGAAATAGTGCACAACATGGTACAAAAAGTTGGCAACTACAATACGCTTCATAAAAAGAAGGATGTTGTTTACACCTACACATACCAAACACCTGATGGCAAAAAAGATATCTCTACTGAAAAATATATGTTTAATGGTGAGTTATCTTCTGGTACTTATCATACTCATGAAAGAACTTTACCTGAGCTAGAAGGTGAAATAGAACAGGGTTATGACGGTAAAGAATTTTGGCTCAAACACAATGATACCATCGTAACTGATGACAAATTAATGCCTAAAGTTAAATTTAATAGACCAACTAACTTTTATTGGTTTGCCATGATGCCTAAATTATTAGATGATGGCTTAAAATACGAGTACATAGGTGAACAAACCATAAACAGTAACACCTATGACATTGTAAAAGTGAGTTTTGAAACAAAAAATGATAAGCCTACAGATATTTATCAATTATTCATTAATAAAAAAACGCTATTAGTTGATCAATTCCTCTTTACTGTTGCAGATTTTGGCGTCATAGAAACACCATTTTTAATGGTACTAGAGTATGAAACTATTGATGGTTTATTAATACCAACACATAGAAAGTATAAAAAATCTACATGGAAGGCAGATGTCTCAAATGATCCATGGATAAATGTTACCTGGACCGACATCAAATTCAATACAGGTTTAACAAAAGAAGATTTCAAAAAATAAGTTAACAAGTTTAAAACTCATCATGAAAACATATGATGAGTTTTAAATTGAAATTTAAAAATAGAAATTATGACAAATACATTAAAAATAGATATTGTTTCTGATGTTGTGTGCCCTTGGTGTACAATAGGCTACAAACGTTTGGAAAAAGCGATTTCAGAATTAGGATTAAAAGATCAAATAGAAATCGAATGGCAACCGTTTGAGTTAAATCCGAATATGCCAACTGAAGGCCAAAATGTTATTGAGCATATTACTGAAAAATATGGTTCTACATTGGAGCAACAAAGAGAATCACAACAAATGATGACCGATGCTGGTGCAGAACTTGACTTTAAATTCGATTATTTTGACGAGATGCGTATGGTCAATACTTTTGATTCGCATGTGTTATTAGAGTATGCTCATAACTTCGGAAAACAAACGGAATTAAAAATGGCACTAACAAAAGCCTTTTTTAGCGATAGAAAAGATGTATCTAAAAAAGATATACTAGAAGAAACACTTTTAGAAGTTGGCTTAAATACTAATGAAGCCTTAGCAAAATTAGATAGTGACGAAGCACGATTAGAAGTTAGACAAAAACAAAACTATTGGAAAAATATGGGAGTAAACTCTGTACCAACTTTTGTTTTTAACCGTAAAAGTGCTGTCACAGGTGCACAGCCTATAAATACTTTTAAACAAGTTTTAACTGAGTTATTAGCAGAAAAAGCATGATAAACACCAGCTTAAATAGACCTAAAGTATTATTCTTTGATGTAAACGAAACTCTTTTAGATCTAACCGTTATGAAAAAACAGGTTGGCAATGCTTTAGGTGGTAAAGACGACTTACTGTCTTTATGGTTTACAACCATGCTACAATACACTCTAGTGGTTTCGGCAAGCGGACAATACAAATCGTTTGGACATATTGGCGCTGCTGCTTTACAAATGGTTGCTGCTAATAATGACATTACAATTACTGAAAAAAAAACAAGAGAAATTGTTGTAGATGCTTTACAAGATTTACCACCTCATCCTGAAGTAAACAATGCATTACATACCTTAAAAAATGAAGGGTTTACACTTGTGGCTTTAACCAACTCTAATAATGAAAGCCTTAAAACTAAAATTGAAAATGCAGGCTTAACACAATATTTTGATGATTTATTAAGTATAGAATCGGTTGGAAAATTTAAACCCTTTAAGGATGTTTATAATTGGGCTGCAAATAAAATGAACGCACAACCAAAAGAGTGCATGCTTATTGCTGCACATGGTTGGGATGTTGCTGGTGCACTTTGGGCTGGATGGCGTGCTGCTTTTGTAAGCAGACCTGGGCAACAAACATTCCCTTTAGCACCAAAAACAGAGATTAATGAGAGTGATTTACAAAAAGTAGCAGATATTTTAATTTCTTATGAGAATTAGAATCAAATAATTTTATAGATTTCTTAAGTTTGTTTTAAAGTCTGCATAACATCATTTAATAAATATTAAAATACATTTACACAACTAAAAATTTAAATTAAAATGGATCAATTAAAACATAAAAAAGCCATCATTACAGGTGGTAGCAAAGGATTAGGAAAAGCAACTGCCATAGCATTTGCAAAACTAGGAATTGACGTTGCTATTACTGGAAGAAATGAAGCTAGATTAAATGAAACCGTTTTAGAACTTAAAACATTTGGTGTAAATGCGTTTTACGAAGTGTTTGATGTTGGAAATTATGATGCCGTTAAAAAAGGAATCAAAAACATCATTTCAAATTTAGGAACGGTAGATATTTTAGTTAATAATGCTGGTATTGCAGCTTTTGGAACTTTAAATGACATGGATGCTACATTATGGGAAGACATTATTAAAACTAATGTACTTGGTATGTATTATGTAACAAAAGAGGTACTTCCATATATGATTGACAAAAATGAAGGTGATATCATAAATGTTTCTTCTACTGCTGGTTTAACGGGTAATGCGAGTACATCGGCTTATTCTGCTTCAAAATTTGCAGTAATTGGGTTATCACAATCCTTAATGAAAGAGGTTCGTAAAAATAACATTAGAGTTAATACGTTAACACCAAGCACCATTGCCACAGATATGGCTTTAAATTTAGGAATCACTGATGGTAATACAGACACTGTACTTCAGCCCGAAGATTTTGCTCAATTTATTGTATCAGGATTACAATTACCTCGACGCGCTATGATGGCCAATGGATCTATATGGTCAACTAATCCATAAAAATTTAAAATAGAGCACTACTCTACCTCAAAATCAAAAAATGTTTTAGGATAGGGTTCCCAACGTAATGTAAAATGCCACCATTCTTTAGGGTAATTTCTAAAATTATGCTTAAGCATGACCTGTTGCAATAATTGCCTGTTAGCCAATTGAGTTTTGGTAAGATCTGGATGTGCTACCCAAGATTCTTTTCCGAAGAAATCATAAGGACTACCCATATCTAAAGGCGCATTAGTGTTGCCATCTATAATTGTTAAGTCTAGCGTACTCCCACGACTGTGACCAGAACGTGACGCAATATAACCATCTCTAAACAAATAACGTTTGTCTACATTTGGGTAAAATTCTTGCTTTTGTAAGGTATCATTTAAATCTTTTGCCCAACGCGAAAAATGGTTAACGGCACGTTGCGGACGATACCCATCATAAACCAATAAACATAAATTTTGCTCTTGCAATTCGGCCTGAACCTTTTGTAACGCCTCAGCAGATTGCTTTGTCATAATCAACCTGTTTGATTTGTACCCTGTAATCGTATCACCTACAAAATTATGAGTTGAAAAATAACGTAACTCAACATTTAAATCTGGTATAATCTCTTTGACGTAAACAAAACCTTCGGGCAATTTTTCTTTCTGCGGAAATGTAAAACTTAAAGCCACTAAGGCACATAATACAATTAATATGTTGTGAATTTTCATGATATTGTTAGATTAGTAGGTACTTGCAAACCAACACTAAATTAATTAAAAATTAAGTGATGAACTTATTTTCTCAAGAAAAAAGGTATTTTAATTTTCCAAATGCCAAATTAATCTATCTTGAAAACTTTTACGACAGTTTTAAAGCTGATCATTATTTTAATCTTTTAAAAAATGATGTAAACTGGCAACAGGATGATATTACTATCTTTGGAAAAACGTACAAACAACCACGTCTCACAGCTCTGTATGCAAATAACAACACACCTTATACTTATTCTAATATTACGATGCAGCCTACAATGTTTAGTCCAGAATTATTGAAAATAAAGCAAGACGTAGAAACAGAAGTTCAACAAATATTTACATCAGTATTACTCAATTACTATCGTGATGGAAACGATAGTAATGGTTGGCATGCAGATAATGAAAAAGAATTAGGATTAAATCCTGTGATTGCATCCTTAAGTTTTGGAGAGACGAGACCATTTCATTTTAAACATCGCCATATTAAAAATGAGAAACATAAAATACATCTCACTCATGGAAGTTTACTACTTATGCAAGGAGAGATGCAGCACTACTGGTTACATCAAATTGCAAAAACAAAAAAAGATATTGGTGAACGTATTAATTTGACCTTTAGGTCAATTCTATAAACCCAAAGTAGTATATACGAAAAAACCAAGGTCCCTCAACCTTGGTTCTCCTTAATTTGCTTTTTTATGTGGTCGATTTAGGGTCTCTAACTCATAACACATGCAAATATTAATTAATTAATCCATTGAACTAAAAACTAAATCTTAGTACACTTCAAATATATAATCCTTTTTGAAATCAAACGATTAAAAACATAATTAATCGACGAAATACATATAATTTTAACATATACAGACGAAATATTGCATTTAATCGATGAAATACATTTAAAAATTTTAAAATCAATAACAATTTGAAGGTCTAAAACTCGTTATAAAGCTCTTTAAATTTCATTAACTTTGGAGCATCTATTGCTAAGCCTTTTAAAAACATCATTATGAAGTATTACATAAGTTTCCTATTAGTTTGTATCGGTTTAAATATAAACGGTCAAGATCTTAACGTTACCAATCAAGAGATCGCAATTAATAATTTAATAGACGGCACACTTTTAGTTCCAGCAAATACAGCACAACCAAATCTTGCTATCATCATTGCTGGTTCTGGACCTACCGATAGAAACGGCAACCAGAATTTTATGCAAAACAATTCGTTAAAAAAGTTAGCCGAATCTTTAACTCACAAAGGGATAGCCACGTTTAGATACGATAAACGTATAGTAAAGCAAATTAGAAAAAATAATGTTGACCCTAATATTAAATTTGACGACTTTGTTACAGATGCCATTGCGGTAATAGATTACTTTAAAGATAAAAATGCCTATTCTAAAATATATGTTATTGGACACAGCCAAGGTAGTTTAGTTGGTATGCTTGCTGCTAAAGACAGAGCTAACGGTTTTATATCTCTTGCAGGCGCAGGACAATCTATAGACCAAGTCATTACAGAACAAATAACAGCCATGGACCCTTCATTAATAGAGGCGACAAAAAAAGCATTTGCAAGTTTAAAAAAAGGTAAAACAACTACAGATTATCCGCAACCTCTAGCTCCTGTATTTAGAGCAGATGTACAACCTTTTATTATGAACTGGATGCAATATCATCCACAAGAGATCATAAAATCATTAGAAATTCCTGTGTTAATTATTAACGGAACGAAGGATCTTCAAGTTTCAGTTAACGAAGCACAATTATTAAAAGATGCTTCAGCAACTTCTACCATCAAAATTATCGAGAACATGAACCATGTGTTGTTTATCATTGAAGGAGACCAACTGGTCAATTCAAAAAGCTACAATGAGTCGTCTCGTAAAATTTCCGAAGAACTCATTACTTCCATTTCGAGTTTTATATTAAAATAATCTCAAAAACATATCTAAATAAAAAACGCATCTCAAACGAGATGCGTTTTTATTAACTAACCAACCAATGTAAGTATTACTCCGTTATGCGAGGTAATCACTCCTCTTCTAAGATCATCATAATCACTTACACTATCTATAAAGCAAATGGCGTGCCAAACTCTATTTGGTAGATAAAAATGTTTGATGTACATTTGATATCAAAATAATATCATATTAAATTATTTATCTAAAACATCAACCTTATGAAAGAAGAAAAAATCATCATCCCAGCAAATGGATACTTAATGCTTTTTGTGTTCCTTATTTTATTCTTCGGAAGCATCATAGCCATGATCGCACTAAAAAGTCCGTGGTTTTTACCATCTATTATCATCTCTATTTTTATAGCACCAGGATTTATAATGGTGCAGCCTAATGGATCTCGCGTATTATTACTTTTTGGAAAGTACATTGGAACTGTCAAAAAAAACGGATTCTATTGGGTAAACCCATTCTTTACCAAAAAGAAAATATCATTACGCGCTAGAAACTTTGATAGTGAGCGTTTAAAAGTAAATGACAAATTAGGTAACCCTGTAATGATAAGTACCATTTTGGTATGGCGTGTTCAAGACACGTATAAAGCAGCTTTTGATGTTGATATTTATGAAAATTTTGTTCGTGTTCAAACTGATGCAGCGGTTCGTAAATTAGCGAGTATGTATCCTTATGACAATTTTGCAGATGAAGGTGTTGATGAAGATATCACATTAAGATCGAGCGTCAATGAAGTAAGCAATGCCTTAGAAAAAGAAATTGATGAACGTCTAACTATTGCAGGTATTGAGGTACTAGAAGCAAGAATAGGCTATTTAGCTTATGCCAATGAAATTGCAAATGCTATGCTAAAACGTCAGCAAGCAACTGCCATTGTAGCGGCAAGACATAAAATCGTAGAAGGTGCAGTAGGAATGGTTGAAATGGCTATTGAGCAATTAGAAAAAAAGGAAATTATAGAATTAGATGGCGAACGTAAAGCGGCTATGGTAAGTAATTTAATGGTGATACTTTGTGGTGACAAAGATGCATCTCCAGTGCTTAACACAGGAACTCTTAATCATTAAAATGAACACCAATAGACCAAGAATTAAAGTACCTACAGAACCATTAGATGTGGTTGTTGATTTAATTTCTGTTACTATTTATATAGTATTAATTGTATATACTGCAATTAATTATGGTGAATTATCAAACATTATCCCAATACATTTTAATGCTGCTGGTGAAGCAGATGGGTTTGGTGATAAAACATATGTATGGCTTTTACCAGCAATAGGAATTGTTACCTTTATACTGTTGTTTGTATTGAATAAATTTCCGCATATTCATAATTATATGGTTAACATCACTGAGGATAATGCGCTAAAAAACTATCGTTTTAGTACAAGGATTGTTCGTTTCACCAATGTATTTGTCGCCATTTTATTTGCGTTCATTCAATACACGATGGTTGAACAAGGTAAAGGTAATGATGTAGGATTTGGCTCCTGGTTTACCTACTCTATAATTGGTGTTAGTTTAATTTTACCACTATTTATTTTAATCTATCAGCAAAAAATAAATAACAAATGATAATATTACAACATGGCTAAGAAAAAAGCATTCGCATTACGTATCAATGAAGATATGATTAAAGCAATTGAGAAGTGGGCTTCTGACGAGTTTAGAAGTACCAACGGACAAATTGAATGGATGCTTATGCAATATCTTAAAGAACAAAATAGAATGCCAAAACCAAAAAAAACAAATGATAACAATAAAAGCGATTCTTAGTAGAGTCGCTTTTTTTATGCAGTTTTATTTTGGTATTTTGCGATACAATTAAAACTACAACATGGATACTACACCTCTATTTACAAATGATACTATTGTTTTTGGTCTTTTAATGATCTCATTGGGTTTTGTATTTTATACAGAATCTATAAAAACAGGATTTTGGCCAAAATTCTATAAAATTGTACCAGGACTATTCATGGCTTATATGATTCCTGCAATACTTACAACTTCAGGGTTAATATCTCCAGAATGGACAACAGTTTCAGAAAACGGAGTAGAAACCGAAGGTAGTTCTAGCCTATACTACATAGCAAGTCGCTATTTATTACCAGCTGCTCTAGTATTAATGACTTTGAGTATTGATTTAAGAGCAGTTTTCAATTTAGGTTGGAAAGCGCTCGTCATGTTCTTTACAGGTACTATTGGTATTGTTATTGGAGGACCAATTGCTATTTTACTAATCGCAGCCATCTATCCAGATGCCGTTGGAGGTGTTGGTACAGATGCTGTTTGGAGAGGTTTATCAACCTTAGCAGGAAGCTGGATTGGTGGTGGAGCAAACCAAACTGCCATGCTAGAAATTTACGAATATAACCAAGCAAAATATGGCGCCATGGTATTTGTTGATATTGTTGTTGCTAACATTTGGATGGCTATTGTTTTAATAGGTATTGGTAAACGAGACCGTATTAATAAATGGTTAAAAGCAGATACATCTTCTATTGAAGAACTAAAAGAAAAGGTATCGACGTTTTCAGAAAAAGTAAAAAGAAATCCATCACTAACAGATATTATGATCATTGGAGCTATTGCTTTTGGAGCCGTAGGTATGGCACATTTATGCTCTGGTTTCTTAGCGCCTTATTTTGATGGCATAGTAGCCAACATAGAAAATTTAACGGTTAGAAACATTTTCACCTTTTTAGGGTCTTCATTTTTCTGGATGATTAGTATCGCAACCCTTATTGCCGTTTTACTATCCTACACCAAAGCAAAAAATTACGAAGGCGCTGGAGCCAGTAAATTTGGTAGTGTATTTATTTACATTCTAGTTGCAACTATAGGTATGAAAATGGATTTAACACTCATTTTTGATAATATGTGGCTCATTGCTATTGGTCTTGTTTGGATGACAATTCATGCATTACTCTTAATTGGAGTTGCAAAATTGATAAAAGCACCTTATTTCTTCTTGGCAGTAGGTAGTCAGGCCAATGTTGGTGGTGCAGCCTCTGCTCCTATTGTAGCTTCAGCATTTCACCCATCATTAGCAACGGTTGGTGTGCTGCTTGCCGTTTTTGGTTATGCCATTGGCACCATTGCTGCTATTGGATGTACAATTTTAATGGAATTGGCAGCCATGGGTTAGTATTTCTATAAATTTTATAAGATATTTGCGCACCTTAAAACAGATAAGATGAAGCCAATTATTGTTGTATGTATAGCCCTTTTATTTTTTTCCTGCGGAAATGAGCCAACTCACGATTTTACGCTTAAAGGACATGTAAAAGGCTTAAAAAAAGGAACCGTTTATCTGCAACGTCAGAATGATTCTCTCATGGAAACCATTGATTCACTAGCAATTAATGGAGCTCCAAACTTTGAATTACATGCTGGACTCTCAGAACCAGAAATACTTTTCTTAATTCTTGATAAAAATGATACAGATGCAGGAACTGTTGTGTTCTTTGCCGACAAAGGCATTACTGAAATTAATTCTACTTTAAAAAACTTTAATTACGACGCCAAAATAAAAGGATCAAAACAACAAGAAACTTTAGAGGAGTACTTATTAATGATGTCAAAGTTTAGCGACAAGAATTTAGATCTTATTCAAGAAAGCTTAGAAGCTAGTAAAGCCAATGATACGACAGTGTCATTTGAAGACAATTATAATAAACTCATTAAACGAAAATATTTATACACAATTAACTTTGCTGTAAATCATCCAGATAGTGAAGTATCACCATATTTAGCAATAAGTGAAATACCAAACACTAGTGTTAAGTTTTTAGAAGAAATATACAATGCTTTATCAGATAAAATAAAAGCTTCTAAATACGGCATTATGCTAAAAGAAATGATTGACTTACGCAAAGCGGAATAGCCTTTAGCCTTTAGCCTTTAGCCTTTAGCCTTTAGCCTTTAGCCTTTAGCCTTTAGCAACAAATAAAAAAACTCCTAAATTTAATATTTGGGAGTTTTTTTATTGCAATAGTTAGAGGGACAATCGTAGACTTACTGCGGCTGAGCTCTGCACAATCTTCTCGCCCTTAACCCTTAGTATATTAAACGAAAAAAGTCTCAACCATAAGGGTTGAGACTTTAAATAAAACTTAGAGCCGATGGAGGGACTCGAACCCACGACCTGCTGATTACAAATCAGCTGCTCTAGCCAGCTGAGCTACATCGGCTTTTAAGCGATGGCAAATATAATATTGCTATTTTAATTTGCAAGCACTTATTGAAAAAATTAATTTAATTTATTCAATTTTTCGATTAACGCTAAACCTTTTGATTCAAGATCATTGTTTATAGCCTTGAAATGCGCTTTTTTATTTTCTACACTTCTATCGTTTACTCTTGCAATTAAACCATCAAAAGTTTCAATTGCTTCGTCAATAATAGCTTCACTTTTTTTTGTGTCTTTGTCTGTGTTTGCATATTCCCATACATACACTGCTTCAATAATATCACCTAAAACAAAATTGATGTCTTTTTTAAGGTTTCTAATATTTGCCATAATGTTATTCTTATTTATTAATTCGCAGCAAAATTAAACATAAACTTCTAATAGTGTAGCATTAGTAGCGGTTATTTTATAGCTTTCTATTGCTGCAGGAAGTAAAACTGTTTCTCCTTGTTTAATAAACACTGAAGCTATTTCAGTTTCAATGCATGCTTCACCCTCAACACATATATAAATAAAGAAAGAATCTTTTGTATTAAGCTTTAAAATAGGCTCAGTAACCTGTAAATAATTTGTCGTGAAGTAAGGACAACTCACCATTTCATTTGCTTTATTTTCATCTTTTTGATAAGCAACTCTAAAATTATCAGGCATATCAAAATCAAAGGCATCAATGGCTAAATCATTGTGTAATTCCCTTTCGTTACCTTGATCATCTACACGGTCCCAATCATACACTCTGTAAGTAATATCACTGGTTTGTTGTATTTCGGCAAGCATGACTCCAGCTCCTATGGCGTGAACACGACCAACTTCAATAAAATAAGTATCTCCCGTTTTAACTTTATCAAAATTTAAAATTTCGGTTAACGTTTTATTCTCAAGATGTTTTAAATAGGTTTCGGCTGTCATTTTTTGATTGAAACCTACAATCAAATTGGCATCATCATCGGCTTGCATAACGTACCACATTTCTGTTTTTCCGAAGGAATTATGACGTTTTGCCGCTAACTCATCATTAGGATGTAATTGTATGGATAAATCTTGCTTAGCATCTATGAATTTAATAAGTAACGGAAATTTATTTCCGAAGACATTATAATTCTTCTCACCTATTAAATCTGCCTGATAGGTTTCTAACAGTTGTTTTAAAGTTTGACCTATTAGCGCTCCATTCGCAACTATTGATGTATCACCTTCAACATCACTTAATTCCCAACTTTCACCAATATTTGGCGAACTTGATTCTTTATTGAGTAATGATTTCAATTTTTGTCCTCCCCAAATTTTATCTTTTAAAATGGGCTCAAATTTTAATGGATAGCTAATATTTTTCATTGTCCGGAATAACTTACAAAGTTTCTAGGTGTTTCATATAATGTTACTTCAACATCTAAATTAGCATCTAATTTAGGTTTGATTTTGTTATATATGACAACCACGATATTTTCGGCAGTAGGATTTAAGGTTTTAAATTCTGGAACATCGACATTAAGATTTTTATGATCAAAGGCATCTTCTACTTCAGATTTGATAATGTCTTTTAGCACTTTCATATCAATAACATAGCCAGTTTCTTGATCTATTTCCCCTGTGACACTTACAATTAAATCATAATTATGGCCATGATAGTTTGGATTGTTACATTTTCCGAAGATCTCATCATTTTTATCAAAGCTCCAGTCTTTGCGATATAGGCGATGTGCTGCATTAAAATGTGCTTTTCTACTGACTGTAACTCTCATTATTTCGTGATGTTTATATGTTTGTAAAACTTATCAAAAATAATTTTAAACCATGCGGTATAGCGTTCTGGATGCTCATGAATATCTAGTTTCACTTGTTCTATAGGCATCCATTTCCAAGCTTCAACTTCGTCTACATTGATCACTGGCTCGTCATTAAAATGACCAATCATGACATGGTCAAATTCGTGTTCTGTTAGGCCATTTTCAAAAGGTGCTTTATAAATAAAAGAAATGGTTTCTTCTAGGTCTACCACAAAGCCCATTTCTTCCATTAAACGACGTTTTCCGGCTTCTAAATTGCTTTCGCCTTCTCTTTGATGGCTACAGCATGTATTGGTCCATAAAAGTGGCGAATGGTATTTGTGCTTAGCGCGTTGCTGCAACATTAATTCATTCTGGTCATTAAATACAAATACCGAGAATGCACGATGCAATAGGGCTTTTTCGTGAGCTTCTAACTTAGGCATAGTACCTATTTGCTCATCGTTTTCATTAACAAGAATTACGTGTTCTTCAATCATATCAAACAAAAATAACAACTATATTTCATAAAACCATTACAAATAAAAAAGCTGCCTTAAAAAAGACAGCTTTTAACTTTAATTTAATAGGGTTTATAGGTCGTATTAGTTTTCAGGACATTTTTCTCCATTGATACCTGTGATAATAAATTCACTACGTCTATTGAGTTGGTGTTCTGCCTCACTACAATTAGAATCATTTGTAGGTTCACATCCACAATCATTTACTAAACGAGACTCTCCATATCCTTTTGCTGTTAAACGATTTGCAGCAATACCGTTATTAATTAAATATTTACGTGTAGACTGCGCTCTGTTTTCAGATAAGCGTTCGTTATAAGATGCTGGTCCTCTACAATCTGTATGACTACGTACATCTATGGTCATGGTAGGATATTTATTTAAAACTGCTAAGACTTTTTGAAGCTCAACTTCGGCATCTCTTCTAATGTTGAATTTATCAAAATCAAAGTATATAATTGGTATATCTAAGATTTTGGCTAAATCTGTACATGGTTCTAGTGCTACCTCGTCTTTTTCTAACAACGTTTGTATTTCTAACTTTTGTTGTTTCTTAGGGGTTGTAAAACGTTCTTCTGTTGTTGCATAGGTATCGGCTTCAATTCTAATCAAGTATTCTTTTTCACATTCTAAAAGCTCGAATTTATAAGCACCATCTGCACCAACAATTTGTTGATTTACTTGTTCGTTAGTTTCTGCATCTAGTATAGTTACCTTAGCGCCTACAATAGGTTCTTGCGTTTCTTGGTCTTTTACAACACCTTCAACGGTTTGTTCACAATCAGGAACTATAAAGCTATAAATATCATCATCTCCTTTTCCGCCATCTCTATTAGAGGTGAAGAAACCTTCTTTAGTCCCTAAGTTTTCATAATATGCAAAATCATCTTTAGGACTATTGATTGGCTTTCCAATATTTTCTAAAGCCATTGGTTGTTTTAATTCTCTTTTATTTTCAAAATCTCTAATCACAAAAACATCTAAACCACCTAAACCGTTAAAACCATTTGAAGATATATACAAATCACCTTCTGAATTGATAAATGGAAACGTTTCTTGTCCTTCTGTATTTAAATTTGGCCCTAAGTTTACAGGATCTCCTAATGAGCCATCATCATTGATATCAACTTCAAAAATATCAGACATACCTAAAGTACCTTCCATATCTGAAGCAAAATAAAGTTTTGTTCCTTTCACGTTAATTGTTGGATGCGCCACACTATATTGATCGCTATTGAAATGAACCGACTCTATATCATCCCATTCTCCATCTTCGTTTAATGTTGCTTTAAACAATTTTAATCGATTTGTACCATCTTCACTACTTCTATATTTTTTTTCAAAATAGTTGTTTCTCGTAAAGTACATCACCTGATCATCTGGAGTAAAAGCTACAGTAGACTCATGGAATTTTGAATTGATATCACTATCTAATTGCTCTACATTTCCGTAGCTACCATCTTCTTGTTTATCTGCGGAAAAGAGATCTAAATAAGGTTGTTCGTTCCATTTGTATTTCATTCCATTACCACGAGACGATGCAAAAATTAATTGATCTTGATATTGAGATGTTCCAAAATCTGAAACTTCAGAATTAATCTCCAAATTTTTCACCACTAGTTCTCTACTAGCTTCATCAATCATAGCTAAATAATCTACGGTTGAGCTAAATGCACGTCCTCTTAAATCACTGCGATCTGATGCTGCGAATTTCTTCATCCATGTATCAGACTCTTCATATTTCTCAACTGATTTTAATGCTTGAGCATATCTAAAGTAATATTCTGGGTCTATATTTTCATTCTTAGCCATTAGCTCTCCATACCACTTAGCAGCTTCTTCCATTTGATTGTTGAAATAAAATGAGTTGGCTAATTTCTGAAGTAAATCTACAGAGGTATATCCTTTTTCAGCAACTTCTAAAAGTATTTCACTAGTTTTCAAATACGCTAAGTTATCATACTCTTTTGTAGCTTGCCTTATTTTACCTTTCTGGGCAAACCCAGATGAAAAAACTAAACTTAATGCTAGGATAAATATAATTTTATGTGCTTTCATAATCTTTTTTTTAGAAGAATCTTGGTGATAATATTCTACCTATTTTTTGTAATTCAAAACGTAACATAATCTCGTGTGATCCGTTATTATAGTTGTTCAAATCTGTAGTAGTAGCATCATACGAATACCCTATGTACAAACCATCGGTTACCTGAAAGCCTGCTAAACCACTTACTGAATCGTCCCATCTATATGCAACACCTAAAGTTAGCTTATCATTGAATAAAAAGTTTGCTGATACATCTGCTATTATTGGTGCTCCAGACACAGCCTTTACTAATGCTGCTGGTTTAAATTTAGTATTTGCACTTAAATCAAATACATAACCGGCAATTAAATAATAATTCATTCGCTCTTTAGCTATTGAAACTTGGCTAGAATCAAAATGATCTGTCTTTAAAAAATTAGGAACAGATAATCCTACATACCATTTACGATTATGTAGATACAATCCTGCACCAACAGTTGGTGAGAACAAGTTCAAATTATCTGCAAATGTTTGATCTCCTAATTGCTGAATTACACCTAGGCTCCAATCTGAAGTTAGATTATGAATACCAGCTTTGGCTCCAAAAGATAATTTAGTATTATTATCACTTACTTGTATGGTATATGAAAAGTTAGCATCAACATAATACTCATTAACAGGACCTAGTGCATCATTTACAATAGATAGACCTAAACCTATTTTATCATTTCTTAATGGTGCATGAATACCTAAGGTTTGCGTTTGCGGAGCACCATCAATACCTACCCATTGAGTACGATGTAAACCAGTAACACTTAACACCTCACGCTGCCCAGCATAAGCTGGGTTCACACTCATTGTATTATACATATACTGAGTATACTGTGGGTCTTGCTGTGCAAAACTAGTATTAAACATCAGTGTGCAAAACACTAATAGTATTAATCCTTTTAATAATGATGTTTTCTGTATCATTTTAATCTCGTTTTTAATCTTGCCTTATTAAATTCTATCTATTAATGTATAACCAACCAACTCTAGGCTCTGATCCATCACCTAAATTAATGACGTAATAATAAGTACCTACTGGTAATTTTTCACCTTGACTTAAGACTGATCTTCCATTAGAGGTGCCATCAAAATCATTTCTGTAGCCTTTAGCTTCATAAACAATATTACCCCAACGGTTATAAATCTCAACTGTATTATTAGGGAATGTTTCAATACAATCTATATTAAAGAAATCATTAACTCCATCACCATTTGGTGAGAACTCATTATAGATAGTTAAACAAATTGGATTTACACCAACTGAATCGGTATTGTTGTTCTCATTTTGATCATCACCTCCTGTAAATTCTGTAATTGTTGCAGTATTTAGATACTCTCCAAATCCTAGAACTATTACTCTAATCTCTAATATTTCAGCTTGACCAGGATTTAATTGTCCTACAATCCATTCTCCATCTGCTTCAGAGTATGCTCCTTGAGTTGTTATTGCTGACACGAAAGTATATCCACTAGGAAGTATATCTTCGACAACAACACCTGTTGCAGTTACAAAGCCGTCATTAGCAACTGTAATAGTAAATATTACTTCATCACCAATTACGGGTTCTGCGATATCTAATTCTTTGGTAACGGATAACTCAAAGTCAGAATCAGTAAATGTTTCAGTTGGATCGTCTTCGGTATTACCATCGTTGTCGTCACCATCATCACTTGTATCTGATATTGTTATACCATCTGGATCATCTCCATTTGCCACGACACTATTAACTACACCTCCTGCATCTACATCTGCTTGAGTAATTGTATATGTAGCCGTATATGTGGCAGTTTCTCCTACTAATAAATCTCCTTCAGGACTTCCAAGATCTGAACTTACATAAGTAGGTCCTGAATCTAAAGTTAATGCTATTCCATTAGCATCGGTAAATGTATCTGTTATCGTTACATTACTTAAAGTTAAATTTCCGGAGTTATTGACTGTAATAGTATATGTTATGATATCCCCTATTCCAATAACACCATCTCCATTATCTTCAATATTAGCCACTTTTACAACATCTAATAAAGGATTAGGCGTTATAAATGTATCTGTTGGATCATCTGGATCTCCATCATTATCTGGATCAATATTATCTGAATCGTTTGGATCATCACTATCATCTGTCACTGTAGTATCATCTGGACTATCTCCTGATGCTAATACTGTATTACTAACTCCTCCTGCATCTACATCATCTTCTGTAATTACATAAGACGCTAAGTATGTTGCTGTCTCACCTACTATTAAAGTACCTTCTAAACTACCTGCATCTGCATTATCAAATGTTGGACCTGTGGTTAAGGTTAATACGGTTCCATCTGCATCAGTTAACGTATCTGTTATCGTGACACCATCTAATGTAACGTTACCTGTATTCTCAACTGTAATTGTGTAGTTGATTGTATCTCCTGCTCCTAATACGCCATCTCCATTATCAATAATTGATGCACTCTTCTCGGCAATGAGACTTGGATCTTCTGGTATGAGAGTGTCTGTTGGATCATCTGGATCTCCATCATTATCTGGATCAATATTATCTGAATCGTTTGGATCATCACTATCATCTGTCACTGTAGTATCATCTGGACTATCGCCTGATGCTAATACTGTATTACTAACTCCTCCTGCATCTACATCATCTTGTGTAATTACATACGTAGCTAAATACGTTGCTGTCTCTCCTACTA
>NZ_JXJO01000040.1 GCF_000826655.1 Psychroserpens damuponensis
GTTGCTGTCTCTCCTACTAATAATATTCCTTCTAAACTGCCTGCATCTGCATTATCAAATGTTGGTCCTGTGGTTAAGGTTAATACGGTTCCATCTGCATCAGTTAACGTATCTGTTATCGTGACACCATCTAATGTAACGTTACCTGTATTCTCAACTGTAATTGTGTAGTTGATTGTATCACCTGCTCCTAATACGCCAT
>NZ_JXJO01000041.1 GCF_000826655.1 Psychroserpens damuponensis
TAGTAGGAGAGACAGCAACATACTTAGCGTCTTATGTAATTACACAAGATGATGTAGATGCAGGAGGAGTTAGTAATACAGTATTAGCATCAGGCGATAGTCCAGATGATACTACAGTGACAGATGATAGTGATGATCCAAATGATTCAGATAATATTGATCCAGATAATGATGGAGATCCAGATGATCCAACAGACACTCTTATACCAGAAGATCCAAGTCTCATTGCCGAGAAGAGTGCATCAATTACTGATAATGGAGATGGCGTATTAGGAGCAGGAGATACAATTAACTACATAATTACAGTTGAGAATACAGGTAACGTTACATTAGATGGTGTCACGATAACAGATACCTTAACCGATTTTGATGGAACCGTATTAACCTTAACCACAGGACCAACATTTGATAATGCAGATGCAGGCAGTTTAGAAGGTACTTTATTAGTAGGTGAGACAGCAACGTATTTAGCGTCTTATGTAATTACACAAGATGATGTAGATGCAGGAGGAGTTAGTAATACAGTATTAGCATCAGGAGATAGTCCAGATGATACTACAGTAACTGACGATAGTGATGATCCAAACGATTCAGATAATATTGATCCAGATAATGATGGAGATCCAGATGATCCAACAGATACAGTTATCGATAACCCAAGTATCATTGCCGAGAAGAGTGCATCAATTACTGATAATGGAGATGGCGTATTAGGAGCAGGCGATACAATCAACTACACAATTACAGTTGAGAATACAGGTAATTCGACATTAAGTAATGTTGGTATTGTTGATACGTTAACCGATGCAGATGGAACCGTATTAACCTTAACCACAGGACCAACATTTGATAATGCAGATGCAGGTAGTTTAGAAGGTACTTTATTAGTAGGTGAGATAGCAACGTATTTAGCTACGTATGTAATTACGCAAGATGATGTAGATGCAGGAGGAGTTAGTAATACAGTATTAGCATCAGGTGATAGTCCATTAGATACTGCAGTGACAGATGATAGTGATGATCCAAACGATCCAGATAATATTGATCCAGATAATGATGGAGATCCAGATGATCCAACAGACACTCTTATACCAGAAGATCCAAGTCTCATTGCCGAGAAGAGTGCATCAATTACTGATAATGGAGATGGCGTATTAGGAGCAGG
>NZ_JXJO01000042.1 GCF_000826655.1 Psychroserpens damuponensis
TTACTTCCCAATACAAAAAGTAAAGTAGTACTGTATATCAGTTAGTTATGTCTATTGGGCAACAAATAGGCAACAATAAACTATAAATAAGAGATAATAAGAACAAGTAAATGTAGGGAGATTAGAACGAATTGATAAGCGAATATAAACCTTTTTTCTTTGTTTTAGCCCTCAAATTAAGTGCTTGGTACTTTGGTAACTCTGAACAGAAAACCTTGTTGTATGGCTTTGCATAACCTCTTCTGACCATTATTTCATTAAGCGTTTTGCCATTTGGCAAAATGATATAAGCTAATGTTCTTCCAAAAGCATCTGTAAGATTTGATTGTTCTTGGACTATGGTAACGCTTGTTTGTGGTTTGGCTTTTTTAAGTAGAAATTTCATAGACTTAAAACCCAACTCAATTAAATACGTGCCTGAGATATTCACTTCTCTTTCATCTTGCTTTAATTTTCTACATACTTTAATCTCTGGAGCATCAATACCTAATAGCCTTATCTCTTCTTCATTATTTGTGAAAATATTTCTTACAATTAGTCCGTCTCCGTCCAATACTTTAACCACTTCATAGTGTGGTCTTACTCTTGTTTGTTTATTAGCACTTGTTTGCATTTGTTTACGTTTATTATTCAATTGATAGTCAATGTGTTAGACTTATATTTGTAATAGTAAGAATTATTATTAACATTTAAAAATTTACAGAAATGGCAAGACAGAAAGGTCCCCTAAAATATGTCGGTACTCTTGGAGATATTAGACATTTTAAAATTAAAGGAAATGAAGGTTATTTTGCAGGTTTGACTGGTGGTCCAACTGCTGAACAAATTGCAACTGACCCAGCATTTCAAAGAACTCGTGAAAATATGAACGAATTTGGAGGTTGTGCAATGGTTGGTAAATCCGTAAGAGTCGGATTAGCAAGCCTAATGAAAAATATGGCAGACAGTCAAGTGACTGGAAGATTAACTGCTATAATGAAAAAAATCAATTTAGAAGATGGTTCTGAAGCCAGAGGTAGACGAGCTGTATTGGTTTCTGCAGTACCAAACTATTTGAAAGGATTTGATTTTAACAGATTCACTTCATTCAATGGTGCTTTTAATGCTCCGTTCACTATTACTCCTGCTGGTTCTCGTGATAGTTCAACTTTGGATGTTCCTGCATTCAATCCGTTGAATTACTTAAACATTCCAGCCGGTGCAACTCACTTTAGAATTATCAATGCTATTTCAGTATTATCTGATTATGAGTTCAACACTACTACAAAGGTTTATGAGCCTAAAGATGCAAGTTTGAATGAATTAAAAGATGTTCAGTATTCTGCTTATTTACCTGTAGATTCTGTTACCTCTTTGGTTTCATTGGTTGCTACATTACCAGGTTCTCCAACTATGACAGCTGATGTAAGTGTTTTAAACTCTATCGGTATTGAGTTTTATCAAGAAGTAGGTTCAAACTACTATGTATTTGCACAAGGTAACGCCTTAAAGATTTCCGAAATATTCTAAGATGCCATTTTAGAGATTTATGGAATTAGAAGAAAGCCTGCTCATTTGAGTAGGCTTTTCTTTTTGGCACTTTGTAAGGTTTGCATTTTTTTATTAAGACGGTGCAATCATATTGGGCTATAATATGCCTTATACAGTACTCAAATATGAGTAGCCCTAAGAATATCGCTTTTTAGATATATAGCGATAGAAAACCACCCTACGTGCATCATCAATTAGTTTTAGGTTGAGTTTATAAACTTTTTCTTGCTCTTCTAAAAGCTGTAAGGCTTTGACCGACTTTTTGAAAATTGGAATATCACTATTTGCCTGTTCAAATCCGTTTAAAATGCCTTGTTTAAGGTCGTTTTTTGTGATGAATGGAATAACTGAACCTTTTAAATAGTAATGAAAGGATTTTGCACGCCATAGCCCAAAACATAACCAATATAACTGCTCTTTGGCTTCCTCTGTGGGTGCTATCAAAATGAAGCAATTCGGACAAGGTTGTTTTAGTGGCTTTCCGCTGTTCATCCCTTTGTTCAGAATGTAGAAATGTGGCTTTTCAGTTTCGGCTGATGGTCTGTAAGTTTTGAGAGTGAATTTTGTCATTTTCCGAGAATTTTAGTTGGCTTCCGAAATCCCCTTCACAAAATTTTTTGACAAAGAAAAAAACGAAAAAAAAAGAAAGCCATCCAACTGGTGGTGGAAAGTGGGCTGACAAGGTTTTTAAGGAAAATACTACCCCTTGTGGGTGGAGATTTTTTTTAAAACCCGTAGGGCTTGACCTTTTCAGACCAATTGTAACCGCCTACATTTGCTGCCTTTTTTATTCTTTTGGCATAACATTATTTACTACTCCTCTTATTTGAAAAATGCTTGTTGTGTTGTTCAATTCCTTTGGGGAAATATGACCAGAAAAAAAATAAACTATACCTATTCTAAAAGCGTGGGCTGGTGTGTGGCAAGTGTAGCGATGGAAAGAAACGGAACTAAATGCGGTGGGATGGAATGAAGTAATTCTGTATGCATTACAAGGTTGCAGACTTTGCAAACTTTACAATTTACTGCAAAGTTGTTGTGCGGTGGCTTTGCATACGGATTGCGTAATGGAATAGTGTGTGGCTTAGTGAAGTGTAGAGAATGAGCTACTCTTGCTTGCCTTATTAGGCGTTAGTGGGTATATGTAATGAAAGAATGTAGGCACGAAATGAGAGAATGAAATGTACCTGCTATAAGCCGATATTAACTCATAGTTTATTTTTTTTCTGACCGCTGAAAAGGGTGGTTGGGGAATTGTGGTCTTTCGGTTGGTGTAGTAGGTTTAAAGCGTTGGCAATGAGCGGATATTTTACATAATGTTATTATAGGACATAGGCGAAGCCCGTAATGCAATGAAGCCCTTTTGGGTATGTACTATAATGCCACATTATGTAAACATAGCTTTGGGTTGTTATTTTCTGGCACAAGTTGCACAGAGCGGTACTTTGGAGTGCATACGCCTTTTTGCTTTTGTGTGTTGGCATAGCTCTTTACTACCGCAGGAACGAGGATAGTAATGTGCTATAATTAGCGTTGGCTTGCAAAAAGTGTGACAGAAAATAACAACTGTAGCGTGGGAAAACGGAAGCCTATAAAAAGACAGAGGAGTTATGAGGCACGATTAACGCTGGATTTTTATAGGCTGTGGAAGAAACCTACGGAACCAACCGTTATTAAAGTCGTGCCTTTGGCACACCTTATAGTTTTATGTTCTTAATTAGACCAAAATTCTATTGCATTAGGATTTATTTTCAAATCTGAAATACGTTCTATATTAAATGTTCTTTCTTCTTCGCGCATATAACAATAACCAAAAACGCAAATCGAATTATGTTGGCCTATTACCTTAAATCCTTTTGGCTTGATAGTTCTAAGACTTTGAACACCACCTTCAAATTGTTTTGATTTATGGTAATTGAATTTTACATTCACATCAAAATCTACAGCTAATTGTATGTAACCTTTAATGGTATCTAAATCACTTGAATTGATATTAGTTTCTTTAGTGGTATATCTTTTTTGTAAAGCTACTGTGTATTGCTTTTTTAATGTTTGAGCATCTGAATTAGTAGGATTTTCTTTTAACTCATTATTTATATGATGTAATGCTTTATAAAAGTGTCTTGATTTAAAATAGGCTTGTGCTAACCAATAATTAACAGAATTACTATTTGGTTTAAACTTGTTAAATGCTAACCATTTTTCTACTGCTTTGTTGTAATTATCTAAATCAAATTGTACACTACCACACCAATAATAAGCGTATGCGTTTGAATTGTCTTGGGCAATCGCCTTTTCATAATTTATTAATGCGTTTTTTAAATCTGATTTTTGTTCGTAAGAACGCCCTAAAGAATAATAAGTATTTGATTTACCTTCTTGTAATGATAAATACTTTTCAAAATACTCAATAGCTAATGTGAACTCTTCTTTTTTATAATATTCATCTGCTAAAACCTCAAAATCATTGGCTGTTATTTTTCTTGTGTAATTACAATAATGACTGTTATTACAGGCATAGAAATAACCGAACTTACCATTTCTTTCTATTAACTTACCATTATCACACCAATCGCATTGAAGAGCTGTTATTTTTTCATTTGCTTCAATTTCATCAATAAATTTTGATGTATAATCATTATTAACTAAAAAAGAAACGTGCTTTTTGGCTCTTGTCATTGCTACATAAAACAATCTTCTTTCTTCACCATTGGGAAACTGGTCAGCTTTAGATAGTAAAAAATTTAATAAAGGGTCATCAGATATTTCTGAAGGAAAGCCATAAGTACCAGAGCTACAATTTGTAATAATTACGTAATCATCTTCAAGACCTTTAGATCTATGAGCTGTTAAAAACCTTATTTTAAGATTAGGGAACTCATTACATATATATTCATATTGATTACTTACTTTATTATATTTCTCGATTAGAAAATTACCATTAAAGAAATTTTTTCTTTCAAAATCATAGCGACCTAAAAGTAATACTGAAGCATCATTATTCTCGCTTTTTTCGGCAATATTAACTAATGCACTTCTTAAAGCTAAATGTAAATTTTTACTCTTTCTGTCTGGGTCTGAATGTTTATAAATAGAATATGGTACTTCTTCTGACTTATGGTGGCTTTTTAGCTTTTTAGATATTTGATTTGGATTCTTTAGAATAAAATTACTTGATAGGGCGATAAGTTGATTATCAAACCTGTAAGTGTATTCTATAAATGAGGTTTGAGTTACTCTACTGTAATTTGGGACTGTAGAAGATTTGAAATATTTTTCAAAGTTTGTGAATAAGCCAATATCACTACCTGCGAAGCGGTATATTGATTGCCAATCATCACCAACACAAAAAAGTTTTGTGCTTGGTTTTTGGTCTAATAGTGCTTTAATTAATTGAAACCTTGCTTTGGATATATCTTGATATTCATCAATAATAATGTAATCGTATGGTGATTGATAAAAATTGTCTTGTATTACATCTGTAGCGTTATTTATCATATCGCTAAAATCAATTTCTTCTTCCTCTGAAAGATATTCTTGATACGAATGAAATATTGGGTCAAATAATTCCAAAAACTTAATAGCACGGTCATTATCTTCTTTTAATGCTCTCTTTTGTAGGTTTGATATAGCTTCATTGTTTGATTTTAATAAGACTAAAAACGTATCTAATAATTGAGTGAAATCGCTAATATCTTTAGAAGCATTTTCTTTTAAATATAGCCATAGTTTATCGTTTGATATAGGATTAAAAACTACCCCAACATCTTCTAAATTCTTTTGTAGTTCTGATAATAGAATCCCTTTTTTCTGTTGCCAAGAATAGGATGCTACTAATGTTGTTGAATTATTGTTATGTTCTTGACGTTTCCATTCAATACCCTCATTATAAACCTCTTTTGCAGACTTACCATCTTTACCATTAAACCAATCAGGTACATTCCAATTTTCATCAACTCCAAAATGCTCTATATATACATTGTAATCAGGCAAATAAAAATCTGGTTTGTATTGACCAAATTGCTTACTTGCTGTTTTGTATTGGTATTTTTATTCATATTCGTAATTAATGCCATTCCTAAACAAAAAATTAGCTATAAAAACTTCTTCTTGGCTCTTTAAACGTTCTCTGTATCGAATAACCTGACCATTGCTACGTCTTTTTTCAACCATTTTATAGCCTTCTAATTTTTGCTCATTTAAATAGTTGTTATGTTCAGCATCTGTCTCAAATTCTGCTATATCCTTGTAAGGTTTTAGATAGTAGGAAATAAAATCAATTAGTAAATTATAATACTCTTCACTCTCTTTAGCGTGGTCAATAAAAGAAGATATGCGTTCTAAGTGTGATTTACCATTTGCATCATATATTGATGGTTTTAAGTTATTTACTTGTGCTATTATATCTAAACCTAACTTATTAAAGGTTTTAACAGGTATGTCAATATTCATTTTATTATAAATCCTATCTCGCATTTCGTCTGCTGCTTTACGAGTGAATGAGATTAATAAAATAGATTGAGGATTTATATTTTGAATAGTTGTTAGATACTTTACTTTACCTGCAATTGTTGTAGTTTTTCCTGAGCCTGCACCAGCAATAACTAATTGGTTATCTTCATCTATGATTACTGCTTTACGTTGCTGAGTATCGAGCGATTTACCTTCAACATCACTTAATAAGCTATCTGTATTTTTTAATTCAGATTCAATGAAATTTTCATTGCGAGAATTTAAAATAGAATCAATCCTTTCATAAGTGTATTTAAAGGAATTTATCTTTTTTATTGATGTTTCAAAATTGGGTAAGTGTTTGTATTTCTTTGATTTGATTTCGTTATAATAGTGTGCGGTCTCTTTCTTGAAATTAAATATTTGGAAATTGGATATATATTTTGGTTGAGATTTAAACTTTTCAAACAACTCATTAAATTCAGTAATTTTAGCTAAAAATGGATTTAATTCTTTACGTTGACTATCGTGAAGTATTGCCAGTTCTTCAAGACGCTTTTTTTCTTCTGCCAGTCGCAGTCTTTCTTCCTCTTCTTTTTTTAATCTAAGTTTCTTTTTATTGTTTGCGAATAAAAGAGCTGCAACTATTAGTATTGGAATGATTATGTAAGCCATTATTTTTATTCTCGATTGTGATGATAGAAATTGTTGTATTTGAATATGACAAACCTTTGATTAAAGGCTTAAACCAGATAACAAATCACTTTATTCTATAAAATTATCCGTTCATCTGTTCTTCAAATGCTTGTTGTACTAATTCGATAATATCATCTAATTCTGATGCATCACGTAAATTGACTTCTACATTACCATTACCCCATCTTCCTAAACCACTAATATCTCTGCATAGGTTTTTAGGGTCTTTGATATTCTCAAAATCCATATTTAAGGATAAACGTAATTTTACTTTTTGAGGTACTACATCAACAAAGTTAGTTTGTGCCTTAAATGCTATGTATAGCTTTTTAAATTCAACTTTTGCTGTGGCATCAATATTCAACACTCTTTTTTCAAACAAACGATATAAGGCTAACATATCATTTTGTAAATGTTCATATTGTTCTATGGTATATTGAACTGTATCTCTTGAGGTTTGAGGTGCTCTATACATATCTAAAACTTCTTCATTCAAGTAAGGTGATGTCCATACTTTTAATGCTCTTTCTCCTAATGCTGTTGCTCTGTTATTGATTGCTTGTTCATTCCATACATCAGCTACTCTTACCGATTTATTCAAGAATAACGGACTGTCATTAAAACCTCCTTCAATAGTCTTTTTATTGGTAAATGGTCTATCAGACAATTCTGAATTATAAGCTGTTAATGATAGGTTTCCTAAGGTGTGTAAATACTTTTCTTTTACAATTTTCCAATTCTCGCCTAATTCCTTTTGCCACTCTATAGGTGTTTTTGGATTTTGAGGTATTATGTGTTCTATGGTATAATTTTCTGCATTTACTAATTCCTTTCGCTTGAAGTTTTCTAAGGATTCTAAAAGGTAATTTCTTGACCTAAAATTATAAACATCTTTTAATTGAATTTCTCTTGTAAATTCTGCATCATCTGGAAATCTTCTATATCCATCCATTAACATAAATGCTGCCTTAACAGATTCTGCATAGGTTTCACTTTTAATATTTTTGTAAAGTGTAGCAAATGTTTTGTTTAAACTGTTGGTAGGAATACCACAAATAGCACGTCTAAAAACGTAGTTTTTAGTAAGGTGCAATATCTCTACAAATTCATCAAATGTGATTAGCTCATTATTATAATCTCCATAAACTGCCAATAAGAATGGGTACGAAGTATCCATACGCAATTTGGTAATTTCTTTAAGTACAGATTTTAAGGTTTTATCTTCTTCTTTTTGCAAGGCAATCGCAACATAATATTGCGAATATTCATAAAGACTTTTTACAATATTTTCTGTTCCTAATTTATCTTTATGGTTATTAAAATACAGTTTAAACGTATCGTAAACCTCTCCAATTTTAGGAATACTATTCAGCTTCATTGTTAAATAATCCCTCATAAACCAAGGTAAAGCACTTATGTTTTCTCCAAAACTTTGTTCCATAGGATACCAATAGGTTTCGTATAGGTGTTTTTGGAATGTTGGTTCTTGACCCATTAAAATATAGTTTCTAATAAGGTCTGCTTGTGATAGGTTTAAGCCTGTAGAGTTTAGACTCTCAAATATTAATTGTGGATTGTCTTTTTCTCTTTCTAATGCTACATCAACTACTATTAATTTTTGAAGCCCTTTGTATATTTTATTGATGTTATTCTTATCAATGTGCTTATAAAAATAGTCGTGATTTTCTATGATTCTATTTGAATGTTTTGTTGGTAAAGGTTTATTGGTTAATAGGTTTGTAAGCGTTTCTTTATCTCTTCTTGTTAGTAATAATTTGTAGTATAAATCATTGTCCTCTTCTGCATTAAACAGGTAGTAGTTTTTTAGCTTTTTGGCTGTTGTATCTACTGCACAATCTGGATTCTTTTCTATGAACTTTACAATAGCTGCAATCAATAAAGTAATGGTAGTTAAACGCTGTTGCCCATCAATTACTAAGTATTTATTAATCTCTGCAATGGTATGTATATCTGGTTGAAAATAAACGATTGAACCTATGAAATGCCCTTGTTCAGAAGTGGATGCTGCTTGAATGTCTTTGAGTAATAAAGCACATTGTTTGAACTGCCAACTGTATGTACGTTGGTAAATAGGAATAATGAACTGTTTAGGTTCTTTTATAATTGATAATAGATTTTTTGCTGATGCCTTCATATAAATGTTATAAAAACCAAAGATTATTTTTACCAAAATCAGGTAGCTTATCGCCTTCAAAGAAAGGGAATATTTCTGCTGCCATTTCTGGGTATTTTATGGTTACTGGTAAGTTTTGTTGTTTTACAGATTTCCAATACATTCTGCTGAATTGATATACCTGGTCTATTAATTCTTCTACTACTTTTCTATCGTCAAAATAATTATCTACTGTTGAAGAAAAAGACAATTTTACTGGAAATGGATTATCCTTTTCGGTATCGCTTGCATTGTAGCGAGTGTTATTGAATAATAAGTATTGATCCCAACCAATTTTTAAATATGTACCACTTACAGGCATTAAATTATGGCTGCTGGTATCGAATGCTACATTATCTTCTGATGTGGTTTTATTAATGGTTACAATAACTACAGGAATGGTAAGGTTTAATTTGTTGAGCATCTTTTTGATTGGCTCTAATTCCTTATTGCTTATTTTCTTGTAAAAATGAATGATTAGCCTTTTGGCACTTTCTCCATTATCTACCACATATTTTAAAATCTGTTTGCCTATTGTACCTGCTAATAGTTCTGTTTCATTGGCTTTAAAACAATCAAATCCTTTAAACTCTCCATTGTTATTGAAACAGAAAGCACTTGCAACATATTTTATGTTGTGATTGAGCGAAGTGAAAGCACCTACACCCACTATCAATTCTTCTTTTGTATCTCTATCTAAACGCCAAGGAATACCGTCTATTTTGGCTAATAGAGCGATAGCGATATTAGGTAAGTAGAAGCTAAAATCTTTATGCCCAATATTGTCTTTATAAATTACTTGTGAGCTTATATCGTGTTTTAATAATTCTTCTTTTACTTGGTAATACAGCATTTTACGCTGTTCGTCTGTTTCTGTTTTGTGAATTGGCGTTACATAAATAGCTACATACTTTGTATTGGGTTGTTTTTCGAGATTTAGCAAACCTTGTTTTACTTCTCTTAACGCTGATTCTGGACTCTCAAAAGCAATACTTGTATCTTTATCTATAAGGAATGGTTGCTTTATATAAGTTTTTAAAGGCTTGAAGTACAAATAGCCTTCAGGTGATTTGTAACCTTCAGTAAAATACTCGTAGAGTGTTTTTACTGCAAAGTTTCTATCAGGCTTATGGTAGATAAAAAAGAACCTCACGTTTGGATGCGGACTTGCTTTGTATGGTCCTATATTTTTCATTCCATTGTGCGGAACTATATCTGTATTATTAAAGAAGCGTAGCTTATTTGAATTGAAAGAGGTTTTGTGAACTTTATGCTTTGGCATTTTATAAAAACCATCTTCTGATATAGGAAGTATCGCTTTAAATTCTTTAGAATTTAAGTGATTATGGTAGAAGTCTGTAATGTTCTTGTAATACGGTTTGTATTTATTACCTCTTTTAAAATCTGGTCGAGCTATCTTTAGATAGTCTCGAATAGGATTTGAAAGTATGGGATATAGTTCTTCTATATGCTGTTTTATAGCATCTTCTGCAAACTCATATTTAACTACTTGGGTGTTGTATTTGACGTAATTTATTAGCTCTGGCGGGAAATCATCTAATTCTGCTAAAGACTTGTTATATGCGGTTGTATTGCCATCAAAAGATATTAATAACTCAGGTGATTCTGTTACTTTGTGAAATTGCACTTTTATAGTAAAGCGTTTATACGAAGTATAAACTGCTGTACTTTTAGTTTCATCTTTAAACCATATTTGAATATCTTTTACAAAATTGATTTTTACTGCATCTGCAACTGTTTCAAAGTAGTTATAGATTAATCTACTGTAATAATGTACTGCTAATCTTCTGTTCTTTGAAAAATCTACACTTGCTTTATAATCGCAATTCTCGGTATCTATAAAGTTTGTATATAGCTTATCACAGTTTTGCATTTCTTCATTAAAATCATCCCAAAAAGATTGAGGATATTCGCCTTTCCAAAGTGAATAACAGCCTTGTTTCTCTTGCTTATAAAAGCCTATCTCCAGTTCTTGAACTGGATGGCTGAATGGGATAATATTTAATGTAAGGTTTTCCATTTACGCTGTCATTATTTCCAAAAGTTTATTTAGTAGTGTTTTAAAGCCTTCCATTTTAGAGCTGTCCGTTAAATGTTCACGTAATTTGTATTTAACCTTATCTTGAAGCTTGTTTGATAAATCGGTAAAACTACTGTTGTTCGTATATGATTCATCAACATAACTTTTCGCAATTTCTCTAATCATACCATTTCCAAAGTAATTTTCTATTTGAAAATTACTTCCTGTTTGTGCAGTATCAATAGGAGGAATCATAAGGAAGATTACATTGTCTTGGTAATTCTTAAAATCAATATCTTTCTTTTGTGTTGTAGAATCTGGAAATAGTGATTTGTAAACACCTTCACCAGCCCCATCTCTATCAACAAGAATTATGATTTTTTTATCAGTATCAACTTGAAACTTGTCAACTAAATGTTTAATGTTATCTGCATCCGTTCCACCAACTCTTAGAAAATCAAATTGTAATGTTGGGTAGTCTGCTCTGAAATGATGTAAGGCTTTAGATATATAAATATCATCTGTTTTACCTTCACAAATAATTATGTCATTGGAAGAAAACATAGTTTTTAAAACATCATCTTCATCAATAAGATATTCTACTCCTTCATAAATATTATTGGCAATTGTTACTTCTCCATCCTCAATTTTAAAGATGTTTTCTTTAGCACAATATTTTGTGAGTGTAGGTGAATGAGTTGTAAAAAAAGATAAATGTTCCGTATTGGTAAACGTATCTACTATTTGCTTTTTACGGTCTAAATGAACGTGAGAATCTGGCTCATCTAAAAGTACAATACTATTTTCGGAAGCTAATATTGTAGAGATACACTTTATTAGTAATATTTTCTTTTCTCCCTCACTTAGTTTGCGAATATCTTTATTGTTAAACTCAATTTTTATACCTGTTATTAGCTTTTTACTCTTTGGCATAGTTGCTAAAAAGAGATATTCAAAAAAGCGTTTACACCATTCTGTATTTTGATATTCGTTTTGAATATTGCCAAGGTCAATAGATGCAATTTGAGATATTTGTAAATATTTATCTGCTTGATCCTCTTGCTCTCTTTTTATACGGTCAGTTAATTGAGGAATGGTTAATTCGCTTGTATCAGCAATAGAAAATTTGCTTTTCCTGTCTTCATATTTTTCTGAAAACTGAAATTGTATTTTAATATCCTCTTGTAAATTATCAATCCCTAATAGTTCCTTTATAAATTCTTTACCCTCATTGTGGCATAGTAAGGCAAGTAGTGCATTGCTCCAAGAAAATTTATTGATGTATAAAAAGCGTAGCTTTTGGTTGATATAATTCAACTTTATTTTATTAAAATACTTTAAGTAGGGTTGTTGAAATATATCTTCCCACAAGCGAGTTTCTTCACCACTATATGACGCAACTACTTGAACTGGCAAAAAATCTTTGATACTGTTTTTACGTTCCTTATTATTTACATAAACCTTGTTGTTTTCTAAACGAATGAGTTTATCTTCTTTTTCATATTCAAAAAGAAATGTGAAGTCTGTTACTGGTTGTTTGTAATAATAACTGTGTATTATTTTACTGATTGCTTCCAATACATTACTTTTCCCTGAACCATTTAAACCAATTAGGGCAACATAATTTGTACAACTCTCAAAATTGAAAACTGTTTTGTCTTGGAGGTTTTTATAACCGTTTATTTGTAATCTTTTTAATTTCATTCGGCAGGTTTAAAAATGGCATTTTCAAAATCTAACAAAGCTTGTTTCTTTAGTTGTTGTGCCTGTTGAAATTTATCTTTTTGACTGTCCTTCATTTGTTGAATACCTTCAGCTATCTTATTCTGAATATCTATTGATGGTAAAGGGATTTTTAACTCTAATAAATCAGATTGAGTGATTGCCGGATATAAAGCTCCAGTCATTTTTATCTCAAATTGCTTGATACCAATCGGAGATTTTAAAACTTCATTTAAGAAATATAAATTATACTTTTCTTTGTTCTCTTGGATTGTAGAGAAGCCAGAGGATGCGACATCACCGTTATTTTTATCTTGAATTATGGCAAACTTTTTTAAATAAGGTCTTGTAGTACCAATAATTAAATCACCTGTTTTTACTGTTTGAGTTGCTCTACTTGGTGCTTTTTTGGCGTAAACGGTTTTTGTTTTCATAACGCCAAAGTTTGGGTCAATACCACCTAACTCAATATACTCTTTAGATTCTTCTTTCTTTTTCCAAGGACGACTAATAAAATCAAATGCTAAACCTATTTCTGTAACAGGATATTTTGCATCTTGTAAATCTTCAAAAAAAGTAGCTTCATCAGCACTATGTACCCAATTGAATAACTCATTAAACTCTGCAAAGTATAATTTACCAGATTGACGTTTTTTTACTTCTCTAAGCTTAATACCAAGTTTTTTTAAAATAAGAATATCTATTTGTTCTTCTAAATTAGTAGCTTCTTGTTCAAGGTTATCTGCTTGATTAAGATTTTTGAGATAGGCTTTTACTAAACTTTTTTGGATGTCCAAAGATGGTAGTGGAATTTGTAAACTTAAAAATTCAGCTACTTTAACTCTTGCTTTACCAAGACCTACTTTTAATGAATTAATTTGTTTTTTAAAAGGAACACTTCTTAGTAAGAGTATTAAATAATCACCATCTACCTTTTTAACATCAAAAGTAAAGCAAGGATATTCGTTACTAACAACAAAAGGATTACTGTTGTTAAGATAAATACAACCGTGTCTTACATTTATTTTTGAATAAACAATTGTGTTATTTGGAACTAAAAACAAATTCCCTTTATATTTTTCTATCTCATTTTTCTCTCTTAAATAAAGATTGCCACCAAAATCAATTTTAGATATAATTCTTAAATCTTCATCTTTAGCTTGTTTGTGAGAAACTGACTCACGAAATACCGTAAGTATTTCAGATAAATAAATAGGGTTTTCAAACTGATATTCATTTATATAAGTGTTTTTTTGAACATCCCAAGTATTGAACTTAGTAAATTCTATAAACTGTAAAAAGCTATATGAACTAACAACATTATTCTGCATAAAACACTACTTCATTAAGGTTTCCAATACTATCTTTTTCAATACGAACTATTGAATTGTTTTTGATTTTATAGTCAGCATTAGTGGCTAAATCAGTTTCCCATATTTCCTTTTCTTTGCGATATTGAGTGTATTCATCTTTTAACTCTGGTAATTCATTCTTTATCCTACCACCTTTGCTATCTATGCCTGCTTTTGCTACTTCTGCTAATGGAATACTGTAATTAAAACGCTCTTTAATGATTGCTTTAATTTCTATTTCCATTTGAGATTCAATGGTTTTTAACTCTGTTCTAAGTGCTTTTTTATCTTCTGTACTTGGAGCTTCACTACCTCTTAGTTTTAGTTTCTCTTTAATCTCTGTAATCTGCTTTTTGTACTTTGCATTAATTTCTTTGGTAGCTTCTTTAGTAATGGTTGCCCAATTATTTTCTTCTTCCTCTGTAAAACGTTTTAAGAAAACCAAACTTGGTTTTACTGTTGCACCAGATGCAATAAATACGTCTTGCGGTATAGAGGTAATTAGAATTAATTTTGCCCTACCTTCAAAATATTCTCTTGCTTTGTTAAGATTAGATGTGTTTAAAACGCCTTCTGGCAATACTACTGCCATTCTACCACCTTTACGCAATAAACGGATGTTACGCTCCATAAACATAATTTCAGTTAGGGTACTAATTTTACCCACATCATATTTATCTACAATCTTTCTTTTTTCCTTAATATCCTTTTCACGTTGATTGATGATTTTTTCATAATCATCATATTTATCTAACCATTCTTGATAGTGAGGTTTGCTTTTTAGACTGTCTTCTGCTGTAATTTTAAGTTCTTTATCAACCCTTGCTCCAAATGGTGGATTGGTAAGGATTACATCAAATCTTTCTTCAAATATTCCATTTACATCTAATAAGCCATCATTGTGGTGTACACCAC
>NZ_JXJO01000043.1 GCF_000826655.1 Psychroserpens damuponensis
ATTTTTAAGAACTGGATCGCTTCCCGAAATAACACCAACGATATTGTAGGCGTCTAAACTATCAACTTTAAAATGATCTTTATACGTTTTAAAATAAGGACTCACACCTAAATCAATTAATTCATTCTCTATATAGGCTGATGCGTCCTCAATACCTTTTGATCCCGTATCTCGTCCCATTAGAGCATCTGAGGCTAAATAACTAACCGTTTCCTTTAGTTCATTGGCTGTTATGGTTATTCCTGGTGTTTCGGTTTCTTTAGGTGTTTCTTTACAGTTAAAAACTGTTATTAAAATAATGAGTAAAAGTCCCTTTTTCATGTGTATTTAATTAAATTTAATATCTGAGTTTAACTTACGGTTTAAAGATAAAAAATCCTGACTTGAAA
>NZ_JXJO01000044.1 GCF_000826655.1 Psychroserpens damuponensis
AAAAAATCCTGACTTGAAAAAATATCAAATCAGGATTATATTACAATAGATTCTGCATTGAGAGCAGAATGCTTATCATTTAAAATTTACACTAACATTGTTACAGGATTTTCTATATATCCTTTTAAGGTTTGTAAAAACTGTGCACCTGTTGCACCATCAACTGTTCTATGATCACAGGCGAGCGTTAATTTCATTGTATGTCCTGGTACTACTTGTTCGTTTTTCACAACAGGCTTAGCCACAATTGCACCAACAGATAAGATAGCAGAATTAGGTTGATTGATAATTGAAGTAAAACTTTCAATGCCAAACATGCCTAAATTAGAAATAGTAAATGTACTACCTTCCATTTCATCTAATGACAATTTTTTATTTCTTGCTTTACCAGCAAATTCTCTCACAGCTGATCCAATTTGTGGTAAACTTTGTTCATTTGCAAATTTAACAACGGGAACTAACAAGCCATCTGGCACTGCAACGGCAACACCAATATGTACATGGTTATTGAGTTGCATTCTATCATCAAACCATTGAGAGTTTACTTGCGGATGTTGTTTTAAAGCGAGTGCACATGCTTTAACAATCATATCATTAAATGATATTTTGGTATCTGGCATCGAGTTATACTGAACTCTAAATGCCATGGCATTTTCCATATCAAACTCCACATTTAAATAATAATGTGGTGCTGTAAATTTAGATTTAGCTAAGTTTTTAGCAATTGCTTTACGCATATTAGAATTAGGTACCTCATCAAAATCTTCTTGACCTGTTGGTACAAACTTACCAATTTGAGTACCTGCTTGAGCTGGTGTATAATTTTCTATATCGCGTTTTACAATACGACCATTTTCTCCACTGCCTTTTAATTGAGATAGATTAATCCCTTTTTCTTCAGCCATTTTTTTTGCTAATGGAGAGGCGTGGATTCTACCATTTGAACTAGAAGTATCAACTGTTTTTTTAACTTCTTTTTTAGTCTCAGTTTTAGGAGCTTCCTTTTTAGGCGCCTCTTTTTTCTCTTCTTTTTGAGCAGAACTTGTCGTTTCTTTTGCTTCGGAAGACGAATCGGAAACTTTAAAATTTTTAGCCACATTTGAAACGTCTGTTCCTTCAGGACCAATAATAGCTAATAGAGAATCAACTTTAGCTGTTTCTCCTTCGTTTAAACCGATATGTAATAAAGTGCCAGATTGAAAGGATTCAAACTCCATTGTTGCTTTATCGGTTTCAATTTCAGCAAGAATATCGCCTTCTTCGACGCTTTCTCCAACTTTTTTCAACCAAGTTGCAACGGTTCCTTCTTCCATGGTGTCACTT
>NZ_JXJO01000045.1 GCF_000826655.1 Psychroserpens damuponensis
ACCGATGAGTGTGGAAACACAACTGCTCTAGACCAAATTATTACTATAGAAGATAATATCGCTCCTAGTTTAAATATACCTAATGATATTACTGTAGAATGTGGAGATTCTATCGATCCATCTACTACTGGTACAGCAACAGGAAGCGATAATTGTGGAGCTGTAGCAATTTCTTACACTGACACCGCTAATACTAATTGTGGTAACTCAGAAACAATTACACGTACTTGGACCGCTACTGACGATTGTGGAAACACAACTACTCTAGACCAAATTATTACTATAGAAGACACAACTGCTCCTACAATTGACTCTCCTGCTGCTGCTATAACAATTCAATGTGATGAGTCAGGAAGCAGTAATACCATTACAGATTGGCTAAACAATAACGGTGGAGCTATAGCTTCTGATACCTGCGGAAATGTAACATGGTCAAATAACTATAACAATGGTGTCTCTGATTGTTCTGAATTAATTACTGTTATATTTACCGCTACTGATGATTGTGGAAATAGTGCTTCAACAACTGCAACATATGCTATTCAAGACACAACTCCTCCTGTAATATCAAATCCTGCATCTAATCAAACTGTTGAATGTGGTATTGATGGAAATCTATCTCAAAATATTCAAGCTTGGTTGTCATCAAATGGTGGTGCTACAGCTACTGATGATTGCTCATCTGTAACTTGGTCTAATAACTTTACTACACTTTCTAATAATTGCGGTGAAACAGGATCTGCCACTGTAACATTTACAGCTACTGATGGTTGCGGAAACGCTACATCAACAACAGCTACATTTAATAATATCGATTCTACAAACCCTGTCACTCCTGATGCTCCAAATGATTTAACCTTACAATGTATTGATGATCTTACAGCGCCTGGTCAATTAACGGCTAGTGATAATTGTATGAACAATATAACAGTTACAGGTGTTGATAGCATCAATAACGCTAATTCATGTAATATCATTATTACACGAACATGGACCTTTATTGATGACTGCGGAAACTCTTCAGCAGTAGCACAAAACATTACAATAGCCGATACAACAGCTCCTACATTTACGGTGCCAAATGACATAACTATAAACTGTAATCAAGACCCTAATGACTTATCTAATATTGGTGATGTTACTAATGAAAATGACAACTGTTCTTCTAACTTAGAAGCCACATTCTCTGATGATGTTAATCCTGGTGTTTGTGCCAACGGAACTATAATTACAAGAACTTGGACTCTAACCGATGAGTGTGGAAA
>NZ_JXJO01000046.1 GCF_000826655.1 Psychroserpens damuponensis
CCTATTTCAGGAAAGTTCAGTTCTCGAATTACACACAACGTGTTTGTGTATGGTTAGTTGCGTGGTTTGGTAGCTAATTTAGCAAACTTTTACGGACCAGAGAAAATTCCGCAGGAATTTTCGTAAGTAAGCCTAAAAAAGCAATTAATTATACACGGTGTTACAGCACGTATTTATTTCAGTTTTATGGTAATTCAAAAGTCGGATTATCGAAACAGCTTTCCGAATATTTTTTTCCGATTAATTGTTCGATAATTTGTCCTGTTTTTAAATGACAATATTTATGACTTTCGGCAAAGTCCAATATTTTATTAATTCCATCAGATAAGCTTCCAGAACTTTCTATTTCGAAAATTTCTAACCAATCTTCATTTACTATTACATAATAACGATTTTGGTCATATTCCTCATTTAAGAATTCAAATGAATAAACTCCACAATCAATATTTTCTTTTTTGTCAATTCCATAATAGATTTCGAATGTTCTAACCATTAAGAATAAATCATACTCATAGTAGTATTCTATATTTTCAATTTCGTTTTGTTTAACAAGAAATTCAGCAAGCTTTAATCTCAGAGATTTTAATTCATAAGTGCTTTTAGTTGGCTTCAACTCAAATTCACAATTCTTATTCAATTGACTTGTTGGATTTCTATTGACCCTAAAGTGAACATTTACTAATCTTGAAATATAGTCTTGTATAATTTCCGTACAATATTTTTGTTTATTCGCAAATTCCAATGTTTTCGCAATTGAGTCTTTTAGCCCTTGTAAAGTTGAAATATCTAATATGCTAAATGAGTTATCTTCCACAATAACAAAAAAGGAACGATTGTGAGATGAAGCATTGTTAAAAACATAAATTCCATTTTTAAGTTTTTCATCAATTTTATTTTTGTGAATTCCATAAAAGTTAATATGCTGGTCTATGCTTTTAATTGATTTTTTTTCTAATAAAAATTCCGCTAGTTCGAGTTTCAATCTTTCCACAGTCAATTTTTCAGTTTCTTGACAGAAACCAAAATTTGAAGTAAGCAAAAGCGTTAATAGAAGTACGATTTTCATATGTGCTGTAACGTCTTCGTGTATGATGTGTTGCGTTGGTTTAGCTTAAAGATAATAAACTATCACGAACCATAGGAAAATCCGTAGGATTTTCCGAGTAGGCTAGTACCAGCAATGCGTTATACATGTTGTTGTGGCACGTTTTTTTAATTATGTTAATTTAAATATTTTACTTCAATTCCGAAATTGAAACATTGATCTCTTGTTTTACTATATTCCGCTTCCTTCCAACTTTTCTCATCAGTTAAATCATATCTATTATACTCCCTAAATTGAGAACTCTTTCTTATTAGAACCGAGCCAAAAGAAAGTCTTTTAGAAAAGTCATTTTCCAAATAATAGTCTCCACTGTACTGAGATACCACAACACAAATCCCCTCCTGAGGTAACAATACCTCTTTAAAATCTCTTAAATCAATTTCTAATAAATGCTGATTTTCTAATTTACCTACAGTTAAATCAGTTTCAAAAATCTTTTTATTTGGGAGATTTGTAATTGTATCAAAAGTCATTAAATTTACTTTGAAAGGAATAAACTTGTCATCTTTTCTTGACTCTCTTTTCTTTGATTTCAAAATTATTTTTGTTATTAAAATATTTTCCTCCTGTTTAAGATTTGGTATTAGTACAGCAATTTCTTTTGAATAAGGGAATGTAATATCTCTGGTGTTGAATAAATCCATGCCTGAGCGTTTTGGTAATATCTTATAAGGTTTTTTCTTTTTTTCATTAGTGATTATTATTGCCGCTAAAGAATCTATCTTTTTATTAAGGTAGAAAATATTATTATTCTTTAAATCTGTTGATTTAACTACTAGTGTTGAAAATGATAAGTGAGAAATTTCTATACTATCTATTTTGATATTTCTATCTAGTATAAATTTTCCATTTTTATCAGATACTGTCAAAACATCTCCCTTAGAAAGAATATGAGCATGTTCAATAGGAATTGAATCAAGAGCACTCGAAATGTGGTAAATATTATATGATTGAGATAATATAGTATTTGACAGAAAAAATAATAGATAGAAGTATTTTGTTGATATCATCTAAGAGTTTTTTAGGAAATGTGCTACAACGTGTTTGTGTATGGCTAGTTGCGTTGGCAGGAACTAAGTTAATAAAAGAAAACGAACCAGAGGAAATTCCGTTAGGAATTTCCAAGTAGGCTAGAACCAAGCAATTGGTTATACACGTTGTTGTGGCACGTTTTTATTCCGTAAATAATTTTATCAGTAGCGGCAATCCATTATTTAAATTGTGTAGACAAATTGCTAAAATAATTCCAGAATTTAACCTAGCATAACTGTAAATAAATCCACCTATAATATGAGGGAGAATTAATATGAAAGAATATTACCATAATTCGGATGTCAATTCGTAATTACCCAAGTGTATTAATCCAAAAACTATCAGAAAGCTATAAAATATTGTTTTTTTATTATCATCCCAAAACTTGAATAATAAACCAATAATAGCTTCTTTTAAACTTAAATAGACTATTATTCCAGAAATTAATGGGTAAATTAAACAATAAATCCAGTCTAATTTTAGAAAAATTCGTAAAATCAAAAAGACCATTCCAATTGATGTTATTATGAAATTCCATTTTGAGAATCTCAATCCATTTCTGAACGTTAATTCTTCAAAAATTGGTACATAAATAGCTATAATGGAAAATTGTATAATCTTACTATAATTTTCTAATCTATTGCTATTTATACTTTGAGGTAGTTGTATAATTTCAAAGTGTTCTAAAGATTGAAATAGTCCAAAGAATAATAATTTTGTAGTAATTATAATTCCAAATAATTTTAAGCCAATAATAAAAGTATACTTTAAGTTTCGTTCTTTTTTTACTATAAATCCAGTTTTGGCTAGAATCCAAAAATTCTTAAATATATTCAAATGAATTTCGTTTTTATTAAATGTGCTACAACGGTCTTGTATATGGCTCGTAGCGTGCAAATTATAAAATTATTTTCGGATTGATCACAAGCCAAATTTTTAAATTTTACTATTTATCTTTTTTATTGGAAATCGTCAAATTTAAAAATTTGGCGACTTTCCAAATATGCCTTAACTTTGTTTAAGCAACTAACTGGCTATGAGCTATATACGTTGTTGTGTGTAGTGCTTATTCCACTTTTATGTGCATTATAAATTGATTTTCAGCGCTTATAAAATCCATAAAATATATGTATTTCTTATTTCCAACACGTTCTATCCACTCAAAATCAATTGGTTTTCCAAAAGCTTTATCATAAGTTTCTGATACACTTTTAATCATATCATTTGGATAATAGTTCATAATGTATTTACATATTCTATGTTCATCAAAAATTACAACACTTTGAAATTCTTTATCTTCTTTACCTTTAAATAGTAAAATTAAGTCATTCTCGTTTGTTAGATTGCCTAATTTCTGTTCTACTAACAATGGTTTCTCATAAAACTTTGAATACTTATAAATCACATCTTCTTCCGAAAGTCCAATGAGATTTTGACTATTGTTTGAAAGGTCAGAAACTTCTTGTTTATCAAAGTGGAAGATTTGAGTACATTCTTGAATTTCCGCTTTGCTAGCCAAAGATAAGTTCTTAAAGACATAAGATGTTTTTATTTTTTCTCTATCCGCAACCCATATTATTTTATTATTTCCATAATCTACTGTTACAAAATCGCCTTCTTTAGAATAGTATATAAGTTTTTCGTCTTTTTTATCATTACTAATCAATTTTGTTTCACGAAGTAGAATTGGTTCTTTATGAATGTCAGAATTAGTAACAATTATTCCAATTTTATTATCTCGAAAATATAAATATGAAGATGAATATGATGGGCTCAAAAGTTCTTTATCATCTTTTTTAATCGTTAATGTTAGATTATTAAATTCCGATTTTATTAGTGTCGGATTTTCGTTAATTTCAGACAATGAACTTGTTATTCCTGCAATTCCATATTCCTGCGAAATTCCGAATGTAGAGCAGAAAATTAATAAAATGTAAAGGTGTTTAATCATATTCTCAATGTTTTTCGTGCATTACACACAACGGACTTGTGTATGGATTGTTGCGAAT
>NZ_JXJO01000047.1 GCF_000826655.1 Psychroserpens damuponensis
TTAGAGCCAACGGTTTTGTATATGGCTCGTAGCGTGTAAATTATAAAATTATTTTCGGATTAAGCACAAGCCAGATTTTTAAATTTTACTATTTATCTTTTTTTGTTGGAAATCGTCAAATTTAAAAATTTGGCGACTTTCTAAATATGCCTTAACTTCGATTAAGCAACTAATTAGCTATGAGCTATATACGTTGTTGTGCGCAGTATTTTATGTCATTTGAAACGACATTTTAATAACGTTAAAATTCTTATTTTTTAAATCCGATTTTGATATTCCGAAATAATAAGTTCCGCTTCCTCCAAATTTTGATAAATCAGTATTTGAATCGTAACAGTCTAACTGAAGTAACAATTCATATGTTTTTGATAATTCTAAAATATCATTCCATCGTTTTTGGTGTTCAGAACTTTCCGCTCCATAAAGTCCCAATTCTTTAGAAGCGAATTCATAAACTACACTTGATTGAATTGACCTGTCGTGACCGAGAATTTGATGCATATTATCCGAATCTTGATAAAGTTCCTCCACAATAAATTCTTCAGTCGGTTGATAAAAAAAGAAATACAAGTCATTATTGTACTTTTTTTCTAATTCGAACAGTTTATAATTTTCGTCGTCTGGAATTGTATAGAATTCAAAAAATTCAACCAAGGCTGTTTTAAATGTCTGGTTTTCCTCGAGGTCATCTGGAAATTCAGTTCGGACGATATTTTCAGTTTCGCTGAATATTAATTTATATGGTTGGTTCACACCATTAAATTCTCTCCATTCTTGGTCAAGACTCAAAAAAACATAGAAAAAGCCTTTTTTAGGTAACTTGTCTTCTTTATCAAATTTTGTTAATTCGGCCAAATTATATTGAGCACAAAATAGCATTGGTTTTCCATCTGCTTTAGGCCACTCAAAGTCTTTTGGTAAATCAGGTTTTCCTCCAAGTTTTGATTTTCCAACTTTAACGTATTTATCATCGCTCGTTTTAGTCCGAATTCCAACAGTAGGTCTAATCATTTTGATTAGTTCCTCTTTATCGGATTTTTCAATTTGGACTTCCTCTGAATTCCGAATGAATGACTTTATTTTCTCTAAATTATTCTTTTTAAAACTAAACATTTATTTCAGCGTGATGTTTTTGGGATATTGCGTAC
>NZ_JXJO01000048.1 GCF_000826655.1 Psychroserpens damuponensis
TTAAATAAATCTCTAATATCTTGCTTCATTGTACTGTGTTTTTAAAAGCTTGCGAAGTTGTAATTTGCCTCGTCTTAAATGTGTTCGTGATGTTTTCTTCGGAATGTCTAATAGGCTAGAAATCTCGTCGTGATCATAACCTTCTATCAAATATAACTTCACCACTATTTGATATTTATGATCTAAGGTTGTTATCGCATCAAGAATTTGTTGTTTTGATATTTCCGAAGAAAA
>NZ_JXJO01000049.1 GCF_000826655.1 Psychroserpens damuponensis
AGATGTTGCTGCACGTGGTATTGACATTAACGAGCTTGATGCTGTCATCAACTTTGATTTACCCAACATACCAGAAACCTATGTGCATAGAATTGGAAGAACTGGTCGTGCTGGAGAATTTGGAAGCTCGTACTCATTTTGCTCTGCAGATGAGAAAACGTATATAAAAGCGATACAGCAGTTAATTAATGTGCAAATTCCTGTAGAAGACAATCATCCTTATCCTTTAGATATGAATGCTAAGCCTATTGTACATAAAAAACAAGGCAGCAAGTATAAAAAAGGCCGAAAAGGTGAAGGTTCTAAAAAGAAAAAGAAACGTTGGTATTAACCTTATTTTTATACAAACTAAAGTTTATATTAAAATCCATTAGCTAATAACTAATGGATTTTTTTTTAAGTTACTCAAATTTCATTTCGAAAAGCAGGTAATGTTCAATCCCAAATTGTTCTCCCCATTTTTCAATAGAATCGCCAGAGGTTCCTACTTCGCACCATGATTTAGAGCCATCTGCTCTTTCATAAGGTAAGATGTAGGCTAAAAAATAAAATTTTTCATGATACCCAATTTGCAAATTACTTTCGTCTGCTAGATTACGTAAGCTATAATCCTTAGATGATGTTGCATTATAATCTTTTGTAATACTAAATCTTGGAAATTTAAATTTAACCCTTAGCTTTCCGTTGGTGTGTTGCGCTATTATTCGCATATTAAGCACGGAGTCGGTAAGTGTTTCAAATTGTTTAATACCAAGATTTTTACTATCCACAACAGTCGTATCACTCACCACTTTACCATTCCAGATTTCTTTAACGGTTATGTGGTAGCTTTTTCCTTTTAATTCTTTTCCTGAGAAATCTACTTTCATATAATCAATGCCTTGAAAACTGAGCAAATCGTTGATTTCAAAATCATCAGAACCATAATTTGTAGTCATTTTTAAACCTGAAAGGTTATTAAAATCGATGTCGTTTTTTTGCGCGTTTAGTGTGCTGAAGCAAATGAATGCAACAGCTAATACCATTAAATTTTTCATTAGTATTTAGTTTTTAGAAGCGGTGAATGTGTCGTTATAATTGTAGATGATACCATGAATAATATCAAAATTAATAGCTCCAGAGAAATGGCCTTTGCCTTTGGCTTTTCGTTCCATCATATTAAATTTTTCGCCTTTACTTGTAGGTTGCATGTTGACCACATATTTATCACCATACATACTTTTGGTATTATTACCCATGACTTTCATACTAAAATCATGGACTTTGGGATAGAACAAATGAATTTTAGAATATTCTGAAAACAAATCAAAGCGTTTGAAATTAGAGTCCCAATTGTAAAAAAAGTACTCGCTGTTGAAATCTGTAATGGAAACTTTCTCTTTAAGTTCTCCTATTTGGATTTTAGAAAACTCAGACGTTATTTTTACATTTTGCAAACTCCCAATCAAACCTTTAGAAATATTGTTAAAATCATAACGACCACCAACAATGCCTTCTGCTCTTAAATTGGCATTTTCAATTTTAAAGAGATTGTATTCATTTATGAGTTGCTTGGCATAAAAATAACCACGCTTTAAAACGACAGAGAGTTCAGCCATACAATCATCACGAACTGTGATCTGGGCATCTTTCCCGTTGATTTTAAGCTTTAAATATGGCGGAATTTTAATCACAAACTGACTTCTTAACATTCTAATATTACCTCTTCTAACGTTTTTCAGTTTTCCGTTATCATCTTTTGTTTTAAAACGGTCATTAAAGTATTTAAATGGTGCTTTAATTTTTCCGAAGGCATTATAACGAATCTCCTCAACTATAGAGTCTCTAGATTTTCTAACGATACTATCATTAGCTTTTTGTGAAGCATCATAATCTAGAACGAGTCCATTTGGAGAGTCATAAGAATAAGTTACTGTCGAAATTTGAGTCACACTATTAGATATTAAAGTAATATGATTTTCAAATTTTGTTGCGTTAACTTTGATGCCTTCTAACTCCTCCTCTATTTGTTTTTTTGAATAACCATCAAATTCTAAGCTATAATCAAAATGGACTTTCCCGTCTGTAGAAGTCTCAATAGAAACCGTTGTATTTTCTAGATTAAAAATTGCTGTAGTGTTTTTATCTGCGGAAAATTGCTCAGAATACACTGTTTTTTTCTGTGCAAAAACAGATAGTGATGTGATGAGCATCAATGCACTGATTTTAAATGTTAATTGCTTCATTTTGTTCGTTTTTTTGATTTAATACATTGATGTGTGCTTGGATATCTTTTAATAATTGCAACCTAGTTTGCAAATTCTCAACTAATGATTCTATGACTAAAATATTAGTATTATCGGCTTTAAACTGAAGTGAAATTTCTTTATAATCACGATCTAAATTATCTAACTTATCTCTATAACGTTTAACTAATTTTTGATCGGTTGTACTTTGTATAAAATTTTGCCACTCTTTATCAATACTAGCCAAATATTGTTTTTCAATACCTTCAATTTGAGTTTTCATTGAGGGCTCTTCAACAATTTGATTTGATGTGTTATCAACTGTCACAAAAACTGTAATTGATAAAGCTACAAATAGAGTAATAATGGCTGCTATTTTAATTAAATAATTACTATTTAATTTAGATTCGCGACGTGGTCTAGATGCTTTTAATTGCTCATAAAACTCTTGCCTATGATTGTTTGGCAAGCGCTTTTTTATAGCCTCATCATCTTTAAATAAATCTCTAATATGATATTTCCGAAGAAAAACTCCAATTATTATCATCTTCTATGCTTAAGTTTGCTAGTTCTGAGTCTACAAATTCTAAACGCTTTTTTTTCAATTGGTCTATACATTGATTGATGACAATTCGTTTTAACCAAGCACCAAAGGTAAATTCTGGCTTATAACTTTCTAATTTTGAAAACGCTTTTATAAAACTCTCTTGCATGGCATCTTTAGCATCTTCATCGTTTAAATATCTGCACGAAATTTGAAACATAGCGTCACAATAAGCATCATAAATGTGCATCATGGCTTTTTCATCTCCTTGTTTACAACGTTTAATTACAATGTTGTGGTTGTTTGACATTCGGTTTTGGTTAGCGTACAGTATCAATAACGACAGAAATACCTTAGGGTTTCAAAATTGTTATTTTTTTTTGAAAATAATATGCAAAAACTCCAATTTCAGAATATAAAACAAAAAATCACTTGTAAAACTGAGATTACAAGTGATTTTATAATGTGAATTTTAAGTGTTTTAAAATCTAAACCTCAAAACGCTTATTAAAATAATGTTTTAGTACAGGAATTTGAATACTAAACATAAATGCAAATAGCACAATGCCATAAAGCGTAGTTTGCGACAAATGTAAATGAGCTAACGGGTTTATAAATTCATAATTTGAAATGGATTCTAAAGCTAGACGATCTAACCAACTACTCTTTTCGTGTGTTGTTTGACGATGAGACGTTACAAAACCTAGAAATACAGTAAGCGCTACAAACAACACTATAATTAATCCCCAAACAGTTTTAGAAATTAAAGGTACATATGTTGTTGCGCTTGATGTACTCAAACTAGTAATTTGAGACATCACTCGGTTTGTAAAATCAAACGACGGACTTTCAACTGCCGATTTACCCATCACTTTACGTGACAGGTGATCTAAATGTTTATCTGCGTTCTCGTTCATAATATGCTATTGTTTCTGGTTCTAATTGCGATTTTAAAATGATCGCTAATTTTTTTCGGCATCTAAATAATTTCACTTTTATAGAATTTGCTGTGATACCAACCACTTTTGAAATTTCATCTAAAGATAAGTCATCAAAATAATATAAGGTCAATAAAAAACTATCCTCACTTGGTAATTGTGCTATACAACGCTGTATCACTTGCTCTTGTTCTTTGGTTTCTAACGTTGTTAAGGCATTATCTAATGTTTTAACTTCATGTGTTGTAAATTCATTGATGTTAACATTGTTTATATACTTTTTATTTTTTTTAATTCGGTCTAAACAGGTATTGTAACACACTCTGTAAATCCAGGTAGAGAATTTTGAATCACCTTTAAATCGGTGTAACGATTTATAGGTTTTTATAAAAGTGTCTTGTGCAACTTCTTCTGCTTCTTCCTTATTTTTCAACATTCGTAATGCTAATGTATACACCAAACCCTTATAATCATCAACAAGCACTGCGAACGCATTAGTGTCGCCTTCAATGATTTGATTGATGAGTATTTGGTCGTTGTTGGTGGTCATTTTTACATAAGACGACCTAGGTAACTTAATGGTTACAATTTCCGAAGAAAAAAA
>NZ_JXJO01000005.1 GCF_000826655.1 Psychroserpens damuponensis
TTCGTAAGTAGGCTATAACTAGCAATTAATTATACACGGTGTTAGCAAATGTTATTTATTCGATTTCAATTTGGTACTTGTATTTTCTCGTGTCCTTTTTGCCAGTTTTATAGTTAGTCATTATCTCCTTTTCCAAAAGTCCGTCTTTGTTATATTTATAAATCATTTCAGAGGTTTTTCTTAAATCTGATGTTACAGGAATTATTAAATCTCCATTAAATTCAGTTTCAAATACAGATACTTTTGTTAAATAGCCATCTTTGTCAAATATTTTGTGTCTGATATTTAAAATTCCGTTTCTCTCGGAATATTCAGTTTCCGAGTTTTCGGTTGGTTTTTTTGATTCTGCAAATCGGTAAACAGAAGTTTTTTCTCCGTTTCTGAAGTTTATTATTTCTGTGATTTCCGAGTTTTGTCCGAATTTACTAATTACTTCTCTTTTTACTTCGTTCGTACTAATTCCAACAACCTTTTTTGATAATTCTTCGCCTTTTGAGTTGTATTCAATGGAAGTCACAATAGTATCTCCATACATTCTGCTATATTCCTTTATCTTAATTGGTTTACTATCTTGATTAAGGTTTTCAACATAACCTTTAATTTTTGGCGATGCGATAATGGTTGAAACTTCTTCGGATTTCTTTAATTGCTCAAAGTTTTTAAATTTTGAGATGAATGCGTAAGTATTTGTATTTTGTTTATAATCTTCGTTTTGTGGATATTCCTGTGTGTTCAATGTTTTTGTTAATGGGTTTTGTCCATATTCATAAGAGTAAATTGACAAACCGGCATTTGAGTTAAAATCATATCTTTTTATAATTCTACCACTTGTGTCGTATTCATTTGCATAAATAAATCGGTGTGGTTCTTTCCACTTGAAAAATGGTGGAATTTCTGTTTCTCGATAATCAAAAATTATTTTTCCGTTATCGTTGAATTCAAGTATCTTTTTTAGTTTTCCCTTTTCTGTTTGAATTATTTTATAACTCGATGAAGGCGGATTTTTTAGCTCAAACTCTATGTTATTAAAAGCAAATTGTCCGTGAACATTTTGAGAGATTATAAATAGAAACAATATTATTTTCAGATAGTTCATTTTCGATTGCACGATGTTTGTTTTTAATATTTGCTAACGGTCTTGTGTATGGTTAGTTGCGTGTTAAGCAACTAATTTAGTAAACTATCACGAGCCAGAGAAAATTCCGAAGGAATTTTCCAAGTAGGCATTTGCCCAAGCAATTAATTATACACGTTGTTGTAAACTGTGCTTTTAGTAATATTCTATATCGTATTTATAATTTTCCGAATTCTGAAATATATAATTCAGCGATTTTTTATCGGCTAATTTTTGTAATTCATTATACTGAAAAGTCAGAGTTGTATCTCTATATGTTCCAATGGTTTGATAAGTATAATTCTTGTCTGAATATTTATATAATTCAATAACTGGCTTTTCTTTACGATTGTTGTAGCTTACTCTCTTTGTTTTTCTTTTCTGTTTGTCATAAAATATTGTGTCTAACAAGACAAGAGCTTTTTCAAAGTCAGGTTTTTCAACAGGTATAAATTCCCAAGAGTATGTTTTAGAACTTTTGATTCTTTTAGATTTTTTAGTTTCTCGGATGAATCGAATAAGAGAATCGGATTCGTATTTTGTTTGTTTTTCAATTCCGGTTTTATTGTCAAATTCGAAAGTCGAAAATGCACGAACTACACAAGTATCGTTAGAAACAAAGTTTTCGCAGAAATATTCCGAAACTCTTTGTCCATTTTTAATTTCAAACGTTCTAATTTTATTTCTGAAAGTTTTTAGTCTGGAATCAAATTTTCCATAATTCACTTCACGGACTAAATTTCCAGATTTGTCAAATTCGCTTAATCTACTTTTAATTAAGCTATCTCCAACTTTTTTAAATTCCGTAATTGACTTTATGTTTTGAGAAAAACTCAAAATTGAAGTTAGAAATATTGTTATGTAAATGAGGTTTTTCAGCATTGTTTACAACGTGTTTGTATATGGTTTGTTGCGTGGTTTAAGCACTAAAGTTAGCAAATAAAAACCGAATAGAAAATCCGTGAGGATTTTCGTAAGTAGGCTAGAACCAGCAATAAATTATATACGGTGTTGGCAGTAGTTTTTATTTTCTTATTTTATCTTTAATTGAATCATGTGATTTTTCAAATTCTATATTTTTTGTGGTATTATTAGTCTCCAAATTTTCTTGATTGCTATGTATTTCTTTGTTTTGATTTAGATTGATGATTCCTATATCTTTTAATAAGCTATAGAAGCTATAAACACCTCCAAACATTCCTAAAATTAATATTGGAATAAAAGTTTTTGCTTTAATCCTTGAAATTTGATAATCGTATATTTCTTTTTTTTCTTTTATAATTTGCTTTTCATAAAATTTATTGAAATCAAATCCATGAGAATTTGCGATTGGTAAGATGAGTGCCCAACCAATTTTCGATTGCACAAATTTACCTGCGTTTGATTTATCAAAAATGTTAGCAAACTTTCTAAATTCAGTATCTTTTTTGTTGTTATCCTTGAATTTTAATTGATATTCAATTGGTAAGCTACTATAATCAATTCCGTTACTGTTAATAGGTTTTACTAATTCGGTGAGCAAATAGTTTAATATTGGTAAATCTTCTTTATTTATATACATCGATAATTTTCCAATTAATATTCATAAACACAAGTCCGTGTATAATAGCTATTCGAAGTTGGCTGATGACCTGATTTACTACAAACTTCTTCGCCATTTATATATAAGTTCATCTCGTCAAAATCATTATGTGTAGTAAGATTTAGATATATTCTTCCTCCATTAGGATTTTTTTCAACTGAAATATTTTTTTCATAAGGTGGGTTTATGAACTCTTCTGCGAATAGAGCAGATCCAACTTCAGTTTGGTCTTCATTATATATTATATGAGAACAGTAGATATTTCCAACTGTCTCTCCATTGGTTATTTCTACCTTTATGTTTAAAGTTTGATTATTCTGTTCATTGTCGTTTTCGTTGTCACTGGTACAACTAAACAATAGTGTGATAATTAGTAATAGAATTGTTCTCATTTTTTGTTTTTTTAAATTACTGCCAACGTGTTTGTATATGGTTTGTTGCGTGGTTTAAGCAACTAAATTAGTAAATAATTACCGACCAAGAAAGTCCACGAGGACTTTCGTAAGTAGGCGAGAAGCCAGCAATAAATTATATACGGTGTTGTAAGCTGGCTTTTTTTATTCTGTAAATTCTTTAATTTTATCTAACCAATTTTTAATTTCATCATAACCTCCACGTTCGATTAATCTCTCAACAGTCATTTTATTAATCGCATTGGTGTTTAATTGACGTTTGGCTTTTGATATTTTTTTCTTTTGCTTTTCTTCCGTTTTTAATGGGTCTGGATTAATTGTGTCCCAATCAGTATCACTTGTGACACTATGCACTTCTCTTGCAACTTTTTCAGGGACATCATCTGTATCTATTATCTCTGTTAAGTTAATAGTAATATTTAAATCTTCATAACATTCGTTAATTGCTTCGTGATGCAAATAGTTTTCAAATTCTAATTTAGTCGTGTTGTAACCAACTTTTTTATCATTATTTTCTGCATTTAAATCTGCTACACTTTGTACATATGCAGGAATATCTGAGTCATAAATATGTACTTGAGATTGAAGAAGACCATCCAAATATTTTTTTTCTATATAATACTTTAGTTGTGAGCCACCTGTAGGGATAAAAGCAACAGATTCATTATTTTCCAAATTAATTATTGAGTCATCATTTGAGTTTAAAAGTTTACTTATTCCAATTAAGCCATTTATATCATTTTCGCCTTCTACAAAAATTAACACTTTGACTTTATTTTTTGGGTCTGGTAATGCTCCTAATGTGTCTATAATTTTATCAATTATTTCTGTATTATCAGAGCCATCTGAATTTATACCACTTTCGATATTTGTATTACCATTGTCTGAATAGACATATCTCAATGACTTTTTTGGGATTTCTTTTGCAAGATTAGAATTATGTGTTGTAAAAAATACTTGAGCATTATCCGTCTCAGATAAATCTCTCAGAGCATTTACAATCATTAATTGAAAATCTGGGTGTTGAGATGTTTCGGGCTCTTCTAATGCGTAAATAATGTTTGGTGCATTAGCTGTTCTTCTATTTTCTACTTGCGCTCTAAAAAAGCTTAATAAGACTAAACGTCTCATTCCGCTTCCTCTTTTGTTTAATGGAACACCTCTATTATCTTCTAACGTTAATTTAAATATTGAATTCCAAGTAGGCTCTTTTGGAAAGTTAGAGCGTAAAGTTTCTGCTAAATCTGAATCTAATTCGTTTAATTTATTTATTGTGTCGTCAGCGAGAGATGTTGATGCATTCTGAACTGCTTCTTTTAATTGAACTAATAAAGGTGTAATATTGTCTCTTTTAAGGACTTCCTTTATTATTTCTTTCATTGGGTCTTGAATATCTGAATCTTGGTCAGTCAATGGCTTATCTACGAAGAATAGAGAATATATCGGTAAGTATTTTTTTAGACCAGTCCATATTTTCTTTCTGTTATCTTCATTATCTAACTTTCCATCTATTTTTATTTCGGTGGTAATTTTCGATATGTTTCCATCAGGGTAAAAATGATTTCTTATTGCATTTCTTAATTCTTTACTTTTACTTCTATTAACTCCTTCGGAATTAATGTTTAGTTCCTCAAATTGATTCTTTAATGTTGTCCTCTTTTTAGAAAGTAAATCCTTTAGATTTTCATTATCAGGATATTCACAGATAATAACAGATTCTTCCGAAACACTTCCAGATGCAGAAATTGGAAACTTTTTTTTAATTTCAAGTTTATTATTTGAATTTAGCAGAAATTCATCTTTTAAACTCGTTTTTATCGTGTCGTCAAGAATTAAGTCTTGAGGTAAATCATCAAATACACACGTTATTTCTATTTGTGAATTGTCATTTGAAATACATAAATCATATTTGTCAGGCTTTCCATTAAAAAAAATGTCTAAAGCTTCTAAAATTGTTGACTTTCCAACATCATTTTTTCCAATGATAACATTCAAGTCTGAAATATCAATTTCTGTTTCTTGAGAATAGCTTCTGAAGTTTTTTAATTTTAGCTTGTTTAGTTTCATAGTTTGTCGGTTCGGTCAGCTTGCTTACAACGTG
>NZ_JXJO01000050.1 GCF_000826655.1 Psychroserpens damuponensis
TAGGTTGACTAAAAATTAAACCTTTAATTATAGTCACTTATGAAAACACAAAATGAACACTGGCGAAAAAAAAGCTACCAAAAAGCAACTTTAGAGACTAAACTTTTAGTCGTTGACCAAATCTTAAATGGTCAGATATCCAACAACCAAGCTTCTAAAAAATATGATGTTCCCAGAACAACTATTGCCTATTGGTTAAGAAAATACAGTACCTTAGTACAACAAAATACTGGTATGAGTAAAAACGATGAAATTAAAAAGTTAAAGGAAAAAATTGAAGAACTTGAGTTTCAAAAAGACTTCCAACAAGACATTATCGCTGATATGGAACTGATTACAGGCGTTGATATGTCAAAAAAGTCATTACCCAAAACATTAGCAAAAGAGATAGAGCTAAAGAAAAAACAGCGTATAAAAGAAAATGGCTCTATGAATGTTTTGGGATATCTAAACAAGCCTTCTACAAAAGAATCAAAACACAACAAAAAAAAGAAATAGATCATCAAAAAATGATCAAAATGGTTAAAGACTACCGCAAACAAGTAGGCTCGAAAACTGGTGGCATTAAACTACACACGGAACTCAAACAAGACTTTATTGATGCGGATATTAAAATAGGAAGAGATAAATTCTATCGTTTCCTAAGACTAAATAATCTTTTGATTCCTAAAACTAAAAATTACATCACAACAACAAACTCTAATCATATGTACAAGAAATATAAAAATCTGGTAAAAGACCACGTGCCCACTCGACCAGAACAACTTTGGGTAAGCGATATAACTTATATTAAAACCCAATATGGGCATAATTACCTAGCTCTGATCACAGACGCCTATTCTAAGCAAATTATGGGATATAAACTCGATAACCATATGAGAACATCACTTTGT
>NZ_JXJO01000051.1 GCF_000826655.1 Psychroserpens damuponensis
TTGCTAACTTAGTTCCAACCAACGCAACTAACCATACACAAAACCGTTGCCCACAATATGAAAAATATCTTTGGAAAGAACAATTATCGATTTGGAGTTGAATCATTTTTACTAATGTATTTGAATCAATATCAATTTGTTTTAGGCTCTGATTTAGAACATTATGGAAAAAACAACCAGACTTTTAATAAAGATAATCCGTGTAATATTTATTTTGTATTAAGAAGACCAAAAGTTACAATTGACCTAAATTCAGTCAAGATAAAAGGCAAAAAAGCGGACTTTGAATTAATTATTCATCACCCAACAGAAGGCGGAATAATTAAGATGGGAACTGAATTAAACAATGCAAAATCGGAATTAGAATTTCACACAGAATATCCTTATAATCTCTTTACTTTTTCAGATAAAGAAGGTGTCTTGTTTGGAGCAAGACCGAGTACTTTAATTGACAGCTCGAACGTTGAAAATAATCTAAATTTAACCACTCTTGATTACGAAGTATTATATATCGGTCAAGCTTATGGTAAAAACGGAAAAAGAACTGCTTTAGATAGACTATCATCTCACGAAACAGTTCAAAAAATTTACACTCATTCTTTAACTCAAAATCCTGATTCTGATATTTGGATTCTTCTAACTAATTTTTCTCAACAAAGTATGCTGTTTACAGCAGGTTCAAATTTAATAAAGGTAAGTAAGAAAGACTCAAAAATTGAACGTAAAAAAGGAGAACATTTTTTTAAAAATAACGGAATTTCAATAACAGAAAAGCAAAAAATAAATTTTACAGAAGCTGCACTTATAAAATATTTTCAACCAAAATACAATATTGAGTTTAAAGATAGTTTTCCTTCAACAAAACATAAATCCTATTCTGAATGCTACAATTTAGATATTAAGGCTTTGACAATCGAATTAGATACATCAGAAAACACACGTAAGATTTACACCGAAAAAACTGAAAGAACACATCATCATATGAAAATGTTTGAGTTCAATTCTGACGAGGATAGAATAAGCTTAATGAATGCATTCGAATAAAATACTGTGGGCAACACCGTATATAATTTATTGCTAGCTTCTTACTTACTTTCGAAAGTCCTCGCGGACTTTCTTGGTTGGTAATTATTTACTAAATTAGTTGCTTGAAACACGCAACAAATCATATACAAACACGTTAGCTTTAA
>NZ_JXJO01000052.1 GCF_000826655.1 Psychroserpens damuponensis
AACAAACCTCAAAAAATAGTCACCATATCACTTTTGTTTCTTGCAATAGTTGGCATAATATATTCGTTCAACAAAATTCAAATTGAGTATTACTTTAAAAAGAAAAATTCAATTTTTTGGTCAGAAAACGCAGAAATAACTGTTGAAGATTTCCAAGGAGATATTGATAGAAATTCGAAATCAACCGAATGGTGGTATCATGAATTATATTTAAGATCAACAAATCTTAAAGATGCAGAAGTAATTGCATTATTCAATAAAGAAAAATCTTGGATTAAAGACACAGCTGATTTTAAAGAAGTAATGAGAGTTCAAAAACTCAAGTTCGATCTATATGAAAGTTATGCTAGAAAATCTAATAGTGAGATGAATAAGATTAAATATAGAGATGACAAATTTTATTCTGACTTAGAAAAAATATTGCAGAAAAATTTTAAAGAACTTTTAATCACAGAAGATAGTATCCATAATTCTGGATTATCGAGAGATGAAACGATAAAATATTGGAATGAAAAAATTCAAAAACGATTGAATAAAAACAAATAACAGTGTACAACAACGTGTATAGCCAATTGCTTGTTTTGTGTGTACTCGGAAAATCCTACGGATTTTCCTCTGGTTCGGTTTCTTTTGCTAACTTAGTTCCAAC
>NZ_JXJO01000053.1 GCF_000826655.1 Psychroserpens damuponensis
CATACATAAAACCGTTACCTGCAAGCTGAACAAACCAAGCAACATTTGATAAAAGTATTTACATATAGAACTGAATTAGGGGAAAAAGAATTTAGCCAAACTATTTATGCGGATTCTATAACTGACTCAATAACGAATTGGATTAACCATATAAATGACTTAAAAAAAGAAGTCTATTCTTTTGACCAAAAATCAGTTGAATCAATTGAAACGCAATTCAAAAATGGAAAAATTAAATTTCAGAAGAACCCTAATGTTCTTGTTTACGAACTGAATGGTAAATATCAAATAACTTATATAAACGAAAATAAGAAACTCGAACCAGATTTTATTGCGGAACTTAAATTTATGACAACTGAAAATGGTGGTCGGAAAGGTTATGCGTATTCTGGATATAGACCAATTTTTAAACTGACAGACAAAAAAGAAATGACTTCTGCAAATCTGATTTTTAATGATAAACAAAAAGTCTTTCCTGGAGATGATGTAGTTGCTTTAATAAATATATTATGGACAGAGGAATTTGAAAACTTACTCTATCCTGAATTGGAATTTGAATTACTTGAACCGCCAAGAATAATAGCGAAAGGAAAAATAATTAAAATAGTGAATAATAAACTGAATAAAGCCAGCAGGCAACACCGTGTATAATTAATGGCTGGTTCTCGCCTACTTACGAAAATCCTCTCGGATTTTCTATTCGGTTTTTATTTGCTAAATTAGTTGCTTAAACACGCCACTAATCATACACAAACACGTTGTAAACAATTTATGAAAACACTTCAAAGGAAATTTACCGTACTTTTTTTATTATTTGTAAGCATATGCTACAGTCAAAACTATAAGTTTGATAAGATAGTAAAGAATAGTTTTTCCACACAATTATTTCCGAATCAAGAATGGACTAACCTATTCAATTCAGAAGACGACTCATATCATATGCAGATATACAACCGAAACGATTCTCTAGTATCTAGAATATTTGATACAAAAGAAAATCAAGTGCATTATTTTCATATTGACAAATCGGATTCTTTAAAATTATATTTTATGGAAACGAAAATTATGTCGAAAAATGTCAATGGAAACAAATTTGAATTCTCTGAAATAAAAGAAAAAAAGGGAATTAAAGAGATTACTTTTAAAATTCTTAATGATAGAGAGAAGAAAATTGCGAAATATAAGTTCGTAATTAAAGAAACTGACAAAAATTATTTCTCAGTTTTTAAACTCTCTGCTCTTGAGACACAATTATTCAATAAAATAAAAACACCTATGAATTTTATAGTTTTAGAAGCAAAAGGAACGAATATCAGCGGACGATTTGTCAAATACAAACTAGAAACAATCGAGGATATTGACCTAAATATTACAATACCGAAATAAAAACTATTTACAACACCGTGTATAATTCATTGCTAGTTATAGCTTACTTACGAAAGTCCTCGCGGACTTTCTATCTGTGATTTATTTGCTAACTTTAGTGCTGAAACACGCAACGAAATCATACACAAACAC
>NZ_JXJO01000054.1 GCF_000826655.1 Psychroserpens damuponensis
ATACACAAACACGTTGGCTACAATTTGCAAATGATTCGTAATTGATGTATATTTACACCAAACAATAAAATTATGTCAAGACAAAGTATATCATTTACAGAACCTAACGACGAATGGCTGAAAGCACAAGTCAATGGAAAAGAATATTCTAGCAAAAGCGAATTAGTAAACGATTTAATTAGACAAGCTAGAAAACAACAAGTCGAAATTGATTGGGTTCGAACTAAATTGGAAAAAGCTGAAAATAGCGGATTTACAAGCGAATCGAAAAATGAAATTTTAGCTCAATCAAAAACTTTACTGAATGGCTAAATATCGATTAAGTAATGAAGCTAAAAATGACTTAATCCGAATCCATCACTATGGAGTTAAAAAATTTGGAATGACTCAAGCGGATAAATACTTTGAATCATTCTTTGAATATTTTGAAATTATTTCCCAAAGGCCTTTTTCATTCGAGTCGGTTAATTATATAAGAAAAGACTACAGAAGGTGTGTTTGCGGAATAGATAGTATCTACTATAAAATAAATAATGACGTTGTTGAAATAATGGCAATTGTCGGAAGACAAGATTTAAACGACATACCGTAATCTGAATAATAAAAACTGTTGCCAACACCGTGTATAATTAATTGCTTTATTGAGCTTACTTGCGAATATTCCTGCGGAATATTCTCTGGTCCGTAAAAGTTTGCTAACTTAGCTACCAAACCACGCAACTAACCATACACAAACACGTTGTGTACAATTATGAAAAACTACCTGCTAATCATATTAATTTCAGTTTATTCTTCGAGCTTTTCGCAAGTACAAATTGACACATCTGATATCAAATTAATAAGATTTGAATGGAAAATAAACAACAAAGAAAAAGACACCACACTACGGACAATTTTAACCGAGTATAGAAGTGGATTTTTCAAGTTAAAGTGGAATTTATCTGATGATATTAATTCTTCAACTGATTACTCACCTACCTTCATTTCAAAAGGAATTATTAAAAACGAAATAGGAAATGACGAAATAGAAAATAGAGATTCAAGAATATTTATAACTGAATCAAGTAATGGAATCTTAAAAACTTATTACGATAATTATCAAAACCCTGACAGTATTGTTATTTTGAACTATAAACCTGTATTCAAAAAATCTAAATTTATTGTACAAAAGGAATATAAGAGAAAGGGTAAATTAAAATATATCTCAGAAGATTTGAATGGTAGGAAAAATTACAAATACAATCTATTTGGAAAGTTAAGAACGGTTGAACATTATAACACAGATTCAACTCTTTATAAAATAAGTCATTACAAGAAAGACCTTTTAATCTTGGAGACAAAACCAAAATACCAGAGCGAAATTACATATGAGTATAATAAAAATAATAAGCTAATAAAATCATCAGGCAGCTATGCAGTTACAGAATACGAATACAACGAACACGGACTAAAAAAAATAGAAAAATTTTCTAGAAAAAATAATGTTGTGATGAACTATACGCTGTACTTTTATAAAGAAAATGGAACGTTAGAACGAAAAAAAGAATTTGGTGAAAATGATATTTTAATTAACGAATTTATCTATGAGTACAAATAACTGTACACAACACCGTGTATAATTCATTGCTAGTACATGCCTACTTACGAAAGTCCTCGCGGACTTTCTATCTGTGATTTATTTGCTAACTTTAGTGCTTAAACACGCAACGAAATCATACACAAAACCGTTGGCAACAAGCTGAAAAACGACAAACTGAATGACAAAAACGATACAATTTTTTGCTTGGGCATTTTTAGTGCTTGGATGTATAATTCTGATTGTCTTTCTAAATAAAGCCTCTATTGATGGCTATACAATTTCAAATGGAGTTCCTACAAACTACGAAACAACCGGACAATTTGGAGATTTTATTGGAGGAGTTGTTGGTACTTTTTTTGCATTAGTCGGAACGCTTCTAATTTTTCTGACTTTTAAAGAGCAAGCGAAAAACAATAAACGAAATGCATTTGAATCGTCATTTTTTGAAATGATAAGGTTATATAGAGCTAATGTAAACGACATAACTTATAGTAAAACAAAGAACAACGAAAAAAATGAATATCAAAAAAGACAAGTTTTCCGACTAATATATAATGAGTTTATAGAATGCTATAGAGAAGTAAAAAAGTTCTCTAATTCATCAAAAGTTTCGGACTACATTACACCTAAATACGAGGAAAAACTTTTAGAAATCACTAAAAGAATTAATCCAAATATTAGTTTAATAGAAATGGCAATAATCGATATTGCATATACCATTGTATTTTATGGTTTAGGAACTGAAGGAGAATCACTTGTAAGAAGAAACTTTAAAAATAAATATAACACTAAATATTACTTTAAACTTCTTTATTACATCAAATTGAAACCCAAAAAATCAAATACTGCTCGTTCAAATGGTTGGAAATTAATTAGAAAAATGGAATTGGTTAAACTTCATCCATTGATAGATGATTTATATGCTAACAGAGAAACACCAGAAAAAATCGAAAACCTATCTTCCGCACTTGCGCAAGAATTGCCTATGGACAAACCATATGAAAAATATTATGGTGGACATCAGTTTAGACTTGGACATTATTATAGACATTTATTTCAAAGCTATAAGTATCTAAACGAGCATCCTGATTTGAATCAAGATGAAAAATATCAATACGGAAAAATGTTAAGAGCTCAACTTTCAACCTATGAGCAAGCATTAATAATGTTTAATAGCATTTCTGCTCTTGGTATGAAATGGGAATTCACGCCCGAAAAACCAAAAAATTCAGATATTAAAACGAACTTAATAACAACTTACAATTTGATTAAAAATCTGCCAGGAGAACATCTTTATGGCATAAAATATAAAACTTATTATAAAGACGTCGATTATGAAACTGACGAACATCTGATGTAAAAGCCAGTTGCCAACAACGTATATAGCTCATAGCTAGTCAGTTGCTTAATCGAAGTTAAGGCGTTTTTGGAAAGTCGCCAAATTTTTAAATTTGACGATTTCCAATAAAAAAGATAAATAGTAAAATTTAAAAATCTGGCTTGTGCTTAATCCGAAAATAATTGTCTAATTTGGACGCTACGAGCCATATACAAAACCGTTAGCTTTAATGCTCAA
>NZ_JXJO01000055.1 GCF_000826655.1 Psychroserpens damuponensis
TTCCTTGCGGAAAATCCCTACACTTTTGCTATCTTTGGTTATTAACTCGGAAAAATCTTACCGATTTTTCCGTAACGAAATCATACACAAGACCGTTACCTGCAATTAAAAACGCAACGGATGAAACAGAAACTAATCACTTTATTAATAATTCTAACTTGTACATTTGGATTTGGTCAAGTAAGTCCAGAAGACATAATTGTGGTTTATGATTCTCTAAATCCAAAAGGCAAAGTTCTATTAAAAAGTGAAATGTCTAAAAATTTAGATTCCATCAATATGCATATGTTGGAAGATACAAGATTGAAATTGTTAACTAAAAAGGACAGTTTATTAATTAGGAAAGAAATAACTGGAAGTTGGAATCTGAACAGCGTTAAAACATCGAATGAAAAACCATACAACTTACAAGTATTTGAGAAAATTGAAATAGCAAATGACGGAAAATTTAACATTGTAGACAATGACGAAATTATAAGCGGGAAATGGGAAATAAGCAAAGGAAAATTAACTTTACATTATAACGAACCTCAATGTCATATAAAAGACAAAGCTTTATTAAAAATTCTGCCTAAAGAACAAATTGAATCCTTAACATATAGTTCGAACTTTTTAAGCATTAGAAAGGTTGATAATAAGAATATTGTATTTATGCATTTCTTACCTGAAAATATAGAAAATATAGATGAGATGTTTTATGTATTAGTATTGTCGAATTATGTGAAATCTGAATAAAAAACTGCAGGTAACACCGTGTATAATTCATTGCTAGTTCTAGCCTACTTACGAAAGTCCTCGCGGACTTTCTATCTGTGATTTATTTGCTAACTTAGTTGCTTAAACACGCAACGAAATCATACACAAAACCGTTAGCCACAAGTTAAAAAAAAATCGAACTGAAAGAGAAAAATATGGAGTTAAAATACCAAAAAGAAATAAATTCAATTGAAAACTGCCCTGTCGAAAATCAAAAAGGAGAAAAAATATTATTTCGATGCGTTGAAAACCCAATGGACATAAATTCATTTCAACCAAATGCAGTTTTATTAAAACCAAAGTTTCAAAATCATTGTTTAGCTTGGGGTTTATCAGTATTTAGCAACTATGACTCTGCAAAACAGATGTTGAATAATCTTTCAAAAAAGAAGAGGAATAATTATTCAAAAATTGCACAAAGTAAATTGTCTGAAAAAGATGGAATCAAACATAATTCAAAAAATAAAAATCACTATACTTTTTATCCAACTAAAAGTTTAGATATATTAAGTAAATTTGCAATTGTAAATGAAAAATAAAACTAAAAATATCGCATTTGATTTTAACCAATTTGAAAAAATTGAGGATATTATTTTTCTTGATGAGCCAATTTTATCTCACCTAAAAAGAAATGACAAACATTTTTTATTCTATTTAGTAGATACAATTGAAGAGTCTGACATTTATTTATTATTTGAAATCAATGAAGAGTTAATATTTGAGTATTTAACCAAAAGAATAACTTTAAAAAAACTTATTTTAGATAATAAAAATATCAGTTATTTAATAGAGCAAGATTTTAATGGAAATATAACGAATATAAATATTACTGAAAGTCAGTTTATAGATGAAAATTATTTACCTCACGAAGATTCACTTTTAGAATATAACCCTTCTGAAAAATCATATTATTATAATTTTATAAAGGAATTTGAAACTAAATCTTATCTAACAAGTTTAAGAAATAAAGCTTTTTATGTTAAATTCGCCCCTACTAAGACTAAATATTCAGATACAATTGGACTTAATGAATTAGCCAGTAGTTTGCTCTCAAATTTATCTTTATCATTTAAAAATTTCTTAAAAGCCGATTTCTTTTTAGAATTTAAAGAATACAGAACTGACAAAAGTAAATTATCTAATACTTTTAATAAATTATTGCCAGATTTAGATTTCAGAATGGTTGACTTGAAATATGGTAGTTTTGAAGTTGGGTTAGCTGTTGATAGTTTAATGAAAGGCTCTATTGAAGATAAAGAAATTAAAGATTGGGCAATTGACGTTGGTTATAAATATAAGAAATTAGTTTTGGACGAAGATTATGATGACAAAACTGTAAATAATATTTTGGAGTCTTATGATGAAAACGACAGAAAAAAAATATTTAATCCTATTTTTAAAATTACTGAAAACCCGAATTTCAGTTTACAAATAAAAGATTCTAATAAGTCTAAATATTCAACAATTAGAATTAAGGACAAATCCGTAATTGAAAAAATTATTCCACCAATAAGTTATTTAAACGAAATTGAAGACAATAAGGAATATGAAATTTTTCAATTTACAGCTGTTAGAGATAAAAATAATTTAAGTAAAGTTATAAAAGTAGAAGATACATTATTTAAATTAACAGATAAAACTGAGGTTATTTTAAATAATAAAAATTTCGAAAAATATGGATATAAATTAGATTTAGAAATTTCTATCCCATTAAATATTACAACGGAAAAAGATTCAATTATACTTTCTGCTCAATATGATAATGTTGACTTTAATACAGTTTATCATTCAAACAAAATTGATGATGGAATTAAAAAAATAACATCGAACATTTATGAATATATTCTAAATAGAGAATAAAACCTGTGGCTAACACCGTGTATAATTCATTGCTAGTTATAGCCTACTTACGAAAGTCCTCGCGGACTTTCTATCTGTGATTTATTTGCTAACTTTAGTGCTTAAACCACGCAACGAAATCATACACAAACACGTTGGCTCTAATTCTGCGCTCATATAATTCCGAATAAATAAAGCGGAACAAAAATATATCTTAACACTGAAAATCTTACTCAATATCTGAATTTACTCTTACGGAATTTAGCTAGTTTATAAAACTGAACTGTGCGTGGATTTAGCAACTTTTCGGAATTATAAACTCCATCAATTACTCACGGAATAAAATGTAACTAAGTTTAAAAAACTGATCTATGCGTGAATTAAGCAACTTTCGGAATTAAAAACACTATAAATAACTAACGGAATAAA
>NZ_JXJO01000056.1 GCF_000826655.1 Psychroserpens damuponensis
AATTCAAAACTAAACAAAACAAGCGGAACGAATTATACATCTGAAAAAAGCACTAAAAGCTAACAACGTGTATAATTCATTACGGCGGATTTTCCTTGCGGAAAATCCCTGCACTTTTGCTATCTTTGGTTATTAACTCGGAAAAATCTTGACGATTTTTCCGTAACGAAATCATACACAAGACCGTTGTGTGCAATTTGGCTACGTTACCAAGATTTGGTATATTTGAGTAAAATATAGCCAATATGGGAAAAAACACATCAATATCACTTGGAAATCATTTTGAGGATTTTATCAGAGAAGAAGTAAATTCTGGTAGATATGGTTCGGTTAGCGAAGTAATTCGTTCCGCATTACGTTTGTTAGAACGTGAAGAAAAAAAAGAAAGAGAACTTATTAAAGCTCTCGAAGTTGGAGAAAATAGCGGTTTTGTTGAAAATTTCGACCCAAAACAACATTTGAAAGAATTACATCGTAAACACTTATGAGTAAAAACAAATATCGCATAAGTCAACAAGCGATTGAGGATTTAGATAAAATTTGGATTTATACTCTTAACAAATGGTCTAAAGAACAGGCGGACAGATATTACGATTTAATAATGGCAGAAATTGACTTTATTGCGGATAACTATCTGATTGGAAAATCGGCTGAACAAACCCGAAAAAATTATCGCGTAACGAAAATTAAATCGCATCTGATTTTCTACAGAAAAGTTGAAAATGAAATTGTAGAAATCGTTAGAATTTTACATCAGAGAATGGATATTAAAAAACGACTGAAATAAAAAAACTGCACACAACACGGTGTATAATTAATTGCTTTTTTAGGCTTACTTGCGAAAATTCCTGCGGAATTTTCTCTGGTCCGTAAAAGTTTGCTAACTTAGCTACAGAACCACGCAACTAACCATACACAAGACCGTTGCCAGTAATAAAAGACAAACTTTGAGCAAAATAGAAATTGATTACCCACGAAATGAGTTTTTGAAAGAACTTAAAACTTATATTGAAGAAGGAAATAAGCTTTCTAAATCATTTCAGGCACGAATTCCAACTCAAATACAGCTCGAAAAATTAGAAAGAGAACTGAAATTCTGGAATGAAGAAGTACAAGAATTTTTGAAAATCCGACTGCATTCAATTATTTCAACAAATGAATATTTAAATGATTTTAAAAATGTAAATTTAGTTGATTGGAATCCTGCTATTAAAGCTTTAGCTGGACAACAAATAAATCAAACCCAAAGTAAGTATCAACATTTATTGACTTGTATTCAAAAAAAGAATGATGTTCTCGTTTTATTAGAAAGAAAATCAAAATTTATGGATGTTGTTGAGTATTATCAAGATATTGTAATTGAAAATCCAGAAATTAAAATGAAAGAAATATTTATTAGTCATTCCAGTTTAGACGCAAAATATGTTGAGAAAATAATTGACATTTTAGAAATAATAGGAGTTCCAAGTGAAAAAATATTCTGTTCATCATTTGAAGGTTATGGAGTAAGGTTAGGAAATGATTTTCTACAAGACATCAGAAAAAGATTGAACAGTCAAGTTTTAGTTGTTTTTGTATTATCCGAAAATTTTTATTCAAGTGTCGTTAGTCTATGTGAAATGGGTGCAACTTGGGTAAAAACTAATTCACATATTCCTGTTTTAATTCCACCATTTGACTACAAAGATGTAAAAGGTGTAATCCCGACAACAAACGGAATGAAAATAAACGAAAAACCAAAATACAACAGTCTGAAAACCATAGTTGAGGAATTTCTTGACCTTGAACCGATTAACAATTCAGTTTGGGAAAGAAAAAGAGACAACCTTCTTAAAGAATTAAAACTGTTATTGGAAAACACATCAAATTCAAATGAACAAGTTGCCAACACAAAAACAAAAAAATTAAAGGAAAATTTAAATCTATCATTTTATGATAATGTAGATGGCAAAATCAAAAGAAAAAGCGAAGAAGAATGGCCTGATGATTTTGAGATGCAACTTGACTATATTAATAGACACAAATCTGCTGTTCAAAAACTAAAAAACCATAACCCAATTGATATCGACGAAGATAAATTCAAAGTAATAAGAGAAAAAGGAAGAAGAGAATGGAAAGATGACTTTGAAATGCAATTGGATTACGTAAAACGCCAAGTTGAAAGCTTAAGAAGATTAAATGAACGATAAATTACTACTGGCAACAACGTGTATAATTCATTGCTAGTTATTGCCTACTTACGAAAGTCCTCGCGGACTTTCTATCTGTGATTTATTTTCTAACTTTAGTGCTTAAACACGCAACGAA
>NZ_JXJO01000057.1 GCF_000826655.1 Psychroserpens damuponensis
TTTTATGTATGGATTGTTGCGAATTTGTGTCCGATGATTTTCCGTAGGAAAATCAGATGAACGCAAAAGCGCAACAACCATTAGTTTGAGCTAATATAAGCAATTATCTATACATATTGTTGGCTTTAGTTTTGCTTTTGTTTGATTGTTAAATGTTTAAATTTCGATTTATATTCAATTTCGTAAGTTGCTAAATCCGTGCACAGCTTAGTTTTTAAACTTAGTTACGTTTTATTCCGTTAGTTATTAATGGAGTTTTTAATTCCGAAAGTTGCTAAATCCACATACAGTTCAGTTTTTCAAACTTAGTTACAATTTATTCCGTTAGCTATTGATAGTGTTTTTAATTCCGAAAGTTGCTTAATTCACGCATAGATCAGTTTTTTAAACTTAGTTACATTATATTCCGTGAGTAATTGATGGAGTTTTTAATTCCGAAAAGTTGCTAAATCCACGCACAGTTCAGTTTTATAAACTTGCTAAATTCCGTAAGAGTAAATTCAGATATTGAGTAAGATTTTAAGCCTTAAGATCAAGTTTTGTTCCGCTTTATTTATTCGGAATTATATGAGCGCAGAATTAGAGCCAACGTGTTTGTGTATGATTAGTTGCGTGGTTAAGCAACTAAATTAGCAAACTTTTACGAACCTGTGAATATTCCGCAGGAATATTCGCAAGTAGGGAAGAACCAAGCAATTAATTATACACGGTGTTAGGTGTAGTTTTTATTCCGTCAATCTATTTTTCAAGTCCATTCTTTCGTGTAATATTCTTATTATCTCAATTCTATCTTCCGAAATCAAATCGTAAAATATTATATGCTTTCCAGATTTCAATCCGAGTAAATTTCTAATTACTCCAAAATATTCTTTTCCAACATCAGGATTATTTCCAATTCCGTTACAAGCAAGTTTTATCGTTGCGTAATATTTGTCAGCTTGTTTTTCTGACCATTTTTCGTAAGTGTAGTCCCAAATGTCATTTAAGTCATCAATGGCTTCTTGTCTTAAAACAACTTTAGCCATTCTTTCTTTTTTCAGATTTTAACCTTTTTAGGTTTTCTTCAAAGTCGAAATCTTCTACTATTGGACTATTCAGTCCTTCTTGGATAGCGTTTCTTAAAGCGATTACTTTACTTTCTTCATTTTCCAATAGTCTAAGTCCAGCACGTATTACTTCGCTCACATTTTTATATCTTCCAACAGAGACTTGCGAACTTACGAATTGGTCAAAATAATTTCCGAGTGATATTGATGTATTTTTCATATTTTCTAAATTTACTCAAATTTACCAATTTTTGGTAAAAATACCAATTTTATCTCGATTTTTTAATTACACCTAACGTTTTTATGTATGGATTGTTGCGAATTTGTGTCCGATGATTTTCCGTAGGAAAATCAGATGAACGCAAAAGCGCAACAACCATTAGTTTGAGCTAATATAAGCAATTATCTATACATATTGTTGGCTTTAGTTTTGCTTTTGTTTGATTGCTAAATGTTTAAATTTCGATTTATATTCAATT
>NZ_JXJO01000058.1 GCF_000826655.1 Psychroserpens damuponensis
AACGGTTTTATGTATGGATTGTTGCGAATTTGTGTCCGATGATTTTCCGTAGGAAAATCAGATGAACGCAAAAGCGCAACAACCATTAGTTTGAGCTAATATAAGCAATTATCTATACATATTGTTGGCTTTAGTTTTGCTTTTGTTTGATTGCTAAATGTTTAAATTTCGATTTATATTCAATTTCGTAAGTTGCTAAATCCGTGCA
>NZ_JXJO01000059.1 GCF_000826655.1 Psychroserpens damuponensis
TCCATACATAAAACCGTTGGCAATAATATAACAGAACGCATAAAACGAACAGATTGCTTAATGAAATACAGTATTCCCGATAAAAGAGAATTGACAAAATCCGAAATTGAATTTCTGACTTATCTGTTTAGAAAAGAAAAATCGGAATGGACTAATTTAATCGGAAATCTAAAAGTAATTGCGAGATGTGGTTGTGGAAAATGTCCGACTATAATATTTGGAAAAACATTTGACTCTACAATTCAAAAAGGGAATTTAAAAATAGATTACGCTAGAAAAGGAAAAAACGGAGAATTAATTGGAATATCTGTATACGGAACTGACCAAATGCCGACTGAATTGGAATTTTACTCAATAGATGGAAAATCTGATATTACAGAAATACCGAAAATTGATACTCTAAAATCTATGAATAAAAATCTAACTGAATGAGGAAATATTTAATTTATTTGAACGTACTTGTTCTTTTCTTATGTTCAAGTTGTGCGTATGAATCACAAAATCGTGAAAAACTCATTTCATCTTTCGAAGACAACTTTGGATTTAAACCACCCGAATCTATTAAAAAAATCAAACTTAAGAATCGAGGATATTTTGACTTTGAAGTTCATTATATGTCGTTCACTTATGACTCAACTGTTTTTGAAAAAATTATTGCACACGACCAACCTCTGAAAATTGCCGAAAATAATAATGTGAAATTTGGAAATATAATAGAGGAATTGAAAAAAGATGCAAATCCACCAAGTTGGTTGGATTTACCTAATAAAAATGTTGTCCGAATTTATTATAAAAATGATTTTTTAGACCATACTTTTAGTGAATACTATTTGTGGACTAATAGAGAAACTGAAATGACTTATTTGTATGTTCATTTCTTTGATTGAAAATAAAATACTATTGCCAACACCGTGTATAATTAATTGCTTTTTTTCGCTTACTTGCGAAAATTCCTGCGGAATTTTCTCTGGTTCGTGAAAGTTTGCTAAATTAGCTACCCAACCACGCAACTAATCATACACAAACACGTTAGCCACAAGCTGAAAAATGAACTTTCCTGA
>NZ_JXJO01000006.1 GCF_000826655.1 Psychroserpens damuponensis
TTAGAGCCAACGGTTTTGTGTATGATTTCGTTGCGTGTTTAAGCACTAAAGTTAGCAAATAAATCACAGATAGAAAGTCCGCGAGGACTTTCGTAAGTAGGCTATAACTAGCAATGAATTATACACGTTGTTGGCAACTGGCTTTTATTTCGTTCGTTTTATCTTTGGTGGATTTTGTCGAGTATCAAAAACGTCAGCAATTTTTATAAATCCATTTTCCATATCCACAGAATAAATCAGTTTATAGTTTTTGAATATTAAATATCTATAATGAATTTCCCTTTGTTTTAGTAATTCTTCTTCCTGTCCAATTAATGGTGTTTTTATCAACTTTTTAGGTTCGTTGATAATTCCTTTTAGAAGTTTTTTAGCAGTTTGAGGGCTTGCTTTCTTTTTGTAATACTCATAAATTTCGTCAAGTTGAGTTTCAGCAAATTCAGACCAAATAATTTTCAACGTCATTATTCGTACTTGGCTAAGAGTTCAGAACTGCTTTTAAATCGATTGTTTCGAAAGTCAGATTCCGATTTATCAATTCTTTTGTTCAGTTCATCTTGAGTCATAGGTTCGAATATTCGCTCGTCTGAAGTGTTTTTTTCTTTTCTCAAGATATTTTCAAGACGTGAAATAGCCTCTTCACTTTGAAGTTTTAAAAATTCTTTTACAAATTCTATTTTTCGAGCTTCTATATTCATTTTATTCAGCTTTTTATCAAAGATACAAAATTATCAATTTAATCCTCTAATTTTCTTGAATTGACGAATTTCACAGCTTGTTGCCAACGTGTTTGTGTATGGTTAGTTGCGTGATTTAAGCAACTAAGTTAGCAAATAAATCACAGATAGAATATTCCGAAGGAATGTTCGTAAGCAGGCTTAAAACAAGCAATTAATTATACACGGTGTTGTGCGTAGGTTTTATTTTTTATTCAGTTCAAATTTTCCTTTGTCCTTTGGAAAGCTAGAATCATAATCGCCACTAATTTCTGTTCCGTCATCTTTTTTTATTCCATCATATTCTATAAATTGTCCATTTCCAATTGACATTTTAGCTTTAAAAAACCTCCGATTGGATTCAGCATTTTCATTCGGTCGTCTTTTTTGTCCAATGTTATTTCCATTAATATCCGATTCCGAAAAGTTACCTGTCAATTCCACTATCTTATTTTGACCAGGTTTATAAAGACTCCAAAGATTATAGTAAATAAGCGTTTCACTTTTAAATTCCGCATTATTATTATCAGGAATCGTTGTCAGTACTTTTCCACTAACGAGAGCATATTCAGAACTATTCCATTTTCCGTTCCAATTTGATTCCGCAAAGTTTTCAGGAATTGAAGTTCTGTAAATAATTTCGTTTGATATAAACACAACGACAAAGAGAATCAAAATAGATATTAAAATCCGCTTTATTATTTTCAGAAATCTATTTTTCATTCAGAGTTCAGTTTTTTGACTTACGCACAACGTGTTTGTGTATGATTTCGTTAGTGTTTCAGCAACTAAATTAACAAAAGAAAACTTACCAGAGGAAATTCCGAAGGAATTTCCAAGCAAGCTAGCACTAGCAATGAATTATACACGGTGTTGTAGCCAGTTTTTATTTCCGATTTATTATTTGTTCAACGTATTTTTTGTGATTTTCAAATCCGTTATTTTTTGGATTTTCTATATCTATAAATTCATTTAGGCTCGTGTCATAAACTTGCCATTTATATTTTTTTGCTAATTCAATCAGTTCAAAAAGTCCGTTTTCTCCATATAAATTCAGCATTTTTGTTCCTGTTGGTTCGTTATCCACAAAAAAGTCAATCGAAAAATTAGAACCTTTTATTTCTCTATGATTTTTGTCAGATTTAATTTCCGAAAATGACCTTTCCAGAATGTCACTAAATAAAATCGGTTCGAGAATATTCTCATCGAAATCCAAGTCACATGGAATTTTTTCGTTTGAGTTAAATAAAACTATTGACCAACTCATAATTTTATGTAATAAATAATAATTGCAATTAAAATTATAAAAAAGTAGAATAAAACTCCTGCAATTCGAGCAGTATCTGCTTGTTTCATTTTCTTTTTAAATCCAAACCTTTCAAATCGTTCGTATTCAATTTGGTTTGCACTTTTTGAGTTTAAACGAGAGTTAGGATTCACAGGAATTATAAAGAAAGTGAACCATTCCTTATTCGTCAGAGGTTCAGTTTTCCGTTTTTCGGTATTTTTTAATTCTTGGTTCAAATGTTTTTCTCAAATTGGCTACAACGTGATTGTGTATGGTTAGTTGCGTGATTTAAGCAACTAAGTTAGCAAATAAATCACAGATAGAATATTCCGAAGGAATGTTCGTAAGCAGGCTTAAAACAAGCAATTAATTATACACGGTGTTGTGTTTAGTTTTTTATTTCAATGTTTCTTTAATATCCTCAACATCTTTTGTGTTTAACTCAAACCATTCTCCTCTCAATCTTTTTTCGGAATATGTATTATGTAAGGCTTTTTCGATACTATCTGCAATTTTCCTAATTGGAAACTTTTTAGAAGCAATCATTTCTATTGTAGGTTTTTCACTTTGTAATGTGCTTTCTCTATATTCGGGATTGTTAGATATTCCAATTTTGTAGTAATTATTACTTGTATCGTGCATTAAATAAACAAAACAAAAATCAGTTAAAGTTTCTTTAATTGGTTCTTTTTGTTTTAGTTCAGTTGGTTGATATTTAGGTATTGTCTTTTTTACTAATTCAATGTATTCATTGACGAATTTCTTAATAACAATTTGAATATTATTTTTGTTTGGATATAAGTTTTCATCGCTGGTTTCTCCACCTAGAATTTCTCTTTTATCATTGACTAAAGAGATTTTCCATTTTTTAAAATTTGATTTGGAAAACAATTCAAGTTCCGTTAGAGTAATTATTCCTTTGTATTCTAAAGTTTTCTTTACAGAAATTGGATTATTTGCTAATTCAAAAACTATTTGTTCTCCATTTTCGAAGAGAAAACTTACTTTGTCAAATTGTTTAGGCTTTATCTGTTTTGAGTCAAAGTAAAATACAATTTGGTCATTATTGTCTATATAATTGAAACTGAAGATAAAATCCGTTGATAAGTCATCCGATTTTGTTTTAATACCTTTACTATTTGCAAATTTTGAACTGACTTTATTCCATTTGATTATAGTTGAATTAGAGAATTCATCAATTATGATATTTGGTTCATTAATGAATTTTCTGTTTATTCTATCATTATCGTCTTTTTTTATTACATACATTAATTCCTTATTTGGTATATGTAAAGCTTTTTTAAAATATAAATCAATGTAGCCGCTTTTTTCAGATTTATGTATAGTTGTATTGTTATTCACTTTAGCTCCTAACATCACTAATTGGGCATTTCCAATTAATGAATCTGAAAATTGATAAACGTCTTGATTTTCCTTAACTAAACTGCCATCAGCAACTAACCATTTATTGAATGAAGATAATTTACTCTCTGAGAAATATGATTTAAATTCAAAATTTTCAATAGAATTTTCATTTTTATAAACTCCTGATTTGTGAATTTTGAATAATATTTTATCGTTTTTTAAAAGTTCATCTCTATTAAGTGTCCATTCTAAAACACCTGATTTTGTAGCTTTAATTGATGCTCCGTAAAATTTTCCAATCCCAGTACTATCTCCAATACGAATTTTACATATTGGTTCGCCCAAATTAATCCATTCTCCATCTGGTTTATTATATTCATAGAAATAAAAGGATTTTTCTCTGTCTTTTTCGGGATAGTCGAGAAGGTTGAATTCTCCTAATTCTGATTCGGTCGTTTTTTTAGGTTCTGTTTCTGTTACCTGTTCATCCGTTTTTTTCTCCGATTTAAAAAATTTGTTTAAAAAATTCATTTTGTTTCTTGGTTAGTTCGGATTTTGTTTCAAAATTAAACACAACGGTTTTATGTATG
>NZ_JXJO01000060.1 GCF_000826655.1 Psychroserpens damuponensis
CATACATAAAACCGTTGTAAAACATTTAAGAAAAATCTATGAACAGAATTTTAAGCCTCATAATTTGTGCCTTTTTAATAACATCTTGCGGAAAAAAACGAGAAGGAGAAGAAAAAACAGGAATATTATCACATTTAGTTAGCATTTCAGACAATGAAAACAATGGAATTCAGGAAATTTTAGACTTCTATGGTGGACGTGCTGAATATTCTATTGGTGCTTCTGCTTCAACAAGTGATGGAACAAAAAAGTACTTCGAAATAGAAATGAGTCAAAGCGATGCAATTGACAAACGATTAGACAAAGCTTATCTTCCTTCTTCAAATATTGCTTATAGATTCTATAAAAACCTAAAAGCGGAAAAGAAAAATTATGATGAAATTAAAGTTGTTTTGATTTCTAAAGAAAATAAAAAACAAGAATTTGACTTTCCCATTTCTCTTCTTGAAAAAGCCGAAAAAAGAATCAAAGTAGCTGAAAAAACTGTAAATCTTTTAAAAGAAAAACAGTTTGATGAATTAAAAAATATGCTTAATAACGAACTTGTTCCTTTTGACAAAGACGAACTGATTTCTCGCTTAAAAGAAGTTGAACCCCAATTTGGAAATATACTTGAATTTAGACTTTTTGGGTTTAAAATAACGGAAATAAAAGACAAGGAATTAATGCATATTTCTGCTGCTATTATTAGAGATAAACAGAATAATGAATTTAGCGTTGACATAGATTTTAATTCGGAGAAATACGAACTTTATCAATTGCAATATAAATTATAACTGAATTAAAAAACGTTTTACAACACCGTATATAATTTATTGCTAGTTCTAGCCTACTTACGAAAATCCTCGCGGATTTTCTATTAGGTTTTTATTTGCTAAATTACGTGCTAAACCACGCAACAAACCATATACAATACCGTTGGCTCTAATTCTGCGCTCATATAATTCCGAATAAATAAAGCGGAACAAAACTATATCTTAACACTGAAAATCTTACTCAATATCTGAATTTACTCTTACGGAATTTAGCTAGTTTATAAAACTGAACTG
>NZ_JXJO01000061.1 GCF_000826655.1 Psychroserpens damuponensis
GTACGCAATATCCCAAAAAATGCGAAAAATGAAAATAGATGAATTATAAAAAAACAGTCTCTTTTTTAGTAAAGCTAATAGTTTTTATTTCAGTTTTTTTTATTTTAAAATTCATTTTTAACGAATATAAAGCATACAATCTACCTTATGGAAAAAAAGCGAATGAAATTAGAATATCAGCAAATATTCCGACTATTAAAAGTTTAATGTATTCTAAAAACGTAAATAAAAAATTACTTGGAAATCAATGGGTAAGCATAAGGAAAGAACCGAAAAAAGGAGAAGTATTACATATTTGGAAATTAGCTATTCCTGAAGATAAAAGCGGAGTTTTATACGAGGAAAAAGATGCTTTCAGAAAAATGGAGGAAAACGGAAAAATTTATCAACTGAACTTAAATACAATCGTTGAAAATGATATTATTATGGAACAAGATGCCATTCTATTTGAAACTGAAAGTTCAAACGAAAATCGAAAAGAAATTAGTGGAGTTGAATTAAAAACATTGATTGCTAAATGGAAAATTCTCGAACTGAAATAATACTGCGTACAACAACGTGTATAATT
>NZ_JXJO01000062.1 GCF_000826655.1 Psychroserpens damuponensis
CGCAACTGAACTGTGCGTGAATTGAGCAACTTGCGGAATTGCTTACTCTTGTATAAATCACCAAAACGGAACCAAAACTCTTAAAACGGAACCAATAATCTTAATTTGATTGATCGGAATCATTTTACGGAATTTACTCGGTCCACAAGCTTCGGAAAAATTTTTTAAGCGGAATATCAAAAAATGTGTTTACTCAATTGTCTCGTAACTATTTGTAACAAAGTGTATAGATAATTGCTTATATTAGCTCAAACTAATGGTTGTTGCGCTTTTGCGTTC
>NZ_JXJO01000063.1 GCF_000826655.1 Psychroserpens damuponensis
CATACACAATCACGTTGGCAAACATTTGACGCAACCATTTGAACAAAATCACATCTATAAGAAAAAGAAATTATGAAAAAGTACTTCTTATTATTTTTAATTATAAACTTATTTATTAGCTGTTCTCAAAATGAAATAGATATTGATGATAGTTATTCTTTTAATGGTAGAGGAGGAATCAAGTGTGAAGTTGATGGAGTTCTTCTAAAACCAAGCACAGCAATAATATATGGAAATGCTAGTTTGAATTCAGACTCTACATTGGAGGGAATTCCATTTATGTCTTTGAGCTTTCATAATAGTAATCAAAGTACAGGATTAGGATTTCAAGTCATTAGAATATTATTGAATGATGTTGACTCTAGAGATGACTTAACTGGATTAATTTTTGAATTAAAAAATGAAGAAAACGGAGAAAGCTATGGAGAATATAGTGTCGGTGGATTTGGAGATGGTGCAACAAATGATGTTTATGTTGGAGAACTTGAAGTCATTTATCACGATGTGGATGAAAGAATTTTAGGTGGTACATTCTGGTATGATGTAGTAAATACAAATGGAGAAATTCGTGAAATTAGAAACGGTGAGTTTGACATGAAAATATGGTAATCATAAAAAAAAAACGATTTGCCAACACCGTGTATAATTAATTGCTTGGTTCGTGATTACGTACGAAAATCCTCTCGGATTTTCTATTCGGTAATTATTTGCTAACTTACTCGCTAAACCACGCAACTAAATCATACACAAACACGTTGGGCACAATATGCAAAAACACTCGAAATTGAAAACAAAGAATGGAAATTAAAGATTATATAACTGGAATAATATCAATAATTGCGATTGTGATTTCAGTAATCGCTTATTTACAAAATTCGAGAATAGAAAAAAGACAATTACGAATTGTAAAATTGGAAGAAATGCTTGAAATAACCCATATTCTTATGGGCAATTATCAATATTTTGAGGACACTAATTTTTTCAAAAATGATATTTTAAAAGGAATAAAAGACAATCCTGAAAAAGAAAATTACAACCGACAAATAAACGCTTTAAACCAAATATCGGAAAGTATTGAACTTCAAAAAAAACTAACAAGATTGTATGTTTTGAGCAATTCATATTTACCAAAAAATGAATTGAAAGACAAAGTTGGAATTTTCATTTCTGTTTACACTTCGCTTGCGGAAAATACTATGTCAAATCCGTATAAGATTATTGAACTTCCATTTAATGACTTTCCAAAGAGATGGGATTTCTTGAATTTTACTCACGAAATTCAAAATGAACTAATTGAAGAAATGGACTTAGGGTATAAAAATAGTATTGAAAATAAAAACACATTTGAAAAGGAATTTAAAAAACGATATAAACTGAAATAAATACTGTGCCCAACACCGTATAAAAAAAATTGCTACATTAGTGCTTTACTAAAGGTTGTTGCATTTTTATCAACTTCTGAATTTCCTTCGGAAATTCCTCACTGACAAAACCGCAACTTTCCTTATACAATCACGTTGTAAAACATTTGAGAAACAGAAATAACATAAAATATTTTGCATTACTAATTGTGATAATTGGATTATCATACTTAGGTTATAAAGGATATCGGAATTATCAAAGAAATGAGATAATTAAAGAATTGAATACAAATCTCACTTTTTCTGACTCTCACTCGAAATTCAAAAAACTCACCTATTCGGATTCTGAATTTGAATTTAACAACTCGCTTCTAAAATCAATAAGTAAAATCAAAGACTCAATCACGACTGAATTTCTAAATGGAACAGAAGAAAGAGTTCTCTTTTTTGCTCTTGACAAAGACACTTTGAATATAAAAAAAGCTAGCGGAAAGAAATACAGTTATTCTTCAAAACTTGACAAAGGAATTTATGATAAGAAGTTTAACGATTTATTGTTCAATTCGCTGGAACCTTTACTTTCGAAAAACGGTATTGATAAAATTGAAATTTATACTTTGACACCAACTGAATACAGAAATATTCCACCACCACCTGGGACTTTAGCGAACTTTGATTATGAAAAAGAATATGAATAATAAAAAACGTTTTACAACAACGTGTATAATTCATTGCTAGTACTCGCCTACTTACGAAAATCCTCTCGGATTTTCTATTTGGTTTGTATTTGCTAATTTAGTTGCTGAAACACGCAACGAAATCATACACAAACACGTTGTAAAACATACCCAAGAAACATTGTGATTAATATTGAACTTTTAGTAAAAGACAAAATAAATACTCTTTGGAGGGAATTTGGAAACGAGGAATATTGCAGGTTTTCGCCAAATTCGATTGCGGAAATCCCAAATGATGGACTGATTTTTATTGGAATTAATCCATCAATGACTGATAAGGTTAAAGAAAGACTAATTGAAAAAAATGATATTAATTGCGAATTCCACAAATTAACTTATAATGTTGAGCGTGATTATCGCTATTTCAAAAAATTCTTTGATGTTGCAGAAAAAACTGGGCTGAATTGGGGACATATGGACTTACTCTATAATCGAGAAACTAACCAAAAGAAAGTTGCCGGTTTATTAAAAACTGAACGAGGAAGAGATTTTATTTACAAGCAATGTATGATTTCAAAAAATGTGCTTGACCAAATAATTGACAAAAAAAAGCCAAGAATATTTGTAGTGAATAATACTTTAGCCCGAGAATTATTGGGCGAATATCATTCCGAAAAACCAACTGAAAAAAGTAATCATTGGATTGGCTATGACTTTGTTTGGAACGAAGATTATGGAACTTATGTTTATAAGAACAATGCCTTTTTCTTTACGAGTATGCTGACTGGACAACGAGCTTTAGACAATGGTTCTTATCAGAGATTAATTTGGCATATAAATTTAGTGAAAGAAAAACAGAGTGCGTAAAGTACGTTTTACAACACCGTGTATAATTCATTGCTAGTTATAGCCTACTTACGAAAGTCCTCGCGGACTTTCTATCTGTGATTTATTTGCTAACTTTAGTGCTTAAACACGCAACGAAATCATACACAAAACCGTTGTAAACAATTTTAAACGCATAAATAACAAATGATAAAAAATAACATACTTATCGGAATTTTAATTGGATTAGTTATTTTTTCATGTTCATCTAATGATGACAATGGAAATCTGGCAAATGGAAATCAAAACGGATTTAATTTTAATGGTAATTTCTATTCGACACAAAACGCATTTGTTGATGATGAACCTGATTATATTTCAATTAACTTATCAAACATCAACCCCTATCAGCCAACTCAAACTACTGGTATAAATTTCGTTAATATCGAATTTCTAGGAACATCCATAGAAACAGGTACAATTACAGATATTACTAATTATAGAATTGTTGAAAATGCTGAATATTTAGATGATTCTTTTATTGCTTTGGGAACTACAATAATAAACCGTATACAAGATGGATTTACTATAACTTCCGGAACTGTCACTATTAATTTTATTTCAGAAACTAACATTGATTTTACTTTTACTTTCACCAGAGAAGATGGAGAAATTGTTAATGGGAGTTACTCTGGAGTTTATACAAATACAAGTGAGTAAAAACAGTTTACAACAACGTGTATAACTAATTACTTATTCTGTGTGTACTCAGAAAATCCTAGCGGATTTTCCTCTGGTTCGTTTTAGTTTAGTAACTTAGTGCTAGCCAACGTAACTAGCCATCACACGAACACGTTGTATGTAATTAAAATAAACACCAAAAAATGAAATTTACGACTATAATTCTTAATATTTTATTACTTAGTATTTCATTTAAAGAATATCGAATATTTAATAACATTAAAGATAGCCACGAAATAAAATCAAAAACTTCACTCTATTATAAACAGACTGTAAACACAATCAAACCAAATAATAAAAATTTTGATTTATTAATTAGAGGAAACGAAAATTATGATATTATCTTAACTACTATAAAAAAGGAGGATTATGAAAAAGCAAAACAAATTCAAACAACTCAATTATTAGATAAAACTACAATTCCATCACAGGTAAATTTGACTGAATCTTGTTATACTGTCGAAACACCAATTAAGATTGAAAAAGCTTGTTTAGATGGTGATGATGAACTTCTTAATATATTTTATAGTGGCTTCATAAAAAAGCTAAATAGTTGTGTTATATCAGAACAATGGTTTGAGGTGCCCACATTAAGTAATAAAGTTATTAATTTAGATAACGGAGCAATTACCTACGTTGACGGAGATGAACTTATATTTTCACCAAACTTAAAATTCATTTATAGCCCATCTTTTGTTGAAGGAATTTCTTTGTATCAAATAATGGATAAGAAAATATATCCTATTCTTAAAACAGATTGGGAAATAGAAGAAAAATATAAATTTGATTTTAGCTCTTTTGGTAAAGCATATTGGGTCTCGAATAGTAGTTTCTATGCTAGTAATGGTAAAGAATATTATAAATTTAAGATACAAGATAAACGAATTACGTATAATAATGAGTTTGAAAAAAATATTGTAAAAGCGGAAAATAAAAAGTTTATAATTAAAGTAGACAGACTGAAGGATGGCACTATAAGATATATGTCTTGGAACAAACCAAAAACCGCAAATGATAGACCAAGTTTAGTTTTGTATAATGGAGAGGTTGAACAACAAACCAAATATGGTTCTGGTTTTGATTATCGATTTCAAAACGGAGAGTATCTTTATGTGATAGAAAATAATGTCGAAACGACAAGTTCTAAACGCCTGATGCTTAGACTCTATAAAAACTATAATGAAATACTATATACCAGTTTAACAGATTTGAATAAGAAAAAATAAAACTACATACAACACCGTGTATAATTAATTGCTTGGCTTGGGCTCATCTGGAATATTCCTTCGGAACATTCTCAGACTCGGTTTTGTTTGCTAAATTAGTAGCGTAAACCACGCAACTAATCATACACAAACACGTTGTGCCCAATTAAAAA
>NZ_JXJO01000064.1 GCF_000826655.1 Psychroserpens damuponensis
CGAAATCATACACAAACACTTTAACAGCAATTTAAGCCATGAACTTTCATGAAATAGGCTGACTAAAAGACAGCTCGGAACTGAATTTTCAACCAACTTTAAAAACTTTGTAGCTATTGCGAATGGTTTTCACTAACAATGACATCTCCATTAACGATAAACTCTAAAATTGAGATGTTTGACAAATTGAAAAATTCTCTAAGCAAAAGATTAAATTAATTAATCCTTGTTGAAAATAATATATAATTTTTGATTCTAGTACCTTCAAATAAAATAGTTATTTCTCATCAGTACTATTTGCTAAACTTAAAAATACACAAAATTTAATAACGACTCTACTAATACTCCTCTCGCTTCAAAAGAAGAAGCTTCTAGCAACATAATTTACATTCTGAATTACCAAAACAATAACCTGACTAACAATAGATTAACAAAACAACAAGTACGACGCATGTGATTTTTTTAATTTTTCATGATTATTATTTTGAATAGAATATTAAAAAAGCGCCCACAAAAGTGAGCGCTAAATCAAGTTGATATACCATCAATTTAGTCCTTAAGGAACTTCTTATTAATAATATTGTTACTGGTTTTTATTTGAATCATGTACAAACCAGTGTTTAAATTAGACACTTCAATGCCATCATTTATTGTATTAGCTTGTTTTACTAGTTGCCCTCTAATGTTGTAAATAACAAGATGTTCTACCTGCTCAGTAGTGCTAACAAACAATTTGTCGGTTGCCGGATTTGGATATAATTTCAATTCAGAAATGTAAACTTCATCATTTAATCCTAATGAAGAATTATACTCATAAGCACCTAAATCTATAGTCGTATTGAAAAATCTTTCGTTTCCAGATAAATCCAAGCTTGCAAAAATGGCTGTATCATAATAAGAATTATCTCCTTGATCTATGATATAATTTGAAGCTGATGTTGGTTTGTAATCACTATCTAAGTTCAAATTATCGGTTGCAGGATCTAATTGAGTAATGTTTAAAGCGTTATAAGTACCAGAAGTAGCAGCTGAAGTTAGCTGTATAACCGAGTTATATACATTGATCGTTTGGCTATCCCCTTCGCCTGTTTTGCTATTATCAATATCTACAGTATTGAATTGGTTTCCATTATATTTATTTTGCCAAAAAATACTATTTCTTGTTTCTAGACGGATCCATCCACTTCCACTAACATTAATAACTTGTTGTACGGTTGTGTGGTTGTTGACGTTATTTACAATTGTGGCATTATTTAAATAGTGTACTATACTTCTGTTACCATTGGAAGATGAACTTCTTCTAAACCATATTGCACCAAAATCTGAATTATAAATATTATCAGCAAAAAGAATATTTGACCAATGAGACGTTAATGCATCTGAATTTGAAGCACTATGCTCTAATAAAACAACACCATTATTGGTAGCATTGTTGGTTATTGCTACATTTTCTACCACCAAGTCCCCAGAAAAATTTCTCCAATCTAATAGTAAGCCTTCACTATAATTTTCTGTAATCCACGTATTTTTTAATGTAAAATCGGTGATATTTGAATTAGTAGCTATTACAGGACTAGAACCAGATGTGTAGGTATTTTGAAGAACAAAGCCATCAAAAATGACATGATCGGCTTCAAGACTTACTAATGCTGTGGCATTATCGGTTTTATTAGTTGCGAAATCACCTTCAATATCATCACCATTAATATCTCCAGAAATAATAGTAGCGTTATCTGTAAATACTTTAGTTAAATCTCGGTCTGCTAAGGTTAACTCAGTACCATCAAAACCACCATAGATTTTTAAGTTTTCTAAATCTAAAGTTAATACTGAAGCGGCTGTTGCTGAAGTATAAACACCACTAGACACCCAAATTTCATCATTTAATAATGCATTACTTAATGCATCGTTGATGGTAGTAAAAGCATCTGCCCAAGAGCTTCCACCATTATTTCCAGTGGCATTTGCATTCACATAATACACTGTAGGTGTACAATTTTCACTATAGTTTGTGGATGCATCTTTAGTCCATCCATTATCATACACACCTACTTGGTTTGGTGTATATCCTGAATCAATCTGTACACATGTTAAATCAGGATTATTATACACCTTCATATATACAAAATTAGAGTTATTACCATTAGCTACATTTAAATTTGTAAGCTGATTGTCATATATTAACAATTGATTTATTTGAGGGTAGGCGCTAATATCAAAAGTTGTAAATTGGTTAAAAGCAGCGTGAATCCTAGTTAAATTAGGGTTATTGCTAATATCTAGGCTACTGATTGAATTATCCTGAAAATCTACAGCAGTAAGCATTGTGTTATTAGTAATATCTATACTCGTTAAGCTATTACTTGCCACAATTAAATCAGTTAACATCGTATTATTAGATACATCAACACTAGATAAGTTATTATCGTTTGCTGTTAATGTATTTAAATTTGAATTCGTGATAAGTATAATTGATGAGATGGTATTATCACCAAAATTTAAATCTGTTAGCGACGTTAAATTAGTTACATCTAAAGTCGTTAAGTTATTATCACTACAATTTAAATCAATAAGATTAGTATTTAAACTTACATTTAAAGTGGTTAAGCTATTATCGCTACAATCTAAAACCTCAAGACCAATTGCACCTTGAAGATTTAAATTTGAAATACTATTTGATCTCGTATTTAAAGTTGTTAAGCTCGCTAAATTTGAAACATCTAAACTTGTTAAACTGTTATCTTCAGCATCTAAAGTAATTAAAGAAGTCCCCTGCACATTTAAACTACCAATATTATTTTCTTTACAATTTAAATTGGTAAGACCTGAAATAGTTGAAACATCTAAAGCAGTAATTGTATTATCACTACAATCTAATTCGGTAAGATTAATAAAAGCTTCAATCCCAGTTAAATCAGAAATTGCCAAACTACTTACATCTAATGTTCCTGTAACAGCTTGTGCTTCTGCAACAGAAATTTCTTGATCATAATCTGTGTTAACTGCACTGTTAACTAAATAAGATTTAAAATTTGCATCTGGTATAGTGACGTAAGAAATACCTGTACTGCAATCTTCTACGACTCTAGTTTCTAGATCTCTCGTCCAACCCACATCATACAAACCTACGTTAGACGGTGGTACAGTTCCAGCATCTACTTGAATACAGGTAAGATTAGGGTTGTTATAAGATTTCATGTATGTAAACGCAGCACCTTGACCATTGGCTATATTTAACTCTTCTAATAGATTGTTTTGGCAATGAACTTGATTTAATGTAGGAATGTTACTAATATCTAATTGGGTTATTTGGTTATCTGCACAATGTAATCGTGTTAACTGAGTGTTGTTACTAACGTCTATAGATGTTAGGCTATTTGAATATACCTCTAATATGGTAATATTTACAAAGGCTTCAATTCCTGTTAAATCTGTAATTCCAAGTCCTGTTGCCGATATAGTTCCTGTAAAAGCTTGTGCTTCTGCTACAGAAATTTCAGAATCTGAGTAATGTTTTTTTCATTGTAGATAATATTTTTTATGATTAATCGACTACAAAGCAACAATCAATCGTAAGGTTTTCAATCCGCTTTTTTCTGAATAGTTCTATTTTCTTTCTAAATGAAACCTAAAGTTTACACTTACAGTATAGCTCATAAAAAAGCCTGTTTTGATAAACAGACTTTAATGAACCATAAAAACGATAACTCCTTTTACTCGCAATTCATTTTTTGTCCATAAGGCATTTGACCATGAATAATGCCACCAAATTCCGAACTACCATAGCCAGAACCGTTGTAGTGTTGCTTAATTAAAAAGCCTTGTAAGTAGCAATCATTATTTTTATTTTTTTCGGTAAAAGCACCTTTAATCCAACGGTACAAAATGTGTCCTGTATATTTATTTTTAACAACACTCCAGTCGTTAGATTCTATATTTAACTTCAAAAGTTGAGCTCCATCTTTTTCAATAGTTTTAGACACATTTTCTTTAGCAAAACTCATTAATGATGTATTGCTATTCATACTACCAGCTTTTGGCATTTTTATAGCATCTCTAGTCGATTTTGCCGCAGCATCATAATTAGCTTTTAAGGTTGCTTCGAACTCTTGTACTATTGGTTTTGCTTTTTCTAGCCATTCTAAATGAAATTGTTGCTCTCCTTTACCAATAACATTCAAAATAGTTATATCCTTTTGATGCATATACGATGGGACGTTAAATGCGTGTCCACCTTGATGCGATGCAGCATAAATAACAAAAACGTCGTCTGCAATTAACATACCTCTTACTAAAATTGGCATGCCTGTACCAAGTTCTAAAGTTTGTGATCGGTCTGCGCCAACTTTGGTTGTAAACATTCCTGAAACCAACTCATAACCAATATAACCTTCTGGTGACATGGCTTCTAATTCTGGTGTTGTTAAAAAACGTAACCAGGAATATTCTGGATCTTGTGCAGGCAACAAATCGACATTATCACCCATATCTGTCATTTGGCGTCTCAACTTTACACGGTCTACACCAACTGCACTCATACCTTTAGTCATTGCAAAAGGATAAGACATGTATAAAAAGTCGTTACTTATTGTATTAACTTGTTTTGGTTTATTAGCGTTTGCTTCTTGTTGCTTTTTCTCAAGATATTTTTGATAGTATAAATCTTGTTTTGCTTCGTCATTAGGATATTTTTTGGCTAATTCTGCTTTAAATTCTTCATCTGTGAATTCGGTTTTTGATGCATCCTGATTTGATGTTGAAGAACTACCAACCATTCCTGAAGCGTTTTCAGATTTTGAAGATGAACTACTCGTTTCTTTTTTATCTAACTTCTTCTCTACTGCTGCTTTGGCTTTCTTTTTAAGTATTTTACCAAATTGTGCATGAGAGACGTTGTAGCACAATGCTAAAACCAATAATAGAACTATTTTTTTCATAAGAATTTGTGTTTAATAGACTTCAAAATAAAGCACTTAACCACTATTCTTAATTTGTTTTTTTCTGAAAATGATGATTTTTTTTCTAAAGTAATTTCAAAAATTTCAAATAAATCACATAAAGGTTTCCTTGATGACCTCTAGAAACTGATCGCGTTTAGATTTTGAAATCGGAATGCGTTTTTGATTGTTCATTAGCAAATAATCGCCATCGTCTTTTACCAATTCGTCTACATATTTAAGGTTAATTAAATAAGAACGATGACATTTAAAAAACATCGCATTGCGTTCTAATTGCTCTACAAAATGCTTTAACGGTTTGCAAATGATTTTTTGTTTGCCATCAATAAGCTGTACATTGGTGTACATGCTATCGGCTTCAAAATAAACAATGTCGTTATGAGATGCAAACATGATCCCTTTAGGGATTTCTAAAGCAATTTTATCTATAGATAATTGCTTTAAGGAGTCACGTAAATTGTTTAATTGGTCGTTTAAATCTTGAGCTTTTATAGCTTCTTCTGCTTTTGCAACCGCTTCTTTTAACTCATTAGTGTCAACTGGTTTTAAGAGATAATCTACTGCCGACAATTTAAAAGCTTCAATTGCATATTGATTATAGGCTGTAACGAAAATGATTTTAAAATCGATTTGGTTTGGGAAATATTCTAAAATATCTAATCCTGATTGATTTGGCATTTCAATATCTAAA
>NZ_JXJO01000065.1 GCF_000826655.1 Psychroserpens damuponensis
GAAGATTTTATAAAAAATGAATTTAAGCATGTTGATATTCTTATCAATAATGCAGGTATGTTACTTAACCAGCCTTTTGCAGAAACCACATTTAAAGATTTTTCTAAAGTTTATGAAACCAATGTGTTTGGTGTGGCCGAAATGACAAGAATTGTCTTACCATTTATGAAAAATGACGGACACGTAGTCACTATAAGCTCAATGGGTGGCATTCAAGGTAGTATGAAATTCCCAGGATTAGCAGCTTACAGTTCTAGTAAAGGAGCTGTAATTACCCTTACAGAATTACTAGCTGAAGAGTATAAAGAAACAGGACCACAATTTAATGTCTTAGCTTTAGGAGCTGTACAAACCGAAATGCTTAAAGAGGCATTTCCAGATTATCAGGCACCAACAACAGCTCTAGAAATGGCAGAATATATACAAGATTTTGCACATAATGGTAATAAATATTACAACGGTAAAGCATTACAGGTTTCTAATTCTACACCTTAATGATGTCTAAAATAAAATGTGTCATCTTTGATTGTGATGGTGTTTTAGTCGATAGTGAGCCTATAGGAAATCAAGTGCTTGTTAATTTAGCTAATGCTCTTGGAGCATCTATTAATTTAGATTATGCCTTTAAGAATTTTAAAGGAAAATCTTTAGAGGATTGTATGCATCAAATTTCAGTGTTGATACCTGGCGAATTGCCCAAAAATTTTGAAAGTCAATACCGATCATTGAGCTTTGAAAAATTTAGAAATGAAATTCAACCCATTGAAGGTGTTACCGATTTAATAAAAAATTTAAGCATTCCGTTTTGTGTGGCTTCAAGTGGCCCAGAAGCTAAAATTAAACTTAATTTAGAACTCACTGGCTTATTACCCTTTTTCACTAACCATATATTTAGTTGTTATACCATACAGAAATGGAAACCAGATCCAGCGGTTTTTATTTGGGCTGCCAAAACAATGGGATTTCAACCTAACGAATGTCTTGTAATTGAAGATAGCCTTTCAGGAGTTAAAGCTGCAAAATCAGGTGGTTTTAGAGTAGCAGGATTTACAGCTCATGATTATAATAATGAGTTAAAACATCATGCTAGTTTTACGTTTGATGCCATGGAAAAATTAGAATTATTTCTTTGAGATTTTAGTTTTCACATTCAAACGCCACATTAAATAATCATTCTTATGGCAAGAGAAATTGGAAATATAAGAAGAGATATTATAAAAATATATTTGCCATGTGTTCTATCGTTTTGAGAATAGGAGTGTACTTTATGACCATTAGGTAATGTTTTTTTAGAAGTCCATAAAAAATAGCCAATAATTAAGCCTAGAAGTCCGCCTAATAAGGCAAAAATATATCCTGCAGCAATCCAAGGTTTTTGGTTGCCTTCAGGTTTTGATAAATCTTCTATGCGTTGTTTTTTAAGAGAATCAAGGAGGACTTTGTCTATTGGTTTTCCTCTATCTTTTAATAGTTTTTGAGCTAGTGTATAATCAAATTTGTTCCATTCGTCGGCTTTAAGAAGTATGTCATAAAGCTCTTCGTTAGAAAACTCAAAAAGATAATAGTTGGGATCAATAGTGTTGAGCTGTTTTTCGGCCTCATGCTCTAAAATTAATTCTGCTTTTTCAAAGTCAGTTTGTTGTATTCTCACCTCGACACTATCTTGTAATGACGAACCAACATTAAATGTCACATCAACAGGCGGAGAATTATCATCTATTATAAATTCTATTCCGTGAGTATTGAGAATTGAAGTTAGCTCAACCGCAAGTTCAAGATTAGAAAATCTTCTAAAAATAGAATATTGGTTACTCATCTTTATATTCATTAAAATTAATCCCAACACCATAATTATTGAGGTTGGTTTTTAACAGGCTAGATTCTATGCCATTTCCTTTTTTAAACTGCACCCAATTATTTCCATTAATAAAAACACGTTTAATATACGTGTTATGAGCATTAATTTCATTTGTAAATGGTAATAAAGGCCTAAAATTAGTTGGGATTTTTACCATACCAACTTTACCCTTTATCTCTTTGTATTTTTTGTTAGGTAATAGTTTTCCGTTTTGATCTGTATAACCTAAGACTTGCAGCGAGACAAAGAAACCATCTTCTGGAATAAATAAATCATGCTTTGTAACATCCAATTCAAACTCATCACCATCGTCTTCGGTTGCTCTAAATACAATATTTGTATAGGTCATGACGTCACCTGGAAGCCCATTATCATTTTTATAAAATTTAACTTTAAATAAGGTTGAGAATTTGCGCTTATCAGCATTGGCACGTTTTCGCTTTTTCCAATCTTTAGATTCTAACGCAAATGGGAATAAAACAGAAGTTATTTTTTTAAGTTTATCATTTCCGTTAGGAAAAAATACCGCAATCTCACTCTCAATAGTAGGCAACCAACATTTATAATAGTCATCATCTAGATACGGTTTTATGGTTTCCTTTTTAAATTTTCTATCAATTTTGGCGGTAACAATAACTTCATCTAATCTGTTAACGTCCACCTTCATTTCAATAGTTTTTGGCAAATTAGCAGTAGCCAAAGCTAAATCTTTATAACCTAAAGATGAAATAAATAGAGAATCTACATCTTTATATAATTTTTTGGTGAATATAAAAAGACCATCGTCATCGGCAAATACACCTTGACCATCACCAAAAGATATGGTAGCATATGATACAGGATATTTGGTCTCAGAGTCAATAATTTTGGTTTGAGCTGAGGTGTTAATTGCAACAAGTAAAAAAAGTAGGGGTAACGCTTTAAGAAAATTGTTCATTTTAGGGCAAACTTAAGGTTTGGTCTAAAGATACAATTTACTTTTAGCAAATAAAAAACCGCTACCAATTGAAAACGTTCTCAATTAGTAGCGGCTTAAAGAGTGATGAGTTCTCGTTTAGTCCTTGTCTAAGTTTTTGGTAATGAAAAAGCCAATAAATAAACCAACGCCAGCCATAAGAAACGTCGTCGCAGGATAAACGGCATCTACATCTAAATTGGTATAGCTATCTAATAATGATGCTATAAAAAGCCCAGATCCAATACCTATAAGTAATAAAGCGAGATTGAGTATGAGTACTTTCCAAATAGTAGCTGTTTTACCTTTGCCTCTCATAAAAATTGAAGCATCTGCACCTTTTTCTATAAGTGCTAAACGTTCTTTGTTTCTTGTTGAAAAGTATAAGTAGAATACTCCAAAAATTGCACCAAATATAATTGGTATAATGATTAATTCTGATCCCATAATGATTCGTTTTTAATTGATTAATTTTAAATGTTCTGATCTTATGACGCCTACTTTTTAATTATGGTTACAGATTTTCTAAAAAAAGTTACAAAATTTTTTTTCAAGTGTTGAACGTCGTTACAGTATCTCAATTTTTTTTCTTCGGAAAT
>NZ_JXJO01000066.1 GCF_000826655.1 Psychroserpens damuponensis
TGAAACGCTTAAACAATATATTGGCATTTATGAGCTTCAACCTGGATTTAACATTGAGGTTAGCGTAAAAGATGGTAAGTTATTCGCTCAAGCCACAGGTCAAGGTGAATTTGAATTATTTGCTGAAGAGAAAGACAAATTCTTTTTAAAAGTTGTGGTTGCCAATGTTCACTTTTTTAGAAATGCTGAAGGTCACGTGGTGAGTTTAACGTTATTTCAAGGCGGACAAGAAATGCCAGGAAAAAAGGTCAATTAAAACGAGTTCACATAAAGATTAAAACCATCTTAAGCAATTGAGATGGTTTTTGTAATTTTAATACATGAAAATTATATCTACCAACATTGCACAGCCAACCACCTTTATTTGGAACGGTAAAGAAGAAACCACTGGGATTTATAAAAAACCGGTTGCTACTTCTATTTTCCTCGGAAAAGAAGACGTTAAAGGTGATGAAGTCTCAGATAGAAAACATCATGGAGGCGAATATAAAGCGTGTTATTTATTTTCGGCAGATCAATATCCATACTGGAAAAATTTGTACCCAAATTTAAATTGGACCTTCGGTATGCTTGGCGAAAACCTCACGGTAGAAGGTTTAAACGAAAAAAATATCTGTATTGGTGACATTTATAAAGTTGGCAATGCCATGGTTCAAATTACGCAACCAAGAGAGCCTTGCTACAAATTTGGAATGAAATTTAACTCCAAAGACGTTTTAAAACAATTTATAGATCATGGTTTCCCAGGCACTTACATTCGTATTTTAGAGGAAGGCACTGTAAAAACTGGTGACACATTTAAACTCGTAGAAAAAGCTACAAATAGCATTTCTACATTTGAGTTTTTTGAGCTTTTATATGCTTCGGAAAAGAACAAACTCCATATTAAAGCTATTATTAACAATCAAGCGCTTCCGCAGAAAAAAAGAGATCGTTTAAAACATTTTTTATAACTCATGAATTCACCAATAGTAATTAATGGAGCTTCTGTAAATAGAGCTCAATTATTGAACTTGATTAATAACAATAAGAAATTACTTGCTATAAAATCACTTCGAGAACAGGCAAAAATAGGACTGAAAGCATCTAAAGACATTGTAGAGGCCTTAGAAATAAATCCAAATTATCAACCAAATGATAGTATTCTCACGGCTGCAGCGATTGAATTTGATACACAACAACAGCCTAAAAAAGGCAGTCATTTTATAACACCAAAGGCAAGAAGTTCTAACCTATTAATTTTTATAGCACTTGCCTTACTTATGATCATTGTAATATACTTTGTTTCCCTAAAATAGATGATAGTATTTAGTCTATCTTTGTAGCAAATTTTTAGACATGTCATTTAAAGACTTAAAACTCAATAAACCTATTTTAAGAGCTGTTGCCGAAGCTGGATACGATAATCCAACATTGGTACAAGAGCAAACCATCCCTTTTGTTTTACAACGTAGAGATGTAATTACCTCAGCACAAACAGGAACTGGTAAAAAAAAAAGGAAAAAAAATAAAAGCCTTAGTGGTTAGTCCAACGCGAGAATTAGCCATTCAAATTAATAAGAATTTTGTAACCTATGCTACGCATACTAATTTAACATCTGCTGTAGTGTATGGCGGCACATCGATAGAGCCACAAAAAGACATTCTAAAAAAAGGAATTGATATTTTAGTCGCAACACCAGGACGTTTACTCGATTTACACAAACAAGATCTATTAAACTTAGATTATATAGAAACCTTAGTTCTTGATGAGGCAGATTTAATGTTAGACATGGGATTTATTGATGATGTTAAAAAAATTGAACGTCTCTGTCCCGAAACGAAACAAACACTTTTGTTTTCGGCAACGATGCCATTTAAGGTGGAGCATTTAGCAAATTCAATCTTAAAAAGCCCAGAACGTATTGAGGTGACACCTACATCTAGCGCAGCAAAAAATGTGAGTCAGGTGTTATATTACGTGCCTAAAAAAAGTAAAATAGAATTGTGTTTACACGTTTTAAGAAATACCATTAAAGGGAATATCCTCATTTTTAGACGTACTAAATTTGGTGTTGACAAGTTACACCAAACCCTTTTAAACAATGGGTTTACAGTAGACCGTTTACATGGAGATCGCTCTCAAAATGAACGCCAAAATGCATTGGCAGATTTTAAACGTGGTAAAGTAAATATCCTTATTGCTACAGATGTTGCTGCACGTGG
>NZ_JXJO01000067.1 GCF_000826655.1 Psychroserpens damuponensis
AATTCCGCAAGATGCTAAACTCCGAAAGAGTGAGATTCCGAGTTTTTAATTCAGTTTTCGATTCCGCAAACAAGCTAAAAAGTCAGCCACAATTCAATTCAGAGTTTGAGTGAGAATCCATCGTGTTATTCAAAATTCTGCAAAATAGTTTTTTTCTTAAAACTCAAAAAAAAATCGAAGAATAAACTAGCCTTTTTTCAATTCCGAAAACTTGCTT
>NZ_JXJO01000068.1 GCF_000826655.1 Psychroserpens damuponensis
CATACACAAGACCGTTGGCTCTAATTCTGCGCTCATATAATTCCGAATAAATAAAGCGGAACAAACCTTGATCTTAACGCCTAAAATCTTACTCAATTTCTGAATTTACTCTTACGGAATTTAGCAAGTTTATAAAACTGAACTGTGTGTGAATTAAGCAACTTTTTCGGAATTAAAAACTCCATCAATTGCTCACGGAATAAAATGTAATTAAGTTTAAAAAACTGATCTGTGAGTGAATTAAGCAACTTTCGGAATTAAAAACACTATCAATAGCTAACGGAATAAATTGTAACTAAGTTTGAAAAACTGAACTGTATGTAGATTTAGCAGCTTTCGGAATTAAAAACTCCATCAATAGCTAACGGAATAAAATGTAACTAAGTTTAAAAACTAAGCTGTGCACGGATTTAGCAACTTTCGGAATTGAATATAAATCGAAATTTAAACATTTAGCAATCAAACAAAAGCAAAACTAAAGCCAACAATATGTATAGATAATTGCTTATATTAGCTCAAACTAATGGTTGTTGCGCTTTTGCGTTC
>NZ_JXJO01000069.1 GCF_000826655.1 Psychroserpens damuponensis
GATGGTACACCAGATGGTATTACGAGTATAGATTTAACCTTAAAGAATGTAGAAATCACATTTAACAATGCTAATTATTCAGTAAGTTATCATATTGATTTAATGGATGCTCAAGACAATGCAAATCCATTAGCTATACCATACACTAATGTAATGAATGGGCAAATCGTTCATGTACGCGTTCAAGACATTAACACAGGTTGTTATGACACTACAACCTTAGAATTAATCGTTCAACAAGCGCCAATAGCCAACACACCAACAGCATTAGAATATTGTGATCCAGACAGCGATGGATTTGGCGAGTTTGATTTAGAAAGTAAAACCAATGAAGTCACAGGAGGCGATCCAAGTTTAACAGTTACCTACCATGAGACTATGGCAGATGCTACCAACAATGTGAACCCATTAGTAAGTCTTTATAATAATATTGTAGAAGATGAGCAAATCGTTTATGTACGTGTAGAAAGTTCAACAATTTCTACCAATTGTGCTACTATAGTAGAATTAGTACTTATAGTCAATCCAACACCACAATTAGGAGCAGGTCCAACAGCCTTAGAAGTTTGTGATGATTTATCAGCCGACGGTATTGCTCAGTTTGACTTAACCAGTAAAAACGAAGAGATTTTACAAAACCTAGTCGATCCAACACTATATACAGTAAGTTTTTATGCCGATGATATTAATGCAGCCGCAGCAACAAATCCTATTGCTACACCAACGAACTACACCAATACCACACCATTTAATCAAATACTATGGGTACGCGTAGAAGACAACGTAACAGGATGCTACAAGCTTACTACCTTAGAGTTAATCGTTAACGCTTTACCAGTATTAGTTCAGCCATCACCATTAGAACTCTGTGATGATAATAATCCAGGCGATGAGATGGAAACCTTTATGCTAGAAGACGCTACCGATGAGATTCTTAACGGACAAACAGGTATCAGCTTAACTTATTTTGAAACCCAAGCCGAGGCAGATACCAATACAAATCCAATATCAAGTCCATATACCAATACAGAAAATCCACAAACTATTTTCGTAGTGGCCACCAATGATGTTACAGGCTGTTCAGTAAGTACAACGGCAACCATTTTATTAAGAGTTAACCCAATTCCATCCCCAACCACACCAACAGATTTAGAAGAGTGTGATGAAGATAACGATGGCTTTGCAAGTTTCAACTTAGAAGACCGAACCTTAGAAATCATAGGAGGAGAGTTAAACACAGCAGTGACCTATCACGAGACACAAGAAGACGCTAACATGGGAGACAATCCATTAGCAAGTCCATACACCAACATCGTCATCAATGAGCAAACGATTTACATCAGACTCACCAATACGATTACAGGATGTTATAATGCTTCGGAAACATTAATCCTTCGCGTCTTAGAATCGCCAGAAGTACCAGTTACGATTGACGACTACGTGATTTGTGATACCAATGCAGATGGCATTGCGCAATTTGATTTAACAACCAAAGACGCAGAAATCTTAGGCACACAAACCGATGTGACACTAACGTATCACGTTACAGCAGCCGATGCCTTATCAGGCGCTAACCCAATAGCCAATGTAGGTAACTACACCAATACAAGTAACCCACAAATCATTTATGTGAGGTTGGTAAGTAATACCAACGCCTGTGTAGATGTAGGACAATTTGAACTTAGTGTAGAATTACCACCAGTAGCAGTACAACCTACACCATTAGAGTTATGTGATGATGAGATTGCAGATGAAGTAACCGTTTTTGATCTTACCGTAAAAGACACCGAAATCACAGGAGGAGAAGGTAGTTGGAGTGTAAGTTACTATGAAACCCAAGCCGATGCAGATGCTCAAGATAATGCCGTAGATGCTGAAGCCTATACCAATACAGCAATAGGAATAGCAGCCGCTAACCCACAAACCTTATACGTAGTAGTAACCGATACAGATACCGGTTGTACAGATCAAGTCACCCTTACAATACGAGTATTACCAAATCCAACACCAACCACAGATCTTCCAGATTTAATTCTCTGTGATGATATCAATCCAGGTGATATGGAAGAAGAGTTTGATTTAACTACAGACGAAGTTCTAATCCTTAATGGCGAAACAGGAGTTACACCAACCTACCATGAAACATTAGAAGATGCCGAAGATGGTGTTAATGCTATAGTAGATCCAACAATGTACACCAATATTAGTACACCACAAGTGATCTATGTACGCGTTACTAACGATATCACACAATGTTATACCATTGTAGATTTTACCATAATCGTCAACCCATTACCAGAAGTTATTGCAGTAACAGATTTTATTCTCTGTGAACTTAATACCGATGGATTTGATGATTTTGATCTAACGATGAAAGATGCTGAAATCTTAAACGGACAAAGTGCTACTTTATTTACAGTAACCTATCACGTGAGTCAAGAAGACGCAGACGATTTAATGAATGCACTTGTGAGTCCATATACCAATGTGAGCAACCCACAACAAATATTTGTAGCCATTACCAATAACGATACAGGCTGTTCAATAAGTACACCAAGCTTTAATATAGAAGTACAAGAAGCAGCTGAAGCTAATAGTGACACAGAAGACATTCTCTATGAAATCTGTGACGATGAGATGGATGATGATAACGACCCAACCAATAACAGTGCCCAGTTTGATTTAACACCAGTCACAGATCTAGCAGATTTAGAACCAGAAAGTGTTCAAGCACAAGTGTTAGATGGTCAAGATCCAGCCAACTACATTATAAGTTATTATGAGACAGAAGCCGATGCCGAGTTAGGCGTTGATCCATTACCATTCTTGTATGAAAATATAATCAACCCACAAATCATTTGGGCAAGAATAGATAATGACACACCAGATGCAGCCGGAATGGATACCTCAATCTGTTATGCAGTAGCACCATTAACGCTAGAAGTTAATCCGTTACCCGTATTTGATTTAGAAGAGAGCTATATCTTATGTGTAGGATTAAATGGAACCGAAGTGTTGAGTCCGTTAGTAATAGACACAGGCTTAAGCACACCAACCTATACTTTTGAGTGGTTATTAAATGGAATGGTTATACCAGGCGCAACCGAAGGCAGCTATATGCCAAGTCAAGGCGGAACCTATACTGTAAATGTAACAGATGTCACTAGTTCACCAAACACGATGTGTGTAGGAACAGACAGCACAGAAGTTATAGAAAGTGCACCACCAAGCGTATTAGCAACAGTAACCACAGATGCCTTTGCAGATACACACGTTATAGAAGTTACCGTAGAGGGAATAGGCGTATACGAGTATAGTTTAGATAATGGAGCATGGCAAGAAGAGCCAATATTTGTAGACGTATCTTTAGGAGAACATGTTGTAACAGTACGAGATATAAATGGTTGTGGCGAATCTAGTGTTAATGTAACCGTTATGGATTATCC
>NZ_JXJO01000007.1 GCF_000826655.1 Psychroserpens damuponensis
GAATTAGAGCCAACGTGTTCGTGTATGATTTGTTGCGGTTATATAAGCGATTTACATTCCGCAATACAATATAGTGAATTGTAGGAAAAGATCCTGCTCTTAGCCAGCAGTAGCAATGAATTATACACGGTGTTGGCAATAGTTATTTTAATTCACTTATCGTAATATTCGAATGGTCATATATTAGTAATTTATTATTAAATAAATCTGCAAATAATGATTGTTTCTTGACATCACCTAAATTTTTAGTTGGTGTTAATCTTACTGTTTTAAAACTAAAATCAGTCAAGTCATATATATTTAGATTTCTTTTTTCATTATAATCTTGTTGAATAAAATATTTCCCATTTGTTGAGAATTTACCATAACCGTCTTTAATTTTTTTAACGTCAATTATATTAAAATCTAAATCCATTATTCCAATTTCGCTAATTTCAAATTTTCTACCTGATTTTGTTCTAGTCATTTTTCCTCCGTTTGTATAAAAGTATATTCTACCATTTGATGAAATGATATCTTTTATTCCTAACCAGTCTTTTGGTCTTTTTTCAAATAAACCAATATTATAATAAAGTGGTGAAAATTTGCTACAATCAGGTTGCGTAGGTTCATTTATCCAATTTGCATATTCATTTTTGCCGAATAATTTTTTCCTATTCTTAATTTCTAAAGTAGAAAAGTAACGTGCTAAACCAAAACTACCTAAAATATCAAATCCTGAATGTTGTATAGTAAAAATAGACTTAAATTCATTCAGTCTAGAAAAATGAACGAAATAAGAAAACTCTTCTTTGTTCAATTTTTTTATAGGGTTTTTAATTTTTAAGTATTTTGATTTACCATTTATAATATCATAAAAGATTATGGAATTTTCTCTTATTATTCCGAATTTTCCTTTGTCTATAAATCCTTGTTCTTTATAAAATTCCTGCGGAACTATCTTTTCGTGATAGGAAGTATTAGATTCTATTCTAAATATTTGTTTGTTTTCCTTAAAATTAAATGAGTATGATGCGACCGTATTTTCGTCAATAAATTCAACAGATTTATAATATTGATTATCAATCGCTTTTATTTTTTTCAATATATTTTCACTCATTCTTAATTTTTAGTAAAGTTTGCTCGGAAACGCAATGCTTAATTATTGCCAACGGTTTATATATGGTTTGTTGTGTTTTTCGAGCAACTAATTTAGTAAATAAAAACGAAATAGAAAATCCCCTAAGGATTTTCGTAAGTAGGCGAGCACTAGCAATAAATTATATATTTTGTTAGCTTTTCGTTTATTTTTCCTTTTTTACAATTAAAATACCGATATAAAACCACATATTTTTCAGCGTTTAACTTGTCTAAATTTTTATTCCTAATTTCGCAAACAGGCTAAAAGTCCGCCATTTTCATTTCAGAATTACAGACAGATTCTTGCGTAATATTTGTCAGAATCCCACAGTTTTTCATTTCCGATTGCATAAACAGGCTAAAGTCTGCCGTTTCTATTTCATAATTGCGGACAGATTCTTACGTAATATTTTTCAAAATATTCTGCGTTAAAATTCCATTTCTAATTGCGTAATATTTATCAGGATTCTACTTTAGGAAAACGCTTTATTTTTCCAATTTCACGCATTTTTTTTGTTAATGAAAGCTAACGGTTTTGTGTATGGTTAGTTGCGTTTGTTGGAACTAAGTTAGCAA
>NZ_JXJO01000070.1 GCF_000826655.1 Psychroserpens damuponensis
TTCCTTGCGGAAAATCCCTGCACTTTTGCTATCTTTGGTTATTAACTCGGAAAAATCTTGACGATTTTTCCGTAACGAAATCATACACAAGACCGTTACCTCACATATGAACAAACCGAAAATTGAATTACAGATTTTATTATCATTCTGTCTTATAAGCTTTATAATTTTTCAATCTTGTGAATCAAATAATAGCGGAAAGAAGATAACGGAAGACTCTAAAATGATTAAGAAAAAAGAATACAAATATAAAAAAAAATGGCTTGAATATATCAGTTCCCATAAAAACACAATCGAAAAAGTAGAAGTTTATCTAACTAAAGATAAAGATACAATCTATCAACAATACAAATTTTACAAAAATAAAGTCTTGGATTCTACCAAAAGCACCTTTTACATTTTGGAATTTAATAAAAGAGGAGAAAATGAATATTATGGAAGAGTTTATTTTCATAATAAAGACGACTATGAATTTAAAAGCCCAATAATAGAAAAGAATTTAGGATTGGCGTTCTTACATTCAAAAAGAGATACGACAAAAGTTTGGGACTTTGAATCAAAAAATAAGGATTATGTTGAATTTGAATATACTCATACAAATGACACTTTAATCGGAATGTTATATGAAACAAGACTTTTGGACACTATCATAAATGGAGAAAAGATGATCAGAATTCTTGAAACTGGAATCCCGATTGATAATATGCCAAAAACGGATAATCCTTTCATTGAGGTGTTTGATTTGGATGAAAATAAATACGTGAGGTAACAACGTGTATATTTAATTGCTGGTTTTGTGTGTATTCGGAAAATCCTACGGATTTTCCTCTGGTTCGTTTTCTTTTGCTAACTTAGTTCCTGCCAACGCAACTAACCATACACGAACACGTTATGCAACAGTTAAAATCACCCTCAAAAATTGAATATTTAGATTAAATTTGTAAATTTGATATTATGGATTTAAGTTTAGAAAATAAAAAAATTGAATTAATTCAATGGTTATCTACTTTGAATGATACTTCTCTGATTGACAAACTAATGAAATTAAGAGAGAAAGAGAAAAACGATTGGTGGAATGAAATTTCTGCAAGCGAAAGAGAGTCTATTGAAAAAGGAATTAAAGATGCTGACAACGGAAAATTGACTTCTCACTCAAACGTCAAAGAAATTTATGAAAAGTGGTTATAAAATTCTGTGGACTGACCACGCAATATCTGAACTAAAAGAAACTATTGAATATCTTGAGAACAAATGGACTGAAAGAGAATTAAGAAGATTCTCTGCAAAATTAGACCATACAATAGAACTGATTTCAAAATCACCAGAAATTTTCCCAGTATCATTGGAGAAAAAAAATATCCGAAAAGCTGTAGTCGAAAAACACAACAATCTTTATTACCGAATTAATAAAAATTCCATTGAGATTATTTCTTTGTTTGCAAACAGAAAGAATCCGAATAAGAAAAAGCTATAAAACCGTTGCATAACACCGTGTATAATTCATTGCTAGTTCAAGCCTACTTACGAAAGTCCTCGCGGACTTTCTATCTGTGATTTATTTGCTAACTTTAGTGCTTAAATACGCAACGAAATCATACACAAAACCGTTGCCAACAATACAAGAATAACCGTAAACTAAATGAATAACTTCGGAGGAGATTGGACAGAATCAAAAATTGAAATCCTTGTAGAATATGCACAAGCATATTTATCAATTATGAATATTTACGCAGATAAATATAATTGGAAACTCTTATATTTTGATGGCTTTGCAGGTAGCGGATTTATAGAAAAAGGGAATGATGAAAACCGAAAAGTTATAATCGGAGCAACTAAAAGAATTCTCGATATTGAAAATCCAAGACCATTTGACAGATATTATTTTGTTGAGAAAGAACCTGAAATTGCAGAAGAACTTATCGAAAAAGTTATAAATAAATATGACGATAAAATAATAAACGTAGCAAATACAGATTGTAATGAAAAAATACAGTCTATGGGCAATTTTCTTAAATCTAAAAAAGGAAAGAATTATAAAGTCCTTGCATATATTGACCCTTGTGGAATGCAGTTAAAGTGGGAATCTTTAATGGCTTTACAAGAATTGAAAGTTGATGCGTGGATTTTGGTGCCAACAGGTATGGGAGTAAATAGATTATTAAAGAAAGATGGGAAAATTTCAGATGCTTGGATTGAAAAACTTGAAATTTTTCTTGGTTTACCAAAAGAAAAAATAATTGAATATTTCTACTCTCAAAGTGTTGTTCCTACTCTATTTGGCGATGAAATAGTAACAAATAAAAAAGAGAAAGCAATTGAAAAATCAGCGGAATTATATCAATCAAGACTAAAAGAATTATTTAAATTCGTTACAAATCCTTATATTTTAAAAAATAAATCTAACTCAACAATGTTTCATTTCTATATGGTTTCAAATAACAAAAATGCTGTTAAAATAGCGAATGAAATAATTAATAAATATAACAATCAATAATGGCTCAATCAAGTATCGAATGGACAGAAATGACTTGGAATCCTACAACAGGATGCTCTAAAGTTTCTCAAGGTTGTAAATTCTGCTATGCAGAGATTATGTCCAAAAGACTAAAAGCAATGGGAGTTGATAAATACAAAGATAATTTTGAAGTTAGAACGCACGAAAAAGAATTAAAGACACCTTATACTTGGAAAAAAGCTAAAATAGTTTTTGTTAACTCAATGAGTGATTTATTTCACGAAGAAATTCCGTTAGAGTTTATAAAGAAAGTTTTTAAAGTAATGAATGAAAATCCACAGCACGTTTTTCAAGTTTTAACTAAAAGAGCTGAAAGATTATTAGAAGTTCATAAAGAATTAAAATGGTCGCATAATATTTGGATGGGAGTTTCAGTTGAGGAACAGAAAGTAGAAAATAGAATTGACTTTTTAAGAAAAACTAATGCAAGAGTTAAATTTCTTTCTTTAGAGCCTTTAATTGGACCTTTACCAAATTTAAATTTAAAAAAAATAGATTGGGTAATAGTTGGTGGAGAAAGTGGTCACACACCAAGACCAATGGATGCTGATTGGGTAATTGATATTCAAGAACAATGTGAAAAAGCTGATGTTGCTTTTTTCTTTAAACAATGGGGAGGAAAAAACAAGAAAAAAAACGGAAGAGAATTGAACGGAAGAACTTATGATGAAATGCCTGAAATAGAATTACAACATAGCGTTTGAGAAAGTACTGTTGGCAACACCGTGTATAATTCATTGCTAGTTATTGCTTACTTACGAAAGTCCTCGCGGACTTTCTATCTGTGATTTATTTGCTAACTTTAGTGCTTAAACCACGCAACGAAATCATACACAAACAC
>NZ_JXJO01000071.1 GCF_000826655.1 Psychroserpens damuponensis
TATTTCAGTATAATACAAACGAATCCAAAATGAAGAAAAAAAAATCAAAAAAAAAGAAAAAAGGAAAATCGTTGAATTACAAACTGTTTTCAGTAATTGGTGGAATTTTTCATTTAATTATGTATTTACTTTATGACTTAACATTTTATAATGACACTTTACTTTGGTTGAGTATTTTATTTTGTGGTTTAATTTTTGGATTCTACTTTATAAAAAAAATGGAATTACTAAATCCTAAAAGCTATAAAAAAATTGAGGGATTAAAACTGAAATTATATATGTTCTTTATATGTTTTGTAATGATTATTGGAGGTGCAATAATATTTGGAAACGTAATAAACGGAACAATAATAGGTCTGAATTATATTGGAAAAAATAATGAAACTATCAAACAAGAATACGGAATTCAAAAAATTGAACAGAATAGTTCTGGAGGACGAAAAAGATTTAGGAGATATAATCCTAAAGTTTTTATAGAAAAAGAGGGAGAAATAGTTACTGTAAACCTATCTGAAAGATATAGTAAAAATAAAAATTACTCTGAATATAGAACAATAGAAATGAACTTGAATAAAGGGTTATTTGGCTTTGAAATAATAGAAAATTATGAATTGAAAAAATAAACTACACACAACACCGTGTATATTTAATTGCTTGCTTTTAGCCAATTTACGAATGTCCTTGCGGACATTCTATCTGTGTTTTATTTAGTAACTTTACTGCTTAAACTACGCAACTAAACATACACAAAACCGTTGTGTACAATACCGAA
>NZ_JXJO01000072.1 GCF_000826655.1 Psychroserpens damuponensis
GCATTTCAATATCTAAAAAGACAACATCAGGCTTGCTAGCTTTTATCAAGTCTACTCCAGATGCTAAATCTTGCGCCTCTTCAATGCTTGTTACACTTAAACAATGCTCGGTTAGTAATTTGGATAGTAAATGTCTGGCGCGTTTTTCGTCGTCTATAATTATCGCTTTCATATTTTAATGTATTGGCATGGTGATGACCACTTTTGTTCCTGCAGCAACGCCGTTTTCGTCATACAAATCGTTGGTAATTATGGTTATATCACGTTTTAATTTATTTTTATAAAGATGTACACGCTCTTCATTGGCTTTTGTTGCAAAAGGTTTGTGCTGTTGGTTGGGTCGTTTTAATGTTTCTGATTGTGCACGACCAATGCCGTTGTCTTCAACCGTAATTTGCAATTTATTATGCTGAATTATTTTCGCTTTAACATACAATTTTCGGTCGTTTAATTTATGTAACAATCCGTGTTTTAAAGCATTTTCAACATAGGGCTGAATGAACAATGACGGTACTTTAATCTGTTTTGTTTTTAACTGATTATCAATAGTAATCTTGTATTCCAATTCATCTTCAAAACGGACTTTTTCTAATTCTAAATAGAGTTTTAAAGCGTTTAATTCTTCTTCTAAAGTAATTTCGTTTTGCTGACTGTAATCTAAATACTTGCGAATTAATCGGCTAAACTTCACTAAATACGAACTCGCCAATTCCTTTTCATTTGAAACAATATAATCTTGAATAGAATTTAAAGCATTGAAAATGAAATGCGGATTCATTTGCGATCTCAGATTTTCTAACCTTAAATTCGTTATTTTTTTATCGATTAAAATTTTATCAATTTCAATAATTTGTTTTGCTTCTTTTTGTTTTAAACGCCATTTAAAATACAACCAGATTAAACCAAAGATCACAAGTAAAATAATTGCATAAAACCACCATGTTTCCCAAAAGGGTTTGGTAATTACAAAGATCATTGGAGTCGCAAAAACAGCCTTTTCTGCACTTACATTTTTTGCTTTTAATTCTACGTTATAAGTTCCGCTTGCCAAACTATTAAAATTAATCACATTTGTATTTAGTGGTATGTTTTGCCAAGCAGTATCTAATTGCTGTACGCGATATTGATATTTAACGTTCTTATTGGTTTGAAAACCATTAGAATTAAACTCCAAGGCAATTTTATTTAAGTCGTAAGGTAATTTGTAGTTGCTTAAAACTAAGGTATCACTGTCGTTAATTTTTACAGCCTCTACCTTAACCATGGCAGTTTTAAATGCTTTGAACAACGCAGCCGATTTTGGCAACGCATAAAATGCTTTAGGTAAGGTTACGATAATTTGATCTTGAAGTATTAAAAAATTACCAATCGCTATGTTTAAGCCATCTTGGGCACTTAGCGATTTAAGCTGTTGTGTTTTGGTGTGATATTGAAATAACCCAGAATCAGTTGAAATCCAAAGTACTAAACGATCGGTGTGAATTGCGTTTATTTGAATATTTTCAGGAAATTTAATTCCTGAAGGTTTTAGCGTATTGTTGTCGTATCTTAATAATCCGTTGTGTTGGGTTGCAATCCAAACAGTTCCGTTAGTTTTTGTTAGAGTATTAACTAGCAAACTATTAGATTTATAAATAATTTCTTCTGAAGTAAATGTTTGCGTATTGTATTTGTAAAGTCCATCGATATAGGATACAAACAAGTGATTATTAGCAACCACCGAAGCTTTTACGCGACTTTCTTTTAGAATTTGTTTTTCAGGATGATTAAACGGGTTTTTATATACAATACCTTGACGATAATTGCCATAAAACATAGTGTTATCATTAATTTTAGAAAATGTTTTAGCTACTGAAAATTGATTACTTGCGTCTGTAATGTTATTAGTTTTTAAATTAACTACAAACGATTCTGAAGAATTAATACTAACAATTAACTGTTCTGTTTTTCTATCAAAGAAAAGTTTTCCGATGATTTTTTTCCCTGGTAATTGTAGTGTTTTTATAAGCTGATTTTGATTGTAAAACAGCAATGTTCCATCATTTGTCCCTAAAACAAATTGATTCTTTTGTAACGCAACAGAAGCTGTAATTTTAGACTCTATATTTGATAAATCAACACGACGGATATTTATGTTTGGTGCTACAAACACACCGTTATCTAAAGTTGCAAACCAATAATTATTATTAAAATCTACTTGAACATCGGTAATAGATTCTGTGCTAAACATTTGCTCTTTAAACGTAAAACCTTTATTTTCATAATCATAAATAAATACACCAGAGCTGGTTAAAAACCAATAGTTGTTTTCAATATTTAAAACATTATAAATAGTTTCGTTTTTTAATCTTGCAGGCGTTATTACTTTTTTTGAAGTGTTTTTTGTTTTATCTATTACGTACATAACATTTCCATAAGCACTCTCATGCGTAAAAAAAGCAGCATTTTTAAATGCAAAAATTCTTGGTGATTGTATTTGATTACTACTTGCAATTTCTAATACGTTGGTTCTCGTATTATTTTGAAACTTGTATAATCTATGACGATTTACATTGCCTTCTGAATTGATTATAAATGTATAATTACTGCTGTTATCTTTAGCATTTGTAATACACATACCTTTAAACACTTCAATAACTTGTTTTGTGGTTTTATTAATATCAAAAATACCTTTAACAGTAAATAAACGTATGCTGTTTTCTAATATTTCATACTGAGCCAATTGTCCATTCACTAATTTACTGGCATCATAAAATAGCTTTAAACTATCGTTTTCAACATAAAATAGTTGTCCGAAAATGTTGTTGCACCAAAGTCGGTTTTTAGCATCAAATTTTAATTGAAAAAGAGAATTTCCTTTTTGTTTAGGGTGACTGAAATATTTGTAGTTTCTTCCGTTATAGCGGTATAATCCTTTATTTGCAGCCAGCCATATGTAGTTTTGGTTATCTTCTGCAATATCATAAAACTCAATATCGGGAAGACTAGAAGCCGTAGACATATGCTCAACCACAGGGTTTTGAGAGTAAACTGCTGTAAAACTGTACAACAGAAAAAATAAAATATGTTTGAAATTATTGAACATAACTAAGTAAAAACAAACATAATATTTAATTTTCTAAACTAAATTTGATTCTTCTGTAATTGCCTATTTTTTTTCTGAACAAATAAAAAGATCCACATTTCTGTGAGCGTTTCACCTTCCTCTTATGTCATGAATAAATTAAGAACAGCTAACTAACCAATAAAATTAAGAGATAAAGAGTAGCGAGATAATTATCCATTACTAGATTTTACTACGTTCATAATAGGCATTATAAAGTCTAATAAAATGTTAATCTAAAAAAGCACAGCTCACAACAATGTGTATA
>NZ_JXJO01000073.1 GCF_000826655.1 Psychroserpens damuponensis
CATACACAAACACGTTGTGAGTAATTATACCACTGTTACGTGAAAGAAAATAATAAATATAACCAATTGATAAACTTCCAGTTTTCAGAGTTTTTAAAACGGTATTAAGAATTATATGATTTTATATAAATATTATCCTTGTAATAAGAACACATTCGTATCATTATCAGTTAATGGTTTATGGTGTAGTGAACATTCTAAAATGAATGACCCATTTGAATGCCTTGCTTCAGTGGATAGAAAATTTGATAAAGAACAAATTCAGTCATTTAAAAAAATATTAGTTGATTCAGGAAATAAATTATACAAAAACTTTCATTTACATAGCGATGAAACAATTAACAAACTTGCAAACTCTTTTAGGAAGACACCTTTAGACAAATATGCATTTTGTTCGTTTTCAGAAGACCCTAATAATATATTAATGTGGACCCATTATGCTAACAATCATAGTGGATTAGTAATCGGTTTTGAATTCCCTGAACTAAAGAATAATAACAATTTACAGAAGGTTCGGTATCAGAACCAATTAGATGATATATCATTAACACCTTATGCCAATTTTATTCTTGGAAAAGAAGATGGTTATTTAGACGAAATTTTGAGAGATTATAGTATAAAATCAGAACATTGGATGTATGAAAGAGAATGGAGGTTGTGGCGAACTTGCTCTGGATATTTTAGATATAAACCTGAAAATATTAAAGAGGTTCACTTTGGGTTAAATATGCCAATAGAAACAAAAGCAATTCTGATTAAATTATTAAGCTTTCTTCCCAAAGAATTTGATTTTAAACAAAAAGAATTGAACTATAATCCAATCGGACTAAAATAACTACTCACAACACCGTATATAATTTATTGCTGGCTTCTCGCCTACTTACGAAAGTCCTCGCGGACTTTCTTGGTCGGTAATTATTTACTAAATTAGGTGCTTGAAACACGCAACAAACCATATACAACAACGTTGGCTCTAATTCTGCGCTCATATAATTCCGAATAAATAAAGCGGAACAAACCTTGATCTTAACGCCTAAAATCTTACTCAATATCTGAATTTACTCTTACGGAATTTAGCAAGTTTATAAAACTGAACTGTGTGTGAATTAAGCAACTTTTTCGGAATTAAAAACTCCATCAATTGCTCACGGAATAAAATGTAATTAAGTTTAAAAAACTGATCTGTGAGTGAATTAAGCAACTTTCGGAATTAAAAAC
>NZ_JXJO01000074.1 GCF_000826655.1 Psychroserpens damuponensis
TTCTTCTTTATCTTCGGAAGAGGACTGATCGCTATTTTGTGCTTTAGCTTCCGAAGTATTTCCATTTAAATATTGTGAAATATCCTCTCCTTCTTCTCCAATTATTGCTAACAGTGTGTCTACCTTTGCGGTTTCTCCTTCTTCAATACCGATATGTAGTAAGGTACCTTCGTTAAAGGATTCAAACTCCATAGTTGCCTTATCGGTTTCTATTTCGGCTAGAATATCACCTTCTTCTACTTTGTCACCTACTTTTTTCAACCAAGCGGCAACTGTTCCTTCTTCCATCGTATCGCTCAAACGAGGCATGTTAATTATTTCTGCCATAGCTTATATTTTGTGGTCTATAAATGGGTAATCTTCTTGTTCGTAAACGACATCGTACATCACATTTTTATCTGGATATGGAGATTCTTCAGCGAATTTTTCACACTCAGCAACTAATGCTTTTACACGTTTATCGATTACTTTTATATCTGCTTCTGTTGCATAATTCTTTTCTAAAAGAATATCCTTAACTTGAGTAATTGGGTCAATTTTCTTGTATTCTGCAACTTCATCTTTAGTTCTATAGTGTTGCGCATCACTCATTGAATGCCCTCTATAACGGTACGTTTTTACTTCTAAGAATGTTGGTCCTCCTCCAGATCTTGCTCTTGTAATAGCTTCATCAAAAGCTTCAGCTACTTTAATAGGGTTCATACCATCTACTGGTCCACATGGCATTTCATAACCTAAACCAAGTTTCCAAACATCTGTATGATTTGAAGTACGTTCAACAGAAGTTCCCATTGCATAGCCATTATTTTCACAAACAAAGACTACAGGTAAATTCCAAAGCATGGCTAAGTTAAACGTTTCATGTAGGGATCCTTGACGTGCTGCTCCATCTCCAAAACAACATATAGTAACACCGTCAACATCATGATATTTATCACCAAAAGCTATTCCTGCTCCTAAAGGTATTTGACCACCAACGATACCGTGACCTCCATAAAAACGGTGTTCCTTAGAAAAGATATGCATTGAGCCTCCTAAACCTTTTGAGGTACCTGTTGCTTTACCATACAACTCTGCCATGACACGCTTAGGATCAACTCCCATACCTATTGGTTGCACGTGATTTCTATAAGCAGTAATCATTTTATCTTTGGTTAAATCCATCGCATGAAGTGCACCTGCTAAAACGGCTTCTTGACCATTGTATAAATGAAGAAACCCTCTTACTTTTTGTTGGATGTATACTGCAGCTAGTTTGTCTTCAAACTTTCTCCATAACATCATGTCCTCATACCATTTAAGGTAAACTTCTTTTGTGATTTTTTGCATTATTTAAAACGTCGTTAAATGTAGTTATACAATTTAGTAGATTATCAATTTAAAATTGGTAATAGTTCAACTCCTTTTTTTGAAAAAAATAGAATTCAAAAAAGTGTCACTAACAAAAGTAACACTTTAGTTAGGAATGAAAAAACCGAAAAACGTAAAATTATTACGAAATCGTTATAGAAAACTTCTATCGAAGCCTAAAGGCAGTAAATTAGCCAGCGAGTTTGATTTTACAACCTTACCTGAAGTTCCCATGAAATATATTTGTATTGAATCATTTTGTTTGACTTCATACTCTGAAATGGCTTGCCTACATGCACCACATGGTGGGATTGGTGAATTTGTTGGCTGGTTTTGAGAGCCAGCAGTTAATGCCATCATCACAATATTAGCGTCTGGATACTTAGCTCCTGCGTAATAAATTGCTGTACGCTCTGCACATAAACCTGAAGGATAAGACGCATTTTCTTGGTTATTACCTGTAATAATTTCTCCGTTATCTAATAGAATAGCAGCTCCAACTAAAAACTCAGAATATGGAGCATAGGCTTTAAGTCTCGTATTTATTGCTTGATCCATTAACGATGCAACAGGTTTAGGAAGCTCGTTATAATCTTCATAAACAGTAAGTGTAGATTCTATTTTTATGTCTTTCATCAAAAACGGTTTTAGACAAAAAAACTATTGCTTTTAGAACAATAGTTTTTTTAAGTTGAATTATGTTATCTACTAATATTCATCATATTCTCCATCTCCAAAATTAAATGTTAGAGAAAAACGTAATGTATTTTCTAGCGGACTTTGAACTTTAGAAGCCGAAAATAAGTAAGATAAGTCAATATTTATAGTTGTGTATTTAAATCCTGCTCCCATTGCAAAAAACTTTCTAGCACCTTTTTCATCACTTTCGTTAAAGTAACCTGCTCTAAAAGCAAATGATTCTTGGTACAAATACTCTGCACCTAATGCCCAAGTAAATTCTTTTAGCTCTTCGCTAAAACCACCTGGAGCATCTCCAAAGGATTGAAAAACACCTGATAAGAAGTTCACATCATTGTCTTGACCTCCAGTAATAATTGTTGGTTCATTTTCATTAACATCTTCGGTTGTTGCGTCATCTGTTGTTTGTAGACCATCACCATTGGTATCAACAAAACCATATAATGGAGGTGTTGGCACTAAGAGTTTAGTTACCTCAGCAGTTACTGATAATTTGTTATAGTCGTCGAATATAAAATCAAATCCTCCACCTAATCGCAAATTGGTTGGCAAGAAGTTTTCACGACCACCATCATCATATTTAATTTTTGGACCTAAGTTTTGAATCGCAAAACCTAAACGTGTTCTACCATTAAAACTATCATAGGCTTCTTCTTCACTCTGATAGAAACCAGAAATATCAACTCCAAAAGAACCTGCTGCTCCTGCATTGGAATCTACTGCTTGAATTCTTAAATCTGAACGTAAATAACGTAACGCAACAGACATTGCAAATTGATCTGCTAAACGTAATGAATATGATGCATCTACCGTAAATTCATTGGGTTTTTCTATGAGTGGTTCAGAAAATTCATCTGGTCGAATTTCAATTTCACCTAATCCAAAATATTTGAAACTTACACCAAAGGCACTTCTATCATCTATTCTATTAAAATAAGTTAAATATGCTATTGAAATATCATTTACTAATTTACTTAAGTAAGGTGTATAACTTACTGCAATACCTGATTTTGCTTCAGAGAATGCGTATTTAGCAGAATTCCACTGTTGAGAATACGCATCTACAGGAGTTGCCACACCTATGTCTCCCATACCTGCTGATCTTGCATCAGGTGCAATAAGCATAAATGGAACACCAGTTGTAATCACTGTAGATTGGTTTGGATATGTTATCGTTTCTCCTTCTTGAGCATAAATATTATTAATTGCAAAAAGAGAAACTAAGGCTAAAATGTACTTTTTCATATGTAAATTCATGTTTATATTAAGGTATTGCTACTTATAATATATTAGGCAAATATAAATTATTATTATAGTATGACAAGTTTTTCGATTTTTTCAACTTGTTTATTTAAACTATTTGATCTCACTTTTAGTTTATATACGTAGACGCCTTTTCCAATTTTATCTCCAAAATCGTCACGTCCATCCCAGACAATATCTTTAGAAAGCGAGCTTGTTACTTTACCTCCTCCTGATGTTTGACCATTTAAAGTACGTACTAATTTTCCTGAAACAGTGAATATCTGTACTGAAACGTCTAAAACATCAGAACTATTGTGATTAAACCAAAATTCTGTGTAATCGATAAATGGATTAGGATAATTTAAGACATTAGTAATAACTAATTCTTCATCTTTATCTCTTACATTAAACTCAAGTTGAGCGGTAGAAGCATTATTATACACATCCCAAGCTTTGAAAGTTAATGTGTGTAAACCTGGCTCTAAATCTCTAAAAGGAAAGCTTAATTTTCCGTTTTTATAATCATCAACATTAGCTTCATAATAATCATTTAAGATAAATGGGTTGGTTTCATCACCATCAATTAGCGCTATGATATCGTGTCCAATTCCACTAGCCGTATTTATACCATTATCATCTTGAAGCCTTGCAATAAGTACTGGTTGTTCATTTGTTATTCCGCCAGAAACAAAATTTTCATCATTCATAAATAGTTCAATAACTGGCCCAATATTATCTTCTTCAGCATTTTCATTAATCCCACCAACTTGTATATCAAAACTATACCCAGATTTATCATCTAAAATATTATCCTGTTTTGAATAGAAACCAACTTTTCCTTGACCAACAGGAATGCCGATATCACGAGGCACGACAAACTCAAAATCAAACGCTCCATTTGTCACGGTAGCTTGACCTTTAAACATGGTTTCCCCTAAGGTTTTGAAATCTAAAATAATTAATTCTCCACCACTTGACACTCCATTATTACCTAGCGTTTGTCTATCAATTTCCTTATCCATAACAGTTGCAGTAACTATCCCATTATAGTTTGATAAAAAATTTCCTGATGAGTCATAGACCTCACCAGACATTTTAACTCTATCTAAAGCTTTTAATGGCTCTGTTTGTTGTGCTACCGGAACATCATTAACGGCTGTTAATCGAACTTCAGGCTTTGCTATTGGTAATTTCATTGCAGGATCACCAATATAAAATACTAATGACTTTTGATTAATCCCAATAACAGAAGGATCATTTTTTGTCAATCTTAAAGCTTCAGCCATTGATGGGTAATCATTAGACCCATAATTAAATAAATACGCATCTAACTCTTCATTTACGGTTACTCCAACGGTTACAAAAATTTGTCGTGTTGTTGTAATTAAACCTATTGCTCCTCCTTCTTTGTTCCAATAGGTAAACTCACCTGCTGTTTCTCTTTGAGGATTATCAAACTTAGTAAACTCACATGTCACAGTAATAAAGAGATTAAATTTACATAGGTTTCTAATTTCTTGAGCATCTACTTTTGTAAATATACGTTCAGATGCTAAACCATCTTCTCCTCCATGCCCAAAATAATTCACAACAATTGCACCAACATCTAAAGCGTTATTAACAGCCTCATTCACTGACGGATATCGCTCTCCACTTGCTGAGGATTGTTGTTGGTAGGAATCTGTTAAAATTTTAGTAACATTAATAAATGGTTTTTCTGTTGTAATTTCATTGGCGATTTCATCTGTAGTTGTTTCTAATATTAATTCCCATGCTTCATCTACATCATCTGCTATTGTAACGACATTATTTCTCCAACTCCCAAATGCTTCTTCACCGTAAAAACCTTCAACTTTATCTACTAATTCGATAGCTCGTTGCGGTGTATCTGCCAATACTCTTCCTACTGCAATATCTAATAATGCACCATCTTCCATATCTCCTTCATTTTCGTCCATCATTCCGTAGAAATCATCAGAAATAAAGGAAGACACGAGGCTAAAACTTTCTACTGAATTCCATGTTGGTACTATATTAGTATTATTAGAAATTCTATCTTTATAATCATAAGATGCATCTCCAAACAAACACAAATACTTTAATCGTTCACTTGGCTCACTAGCATTCTGGTACACGTATTGAACCATATTTCTAATGGCAGCTACATCTTGTTTCCCAGAACCAAACTCATGATAAATTTCATTAAGCGTTACGACTTTAACATTGAGATTGTATTGATCTCTGTTGATTTGGGCTAATCTTTCGGCTTGCGTACTATAACTATTATTTGCGATAATAATATAATCTACATCTTCGAACTCTCCTTGACTATTTGTAAAGATTGTTCCTTTTATATCTTGATTATTTACACTGGTATTTGAATCTCTTAAAGGTGTGAAATAATTTAAACTAGTTACGGTTATATATTTTTTTTCTGAGCCAGCTATATCTTTAAATATCAAATTAGAATTTTGATCACTATTTATTACTGCCTGTACATTGTATTTATCTGTAATATCCCAGACTTCTTGTACATTATTGGCATTTGCTAATGTATACTGTACAACTCCTGAACTTAATGCAACGTCATCATTTTTGAACAAAAACTGAGTACCATTAAAAATCAAGTCTCTAGTAGCTTCTATAGATATGTAATCTAAATATCCAAAAGTAGAAGGATTACCATTGTTATTATAGATTAAAGTGACATCTACATCGTCTGAAGGGAGCGTTATTTCATTTTGAAATGAACCTGCTGAAGCCAATACAGGGTCATCAATTACAGAAAATCCAATCGTACCAACCAAACTACCATTAATAACGACTTGTAAATTACTGGCAGTTGATTCGCTTACTCCTGCTGCTAGCACTCTAATTTTTGCTGGTTCTGAGGATACGATATTTGGAAAATTAAAGTTGAATTCTTTTTCGTTTTCAACATCAAAGCGCTCTCCAAACCATCTACGGCCAATTTTTCCTAAGTTATTCTCATCAACTTCGTGAAATTGATAATCCTGAAATGTTGATATTTCTAGTGAAGGTTCATCTTCTGGCTCTGATAAAGTAGTAATACGTTTTCCGAAGTCACCTTGAGTTGTAATATAATAATACGATTTGTCTGCATATAAATTTACGTTGGTATCACTTTCCTCATTGTACTCATTTGTCCCTTCCGCATAAAACAAAATATAATCAGTATCATTAAAAACGCCATCGTTTTCTCCAATAAATCTAATAGCATTTTCTTGCAGATCATTGGGTGCTTCAACATTGTTTGACAGAGGCAACATGGCGCCTCCATTACCATACAATTTTATCGACCTTGGATCTACATTAGTATTTACACCAATTGAATTTAAAAAGCCTTTACTTAAAATATAGACTCCAGACTTTTCAACATAAAAACGATGCCATTGGCCAGTACTTAAAACCGAACTTATAACTTCTTGATTGTTTAAACTTGTTCTATTTAAAGAGCCTCCATATTGATAATCAATTGTAAATGATGTAATTTTTTTATAGACTCCTCTATCATTTATGATAGGTGTAATTTCAAAATAAGCAGATATATTATCTCTATCAATTGCATTTTTTAAGATTAATGTTGGAGAACTTGGAATTGTTGATAACGGTAAATCTTTTAATTCTGAAGTACTAATATTTTTATATGATACCGCACTTAACTCCACAGAACTTTCATTAATATATCCTGACTCTTCCCACATAGAAAAAAAAGTAATTCCTTTTTTATGTGAAAAACCAAAATGGTCTTTATTAAAGCTTGGGATTTCAATTTTAGAATTTGAAGTTTCTAAGATTGTAGTAGACTCCCAATTAATATTAAATTGTTTTTGCTGTGCATTACTAAAAAATGCAAGTAATAGTAACGGTAAGAGTAAATATTTTTTCATATTTCAATAACGTCTATATGATCGTGATATTATTTAGGCGAATTTTTTTATTCAAAATTACAACAATAATTGATTTAATTGTTCGTTATTAAAGACAAAATACATCGACAAACTGATCAAAAATCCGTTGTTGTGCACAAAAAAAGGGATGAAATGCAGTTTTTTTTACAGGATTTTAGCAAAAAGTATTGTTAGTTTACCTTTAATTACTATATTGCGTCTCTAAAATTAAATTAGCTTACTTAAAAGTATGGATATGAAAAACGTCTTAAATTTGAGGATATTATTAGCCCTAATGGTGTCTTTAACAATTGTTAGCTGTAGTAGAAACTCTTCTAATAACACTTCAAGAGCTACAGGTTGGAAAATCAATGATAAAAATGGTGGTTTCCAATATAATGACAAATTCCAAGAACAAGAAACTGCTCCAGGATTGGTTTTTGTTGAAGGAGGAACCTTTACGATGGGTAAAGTACAAGATGATGTAATGCATGATTGGAACAACTCTCCAAATCAACAACACATTCAATCATTTTACATGGATGAAAGTGAAGTTACCAACGTAATGTATACTGAATACTTAGATTGGATAAAAAGAACTTACCCGCCTGAAGAAGAGAACTATAGGTTGATATATGAAGGAGCACTTCCTGACACTTTAGTTTGGAGAAATAGATTAGGTTATGCTGAAATGATGACCGAAAACTATTTACGTCATCCAGGTTATGGTGAATATCCTGTAGTTGGTGTAAGTTGGATTCAAGCTGTAGAATTTGCAAGTTGGAGAACTGACAGAGTTGCAGAAATGAAATTACAGGAAGCAGGTTATCTAGAAAGAGATACGCATTTAACATCTTCTGCAGATAGTAATTTCAATGTAGACACCTATATTGCTACGCCAACTTCAACTTATGGAGGTAATGATTCTATCATCAATCCAGAAAAATCTAGGAATGGGAATATGCTGCACTTGGAATGAGTGAACTAAGAAGCTTTAACGTATATAGAGGACGTAAAAAATATCCTTGGGATGGTCAATATACTAGATCTGGAAAACGTAAAACTAAAGGTGATCAACTTGCCAACTTTAAACAAGGTAAAGGTGATTACGGTGGAATTGCTGGATGGTCTGATGATGGTGCCGATATTACAGCTCAAGTAATGTCATACGAACCTAACGATTATGGTATCTATGATATGGCTGGTAATGTTGCTGAATGGGTTTATGATGTTTATAGACCAATAGTTGATGATGAATTTAATGATTTCAACTACGTTAGAGGTAATGTGTATTACAAAAATGCCATTAATGAAGATGGAAC
>NZ_JXJO01000075.1 GCF_000826655.1 Psychroserpens damuponensis
AAGGTACGACTAAAGAATCATTGACTATTTTGAAGTAAGATTCCTCCAAGCGTCGGAATGACAGTACGAACAATGACTATGAAACTCATATATTTTGGGCTTTATTGTATTCTAATCGCAACAGCAACTCAGGATCCAAACAATTCTCTCGATAAAACTCCAAATCCTTTTTAGAGCAAACTCCTGGATAATCACCAACATAGCCTTGCAAATCTTTAATAATTTGAAAATGCAAATGTGGCGCATAATCACCATTGACACTTGCATCTCCTAAAGTGGCAATTTGTTCTCCTTTTTTAAAGGTTTGCCCTACTTTTAGATTTTGAATCGATGCTAAGCTAAGATGTCCGTAAAGCGTGAAGAATTCTTGATGTTCAACAGTATGTTTCAAAATTATCGTAGGTCCATAATCGCCATGGTTGGTATTATTTTTAAAACTGTGTACCTCAGCATCTAAAGGTGTGAGTATTGGAGTTTCTGCAGCAATCCAAAGATCAACACCTAAATGAATATTGCGCTCGGTTTCTGGGTCTGTATTTTTAAAATAGGTGCTTCGTTGGTAGATGTTTCGAGTTTCAAGATATCCACCAAAGGCGACTTTTGCACTATGGTTCTGTTTATGGCTATGAATGTAATGCTCTAATGTTTCCGAAGAAGAAACGTTAAGAGTGTTTAGTGTTGTATTGGTTATTGATAAATCTAGAATGATGTATTCTGACTTAGCGATTGAGGGATTTAAAACGAAAAGTGATTGACTCCCTACATTGCTTAATAATTGTGATAGTGATTTTTTAGTCATGTATGAATTACTATGTGAGATTCCTCCTAATGTCGGAATGACAACTCGCTTACTTAATGAAATCTATTGTTTAATTTTTTAAAGCGTTCTCCAATGCTTCTGCTTTATCCTTAGCATAGGTTAAACTTTCATCCATTTGATAGCACATTTGAAAATTAGCTAAAGCCTGAATTGAATCTCCTTGCATTAACAACGCATCACCATAACTATCATACACATTTGCAGATTTTGGATGTTCTCTAATATTTAATTTAAAAACTTGAGCTGCCGCATCTACTTTATTTTCATTGATTAATAAATATCCTAATTGATTGATATCGTTTTCACTAACACGATAATTAATGGTATCTGTTTTTACACTATTGTAAAACGTTATGGCTTGGTTAACATCATTTTCGTATATTTTTTTTGCCATTGCTTTATAAACGCTTTCTCTTGGCATTTGATAAGGCTTTCCTGCTCTTATGTTTTCAATATTATCATAAATAGCTCCAAAATTTTCTCCAGAATCATTGGTTAAAATAATAAAACCACTTTTTGCATCGACTTCATTTTGTAAAAATGTAACAAACCCAACCCAACCTCCTGAGTGATTTACAACTATTGGATTACCTGGATTATAGTCTAAAAACCAACCAAAGCCATAACCTATGTATGCACCATCGTTGGTTTGCCCTGAGTACCAAGCCTCCTCCAAATAATCTTTTGAAATGATGGTGTGGTTTGCCAATGCCATGTTCCATTTATAGAGATCTTCTGCGGTTGAGTAGATTCCGCCATCACCTCTTACATCATTAACGATATTATAGTCGTTACTAATTAAATCGTTTTGATTGAGCCCTTTTCTATACCCAAAAACACGATTAGGCATATTTGGATCTGCATCCATTTGATACTCGTATAAAGTTGTGTTTGTCATCCCAATTGGATCTGTAATATGTGCTTTTAAGAACTCTCTAAAATGTTGCCCAGAAAGTTTTTCTACAATAGAAGCCAACACCAAATAACCTGTATTACTGTATGCCCATTTTTCTCCAGGCTGAAAATCTAATTCAGGATTTACTTTGTAAAACAGTTCTAAAATCTCATCATTACCTAAAATATATTGCTTTGTAGAATCTGTTTTAACAAAGTTTTCGTCGATTAAACGTTCGTAATCTGTGAGCCCAGAGGTATGATGTAATAATTGACGCACTGTAATGGTATCATAAGGAAAATCGGTTAAAATAGTATTCACTTTTTGGTCATACTCCAATTTGCCAGCTTCTTTTAATTTCATAATCGCCATACCTGTAAACTGCTTGCTTACAGAGGCCAAACGGAATTGCGAATTTAAGCTCAATGAATCTATTGGGTTGATAGATCGTAAGCCATTACTACTTTTAAATACAACTTCGCCATCTTCATAAACTAGGATATTTCCGGTGGGAATTCCTTTAGATGTCATGTCACTTATAAAGTTAGCATACTCACTTTTTGCGCTTACTACAGCGTTATTTTTTGAAGCGTCTTTACATGAAAAAAAGCATGCAAAAAAAAGACACACTATAAGGAGTTGATTTAATAATCTCATAATTTTTGATTGAAAATAATTGTACTTTATAAAGATAAGTGATTTAATTAAATGTTACTGTCACTTGAAATAGTATTCGTTTTTCTTCGGAAATGAGAAGGATTGAAATAATTTGCTATTTAAAATATAATTCTCAAAATACGCACGACTATTTTCATGTGAGATTCCTCCTAACATTGGAATGACAGAACGTGAAT
>NZ_JXJO01000076.1 GCF_000826655.1 Psychroserpens damuponensis
CAAGACCGTTGTAAACAATTTACAAACAACATAATGAATATATATATTTTAGAAGCTTTACTTTATTCTATTTTTCCAACTTTGACTGCTTTATATATTACTGAAAAAGTAAAAGGAAACGTAAAAAATAATTTTGACAAAAAACTTGAGAAACTAAAAAAAGACCACAATATAGACATAACAAATTTTCAAGCGGAAATTAGCGCTTTAAAAGCTCAAGAAAACTTTAAATTCACTAAACTACACGAAAAAAGACTTATCGTTTTAGAAAATATTTATAAACTTCTAAATGTTACCTCAAAAGAGTTAAGTGTTTATGTCTCACCTATTAAATTCACACCTGAAAACATTCAATATGAAGATTATGAAAATAATTTACAAATGAATTATGTAAATGCTCACAATAACTTTGTCAGTTTCTTTAATGATAATAAAATTTACTTAAACGAAAATGTGATTGAGTTAATAGATAACTATCTAAATGAAATGAGTGAAATATATAATGATTATTCTACTAATCATATATTAAAAAATATGGGAGACAATTCGAATGCTGAAATACGCATAAAAGCAATTACTGCATATAAAAAAATGCCTGAAAAAGTCAATCCTATTAAAAAGGAAATTGAAAATAAGTTTAGAGAAATACTTGAAAAATAAAAGATAAATTATGAAAAAAGCACTATTACTTTTACCATTTATGTTATTTGCTTGTTCATCAAACGATGACAATAATGAACAAGAAACAGATAATGACTTTTGGCGTTTGACACTGGAAACCGAATGCGATAATAACGCAACATCTTTTAGTTTCTGCATTACCGAAGAAAACTACGAAGAAGCTATATCCTCAATCATATTCAACGAACCTTGCAACTGGATTGAAGCGATAGATATTGATGGAAACACACACGAGGGATATTTTGGAATGGGAATAAATATCTGCGAATGAGAATTAAAAAATTTACGGTATTAAAATGTGGACTGAATTAAATAAAAACTGTTTACAACAACGTGTATATTTAATTGCTAGTCCTAGCCTACTTACGAATATTCCTGCGGAATATTCTATTCGTTTTTTATTTGCTAAATTAGTTGCTCAAACACGCAACTAAGCATACACAAATACGTTGCCAGCAATACGGAAAAAATTGCATATATCAAATTTTGTACATATATTTGTACTTTATAAAATACAATATTATGCAAATAGCAACTGTTTCTGATTTTAGAAAGGACATTAAAAGTTACTTAGACAGAGTCGCAAAAAACTTTGAAACTCTAATTATAAACCGAGGAAAAGATTCTGGAATTGTAGTCATGTCATTACAAGAATATAATTCTTTAATGGCTACAAATCACGAACTTTCTTCTCGAAAAAATGAATTACGATTAGATTCTGCAATTGACAAACTAAAAAGCGGAATGACTTTTAGCAAAGACCTAATCGAAAATTAAAATGAAGTATATATTCGTTGACGAATCTTGGGAAGATTATTTATATTGGCAAAAAACTGACAAGAAAAAACTGAAAAAGATAAATGAACTTCTGAAAGACATTGCTCGAAATCCATTTGACGGAATAGGAAAACCCGAACCGTTAAAACATAAATACGCAGGATTTTGGTCAAGACGAATTGATAGTGAGCATAGATTGATTTATCAATATAAAGAAGGAGAAATATTAATTGCGAAATGCAGATTTCATTACGACTGAAAAAAGTACTGCTGGCAACAACGTGTATAATTAATGGCTAGTTCAAGCCTACTTACGAAAATCCTCGCGGATTTTCTATTCGGTTTTTATTTGCTAAATTAGGTGCTTAAAACACGCCACTAATCATACACAAAACCGTTGTACAACATATGAGGAATGAACTTTCCTGAAATA
>NZ_JXJO01000077.1 GCF_000826655.1 Psychroserpens damuponensis
CATACACAAGACCGTTGGCAACAAGCTAAAAAACAACCGAATTCAAAATAAATGTACATATTAGGAATAAGAGCGGATAAAGTTGATAAAGAATTAATCGAGCGGTTAATAGATAATCAAGTTCAAGAAAGTAAAAATCTTGATTACAAAAGAGATTTGAATATCTCTAAAGACAAAGATAAAAAAGAGTTTTTGTATGACATTTCAGCAATGTATAATACTGATGGTGGATGTTTTGTCTTTGGAATTGAAGAACTCAAAGACTCAAACGGACAGAACACAGGAAAGCCGAATAAAATTGCAGGAATCGTACTTAATAATTTTGACAAGTTAACTCAACAAATAGAGGATATAGTAAAGAACTCTTCCGAACCGAGTATTACACAGTTAATTCTAAACGAAATAGAAATTGATAATAAAAAAATCTTAATAATTGGTGTTCCAAAAGGTTTAGGGCTTCCTGCAATGGTTACATATAACCAAACTAATAAATTTTATAAAAGACGTAATAGCGGAAAGTTTCCTGTCGATGTTTATGAATTAAATCAAATGTTTATGCAAAATCAAGTACTGTCTGAAAAAGCAAACGATTTCAGAAACAATAGACTAGATAAAGTATTAAAAAAAGAATTATTACCAAATCTAAAAACTGACACATCATACTTCATTCACATAATTCCATATAGCTTTTTAGATAGCAAATTTATAAACCTTTCATTAGCCAAAGAAAAATTCAAAATAGAGATGAAACCCTTAAATGCGTATGGATGGGACAATATGTTTAATATTGACGGATACGCTTCATTTAGCACAACATCTGACAGAACTGAAATCTCTTCATATAACCAACTTTTTAGAAATGGAATTTATGAAGCATATTCATCAGAGATGTTTTATGAAACTAGACACCAAAACAAATTAGGTTTTGACGGAAAACATCTAATTGAAGAGACTTTAAACATAATTAAAAATGGTTTATTCATATTAAATAAGATGGAAGTTGAACCACCATTTTTAATTTCATTTAGTTTTCACAATGTGTTGGGCAAAATTATAGATAACGATAGAAGTTATTATTCAAAAGCATTTTCTCAAAATAAAATTGTTTTTCCATTAATTCAAATTGATAATTATGATATTAATGTATATGAGAGATTAAAGCCAAATTTTGATGTTTTATACCAAGCTTTAGGGTTTGAAGAAAGTCCTAAAATTGAATAAAGCCAGTTGCCAACACCGTATATAATTTATTGCTGGCTTCTTACCTACTTACGAAAGTCCTCTCGGACTTTCTTGGTCGGTAATTATTTACTAAATTAGTTGCTTAAACCACGCAACAAACCATATACAAACACGTTAGCAAACATTTTGACATAAATTAGTCATATTATAAATAATGAAAATTAAATTACTTTCAATTATAATTCTAAGTTTAACCCTTTTTACATCTTGTAAGCAAGCTAAGAAGGACGATAAAACATTTTTTTTAAATGGAAAAATTGAAGGTGCTAACACAGATTATTTGATTCTACGTTATTTTGATAGTTCCAATGTACATGTCGCTGATACTTTACAAATTATAAATGGATTTTTCTCTACAAAAGGTCATTTAGTCAATACTCAAAAGGTTTCATTGTTGAGTAATTTAGCTGGCAGGTCAGTTGATGACCCAAACAATTTAATGTTCTTTTTAGAACCTAATGAAATAAATATCTCAATCAAAGAGGGTTCTTTTCCTAAGGCAAAAATTAGCGGTTCGAAAACACAAATTGAAAAAGAAAATCTAGATAAATTAATTAAACCTACATTCGAAAAATTTGAATCTCTAAAACTTAAAAGAGATAGTCTAAAAAATTCTAAATTAGAAAATGGTCACAAGGATTATGAAAAAGAGATTGCAAAATTAAATATAGAATGGCGGAAATTACAAAACGAATTAAAAAAAGTGGAATTGCATCATTGTACTGATAACCCAAAATCATATTTGAGTGCATCTATTATTGACTTATACAAAAGAAGAATGCCTTTGGACTCGGTTAGGACATTTTACTCAAAATTAGACCCAATAATAAAAGAATCATCCTATGGTCTTAGAATTAAAGAACAAATTAGAGTCGTTAATTCTGGAGATGTTGCTCCTAATTTTTCTAAAGAAGATATAAATGGAGAGATATTAAGTTTAGATCAATTTAAAGGTAAAACAGTTTTGTTAGACTTTGGAGCAAAATGGTGTATCCCTTGTGTGAAAAATCATCCTGAATTAAAAAGAATTTACGATAAATACAATTCAAAAGGTTTCGAAATCATAGGTGTCTCATTAGACAAAGATAAAATTAGCTGGAAAGAAAACATTAAAGATGAAAATTTAAATTGGCTTCATATTTTTGAAGGTAATAAAAATTTGGGAAAAGCTGGTTCTATAACAAGAGCATATTCAGTGCAACCTGTACCTGCGTATATACTGATTGATAAAAATGGTATCATTATAGATCGATATTTAGGTGCTGATAACGACAATAAAGGTCTGATTGATTTAGATAAAAAACTAAATGAATTACTTATTTCAAGTTAATCCATTTGTAAGATTGAAAAAACGTTTGCTAACAACGTGTATAGTTAATAGCTTGTTTTGTGCGTACTCGGAAAATCCTACGGATTTTCCTCTGGTTTGTGATAATTTATTATCTTTAAGCTAGCCAACGCTACTAACCATTACACGAACACGTTGTGAGCAAGCTAAAAATCAGAACGTAACAAAACTATAATGGAAAAAACAAAACTGATTTTAAAATTAATTTTATCACCTTTTATCTCTGTACTGATTCTATTTCTAACCGAATGGAATTTATTTGTTTACCCTTTAATTTTTAGTTTAATAATAACGATATCAAACTATAAACTATACCTTGATTCAACTAAAGGGCTAATTTTAAGCATCGTATTTTCTTATCTTTCTTTTTTTGTAGGTTATTTCGGTTGGGGCTTACTCTTAAAAATAATAGAAGCAATCGGAATTACAAACGACATTCATATTGGAAATTGGTTTTATACTGACCTTGCTTTTCTTATATCGGGATTTATAATTGCACCATTATTAACTCTTAAACTGAACAAATCACTTTTTAAAAATACAAAAACCAAAACTACACTATGGATTATTTTCATTAGCATCTTAACTTTGGTGTTAATAAGCTTCGTTCATAATGACCAAAGAGTTGAAAATTATTTTAATATTATGAATGTATGGCATCTAATAATATTATTTGGATTACAATTAATTATTAATCAGAAATCCTTGAAAACAATATATGGTGAAGAAAAAGCCAGCTCACAACACCGTGTATAATTAATTGCTTGGTTCAGGTCTACTCGGAATTTCCTTCGGAAATTCCTCTGGCTCGTGAATGTTTGCTAAATTAGTTGCTTAAACACGCAACTAACCATACACAAGACCGTTGTAGGTAATTTAAAACAGAAACTATGAATAAAATTAAAATGCTGATTTGCTTACTATTTGTAAGTACGAGTTTATTAGCTCAAAATGTTGGAATCCCAAGTGATTTGAAACTTGAAAACGCAGAAAATTACAAGGAAACTGAACAGTTAGTTCTGAATTCAACTGAGTGGTTATTGAAAACACCTATTTCTGAAAATCCAAATAAGCGAAAAGAAATTAATGCTTTTTTGATGAAATGGATGAGCGGAAGTCCAACAGTTTCGATAGAATTAGTATCTGGAATTGTTCCTTTAGATTGTGCTGATTGCTTAATGTCGTTTATGAGTGGTTGGGCTAAACATAGTCTCGAAAATGACTACTCAAAAGACAAAGTGGAATGTGCAGTAGCTGGAGCTGAAAACGCAATAGAATTCTACAAGAAAAATAAATCGGAACTCGGAAAAAATTCAGATATGGAAAAACTGATGAAACAACAAAAAAAGGGAAAACTGAAAAAATATATTGAGTCAAAATTCTAAAAAACTACCTACAACAATGGCTATAAGTAATTGCTTGTTCTCGCCTACTTTGGAAATTCCGCAGGAATTTCCAACTTGGTGCGTACTTGCAAAGTTAAGTGCTAAACCACGCAACTACTCATAGCCTAACCGTTGCCAGTAATTTAAGAATGACGCACACAGAAATAAATAAAAGAATCAAAGAATATGAAAGAAAGCTAAATTCAAAGCGAAAAGTTTACGTAGGAAAGAAAACAAAATTAAAAGGGCAACCTGGACATTTAAAAAAGTATTTTAAGGAAGAAATATTAAAATTAACTAAACTAAAAGAATCATTAGAAAATCAGAAAACCCAAATAATAAACTTTAGTTGGAATAATATAATATTTGATGACTTCAAAATCCATCTAACTAAATCAAATATCTTTTACGGTCCAATTCAACTAAAAGATTCAAGAAAATCGTTTGTGCATCTTAAGCCATATTTTAATAAATTAAATCTTAAACCAATAACCTGTACTGTCAAAGGAAATGAAATTATTAAATTCGAAAATCTTGAAGAAATATATGAAATTATACAAGTTTTCAACTTTAAAACACTGATCTCTGATTTCTCTAATTATCTAGCTTCTGATGTAGAAAAAAACATTAATAAATTAAATAATAAAACTATAATTACTCTTACTAATCTAGCAAATAGGTCAGTATATTTAAAACATCTAATTACCAAAAATCATATTAACTTCAAAATAATACCATTATTAGAAAATGGACATAATAATGAGGATAGTTTCATATTTACATTAAAAAATAATAACAATGTTTATTTAGTTTGGGAAAGCTGTATAAACAAAAAAGCAACCTATGTATTTTCAACTACCACGAATAAATATTTAGAAAGCCTGATTGAAATTGTAAAATTCATTTTATCAGAACAAACCACGAGAATGGATTTGAGACAAAACTTTATTCGTGAAAATATGGGAAATATTAAATGCAACTTAATTTTTCATAATGAGTTTAATGATTGGAAAAACAAAATAGAAAAAACTACTGGCAACACCGTGTATAATTAATTGCTGGGTTCGCGCCTACTTACGAAAATACTCTCGTATTTTCTATTCGGTTTTTATTTGCTAACTTTAGTGCTTAAACACGCAACGAAATCATACACAAAACCGTTAGCTTT
>NZ_JXJO01000078.1 GCF_000826655.1 Psychroserpens damuponensis
TCCTTTATAATTGAATTTCCTTCAAATATTGTAACAGCCAACAACTATAAATTAAAATATTTAGTTGACGAACAAGTAAAATCAATATCTAATTTCGATTTTGACATCCTATCCGAAAACCTACCAAATATTACATCTTCTAATCAAACAAGCTATAGCTATAACGATACATTAATACTAACTGGTCAAAATTTGGTACCAGGAATTAGAATTGCCGCTCATAATATTACAATTTATCAATACAATTCATCTTATGTTTCAATAAGCTCTGATGGAACGGAGTTAACACTTCCCCTTAATGTCAATCAAAATATGTTTCCGTCTATGGTTGGACAACCATCTCCTTATCCAACACCTGTAATTATCTACTATAACGGTAGATATGGACAAACAATAGTTGTTGATTTTAACTAAAACTAAGCGCAACAATAGCTCTAAATAGTTACAAGTACTCGTCTACTTCTAAAAACCTAAAAAGATTTTCAGTTTAATGTATGCATGTACGGTTAGACAACTCTCAAAACAACTCATAGTCGAGACCGTTGCGATACTTTAAAAAGAACATCGAGAATGAAATTTAGAAAATAACAAGTACCAGCATTAGACGTCATGATTGAACAAATAAGAAATGAATTTTCATTATATGCTCACGAATTAAAATTAAGCGAATTAATAAATACAAAAAATGAAGTTGAAACTGAATTTAAAAACCGTCTCTCTATAATTAATTTTTATGTATGCGGAAATGTAACGGATGCGAGAAATGAAGACCACGGAGAAAGTATCAGAGAACAAAAATAGAAATACCGTAAAATTCAGAAAAAATAGCTCTTTAAAGCAACTCCTTAAATCGTTGAAAAAGAAAAAACAACCTAAAAAGCAAGACCAATTTACACAACTATTATAGTCAACATTTATTCATTAACTTAGCACATCAACACTACAAACACATGTATAACAAGAGACTACGTGTTATTTAAAATAACATGAAGTCTCAAATTTGTGACATCACACCCATTATTATCTTAAATCTATAGAAATAATCTCAAGCTAAAACCTCAACAAACACATGAGAAATTCTAAAATTGTATTTACAGTAATTCTATTATTTATAAGTTTTAAAGGACTAGCGCAATTCAAAAAAAATCAGGAAAAGCAAATAGTTATTGGTAACATTGATGGTCTATATTCTAATATACTTCAAGAACAAAGAGAGCTTTGGATACACTTACCTCAAGATTTTGACGACAGCAAACTATATCCTGTTATTTACGTATTAGATGCGTCAGAACATTTCTATGTAATTACAGGAATGTTAAAACATCTCACACCATGGCAAATCCCAAATTCTATAATAGTTGGTATCACCAATACAGATAGAACACGAGATTTTACACCTACTAACGTTCCTTTTCAACGCGGCCACGAATCAAAAACCTCTGGAGGAGCCAGTAATTTTATCAAATTTCTAGACGAAGAACTAAAACCATTTATAAATAGCAAATATCCAACCGAAAATAACACCACCATTATTGGTCATTCTACAGGTGGTTTATTTGTACTGTATGCATTATTACATCATGAAAATTCTTTTGATAACTATTTGGCAATAGACCCTAGTCTTTGGTGGGATAAAGAACATCTAGTCAAAACGGCTCAAGATCAAATTAACATGGGAGACTATAAAGACAAATCATTATATATAGCAGTAGCTAACAACATTGGTAAAAAAATGGATACAGTAAAAGTTAGAAAGGACAAATCTGTACCAACCGAAGCGATTAGAGCAAATCTAAAATTTCATGACCTTTTAGTTAAAAATAATAAAAAGCTTAATTTTAAATGGGAATACTTTAAAAACGAAGATCATGCTAGCATTGTTATACCAGCACAATACAATGGATTACGATCGGTTTTCTCTTGGTTCCCTTTTCATGACATGTGGCGCTTTAATACGCCAAAACAATATACAGCCAAACAATTAACCAATCCGTTCTATGAACACTATAAAAAATTAAGTGCTCGCATGAAACGCGACGTAAAACCAGATTGGGAATTACTCAACCAAATTGGGTTCTTCATGTTAGATGGTCATAATCTTCCTAAAAAAGCCTTAGCCTATTTAGAAATGAATGCCGAATTTTACCCTAATCAATCAAAAAGTTTTGTGGCCTTAGGTGATTATTTCTTATCTCAAAAAAACAAACCAGAAGCAATTAAACAATACAAGCGAGCCATCTCCATTGATAATAATCCAGAGGCGCAAACAAAACTAAAAACCCTAGAAAAGTAGCACAAACCTCAGCACAAAATTCTCATCTCAAGCTACGCTATTTTGTACTTTTTCTAATCAGTTCTTTACCTTATCAAATATCCATATATATCATTCAATAGTTTTAAATTGCTTCTTTTTTAGTTTTATTTCTTCGAAAATGAGCAAACCAAGTTATTTTTAGAAACAAAACAAAAATATGAACCTCATAGATTTTATCATAGGAGCATTAGCGGTTAATGCTATGCCACATCTTATTTTCGGACTCACAAAAACACATTTTCTAGGGTTATTTGGCTATAGCGCAAAAGGTAATATTGCCTATGCGTTACTTCAATTTGTAGTATGTCTTGCACTATACATGTACAATTATGGTTACGAAACCCTATTAAATAATGGTATTTTAATTGGTGGATTAACAGTACTCCTACTCTACTTTATTTTTGGTAAGATCTTGGTTGTGTTTTATGGGAAACAGAAAAAAAACGCTTAATTACTAAAAGCCATAACATACTTATAATCAATTGCTTTACTTTAAATAGTTCTACTACGGAAAACCGTAATCTAACACACTTTATTTAATGTACTTTTATTGAAATCTACGCAGAACGTCGTATAGATTTCTATAAAACTACAACTAATAATGTCTAACTTTTATTGAGATTTCAAACTATCAATATACAAGTATGAATCTACAGGCTTAAATTAAATAATATGAAATTAGAAAAGATTTTGGATAAACTCGGTTCAATTGAAAAGAACTCATTTATTAAAATTATTGACAATATAATATCTAAAGACCCACAGAATGCCAAGCAAATAGATAAGATTTTAAGCTCATCAGACAAGGGTTTAAAATCTGTAGACAATCAAAACATTTCTAAAATATTTAATTTAACAGCTAACGAATTTCAAGAACATATAAAATGTGAGTTTCAGGAAATAACATCCCAATTAGACATATTAATTGATATTATAATTCGTGATGGAAATTGTATAATGAAACAAGATTGGTTTTCTAGATTATACGAAACCGAAATAAAAAACTTAAAAAATAAAACGAAAACTCTTAACGCTGATTTTGATAATGACAAATCCGAATTGAGTTCAATTAGAAAAAGAGACTACAAAATCTACAAAGCCTGCTTAAACACAGCCTATCATAATGACGTTGTAAACAATAGAGATTCAAAAATTACTTCTGATGAATTATCAATAATCCTAACACTTTCTAGACAATTAGGTCTTTCTCAAGAAGAAGTAAAGTTAATAAACTACTCTATCTTACCTATTAAAAAACTAGATATTCAAGAAGTCATTAAAGGACTTAAAAATATTGGAATCATCTTCTTCTCTAACAAAGAGAACACAATTTATGTAGCAGACGAAATGGTTAGAATGTTACGAAAAGTTAGACAAAAAGAAGTTGCCGAAAAATTTTACCGAAGAACTTTAAAACTTTTGAGAGAACCTATTATTAATCATTTACTTTTAGAAGACATTTACAAACAGGAAAGTACGTTAACCGAAAAGAAAAAAACTTTAAATGAACTTTGTGAAAAAGGTTTAAATATTTCCAATTTAAAAGGTAGTGTTTTAGAAGACAAAATCAACAGTTTAATTGAACACTTTGAGAATGTTGAACGTGACGAAAAAGTTGGAATTTCAATCGATGGATTTGATAAATTACTCGTTGAGCTAAATCAATCTCTTCCTAAATTAAATAAAGAAATAAAAGTTCAATTCGAATTACAAAATGAATTTGTTTTAAAAGCAGATTTTCTACTTGATTACAATATAAAGCCAAGAGATATTTTGGATTTGATTACCAAGCCTGACTTAACTAAATTCATAAAACAAAATGGAATTAAACAACGTGGAGATGATATTTTAAACATACTTGAACATTATAAAGACGTAGAGAATCTATATTTAGAAAACTTTGAAAATGTTGCATACAGAAACCTAAACTTATTGAAAGAAAAT
>NZ_JXJO01000079.1 GCF_000826655.1 Psychroserpens damuponensis
TTAATTTTTAGTCAACCTAATTTAGGAAAGTTCAGCTCTAGCATTAAAGCTAACGTGTTTGGTATAAGCATAGTAAGGGATTTGTAAGCTATTAGTTTCGGTTTTGTAATAGCGTTTGTAAATACAAAACTAACTATAGTTTTATCCTTTAACCCTTATTATGCTTATACGTTGTTGGCAAACGTTACTTATAGCGGTAAAGTTTCCAAGTTGATGTTAAACTCTCCTTCAATAGGCGTTATAATTCCAGGGTCTGTTGTATCATACATATCACAGGAAAACGTGCCCACAATAATTCCTCTATCACTATCGTATTCAGTAATCTCAAAACTTCCTGTGTTACCAATACTCAAATCTGTGTAACTTAATGTAACGCCATTTTCTAAGAAAATAGAATTACTGAAATAAGGGTTAGTTATATCACTTAAATTAGCAGTTGCAATGGGATATGTTCCTGTTCCAGTTACATCAAGAATCCATAGGGTTAAATCCAAATCCACAGGGCTTCTAACGGTGATTTGCCAATCATTAATATCATCTGTATTTCGATTTACATTAAGTGTAAAATCCCCAACGCCACCACTAGAAAGCTGTTCAGGCTCTATGGTTTGACCTCTAAATGTTGCTGTAAATGTGTTTTCATTGTTTTGAGTGTTGTTATTGTCATCGTCGTTATTGCAACTGCCTAACAACAAGGCCATAAGGCAAATAATTAATGGTTTCATAATTCTGTTTTTTTTAATGTTGAACACTTATTGTTTTTGTAAGCACTTTGCCATCGTGCCAAATCTTTAAAATATAAATTCCGTTTCTAAGGCTTGAAGTATTTATGCTTTTGTGATTGCTATCTAAGTTGCCAGTATATACAGGTTGGCTGAACATATCGTAAATTTCTATACGTTTTGGACTTCCGTTAAAGTCTTGTTTGGTCTGTATGTCCAGATTTTGGTTGGCAGGTACTGGGTAAGCTGAATATCGTGAACTAAAACCGCCACCATTATCATCAGGTTCAGGTATTTTAAACCAATAGGTCAATGGATAGTCAATGCCACAATTGGTACGAGCATTTAAACGGAATACAATTGTTGCATTGTGTTTATTACCGAGATAGCTGAAATTTAGATTGCCTCCAGATACCTCATTCCAACTAAATACTGCATTTTGGCTGTCGGATACCAATTCCCAACCCAGTTTTTGCCAAGATGTTGGTAAGTTTTGTTGAGCAAAAACACCATAAGGGATTTGCAAATTGCCATTAGAGCTTGGGATTAATAAGTTTGTACCATTGTTTAATGGTTCTGAAATACTTGTGCCATTAGCCGAAATATAATAGTTACTGTTTGCGGGGAAATCAAAGTAGTTGCCCAAGAATACGGTTTTAGTAATATCGGCTTGGTTTGGAATATGTGCTGTAACATCCATATAGCCATTGGCATTTACAGACGATACAAATTCAAACTGCGTGTTATCTTCTTGTATAACCGAAATCATATTTGGTTCAGTTACAGACCAAGTAACACCTTGTTTTATTTGACATTCTTCAAAATAAAAGCGGATGGAATTACCAAGGTTACTACACGAAAAAGTACTTTGCTGTTTTAAATCGCTATCCTGAACCGTAAAGTCAGGGACTTGAGGATTGCCCAAAATTTCTTGACGAATAAAATTAGAAGCACCAACTGATAAAAATAAATGAGGTTCATTAACCTCTGGTGCAAAATAACTGTCAAAAGGCGTGTTGTTAGCACAACTTAAATCACGGTTACTAATATTTTCATATAGATAAGGGTCGCCAATGTAGTCTATGGCACTTTTGGTAGGTAAAAAGCTAAAAGCATCCGAAGAAAGGTTTTGTTTCATTCCAGCAACAATAGCATCAAACCCAAAAGAAGTGAATTGGGTAATACGCTCGTCCAAGTCATCAACACTTGCAATACCGCCAGGTGCATTTTCATAACTTCCTAAACTGGCATATGAATTAGTGTGTCGCTCTCGTTTCCAAACTGTGAAAATTAGAAATTTCAATCGCCAATAAAAGGTACGTGCGCGACTGTCTTGGTTGGTTAAATGCAAACGCAACTTGCCATTGAGCAACACCCAAAATAAGTACATTTTGCCCTCGTAGTATTTTTGATTGATAGCATTTGTACCCAGACCGTCCAATCGTCCATTGGTAACCGCAATGTTTCGGGCTTGTTGTGGGTAGCCCATAGCATTGAGGTCATTATAAAAACGGTCGTGAAAGCCTTGAAAACCATCAGGAAATTCGGTATTGCTCCCAAAATGGTGTATTAACATCTGTTTTGGTGCTGGCAAGAATAAATCATCAGTTAAGCTGCTTAATTCCTCATCTGCCCAACTTGGTACAAGGTCGTCAATAAAATCTATAGTGTATTGTGCACCAGTAGGCACTACAGCACCTTGTTGCGGTGCATCTACAGATACATATAAGTCAGTATCGTGTGCCATACCGTTAAGTTCCATATAACGTAATGCATAACGTGCCACTAAACCGCCCATACTAAAGCCTACGATTTTTATAGGTTCGGCAGTATCACTTTTATTGGCATTTATTCGATTAATAAGTTCAATAAGCACCATAGCATTGCGCTCTATATAATCACTACCGTCACGAATGAGTTTACCGTCACTTGCAGTATAATTCTGAAAATCTAATGTGAAAATATCTTGTCCTGTACCTAATAATTGATTACCTAAATTAGTTAGATTAAATTGGTCGTAAATATTACCGTTACTAAAACTATCACTTGGGTCATAGCCTTCAACAACGATAACAGGTTTGTCAATACAAGTGGTATTGCTATGATTTTGGTAACGTCCCCAACCTTGATAAGGTTGACTTTCGTCATACCCTTGAAAGCTCAAATCAGATTCAAATGTATCACTTGTTGGCATAAAACAAGAGGAAGTTGAAGAAGCAGTGGTTTGTGGTTGTAAAACACCAATTGTTGGTGCAACTACAACTTCCAACCTTGCTTTCACCTCGTGAGTTGTATTGTCTGAAAATGTGACTTTAAATTTAAGTTCTTTATCGCCACCGTTTGGATAGTTAACACTTATGGTTTGCCCTTGTGTTACGGTTCTAAATCCTTGACCGTCTGCAAAGTCTATTTGTAGTGTGCTTATGGTATGTTGGGCTGTTTCTTTCCAAAAACTGGAATTTATATTAAATGATACGCGTTTGTCTGTTACCTTTTGTTTCAGAGGTGAAGCAGCCAAACAGTTTTTCAAATCCTTATAGAGTGGTTGTGTACTTGCTGTGTTTTTATAAAGTAAGCTATCAACACCTACAACATTCAAGGTACCTAAAGCGATTGGGTCGCCATTAAAGGTTGTGATGTCAGCATTTATAACCCCAATATTTACGGTATTACCACTATTTTGGTTAAGTTGAAATAAAGTTTCTGTATTGGTGTATCTGTTTTGAAAGTCTGCACGTTCCAAGTCATCGTGTGCCATAAAAAAGTGCATATAACTACTTGGCTGCGGAATTATTGTAAGTATTGGTTTAGGCTTTATGGGTTGAAGACCACCAATTCCAATAGTAGTTATAGGTTTAGCATAACGTTCAAGATTTGCTTTTTTGTAAATTCGGTCATAGAAAATACCTGTACTTGCGGTATTGATGTCAACGTGCTGTAATTTGTACTCAATCTTGTCTTGGATAGAGTCCAATAAGTGTTGTGCCATCCCGAAAAAGGGAAGAAGTAAAAGTGCTAAAAGTGCATAATGTTTTTTCATTTTTCTTTGGTTAAAGATAAGGCATACTTTCAGATTTTTTAAGGTCGCTCTTTCTGCTTTTCCGACCGTCGGTTTTGTCACGGATTTTCATCCGTAATGTTTGCCAACGTGTTTGTGTATGATTTCGTTGCGTATTTAAGCACTAAAGTTAGCAAATAAATCACAGATAGAAAGTCCGCCAGGACTTTCGTAAGTAGGCGAGTACTAGCAATGAATTATACACGGTGTTGTAAAACGTTTTTATTTTTCATCTTCTAATTTTTCCAATTCAGATATTTTAAATCTCAATCCTTTCAATAATTTGATATCGATTTTTTTCGTGGCTATAGTTGAGTAATCTATATCAAACTTTAAAATTAATTCTTCATCAACAATTGAGTAAGTTCCTTTTCCTCGTCCATCTCCCCAATATCCAATAGTTCCACACATTCCATTGGGTTTATTTTCTTTTTTAATAGTATATGGTGAATAGCCTTTATATGCATTATATTCAAATTGATAATCGTTCTTGATAGTTATATATTTTAACTTGTCAGAGCTTATATATCTTCCTTGTTCTAATTTTTCTTGGGAAAAAACTGAACAGGAAAGCAATAAGGTTCCTAAAAAGAGTATTAATTTCATTTTTATTCGATTTTAATCAAATATAATTTCATTTCCTCTATTTTTTTAGATAAAATGATTGAACTACACTTTTTCCGAAGTGAACTGTCATTCTGAGTTATGTATTATACTGAAATAGGTTGACTCTTTTTGGTTATTATTTCGATGTTCAAAAGATTTTTTTTAGCCGTTTAGAAGGCAAAAAAACAGTTTGAACTAGGTCTGTTCTTAAATCGTAAGTTCAGGTAAATTTACATTATTTTTTCGATAGGATTTGTATTTGATGTTTGGATTTAAATGTACTTCAGCCGGTTTTCTTAGATCCAGGCTAAAATGCGTTCTTAGATTGTTATAAATATATACTGCTTGCTCAGTCATTTTTTGAGCCAGATCTGTGTTTTTAATGGTCTGTTTTAACCCGTATTCATATTTTAGAGTTCTATTAATTCGTTCAGCTACAGGGTTTTCATAAGGGTCGTATTGCTCGGTCATACTCATTGTGATGTTATTGCTTTCAGCAAATTCTGTGTATTTAGGATTACAGTATTGAAAACCTCTATCCGAATGATGAATGAGTTTTTGTTCAGGATATTTTCTGTTTTTAATAGCCATAGCGAGGGCATCAGTACAAAGTGATGTTCTCATA
>NZ_JXJO01000008.1 GCF_000826655.1 Psychroserpens damuponensis
CGTTGTGTACAATACCGAAAATGATACAGAAATTTAACCTTAAGTTGATTTTATTAGAATGTTTTGCATTGATTTTTATCATAAGCGGAATTGACCGGTTGTACGTTGCTTTTAACGGCGAAAAATTCGATGCTCTTATGGAAGAGGATTGGAAAAAATTTGAATCGCTAACTGATGTTCGAATTGGAGAATTATTTGTCAATCAAGCATATTGGACTTTTGGAATAATACTCATCGGAATTTTAGCAGTTGGACTAATAAATTGGAGAAATAAATTTGGAATTATTAATTCAATTATCGTTCTTATTTTGACAGTTGGAATTTCAGCAACTGGAATTTACTCAACTGGAATAATAAACAGATATCTGAATTATTTTTGCGGAATATTTGCAGAAGGATATGGATTGGCTTTTCTAATAGGTGGTCTGATAATAGCTTTTATCGGAATTGCGATTTTATGGAAAACTATAAAAATGAATAAAAGTACTGTACACAACACCGTGTATAATTAATTGCTATGTTCTTCCCTACTTGCGAATATTCCTGCGGAATATTCACAGGTCCGTAAAAGTTTGCTAACTTAGATGCTTAACCACGCAACTAACCATACACAAAAACGTTGTGAGCAATTAAACAAAACAAACTCTGAAAATGAAAATCAAATATTTCAGCATATCGATTTTATTATTAATACTTCTGAATTCTTGTAAAGATGAACGTATAATAATCTC
>NZ_JXJO01000080.1 GCF_000826655.1 Psychroserpens damuponensis
CATAGACCGTGACCGTTGTAGGTAAGCTAAAAATCGAGATAAATAAATGAAATTCGAACTATGAAAAAAGATTCTTATTCTGGACTTTCTTGGATGACAGAGGAAATAAAAAACGAATTAATTATACGAGATAAAATTGTTGAAAATGAAGATATGGAAAGTCTTTTTTCTTTAAAAGACAATTCTGACTTTTCAATTGCATTATTTGAAATCCTTCAAAAAAGAAACGAAAAAAAACCGAATTCACTAAATGAAATTGAACTGAATCTATTTTTATGTATGAATTTGGAAAATGCAGGTCAAGCAGATAGTATTTTGACTTTTTTACAAGAATGGTTTCCTGAACAGAATGAAAAAGTTATTAAATCGTTAAATGAAATTGGAGCGACTAAATCATCTGAAATAATAAAAAAAGCGGTTGAATTGCTTCCTGAAAATGGTAGTTGGTTTTTTGAAAGTTCAAACGAAGAATCCGAAAGAATAATGAGTGAATTAGATTCTGAATTTTCTAATTATCCAGATGGTTCAATAAGGAATTTATATCGAAAATATGCCAAAAAAAATAAGAATGAATTATAAAAGCCTACCTACAACAACATATATAATTTATTGCTGGCTTCTTGCCTACTTACGAAAATCCTCGCGGATTTTCTTTGTCAGTAAATATTTACTAAATTAGTTGCTTAATTCACGCAACAAACCATATATAAACACGTTAGCACAAATTTGAAAAAATATACCGACATAATATTAATAAACCTGATTTCAATGTTAATTGGAATCGGATTATACTTTTTGACTAATGAACGAATTGAAATATTGGGTGCAGTAATAGCAACCGGAATCTCTTTATCTCTCGGAATTAGACAATATAAAACTGAAAACGATAAAATTTTTAAACAATTATTTACGGAGTTTAATTCAAAATACGACTCAAAATTTAATGACAAACTAGACGAAATAGTAGAGGAATCTGAGAAAAATGAAGAATATAAACTTTCTTCTGAAAATGAAAAATTAATAGTTGATTATTTGAATTTCTGTGCGGAGGAATATTTATGGAAAACAAAAGACCGAATTCCGAAAAGAGTCTGGAATTCTTGGGAAAACGGAATGATTTATTATCTAAATAAACCGATTATAAATAAAATCGTCATTAAAGAAAAAGGACAAAAGGATTCTTATTACGGATTATTTGAAAAAATTGAAAAAAGATTAAAAAACTTGTGCTAACACCGTATAAAAATAATTGCGGTTTAGTGCTAAAACAAAGGTCGTTGCGTGTTTGTAACGTCTGATTTTCCTTCGGAAAATCCTCGCATACAAACCCGCAACTATTCTTATACATAACCGTTACCTACCATTTGAAAAAAACTGAAGTGCAAAAGAACTATCTTCTTAATATAGCAATTGACAATTATACTGACCCAGCTTTTCCGCCTTTGAATAATGCTGTAAGTGATGCAAAAAAATTAGAAGAAATTCTAACGACAAAATATAATTTTGAACTAATACTCGACTCTTTAATAAATGAAGAAGCGACAAGAAAATCAATAATTGAAAACTTAAATCAGTTATCTGTTTTAACAAAGGAAAATGATAACTTAATTATTCATTTTGCTGGACACGGTTCACTTCATCCTAAAACTGAAAAGGGATTTTGGATTCCTCAAAATGCAGAAAATTCAATAAGTGATTTTATTCCAAATTCAACTATTATAGACACAATATTAGGAATTGATGCAAAACATATTCTACTAATCATTGATTCTTGCTTTTCGGGAAGTTTACTCTCACAAACAAGAGCAAGTGTCGGATTTCATTATTCAAAACTTAACGAAAGTAAATCGAGATGGGTTTTAGCTTCTGGAAGAAATGAAAAAGTATCTGATGGAAATCCAGGTTGTGGAAGTCCTTTTTCGATTATATTAAATGAATTTCTGAAACAAAATACAGATAACACTTTTTCAGCGTCTGAACTTGCAACAGCTGTAACAAAAGGAACAGGTTCTGTTGCAAAACAACAGCCAATTTTTGCACATATAGAAGGTGTCGACCATAAAGACGGTCAAATGATTTTTAATTTAACTAAAGGAACTGAAGACACATCAATTACTGAATTAGAACCAAATTTGTCATCGATAGTTTTACCAATTGAATCTGCTTTAAAAATTCATAATATAGGACTAACAGAGAAAAGCATATTCGGCTATTACAAAAAAGGAGATTCTTTTGAAATCAAGATGATTAATCCTAAAAACAAAAGTAATTTTATATGCAATGCATATACATTTGAAGAAATAGTAAAGTACATACCAGAACATATTGAAGTGGATGAAAATACTTATATAGCTCATTCTACTGGATACGTCAAATTAGGAAAACCAGAACAAGGAACTTATGATTTTGCGAATGTAACTTTTCAACGAACAGAAGTTAGTAGTGAACCTTATATGTCAATATGTAAATGTAGAGGGAGAATGGTTGCTTTTAGCAAAAGCTCTGACGGTTATTATAACAACCTCATAAGATGGGGAATAAATCAAGCCGAATCAGCAGGATTGATGATTTTAGCCTTGGTAGAAGAAAATAAAATTGAAATAAAAAACGGTAGGTAACACCGTGTATAATTAATTGCTGGTTATAGCCTACTTACGAAAGTACTCACGGACTTTCTATTCGGTTTTTATTTGCTAACTTTAGTGCTTAAACCACGCAACTAATCATACAC
>NZ_JXJO01000081.1 GCF_000826655.1 Psychroserpens damuponensis
ATATTGTTTAAGCGTTTCAGTATCTAAACTCAAAGCTTCACGTTCAGCAGGAGGTGCTTTATCAATTCCTGTTCCTGTTGTAGGATTTCCGTTAGCTTTCATAGTGACCATGCGGTTTCCATTTTCAGTATAAAAATCATACATAGTACTACCACCATCAAAAATAAAATTAGTCTCTGTCATGGGATAAATTTTTAAATTGACACTTCCTTCACGTTGACTAAATAGTTGGTTGTCTTTTAGGGTGATATGTCGAATGGCACCTTCAAACTCATAAGCGCCAACCCATTTGCTCAATTGCGTTGTAGTTAATGAAATGGCGTCTTCTTTTTTAGGGAACGGTTTCCCAATAGCCATTGCTGCTATATTTGTGGTGAGGTCACCAACGTTTCCGCAGTCACAATTAGACAATCCTACCACATAAACATTCTCTTCTGGAAGAAAAATACCATTTGTAGAATAGCCAAAAATTCCGCCAGAATGCTCTACAGTACGTGAACCATTAATATCACCTTTAAGCCAACCGTAACCATAAGGAATCGTTTCTCCAGTTGCTAATGTAGAGCCATTAATGGCTTTCTCTAAAGTGCTTTTTTTAATGAGTGTATTTGCAGAAATGGCATTTTGCCATTTTAGTAAATCTCCTGTCGTTGACATAATAGAACCTGCAGCATATGGTAGAGTTAGACTTAAATAGTCGGCATTTCTAAAACCGTTTTCTGTTTGAGAATAACCGCTTGCACGATTAGGGATGAGGTCCACCATACTACCATAATATGAATGGTTCATGCCTACTTTGTCAAAAATTTTGGTTTGAATAAAGTCTGCATACGTTTGTCCAGAAACCACTTCTATAATATGACCTAGAAGTATATAACCCGAGTTATTGTAATTATACTGTGTGCCTGGATCAAACTCCATAGGCTCGTTTTTAAATTTATCTATAAGCTCAGTAGGTGTCATATCTGTTCGTGCAAGATTCATAAAATTTGGCATATTGGTATAACTTTTAATCCCAGAGGTATGATTTAGTAATTGATGAACCGTTATGGTTTTGCCTTGAGTAGGATAGTCTGGAATAAATTTAGTAATCTCATCATTAACGCTGAGTTTGCCTTGCTCTTCTAACATTAAAATGGCAACTGCTGTAAATTGTTTGGTGATGGAGCCAATTTCGAAAACATGTTTTGGTGCTACGGAAATATCTAACTCCAAGTTAGCAGCTCCAAAGCCTTTTTGGTAAATGGTTTTACCATCCTTAGCGACTAATATTGATACTCCAGGCGCATCTGAAGTGTATTGCTCACCAATATACGAGTCTATTTGTTGGTTTAAAGTTTGTGCAAATGTGTTTGCAGTTAGTAATAAACATATACAAAGCGTCATGGCTTTGAATAGGTGATGCTTGATTGTCATAATGGATTGATTTTGATTGATTAAAGTTACTAATTTATAGTTTGACGATTATAATTAGTATTGGTTACAACACCATGTTAGAAAATAACCGGTTTTAATTTTAAAAATCTACTTTGGGTTTAAAACTAAACCCTCAAGTTTATGGTCTATGTTGTTTTAGGTAAAACAGCAGATTTAAACTATTACAGTTTTATGTTTTCGTTTTTTTGTTTGGCCTATATTAATTTTGAAAAATTTTTACACGCGTGTAAATCGTTATCTTCATAGTTTGTTATTCTAATAGAACTATTTTTACTTTATAGTTTTGGTAATTTATAGGTTTGTTTATCTTCTATGTCTTGCCAAAACGATTGGCTGAAAGCCCAATTTCCGGGATTGGTTAACTCTAATTTTCTGCCCCAAGAAATGGTAAAAGGGAACGCTTGATCATCTAACATAATACTTCCAAATAAATAACATGTGCTTGAGCCGCTCACTGCTCCTTTATGCATCTCAACAGTGTGAATCTTAAAACTCGTTTCAAGCGGAATCTCTTTTAGAATCTCAATATCTTCTATTCTCCAATTAGAGCCATCTTCAATAATGTAAGGATGTGTTTCTTTGATTGGAATTCCTGGATTCATGGCTAGAACACATCGCCTTTTTGTATAGAGGTCTTTACCAATTATTTGTACAAAAGGTTTTTCGTTAGAGATATCTTCCTTTTTATCTCTTAAGGCTACGTATAAAAAAGACACAAACACGATAATACAAATGGCTATGACTAAAAGTATATTTTTGATGGACATAATGGTTAATTATTTTGATGTTTTTTGAATTACGAGTTCATTTTTTTGAAGTTCAATATATGAAAATGATTCTCCAGGTTTAGTTGTGACTAAGGTTTTTAGTATTAATAAAAATTCTTTCTCATTATACGTGAATTTCGTAGGTTTAATGCGTCCCGTTCCAGAACTCCAAATAATCGTTTTTATTCCTGATTTTCCTGAAATTTTAAAATGTAAAGCGTTCATTTGCCATTTTGCATTGTTTGGTCCTGGTACAGATCTATCTTGTATAAGTGTTAATGAAAAATCTTCAAAAACAAGTTCCTCATTTAAATTATAGTTTACAATTGTGTTGTAACTGTACATGACTTGCATTTTTAAGTGCTTGGTGTTCTACTTTCGTATGAGATGCTCTTCTTTTGCAGCCATATAAACAGAGAATAGAAGGTTATTGCAGTTAGTATTATGAATAGGGTTTGGATAGAGAATTACGATTACTATTTATAGTTTAACGAGTGAGGATTTTTGAACGCTACTATAATTGGGCAAACTTTTAGATCTCCTTATTTGAGCTAAATATAATAATTTATTATTGCCTTACAGTCGCAGTAGTTTTTATTGTTTGCTATATAATGTTGTAAGCGTACCATTTAAACTAAATGGGATCACTGATGTATGGGATTCATTTCTATAGATTTTCCAATTGATATTAATATGTTCATAATTCCTTTTTTTAAGAAACATGCTAAACTTCATCATATTGGCAACCATCATTGGGCTTTCATTCTCACCAGTTGAAATAAACACTTTGGTAGGTTTGATATTCCAGTTTAAAGTATTTGTAAATTTAGAAATAGCTGGTTCTAAAAATAGGTTTTCGTTGAGTTGAAATGAAGGACTGTTTATACCAAATCGAGTGAAGTAATTATCAGAATTCACAAAACAATATGCTGTAAATAAACCTCCAAGGGAATGTCCCGAAATTCCTCTATCAGAATTTGTTTTATAGTGTTTGTCTATAAAAGGCACTATGTCTTTTTTTAAGCATTCTAAAAATTGATTGGCTCCACCCGTTTTTATGGTGTTTTTTGGAGTGCCAAATGCTTTCTCAAATTTTCGTTCTGTAATGGTATCACGATAAGGTGTATAGTCATTGAACCTATTAATTTTAGATGCTAGTCCATTTGCTTTATGACTAATACCAACGAGAATGACGTCTTCAATGTTATGAGAGTCGATATAAGACGATTCAAAATATCCAAAAGTGCTTTTTCCATCCAACACGTAAAGCACAGGATATGTGATACTATCCTGAATAGAATAATGCTCTGGAAAAGACATATGAATCACATACGATTTATTGGTAATTTTAGATGTAATAACGTGATCTGGTTTAAAACTATCACGTTCTTTTGGATCTAATTTTTGACCAAATAAGGGGTTTTGAAAAATTAGAAGCGTAACAATTATATATACTAGTTTGAGTCGTTTTAAAAAGTTCATGTTTTAATGCAACGTTAGTCATCTAAATTACTACTAATTAATTTATGAAAGATGAGTGGCACGTTTAAGGAGGTAATTTAGCAAATACTAATTGAAAATAGCATCTTTTAGGGATTTGTGATTGGGATAGGGATTTGCTGTTTTTTTTCAGTTTTTACTTAGATAAGGCTTTTATAATTCGTTCCTCGTTTATCACTATATCTCTGAACAAAACGTGAGGAAATTTAACGTACTTAGATGTTTTGAAAGCCTCTGAAATATTAGATAGTGTTGAAGCTGTTATAAGTGATAAATTCATTTCTGTGTCCATTTCACAATCGGTAACAAAATCATCACTAAATTCTGGAGCAACAAGTAATATTTTAACTATTCGTAAATCATTTTTTAATGCTAAATTTTGATACGATTTCAATTGCCTTGAAACTGTACTAAATTTATTATAACCTCTTTCTTTACTGGTTTTACATTCAACGATTATAACTTCGCTGTTACTCAAGTTTAAAAGGATATCAATCATATCTTTTTTAGTATTTAGTTTATTCTTAAATTCATCATCAACATTAAATCCTAAACCTGTAAAAATAACTTTTGTCAATTCTTCAAATTTAACTCCGAGTTCACTTTCTTTAACTGTTATTCCATTTTCTTTCAATAAGTTT
>NZ_JXJO01000082.1 GCF_000826655.1 Psychroserpens damuponensis
AATCAAGGGGCTAGTTTTTTGAAACAAATTTAACCTTGTTTTTAATTTAAAAACCTATTTGTATGTGTCAGTTTTCATTTTTTCAAGAACTGTTTTAGTTGATTTTAACAAAGATGTGCTGTAGAGGTCGATATCTTTAGTAATAATATCTACAGCTTTGGTTTGATTCTCTATTGCAATTTTTTTATCTCCAGCCTTATATAGTAATTGGGCATAAGTATCTAAATAATATGGGTTGTTAGCTTTTATCTCTAAAGATGTCTTAGACCATTTTAGAGCTTCTTTTATCAGTTTTTTGTTTTCTATTTGTTCTACAACAACCCAAGCAGCTTCGTTGGCTTGATTAGCGATCTGACTTTTATATACATCCCATGCTTTTTTACTCTTTTCTTCCTCATACATTTTATCTAATCTTACAATAATATCCTTATTGTTGTTTAGCTTATTACTATTATAATAGTTACTGAATTCATTAAGATAATCTTTAGGTATGAATTTTTTTAGGAAAAGTAAATAGTCACTATTTTCAGAATTTAATGCTTTATATCTTGGTTTTATTTTTTGGATAAATTTTTCATCAGCATTATGAGCTATGCGATTTAAATATGAAGAAATTGTATAAGAAAGATTATAAAAGTCATAGCCTTTACTGTAATCTTCGTCTGTTATGGGTTTGTAGTTTTCTATTTCTTTTTGAAATTTAATGAGGTAATCTACAGCCTTTAATTCAGTTTCTGTACCTTGATTAGTGTAATCCTTGTATAATAAGCCTTTATAATGTGATACTAATGTTTTTGTTACAATACTTGCAAATTCAAAAT
>NZ_JXJO01000083.1 GCF_000826655.1 Psychroserpens damuponensis
ATTTCATCGGAAATATCTAAACATCCCTATTATTTCATTAACAGGTAGTAATGGCAAAACAACGACAAAGGAACTCATAAACGCTGTGCTTTCTACAACGTTTAAAACAACAGCTACCATAGGAAACTTAAATAATCATATAGGAGTTCCCTTAACCCTTTTAAGCATGAAAAGCACTACAGAAATTGGTATTGTAGAAATGGGAGCTAATCATCAAAAAGAGATTGAGTTTTTAACCAAAATAGCCCAACCAGATTATGGGTTAATCACAAACTTTGGCAAAGCTCATCTAGAAGGTTTTGGTAGTTTTGAAGGTGTAGTTAAAGGAAAATCTGAACTATATCAATATCTCATAGCCCATAAGAAAACTATTTTTATAAATGAAAACGATCCTTTACAGATAAAACAAGCTGGAAATTACGACAAAACAATACGTTTTGGGTCTCAAACCAGCTTACTCAACTCTCAACCTTATATTTCTATGACCTACCAAAACCAATCCATAGAAAGCCATCTCACAGGATCCTATAATTACAATAACTTATGTACAGCAATAGCGATAGGAGAATATTTTAAAATATCTACGCAAAACATATGCAACGCTATAGAACAATACATTCCAAATAATAATAGATCACAAATTGTAAAACAAAACGGACATCAAATTATTTTGGATGCTTACAATGCAAATCCGTCTAGTATGCTAGCTGCATTAACAAATTTTGAGCAATTAAACAACGAGAATAAAGTTGTCATATTAGGAGACATGTTTGAATTGGGAGCTACTGCTCCATTAGAACATCAAGCTATTTCAGATTTCACGAACAGTTTAAATTTACAAACAGCAATTTTTGTTGGAGAGAATTTTTACAATATAGCCTCTAAAAACAATACCAATTATTATTATAAATCTTTTGAAGATTTTAAAATTAACTTCGGAAATTTTAAGTTTAAAGATCAGTCGTTCTTAATAAAAGGCTCACGTGGCATGGCTTTAGAGCGCGTCTTAGATTTAATATAATTAAAAAATTTTCAAACAAATGGACATGAAAAACATTACTTGTTACCTCATATTATTGATCAGTTCTACTTTTGTATTCTCTCAATCAAATCAAATCCCTACAGGCTCATACTACTCTGAAGATGAAGGCACCGGATTTTATTTTATCGTAAATGATAAGAATGAATTTCAACTTTCAATCTCTCAAGGAAAAATCACTACTGACACAATTTCTAATCTAGAATTAAAAAAACAGAAAACACCAATTTTTGGAGTTAAGTATATTGAAGAAGATCCAAGTAAAGATTCACTCTCTATTACATTTCCTAAAGGTTTTAAAAATTACCATTTAAACCAAATTTTTATAGCAACAAAAAACAGTGTAAATGATACTCCTGCGTACATTCAAGCTTCCGAATTAAATAAAACCGATTTCTATAAAAACGATGATTTTAAGTTAAAAATTAAAAAGTCAAAATTTATTTTACTTTTAGAAGAGACTTACAATAAAGAAACAAATATTCTTTATGAATATGAGCTACCTAAAAAGGTCTCTAAAATTAAAATCACATATCATCCTTCAAAAACCCGTAACATAAAGTTACATGCAACTTATAATTCTATAGATAAAACAGTCATCGTTAACGAAAATGGAAGAAACAATCCCATTACTTTTTATAAAGACTTTGACAAACATTTAGACGAATTTAAAACACCAAATTCTATTACTAAAGATATTATTTGGAGAAACGAAGAAACGATTAAACCTGTTACTTCTGCTTATAAAAGTCTTTATAAATATGAATTAAAAACTTTTAGCAACTTCGAAAACGCACTGCAAACTGCTAAGAATGACAACAAATTATTATTAGCATTCTATCTCCCTGAAGGCAGTAAAAATGAAGAAAACTATACAACTTTCATAAAAAACTATGAGCAAAAGCTATCCAATATGATGTATGATCGTTACAAAACTAATTACGATAAATTTCGTTTTTATCTAATTCCTAAGACAGACAAAAAGCATATAGAAAAATTTGACTTAAAAGAAAATGAGCTAATTGTTTTAGATGGCATTCAATCTATAATTTATAGACATAAAGCCTCAATAGCTGAGCTAAGCAAAGAAATCATGGATCAGATAAGTTCATATTCTAGAAACGATTTTAAAGACATGCAGCTCATGAAAAGGTTAGATGACGCCATTTTAGCAAAAAAATTTAATGCCATAGAAACGCAACGAATATTCAATAATATAACTAGTATTACTGCTTATGATTTCTTCTCAGGTCATGAAAGTAATCTAGAAAAAACGTATAGAGAAAATGAGTATATTAAAAACAATTCAATCTACTATACATTACAGTCAAACTTAAACCAAGTTAACAATCTGTTTGAAAAATTAATTGATTCTCACAAAGAAGACGCTACTATTGATTTTGAATTTGCAAGTA
>NZ_JXJO01000084.1 GCF_000826655.1 Psychroserpens damuponensis
CATTTTTTATAAAATCTTCTACTTTAAGATAATCGGCTTCTTTACATAAATCAAATGCAAAAGACGCTATATTATCAAAATGAAGATTACTCACTGGCTGAGCATTTCTAGATAGCGCTAACACATTATGACCTTGATTAGCAAACAAGTGAACAAGTTCAAAACCAATACCTCTACTTGTTCCTGTAATTATAATATTCTTACTTTGTGTCATTCATTTTAATTTCCTTGGTTGGTGTATTGGTCATTTTTTCAATAGCTGGTATTATGCTATTCACAAGATTTGACATATGATTATAATCTAGCTTATCTGCTTCATCATCTACATGGTGATAATAATCATAATTTGATAAATCACAAGAAGAAATGGTTTGGCAAGGAATTTCAAACGCATTGTAAAACGCATAGTTATCGGACTGTTTAAAAAGATTATATTTTTTTGAAACCTTAGAAAACCCAATCACTTTAGAGCCTAGGTATTCATTCATTTTATCAGCCATATTAGTCATGTCATATCCTGTAACAAAAGCTAAGTAATCACGATCTTTAAAAGGTACTCCAATCATTTCCATATTGATCATTGTATAAAGATCTATATTTTGAGATTTCAATTTGGTAGCTAGATGTTTAGAACCCAAAAGCCCTTTTTCTTCCGCAGAAAAC
>NZ_JXJO01000085.1 GCF_000826655.1 Psychroserpens damuponensis
TCCATACATAAAACCGTTGGCAGTAATTATCAACTTTGTGAATATATTATTAACGTTTATCTTTTTTTAACCTATCATCAACTGGCAATTCAATAAAATCTACTATTTCAACTTTTCCAAATTCCTTAAACAAGGGATTTAAAATAATATTTGATTCAAGACTAACAATTGTTGATGGTACTTTTAAAGCAAATCTATTTCTGTCTTTTGCTAAATCTGTAAAAACCTTTGTTGTTTTAGAAGAATATGGATATTGATTCCACCTTTCTGGTAACTCATCTAATTCTTCTATCACAAACTCATCTGGAAATTTAATTTTTGCAATTAATATTTTTTTAGGTAGGTACGCAATGTTTTCGGAATGAACATAATACTCTAATAAAGCTAATGAAATATTTTCTGAACAATAAACTGCTCTAGTACCAACTGAATTCCATCTTCCACCAACTTTTTCAGCACCAATTCCTGATAATGTTGAGTCTTTATATTTTACATTAGCTATTCTGTAAACAATCATTAGCTATAAACATTATATTGAATCCTAACAATTTCATTTTCTACCATTTCAAAGCCAAAACTACTATCAAGTAGCTCAAATGGAATTTTACCACCAAGAGTCCTTGATGGAGTAATTAACCATCTTTTAAAATCTTCTTTGGAATCAAAAACCTCATAACCTAATCCAAATAATCGAGCTAATTCATAAATACGTTCTGATGTCTCTTTTCCATAAACAGTTTTCTTTTGCATACTACTTATAGATGCAGGAAGAATATTTTCAAACTCTTTTTCTGTAGAATCTGTGTATTGAATCAATTGTTTCCAATCTGATTTTTTAACACCTTCTCTAATACGGCCTATTAATTCCATTTTATATCCAGGAGCATCTTTAGAATGCACAACAACCCAAGATGGGGAAAATTTACTAAATCTAACCGATTTTACAGCCTTTCTAGCACCCCTAACTTTTACTGAACTTTGTTTTTTATTTGAACTTCCCGTTCTTGACTTAGTTTCCATTATTGTATTTTTACGTATTACCTGAGGTAAATATACAATATAATTTGAGATTAATAAAAAAAAACTACTGCCAACACCGTATATAATTTATTGCTGGCTTCTCGCCTACTTACGAAAGTCCTCGCGGACTTTCTTGGTCGGTAATTATTTACTAAATTAGTTGCTTAAAACACGCAACAAACCATATACAACAACGTTAGCTTTAATGCTCAAGCAAGTTTTCGGAATTGGAAAAAGGCTAGTTTATTTTTCGAATTTTTTTTTGAGTTTTAAGAAAATAAAAACCGAAAAACGATGTTACCGAATTTTGAATAACACGATGAATTCTCACTCAAACTCTGAATTGAATTGTGGCTGACTTTTTAGCTTGTTTGCGGAATCAAAAACTGAATTAAAAACTCGGAATCTCACTC
>NZ_JXJO01000086.1 GCF_000826655.1 Psychroserpens damuponensis
CATACACAAACACGTTGTGGTTAATACGAAAAAACTAAATGGGAAAAATACAATTAAGCATAAAAGAAGATTCACGATTTACAGAAGAAATCATTCATCGTTATGAAAATAATGACAAATCGAATATTCATAAATATGATATTGCTTTCCCAAAAAACAAAACTTGCTCAATTAGCGAAAGAAATCCTGGAGTAAATGGAAGTAAAGTTTGTAAGAATTGCTATTATCGGGATTTTTCAGATAAGATGGAAGATATTCGTAAATCGAAAAGAAAAGAATTTATTGAATATCAAGTTTCTTTACGAGAGGATAAATTACAATGGCTAAACGAATTGGAAGAAATGCTTATCGATTATGAGAATCAATTTGATAGAGCTGATTATTCTTTTGCGAGGGAATATAAAGATGTCGTAGAAGATGTTAGAAGAGAAATTTCTGGAGAGGAAACAAATGAAAACTCAAATGGATTATTTGGAGGTCTTCAAGAAATGATAGCGGAAAGAATCGCAGAATCTGTTGAATACATTCCATCTGATATAAAAGAATCATCAGAAAGGTTTTATAAAGATTATCCAAACGGAACTCGAACTGCATTTTTAATTATGCAGTTTACAGAGACTGACGTTCACGACAAAATAATATCGACAATTAAGAACCTTTTATTAGAATATAATATAACAGTTCTTCGTGCTGACGATAAAGAATATAGCGATGACTTATTTGCGAACATAAAAACATATATGCATTGTTGTGAATTTGGAATTTCAATTTTTGAAAGAGTAACTGAAGATGAATTTAATCCAAATGTATCACTTGAAGTTGGATATATGATGGGTTTGAACAAACCTGTGTGTTTATTAAAAGATAAAACCTTAAAAAGTCTGCAAACTGATTTAGCAGGTAAATTGTATAAGCCAATTAATTTATTCAAAATTGAGGATACTATAAAAAAGCATTTGAATAAATGGCTGAATGACAAAGAATTAATATAAAAGTACTAACCACAACACCGTGTATAATTCATTGCTAGTTATAGCCTACTTACGAAAGTCCTCTCGGACTTTCTATCTGTGATTTATTTGCTAACTTTAGTGCTTAAACACGCAACGAAATCATACACAAAACCGTTGTAGCACATTTAATAAATGAACTTTCCTGAAAT
>NZ_JXJO01000087.1 GCF_000826655.1 Psychroserpens damuponensis
CCTATTTCAGTATAATACACCAACCGCACTTGAAATTCGAAATACCATTTAATGCTGACATTTACTTAAATCAAACTGAACTGATAATTCCATTGATTTATAAACGATATCTTAAAGATGCAAGGGAATCATTAATTGTTGGTTTAATATCAACATTAATTGGAATTACAATCATAATCGGAAAATCGAATCTCGGAATTGTTTTTATCATTTTAGGAGTTTTTTACATTGTTAAAGCATATCCTAAATTTCAATTATACTATAAACTCAAAAGCACATATTTAGAGAAAATAAAAGAAAAAGTTGCGGAAGTGCAATCTGACTTTGGCAACGGAATATTTGAATTTAAAGATGAGTCTATAAAATACATTGACAAAAATATAACACGTGAAATAAAATGGACTGAATTCAAGGGATTTAAGATAAAGGATTCGAATTTACTTATGCTATTGGAACCAGAAAAAGGAGATATTCTGATAATCGGAGAAAGTGAAATTGGAAGTGAAGGTTTTAAAAAGATTGTCGACTTAGTAAAAACCAAACTGAAATAAAAACTGCTTACAACACCGTGTATAATTAATTGCTTTTTAAGGCTTACTTACGAAAATTCCTGCGGAATTTTCTCTGGTCCGTAAAAGTTTGTTAACTTAGTTGCATAACCACGCAACTAACCATACACAACCACGTTGTAACACATTTGACAAAAATATTGCAAATGACTGAAATCAAAATACCTTTAAGCAAAACAAAATTAGTGTTGTTACTAATTGGAGGACTAGCATTTGTTTTTGGTGGAGTTTGGATGATTATAAAACCTCAAGCATCTTCTTATAATCGATATTCTGAGGATTTTCTTTTTTTTATTGGATTAGCATGCATTTTATTCTTTGGACTAAGTGTGTTTTTTATTGTTAAAAAAATTCTTAGTAGAAAAACAGGACTGATTATAAATGATAAAGGAATTCTTGATAATTCAAACGCTATAGATATAGGATTAATTGAATGGAAAGATATATCTGGAATGGATATTATTAAAGTAAAAGTTCCAGTTCACGAATTGGGAATAGATATTTCTTCTCAAAAAATGATAATTCTAAAGACAAATAAAGCTGAAAAATATATTGAACGCCAAAAAAATTTAATTTTAAGAGAAACGATGGAATACAATAACAAAGAATATGGCTCTCCCTTAACTATCATTAGTAATGGTTTAAATATAAAATTCTCGGAATTGGAAAATTTAATTACAAGAGAAATCAAAAATCGGAAAAAATAAGAAACGTGTTACAACAACGTGTATAATCAATTGCTAGGTCTAGCCTACTTACGAATATTCCTGCGGAATATTCTATCTGTGTTTTATTTGCTAAATTAGTTGCTAAATCACGCAACTAATCATACACAAATACGTTAGCTTTAATGCTCA
>NZ_JXJO01000088.1 GCF_000826655.1 Psychroserpens damuponensis
TTTCTTCGGAAAACGTTATTCGTCCACGAAATTCTGGCGCTACATGTTCTAAATATTTAGCCAAAAACGGAAGCAGATGCTTGTCATTTGACGATTGTTTTACCAACACCTTTTGACCAGAAATAAGTACAGATAGAAAATCATGAAAACCCACTAGCGGAATATTTCCTGCCATGATAATAGCTATGGTTTTTAAACTTTCCGAAG
>NZ_JXJO01000089.1 GCF_000826655.1 Psychroserpens damuponensis
TACATAAAACCGTTAGCACCAATTATGAAAAAAATCCTTCTTACCATATTATTTATTGCAATTTCAAGCAAATTATTAGCTTGCACTTGTATGTCTCAAAGGCTTTTAGACAGATATGCGAAATCTGAATTTGTTGCAACTTTGAGTGTTTTAAGTGTGGATTCTGAAACCGATGGTGACTATTTACTTCTTGACATTGAAATAATTGAACTTTATAAAGGAAAAAAAACTAATCTTTTGAAAATACGAAAATCAAAAGGTAGTGGTTGTCCAATGTATGCACCTGAAAATACCAAATGGTTAATTTTCGCATCTAAAGACCAGAATGGAAATTTGATTTTTGGTAAGTGCTCTGGACCAAAACAATTGGACCGAACTTTTGACAAAGAAAGATTTCCAAATGCTGAATTAAACTATTCTAAAGGTTTAAAACGGAAACTTGAAATACTCGAAACCTTGAAAGAGGAAAAAATTGAGCCCATTAACACGTATAATTTATACACTTCTTTTAATGAAGAATCTTTAGAAAAATTCAAAGGATATCAAATTGAAAATGGGAATAATGCATTTTATGAAATAACTGTCAATGCAGATTTGAGTTTAAAAAATATAAAAACTTTAAAGGAGTTTGATAATGAACAATTATCTAATGAACTAATTGAAGTTATAAAAAAGAATATTCACATAGGGAGAATTGGCAAATTAGATGTAATTCCGGAAGAAACAAAAATCATACTTGGACTTCATTATCATTCGGCAGAAAAAGAAAGGAAAAGTGTAATATTACCTTATACATATTAAAAAACTGGTGCTAACACCGTGTATAATTCATTGCTAGTTACAGCCTACTTACGAAAGTCCTCGCGGACTTTCTATCTGTGATTTATTTGCTAACTTTAGTGCTTAAACACGCAACGAAATCATACACAATCACGTTGGCTCTAATTCTG
>NZ_JXJO01000009.1 GCF_000826655.1 Psychroserpens damuponensis
GTAATAATTTGGTCTAGAGTAGTTGTGTTTCCACAATCGTCAGTAGCGGTCCAAGTACGTGTAATTGTTTCTGAGTTACCACAATTAGTATTAGCGGTGTCAGTGTAAGAAATTGCTACAGCTCCACAATTATCGCTTCCTGTTGCTGTACCAGTAGTAGATGGATCGATAGAGTCTCCACATTCTACAGTAATATCATTAGGTATATTTAAACTAGGAGCGATATTATCTTCTATAGTAATAATTTGGTCAAGAGCAGTTGTGTTTCCACACTCATCGGTAGCGACCCAAGTACGCGTAATTGTTTCACTGTTACCACATCCTGTATCAGAAGTGTCACTATACGAAATATTTACGCTACCGCAGTTATCTGTTCCAGTAGCATTTCCTGTTTCAGAAGGATTATAAGAGGCTGTACATTCTACAGTAGCATCTGCTGGGATATTTAAAGTTGGGGCTGTTTTGTCTTCAATAGTTATGGTTTGATTTGATGACATTGTGTTACCACAATCATCGGTAGCTGTCCAAGTTCTAGTAATTATTTCTGAAGAGCCACAATAAGCAATTGATACGTCATTGTAGGACATTGTTACATTACCACAAGTATCATTTGCTTGAGCATTTCCTGTATTAGAGGGGTTTGTAGAATTTGAACATTCTATAGTGATATCATTGGGTATAATCAATGTAGGAGCTGTAGTGTCTTCTATGATTATGATTTGGTTTGCTGATGTTGTGTTACCACAGTTATCAGTAGCCGTCCACTCACGTTTAATAGTTTGAGTGCTGCCACATTCAACAACCGAATTGTCATAATACGATATTGTAACCTCACCACAGTTATCACTTCCTGTTGCAGTACCAGTAGCAGAGGGGTTAATAGAGTTATTACATTCTATAGAAATTTTAGGAGGTACATTTAAAGTTGGAGCGATAGTATCATTAATTATAATAGTTTGCGTAACATTACTCGAATTACCACAATCATCGGTTATACTATATGTTCTTGTAATTGTTTCAGGACAAGTTAAATTATTTGAAACGTCAGATACAAAAGCTACAAGTGGGTTCAATGTTAAGTTGTCGGACTCATCATAAACATCTTCTATATTGTAGTTAGGTACATCCTCTATACATTGAACAGTGATACTATTTAGATTAGAGGCTGTAGGGGCTTCAGTATCATTCGAAACGATATTGAAATTAACAGTAACTGAACAATTGTTTGAGTCTGTAACCTCTACAGAATGTGCACCTATATTTATATCATTAAACATATTTGTATCTTGAGATGAACCACCATCTAAAGCATAGTTATAAGGAGGATTTCCATTTGTAGCAGATATTACTACTGAGCCATTAGAATTATCTGTGCATTCAACATTAGATTTTGATTCTACGGTAGCGGTCAAATCAGAAATTATTAAATCCAGTGAACCTGCTGGTGAGGCACATAAGTCTACGGGATTGTAATAAAATACGTAATATGTGCCAGGAGTATTGACAACTGTGTTTGACATATGTGCAGCTGTATTTAAAGGATCTGAATCTGTACTCCAGGTTAATACAGAACCTGCTGGTCCTGGTGAAGTTACATAAGTATCTAAGTCAATAGAGAATGCTTCACAAAAGATATCTATACCATTACTACCAGTATCTATATTATCTATAGTTAGTGCAGGAGGAATGGCATATCCTTCTAGGCTAAGTCTTAATCCATCAACTAAAACTACAGATCTTCCCGGATCCTGAGTTTTATAAAAAACATTTACTATGCCTGAATTATCAGACTGAAAAGTAATGCAAACTGTCTCCCAAAAAGGATCAATCTCTGTCCAACCACCTGGATTTTGGAACGGTCCAGTGGTTGCAGTAGATAGGGAGACAGGAAAATCATTTAAGGGATGAACATTCAAATCATCGTGGGTATATGTTAATGGGTCAACAATTTGGTTTCCACCACTACTTATACCAAAATTTAAGTTTGGAATAAACTCAACAAAACTACCATCATTATTACTATAACGAGGAATGACAGCAATTTCAAAACATACACGATAAGTCGCATTTGGATGTACCCCTAAATTCTGTTCAATGCTTTCATTTTGATATGAAAAAATTGAAAATCCTCCACCATCAGGAGAGGGTGAAATAATAGCAGGTGTATCAATGTTGGCATCTACATTTGAATATGATATATATTGTCCTTCTGAATAATCAACGGTTCCTTCATCATTCCAGCAGTCATATATGACGTCACCAGAATAGGTACTACCATCTACAGCTGTTTGAAAGTTTGATAGTCCGTTATTATTAGGAGTGATATCAGCCATGTTAAAAGAACCACAAGTAATGACGTTACAAGTTCCTACAGGATTAGTTTCTGTATTTCTTTGATTATAAGTAAGACTTGATGTAGCTTTATTTTCATTATATATGGTGGCACGTTTTTTTAACGTTTCCATATAATTTGTAAACTCTTCCCCAGATAATTTACTTGTCTTTGGCCAATAATCAGACTCTTTATTAGCTTGCTTTTGTGCAAATCCATTATTAATAAATAATAATGACAAAAAACAAATTGTTAATAATTTGAAAAAAGATGAAGTAATGTTATTTTTCATAATTTTAGTTGTAAATTTTTTTGCAATAAAAATGATTAACAAACTATATATTTTCGCAAAGCGATATTTTAAAAATGATTAATATCTATAATTTACTTTTAAACTTAGTACGCTTAAAAGACATTATAATATTTTTTTGAGGGAAGCAAGGTGATTTATTATACCACTAAATGAATTTATTAATATATTTTAGATTTGGGTTTTTTGAAATAAATTAACGGATTAAATGAACTTATTTCTATTACTTTTGATTAATAGAACTGTTAAAGTGTGCAAAATAAACGTTAAAACGGAGATATGCAACATTTTATCGACAAAAAATGCATTTAAACGAATAAATGAAAACAATTATACTTGTAAGGCATGCAAAATCTTCATGGAAACATCAGGTTTCAGACAGAGATAGGCCATTAAAAAAGAGAGGAAATACTGATGCTTCCTTAGTTTCTAATGTTTTTAAAACCAAAAATTTACAGCTAGATGGTGTGTATTCTAGTCCAGCAAATAGAGCACTCTTAACTTGTAAAATATTTATGGATAATTTAAATTATGATCATACTAAACTATCAATAAAGGAAGACTTGTATGACTTTGGAGGAGAACAGGTTATTGATTTTTTAAGAAGTTTAAATGAAAATTATCAAAACGTTATGATTTTTGGACATAATCATGCTTTCACATCAATTTGCAATATATTTGGTAATTCATATATTGATAATCTACCAACAAGTGGTTTAGTAGTCATTGATTTTGATGTAAAATCATGGATAGATATTAATAAAGGAAACACGAGATTTACAATTTTCCCAAGAGATTTAAAATAATGACGAAAGATAAAAATAGCTATATAAATAGAGAGTTAAGTTGGCTTCAATTTAATGATAGAGTTTTACAAGAAGCAGCAGATGAAAGTGTACCGTTAATAGAGCGCTTTCGGTTTTTAGGGATCTTTTCAAATAATTTGGATGAGTTCTTTAAAGTACGTTATGCTACTGTAAAACGAATCGATGAAGCTGGTAAAGGCGGTAAAAGTGAGCTGGGAATCAAAGCTTCTGAACTTTTAAAAATCATTACTCAAGTTGTTATTAAACAGCAAAGTACGAGTTTAGATATATTGGCAAACATTGGTCAAAAATTGGAGAATGAAGGGGTTTATATTGTTAATGAGACTACTATAAAAAAAGAACATCATGATTTTGTAAAAAAATATTTTATCGAGAATGTAAGTCCAGCATTGGTAACAATAGTTTTAAATGATTCCTTAGAATTGCCGGTACTTAAAGATATTTCGGCGTATTTGGCAGTTAAAATGGAGTTTGAAAATGGTCAAAAACAATTCGCTCTTATTGAAATTCCTAAATCTATGGATCGTTTTATTGTGCTTCCTTCAATAGAAGGGAAGAGCTATATTATGATTTTAGATGATATATTAAGATATTGTTTAGATGATATCTTCAACATTTTTAATTATACTAGTATTGATGCTAATATGATTAAAATCACTAGAGATGGTGAATTGGATTTTGATAGTGATTTAAGTAAAAGTTTTATTGAAAAAATTTCTGATAGTGTAAAAGACCGTCAAATTGGTGACCCTGTTCGTTTTGTTTATGATAAAACGATAGATGAAGAAACATTAGTCTATCTCATGGATAAAATGGGAATAGAAACTAAAGATAGTGTGATTCCTGGTGGCCGTTATCATAATCGAAGAGATTATATGGATTTTCCAAGTTTAGGAAGAACAGATTTGCTGTATCAGAAAATTACGCCATTAAAAGTTAAAGGGTTAAGTATTCAAAACAGTATTTTCAGTTCTATTGCCATAAAAGATTATTTGCTACACACACCTTATCAAACCTTTTCTTATGTAGTAAAGTTTCTTAGGGAAGCTGCACTAGATCCACAAGTGAAATCCATTAAAATTACTATCTATAGACTCGCTCAAATTTCGCATATTGCCAGTTCATTAATAAATGCTGCTAAAAACGGTAAAAAAGTAACTGTAGTTATTGAGCTTAGAGCACGATTTGATGAACAAGCAAATATAGATTATGCAGAGCAAATGCAAGATGAAGGTGTGAATCTATTATTTGGTGTTGCTGGTTTAAAAGTGCATAGTAAAATTTGTGTAATTGAACGTGAAGAAGGAAATACGATAAAACGATACGGATTTATAAGTACAGGAAATTTTAACGAATCTACTGCTAAAGTTTATACCGATTTTACATTGTTTACGGCAAATCAAAAAATATTGAAAGATATTAATAAAGTGTTTAACTTTTTTAATACAAACTATCGTATCCATAGATATAAACACATTATTACATCTCCACATTACACAAAATCAAAACTCTTTGCGCTTATTGATACTGAAATAGAAAATGTAAAACAAGGCAAAACAGCTTACATTAAACTTAAATTAAACAGTATATCTAGTTATAAAATGATTGATAAACTCTACGAGGCGAGTAGAGCTGGAGTTAAAATTCAAATGATAGTAAGAGGTATTTGTTGTTTAATTCCTGGTGTTAAAGGTATGAGCGAAAATATTGAAGTCATTAGTATCATTGATAAATTTCTAGAACATACAAGATTATATGTATTTTGTAATGATAATGATACAAAGGTTTATATTTCTTCGGCAGATTGGATGACACGTAATATTGAAAATAGAGTAGAAGTGAGTTGCCCAATTTATCAAGAAGATATTAAACAAGAATTATTAGATGTTTTTGATATTTGCTGGAATGACAACGTGAAAGCAAGAATAATTGAAGGCGCTCAAAATAATGAGTATCGAAAAAATAATAAAGAAAAAGTAAGAGCGCAGTTTGCGCTTTACGATTATTTCAAAGAAAAACTGAATTCATAGTGTATGTTAAGCATTAAAAAATATGCCGCAATAGATATTGGTTCTAATGCAGTTAGGCTTTTGATTTCTAGTATTATAGAGCAAAAAGGTCATCCGGTTAAATTTAAAAAAACCTCTTTAGTTCGTGTGCCTATTAGGTTGGGAGCAGATGTGTTTTTGACCGGTAAAATTTCTGAAGGAAATAAAAAGCGCATGCTAGATACCATGTTTGCCTTTAAATTATTAATGAAATCTCATAAGGTGGTCACGTATAAGGCGTGTGCTACATCAGCAATGCGTGAAGCTGATAACGGACCCAAATTATCCAAACTCATTTCAAAACATGCAAATATTGATATTGATATCATTGGAGGAGAAGAAGAAGCTGCTATAATTGCAGCTACAGACTTGCATTCGTATATAAAACCAGATAAAACGTACCTATATGTAGATGTTGGTGGTGGTAGTACAGAGTTTAGTGTTATTCACCTAGGGAATACAGTTGCGTCAAAATCATTTAAAATAGGAACGGTTAGGTTGCTCAATGATATTGTTAAAAAAGAGACTTGGCAAGAATTAGAAACGTGGATCAAAGCCAATACTATGGGTTATGATGTTCTCGATCTCATTGGGTCTGGTGGTAACATTAATAAAATATTTAAAATTTCGGGAAAAGCTATAGGTAAGCCGCTAACGTATTTCTATTTAACCTCTTATTACAATAAATTGCAAACCTATTCGTATGAAGAACGTATCACAGAGCTAGAACTTAATCAAGATCGTGCAGATGTGATTATACCAGCAACTAGAATTTATTTATCTGCTATGAAATGGAGTGGTGCTAAAGATATTTATGTGCCTAAAATTGGTTTGTCAGACGGAATTATTAAAAGTATTTTCTTTAAAACAGTATCAAGTATAGATCTTTAAAGAATTGAATGTTAAGCGCATTTTAAGCTCAGAAAAACGATATTAATTTTTTATTTTTAAATTTCAGCCTATATTAGCAGTCTCAAATCTTTGCTAATAGTTAGTAGGATTTAGAACGTATTCTCGATAATTAGAGAACCCTAATTTAAAATATTTGTAATGAAATCAATTTTACTTACCTTATTATTATGTATTACTGTAACAACATTGTCTTTCTCTCAAGAAGTGAGCTATGGAGTTAGAGGTGGATTAAATATTTCAAATTTAGATTTTGATCCAGATGCAACATTTACTAATCAACATAGAAACGGATTTGCCTTTGGAGGATTTGTAGATTACGGTGTTTCAGATAATTTTTCGGTTCAATTTGAAGTGCAATATTCTGCCGAAGGTGGAAAAGCAGACGAGTTAAGAGCAGACTATATCCAAATGCCAATTATGGCACGTTTTGGCCTAGGTGATAAATTCTCTGTTGGTGTTGGACCCATGGCAAGTTTAAAAACTTGGAAAGATAATGATGGTTTTGCAACATTTACATTCTCTGGAGTTGGAGGCGTTGAATATATGATTACCGATGAATTGTTTATTGATGCACGTGTTCACTATGGTTTAAGTAATATACTAGATGATGAAGTTACAGACTTAGAAGCACAAAACACAACCTTTCAATTTGGTTTTGGTATTAGAATCTAATTACCCTCAAATATAAAATAGAAAAGCTTCAGTGTTATACTGAAGCTTTTTTATGCGTTTTATTTTTTTTCTGCGGAAATATTACTCCTTGATAAATTTAACCGTTTCAAAAATAGCATCATCGGTAGATACTTTTAAGAAGTATAATCCAGATTGTAATTGATTTACATTAATCGAATTAGAGTCTAAAACACCATTTGTAACATGTTGACCACTAATAGAAAAAATGTCGTAGTTTGAACCGACTAAGTTTTGTGCAGTAGAAAGGTTTAAACTATTGGCTACAGGATTTCTGCTTAATGATATTTCCGAAGTAATAAGCTCGTTTTCGTGTATTGATAAAGTTTGTCTACCATAGAAAGCTTGATTTCCATTTAATAAGTTTGTAATAACTAAAGTCGCATCTTCTCCAGTTCCTGTAATATCATAGTTGAGTTCTGAAAGTGGGTTTGATGATAAAACCATGTAAAAATATTGAGTTTCAAAAAGATTCTCTTCATTAGTGTTACAAGGATTCCCTTGTGTTTCGGTAAAACTATCAATGTCGAGAGTTTGTTGAGCATTAAAATGATAAGTACCTCCATAGCCTGAACAAATGGCAAATCCGAAGAATTCGAATTCATTGTTATTAATTGGATCAGACCAAAATTCAATTGCAGGTAATATAGAACTTGGATTGTTAACTTGATTTGAATCAATGACTAAATGATATAAAAACCATTCCCCAAAAAGATCGTCATCCTGAGCAGACGATAAATTAAAAGAAAACAATAAAATAAAAAGTAAGTATATCTGTTTCATAAGTTAATTAATTTTCCATCTAAGATAAAAAAATTAACCATGTATCGTCTCTTTTTTGCTTAAATCTTTCATAATATCTGCTTCATAATCAAGAAGTTGTTGCCATTTCTCATCAACATCGTCACGGTCTCCATACTGTCTAGCAAAACCTAAAAACATCGTATAATGATTGGCTTCACTAACCATTAAATTTCTATAAAACTCTGCAAGATCTTTGTCTTTTAATTCTTCAGAGAGTAATCTAAAACGCTCACAACTTCTAGCTTCAATAAGTGCTGCATATAATAATCTGTGCACCAATTGAGTCGTTCTACTTCCGCCTTTTGGGAAAAACTTAAGTAACTGTATCACATACTCATCTTTACGATCACGACCTAAAACCCAACCATTAGCAATGATTCTATCATGAACCATTTTAAAATGACTAATTTCTTCTTTTACAAGCGCAGTCATCTCAGTTACTAATTCAGTATATTCAGGGAAACTTACAATAAGTGAAATGGCAGTACTCGTTGCTTTTTGCTCACAATAAGCGTGATCTGTAAGAATCTCTTCTATGTTTTTTTCAACGATATTGACCCATCTAGGATCTGTTGGTAATTTTAATCCTAACATAATTAACTATGGTCTTCTATTAATGTTAAACGTTCGTTACCTAATTTGTCAATGAGGATTTCGTACAATTTAAACGCTTTATTCTTCGGGTTTAATATAGAAACACCCAATGATAATGTCAAATTATTTGAGGTTTCTTGATTGACCCAAACATGTTCTAAAGTTGCATTATTCCAAAAATCTGAAGTTTCAAAATCTTTAAATTTTTCTACGGAAATGTGCCTGTCATAAATAATTTTATCTTCTACACTAACTACGATATCAGATTCAAAAACACGATGAAATTGCGATGTTTTATGTAAGTTTTTTACAGTCTCGTTGAGTAGTATTTTCTTATCCATAACCGTATAATTCTTTACGCTTACTCTAAACGTTTTAGATATGATAGAATCTGTTTTAGTTTCTGTGTAACCTTCAGGATAATAATCTTTTAAGTCAATTAATATCTCGCGATTGTTAAACTCTGAAACGGCATCATTTAATCGGTCAATTTTACTTTTTCTACCATCGCAAGACGATAAAATTAATACTATAATTACAGGAATAAAAAGAACTAGTTTTTTCATATTAATTGATTTAGATATCCAAGCCAAAAGTTTGTCTTAGTAATTCAATATTGGGATTTTTTTCTTTGAGTTTTTCGTATTTATCTTCTGCTGTAAACGCATATTTTTTAGCGATCTCTTCGTTAACCGTAATCACTAATTTTAAATCAAAATTCTTAAGCGTTTTCTTAATAAATTCCATTAATGGATATTGAGCTCCCTCCAATTCAATTTTAAGAGTTTCATTGGGATAAGATAAGTGTATATCTGTACCCTTAAGTTTTGGTGTATCCATTTCTAAAATGGATGCCATAATTTTTTCACCTTTTTTATGAAGTTGTTTCACATAAGAGTTCCACGCGTTATAAAAATCTTCTTCTGCAAATTCTTCTCTAGGTAAATTTTCAACATCTATGACAACTTCCATTTGCCTAATTTGATGTTCTTTTTTTGCTCTTATACTTTTTAAAGACAAGCCAGATGTACGTTGATCTTTCTTTAAATCTAATACAGGTCGTGGTGGCTCGGCAACTACAGGTTTGTTTGTAGTAGGTTTATTGCTTTCTAATTGATTTTTTGAATTCGTAGTGCTCACAGGTGAAACCTGTTGGTTTTGAGCAAGTTTATCTTTATTAACCTTAACAGGAATAGGAGTTATGCCTTTAGCTTTAAAGTAAGAAGCAGGAATTATGTAAGATTTGCTATTTTTTTTTTTCTCCATCAAAAGTGATAGAGGCAAGCTGCATGAGACAAAGTTCAACCAGAAGTCGCTGGTTTTTACTGCCTTTATATTTTAAATCACAATCATTAGCTAGCCCAATTCCTTTTAATAGAAAGTCTTGAGGAGCACTTTTAGATTGTTCTAGATATTTTGCTTTTGTGTCTTCACCAACTTCTAGAAGCTCGATAGTTTTTTCATTTTTACAAACGAGTAAATCTCTAAAATGTGAGGCTAAACCTGCAATATAATGATGACCATCAAACCCTTTTGATAAGGTTGTATTAAACTGAATAAGTAATTCTGGTATTTTATTTTCTAAAATTAAATCAGTACTTGTAAAATAGGTTTCGTAATCGAGAACATTTAAATTTTCGGTAACCGATTGTCTAGTGAGCTCTTTTCCGGAGAAACTCACCACACGATCAAAAATAGAAAGCGCATCACGCATGGCTCCATCTGCTTTTTGGGCAATAATATGTAGCGCATCGTCTTCTGCATTGACACCTTGCTCTTGTGCAATATATTTTAAATACTCTTTAGCATCTTTTACTGTGATACGTTTGAAATCAAAAATTTGACAACGTGATAAAATGGTTGGTATGATTTTATGTTTCTCAGTCGTTGCTAAAATAAAAATACAGTGTTTTGGTGGCTCTTCTAAAGTTTTTAAAAAGGCATTAAATGCTGCAGAAGATAACATATGTACCTCATCAATAATGTACACTTTATATTTGCCAACTTGTGGTGGTATACGTACTTGATCGGTTAAGCTTCTAATATCATCAACAGAGTTGTTTGATGCAGCATCGAGCTCAAAAATATTAAAAGCAAAGTCTTCGTCATTAGTTTCATTACCATCACTATTAATCATTTTAGCTAAAATACGAGCACATGTTGTTTTGCCAACTCCACGCGGACCAGTAAACAAAAGTGCTTGTGCTAAATGATTATTTTCAATAGCGTTAAGTAAAGTGTTTGTAATAGCTTGCTGGCCAACAACATCTTTGAATGTTTCGGGTCTATATTTGCGAGCTGATACGACGAAGTGTTCCAATTTTACTTGACTTTTTTGAGCGAATTACAAAGTTAAACATTCAGTATAAAAATAGGAATTATGAAGCTAAGAATTAAAAGGAGTTATTAACAATTAATTGTACTTTTGCAAATAAGTAAATCGCCTTATCGCAGAGATTCGTTTCTGAGGAAAGTCCGAACACCATAGTGCAATCATAGTGGCTAACAGCCATCCATCGAGAGGTGAGGAAAAGTGCAACAGAAAGTATGTACAGGTCATGCTGTAGTGAAACCAGGTAAACTCTATGTGGTGCAATGTCATGTATACTAGTGTTTGAGCGTACACGCGCGATGCTAGAGGGTAGACAGCTAAAGTTTGCTGGTAACAGTAAACGTAGATAAATGATAAGGGTTAAAACGTTACGTTTTAATACAGGATTCGGCTTATAGATTTACTTACTCAAAAATAGCTCTTTAGTTTTCTAAAGGGCTTTTTTTATTCTTCTTCATCTTGAGCAGTAGCTTCAAAAAAGCTAAACATATTGCCGCCATAACTCCTAGAGTTGTTATAATGGTCTAAGTGAGATAAATCGGTATGTTTTGAGTGTTCTACAATTAATATCCCGTTAGGTTCTAGTAATGTATTTTGAAATACTAATTCTGGTATTTTGGCAAATTCTTCAGTAGGAAAATCATAAGGCGGATCTGCAAAAATGATGGTATGCTGTTGTTGTGATCTTTCTAAATATTTAAAGACATCACTTTTTATGGTTGAAATTGGCATTTCAAAACTCTCTGCTGTTTCATTTATAAATTTGATACAACCATAATTTTCATCTACAGCAGTTATTTGTGTTGTACCTCTAGAGGCAAATTCATAGCTTATATTTCCTGTTCCAGAGAATAAATCTAACACCGAAATGTCATCAAAATAGTATAAGTTATTGATGATATTAAATAGAGACTCCTTAGCCATATCTGTTGTGGGTCTAACGGGTAACTTTTTTGGTGCAGATATTCTACGACCTTTATATTTTCCTGATACAATGCGCATTAGTTAAAGCTGTTTAATAAAATAAAATTACTGTGGTGAGTTTCTAATTCAGTTTGAAAATCAAAATTATAATTTGGTTGTAAAAATTCTACAAACCTTATATACTTGTATAGAATAGTGTAGAGAGAATCATCAACCTTGATGTTACCAGTAAGACTTATTTTAATGGTTTCTGGATTCAATTTTAATTGTTCTATTGTAAATAGAACGTAATATATAAAGTCTTCTTTTGTAGCGTACTCAAATGTATTGTAAAAAAGAAGTCGTTTGTTCTCAGTACATATAATTTCAAACGTGGCATCATTAACATTTATACAAAATGTTGTTTCTGAAGATTGTAAAGCTTGCTGTAAAAATGTTTCTATCATAATAGACGAAGCATGCTTATAATCAAAGCTACCAAAGGTTTCAAAAATATAATTGTTAATATTTATAAGCGGTACATAAACATTAGCACTCTTTGCTGCTACCAAATGATCAAAACTTATAAAATCGGTTTTTAAAATCTTTGCATTAAATTTTAAATAGTCTGCCATGTTATTTTCATCAAATAACTCGTTTGGGACTAGACAAGATAATTCATTTTGATAAATGCAAGTTACAGAGTCAAAAGGTTGTTGGAATTCAGTATGAGAAGCTATCGTATTTTTTAGGTCATTAAGCAATTCGTAAGGCGTTGCTTTTTTTTCTAAAAGTACATGTTTAATGAACTCAATAACGTTACTCGTTCTATTTAGAATGCAAAAAGAAAGTCCACTCAAACGAATTTGAATGGACAATGCTTTAATACTATTTTGTGCCAATATTTTAGTTATTTGTACTTAGGTTTTTAGGCCAGTTTCCTTTAGTATCTGCTTCTTGCATAGAACCAACTTGAAGTTTAGAACCTCTAACACCATCTACAGACATTACTTCTTTTTCTTTTGCTACTAGGTTTTTATCCTGATCAAATAAAATAACCTCTTTATCAACAGATGCTACAAAAACTGGTATTTTAGACTCAGCTAATACTCCAGCATCTAAATTAATTTTAGAACCTGCAGGACCAATTCCTTCTGGTAAATTCATCATTGTTTTATAACGAGAATCTGCACCAAATAATGAATCTTTTACAGAAACGAAACCAAGGGTATCAATTAAAACTAATGACTTAGTCATAGTTACACCACCAAATCGTTTTGTTAACTCTTCATCAACTACTGTTGTATCTCTACGTTGTGTAATTGTAAATTTACCAGTTTCAATGAAGTTCACAAGTTTTCCATAATCACTAGTAAATTGACCTTTAACCGTTTTATGCGCTAATTCTGCATCTCTTATGTCAATTAATTGAACAATAACTTTTTTATAACGCTCATCTTTCAATTTATTAAATTTGATCTCTCCATATACCGAGTTAAACGTTAAGTAACCTAAAAATATAATTAAAGCCCATAATACGATATTGATTACTGGTTTTAATTTTTTAGGTACAAATTTATCGATTAGCCAAACGATACCAATTGTTAGTGCAATTAGGCCAACAACTACAAGAATTACTTTTAACATAGTTAGTGTTTTTTTTATTTTGTTAAGGAGTTACACAAATCTACAATTTTTTTTTAATCGTTAAAACATTGTAGATATAATTTCAATCAAAGTTGAAAGATATAAAATAACTTTCATATTCTATAACAAAAATTTGTTTTGGTAGTGATTAAATCGTTTCGGCTTTAAACCTTACCTTGCATTTTTATTTGCAGACCTATTATATAAATGACCGCATCAGATTTTTACAAATTACTTGTTCAAAAGTTTCCTTTTAAACCTACTTTAAAGCAAACCATTGCTTTAGAGCAATTATCAAATTTTATTTTTGATGATTCTTCTAACGCCTTATACCTGTTAAAAGGATTTGCAGGTACAGGTAAAACAAGTATTACAGGTACAATTGTAACACATTTATGGCATACAAAAAAAAGTGCCATTTTATTAGCGCCAACTGGTCGAGCAGCTAAAGTAATCTCCAATTACTCAAAAAAAGAGGCCTTTACAATTCATAAAAAAATATATTTCCCAAAGAAAGATAGAGGAGGAGGTGTAAATTTTGTTTTGCAACCAAATAAACATCGCGATACTATATTTATTGTTGATGAAGCTTCCATGATACCAGACACACCTTCTGACGCTAAAAATTTTGATAGCTCATCTTTATTAGATGATTTAATGAGTTATGTGTATTCTGGACATAAGTGTAAATTACTACTTATAGGTGATAAAGCACAGTTACCACCTGTAAAATCAGATTTGTCTCCAGCGCTAGACCAAAGACTACTCGCTTTGAATTATGATAAGTTAGTAACGACGATTGAACTTGATGAAGTGGTAAGACAAAGTCAAGATTCTGGCATTTTAAGTAATGCAACTAGAATTCGAGAAGTTATTGAAGATGATTTTTATGAGTCGTTTACCTTTAATCTCAATGGTTTTAAAGATATTGTTAGACTTATAGATGGTCATGAAGTGATGGACGCTATTAATGATTCATATAGTGCAAATGGTCATGAAGACACAGCAATAATAGTAAGAAGTAATAAACGAGCTAATCTTTATAACCAACAAATTAGAACCCGAATTCTATTTAATGAAAACGAACTTACTGTAGGCGATTTTTTAATGGTCGTTAAAAACAATTATTTCTGGATTAAACCTACTACCGAAGCTGGTTTTATAGCCAATGGTGATATTATTCAGGTATTAGAGATTTTCTCCATACAAAGTCTGTATGATTTTCGTTTTGCCGAAGTTAAAATTCAAATGGTAGATTATCCAAACATGAAACCCTTTGAAACCGTATTGTTACTAGATACCATTGAAGCCGAAACACCTTCACTTACCTACGAAGAAAGTAACCGTTTATATCAAGAGGTTCAAAAAGATTTTGAAGATGAAACCTCTAACTACAAAAAGTTCTTAAAGATTAAAGGCAATAAACATTTTAACGCTTTACAAGTTAAATTTTCATATGCTATAACCTGTCATAAATCTCAAGGTGGACAATGGAATACCATTTTTGTAGAACAACCTTATTTACCAAACGGCATTGATAAAGACTACATGAGATGGTTATATACGGCAGCAACCAGAGCCAAAGAAAAATTATATCTTATAGGTTTTAAAAATGAGTTTTTTGAAGATGAATAAGTTGTATAACTTTGGAAATGTGCCAACTTCAATACCTCGTTTTTAAAGGCTATTATGGTAAGATTTTAATATTTCCGAAGCCATTAAACGTACACCACAAAAACTTTTAAATTGTTACAGTAGATCACAAGCTACAAAATCTACCTTATATATAATGTAATGGTAGTTCAGGATATGTTGGGTTTTTAGCAAATTATATACATAAATTAAATCAAAATAAAAGGAAATCCTTACACATACCTTTATTATGGATACAAAATCAAACTTCGTTAATTCTTTTTAGATAAATTTAAGTCATTAACTAATTTTAAATCTTTATTTTTGATACTCCACTCAATGTTGTTCACATGAAAATAATTTCAATGATTCCTGCACGTTACAGTGCATCACGTTTTCCCGCTAAATTGATGCAAGATTTAGAAGGTAAAACCGTGATTTTAAGAACTTATGAAGCTACCGTTGCCACTCAATTATTTGACGAGGTTTATGTAGTAACAGATAGTGAGATTATTTTTAATGAAATAACTTCAAATGGAGGTAAAGCCATTATGAGTAAAAAAGAACATCAATCAGGTAGCGATCGCATTGCAGAAGCTGTAGCAGATTTAGATGTTGATATTGTGGTTAATGTTCAAGGTGATGAGCCTTTTACAGAACGTGAGAGTTTAGAAAAAGTGTTAAAAGCATTTAAAGACGATCATAATAAGGAGATTGATTTAGCATCATTAATGGTAGAAATTAAAGATTGGGATGAAATTAATAACCCTAATACGGTTAAGGTTATTGTAGATCAAAACAATTTTGCCTTGTATTTTTCTCGTAGTCCAATTCCGTTTCCTAGAGATAAAGACGCAGGAGCACGCTATTTTAAACATAAAGGTATTTATGCGTTTAGAAAAGAAGCCTTATTAGATTTTTATAAATTACCAATGCAATTTATTGAAGCTACAGAGAAAATTGAGTGTATTAGATATTTAGAATATGGTAAGCGAATTAAAATGGTTGAGACTACAATAGAAGGTGTAGAAATTGATACACCTGAAGATCTAGAACGCGCTAAAAAACTCTGGAAATAATTGAATACAGATTATAAAAATATAAAAGTCATTGGTTTTGATGCAGATGATACGCTTTGGGTCAACGAAACCTATTTTCGTGAGGCCGAATTAAAGTTCGCCAAACTAATGGCTCCATATGAAACTGCCAACAAAATAGATCAAGAACTGTTTAAAAAAGAAATAGAAAACCTGCCACTCTATGGTTATGGCATTAAAGGTTTTGTTTTGTCTATGGTTGAAATGGCTGTTGAGATTTCAAATAATCAAGTATCTAATACAACTATTACCGAGATTTTAAATATTGGTAAGTATATGCTTGATGCACCTGTTGAGCTATTAGATGGAATTGAGGATGTTTTAAAAACATTATCTAAAAATTATAGGTTAATTGTGTTAACAAAAGGGGATTTATTAGACCAAGAACGTAAACTAGAAAAGTCTAATTTAGCGTCATATTTTCATCATATAGAAGTGATGAGTGATAAGCAAGAAGCTAATTATGTAAAAGTTCTAAATCATTTAGATATTGAACCTTCAGAGTTTTTAATGATTGGCAATTCGTTAAAATCTGATATTTTGCCACTAGTTAATATTGGAGCAGAAGCAATTCATATTCCGTTTCACACCACATGGTTGCATGAGCAAGTAGGAGAGAATGACATTAAAAATAAAGCCTATAAAACGATAACACGTTTATCAGAATTAAAACCGATTTTGAATTAATGGAAATTATCGATTTAAATACCTGGAAACGCAAGCAGCATTACGATCATTTTAAAACCTTAAAAGATCCTTATTTTGCTGTTACATTTCCTGTTGAAGTAAGTAAAGCCTATCTGTACGCAAAATCAAATAATGTTTCTTTCTTCGGAAAGTACTTGCATGATTGTATGAAAGCTATAAACGAAGTAGATGAATTAAAACTGAGAATAATAGATGATCAGGTCGTTAAGTACGATACCATTAATGCATCAGCAACGTTAATGCGATCAAACCAAACATTTGGGTTCTCATATATAGAATTTGATACCAAATTAGACCAGTTTTTAAGTCATCTCATTTCAGAAAAAAATAGAATTGAAACCACAGGAGCATTATTTCCTTTACGAAATGACCTAATGTGTGTTCACTGTTCTGCAATGCCTTGGATGAATTTCTCTGGTCATAAAGAACCTGTTTCTGGTGTTTTAGATTCTGTACCCAAATTGGCTTTTAGTAAATTAGTTAAAGAAAATGATGGAAAAATGATGATGAATGTATCTATAAATGTAAACCACGCATTAGTTGATGGTTATCATATTGGATTATTTGCTGAAAAATTCCAACATTATTTAAATAAATAAAGATAAATCCAACTATGTTTTTATTTTTGTTAAAGAAGACAAATAAATGAGTTATAAAAATTATCCAATGGTGTCCAGAGTCGTTTTTGGACGAGGCAGTTTTAATCAGCTAGGAGATATAATCGCTCCTAAACGATTAAATATAAAAGCTCCATTTATATTTTTGGTAGATGATGTTTTTAAAGGCAACCCTTTAATAACATCTAGATTATCATTAGCTTATGAAGATCAATTAATTTATGTGTCTTCTAAAGAAGAACCCAAAACATCTCAAGTTGATGAGCTTGTTGAGCAAATTATATTAAATCATAAAGATAGACCATCTGGTATTATAGGCATAGGAGGAGGCACTGTTATGGACCTTGCCAAAGCGGTTGCTATTATGATTACTAATGAAGGAGAAGCTAAAGATTATCAAGGTTGGGATTTAGTTAAAAACCCAGCAATATATCATGTTGGTGTTCCAACCATTTCTGGTACAGGAGCCGAGGTTTCTAGAACCACAATTTTAACTGGTCCTGAACGAAAATTAGGAATTAACAGTGATTTTACACCTTTTGATCAAGTTATTTTAGATCCAGAATTAACTGCAGGTGTGCAAAAAGACCAATGGTTTTATACAGGTATGGACTGTTTTGTTCATTGTATAGAATCTTTAAACGGAACGTTTTTAAACGCATTTAGCCAAAGTTATGGAGAAAAAGCTCTAGAGCTTTGTAAAGAAATCTTTTTGTCTGATACGCTCTCTGTTGAAGAGTCTCAAGATAAGTTAATGATGGCTTCTTGGCATGGCGGTATGAGCATTGCTTATTCTCAAGTTGGAGTGGCACATGCCATGAGCTATGGCTTAGGTTATCTTCTAGGAATAAAACATGGTGTAGGAAACTGTATTGTTTTTGAACATTTGGAGGAGTATTATCCAGAAGGTGTTGCCATGTATAAAGCCATGAAAGAAAAGCATAATATCACAATACCTCAAGGTATATGTGCGCATTTAGGAGATGATGAGTTTGATACAATGATCGATGTTGCTCTAAGTTTAACACCATTGTGGGAAAACGCTATTGGTAAAAACTGGGAACAAGTTATTACTCGAGATACACTGAGAGCGCTTTATCAAAAGATGTAATATGAGATGGCTAGCTCGTATTATTTACTTCAAATTATTAGGTTGGAAAGTCACAGGCAATACTAATTTTTCTCAAGACACTGTAAAGAAAGCAGTTATTATTGCTGTTCCACATACCAGTTGGCATGATTTCTTTATCGGGTTGTATCTACGGAAAGTCACAGGAATTAAAACAAATTTTGTGGCTAAAAAAGAATTGTTTGTTTGGCCATTAAAATATTATTTTAAAGCCATAGGTGGTGCTGCATTAGACAGAACTTCGGGTCAAAATAAAGTAGAAGCCATTGCCCAATTATTTAAAAACAAAGAAGAGTTTAGATTAACTCTAGCTCCAGAAGGAACACGTAAAAAAGTTGACGAATGGAGAACAGGGTTTTATTACATTGCTAAAGCAGCCAATGTACCAATTATCATGTTTACTTTAGATTTTAAAAATAAACAAAATCATATTTCAGAACCGTTTTATCCTACAGATGATGTGGAAGCAGATTTTGCATTTATGAAAGCGTTTTACAAAGGCGTTGTTGGTAAAATACCTCAGTATTCTTAATTAAATTCTCACGTGAGTAGTCGTCATATATTTTATTTCATTAATGTTGTGCTACTCTGTTTTACTTCGATATTTTGTAATGCTCAAGGAGACAGTCCTCAATTAATTAGATATACATCGTCAGAGTGTGAGGAGTTTTACTTCGGAAATAGGCACAATATTCAAAATCGTATTTTAAATCACACGATTACAAAAACATCTCATATTTATAACATTGTTGTAGCAACAAATTGTGAACGAACAGCTAAAGGAGAAATAACGATGGCTAATGATACCCTTAAATTGAGGTATCATAATTTTATTAAAATTTCAGAAGAAACCATAAAAATAAATGATTCAATAACCGAAGTTAATGAGGTGTTTGCTGAAGAATTCGTAGAATGTAATTGTACATATGATTTGATTTATGAAATTTCTAATTTAAAATCAGAACCAAAAGTGGTGACATTAAACGATGAGATTATTAAAAAAACAAAACATAAATATAAAGTGAGACGAGGCGCTCCAAAATATGAGGTTGTAAATAATGACACCATTAATGTAATTGATATTTACGGCCTAAAACAAAAGTCTCATATCGCATTTCGATCTGATGGTAAATTGCTATATAATATCTATTATGTTGATAATGAGCCAATATCTGGGATTGCTAAAATAAGTTATGATAGCAAGGGTTTTGATCGTATTGAATTACACAAAGCACATGGTAAGTATTCAAAACGAAAGTATTATAAAAATGAAAAATTATTTAAAATTTGTGATACAAAAGGTGCTTTTGATGATGATAGTAATTGTATATTTGCCGAATAATTTTTGAACGAATTCAAATTGTAAATTAGAGTACATGTACTACTTTGGCATACATTTTGAAATACAAATAGTGTAATTAATACTGAAACATAAAGTAAACGTAAGTCCCTAAAAAGAAACAGAATTAATTATTACAAAAGCTACTTATTTATTTAGGTAGCTTTTTTTATTTTATAAGTTATTTTCAAACTTAGTTAATAGTTGATTAGTTTGTTGATTTAGCTTTTTCTTAAAAAAGGAAGTGCCTCCAAGTAAATACCCTTTTAAACCAAAAGCCTGCTTAGACCAAGTGTGTAAATTAAAAGTATCTAAGTGCTTTATAATTTTACCATCTTTAAACTCAAAATGTGCAACAATTTTATTGTGAACAGGTCTACCAGTTTTACTAAAATTATATTTTGCTTCCCATTTTGCGTTACCCATATTGTTTTTAGAGTTTATATCTGAGTAGTCTACTTTAAACGTTTTACCTTTTTGAGAACTAATTAACATGCGCCACATATTTTTTGCTTGCTCACCTTTTAAAATTCCAAAAGCAGGATCTTCAAAAACTATATCATCGTGATAACAATCTACCATAGTTTCTGCATCTTGATGTTTAAATGCACTGTAAAAATTTTCTATAATTGAATTCATGAATTAAAGTTAATCAATATTTGTATATGAAAACCAAATTTTAAGTAGTTACGTAAATAGAGTAGTAGCATTTATTTGCTTTTAAATTGCTATGAAAAAGAGAAAAGACCATCAGAAATGATGGTCTTTTTATAGTTAAGCTTTTATGTTTTCAAAAAGCAAGTTTATTTCACTTCGCCAAAAATTGGAGTCTTCAAAAATATTCAAATTTATACGCTCCAATTTTTTTTGCAATTCATTGACATGTTTGGTCGTATATTTTAAATCAAAGAATCCATCTTTTCCAAATTGAGAATTAATTAAATCTATAAAATGTTTATATTCTAACAGACATGCAAACAGTTCTAAAACATTGTTGTTAATGGTTTGAATGGGTTCAAATTCCTGCTCATGATCTAATAATATTATTTTATCATTTGAATTAGAATCTATACATATTGGATTTCCATTTTCGTCAGATCCAAAAAACCAATAGTGTTTTGTTTTAGGATTCAGTGTATATCCTGAATAATAAGCGTTTATAGTTTGAAATTTGCAATCATAATTCTCTAGATCAAAACTCAAAAATGGTGCAGCATATTTGGGAAAACCATTAATTAAAACACCTTTAGTATCAGTTGTAAATGGTGTGTTTTGCAATTGTATTGCATTAAACTCTGTCCATTCATCCAATTCACTTTGAATCCATTTTGATTTTAAGTCTTGCATCAATTAATACATGCTCTTAATCTTCTTTAATTTATTTTCCCAAATGGATAAGTTCTTTTTATGCTTATCTACATTTTTAATGACTTCTTTAACTAAAGGGTTGTTATCATCGACATTGGAGAAAAACTGCATATTATTTTCTAATTGAATAATTTCACCTTTAATATCTCCAATCTTTTTTCTGATAAAGTTTTGCTCGTTGTCTAAAGCTCTAGTATCTCCTCCAGGTTGAGCTAAACTTTCAAGCTTATTTTCAAATTTGATCATCTCTAATTTAGCTCTATCCATATCTAGCTTACCAAACAATGCGTCAAGAGCTTTGTTAAATTTACCATCAATATATCGTTTGTTAGAAGGTACATGACCAATAGCTTTCCAGGCTGCAATCTTTTCTTTTATTGTAACGATATCTTTTTTAGAATCACCAGATAGTTCTAAAGCATTCACTTCTTTAAGCAAAGCATTTTTTTGCTCATAAGAGACCATTAGTTCTTTGTTGGCTTCATCTCGTTTAGAATTTAATCTATCAAAATACGCATTACAGGCTCCTTTAAATTGCTTCCAAATTTTGTCACTATCTTTTCTAGGTACGTGTCCAATTTTTTTCCAATCACCTTGTATTTTTTTCATCAAAGGTGTTGTAGCAGCTAAATCTTCATTATCTTTATTATCTAAGGCAATTTGAATTAACGCTTTCTTTTTCTCTAAGTTATCATATTGATCTTTCTTGAGATTTTTATAGAAGCTATTTTTTTGACGATTAAAAGTTCTTACCGCATCTTTAAACTTAGCCCATGTAGCTTCATTTACTTTTTGAGGTACTTTTCCTGCCTTAAAGAATTCTTCTCTTAATAACTCAATAGATTTTATTTTCTTTTGCCATGCATTATGAGCGTTAGAAGGATCGTTAGAAATAGCAGCAATCCTAGAAATAATCTCTTCTTTAACCTCTAAATTCTTCTCACTAGCTTTATCTAAATCTGCATAATAATCTTGACGCTTGTCATGTATAGTTTTAGTGGCTTTACTAAAACGTTCCCAAACTTCATCACGATGTTCTCTAGAAACAGGACCTAATTCCTCTTTCCACATTTTATGTAAAACTTGTAATTCTCTAAACGAACGATTAATATTATTATCTGCAGCTAATTCTTCAGCGCGTTCAATAATTTTAGTTTTTTGCTCTAAATTATGCTTAAAATCTAAGTCTCTTAAATCACGATTTAAATGCAATACATCGTAAAAAACTTCTACATTATGATGGTACGAATTCCATGCATTATTGTATCGGTCTCTTGGTATCGGACCAGCATTTCGCCATTGTTCTTGTAAATCCTTAAAGATTTTATATGTTGTATTGATGTTTTCTTCATCGTTAACCAAACCTTTTATTTTTTCAATAATCTGTAACCTATTTTCTAGATTACCTTTTAAATCATTTTCACGCTTTTTATAATAAGCGCTTAGGTTGTTTCTATACGTTTTAAAAACATTGTTAAATTGTTTTTTAACAGGAGAAGCGTAGTAAAAATCAATTTCATTACCACCTTCACTTAAAAACTCTTCCTTTTTTTCGTCTAGTAAGGCATCAAATTTTGAGTTGAATTCAGATTTAATCTCTTCAACCTGTGATTTAATGTTTTGTACTTTATGGTTTTCTATAAGTTGCTCAAACTCTATCGTTAACTGCTCCATAGACATAGCGTGGTAGTCTTTAGACTCTAATGTATGTCGTTCAATATTCTCTTCATCTTCAGCATCTTCAGCATTAGACTCGTCAATTTCTTCAACGTGAGCATCTGTTTTGGTAGCGTCGTCAACTTTAGTGTCTTCAACTGGTTCTAGAGCTTCTTTTACTTCTTCAGTAGTAGTGTCAACAACATCTTCTATGGTCGTTTTTGTTACTTCGGAAATTGGCTCACTTTCAGGTTGCGAACCTTCTGAAGTTAGAGGTGCTTCGTTAGAATTTATTGCTTTGTTTCCATCTGCTTCTTGCAGGTTATCATTCTCAGACATTTTTCAATGTTTTAATATTAGAAGGCTAATATAGTAACAAGTGTCTGATTTACAAAAAAGAAGTCGCTGTTTAGAATGTTTAAGGGGTTAAATCCCATATTCTCCAAGCTTTTTCAGCTTGATACTCTAACATTTTTTGTCCGTTGCAGATTGCTGCACCTTTAGATTTGCCTATGGTTAAAAATTTTGTCTCACTAGGATTGTAGACTAAATCAAATAGAAAGTGTTTGTCGGTAATGCCTTCATATGGAATTTTCGGACAGTCTTCAACATTAGGATGTGTTCCAATTGGTGTACTATTTATAACAAAGGTGTATTTCTGTAAAATTTCCGAAGTAAGTGTTTCATAAGTAAATTTAACACCAGTTTTTTTTGTTCTAGATACATAATCAAATGTTATATCTAGCTCTTTAAGTGTGTAAGCAATTGCTTTTGACGCACCACCTGTACCAAGAATTAATGCTTTTTTATGGTATGGTTTAAGATAGGGTTTAATTGATTTTTTAAAGCCATAGCAATCTGTATTGTAGCCTTTTAATTTGCCCTTTTTATCAACTGTAATCGTATTTACGGCTCCAATTTTCTTAGCTTTTTTGCTCAAGCTATCCAAGTATGGTATAATGGCTTCTTTGTAAGGTATCGTGACGTTAAACCCAACAATATTATGAGGTTTGGTAAAGAGTTTTTTAAATTCTGAAATGTGCTGCAAATCAAAATTCTCATAAGTAAATGGTAAATTTTGCTTTTCAAACTTAGTTGCAAAATACCCTCTAGAAAATGAGTATGAAATATCTTTGCCAATTAAACCTAATCTATTCATATACTTGTTTTTGTGTGTTGACCATAGCGTTCTAGAGCGAGCACAATGATGATGCCTAAAATGATATATACAATTGCAATGTATGTTTGAGTTTCTAACTGAGGTAGGAAGCGTTCATAATTAGTTATGATTTTTTCGCCTCTAGAATCTAGTAAAAAGGAGCCGTCACCATGGGTTTTAAAAATGGTTTTCTTCCATGGCCAAACTACACCTAAAGAACCCACAATAAACCCAATAATGGATGCAGTAGTAATACTTTTATAATGTTTGAGTACATAATTCAAAATATGTGAAAATGATACTAAGCCAACCACAGAGCCAAGTGTAAATACGCTGAGTACTTTAAGAAGTCTTATTCTTACTTCATTTTGAATAAAGCTGAAATCTCCTGTTATCATATCTGAAATTGTATCATACAAGGCATTCACCGAATCTACAAGCAGTAGAATATAATTACCTAAAAGAATAAGAATAAATGATCCTGAGAATCCAGGTAACGTCATGCCAGAAACGCTAATAATACCACAGAAAAAAACAAAGAACAGATTGTCATTTTCTTTGGCTGGATCTAAGAAACTTATTGCAATTCCAAGGCTAACACCAACTATAAGTGATAGTATACTTTTAAAATTCCAATCTTTAAAGTCTTTATTAATATAGTAAATTGAGCCAATAATCATCCCAAAAAACAAACTCCAAACGTAGAGTTCAAAGTGTTCAATAAAATAGTCTAAAATTTTTGAAATACTAAAGTAGCTAACTATCATTCCTAAGAATAATAGACTTAAAAATTTACCATTTATGTACTTGTAAAAACTTTGAAACCTACCGTTAACTAATAGTTTTAATGCTGTTTTATTAACACGTTGAAGTGAATATATAAACTCTTCATAAAAACCTGCCACAAAAGCAACAACACCACCTGAAACGCCAGGAACTTTATTTGCAGCTCCCATTCCAAGTCCTTTAATGACTAAGAAAATACGATCTTTGAGAGTTCGTGTACTTTGCATTTTATTGTTTTTTGGCGCCTACTTTTTCAAGAAGAAAAATGGTTAAAAACCCAAAAACCATTAATAGAATAGCTTGCCATAATTGTGCGTCTCCAGAGTAAGATCCAGGTAAAATACTTTCTTCTAAAACCGTTTTATAAGTTTCAAAATCATTAGTTTGTTGTTGAAAAATTGATAATGTACCTACGTCAGATATTTTGATGAAGTCTTCAATTGCACCAGTTCTATCGTCTAAAACGGATAGCGTTTTTTTCCATGGCCAAACTTTATTAAGTGATCCAATTATAAATCCTGTTAAAAGCGCTAGAGTAGTGTTGTAGTAATTTTTAAATAACCATTTTAAAACACGACTAAAGGTTAATAATCCTATAACTGCTCCAGTCATAAAAATGGCGATTTTTTTTATATCAAAATCATGGAGTGCATCACTTAAGGTTTTATAAGCTCCAAGTATTACTAAAATAAATGAGCCTGAAATACCAGGTAAAATCATGGCGCAAATAGCTATTGCACCAGCTAAAAATAGAAAATACGGATTATCATTTGCGCCTAACGAAGGTAAGGTTGAGATGTAATAGGCCATAACTGCACCAAAGATGACGGCAATTATGGTAGCTAGATTCCATTTTTCTATTTGCTTACCAACAAACCAAATGCTTGCTATAATTAATCCGAAGAAAAATGACCAAATTAATATAGGATGTTGTTCTAATAGAAATTTTGCAATACGCATAAATACCACAAAACTGACTCCAATACCTGTTAGTAAAGCTAATAAGAAGTTTCCGTTGAGTTGTGTCCAAAACGCTTTAAACCCTTCTTTTCGTAACGTTGTAACTATAGATAAATTTACATTGGCGATTGTAGAAATTAATTCTTCATAAATCCCAGAAATAAGTGCTATTGTTCCTCCAGAGACACCTGGAACTGCGTCTGCTGCTCCCATGGCGATTCCTTTAAGTGAGATAAAAAAGTAATCTTTAAATTGTCTTTGCATAGTTGATTGTAATAACGAACAGTAAAGATAGGAAATACCAATCGTTTTATTGGATTCAAACTACAAAAGAAAAATAGGTGATATGACTACTTTTTAGCCGCTAATAAAATTTCTCTCACTGTTGGTCTTTGTAGTACTTTTGGAAATAATTCTTCGATGATATATTCAAACTCATGATTTAGAAGTACTGCATTTTTAAGGTGATAATGACCTTTGCTGTTTTCATGTAATGTAAAATTTAATCCAGCCAAACGGAATTCTATTTCGGCAGTTTCTGGATGAAATTCGGCAGCTTGAATCAGATTTAAAATAGCAGCTTCAAATTCTCCTAATGTTATTAGAATATCTGCTCTAGATAACCACGTTTGAAGCTCATAGTTACCTAAATCTAAAGTTTTTTTATAACCATGTTCGGCTTCTTCTAAAAAGTTAAGACGAGAATTAATTTGTGCATAGAGTTTCCAATAAACCACATTTTCGCTATCAATATTTATAGCTTTATTAATATAAAATAGAGCTTTTTGATAATTCTTTTGCTTGTTGTAAAATTTAGTAATTGCAATCCAACCCTTATCTAATAAAGGGTCTTCATGTACTGTTTTATAATAATACTGTACGGCTAAATCATACTGTTTTAATTTATCATAACAATGTCCAATTCTAAGCAGTGCAAATGAAGTTGGTTCTTCTAAAGCTAATGTGATTTTATAATTCTCAATAGCTTCTAAAAAGTGCTTTTTCTTTTCTAAAACTTTACCTTTTTCAAGGTATGCGCCTACAAAACTGTCATCTGAAATTATAGCAAATTCAAAAGCAGCAAGTGCTTTGTCTAAGTCGTTAATGGTTACATATTGACGGCCTAATTGGTGCCAAGCTACTTCGCAATAAGGGTTTTGATCTACATAAGAATTTAAAAATGTAATCGCGTCATTGTGTTCCTCAAGAAAATCATAACAGTAGATGATATTATATAGAGCTGAATAATCTTCTAAGTCTATATCTAAACACTTTTTAAAATATAGTTTTGCATTTTCAAATTGATCTAGAAATAAGTATTCCATACCAATTAAGGCATACAAATCACCAATCCCTTCATTATTTGTAGCTAAATCTAAAGCAATCAACAATGTATTTACTGCTTTTTCATGCATATCTTGTTTAGATAACACATTGGCTTTTTGGATGTAAACTTCTTCGTTATTTGGCTCTATAACATGAAGCGCTTCAAGTACTTTATTGGCGTCATCAAACTTATTTTCTAATACTAGAATTTCGGTTTGAAATAGTTTTAAGTTGATTGAAGAAGGGTGTTGATCTAGACCTAATTTAATCGCTTTTTTTGCCAACGCTATTTTCCCTATTTCTAAATAGTGATGTATAATGTTTTCAAATTCATTAGAATCAAAGAACAAAACATTATTCGTTTTGAGCATCGATTCAAATTTTTTAAGCGAGATATTATTGTTGTCTTCGGGTAGACCAAACTCCATAAGCAAATAGCATTGTTTGTTTAAATAAATGTACAGTTATCAAGAATGGATTTTGTTTTTTTTGGTTCAATGTTTTTAACAAAGTAGTTAACACTTGTAGTTAACATTTAGATGGTTTGGTTTAAGTGGTTTAAAAACAATGCATTATCTGATATTGTTTGTTGAGAAAAATATTAAGAAATTGAATCTAAAACCCTTAAAATGATCTTACAACCTTTAATAATTTCGTCATTTGAGATCGTTAAAGGTGGCGTAATTCGGATTGCTTTAGGTTCAAACAGAAGCCAAAATAGAATTAATTGTTCGTCTTTACATTTTAAAATCACGTCATTTGTAATGTTTGCTGATGTTGTAATTGCAGCTAACATTAATCCTCGTCCGCGAATTTCAGTAATCAAAGAATGCTTTAAATAGTGTCTAATTAATTGTTCTTTTTCTAAAGCTAGAGCCATTAAATTACCTTCTGTAATTTCTTGTAATGTAGCTAAGGCTGCCGCAGCAATTACAGGATGTCCACCAAAAGTTGTGATATGGCCAAGTTTAGGGTTGTCCTGCAGTAAATTCATATGAGCTGATGACGCTGTAAAGGCTCCAATTGGCATTCCGCCACCTAATCCTTTTCCAGTAACTAAAATATCTGGTGTACAATTATAATGCTCAAAACCAAATAATTTACCTGTGCGTCCAATTCCTGGTTGAATTTCATCTAAAATTAATAAAGCGCCAACAGCATCACATTGTTGCCTAACTTTTTCTAGGTAACCCGCTTTAGGCTCTATAAAACCTGCACCTCCTTGTATGGTTTCTAAAATAACAGCAGCAGTTTTGGTTGTGATTTTTGATAGATCTTCAAAAGTATTAAAGCTAATGAAGCTCACATCTGGGATTAAAGGTCTAAACGGTTGTTTGCGTTCTTCAAATCCCATAACACTTAGAGCTCCCATAGTGTTGCCATGATAAGCATGATGTGCTGCAATAATCTCACTTCTACCTGTAACACGTCTAGCGAGTTTTATAGCACCATCAACGGCTTCTGCACCAGAATTGGTTAAATATGTCTTTTCTAGAGGTTTAGGGAGATGTAATGCTAGTAGTTTTGTTAATTCTACAGCAGGTTCTTGGATGTATTCCCCATAAACCATTACGTGTAGATATTTGTCTAATTGGTTTTTAATAGCAGCAACGACCTTAGGGTGTTTATGGCCTAAACTACAAGCAGAAACACCAGCTACAAAATCTAAATACGCCTTTTGGGTGGTATCATAAATATATGAACCTTCGGCATGTGAAATAGTCATAGCCAATGGGTGAGGCGTGGTTTGTGCTTGGTATTTATAAAAATCTGATGTCATTTAATTCCCTTTTTTAACTAAAGGTTTTAAAATTTGCTGTGTAGAATCTCTTTTTTTAGTGGGTTTTGGTAATTGACGTCCTGCTTTATTAATCTCGTCTTTATCTTTTTCACCCGCTTTTTCAATACGTTTTAAAAGTGCTTCATCCACAAATTCTTCATCTTCAACATAAGGATCTAAGCCTTTTATTATTGGTAAATTTAATGGAGGATCCTCACTAAATAAATCGTCTACACTTTTTGGTTGTTCGTCACCTCTCCAGTCAAAACCTCTAAATTTTCGTGCATTCTTCGGAAATTGGCTCTCCGGATAAATTTCACCATCTACCTGATTTAAAAGTGTAATCACTTTATATGGTCCATCAAACTGAAGATTAATACTACCAGATTTTGATTTATTAATCCCTATTAAAGTGTCCTTATCATCTCTACTGTAAAAAATAATTTCAGCATTTTTAATAATATCTACATTATAAAGTTCATTGTTTTTAAACAAGCCAATTAGTCGTTGCCCTTTAATTTGATTAAAACCATCACCTAAGGTGTCTTTGCTAATTAAAAATGCATTATTGAAAACTTTAAGGGAGTCTAATTCTTCTTTTTCAACATTAGAAATAAGATGTATCGAATCTCCAGACATTTGATTGCCTAAATTCCAAATGAGAGGTTTTCTGGCAATAGAAAAGGCATCACCTGTATTAAAACGCTTTAAATTGATAAGTTGAGTTAATCCAGACTTATGATCGGCATGAATAGAATCTGCTTTTCCACTCATATCACTTTTATACATTTTTGCATTATAAAACGCTCTAGTGATTCTATGCTCTGGTTTGCCAGTAACCATCAACGTATCTGCATGTATATATAATGAATCGTTTTCTTGAACTGTTATCGCTAAAGCACGTTTGGTAATAAATAAAGAATCTTTAGCTCTAAATACTTCACCATGATGACCTCTTATTATGGTCTTATTTACCGTATCAGTTACTGTAATATTATTATCTGCAGAAGCAAAACTGCGATTACGATCAAAATATAAACTATCACCTTCAATTTGAAGATTATCATAATCTATTTTAGAGTTTTTTATAAAGTATCCAAAATCATTGTTGGTGTCGTAAAAACCACGTTCAGAATATACTTTGCTTACGTCACCTGTTATGGTAGAAGGACCATACATAAAAGCGTGGCCTGTTTCAGAATAAAAATCGAGCTGATTTGTTTCTAGTGTATATTCAGGATTCACTAAAATGACATCTTTTAAAAATCGGTATTTACTCTCATTCATATAATACCTCCCAATTTGACTCGTAATTGTACCAGATGAATCTCTAACAACCTTACCCTTACTGTTATAATAAGCCTGTTGTTTGGTGCGATCAAAGTAGAGTGTATCTGTAGTTAGTGTAGATTGTGGCTCTGTTAAAATCACTTTACCTGCAGCAATTGCTAATTGAGTAATACCACTATATTCAGCATAATCTGAACTCATATTTATCGTATCGCCTTGCTTCATTCTCACATTACTATACGCTTCAATAAAATCTTCATTTTGGTAATACAATGCCTTATCGCACCACATATCTATACCTTCATGAACAATATGAATTTGGCCTTGGTCACTTCGTACAAACGTCGTAATATTTTCTCCTTTTAATGAGTCTCTAACTGTAAAACCCGAATATTCTATATAGATTTTCTTGGGTTGTTGCGCATGAGAAACTGCTGTCATAAAACAACATGTAATGAGTAGTAAATATCTTAATGCTAGAGTCAAGGCTGTTTAATTTATTTCAAAAATAACTATTATCTCTTCGGAAATGTAACTGTTAACAGATTTTTAGTAGAGAAATTGAACTGATGTACTAGAGACATTAGGATTCACGGCGTTTTAAATAACATTTTTATCGTAAAAAAAAGTACTACTGTGATACATATTTTATCATGTAAAATAACGACATAATGTGACAATAGAGTATAAGCCTGTTTAAAGTTTACAGTGTTATTTAGTTTTTATAATCTCAAATTCCATGGTTCCTAATGTGCTTGATGTACGACATTTATAACTACTATTACTCGTGTCATAAATAGTAGTTATAAATTCGGTACCTATAAATTCGGAATCATCTACAGTGGAATTGTCAACTTTAGTACAAATAAGTTTGTACTTACAATCTGTCAACCATTCTATTTTACTATAAATGATAACACCAGAAGCAGAATTTTCTTCTATTTGAAGAGTGTCGTTTCTAATAAAAGTCCATTCGTGATAATCTGTGTTTTTGTATTTAAAACTTCCAGATTTAAAATTTGAACAACGACGCTCAAAAACATTAAAAAAAGATAGAATTATAATACAGTATAAAACAGATTTCATTAATATTTATCTGTGAATAGTCTGTGTACGATCTGGTCCTACAGAAACTATGGTTATTGGGATTTCTAATTCTTTTTCTAGAAATGAGATGTAGTCATTTAATTCCGAAGGAAATTCAGACACGTTTCGCATTTTAGTTAAATCATCTTTCCAACCTTTAAAATCTGTATAAATAGGAGTAACGTTTTCTTCTTCTATATTAAATGGTAAGTGTGTAATAGTTTCACCGTTGTATTTGTAAGCTGTACATACTTTTAAGGTTTTAAATCCAGAAAGTACATCACCTTTCATCATACTTAATTGTGTCACACCATTTACTTGGCATGCGTATTTAAGAGCCACTAGGTCTAACCAACCACAACGTCTTGGTCGTCCTGTAACTGCTCCAAATTCATGACCAACTCTTGCCATATCAGATCCAACTTCATCAAATAATTCTGTAGGAAAAGGGCCAGAACCAACACGAGTCGTGTAAGCTTTAAAAATACCGAATACTTCACCAATTTTGTTTGGCGCAACACCTAAACCTGTACATGCTCCAGAAGCCGTAGTGTTGGATGATGTTACAAATGGATAGGTTCCAAAATCGATATCTAATAATGAGCCTTGAGCACCTTCTGCCAAAATTGGCTTATCTGCTTTTAAGGCTTGGTTTAAGTATTCTTCACTATCAATAAACTGTAATTCTTTTAAACGCTCTACAGCAGTAAAGAATTCTTCTTCCATTTCTTTTAAATCGTATTGAATATCTACATTGTAAAATCCAATCATGGCTTCATGCTTGTTTGCTAAAGCTCTATATTTTTCTTTCCAATTGTCTTGTTCTAAATCACCAATTCTAATACCGTTACGACCAGTTTTATCCATATAAGTTGGACCAATACCTTTAAGGGTTGAGCCAATTTTAGCTTTTCCTTTAGAGGTTTCTGAGGCCGCATCTAATAAGCGATGTGTAGGTAAAATGACATGTGCTTTTCTAGAAATAATTAAATTGGACTTGTAATCTAATTTAAATTGATCTAAACCATCAAGTTCTTGCACAAAAACAACAGGATCAATAACGACACCATTACCAATAACGTTCATAGATTCTGTATGAAAAATCCCAGAAGGTATCGTTCTCAATACATGTTTGATACCGTCAAATTCTAGGGTGTGACCTGCATTTGGTCCGCCTTGAAAACGAGCAATAATATTGTATTTGGAGGTGAGTACATCAACAATTTTTCCTTTGCCTTCGTCGCCCCATTGTAATCCTAGTAGTAGATCTACTGCCATTGTGTAATTAATTAGTTGGTTTATTTTTTGTTCCGTAGAAATATAAAGAGTGGTTAGAGATCGATATATCAAAAACCTCTTCAATTGTTTTTTTGATAGATTGAATACGAGGGTCACAAAATTCTATAACTTCTCCTGTATCAGTCATAATCACATGATCATGTTGTTTGTCAAAATACGATTTCTCGTAGTGCGCTTGGTTTTGACCAAATTGATGTTTTCTAACTAGTGCACATTCCATTAAAATTTCAATGGTATTGTATAGCGTAGCTCGACTAACACGATAGTTTTTATTTTTCATTTTGATATACAAAGATTCTATATCAAAATGTTCTTCATTTTCATAGATTTCTTGAAGTATCGCGTAGCGTTCAGGTGTTTTTCTATGCCCTTTTTCTTCTAGAAACTTTGTAAAAACGTTTTTTACAATCTCTTGGTTAGTCTGTTCTGTTTTTTTGCTCATTTTTAACTCGTGTGGAGTTTTCATTTCTTCAAGCTCCAAATTTACACATTTTTAAACCAAAAATATTATAAATTTTAGCTAAAAAATGGAAGCGTTAATTTTAGGTTTTAAACTCTTGTTACTTTATCGATTCCATTAATTTTTTTAAGATTATCAATGAGCTTTTTTAACATGGTTATGTTAGGTACGACGACATTTATTTTTCCTGTAAAAATGCCATCATCAGACTCAAAGCTAATGCTCTTCATATTAACATGCATGTTAGAAGAAATCACTTGAGTAATATTATTAACTAGACCAAGGTTATCGATTCCTGATAATTTTATTTGTGTCGCAAATACTTGTTGTGAGGAGTCTATCCATTTTGCAGTCATGACTCGGTATGCATAATTAGATTGCATACTTAAGGCATTTGGGCAATTTTTTTTATGAACTTTAATACCGTCATTAATTGTTAAGAATCCAAAAACGGGATCACCAGGAATAGGGTTACAGCAAGTAGATAGTTTATAGTCTAATTTTTCTTCTTCTTTTCCAAAAACGAGTTGGTCATATTTAGAGGTGATTTCATCTTTGTCAATATCTGGAGCAACAGAAGGTTTTCGAATTTTATTTTTAATATAACTCATAAACATATTGCTTCTTGATGAAGCATAGTCTTTGAGCATTGAGTTGTCAATAGTGCCTATCCCAACACGGTAAAATAAATCTAAACTTGTTTTTAATTTAAAATGGGTAACCATTTCATTGATAGACTTTTCATCTAATGCAATTTTGAGTTGCTTTAATTTTCGTCTTAAAATTTCTTTTCCTTGTTCGGCAAGGTCTTTTTTATCTGCTTTTAGTGCCGATTTTATTTTGCTTAAGGCTCTAGCTGTGGTTGCATAATCTAACCAATTTCGGTTAGGTTTTATCGTTTCCGAAGTTAAAATCTCAACGTGATCACCACTGTTGAGTTCATGACTTAGTGGTACCAGTCTGCCATTTACTTTGGCACCTTTGGTTTTCATTCCTACTTCAGTATGTACACTAAATGCAAAATCTAGAGGTGTGGCACCTTTTGGTAAAGACTTTAAGTCTCCTTTGGGAGAGAACACAAAGATTTCTTTTGAGTAGAGGTTGAGTTTAAACTGTTCTACAAAATCTACGGCATTGGTTTCATTACTTTCTAAGGCTTCTTGTAGTTTTCCAATCCAAGTGTCTAGAGCATCTTCAGCATTTCCTTCTTTATATTTGTAGTGCGCAGCGTACCCTTTTTCTGCAATTTCATTCATGCGTTCACTACGTACTTGTACTTCAACCCATCTATTTTTTGGACCCATAACCGTAATATGAAGTGCTTCGTAACCTGTAGATTTAGGTGAAGAGATCCAATCACGAAGTCGTGTTGGATTGGGTGTAAAATGATCGGTGACGATAGAATAAATTTTCCAGGCTAAGAATTTTTCATTCTTAAAATCTGATTTATAAATAATTCTTACCGCAAATTTGTCATAAACTTCATCAAAATCTACACCTTGTTTTAAGATCTTTTTTCTAATGGAATAAATAGATTTTGGACGTCCTTTAATTTCATAGTTTAAGCCTTCTTTATCTAAGGAGTCTTCAATGACTTTTGAAAATGTTTTTATGTATTCATCCTGTTCTTGTTTACTCTCTTGCATTTTCTCTAAGATGTCGTCGTAAACTTCAGGCTCAGTATATTTCATACCAAGATCTTCGAGCTCTGTCTTGATGTTGTATAAACCTATTCTGTGAGCTAAAGGTGCGTATATGTATAGGGTTTCTGAAGCTATTTTCTCTTGCTTGTCTGGTCGCATAGAGTCCATAGTTTGCATATTATGGAGACGGTCGGCAATTTTAATAATAATCACACGCACATCATCATTGAGTGTGAGTAGCATTTTTCTAAAATTCTCAGCCTGAGTAGAAACATCTGTCTCTTTACTAAGGGATGAGATTTTTGTTAATCCATCAACAATACGAGCAATAGTTTCACCAAAAAGTCGAGCAATATCATCTTTTGTGTAATCTGGACTATCTTCAACAACATCATGAAGTAGAGCAGAGGCAATACTTGTTGCATCTAAGCCTATCTCACTTGCCACAATTCTTGCTACTGCAATTGGGTGAAAAATATAAGCTTCTCCAGATTTTCGACGTTGATCTTTATGCGCATCTAAAGCCACCTCAAACGCTTGGCGAATGAGTAGCTTGTCTTCTTTAGTAAGCGTTTGATAACTTACTTTTAAAAGATTTTTATAGGCTTTTGCAATCTCTGCATTTTCTTTTTCTATGGCTTCCTCTGTCATAGAACTAAAGTAAGCACAATAATTTTATTGTGCAATGTGTTTTTAGGGTTTTGTATAAGAAGTTCATCAAAAGTATAAAACTTAAAAATTATATACTGGTTGTAAATTACAATTAATTTACAGTTTCAAATAGATCGTCTGTTAGCGTTATATTGATTACATTTTCATCATAGATATTTGACGCTTCAATTATGTGTACGTATATTTCATCTTCACCGTTTTCTAAAGGTCTATAAAATTTGAGTTGATGATTATAATACGGACTAATAAATAAAGATCTTGTTTCTGAGAAATTTGATCCCAATAAGGGGTTAATAGTATTGTTTAAAGTGTACAAGCTATTCATATAAATTGTTGCATCTATCAAATTTTCACCAGTGATATTTATGGTGTATGGGTATAATTTTAAAAAGTCTAAATTAATTGTATTGAAGTGACCAATACTATCTATTTCTCTTATACCATATTGATTATCCCAAATAGAATCAGTTCGTTCTGCTTCAAGATAGTATCTAATTCCTTCTCCAGAAGTTGTAAATGTCATTGAATAATATCCGTCAATATCTGTTAGTGTAGAATCTATATATCTAAAAGGTGCATTTTGTAAATTTTCACTTAATCTTAATTTTTGACCCTGTAATGGTGTATTACTAGTTTCATCAATTAATTTACCACTAACCGTTGTCTCAAGACCAGCAGGAAATGGGTCTTCACATCTCGACATCATTAGCAAAGGAAAACAAAATAGTAGAAAAGTTGTTTTAAGTCGCATAAGTTGTTGTTTATTAGATAGATGTGGGATTCACAAAAAGGTTGCGTAAAAAATTACGTTATTTTAATATTTCAACACGTTTTTTTAATTAAGAATCCTGTAAATTCCTTACTCTTTCTAGCAACGTAGGATGTGAATAATGCATAAAAACATAAGCAGGATGAGGCGTTAAATTGCTCAAGCTATTTTTTGATAATTTTTTAAGTGATGATATTAAAGGTTCTCCTTTATAAGTTGTTTTTGCATAGTCATCTGCTTGATATTCAAATTTACGCGAGAGTTGATTCATTATTAAACCTGTTACTTCGGAAATCGGCGAATAGAGCAACCCAAAAGCAATCATACCAACATGGAAACTTGGGATTTTAACGCCTAACGCATTTGATAACAACGGATTTGAAATAAATACAGACAATACAAACAACGTTAATCCAGTTAAAGCAATAGATGCTACCAAATTAAAAATAATGTGTTTCTTTTTATAATGCCCAACCTCATGTGCAAGTACTGCCACAATTTCTTCGTCGTCTAATTCTTTGACCAAGGTATCAAATAGTGTCACACGTTTTTCACTCCCAAAACCAGAAAAATAGGCATTAGCTTTTGTACTGCGTTTAGAACCATCTATGATAAAAATCTTATCGAGATTAAAACCTACAGATGTTGCATATGCCGAAATTTTATTACGCAAAGTCCCATCTTCTAAAGGGGTTTGTTTATTAAATAAAGGCACAATTAATTTGGAGTAAAACATATTCATAAATATGGTGAAAATGGTCACAATTCCCCAAGCGTACAACCAAAATAACTCTTGTGTTTGCTCGTAAAACCAAATGATGAGCGCAAGAATTCCGCCACCAATAATTGCCATCATTACAAGGCCTTTTAATTTATCAAGTATAAAGGTTTTTTTTGTGGTTTTATTAAAACCGAAGCGTTCTTCTATCACAAAGGTTTTATAATAGCTAAATGGTGTAGAAACGATATCACTACCAAGCATAATTATTCCGAAGAAAATTAAAGCAATCACAATAGAGTTGTCGCTAAATTGTCTTGCGATGTTGTCTACATATTCAAATCCATCAAAAAGCAGAAACCCTAAAGTAAGCACTATTGAAAACAGCGCGCTCCAAATGCCAAATTTGTAATTGGTTTTTTTATAGGTTTGGGATTTTTTGTATTCGGTATCGTCATAAACATCCTGTAATTCTGTAGGAATTGGATTGTCGTAATTTTTTGCATTGAGGTAATCTAAAACCTTGTCAATGATAAAATTGATAACGATTATAAAAATGATAATGTAGTATAGTGTAGTTGCTGTCATATTTAATTAAAATTTCGTTGACGTTTAACCTCAAAAATCAAAATTCCGGCAGCAACAGATACATTCATACTGTCAATCTCTCCTTGCATAGGGATTTTAATATTTTGAGTTGATGCTTCTCGCCATGCATCACTTAAGCCTGTAGCTTCGGTGCCAACAACTATAGCTGTAGATGTGGTGTAATCCTGCTCATGATAATTTATAGCTTCTTGCAAAATAGCACTGTAAATATTGATCTCGTTTTTATTTAAAAAGGCAATAATCTCATTTGTACTACCAATTGCAATTTGATTTGTAAACACACAGCCAACACTAGATCTTACAATATTTGGATTGTACAAATCACCTTTGGGATTGGCAATGATAACAGCATCTATATTTGCAGCATCTGCTGTACGGAGTATTGCGCCAATATTACCAGGTTTTTCTGGCGCTTCTGCAACTAAAATTAAAGGGTTTTTCTTCAGAAATTTTAGATCTTCCAATCTATGCTGTTTCATTTCAACAATTGCAATAATGCCTTCCGTAGAGCTACGATGAGCCAATTTTTCAAACACATCTCTAGAGATTTGGATGCGTTCTATTTCCGAAGAAATAAGTAAATTTAAATCATCATTTGAAATCAACTCTGGGTAAAATAACACTGTTTTAATACTATAATGAGCTTTGATGGCAAGCATGAGCTCACGTTGACCTTCAATTATAAAAAGACCCGTTTTTTTTCGCTCACGAGATTTTTCTTTTAAAACAACAATTTGCTTTATAAGTTGGTTTTGTGTACTCGTGATTGCTTTGTGATTCATGCTGTTAAAATTGGGTATTGATGAAAGTTAGCAAATTTACATTTTATCAGTTATATAGTGCATTAATCTACTAAGAGAATTAGATAAATACAATTATAGGGTAGGAAAACTTATACTTATGTTGTTATAATAGTGATACATATCTTATGTTAATTGATATTGATTTGTAACTTGTAACAACCAAACAAACTCTTATTTATGAAAGCAAAATTACTCATTCCGCTAATTGCCCTTTTTTTTACAACGTTTATAAAAGCTCAAGACCTTACCATGCAAAATGGTTCTTGGACTGAGTGTGATTTTCTACTCACAGATTCTGGAGGAGCTGATTCAACCTATAATAGTAATGAAGATTTTACGCTAACGTTATGTTCACCAAATGAAGGTGGCTATATGTCTATAAACTTTTTAGAGTTTTCTACTCAAATAAATCAAGATGTTTTATCAATTTATGATGGGACTTCTGTTAATAGTCCTTTAATTGGAAGTTATTCTGGTGTCGATTCTCCTGGTTTTATAGAAGCAAATAGCACATCGGGTTGTTTAACGCTACATTTTGTTAGTAATGATGCTGGTAATACTACAGGTTGGATAGCAGAAGTTTTATGTAACGAAGGTCCTTTTGTGATTAATCAACCAACGGATTATTTTGCTTGTGATGATGGTAATGGTGAGTTTGCTCAGTTTGATTTATCACAAAAAAATCAAGAAATTTTAGCTGGATTAAGTCCAAATAGTTATGCTGTTTCATATTATGCTACATTACAAGATGCAGATGCTCAATTAAACCCATTACCTAATATTTACACTAATGTTACCAATCCGCAAACAATCTACGTTAATGTTATGCAGTTATCTACAGGTAATTTAGAGCAAACTTCATTTGACCTTGTCGTTAATTCTACTCCAATACCCAACTTATTAGATGTGTATGAAATTTGTAACGGTACCTCAATTATAGTAGATTCTGGATTAAATGATCCTAATTTTAGCTATTCATGGTACTATGATGGAATTTTACTATCAGGTGAATATAACTCGACATTAGAAGTAACTCAAACGGGTTATTATCAATTTTATGTGTCCTCTGCAAATTTCTGTGACTCTTTTACAGATTTTGAAGTGGTTATAAACGATTTTAACTTTGTTTCAAACCCAACACCACTTGTAGTTTGTGATGACGATGATGATGGTTTAGCACTATTTGATTTAGAAAGTAAATCATTAGAAATATTAAATGGTGCTGATAACTCAACAGTAGTTGTAACGTATTATGAAACAGAACCTGATGCCTATAATGATGTTAATCCTATAGCTTCTCCTTATTTTAATATCATACCCTTAAGTCAAACAGTTTATTTTAGAGTCTCTACAATATATGGTGATTGTTCATATGTAGGGTTATTGGAGTTAATTGTGGATGTAAATTGTGTTGCTTCATCATCTGCAATTATTAATGTATGTGCTGATTCTCCTAACGATATTATTGATGTCGATTTAACAACGCAAGAAGTTAATATGCTAAATGGTCAAACTGTTACAGACTATACGTTTACATATTACTTAGCTCTAACTAATGCCGAAACACAAACTGACGCCATTACTAATCCTGAGAATTTTAGTATGAGTGCAAACACAACAACAATATATGTTAGAATAGAAGAAATTTCTACAGGTAATTTTTCAATTGAAAGCTTATATGTCAACTTTAATTCAAGTTTAGAAGTTTTGTTTTATAACGAACCAAACACTATTTGTTCTGGGCAAGAAGTGATTTTATCGCCTTTTGTAAATGGTGCTTCTGGTGGAAACTTAACTTATGTATGGAGTAATGGTTTAACAGATCAAGAAATTATTGTTTTTGAAGCTGGCTTATACTCTGTGACTGTTACAGATGAAATTACTGGGTGTTCTGCTTATGGAGAAACTTATGTTGAGTTAGGAGAAACACCTATTACAACGCAACCAGATGATATCATAGCATGTGGATCTGCTGGTGTATTCGACTTAACAACAATATACGCACAATTATTTAATGGTGACGATCCAACTAACTTTAATATAAGCTTTCATCTTACTAATAATGATGCCTTTAATCAAGCTAATGCAATCACTATACCCGAAGAATATACTGCGATTACAAACCCTCAGGCTATTTTTGTAAATGTTCAAAATATTAGTAATACTTGTTTTTCTGTTGAGACGTTTAACATTATGTCTGAAGATTGTCCAATTGAAATAAATTGTGAAGATGCACCAGTAAACACAACCTATTGTTATGAAATTAACTCAGCAGATCAATACACATATACGAGTGTAGATGGTTCTCCAGTGCAAGTCATTTTTAATTCTGGAGAAGTAGAAGATGGATGGGACGAGTTAACAGTTGTAGATTCAGATGGTACTGTAATATACAGTGGCTATGGAAACAATGGAGATCTTACAGGTTTAACATTTATGTCTACAGGTGACACGCTTACAGTTTATGTTGACTCTGATGAAGTTTTTGCATGTGCCGATCAAAATTATGAACCGTTAGATTATGATGTAAGTTGTTTTGATACAACAGCTGTACCATTGTGTACATCAACATTAACAACTCCTGTAAATGGTGATGATAATGTTAATGAGAATGTTGAACTAACATGGACTATGGCCTCTGGCTTAGTTACAGGTTATAAATTATCTATAGGTACCACATCGGGCGGAATAGACGTTTTTGATAATGAAGATGTAGGAAGCGTTTTAACTTATGATATTGGTACGTTAGATTATGATACAACCTATTATGTAACTGTCATTGCTTACAATACTAATGGAGATGCTACAGGTTGTACTGAAGAAAGTTTTACAACAAGACCAAACCCTAATCAAACCATTATTTGTGATGATGGTGGCTTTAATACAACGTATTGCTATGGCAATAATGACACCTCAGAGTTTAGTTTTCAAAGTGATAGTGGAGAACCACTTACCATTTTCTTTAATTCAGGTGGAGCCGAAGTTAACTTTGACGAAATCTCTATTATAGATTCAAATGGTACTGTATTAAATTCAAACTTGCCTTATGGAAATGATGGTGATTTTACAGGGATGAGTTTTACTTCTTCAGGCGGAACAATTTCAGTAGTCTTTGATACTGATGCTTCTGTAAGTTGTGCTACAGGTAGTGCTTGTTGTTCAGAGCAGTTTGATTTTGACGTGTATTGTTCTAGTGCAGTAGGTATAATAGAAGTTAATGCATTTATAGATGAAAATACAAACTCAATGTTTGATGTGGCCGAACCTAATTTCTCTAATGGTTATTTTACGTATGAAGTGAATAACGACGGAAATATGAACATCGTAAACTCATCAACTGGTTCATTTCAAATTGTAACAATTAATGAGACAGATGTGTATGATTTTACATTTAATTTATACCAAGAATCTGAAGGATGTTACGATATCACAACAAGTATATATGATTCAATTTCAGTTGCTAATGGAGCAACAGAAACTGTAGATTTCCCAGTAATAGAAGAACAAAGTTGTGAAGATCTAGCAGTGTATTTAATTAATTACTGGACACCACCAAGACCTGGTTTTACTCATGAAAACAATCTTGTATTAGAAAACCATGGATTTACAACCATAGCCTCTGGCACAGTAGAGTTTATTGTAGACCCACTTCTTGTGTATAACGGAGTAACAAGTGTAAATCCTAATTATACCATTAATAACACTGCAACAGGGTTTACAGTAGATTTTGTCAACCTACAACCTGGAGCAGTTGAGTATATTGACATTTCAATAACTTGTCCTGCTACTTTAGATTTAGGAGACATTGTGACCAATACAGCAAATTATGTTACAAATAGTAATGACCTTGTTGCTACTAATAATTTCTCAACATTATCCGAAATGGTAGTTGGATCTTGGGATCCAAACGATATGAGAGAATCTCATGGACCACGCGTAAATTATGATAGTTTTGTAGCGTCAGATGAGTGGTTGTATTACACCATTCGTTTCCAAAACTTAGGAACAGCAGCTGCCGAATTTGTGAGAATCGACAATGCATTAGATAGTCAATTAGATGAGACCACATTCCAAATGTTGCGATCTAGTCATGATTACGTAGTCACAAGAACAGAAACCGATTTAGAGTGGTTTTTTGAAGATATCAACTTAGCTGCAGAGCAAGATGATGTTGATGCTAGTCAAGGATTTGTACACTTCAGGATTAAACCAAAATCTGGATATGATATTGGAGACATTATCCCAAATACGGCATCTATTTTCTTTGATTATAATGCACCTATAGTAACCAATACTTTTAACACAGAATTTGTAGAAGATGCACTTTCGGTTACCGATTCAAATTTTATAGCTTTTAATATGTTTCCAAATCCGGCTAAAAATGTGGTAAATATTCGTTTAAATGCTTCTAACTTCGGAAATGTAACCGTTAACATTATCGATCTCCAAGGCAAACAAGTATTAGAACAGCACATTTCCGAAGGAAATAATCTAGAATTAGATATTGCCGATTTACAAAGTGGTTTCTATTTTATTGAATTACACGCAAATAACAAAAGTTTAGTTAAAAAACTGATTATAGAATAATTGAATTTAATTCGTTTAAAAAGCCTTAGATATTTCTAAGGCTTTTTTTGTAAGCTTTTCAGAGTAACTTCGTCAAATGCATTTATTATAATAAATTAACCAAAACAAAAATATCTAATGAAATTATCATCGTTATTACTAATTGTATTATTTGTTTTTACATCTTGTAAAGACAACAAAGAGGCCAATGCTGTTGAGTCTATTGATTATTCCGAAGAAAACTTAGACGTTACAACGAGTGTCTATCCAGAACATATTTCTAAAGTGTTTAAAACACATGGAGGTATTGACACATGGAAATCAATGAAAACTCTAAAGTTTACGATTGATAAAGAATCTGGTACAGAAATTACGACAACAGATCTAAATAATAGATTTTCTCTTATAGAAACACCAGCATATAACATTGGTTATGATGGTAAAGACGCGTGGTTACTAAAAAAACAAGATGATGTAGGCAACGTTAAACCTAAATTTTATTATAATTTAATGTTCTATTTCTATGCAATGCCTTTTGTATTAGCAGATGATGGAATTAATTACGAGGATGTTGAACCTTTAAGTTTTGAAGGACAATCTTATCCAGGAATTAAAATTTCTTACGAAAGTGGAGTAGGAGAATCACCAGACGATGAATACATTATCTATTACGATTCTAAAACAGGAGAAATGGCATGGCTTGCATATACGGTAACCTATTTTTCTAAAGAGAAAAGTAAAAAATGGTCGTTTATACAATATAGCGATTGGCAAAAGGTTAATGGAATAAAACTTCCAAAGCGATTAACGTGGTTTAATGTTGAAGATGGTGTGCCAACAACAGAACGGAAAGCCACAGATTTTACCGATATTGTATTAACCACAGATTTAAAAGAAGCCTCAGTATTTGCTAAGCCAGATAACGCAGAATACGTGACTGAATAAATAAGTAAATGATATAAAAAAACCTGTTAGTTTAAACGGCTAACAGGTTTTTTTATGGGTTTATACTTCGTATTAGTTTTGTGTTTTGTATTTGTTAGAATAGCGTTGCCATAATTCAGTTTGATGTGTATCTAGGCTTAATAATCTACCATCAATAAAAGCATGAGTTACACGATTTGTTCTCATATCTAAGGCATCACCTTCACTTATAAATAATGTTGCACTTTTACCAACTTCTAGTGTACCATACATTTTGTCAATTCCTAAAATTTTAGCAGGATTTAATGTAATTAATTGTAAAGCTTGTTCTTTTGTTAAGCCATGGGCAACTGTTGTTCCTGCATAAAAAGGAAGGTTACGAGAATTCATGCGTTCCATTTGTCCGCTTGTTTCTAAAGCCACAGTCACTCCCTTATCTGTAAGGAGTTTTGCTAATTTAAATGGCATATCATAATCATCATCTGTTTGATCTGGTCTTGTATGCACACGTTGTAATAACACGGCTATATTATTTTGCTTCAATACACTTGCAACTTTATGAGCTTCGTAACCACCAACAATTACAGTTTTAGAAACTTTATTAGCTTTAGCAAAGTTAACTGCATCTGTGATACCCTTTTCGTCATCTACATGAATGTATAAGGTTTTGGTATTATCAAATAGTCCATTGGTCGCTTCATATGGTAAATGAGTTGAGGTTTTATCTCCAGCCATATAGGTTTTTGTAGCTTGAAAGAAGTCTGTGATTTCGGTAACTTGCTTGTCGTAGTTTTTATTAAGTTTCATGGCAGGATCTTCTCCTAACCACCAACGTCCTCTAGAAAAACTATTTGGCCAATTCATATGGATGCCATCATCTTCTTTTATAACAGCATCTTCCCAGTTCCAAGCATCAAATTGTACAACAGAAGATGTGCCAGAGATTCGTCCACCTCGAGGTGTTATTTGTCCTAGTAACACACCATTTGGCCTCATAGATTCTACAATTTTAGACTCAGAGTTGTAAGCAATTAAACTCCTAATGTGTGGATTCCATGAGCCTAATTCATTATCGTCATTGGTTGCTCTTACTGCACTAATTTCTACTAAACCTAATGTGGAATTTGGTACAATAAACCCTGGATACACATGTTTGCCACTAGCATCAATAATGTCTATACCAGACATATCCATTTTTATACGCGTCATATCTGCCACAGACGTTAGTTTGCCATCTTCAAAAATAATGATACTATTTTCAACGATTTCTCCGTTTCCAATATGAGCGGTTGCTCCTGTAATAGCTATAGTTTTACTTTGTTTAGGAGCAGGTGTTTGCTGGGCAAAGCTTATTGAAAAGCTCATCACTGCAAACAACATTAATTTTATATTTTTATATTTCATTTTAACTGGTTTATCAATTATTTATAATCTAGTATCATACAATAATTGGATTTAATTTGTAATCACTAATTGTAGTGATACGCTTAATGACTATGTGCTTGAGAGTAATGTCCCATATAATCACAATGCATTTGATCTTTCTCTTTCTTTTTTATAGGTTGTGTTTTTAAGCCTTTATTTTTTGCTTTCATCATCGCATTAATAAGTTCACTTTTTTCTTTTTTGATTTGTGCACGCAAAATTTCGTCACGTTTTAAATCAAAATAAGTAACGCCTTCAATAATTGTTTTTTCTGCTTTTGCATAAATTGACATTGGGTGATCTGTCCATAAAACTACATCAGCATCTTTACCAACCTTTATGCTTCCAACACGCTTATCTAAGTGTAGTAATTTAGCTGGATTTAAGGTTACAAATTTCCAAGCATCTTCTTCACTAACATCTCCATATTTAACCGATTTTGCTGCTTCTTGATTTAAACGACGAGACATCTCACCATCATCACTATTTATGGCAACCACAACTCCGGCATTATGCATAATAGCAGCATTGTAAGGGATGGCATCATTCACTTCATATTTGTAAGCCCACCAATCGCTAAAGGTTGATCCACCAACACCATGTGCTTTCATTTTATCGGCTACTTTGTAACCTTCAAGAATATGAGTAAAGGTGTTGATGTTAAAATCAAATTTTTCGGCCACCTTCATGAGCATATTAATTTCGCTCTGTACATAGGAATGGCAAGAGATAAAACGTTCTTTGTTTAAAATTTCAGCAAGAACCTCCATTTCAATATCCTTACGATATGGCTTTCCACTTTTTTTTAAGGCATCATAGGCTTTTGCTCTTGTGAAGTAATCAATGTATACTTGTTCAACTCCCATTCTAGTTTGAGGAAATCTATTTCTTGCATTATCTCCCCAATTTGATTGTTTTACGTTTTCTCCAAGCGCGAATTTTATAAATTTCGGACTATCATTATAAATTAAATTTTCAGCAGATTCTCCCCATTTTAATTTAATAATCGCTGAGCGTCCTCCAATAGGATTTGCAGATCCATGTAAAATTTGAATAGAGGTTACACCACCTGCAAGGTTTCTATAAATATCGATATCTTCATCATCAATAACATCTTCTATAGTTACCTCTGCAGACGAATTATGTCCACCTTCATTGACAGAAGCCGCAGCAATATGCGAATGTTCATCAATAATACCAGAGGTTAAATGTTTTCCAGTGGCATCAATAACTTTTGCATTACCGTCAGATAAATCATTCCCTATTTTAGTGATTTTTCCATTTTTGATTAAAACATCTGTGTGTTCTAAAATTCCGTCTTTTTCATTTGTCCAAACCGTTGCATTCTTAAAAAGGAGTGTTTCTTGTTTTGGTAATTCTGCAAAACCATAAGCCATATTTGGGTAGGTGATAGGCATGATGTCTTTTGAAGCGGTTGCATCTTCATCGTCTTCCTTTTTATTTTTTTCTTTGTCTTCGGAAGGCTTTTTAGCTGTATTCTTTTTCTTGGCGTAGAAAGTAACTTCATTACCTTCAGGAAATACTGCCTTTCCGTTTAGCGTATTTCCATTTGTAGCATTTGCAATTATTCTAATAAATTGTTGCTCGGTAGAATCTTTTGTTGTCATGGAAATACTCAACCAATCATCTGTAAAAGAGACTTTAGAGCCACGCTTTTTATTGTTACTCGTAATTTCAGATTTTAATTTACTAGGTTTACCTTTTAAAGCCATTTTATAAGATTCACCAGCTAAATTAAATTCATAATCTCCTGTAAGGTCTTGGATGTTCATATCTTCTAACACCGTTTTTTGTCCTTGAACCCAGTTTTCAAAAATTGTAGTTTTCTTTTCAAAAATATCTCCAGATGTAATTAAGAAATTCGCCTGAAACCCTTTTTGTAGTGCGCCAATTTCCGAAGACTTTCCTAACAATTGCGCAGGAACAGTTGTTAAGGCTTGTAAAGCTCTTTCTTTTGAAAGTCCGTATTCTATAGCCTTAATAAGATTAGGAATAAACGTTTTGGTCGCTTTTAAATTATGAGTTGTAAATGCGAAGTTAATCCCATTGTTTGCAAGAATATTAGCATTTGCTGGTTCTTGGTTCCATGCTTTCATATCACTTAATGATAGTGAATTGCTTAAAAAAGCATTTTCTACGTCGTAAGCATTTTGAAAATTAACAGGTATAATGTATGATGCATTTGTTGCTTTAATATCTAAGATACGCTCATATTCGTCTCCACCACCTAAAATTACATATTGAACGCCATAGGCATCACCAACTTTGTCTGCACGCATTGCGTTTGCTCGACTACCAGCTCCAAAAATTTGTACGAGCTTTTTGTTCGCATTTAATGCTTCTAGAGATAAATCTTTTGTTTTACTATTGCCATTAGCATACCAATTAGCATCAGAATACATTTGTCGTAATAAGGCCATACTTCCCATGATAGAACTTGGATATGACTGTCTAGACGTTGCGCTTTTTTCAAAAGAAAAGTACTGCGCAGAGTTTGGGTCTAAAATACGTATGTCATTGCCATCAATTGAGTTTAGTGCAACTAGAGTTCCAGAGCCTCTAACGATACCATCTTCAATATGGGTATTAACAACACCAAAACCTGCTTTTAATAAGTCGTTTGCAGTTTTAGAATCATAGTTGAATTTATCTAATGCCTTATTTTCAGGCATCACATGATCACTCCAATAATAACCAGATCTACTTGGTCCATATTGAGGTGTTTGCCCACGACCTCGACCAGTACGTTCTGGTTTTTTTACACCAAAGTTAGAATACATGTCAATAAAAGATGGGTAAATCGTTTTACCTTTTAAATTAACAACTGTTGAGTTTTTAGGGATACTCACTTGTGGACCAGAAGCTACAACTTTACCATCTTTAATGAGAAGAGTGCCAGACTCAATAATTTGAGTTGGAGTCACATAAATTTTAGCATTAGTGAAGGCTTTAAAATTTGTGCTTTTGGTTTTTACACCATCATTTTTGGGGAAATAGTCTTGTGCAAATAATGCAAAACTGCAAAAGCAGAGCGCCATTGCGAACTTGATTTTATTCATATAATTGGTTGATTAATTATTCCTTCTAAAGATAAATAATTATCAACATAACCATAGACTAAAATTGGAGTTTTAACGTTTCCGAAGTAAAAGGCAAACTAGTTTAAAGGATGTTTTTTATGATAATTTACTAAAAGGGCAACCACATAGCTATAGCTTTCCATGCCACCAGCTTGGTTATTAGTTTTTAGAAAATTGTTATATGTAGCTTTAAACAATGGCTCTGTTGGATTTTGATAATCATTCCAAAAGTCTCTTACCTCTTGATAATTGTATAGAATACCTTTGTGTAATGATGGCAATAGCTCCTGGTAAACTATAGTGTCTCGCTTGTAAATTTCTCCTAAGCAATGACGCAAAGCAAAGGCATGTCCAGAATATTTAAAATAGACATCTGGATGATGCATGGCAGCCATACTACCAATAAAATTGGCTTCATTTTCGGCCGCATATCCTAGTTGGTGCGCCACTTCATGACTTCCAGTTGTTGGGAATTTATACGACGGAATTAAGCCATCAACCTGTGCTTCATTTGTAAACGGATTTAGATATCCCGAAAAACCCATATACGTTAAAGGAGTGCTGTACAATGACTTTTTAATACTTCGAGGTTGGTATTCTAAGTATGGAAATACGTTTGAGAGTTTATCATAACCTTGAGGAATCATTTTTAAAATTTCAGATTTAGAGTAAGGCATAATGACCTTTAGCGAATCAGTTTTTGCTAATTCTAGTTGCAAAGCATTTGTTTTTGTAATGAGTTGTTGTGTTAAATTTACCAATTCTTGAGTGGTATAATCATGATCAATGTCTAAAGATTTATGCAGTGGTAAACGGTAATAATTAAAAGCCCAAAGTAAATGAAATGCAAAATAACCCACCGAAATTGCAGATAACACATCTAAAAACCAATGTTTAGTGTCTTTAATTATACGCTTTCTATTTAGAAATAACCATCTTAAAATATACAAACTTAGTAAGGTGTACAGCACATCGCCAACCGAAAATGGTAACCATCCAAATACAAAGCGCATGGCTTTAGAAATCCAAATATAAATGCCATGACTGTAGACTTTCTCTACAAAATTAGGGAAGTTTGCTATGATTTTCAGAATAATAACCTGAGGAATAATAGACAATGCTATGATAAGCTTTTTGTGTTTGAGCATGGTTCAAAAATACTAAAAGTATGACGTATTATCCTGCAAGGTTTTAAAAAGCTTGTAGGCATTTTAAAATGTTACAATTGGTGTGTGAACCGCAGCTTTTTATTGCTTAGTAAAGTTGGTTTCCTGCTTTTCGTTATAGCTTTTGTTCCAAAAGGCTGTCACTGCAATCAGGAGTAGCGAGAGAGGTTATTGTGTTAATAAACACTATTATCCTGCAAGGTGCTTTTAGACCTTGTAGATATTTTAATAAGTATTAATTAGGTTTTTATAGATACTTACAAGGTTTCAAAAACCTTGCAGGATGTTTGAGCTAGTTGACCTACAATTTGTAACTTTGCAAAATGGATGGTAGAGTTGCTATTTCCGAAGAGGAAAAACTCTAAATCCTCCTTAATTTAAAACGTTATAATTTATATGAGTGCAGAAATAAGAGAATTAGAACCAAAAGCCCTTTGGAATAAATTTGCAGATCTAAATGCAGTACCAAGACCTTCTAAAAAAGAAGAACGCGTGATTAAATTCATGAAAGACTTTGGCGCAAGCTTAGGTTTAGAAACTATAGAAGATGAAGTTGGTAATGTGATTATTAAAAAACCAGCAACGTCTGGTATGGAAGATCGTAAAGCCATAGTGATGCAATCGCATTTAGATATGGTACATCAAAAAAATAATGATACTGTTTTCGATTTTGATACACAAGGTATTGATATGTATGTTGATGGAGATTGGGTACGTGCAAAAGGAACTACATTAGGAGCAGACAACGGTTTAGGAGTGGCAACTATTATGGCAATTCTTGAAAGTAAGGATATTGCTCATCCAGCGCTTGAAGCCTTATTCACTATTGATGAAGAAACAGGAATGACAGGAGCCATGGGTTTAAAAGGAGGTTTACTTGATGGAGATATACTTTTAAATCTAGATACCGAAGAAGATGATGAAATTGGAGTAGGTTGTGCAGGAGGAGTAGATGTAACTGCTACAAGAACGTATGAGCAAGAAGAAACTCCTGAGTTTAAAATAGGATTTAAAGTTACCGTCAAAGGTTTACAAGGAGGACATAGTGGTATGCAAATTCACGAAGGTTTAGGCAATGCAAATAAAATCATGAATAGAGTGCTGTTTGATGGTTTTGAGAATTATGGTTTGCGTATTTCTGAAATTGATGGTGGAAGTCTACGAAATGCTATTCCGAGAGAAAGCAATGCTATTGTAGCTATAGATGCTGTTCATGAAGAGGCTTTTATGTCTGAAATGAAAGATATTTCCGAAGCTATAAAAAAAGAATATAAAACTATGGAACCAGATATGGTGATTGAAGTGTCTAGAATTGAGACACCAACACATATTATGGATTTAGGAGTTCAAGAAGGATTAACAAGAGCATTATATGCTGCTTTAAATGGTGTGCATAGAATGAGTGCAGATATTAAAGATTTGGTAGAAACTTCAAATAATGTGGCTCGTGTAATTGTAAAAGATGGTGCTGTTAAAATTGGCTGTTTAACAAGAAGCTCGGTAGAGAGTTCTAAATGGGATTTGGCTAATATGCTGCGTGCTACCTTTGAATTAACAGGTTGCGAAGTCGAATTTGGAGGAGAATATCCTGGTTGGACACCAAATATGGATAGTGACATTTTAAAAGTTATGGTGCCACTTTATAAAAAACTTAATGGAGGAGAAGAACCACATGTTGCTGCGTGTCACGCTGGTTTAGAATGTGGAATTTTAGGCACTCATTATCCTGAAATGGATATGATTAGTTTTGGTCCAAACATCAAAGGAGCTCACTCTCCAGATGAACGTGCTCAAATATCTTCAGCTCAAAAATATTGGGAATTTGTATTGGAAATTTTAAAGCATATTCCGAAGAAATAACAAAAATTATATTAACGTAAAAAAGGCGATTTCATATTGAAATCGCCTTTTTTGTTTATACTTATAAAGGGACTTACTTTTTCTTAACCACTTCTACTAATTCAACTATAAAAGTTAAATCTGTATTAGGAGGTATACCTCTATTACCGCGTTCACCATAAGCTAGATGTGAAGGTAAATAAAAGAATGCTTTTTCTCCAACATTTAAAGTTGTTAGCGCTTCTTTAAACCCTGGAATCATTTGTGCATTAGGACTTACATACATTCGTGTAGGACCATAAGCATTTGCATCTGCACGGTTTTGGTTAAACATACCATACTTTTCAGCGATTTCAACACGATCACTATCAAATAAACGACCATCTGTATAATAACCTTCGTAGAATACTTTTACAGAATCTCCTGCTTTAGCTTTTTCATTTTTACCTTCTGTTAGCACTAACTTTTTAAGTCCAGAGGCCAATGCAGTTGTTTTAGAAGTATACTCTTCTATACGTGGTTTAGTTTCTGCAGAAGCTGTTGCAATTTTTTCTTCACGCTCTAGACGTTCTTCTTCAACTTTTGCTTTTTGGTCTTCTTTTATTTGTTTAATTTCTGCTTCAACATTTGGTAATTCTGCTTCAAAAACTTTAGCTGCATTAAATGATTTAGCAGCAGATCCTTTTCTTAAAATATTTACTTTTAAAATATATACAGGTTCAATAGGCTTTTTTGATCTAGGATCAACAGCAACATTAGAAATAGCATCTTGTACCTCAATACCTTTAACTAATTCTCCAAATACTGAATGACAGCTTGTACCACGTTGCTCACAAGGTTTTAATTCTCCATTAGCATCATAGGCATTTAAACTTGGGTAAGGTACTTCTGTTATAAAAAATTGACTTCCATTAGTGTTAAATCCGCCGCTGTTTGCCATAGATAGCATTCCTGGCTTATCATGATTTAATGTTGGGTCAAAATCTGCAGTAAAACGATATCCAGGATTTCCGGTACCTGTTGCAGTATGATCACCACCTTGAATCATAAATTTATCCATCACACGATGAAATGTAAGACTATCATAATATGGTTTTCCTTTAAATTCTTCTGTCATCATAGGGTGAGTTCCTTCAGCTAATGCAACAAAATTAGCAACAGTTACAGGCACTTTGTCGTAAAATAATTTAGCAATCATAGTGTCTTTACTAGTTACTATTTCGGCATAGAGACCATCTTCCAAATCAGGATACTCTTCCTTACATGAAACTACAGTTACTACTAAACATAGCATTAAAATCTGGAGTGTTTTACTAATCAATTTCATTCTAATTATTGGTTTTTTGTGTTATATTATTTAAAGTTACTTTGACTATTAAAGGGATATTGGTTCCAATTCTATTTTTGTCACCATAATATCCGTAGGCTTTTTGCGACGGAAATAGAAATGTGACAGTCTCTGTTGGCTTCATCAATTTTAAACCTTCGCGTAAACCTGTGAAAATCTCTTGTTGATCCATGATATAAGTTTGGTTGCCAAGTTCCTTTTCAGAGTAAATAGTATTCCCATTAAAATCTTTAACGTTATATGTAAAGTTAACAATGTCTCCAAAACTAGCAGTAGTCGTATCCATTTCAACTTTGGTGTGGTATCTGTACCAAAATCCGCTATTTGAAGCGACATAATCATATTCAGGATTTTGTGCCATTATAGCTTCAATTTTTGTGCGTTCTCTCGCGTTTAATTTTTTATTACGCTCTGCAGATTCTTTATAAAAAGAACCTGATTGTACAGACTCAGGTTGACGTGCTTCAGGCGTTTTACAGCTAAAAAGCACTACAGCGATTATAAAAAGAGTGATATATTTCATTAAGCTTTGAGGTCTTTTTTATATTGAGGCAATATACTAATAAATTTATCAATGGTATCGCTCATGTTCAAATCACTTTTTCCACCTGCCGCATTGGTATGTCCTCCACCTTCAAAGTGAGCACGTGATAGTTCATTTACCGAAAAATCACCTTTACTACGCAATGATATTTTAATGATATTATCTTGCTGACTTTCTATAAAAATAGCAGCAAAAATAATGCCTTTTAAAGATAAACCGTAATTTACAAAACCTTCGGTATCTCCTTTTTTAAAGTTAAAACTATTGAGTTCTTCTTGCGTTAATGTGATGTACGCTGTTCTATATTCTGGTATTACTTTTAAATTACTCAGTGCTTTACCTAATAACTGCGTACGTTCATAACTGTTAGTATCCATAATATTATTATGAATTTGAGCGTTATTAGCACCTTTTTCAATCAGGTTTCCTATAATTTTATGTGTTGCACTTGTGGTTGATGGAAAACGAAACGAGCCAGTATCTGTCATAATCCCAGTATATAAGCAAGTCGCGATATCAGCATCAACTTTATTTGTGTCGTCCAACATATCAATAAAGTTATAAACCATTTCACAGGTAGAAGACATGCTCACATCAGAGTACATAAATTGTGCATAATCATCAGGTTGTTGATGATGATCAATCATAATTTTAATGGCTTTGGTATTTGCCACAGCATCTTGCATAGCACCAATTCTTCCAAGAGAATTAAAATCTAGAGTAAAAATTAGTTCTGCGGAAATGAGCAAGGCATCACACTCGTCTTTATGTTGGTCATATTTTAAAACAGAAGCTTCTCCAGGCATCCATTTTAGAAAATCTGGATAATCATTTGGAGCAATTATAACAGCCTCATGATTATAAGTGTTTAAATAATGCAATAATCCAAGTGTAGAGCCAATGGCATCACCATCAGGATTTTTATGAGGAATTATAACTATTTTTTTTGGAGAACTTAACAGTTCTTTTATGCTTTTAATATCTTCTTTATTCATAGGTTACGAAGATACATATTTTCATTTTTTTGGTTCGTTTTTTTATCAATAAATACGAGGTTCTCAAAATGAACTTTACAGGAAGTTCTTTAAATAGTTGATATTTGAATCGTAAAATTGTCGTTTATAAAACATTGTATTTCTTGATAAATAGATTACTTTTGCACAAAATTGTAAAAACACTTTTGTCATTGTTATGTATGACATGTTGATTTACAGTTTGATAAACACCTATTTAATACTAAATATATTTAATCAAAAATAAAATGGCTACAAATAGAACATTTACAATGCTTAAACCAGATTCTGTTGAAAAAGGGAATGTTGGTGCAATTTTAGAAAAAATCACTGCTTCAGGTTTTAGAATCGTAGCAATGAAATTAACTCATTTAACAACTCGTGATGCTCAAGCATTTTACGAAGTTCATAGTGAAAGACCTTTTTACGGTGAATTAGTTGAGTACATGACAAGAGGACCAGTTGTTGCTGCAATTTTAGAAAAAGAAAATGCAGTTGAAGATTTTAGAACTTTAATTGGTGCTACAAATCCTGACGATGCAGCAGAAGGTACGATTAGAAAATTATACGCAGCTTCTATGGGAGAAAATGCAGTTCATGGTAGTGATAGCGATGAAAACGCAGCTATTGAAGGTGCTTTCCATTTTTCAGGTAGAGAGATGTTTTAATTAGAACATTTTTACAATATTAAAAAAGCGCAACCAATGGTTGCGCTTTTTTTGTTGCTCTATTTCTCTACTCTTAAAATTTTTTCCATTTTACGACCTCTTGCCAATTCATCAATTAATTTATCTAAATACCGAGTTTGTTTTGTTAACGTAGTTGTGATCTCTTCAATACGATAACCACAAATAACACCCTTAATGAGGTGCGCATTAGGATGTATTTTTGCATTTTTAAAAAAAGTTTCGAAAGTGATTTTGTCATCTATATGCTGTTGTAAATCTTTTTCAGTGTAGCCAGTGAGCCATTCTATCACTTGATGTAATTCTTCAATGGTTCTACCTTTTTTTTCCACTTTTGTAACATAATGCGGATATACAGAGAAAAATTTCATGTTTGCAATTCGTGCATCGTGTTCTGGTGTTGTACTCATAATTTGTCTAGTTTTAATTTTTAATGCTGAAATTTGCTGCAAACGAAGTTAGTTATTTTTAAAATAAAATAATCTCTAATGGCAGTTATAAAGCAGTATTGTAACTGCGTGTTGCTTTTTTAAGATGTTCTGATAGTGATTGTAACCAATTCATATGATTAGCAATGAGATAGGCTTCCTGCAAGCCATGAAGCGTTTCTGTATCTATTTCGGTATGTCCTTTTTTGATGTTTTCATCACGTAAATTAGACAAGTCCTTGTATTTTGTATAAAGCTTATCTTGTGCATCTTCTAATGGCAATTCTTCTAAAATTTCCGCAGTACTATTATCATCTAGATAACCATAGGTTAATTGTAATGTGTTTGAAATTTTAGCAATAAGCACATCAAATTCTCTAGAAACTGCTGTTGTTTTATGATTAATAATGAAACTGCCTATAGATGCAATTGCAGAAACCATTGTTTGATTTAGTGTTACAATTTCATAAATAAGTTGAAATTCTTTTTGCTTTGATTTTGGATCTTGTGTTAATCTTTGAAATGCAGCATTTAAATGACTTATAGCTAAAAAGGCTTCTTTTCTTGCTAAATTATAAGCATGTTTATGTACTGTATTATCTTGATACAAGTTTTGTGTTGCCAAAAGATAATTGTTATTCATTTTTATGGCTTTACAAATGACCTGTTTTAAATTGTTGGCTTCCCAACTTGGTAAAATTAAATAGTTAGCTACTATAGCAATTATAGCTCCAATAACTGTATCTATAACTCGATATTGAATAACCTCAAAGGCATTTGGATTAGCCAATGAATACACAAAAACAACACTTATAGTGACTAGAGCTGCACCTGATTTATAGTTTTGTTGAATTAACGAAAACGCCAAAATTAACGAGACAATAGCTAGAACGGCATAAACCATTGTATTTTGTGTGATCACTACAATACCTACAGAAATGGCAGCTCCTATGAGAGTACCAATAATTCTATCTTTTGAACGCTCTTTAGTAAGACCATAACTTGGTCGCATGATAACAATTATGGTTAATAGAATCCAATATGTATTTTTTATATCTAGATAATAGCCAAGCAAATAAGCAAATACAATAGCTATCATTAACCGTAACGAATGTCTAAATATGGTAGAATCGAAACTTAGATTTTGAATTAATACATTAAGTCTATACTCTTGAAGTGTTAAAAACTGACTAGAATCTTGTCGTTTGATGGACACTTTAGAGGCGTCTTTGACATTAGCCATGACTCGTCTAATCGCTCTTATTTCTTGAAGTAATTGCTCTTGGTAATCGTATAGATTTCTTAACATTAGTGCGCCTTCACGCGCTTTTGGGAGCTTAACGGTAGCTACATAATCATTTATAGAATCGTTAGCCTTTGCTAGAGCAGTAAGAAGGTTTTCTTTATTTGGGATTTTGTCATTTTGAATTAATAATTCTGATAAACGTATGAGGTGATTACCCATAATTTTGTTGAGCTTTTTGGAGGCTTTTAAGAATTCTTTACGTTCGCCAAAAATGCGGTCAATCATTTTATAATCTAAATGTGTAGCTTCTATCAATTCAAAAATATTGATTGAGGATATGAAAATGAGTAGTTGTTTTTCTTCATAACGAGAACGTCCTGAACGTTTACGTTCAGAAAATAGTGTTTCTCGTAAGGTCTCATGTTTTTCATTGATTTGATGTTGCAGTGTAAAGGTCTGCTTTAAAATCTCATCACGTTTAGAGGTTTTAGTTAGTAATTTGGCGCGTAATTTTAAATAATCACCAATTAAAAATAAAGTGTCAGATAATAATTGGTCTTGGTCCTTTCTAGGAGCTAATTTTTGAAAGATGTAGGATACAACTAAATACCAAAGGCCTCCAATTCCCATTAAACCAACATGAACAAAGATGTCTTGAGCAGTTTCCTTATGAATAGCAAAAGCTAAAACCATGGCTAACAAGCTAGAAAAAGAGACCATAGATGCTCTAAATCCATATACCGAAATGAGTGATACTGCAAATGAAATTAAGGCAATTGCAATGATTAATAGGGGAAGAAGTGGTTTTGAGAATAAAATGATAGCGGTAATTACCATCGTTAAAGCAATACTAATTAAAATAGCATTGACCTTTCGTTTTACACTTCCTGGTATATCTCCAGGTGCATTTAAAAATACACCTACAACAATTGCAGGAGCATAATCAAAATAACCCAAAAGGTAGAGCACTATAAACGGAATGATAATAGCTACACCCAAACGAATGCCTTTGTAAAAGTCTGAGCTTTTAAAAAATAATTCTAGTTGTTTGAGTAGTTCGTTCAAAAGGTTTTGCAATTAGAAAGCAAAGTTAAGGGAATAGAAATGAAGAATAACTTATAAGTAGAAGTCAAATTCAAATTTTATATTATTTTGATGATAAGAAAAATGTTATGACTATTTAAAGATGAGTTACGTTATTGCTTAGAAACGATAAATCTTAAATAAGTTTAATTTGAATCTTTTTAATTTACTTCCTAACCAAACTACCAAGTATATTCCCAAAAATTGCGGCAATTCCTGCAGCAAAACCGCCAATTAATCCTGTAACCAAAATTAATACATAAGGATTTCCTCCCAGTGGTAGGAGTACAGCAATTTTTTTTGCTAATGTAAAATCATTTGCGCTACTCATAATAAAGGCATAAATGGACCAAAAGCAAAATATAGCTAGAAAAGGCACAAAAAATGTAGCAGCACGTTTCAGATTAAAAAATAATGCAGACACAAATCCTGCAACCATCACAGACCACCACGGTAAGAATTGAGATAATATTGCCGCGATGATTATGGTAACGACGAAGTTGATACTATTAGTTTTGCTCATAATTAATTGCTTGGTGTTAACATTTGGGTTGCCATAATGTGATTGGTTGACGTTGCATTTGGTAAAAAGTTTAATTCATGATACTTACCAATTGCCCAATCATCAACAAAATTATCATAATACATACTTCCTGGATTTCCTGATTGCCCTCCTGGGTAAATTCCTAAAGCTTTTGGAGGTGAACTCATTTCTACAATCATTCGCCATGAAGGACCATGTGTTTCTGAAGTTGCATTAACAATACTGGCATCTCCACCAATAGGTAAGTCAAATCTAGAAAATGCTGGTAACCCTTGTAGCAAGTGGCTAACGCGAGTAGCTTTGTAAGCTTGCCAATGATATTCACCATGCGTGGCTTTCCAATCTAACAGCTCTTTTGCCGCCTCTTTAAATGCTAATAAAAACAAGTCGTGTGCGTTTTCTTTATTTGGTGTTTCCATTATATCCATAAAGGGATCGTTTGGTTGATTGGTTAATAAATAAATAGATTGATAGGCAAAAGGAGAGGTCATAGCTTCTGTTTCGCTATCAAATTCATCCCATATCATTGGGTACAATTTATACCACCAAGCTCTCCAAATACTTGGTCCCAGTTTTTCTATATCGTTATTAAAATCCCACAATTTAACTTGATTGTAAATTTCTTTTTCTTCGGAAGTCAAACTACTCACATCCATAGTTTTAAACATATAAGGTAATAACTCAGCCGCTTTCAAATTGTAGTTATTATTATGAAGATTTTTAAAATCGTTTACCGAAAAGGTATCTTTTGAGTTGAAAAAGTCATTTATAACACGGTTTCTATAAGTTTCATATCCATCATTAAATACATAAAAAGGATATTGCTCATCTACAGGATGTTGGTTTGCCGAGCTTACAAAACCACGTTCAGGATTTTTAGTATGTGCATTAAATGCTTGCGGAATGAAACTTTGCCAATCATGGTCGGGATTAGAACCATCTAATAAAAATTTACCTTGACCTTTCCATTTATTAGGAAATAAGCCTTGAATCCAAATGGCAATATCACCATCGGTAGACGCGAATACAAAGTTTTGAGCAGGAGCAGTGTAATCTTTTAAAGCAGTGACATAATCTTCATAATTTTTGGCTTTATTTAATGCTAAAAATGGTCGTTGATTATTGCCTCCTGTATGTCCAATCCATTTCATAGCATAACCAGATTTTTCATTGTCACCCATAAAATTATGGTCGTAAGTTACTGGTCCATGATGTGTGTAAATTACTGAGTCTATAAAGGTTTTAGCACCTCTTACTTTAATTTCTTCAACACGAACATTTGTATTTTTCCAATCGTTACCATATTTATATTGTGTTCTAGTACTGTCTTTAAACTTAATTTTATACCAATCTAATACATCACGAGTAGCATTAGTTTCTCCCCAAGAAACATGAGTGTTAAATCCTGAAATAACTCCTAATGCTCCAGGTAATGTTGCTCCCATTGTATTGTGATTTGGTGTGCTTAATTGCATTACAAACCAAATGGAAGGTATGTTTAAGCCTAAATGAGGATCATTAGCCAGAATAGGATTTCCGGTTACAGATTTTGCTCCAGATACTGCCCAATTATTACTGCCATTATCAGGATGTGGTTTTTCTATAGTTTGTGAAATGGTATCTTGAGGTAATTCACTTTGAGGCGTTTTTGTAATGTCAACGTCAATATAACTCCAATCGGTTTCTTTTGGGATGATTGGGTCTGTAATGTCATAAAAGTCTGGAAAGAGCAAGTCAAAACGATCTTTACCAAATTTGCGTAACATATTTGTGTATTCTAAATCATCATCACCTCCAGCTAGCATTTTTGTCATATACATGAGTAAAAGTGCAGTTTTTTTTGTGGTCCATGGTTCTGGTTTATAGTCTAATAATTTGTATTCTACAGGTAGATTTTTGGCATCTAATGTTTCTATATAACTATTTACACCATCACGATAAGCTTCTAAAAAAGCAATAACTTCTGGGTCTTCTTGCATTTTTTCTAATGATTTATCTGCGCCAAATCCCATACCACGTCTACGTGCTGTACGATCGTAACTTAATGCATCGCTACCAACAATTTCAGATAAACGTCCTGCAGCTGCATGCGTTTGAAATTCCATTTGCCAGAGTCTATGTTTAGCGGTTATATATCCTTGAGCTTTGTATAAATCAACTTCATTTTCTGCAAAAATATGCGGAATCAATTGTTCGTCATAATGAATGGTTACTGAAGCAGACAAACCTTGAATATTCACATTTCCGTCGAGAACCTCATTGGTTTCATTTTGCCAAACACCACCTGCAGGATTTAAGAATTTACCAATAGGAGGAATTGCACCAAGTTTTGTGTTGAGTGCATAAAACACGACGATCGTAAGTACAAACGATATGATAAGTTTGATGTATTTCATGTGGTTGATATATAATTTCGCATGAAATTACTGAAATAATGTGAGAATTTTAAATGGAATTTAAAGGTCTATCTCAACCATTTCGGCTCGTGCTCCAAATCGAATAGGATATAAACTGGTTCCTATGCCTTTAGAAACGTACATTTTTGGTTCAATATTGTTATACCAACCTTTAAGATAGCGTCCGCTACCCACAGGAGTTACAGGAGCATATCCTAAAAAAGCGATTTGACCACCATGTGTATGACCAGATAAAATGAGGTCAATTTGTGCGTCTTCATCAAGTTTTGCAATGGTATCTCTGTATTGCGGACAATGAGATAACACGATATTGGTGTTTGAGGTTTCTAGATGCGTTTTAGCTATGTTATAATTTGGCGTTCCACCAATTAAATCATCAAGACCAATTATAGAAATTTGGCGATTTTTAAGGGTTACCGTTCTATTTTCGTTAATTAATAACTCACAATTGGTTTTGGCATACATTGTTTTTAATTGTGCTACATCTACTTTTCCCCAATATTCCCAATTTCCTAAAATGGCGTATTTTAGTATGGTTTTATCAATTAATTTTAAAAATGAATATAATATTTCAATGTCTTCTGTTGTATTTACAGCATCTCCAGTTATAAATATGAGATCAGGCTTTAGCGCATTAATTTTTTCAGCAATAGAGATGTGAAAGGATTTTAGTTTTTCAATATGTAAATCTGAAATTTGAATTGTTTTTATCTTAGGTTCAGTACCTTTTGAGATATCAAAGTAATTCCAATCGATAATATATTTTTCAAACCAAAAAGCATCTATTACTAATAGCGCTGTAATAGCAAGACTTACTCTTTTTATGAATATTCTTCTGGAAAATTTGGGCATGTAAATATAACTAGAGGCTTTGGTGATTTAGCGCAAAACTAGTTTATTCACTACTTTTTTCCCAATAGATTCGTTAAGCATATCAACAATTTTTTGTTTACCATAGCTTAATTCTTCGCGAAGCACACTAGAACTCAATGCTACATAGAGTACATCTCTATCAAGAGATACATCTGTTGTGTAATTATTAACACCATTTCCCATCATTTTAGCCCAAGCATCTCTTACATCTACTTTGTCTAAACCAGACTGTAGTTTGTTTGCTTCAACAAATTCTTTTAGAATGTCACTAATTGGTAAATTATCGTTGTGTCGTTTTGCCATATTCATTCTCCGAGACATCGGAGATTTATTTGTTTATATAATATATCTACGGAAATTGGATTTACTCAGTTTCTAATTTTAAATCGAAAGATTCATAACGCTTATAAATATACACATCTTTATTGGTATTATTAAGAATAATTAATTGAGATTCATTGGCACTTAAAACTGTTTCTTTCCATTGGGCAAAAGGTGTTTTATAATATATATTTAGACTATCGTTTTCTATTTTAATGTTAAAACGTTCTTCATTATTTGACGTTTCAAAAGTTCCTGAAAAGTTTGGTTTTAGTTTTCTTCGGAAACCTGACAAGCTATCAGAAATTTCAATATAATCGATTGTGTCATTAAAATTATAGTCTCGTTTGGAGCCATCACTTAAGGTAACTTCATCTATTTCCCAATAGCCAGAAACTTGAGGCAGTACATCATTAGGAGTACTAGAGCAATTAAAAAACGCTATGGTTATAATGAGAATAAAAAGTTTTTTGTAAGTCATAGTTTTAAATGTAATAAAAGTATTTTTAATGATGAGATTTTTCGCTACGCCCTGAATGATAGTTAATTTTTGAATTAATGGTTTATAACTTAAAAATCTTATAGGATTGATGAATTTGCTTCACTACATTTTCTGTACGTTCAGCATGTGTATCACTTATAAATAACTGACCAAAATCATCATTATCAACTAATCTAATAATTTGAGCAACTCGATTTTCATCTAATTTATCAAAAATATCATCTAATAATAGGAGAGGAGTCACTCCATTTTGTTGTTTAATAAAATCAAACTGTGCTAGCTTTAGAGCTATTAAAAATGATTTTTGTTGACCTTGGCTTCCAAACTTTTTAATTGGGTAGGTTTCAATTTCAAAATTAAGGTCATCTTTATGAATCCCTACACTAGTATATTGGATGGCTTTGTCTTTATTAATGTTTTTGGCTAGTAACGTTTTTAAATCATCATCAAACAAATCACTTTTATAATTGAGATTTACCTCTTCATTATCATTACTAATCGCTTTATAGCGTGCTTTAAAAATAGGAATAAATGTTTTGAGAAAGGTGTCTCGAGTTTTAAAAATCTCGCTTCCGTAGGTGTCTAATTGATCATTATACACCTCTAAAGTTTGCGCATTAAAAGTATTATTTAAGGCGAAATATTTTAACAAAGCATTACGTTGTGAAAGTACTTTATTATAATTTATTAAATTATTAAGGTAAGGCTTGTCGCTTTGAGAAATAACGCTATCTATAAATTTTCTTCGTGTATCACTACCTTCAATAATTAAATCACGATCTGCAGGAGAAATAATTACTAAGGGTATCAATCCAATATGATCACTAAACTTATCATAGGCTTTACCGTTGCGTTTGATCACTTTTTTTTGTCCGCGTTTTAAAGACACGACTACTTTTTCAGTTTTATCATTTTTGTCAAAAATACCATCTACAACAAAAAAGGATTCGTTGTGTTTTATATTTTGAGACGCAATTGGGTTGAAGTAACTTTTTCCGAAGGATAAATGATAAATCGCATCTAGTGCATTTGTTTTACCAACACCATTAGAACCGACGAAACAGTTAATTTTAGTATCAAATTCGAAATCTTGTTGCTCGAAATTTTTGTAATTAACTAAGCTTAACGTGTTTAAAATCATAAAATTAAAAGGGAATATTTGTGTTTGGTCGTTATTATTATACGCGGAAGTAAAAATAACAAATAATTTACCTTTTAAATCCCAATAAAAATTTTATTTTTGCGCCACAAATAAAGAATTATGGCAACATATAAGAAAAGAGGATATAAACCAAAAGCTGTCAAAGAGAAAGCTGAAACAATTGAAGGTTTAGAGGAAGAATCTACAACTGCTGAAGTATTTAATACACTTGATGAAAGTGCTAATAAAGCCGAAGATTTTGTTGCGAAGAATCAAAAAGGTATTTTTATTATCATTGGAGTAGCTGCATTAATTATGTTAGGGTACTTAGGTTATAAGAAGTTTATTGCTGAGCCAAAAGCTGATGAGGCAATGAATGAAATGTACTCTGCTCAAAAATCTTTTGACGAAGCAGTTGCTGGTGCAAACAAAGATTCTCTTTATACATTAGCCCTTAATGGTGTTGGTGGTAAATTAGGATTAACAGATATCGTTGATCAATATGGATCTACACCTGCAGGAAATTTAGCTAATTATTATGCAGGTATGGCGTATTTAAATCTTAAAGATTATACAAATGCTGTTAAATATTTAGGTGACTTTAGTACTAATGATGCCGTTTTAGGACCAATTGCAAAAGGAGGAATGGGTGATGCATTTGTACAATTAAATCAATTACCAGAAGCATTAGAATATTACGAAAAAGCAATCACGGCTTCAACAAACGATTATACAACACCAATGTATCTTTTAAAAGCTGCTAACGTTGCACAATCTTTAGGAAACAATGCTAAAGCTTTAGAATATTACAAGCGTATCAAAGCTGAATTTGATACTTCAGATCAAGCAAAAAATATTGATATCTTTATAGGAAGATCAGAAGCTAAAAACTAAATATGGCAACTGTAAATCATAATTTATCTAGTTACGATAAAAACACAATCCCAAACGCGAAAGATTTTCGGTTTGGGATTGTTGTTTCAGAATGGAATGATACCATCACTAACGGACTTCTAAAAGGTGCAATTGATGCCTTAGAAGATTGTGGTGCATTACCAGAAAACATCATTACTTGGAGCGTTCCTGGAAGTTTTGAGTTGATCTACGGAAGCAAAAAAATGATTGAACAACAGGTAGATGCTGTCATTGCTATTGGGTGCGTAATTCAAGGCGAAACCAAACACTTTGATTTTGTTTGTGAAGGTGTTACTCAAGGCATTAAAGATTTAAATATCGCAACCAATACTCCAGTTATCTTCTGTGTACTTACCGATAATACTATGCAACAATCTATAGATCGTTCTGGAGGAAAGCATGGCAATAAAGGTACCGAAGCAGGTATTGCAGCTATCAAAATGGCAACCTTACGTTCTAAATAAGGTTTTTTCTTCGGAAATTTTAACTTACAATTCTATTGCTCAAAATAATATAATCTATTTCTCGATTATTAATAATTCTGAAGGGAAAATTAATTTCATCTAAGTGAGCTTTCCGACTTAGCTCCCGAAAGCTTTCGGGATTGCGAGAGATACAAATGTTAACAATTTTTAGGAGTCAAAATCCCAATTTTCCTAGTAAATTCTGTACTTTTGAATTACTAAGACGCGTGAAGCAGTGAGTTTATTCAAACAACGAAAAAGCAAGAGTTTTAATTACATTCCGAGAAATCAAAAATCATCTCGTAATGACGACGAACATCTTAAAACCCAATGGGAAGCTGTTAAACGACATGGTAAACATAGAAGTAAGCGTGCAATTTCATTACCGCTATTACTCGTTATTTTAGGTATGATAATTGCATTATGGTATCTTTTAACACATTACCAAACAACGTAGATTATGGGAATTTTAGGCAAAAGAAAAAATAAAAAATTTGATTATAAACCACGTTATTACAAAGGTGAAGGAAATCCGTTTGAACTTAAACACAAGTTTGATGAGTACAGAGTCACAGTTGGAAATAACAACGGCTTGAAAAATAAATTTAGCAGTGCCATTGATGATTATAAATACAATGGTGATAAAACTGGTGCCAATCGTCGTATTTTATATATTATCGCTGCTTTAATTCTTGTCTTTCTAATTATCATAGATTTCGATTTATCAATATTCTCCCTTAAACGCTAATGGCAGACATTATTCAATTGTTACCAGACCATGTTGCAAACCAAATCGCAGCAGGTGAAGTTGTACAACGACCAGCATCTGTAGTAAAAGAATTACTAGAAAATTCTATTGATGCAGGTGCAACCTCAATAAAATTAGTAATTAAAGATTCTGGTAAAACTTTAATTCAAGTAATAGATAACGGTAAAGGTATGAGCGCTACAGATGCTCGTTTAAGTTTTGAGCGTCATGCCACCTCAAAAATACGTTCTGCCGAAGATTTATTTAGTCTCAATACAAAAGGCTTTCGCGGTGAGGCGTTGGCAAGTATAGCTGCCATTGCTCATGTGGAGTTAAAAACAAAACAAGATCAAGATGAACTTGGTACCATCATAGAAATTGAAGGTAGTGAGATTAAAAATCAAGAAGTGACAGTGACACCAACAGGCACTTCGCTTTGCGTTAAACATTTGTTTTTTAATATTCCTGCACGACGCAATTTTTTGAAATCTAATAACGTTGAGCTTAGACATATCGTAGATGAATTTCAACGTGTAGCTCTGGCACATCCAGATCTAGAATTTTTGATGTATCACAATGGTAGTGAGAGTTTCAATCTTCCTAAAAGTAATTACAGACAGCGTGTTGTTAATATCTTCGGAAATAAAACAAACGAGAAACTGGTTCCTGTTGAAGAAGAAACTGAAGTGCTAAAAATCTCCGGATTTGTAGGTAAGCCCGAATTTGCAAAGCGCACAAGAAATGAACAATTTTTCTTTGTTAATAATCGTTTTATAAAAAGCGCTTATTTAAATCATGCTATAAACTCTGCTTTTGACGGCTTGGTAAAAGATGGTAGTCATCCTAGCTATTTTTTAAATCTTACAGTAGACCCAAAGAGTATTGATATTAATATTCATCCTACAAAAACCGAAATTAAGTTTGATGATGAACATACATTGTATGCCATTTTACGTTCTGCAGTAAAACATAGTTTAGGGCAATTTAATATTGCACCAGTTTTAGACTTTGATCGTGATAACAACCTCGACACACCATACAATTTTGAAACTAAAAGTGCACCAACTCCAACAGTAGAGGTGGATCGTTCTTTTAACCCGTTTCGAGAAGATAAATCACTTAGTAGATCTAATGGTTCAACTTCTAGTTATAAAAAAGAACCTGCAGCCCAATGGGAAAGTTTGTATGTAGGTTTAGAATCTAAAGGCACTAAAACCGAGAACGATTTTAGCGAAGTACGGTTTGAAAGTGAGCCAGAAAACACCTCATTATTTAATGGAGATAAACAAATTGAAAACAAACAAACCACCTATCAATTACACAATAAATACATTATAAGTACCATAAAATCTGGAATGATGATTCTCGATCAGCATCGGTCTCATCAACGTGTGCTGTATGAAGGGTTACTTAAACACTTAACGGTTAAGGAGTCTGTAAGTCAACAACTTCTGTTTCCTTTAAGTTTAGAGTTCTCTACTTCAGAAATGGATATACTTACAAAGTTAAAAGTAGATTTAGAACATACAGGGTTTGTGTTTTTATCATTTTCCGAAGAAAAAATAGAAATCACTGGTGTGCCAGTTAATGTGCCTGAAAGTGAAGTTTCTATTATTTTAGAACAGCTTATTAGTGATGTTGAGCAAGAAGTGCCAGATAGTCATTTTAGTGCTACAGATTTGTTGGCCAAGTCTATGGCAAAAAGCTTGGCAATTAAAACGGGTCAAAGTTTATCGCGTTTTGAACAAGAACATCTAGTTAATAGTTTATTTGCTTGTAAAGAACCTACGGTTTCTCCTACTAATAAAGTGACATTTATTACTATGAGTGTAGATGACTTTGATAAAAAATTTATATAACCTATGATTAGAGGAATAACAGATACGGTAAAACATTTGATTATTATTAACGTAATCATGTTTATTGGGACTCTTACTATTGGAAATGGTCAATTATTTCAGCAATGGTTTGCCTTATATTTTCCTGAGAATAATTTTTTCATGCCGTGGCAAATTATCACGCACATGTTTATGCATGGAGGCGTAACTCATATTTTATTTAATATGTTTGCTTTATGGATGTTTGGTACTGCGGTTGAGACGCAATTAGGGTCAAAGAAGTTTTTATTTCTTTATATATCGGCAGGATTAGGAGCCATGCTCTTTCAGCTTGGGTATTATTATTTTAAATATTATACGGCAGCTCAAGGTATTTCAGGTCTTGGATTAAGCCAAGAGGTGATTCATGCGATTTCAAATATAAATGCTATTGAAGGAAACTACATTGTGCCTGAGTTGTTTAGAACAGGATTAATTGATGTACTAACCAATTATAATTATGCTGGTCCGCAAATACAAAGTGATACGTTTGGTGCACTTTTTGAAATGAATAAAGCTACAATGGCTTCAATGGTTGGAGCTTCTGGTTGTATTATGGGTATTTTAGCTGCTTTTGGGATGATGAATCCTGAAGCTAAATTGATGATGATTTTTTTGCCAATACCTATTAAGGCGAAGTACTTTATTCCTGGAATTATTATTTTAGATGTTATTTCGGCAGTAACTGGTCAATCCTTCTTTAGTCCAAGTAATACAGCATATATGGCTCACGTAGGTGGAGCAATTACAGGCTTCTTGATTATGTGGTATTGGAAAAAAACACAGTTTAATAAAAATCGTTGGGATAGATGACCTCATTAAATAACGACTTTAAAGACAAACTCAAAAATTTAAACGTTTTTGAAAAAATCATGGCTATTAATGTCTTGATTTTTTTTATTGGATGGTTGATTCAAGTGATTCGACATATCCCTAGATCATATACGTTGTCCTGGTTGGAACTGCCAAAAGAGCTTTCAGATTTTATCTTTAAGCCTTGGACTTTATTGACGTACGGATTTACACATTACGATTTTTTTCACCTTTTATTTAATATGGTGGTTTTGTATTTTGTATCTCGAAGTATGGTTAATTTGTTTCCGTCAAGGCAATCTTTAACTATTTATTTTTTAGGTATCTTAGCTGGTGGCCTTTCTTTTTTATTGGTTTATAATGTATTGCCAGATTCATTTTCTTTTACCGTTGGCTCATTAGTTGGAGCGTCTGCAGGAGTGAATGCATTATTGATTTTTTTATGTGCCTATATGCCTAATCGCGAAACACGTTTCTTTTCAATATCTATAAAACTATGGCATATTGGTGCAGCTATAGTCGTTATTGATGTGATTGGACTTTTTGGTGTTAATCAAGGCGGAAAAGTTGCGCATTTAGGCGGAAGTTTAATTGGGTATCTCTACGCTACACAATTAGTAAAAGGAAATGATATAGGTTTTGGTTTTGCAAAACTTATGGATAATATTACTAATTTATTTAGTAAAAAATCGCCTCTTAAAACGGTGCATCGTAATAAGAAAAATACGATGGCAGGTCACAATAAAGAAGAGTTCAATGAGTTTAATAACCAAAAGAAAATAGACCTTATACTAGATAAAATTAGTAAAAGTGGCTATGAGAGTTTAACAAAAGAAGAGAAAGCATTTTTATTTAAAGCAGGAAAGAATTAAACCAGATGAAAAAGCTTAAGCTATATGATAAACTCATATTTGTTATCAATTCATTGATCGCATTTGCTTTGCTTTTGTCTTATGTTTTACCGTATATCGAACCTAAAAAATTTGCGTTTCTATCAGTTCTTAGTCTAGCTGTACCATTTTTAATAATTGTTAATATACTGTTTGTAATCTACTGGTTGCTTAAAGTTAAAAAGCAATTAATGGTCTCTTTAGTTGTTTTAGCTTTAGGTTATAGTTATGTGTTTTCATTGTATAAATTATCCTCTTCCAAAAATATTGATGATGCAGAGAACATTTCAGTAATGAATTACAATGTGCGTTTGTTTAATGTGTTTGATTGGATAAAGGATACAAACCTTAAAGCAAATATGTCTGCGTTTATTTCAAAAAAAAATCCAGATATTCTCTGCATGCAAGAATATAGATCAGATGATGATGTTAACCTTCGTATGTTTCCTTATAAATATATTGAACTCACAGGAAAGAAGGTAAAAAATGGTCAAGCTATTTACACTAAATTTCCTATTATAAATTCTGGATCCATAGAATTTCCGCATACATCAAACAACGCTATTTTTGTAGATGTTGTGAAAGGTAAAGACACCTTACGTGTTTATAATGTGCATTTACAATCCTCAGGAATTGATCCAGCAGTAGAGAAGTTATCTAAAGAAAATTCTGAAAACTTATTCAAAAGAGTGAGTTCAACTTTTAAAATGCAACAGTCGCAAGCCGAGCAATTTTTAGATCATAAAAATAAATCGCCTTATAAAACCATCATTTCTGGCGACTTTAATAATACAGCTTATTCATATGTTTATAAAGAAATAAAAGGCGACATGCTAGACGCTTTTAAGCAAGCAGGTAATGGTTTTGGTAGAACATTTGATTTTAAATTTTTTCCTGTTCGTATCGATTTTGTGTTAGTTGATGACACCTTTGAAATTAATGCATTTAAAACGTTTGATGTTAAGTATAGCGATCACTATCCTGTGATGGCTAAAGTGAAGATTAAGTAGGTAGCTTTCATTTTTAAGTGTATTATGCTTACGCAACTAAGTTTTTTTTCTTCGGAAATTTTAAATAGGCAATAATAGTAATATTGTAAGATAGTTTTAGCCTAACAATGCACTTACATCAGCAAACAATCTACCCAATCTGCTACCATGTGAATTAATAAGCCTAATCCAATCACTCTAGTTTTTTTGATAAGCGTCAACACCATATAAACACCAATAGCATAATAGGAGTGTAGCGGATGATAATTTATACTGCATCGTGTAGGGTCAAAAATTGGGTTGGCAAGCAAATGGTCTAAATCGATAAGTATTGCAGCCAACATGATTAATGAAGCTACTTTCCAGTTTTCTCTAAAAAAGATAAGAGCAACTACTATTGGCACTATAAAATGAATGCCGTAATGTACGATGGGTTGTAACATTACAAGTTTAAAGTTTGAGATTTAAGATATAACTCGGTATTTGGGCCTTCATTAAATAATAGATCTAGAATGCTTAAATTGTTTAAAAACCCATGTTTATCATCAAACACTTGTGCATAAGGTGTGAAATTTTGTAGAATTTCTTTTCTGCTATTTGCTAATGGTCTTGCGTCAATTGTTTCTATAGCTTTGATATCAAAAGTTTTTGTAACAGTATACTCAAACGGAAGTTGCAGGCATTCAAAAATAAGCTCTAAACATTTAAAATTAAATGCCATGACGGTGTCAAATTCCGAAGTAAATAAAGGCATTAAATCATCAATATAAAACTCGTAAAATGGTGATGTTCTATAAGCAGACTCTAATGATTTGAGGTGCTGACTTTGCCAATTTTCTTCATTAAAAATTTTAACGTCTTTAAAAATTTGCCTGTTTTTTTGAGAATATATCACAGGAATATTTAAATCTAATTTCCCATTGGCACCATAAATTGAGGTACGATTACGATAGGTTTGTTTTTGATAGTTATCACAAACCTCAAATACTAGATCTGTTGTAGTAAGCATCGCTACAAAATGGGCAACGTTAGGAAAATATGTAGGATGAAGTAAGCTCAATTTATTAACGTATTAACGGTCTAGTGTTATACTAGAATTCGCTTTATTATATTTTTTATGTGCTATATTTTTTTGCTCTAAAATAGCGTAAAACTTACGATGAGAGATTTTTAAATCTTTAGTAATATCTCTCACTTTTTTCTTGCCTTTTTTATAAAGTTTCAGGTTTTTATTGACTTCTTTATTAAAATAATAAACTTTAAGTTGCTCAATAACTTCAGTTTCAGATGTATTTGATTGCTCAGCATAGCTATTTATGATAGCTTTGACGTCAAATAAATTAGTTTTCATAATTATAATTTTAAGGGAACTTTCACTATATCATTGATATAGCTAAAGTTAAAATTAATACTATAAAATTTCTATATGTTTTACTTATAGAAATGAGACTAAAGTTATGAAATATTTACTTAGCGTTTTTCTTTCTTCGCCAAGCGTTAAAGCCAAACCAAGCGGCTAATAACACTAAAAAAGGAATTAAATAAGACACAGGGTTGCCAGAACCACCTACAGTTGTGAACCATCGTTCCCAACGTGGATTTTTAAGTCCGTCCCAGCTCATCCAAATAAAGACAGGTTTGCCAACAACGTGGTCAAACGGAACGTAACCCCAAGCACGAGCATCAATTGAGTTGTTTCTATTATCTCCCATCATCCAGTAATAATCTTGTTTAAAAGTGTAAGATGTTGCTGGTTGATCATTGATGAATATTTGATTACCTCTCGTAACAATACTGTTTCTTTCGTATTCGCCAATTACACGTTTATAAAGTGGTAAGTCTTCCATATTTAATTCAATGGTTTCACCTTTCTTTGGGATGTAAATTGGTCCAAAATTATCATAACTCCAATCATAACCTGCAGCTCTTGGAAAAAGAGCATTAGAATCGATACCTCTTGGTGTTTCGCTTCTAGTAATACTGGCAATGTTTGGATGGTTTTTGGCTTGAGCTGCAGCATCTACAGTTGCCTCAATAAGCAATGTGTTTTGAGATGTAGGGTAAACATCGGTAATATCATAACGTTTTAATCCTCCATAAATTTGTTCACTGCTATACGATCCTTTTAATTTGACTTCGTATGCAAATTGAAGTTTAGCACGATCTGGTAATTCATTTAATTTACCATTGATATAAACGTAGCCGTTTCTTACTTCAAGAGAATCTCCTGGTACACCAACGCAGCGCTTAACTAAATTAGTTTTCTTGTCTATTGGTTTGTAATAATTACGATCTGGTGAAAATTTATTCATATCCAACAATGTATCTGCTGGCTGATTGAAAACTACAATATCATTACGTTCAATATCTTCAAATCCAGGAATCCTCATGTAAGGTAGCTGTAATTTGTTTTTTAAAGAGGTTTTACGATCTTCAAACTTATCATCAAACACATAAGATTTTACATTTAAACCAGGAATGGTATCATGCACCATTGGTGTGGCAACCGTTGTCATAGGGATTCTAGCTCCATAATGAAACTTACTTACAAATAAGAAATCTCCAACTAATAACGATTTTTCTAGTGATGAACTCGGAATTGTAAAGGGTTGAATAAAATAAGTATGCACAATAGTTGCTGCAACAATAGCAAATAAAATAGAACTTGTCCAATCTCCAGAACTAGATTTTGGTTCTAAATCTCTATCTTCGATATAGTTTAGATCTGCAGCGTAATTAAGATAGAAATTGTAAAACCCTAAAGATATTACTGCCAAAAAGGTGTCTAGAAATTCGTTTTTACCAAAACTTCTAGCTGTTTCTACCCAAACTACTGGTAACATAATGAGGTTTACAATAGGAACAAAGAGTAGGATAGTCCACCACCAAGGACGATTAATGATTTTCATTAATACCACTGCGTTATACACAGGAATAAAAGCTTCCCATGCTTGACGACCAGCTTTAACGTAAAGCTTCCAGGTTCCAAGACCATGAATGATTTGGATCACTAGAATAAAGATTAACCATTGTGTAATTGTCATATCTATAGTTTAATTTCTTTAATGAGTTGAAAAGTATTTAAAAACGTTACATCTAACTTAGCTATTAACTAATATTTAAGACATCTTTCATCGTAAATACTCCTATTTTATCATGAACATATTCTGCAGCGATCACAGCACCTAAAGCAAAACCTTGTCGGCTATGCGCAGTATGTTTAATTTGAATGCTATCTACTTCAGAGTCATAGTTTACATCATGAGTTCCAGGAACGTTTTCAATACGCTTTGCAAAAATACCAATCTCATTTTGGTTTGGCGTATCTAAGGTCCATTTTTCATAATTTGTTTCGTCAATTATACCGTTTGCAAGTGTAATTGCGGTTCCGCTAGGTGCATCTAATTTTTGTGTATGATGAATTTCTTCTACGGAAACGTTATACTCTGGTAATTTGGCCATTAATTTAGCTAAGGTCTTATTGAGCTCAAAAAATATGTTTACTCCTAAGCTAAAATTTGATGCATATAAAAATGTGCCTTGCTTAGTGTCGCAAAGTGAGACCATCTTATCATAATCATCTAGCCATCCTGTTGTTCCTGATATTACTGGAACACCAGCTTCTAAACATTTTGAAATGTTAGCAACTGCAGAAGTTGGTAGACTAAAGTCTATGGCAACATCACAGTTTTGGAGTGTAAAACTTTCCGAAGCACTTGAGACTTTTAATATAATCTCGTGACCACGATCTAAAGCAATGGTTTCAATTGCTTTACCCATTTTTCCGTAGCCTAACAATGCAATTTTCATAGTTTAGAATTTGAAATTTAGGGTTAAGCCTAGATTGGTATTATTTTCCATTTGATTGTACTTAAAATGTGGTCTAAGAGAAAGATCTTCATCCACATTAAATTGGAGTAGGTGTGCATCAACGTTGGCATCTACAATGTTTAATGCGTACATGCCAATTGCAATTAATAATGCTAATTCTTTGTTTCGTCTCAACTGTTGTTGCGCTCTAATAAGTCCGTCGTCAGAGATATTTTGAAACGGATCATCGCTAAAACCAGCTAAACGTCTTTTGTAGGCATCTCTATATAAATCAAGATCTTTATCATTTTGAATGTAGAGATAAACGGGAATTCCTATAGCTGCGTAAACTAATGGGATTTTCCAATATTTTTTATTGTAGGCTTGACCTAATCCAGGAAGCACAGCAGAGTAAAATGCTGCTTTTGAAGGCGCAAGCACATCTAAAGGTGCTCTTTTTTTTGTGGAGATAGAATCTTGAACAACCATTAAATTTGTGTCTACTTCATCAGTCGTTTTATCATTTTGTGCAAATGTAATAGAACTGAAAAGGAGAAATAAAATACTGGTATAGACTAATTTATTTAGCACTTTGAACTAATTTTTTTATACGATTAAAATCTTCTTCAGAATGAAACGGAATTGTAATTTGACCTTTACCATTCTTTGACACTTTAACGGCAATTTTATGCCCAAAGTATTCAGAAAATTCTTTTACACCTTTTTTAACAAATTTAGGAAGTTCTTGGGATTCAACCGTTTTCTTATTGGTAGGTTGGTTATAGTTTTTTACCAAAGCCTCAGTAGCTCTAACCGATAATTTATCTGTTATTATTTTCTCGTAGATATCTAATTGGTCGTTTTGGTTTTCTATATTAATCATGGCACGACCATGACCCATAGAAATAAAACCATCTCTCATACCAGTTTGAATAATTGGGTCTAATTTTAATAAACGTAAATAGTTAGCGATAGTAGATCGTTTTTTACCTACACGCTCGCTCATTTGTTCTTGGGTTAGTGCAATTTCATCAATTAATCGTTGATACGATAAGGCAATTTCTATTGGATCTAAATCTTGCCTTTGTATGTTTTCAACCAATGCCATTTCTAACGACTCTTGGTCGTTAGCGATTCTAATATACGCAGGAATTGTAGCTAATCCTATAAGTTTTGATGCTCTAAAACGTCGCTCACCTGAAACTAGTTGAAACTTATTAAACTCTAATTTTCTAACTGTTATGGGTTGTATAACACCAAGTTCTTTAATAGAAGACGCTAATTCTCTTAGGGTTTCTTCATTAAAATTAGTTCTTGGTTGAAAGGGATTAATCTCAATAGCATCTAAATCTAATTCAACGATATTGCCAATAATAGTATCAGCGTTTTTGTCTTGAGCAGATTGTATATCGTTAGAAGGGTCTTTCAGCAATGCTGATAAACCTCTACCAAGTGCTTGTTTTTTTGTTGCCTTAGCCATTATGCGTTTTTATTTATAATTTCTTTAGCTAAACTTAAATAGTTGGTTGCGCCTTTACTACTTACATCATATTTAATGATGCTTTCTCCATAACTTGGCGCTTCTCCTAATCTTACATTTCTTTGAATTATGGTTTCAAAAACCATATTACTAAAATGTTTTTGGACTTCTTCTACAACCTGATTAGACAAGCGTAAACGAGAATCGAACATGGTTAATAGTAAGCCTTCAATATCTAAATTTTTATTATGAATTTTTTGAACACTTTTTACCGTATTTAATAATTTACCCAAACCTTCTAATGCAAAATACTCACATTGAATAGGTATAATTACAGAGTCGGCAGATGTTAATGCATTAAGTGTTAGCAAACCAAGTGATGGTGCACAATCTATTAAAATATAGTCGTAAGATGATTTTAAGTGACCAATAGCTCTTTCAAGCATATATTCACGGTCTTCCTTATCAACAAGTTCTATTTCTATAGCCACAAGATCAATATGTGCAGGTATTATATCTACATTTGGAGAATCTGCAGCAATAATACATTGTTCTGCAGTTGCTGTGTGTTCTAGTAATTGATAAGTTCCAATTTCAACTTGCTCTACATCTAGTCCTAAGCCAGAAGTTGCATTGGCTTGAGGATCTGCATCAATAAGCAATACTTTTTTTTCTAGCACACCTAATGAAGCTGCTAAGTTTACAGATGTTGTTGTTTTACCAACACCTCCTTTTTGATTGGCAATTGCAATGATTTTACCCATTAAATGATTTGGTTTAGGTTTAAAGAGATTTCAAAATTTCTCTAGCGTAAAAATACGATTATTTGTGAGTTTTGGAAATTGAAGTTGTTAACACTTCGTGAAGATTTTATCTATTGAAATTAGTAAGCATTGCCAATGTTTTCTTTTAGTTCTCTAATTAATTGTTCTAATGTGGTTTCAGGCATTTTTATAACGCACATTATCTCATTTTCGGCATTAAAGTCTTCAATCACAAGTGTGTAATTATTGTCTTCTAAATAACCAACTGGGTTTTTCGCAAAATTTATAGTGTCAAAGTATTCCGTTTTTACACCATCTTTAAACCATCGGTAGTTTGCTGTATATGTACATAGATTGTTTGAAAATGTAATTTCCTCTTTTCCGTAGGTATTCCAAAGCGCAATACGTAGGAGGTAAAAACCTAATAAACTAAAGATAAAAATCATTAGAAAAAATCCTGCTTTGATTCCGTTTCCTTCGGAAATGTAACGTATCAATCCAACTATGGGAAGAGTAAAAAGCATAAAGCTAAACACAAACATTAAAACACTCACAACAATAGGAGCGGGTTTAACAAAAAGTGTGAGTGTGTTGCCTTTTAATGTGTAATGATTACGGTTCAATTATAATTTTAAATAAATACCCAATAATTATCGTTTAAGGTTTCTTTTTAAAGTTTATGATATATGATGCTTTTAATGCAAAAGCACTTGTCTCTACGTCAATTTCAAAATTATTATTTAAAAAAACAGAATAAGTTTCTTGAGTTTTAGGCTGATATAGAAATACTAATTCAAAACTTTTGCTAATTTGAATACCTGTTTCAAATCCATAAATAAAGCTAGTTCCTGAACCTGATATGTCTGAAAATATTGAAGTTCCATTAGATTTTAAGTCGTAATCAGTAAAGTTTAAGCCAAAATTAACTCGTACAAATGGATTTATTTTTTTTTGATGTCTAAAATAGAAAGTAGGTGATACATTTAATAAAAATGAGCTTCTTTCTATATCAAAAAATTCGTTTTCAAATGCTGGTGTGCTTATATAGTTTAGAGAGATGTCAAAATAAAGTTTATCTCTAAGTCTGCCAAAATGAGAAGGCGATACATTTATACCAGCAAAAACACTGAATCCTGTATTGTTACTTTCAGAAACACTAGATTGAGCATCGCGAACAATAGACTCAAAACTATTAAAGTAGATACCGCCTCCAAAATCAAAAGAATATATTGTTTTTTGAAACTTATATTTTAAATTTAATTTCTGTTTTGATGTTAATTGGTAACCTTCTGTGTATGACTCACACTTATTATAACTTTCTGTTAAAGTAATTAGAGTTTTTTTATTAATTGATTCATTTTTTAATTGAGATCTTACTTCCAAACAATCTTCAAATACCACAGATAAAATACCAAAATTTCTTTTATAATCTTTATTGAAATCTTCTAGTTTAATCGATTTTGAGTCTTTAGATAGGTTTTGAATGAAATACTGATTTGATTCTATGTTGCTAAAAAGTGATGCTTTTCCTTCAACAAGAAGAATGTAAAGTTTTACTGAGTCAGCTGTATTTAGAGTCTGGTAAATTTGATTTAAAGCGTCAAATTTAAACACTATCCCTTGCTTGTCTTTAAGATTAATTATTTTATTATCACTAGTGAATTTAAAACTTAGCTTATCATTAGAATTATCTATATTATTTGAAAATAGACCTTTTTGAAAATTTCCATTTACCAAAACTTCTCCTGGAATATCAAAGTTTTGTGCGAATACAATGTGAGCATTTATCAGAAAAAAGATTATAACAACATAGTATTTTTTAATCATAAGTTAGAAGGTATTATGCTTTAACTCAGCAGTTCGTTTTTGGTTTATAAAATGCTAAACTACAACTTTTTGTGTAATATTTTAAATGTGAAAATATTAAGTAAAATTATAAAATTTGTATTAGTTTTTTAATCAATCAAAACCTCCAAGATCTTAATTGCTGCATCACTAATTTTAGTTCCAGGACCAAAAACGGCAACTGCTCCAGCGTCAAATAAATATTGATAATCTTGCTTTGGGATGACGCCTCCAACGATGACCATAATATCATCTCGACCATAGTTTTTTAGTTCTTCTATCACTTGAGGTACGAGAGTTTTATGTCCTGCAGCTAAGGAAGATACACCTAAAATATGCACATCATTTTCAACAGCTTGCTTAGCAGCTTCTTTTGGTGTTTGAAATAGCGGACCAATATCCACATCAAAGCCTACATCGGCATAACCAGTAGCTACGACTTTAGCTCCACGATCATGACCATCTTGTCCCATTTTGGCAATCATGATACGAGGTCTACGACCATCTTGATCAGCAAATTGATCTGCGAGTAGCCTTGCCTTTTGAAAGCTGTTATCGTCTTTTATTTCTTTACTATACACACCAGAAAATGTTTTAATTTGTGCTTTATAACGTCCAAACACGTTTTCGAGAGCATCACTAATTTCACCTAAAGTAGCACGTTCTCTCGCTGCATTTACGGCTAAAGCTAATAAATTTCCTTGTTTTGAGCGAGCAGCTTCAGTTAATTTTAATAATGCATTGCTAACAGCTTCTGTGTTTCTTGTAGCTTTTATATGTTCTAGGCGCTTTATTTGGCCTATTCTTACCGTTTGGTTATCAACTTCTAGTGTTGAAATAGGGTCTTCTTCGTTTAAACGATATTTATTAACACCAACAATAACGTCTTGGTTAGAATCTATTCGCGCTTGTTTACGAGCTGCAGCTTCTTCTATTCGTAATTTTGGGATACCTGCTTCAATGGCTTTTGTCATTCCGCCAAGTTCTTCAACTTCTTCAATTAATGTCCAAGCTTTTTGAGCAATATCATGTGTAAGTTTTTCAACGTAATAACTTCCTGCCCACGGATCAACAGTTTTTGTAATTCCTGTTTCGGCCTGTAAAAAAATTTGCGTATTTCTCGCAATACGCGCAGAAAAGTCTGTTGGTAAAGCAATGGCTTCATCTAAAGCATTGGTATGTAAACTTTGTGTGCCACCAAAAGCAGCAGCAGCAGCTTCAATTGTTGTTCGCGCGACATTATTAAAAGGGTCTTGCTCAGTGAGGCTCCAGCCAGATGTTTGGCAGTGTGTGCGTAAAGCTAGAGATTTTTGATTTTTAGGGTTAAATTGACTCACTAATTTTGCCCATAACATTCTAGCTGCTCGCATTTTAGCAATTTCCATAAAATGGTTCATACCAATGGCCCAAAAGAAAGATAATCTAGGAGCGAAGGTGTCAATATCCATTCCTGCTTCTAATCCTTTTTTTATGTATTCTAAACCATCGGCTAAGGTATACGCCAATTCTATATCACAGGTTGCTCCAGCTTCTTGCATATGATAACCTGAAATACTTATACTGTTAAATTTTGGCATGTTTTTACTCGTATATTCAAAAATATCTGAGATAATTTTCATGGAAGGTGTAGGAGGATAGATATAGGTGTTTCTCACCATAAACTCCTTTAAGATATCGTTTTGTATCGTACCGGCTAACTCTTTGGGATCAACACCTTGTTCTTCGGCAGCTACAATATAAAATGCCATAATTGGTAACACAGCACCATTCATCGTCATTGAAACCGACATTTTATCTAAAGGAATTTGGTCAAAGAGAATTTTCATATCCTCAACCGAATCTATGGCGACACCTGCTTTTCCTACATCGCCTACAACGCGTTCATGATCACTATCATAACCACGATGTGTTGCTAAATCAAATGCCACGGAAAGTCCTTTTTGGCCAGCAGCAAGGTTTCTACGATAAAAAGCGTTACTGTCTTCGGCAGTTGAAAAACCTGCATATTGACGTATTGTCCATGGTCTTCTTACATACATTGTAGAATACGGTCCACGAAGGTTGGGCGCAATTCCTGCTACAAAATTTATATGCTCTACATTTGATAAATCATCTTTAGTGTAGGAAGATTTGATATCAATATCTTCGGCAGTTCTAAATGTCTTTTCGCTTACTGACTTGTCATGGTTAGTAGTAGATGATAAGGTAATATGTTGAATGTTTTTACGCATTATTTTACGACTATTTTTCTATAAATGAATTGTAGATTTTATATGACTTAGAATAAATATTGATAACATGATTGATTCATCTGTAATTCATTCATTTAATGGTTGTGACCGTCACCAGCTGCATGTTCTGTTTGTGATTTACCCTTAGCAAAGGTTTCTGTTGATTTACTTAGGTCTCTATCATAAATTTTTCCGTAGTACAACTCTAAAGCCACGTATGCAGCTAAATATTTATCGTCCTTCATGCCAAAGGTATTACGTTTTAATTGGCCTTCAAACATTCTAATACTCATACTGTTAGTTTCAATTAAAGCGCTAAATGTTTGTTGTAGTTGTTCATCTTTGATATTTTCTCCAATACACTTAAAAATAGGGTGTGAAAAATCAACTTTACTACCATCAGGATTGGTTGTCCAAAGGGTTTTATCTTGTTTGAGCGCTTCTAGGACCTTTTTTGTATGATCTGAAACCATTTTAGAATAATCTACTTTATTTGATATTGCCTGACTTACAAAAAGGCTATAAGCTCTTGATAGAACAGGAGTTCCTGGTGTATAGAAGTTGGCAAGATCTTCTTCAAATGATTGTATTGCTTCTTGGTAAATACCGTTATCAACGCCTTCACAGTCAATGAGCTTTTGAACACTTGGAAATTTATAGTCAAAATCTACAATTTGGTTAGGACTTTGTTCTTTAGTTTTAGTTTCATCTTTACAATTAAATAGACATAAAGAAATGGCAAGTAATATTAATTTGTATTTCATGATTATATTAATTTTCGGTTGATTGTTCTTCATTTAAACGCTGTTGCTCTAAAGTTTCAGCTAATCGTTTTTCAATTATAGGTTCAATTAAAGTTTTTATAGGATTGGTTTTAACAAAAGGATAAAGTTCTAAAGCATCTTTCATTTTATCCTGCATATTTGGGTGTTTATTGGTGCCTAATAAGGTAATATCTCCAGCATTAAATTGATCTTGTTCTTTTGTTGCACTTTCTTTTATTTTTTTCTGAATAGTGCCAGATTTAAGCTGTGATAAAAATCCGCCATTTATTTCAATATCTTTAAATAGCTCCAAAGCTTTATCACATAATTGCGTTGTTAACGCTTCTATATAATACGCACCATCTGCAGGATTATCAACTTTATCAAAATAACTTTCCTCTTTTAATACGAGTAATTGATTTCTAGCAATACGTTCGCCAAACTCATTATCTTTATGATATATGGCATCATAAGTTAGATTTGTAATACGATTTGCTCCTCCTAAAATGGCACTCATACATTCTGTTGTTGTGCGCAACATATTGGTATTGTAGTCATATAAGGTTTTGTTTCGTTTTGTTGGCGTAACATTTATTTGGCAATTGGTATTAAAACCATAATCACTAGAAAGTGCTTTAAACAATATTCGTAAGGCTCTTAATTTAGCAATTTCGAAAAAATAATTTGTACCTACGGAAATATTAAAGGCAACTTTAATGTTTTCTTTTGATTGGCTATCAATGCTATTATCTAAGTGATTGAAATATTCATTGACGTGTGCTAAAGCATAAGCAAGTTGTTGCACCATATTTGCACCAGCATTTTGATACAAATTAGCATGTATTGTAATTAAATTAGTGTGTTTTATAATGGTTTCAAAGTGTGTGTGGTCATTTTTTAGATTATCAAACCAATTTCCTGTTTTAGCAAGTTGTCCAATGATATCGATTTGGATATCTACGGAATGTTCTTTTGTGATGGTTTTTACATATTCCGAAGATAAAAAAAGTAATTTTAATGATATTAGAGTAGAGGAGGTGTCTATGTTTTTAAGGAGATCTTTGGCTAGAATGTCTTTTGAAGGAATAATAAATTCTACAGACTCTGCACCTCTAGATAAAGCATCTATGGCTTTAGCATTGGATTTTGCTGTATTTGAAACATAAATAGACTGACAAATTTTAAACGCTGTGGCTTTTGAGTTTACCACGTTAGGTTTAGTATCTATGTCGTCTTTATGGTAAAATGGTTTAACATCAATACCTTCATTTGTATGCCAAATTAATGTATCATTATAATCTGCACCTTTTAAATCTACCTGGATTTTTTGTTTCCATTGTTTAGAAGATACTTTAGTAAAATTATTAAATAGTATTTTACTCATTGTTGTGTTCTAATTTTAAGCTGTCTTCGTATTCTATGATGTAAATATCTTCATTTTCTTTCTTCATATAATATTTCTCTCGAGCTAGTTTTTCAATACCGTCATCTGTACTTAATTCTTTTATGGCTTTTTGGTCTTTTTCTATTTCATTTTTATAATAGGCTTTCTCGTCTTCCAAATCTGAAATATCTTCATTGAGTTCACGATGAATTAAAAGCGAATTAGAGTCTATAAAAAGCATCCAAATAGCAAAAAAGACAAATACAATAATAAATATGTTTCTAAACTTCTTGATATTTAACTTAGTTTTTCATTAATAATAGTCTTAACTATATTTACAGCAACCGTGTTATATTTATTGTTTGGTATGATGATATCTGCATATTCTTTCATGGGTTCAATAAATTGTTGGTGCATAGGTTTTAACGTATTTTGGTAACGTGTTAAAACTTCATTAATATCTCGTCCACGCTCAGTTATGTCACGTTTTAAACGTCTAATTAGTCGTTCGTCACTATCTGCATGCACAAAAATTTTGATGTCAAATAATTTACGTAATTCTGGATTTGTAAGTATTAAAATACCTTCAACAATAATAACTTTTCTTGGGTTTGTTTTTACAATATCACCAGTACGATTATGTTTAACAAACGAGTATACTGGTTGGTCAATTGCGTTTCCAGCTTTTAATTCTCTTAAATGTTGTTCTAACAATTCAAAATCTATAGATCTTGGATGGTCAAAATTAATTTTAACACGCTCTTCGTAACTTAAGTGTGTTGTATCCATGTAGTATGAATCTTGGGATATTATTCCAACTTCACCTTCTGGTAATTCGTTAAGTATTTGATTTACAACTGTTGTTTTTCCGCATCCAGTTCCACCGGCAATTCCTATAATAAGCATATATAAAAGACTAATATTTTGGTGACAAATTTAGCAATTATGATGTAATATCAAGGTTCAATTTTCGAAACTTCATCTACAGTTGTTAACTTATCGTTTGAATTACCCCAACTGTTTGTAATATAGTTCATGACATCGGCAATTTCGTTATTTTCTAACCCTAATGGAGACATTACACCATTATATTTTTGACCATTTACTGTAATCTCGCCAGACTGACCATATTTAATAGCTTTTAAGCTTTTTGCTCGATTATTTTTAAGATAGTCTGAATTTGCTAAAGGAGGAAATGCCTTAGGTACACCTTTTCCGTTAGGTAAATGACAAGAGACACAAAAATCGTCGTAAATGCTTTTACCACGTATTATACTTTCTTTAAGTGCAGAACTTTGTTGATTTATATTTTCTTCGGAAATAGTTACAACTGAGAGTTCTTTCTTTTTTTCCGAAGAATTACACGATATTAACAAAAGCGTTAATCCTAATACATAAGTTATTTTCATCATTTTGTTTTAATTAGTTTTACGATACCTAAATTTTCTATTCCTACATAAATGTATCCATCAGGTCCTTGATTTATTGATCTCACACGACCTAAGCCGTCTAATAAACGTTCTTCTTTGATAACTTTTCCGTCTTCAATATAGCAATTATCTAAATACTGAAACTTTAAAGATCCCACCAATAAATTGTTTTCCCATCCTTTATAGTTATCACTTGAAATAAATTCCATACCACTTGGCGCTATAGAAGGTGTCCAATAATGTAACGGTTGTTCCATTCCGGGTTTTGCAGTGTCATCTGTTATTTTAGTGCCTATATAATTAACACCATAGGTTATTATTGGCCAACCATAATTGTTTCCAGCTTTTATGATGTTAATTTCATCACCTCCTTTTGGTCCATGCTCATGAGTCCAGATATCTCTAGTTTCTGGATGTATGACCATACCTTGAGGATTTCTGTGTCCATAAGAATAGATGGCTGTTTTAGCATTTTCATGATCCACAAATGGATTGTCTGTTGGAATAGTGCCATCATCATGTAATCTATAAACCTTGCCACCATCTCTAGTAATATCTTGAGGGTTATCATCACGATTTCCTCGCTCGCCAATAGTAAAAAACAAATACCCATTATCATCAAATACTATTCTCGAACCAAAATGTTGACCTTTAGTTGTATTTGGAGTGGCCTTATAAAGCACTTTTTGTTCAAATAATGAATCGTTAGCATATTTAGCTCTCATGATAGCTGTATGTCCTCCTTTGTTTTCACCTTCAGATGATGCGTATGTTAAGTAAAGCCATCCATTATTTTTAAATTTAGGATGTAATTTAATATCTAATAAGCCACCTTGTCCGCGATTGTAAACTTTTGGTACACCTTTAACTTCAGTTTTTATTCCGTTTTTATAATGAATAATCTTACCTTCTTTTTCATTAATTAGCATGCTTTGGTCAGGTAAAAAAGTAAATCCCCAAGGGTTAATTAATTCTGATACAACGAGTTCGTAAGAATGTTCTGTGTTAATTGGGTTTTTATCTTGTGCACAGGCAACAAAACTTAATAAACCGGTAATAATAAGAGATTGTACTAGAATTTTCATGAAAATAAATTTTATGTTTAAATTTAATAATAAAAGTTGTCAATTTTTAAAGAAAAGGTATATATTTGCACCTCGAAATTTTGAGAAACTTATTATTCTTAAAATATGAGATAACCAAATTCGGGGTGTAGCGTAGCCCGGTTATCGCGCCACGTTTGGGACGTGGAGGCCGCAGGTTCGAATCCTGCCACCCCGACTTTATTGAGGGCTCTTAGCTCAGCTGGATAGAGCACCTCCCTTCTAAGGAGGCGGTCGAAGGTTCGAATCCTTCAGGGCTCACAAAAAGTCTTACCTTAATTGGTAAGACTTTTTTGTTTTTTAATAATAATATCTTTCATTTTTAAATTCAACACTAAGTGATAACGGTTTTCATAAAATAATTAAGATTTTAATCCATTAAGGTTAAGTTTTATGCTGTTTTTTTGTTTTTCTATAATAAATTTGTTAAAATTTTAACATAATGGTCTAGTTTTTGATGCTTATCAATTTAAATCATTATTTTGTCTAACTAACATATTCAGTATTATGAAACATTTATTTTTATTAGCCACACTCATAGTTGGCACTTTAACAGTAACAGCTCAAGATGCAGTACCAGATTGTGTAGCTGCTGGTTGTTATGATCAAGTAGGAGTTGGTCAAAGTTATGACTACAACAACTTTTTTTCTGAAAGTAGAGCTATTAGTTTTCCTGTAACTCAAGCGAACAAAAAAATAATAGATGATTTTCAAACAGCTTCGATAAACGTAAATGGAAAGTCAACCGTTTATTCAGCTAGATATAATCCCATATCTAATGAAATTGAAATTAAAGGAGATAATGATGATGTATATAATATTAAAAGATTAAAAGATGTTAAAATTTCATTTAATGGCACCAATCAATTTTATAAAGCGGTTGTTTATAAGGATGCATTTGGACAGGACATGATTGATTATTTTAATATTTTAAATACTAGTGATATACTATTAAAGCGCATATCGTATTCTTATGTTAAAGCAAAGGAGGCTAAAAGTAGTTATGATAAAGCAAAACCTGCTTATTATAAAGAAAAAATAAATTATTACTATGTTGATAATTCTGAGAGGTTAATCAAACTTTCAACTAAAAGAAAAGATATTAAAAAACGATATGAGAAGAGCGCTACTGAAATTTTAGCATATATTAAAACTCATAAAATTGATGACTCTCAAGAGTTAGATCTTCTGAAATTTGCTACATATTTGAAGCGTTTAAAGTCAGAAAATTCACTTAAAAATAGATTAGTAGAGAATAAATAATGAATTGTTAATAACTTTTTATTCAATTTTAACAGTCAATCGTCTGTGTTCTAGCGCTATATGCTGAAAGTCAATACTGCTTTTTTGGTATTTCTCAAAACATCAAGTATTACTGGGCTTTACGAACATTTGTATGTTAAAATTTTAGTCGATTTGTTGTCAATTAATCATGTATTTCATCGATAGTTTTATCTAAAAAATGTATTTCGTCGAATAATTATTGTGTTTCAACGATAAAAAAGCTTGTATTATTTAATTTTACAACTATATTTGCGGTGAATTTCATTAAACCCCAAATCGATGAAAAACCTACTTAAAAATGCAATTGCATGTGCAATTGTTATGACTACGCTTTTTAATTGTTCAAATGAATCAATTGAAAATGAAGAGCTGCAACAACAAGCTTTTCCTGAAAGCCCTAATGTACAATCTGATTGCTTAGATCAAGATCCTCAGGCGAGAATTACCAACAACGGTTCGATTTCTATTACGTTACAAGTTGTATCTATTGACGGAACAATTTTACATACTGTAGATAATATTGCACCTAATGATCAGTCTGGGTATTTAACATTTGCTCCTGATGAGATTATTTTTAACATTTCTAAAAACACAACAGGATTGCAGGATGATAAAGTTGTGCATTCTATGGATCAGTGTATGAGCTATGACATGGTAATTGGAGCCGATAATTATTTAGTTGCTGGATCTCCAGATACTTTATAACTCAATTAGTTTTAGAACCTATTACTATAATTTTATTATTAAGATAGTTAGTTGTAAAAAAGAGATAGGTGTTTCCACCATCTTTTATGTTATGCTTCTTTCTTATTAATTGTACAGTCTCAGGAAAATTTCTAGTTGTAATATTGGCTTTTGAAATATTTAGTGCCTTTATATTTTTTTTGTTGTAATCAATTATAGATTCAATTTTAAAAGATCTACCAGGAAACATTGTGAGCTCATTGCTAGTATAGAGATGTGAATGTTGATGGAGTTTTGAGACATTTAATTGTTTTGAGACACTGTTAAAAGCACCAGATTTTAAAATAGCAGCATTGGGCTCATATAAATACTTTTGAGGTTCACTATAGCTCGACATATTTATGGATTCATCATTTAATTTAAATGAAAATGCTTCTATATTGTTATTTATAATATTTACCGTTTTAATAGATATATTTCCTGTAAACCCTTTTTCTAAAACCCAAATGAGTTCTTTAACTTCATTTTTAACTGCAACTACATGAATGTCTTTTACATGTTTTAATTCATTTATTCCAATAGTTAAGTCTAATAGTGGAGAGGTTTTTATGGCTATATTGGTTGTATAATTAAATAACGTATCTAAATGAAATGGTACATTTGGTAAACAATCGTTTAGAAAAAACACTTTTCCTTTTTTCTCATGTCTTCTAGAAGGATCTATATAAATCCAGTCGTAATGTTTTTCATTAGATAACAAATAATCGATTCCATCTAAGGCAACGGTCTTTATGTTTTTAACATTAAGTTGCGTATAGTTGTAGTTAACAATTTTAGATAAGTTTTCATTAATCTCACAGTGTACAACCTCTTCAAACTGTTTTGCAAAATAAAAACAGTCTACACCAAAACCACCAGTAATATCAATAATAGAATTTCCTTTAAATAATGTGGATTTATAATTTGCAGTAATTTCAGATGACGTTTGTTCTATATTTAACTTATTTGGGTAGTATATCTTTTCCGAAGAAAACCAATTAGGAAGTTTCTTTTTGCTTTTAGCTTTTGCTTCAATTTGCTCTATAATTTCCTGTGTTGACACGGTTTCAAAATTGGTGCCTTTTAATAAAATCTTAGATATGTTTGTTGTAAGATTATTAGAAATAAACGCTTGTATTTCGGTATTTAAAATGTCAGAATTCAAAAAAAAATTATATGCCTTTGGTTAGTTTTTTTACCAATTTATTATCTGCTAAAAACTCTTTTAAAACCACTTTTATAGCTGTATAAACAGGAACAGCGACAATCATGCCAACCACTCCAAAAATGAGTCCTGCAATAATAATGATCAAGAAAATTTCTAAGGGATGCGATTTTACACTTTTAGAGAAAATAAAAGGCTGGCTAAAGAAATTATCAACCAATTGAGCGACTCCTATAACGATAAACGTGTACATGAGATTTGGTAAAACGATGTCATTAAAGCTCTCTCCAAGATTATTAGTCATTACTAAAAACAGCATTAAAACTCCGCCAATCAATGGTCCTAGATATGGGATTAGATTAATGAGAGCGCATAAAAATGCAATAACTACGGCATTTTTAACACCTATAATTAACAAACCTATAGTGTAAATAACAAATAGAATAAATATTTGAAGGAATAGCCCAACAAAATAACGTGATAACAAATCTGATATTTTTGACATAGAACGATTTGTGTTCATCTCTTTGTCAATAGGTACAAAAGTCATGATCCCTTTTTTTAATAGACTGCTATCTTTTAAAAAGAAAAAAGCGATAAACAACACAGACATTAAGCCTATACTAAAGCTTCCCAATCCAGATACAAAGCTATTTAGAAAATTTGGTATGATACTATAATCCATATTAGACAAAATTTTCGATTCTTTTATCGCTTCTTCTGCGTCAATATGATTGAGCTCTAAATAACTAATTGATTCTGTATATAAAGATTCAATATTTCCTCTAAGTTGATCTATATCTAATAGAGATAAGTTATGTCCTTGTTCTACCAAAAGCGGAATTAACAAACTAACAATACCTGCAAAAATACCGACTAAAAATAGCATTGTGGCAACAACAGCAATCGTGTTGTTAAATTTTAATCGCTTTCTTAAAAACATGACAATAGGTCTGCCAATAAGAGAAATCACTCCTGCAATAAGAATGTAAATAATAACAGATTGTATTTTGTATAAAAAAAACAAAATCAAGGCAATGCCAACAATTACGCCAACTGCTTTTAATATGCCATTTGCTATTATTCTAGAATTCATGTAGTAAATATATAAAGACTTTAGTTAAGACTGTTTTATTTGCTTTGTTATTTCATATAAAGTTACACTTGTGGCTTGTACCACATTCATACTGCTATTTTGGCCAAACATATCAATGTGAATCACTGCATCGCAAAGTTTTAATATTGTGTCTGAAACCCCAAAATTCTCATCTCCAATAACTAAAGCAATGGGTTTATGCTTCGGAAATATAAAATCTACCAATGCCTTGCTTTTTGAGGTGATTTCTAGCGCGATAATAGTATAGTCTTTCTGTTTTAACTCAGAAACCACAGTTAAAGCTTCGGCTGCTTGTTTAAATTTAACAGATTTCTCAGTAGCTCTAGATGTTTTGGTCATCTTTCTACCTAATGGTATATGTGCTCCACAAAACACCAACTCTTCAACACCAAAAGCATCTGCTGTTCTAAACAAACTGCCAATATTTGGCGCATTGGTGACGTTTTCACAAATAACTGTAATTGGAAATGTATGAGCATTAAAATTAATAGAGTAGTGGTCTAGTTGCATTTTAAGTATAATACAGTATTAAGGTTCTAGTTAAAAATTCTTAACCCATTACAATCAAAAGGTACTGAAAAACAGCCAAAGCATTCGCAGGCATAATTAAAATTAGAAATTCCTAAAGTATAGGTGTGTGAGTTTATCTCAGCCAATGGTAAAAGTAAAAATACGATAACTAAAACCAAACCAATGCCTTTAAAAAATACAGTTTTCATAGTTAAAAGTTTTAATTCTCAAAAGCATATTTTACAATATTTGCTCCCATTTTAAGTGCTTTTTCTCTAACATCTTCAGGATCGTTATGAACTTCGGGATCTTCCCAACCATCACCAAGATCACTTTCAAATGTAAATAAAAGAACCAGTCTGTTTTTATGAAAAATGCCCAAGGCTTGTGGTCGTTTACCATCGTGCTCATGTATTTTAGGCAAGCCTTCAGGGAATTTATAAGCTGTATTAAAAATCTCATGATTTTTTGGAAGCTCTAGCAAATCGAGATTTGGGAATACTTTTTTGAGTTCCTTTTTAATATAAGGTTCCATACCATAATTGTCATCAATGTGTAAAAAACCACCAGATGTTAAGTATTTGTTTAGGTTTTTAGCATCTTCATCAGAAAAAAACACATTACCATGACCTGTCATGTGCAACAAAGGAAATTGAAAAATATCAATACTACCAACCTCTACAACTTGCGGTTTTGTTTTCATTTTGGTTTTAATATTGGCATTGCAATAGCTAATAAGATTAGGAAGCGCAGTTGGATTACTATACCAATCACCACCTCCTTTATATTTCACAATTGCTAAATCCTGAGCATTACTGTTGACTGTTGTAATACTAGCCAAAATCAATACTATTAAAGTGTGAATTGTAAAATATTTAGAAATAAACCTCATAAATCAAAAATAGAAATTAAAAGTACTGAAACCCGTTTAAATAACGTTAATTTCTTCAATGTTTACCAAAATATTTAGTTTATAAAGTCAATGACTTTTTAAGATTCATTGGTAAATACTACAGAGTGACATGCAACAATTGCAGCAGTTTCTGTTCGTAGTCGTGTGTCTCCAAGAGTTACAGGTGTAAAATTATGTTGTAGTGCTAAATTAATTTCTTTTAAACTAAAATCACCTTCAGGCCCAATTAAGAGCGTAATATCTTGGTTTGGTTTTAAACTTTGTTTGAGCGACTTTTTATTTGTTTGCTCACAATGCGCAATAAATGTTTGCCCATCAAACTTTTGTGTCATAAAATCTTTAACTGATATCGCTTTATTTAATTTGGGTAAATAACAGGTTAAGGATTGTTTCATGGCAGACTGTAAGATTTTTTCATAACGTTCTGCTTTGATAACTTTTCGTTCGCTATTATCACAAAAAATTGGTGTAATACTGTCAATGCCAATTTCGGTAGCTTTTTCTAGAAACCATTCATAGCGATCATTCATTTTTGTTGGTGCTACGGCAAGATGAAGCTTATAATTTTTTTTAGGCTGTAATGTATGAGATGTAATTTTTGCGATGCAATTTTTTAAATCGGCCAGAATAATTTCCGCAGTAAACAACCAACCGTCACCATTTGTTATGTGTAAAATATCACCAATAGACTTACGTAAAACTTTTACAATATGTTTGCTTTCCTCTTTGGTAAAGCGAAGTTCTGTATCGTGTTGTGTTAAGTCTTTATTATAAAAGAGTTGCATTATTTTCTAGGTTCAGTCACTTTTAAAACTTTCGACTCTTTTATTAAGCGTTTGTCATGGGTGATTAAAACCACGTAGTAAGCGCTAATATCTGGAATGTCGATTTTAAAAATATCATCTTTTCTATAATCGCCTTCAATTACTTGTCTTTCAAACTCTGGGTGTAAATCCCCATTTGTAAACCAACCTAAATCGCCTCCTTGTTTGGCCGTGTTATCCATTGAAAATTGTTTGGCTAAATCGGTAAACCTATAACCGTCTTGATATTTTGCAATTACTTGGTTTCTAATGATATTTACATCTTTAATAGATCGCTTTCTACCATCAATATATACACAACTTACTCTATAATATGGGATTTCATTTTTTTCAATCACTTTATAATACGTTTTTTGAGGTGCATCTTTAAAGTATTTTTTAGATCCTAAACCCATATTTAAGATGTCTTCTGCCATACGAGTTTTGTGTTTTTCCTCATTAAAAACAATGACTTTGCCTTTTACAGTGTTATTCTTTTTAAAGAAAATAGTGACATCATCTAGCGTTTGAATAGAATCTAATGATTTTTCAAAATCCTTTTGTGCAATTACAATTGTAGTAGAAAATAGTAAGGCAGTGACAAGTAGATTTTTAAGCATAATATGGTGTATTTATAATTTGTTTCAAAAGTACTAGCTTGAAACATATATATAACGGTTGTGAAATGAAGTTCTCAAGAAATGATTGTTTATAACTCTAAAAATAGTTTATTTTACTGCAATCATACTAATTTCGACGTTTACAAATTTAGGTAAATTAGCAACTTCTACAGTTTCTCTAGCAGGAGCAGTTTCTGCATCAAAGTATTTACTATATACGTCATTGATATGGCTAAAATTGTTCATGTCACTAATAAATATTGATGACTTGATAACATTTTCAAAAGTCATGTCTGCGGCTTTTAATACAGCTTTCAAATTTTGCATGACTTGTTCCGTTTCCGAAGAAATAGAATCTAAAACCAATTCGCCAGATTGCACATTAATTGCAATTTGTCCAGATGTATATAAGGTGTTGCCTGTTAAAACGGCCTGATTGTAAGGTCCAATAGGAGCAGGAGCATTGGGTGTATTAATTATCGTTTTCATAAGATCTTATTATAGTCGTTGATCACTTTGTTTACGCTTGTCGTATTTAAGATCTTTAAGTAAGCTCGATTTAATACCGATAAAGAAATTCCATGAATTATAAGGTCCAAAAGGAACCCAAGTAAAATTCATTCTCCAACTTAGTAGATCACGTTCAAAACGTAGTTGTGTTTGAGTAAAGCCTTTGTTTACAAAGTCATAACCTGAGGATGCTCCAATAGACCACATTGGTGATATTTCTACGTCACCAGAGAACATGAGTGAATTACTCGAAATGGCATTTTGTCTAGCAGAGTTACCGTAATTAACAGCATATGCTAATCTTAAACTCCAAGGTATTTTAAAGTTATAGAGTTCAGATTCTACCTCTTTGTCATCTTGGTCATTTTCATCATCTGTTAATCGTTGGTCGGCAAAATCTTGAGGTTTACCAAATAGATCATCAGCTCGACCACCACTTCTTAAATTATTTTGCATGGCAGGATCGTCTTCATTTCCAGTGCTCACAAATGTTGAACTAGAAAGCGTATAACTAAGATTTAAATTGGCAGATGTTAATCTAAATAAACTACCACCATTATTAATGTTAAAGGCGTCAATTTTTCTATTGTTATTATCTAATGCATAAGGATCCAGAACCATACCAAAATTGATATTCATTTTGTCTTTTAATATGGTTGTACCACCAGAAACTCGCAATGGACTCCATTGTAAAGAATCTCCTGCAAAGTTATACGATGTAGAAAAGTTTAAACTATTTAATAATTTAATTTTCTTTGGTTCGGTTGCTGTGCTGTCTTTATCTCTAACTTTAGCTTCAAAATTATTACTTAATGAGATACCCATTGAGCTAGAAAATGTCTTGTTAGGTGTACCAAAGAGAGAGCCTTCAAACCTTGTGAATTCTCTATTAACTTCATCTACAGTTTCTCCATCTGCATTTGCTGTCTCAAACGTATCATAATATTGATCAAAAGCTGGATTAATGTTATAGCTTATAGATGGTCGCATAACATGACGAATTTGTTGTATTGCAGGATCTTTTCCTTCTTTTCTGAAATCGAACATACCATAAACTGTGGTTCCAATACTGGTACTAAGGTTGTAAGTAAAGAAGCGATCAAATTGATTTAGCTCTTCTGTAATAACCGTACCGTCTACATCTTCATACTTATTAATGGTGTTAAAGGTCCAATTTTCTTCAAAATTCATACTGGCACTCATACTAAAATAATCAAAGACCTTAAAATTTGTAGTAACAGGAATAGAATGTAAAGCACCAATTTGTGCATCATCAAACATTTCAGACTTAAAAAATAAGGAGTCTGTAGTTTGAATCCTATTTTCACCTCTTACATTATATTGAAAATTTATATTTTCAATAATACCTTTTTTTGATCCTGTTTTTGGAGCAAAAGGATATACACGACCAACACTAGCTTGCACTGTAGGTAAGGTCATATTAATTTCTTGAGTATTTGTGTTTTGAGAATGTGTCGCAGTAACATTTAGATTGACTTGCGGTTCTCCTTGAAAGGTTTTAGAATAAGATACAGAAGACGACAAGGTGTTATTTTGTGTATTGGCTAAATTTAATTGGTTAATAGATTCTCTATAATACTCGCTACTACCCAAGTTTACAAATGCCGAAAATCGAGAATTAGGATTTGCTTTAGCGTCTTGAGAATGAGACCAACGAATATTATAAATAGTAGACTTTAAAAAATCGGGAAAACCGGCTTCACTATTGATTAGATTTTCATATCTAAAGCTTACATTTCCTTTAAATTTATAACGTAATGCATAATTAGATTCAAAACGTAAACCATAACTACCATTGGTATAATAATCACCTAATACTGCTAAATCTAAATAATCACTTATGGCAAAATAATAGCCTCCATTTTGTAAAAAATACCCACGATCATTTGCTAATTCTTGTCCAGGTGTTGGCATAATTACTCCAGAAGTACGTTTTTTAGACATCGGAAAGTAAGCAAAGGGTAAGCCAATTGGTGTTGGTACATCGTAAATAAATAAATTGGTTAAACCGGTAACCACTTTCACACCAGGTACAACTTTTGCGGTTCGCATTAAGAAATAATATTCTGGATCATCGAGATTTTCTGATGTTGTAAATTTTCCATTTTGTATAAACAAAGTGGAGTCATTTTCCATTTTGGTTTTCTCGGCTATAATGGTTCCTCCACTTTGCTCTGTTTTAGAATTAAATATTATAGCTTTTTTACTAACCGTATTAAAAATAATAGAATCAGGCTCAACCACACTTTCTCCTTGTGTAAATACAGGTGCTTGAGAATAATTACCTAAACTATCTTTTACACGTCCTGCATATACTAAATCTTTACCATGATTAATGACAATAATACCAGATTTAATATTCATGTCGCCATAGTTTACTTCGGCTTCGTTAAATAAAGTGGTCGTGTTTTTACGCTGGTTCATGCGCACATAATCTGTGGCTTTATACTTTACAATGCTTTCTAGTGTTTCTTTTTTCTTCGGAATAGAATCCGTTTTTGTACTATCGGTTTCCTTTAAGTTTTTAGGAGTGTCGAGAATTTTACCTACACTAACAATAGTAGTGTCATTTTTTGTTGTAGGTTTTATAGGCTCCTTAGGTTTAGGCAATTCTTGAGCCAAGCAAAACATGTTAATAAACATGGTAAAACTTAAGGTAAAAAGTATGTGTAAGCTTTTTGTACGCAATGCTTTTAAATGTATTTTTGCTAAAGTATGGCTCGGTTTTTGAATTCCCAAAATTACATAGATTTTTTATGATTAATTTATAATTCATTCAATTTATATTAAGTCTCAAATCATTAGAGGACCTAATGCTGTGATTCTTAAAATAAAACGAGTTGATAAAACGTTAAACACGTATGAAAACGACATCACGTAATATATTAGTATTGGTAGGTTTTTTATTTACCAGTATTTTAACAACTGCACATGGATTTCAAAAGGATAAGGACAAATTTGTCGTTGTTCTAGATGCTGGTCATGGTGGTCATGATTCTGGTAACACTGGTAATGGCCATAAAGAGTCTGACATTGCTCTTAAAATAACACTTCAAGTTGGTAAAGAGTTAGAGAAAAATAAAGACATCAAAGTTATTTATACCCGAACAAAAGATGTATTTGTAACGCTTAGAGGACGTGCAAAAATAGCAAATGATGCTGATGCCGATTTATTTGTATCTGTGCACTGTAATGCACACAGCTCTCAAGCCTCAGGCACAGAAACCTTTGTACTTGGAGTAGCCAATACAAAGCGTAATATGGAAATAGCTAAAAAGGAAAACGAAGTTATTTTCTTAGAATCAGATTATGAAAAACACTATGAAGGCTTTGATCCTGACTCTCCAGAATCTCTAATTGTACTTGGACTTTTATCTGAAGAATACACAGAAAACAGTATCAAACTGGCTAGAATGGTTGAAGATAATTTTGAAAAAGGCCTAAAACGTAAAAGTAGAGGTTTAAAACAAGCTAGTTTGTGGGTGTTGCACAATACATATATGCCTAGTGTTCTTATTGAGGTAGGTTTCTTAACCAATAATGCCGAAGGGAAATTTTTAAACACTAAGTCTGGACAAACAAAAATGGCTTCTGGTATCAAAAAAGCGATTATGGGTTATAAATCCTATGTAGAGCAAAATGTTGGTGAAAATATTTATCAAGGTACCGAAATTGAAACCGTTGAAATTACAGGAGAATCACAAATCATAGAAAATGTGGTGTTTAAAGTGCAAATTGCTGCCAGCTCTAGAGAAATAGCTCCAAAATCCTATAATTTTAAAGGTTTGTCAGACATCTCAAGAGAGAAAGTAGGTAAGGTTTATAAGTATTATTATGGCTATACTTCAGATTATAACGCTATTAAACAAATGCAACAAAAGGCTGTAGCAAAAGGTTATAAAGACTGTTTTGTTGTAGCTTATAAAGATGGAAATAAAATAGATGTTTCCGAAGCCATATCAACAGCAACGAATTAGAAAACTTCTTTATTTCTAATTAGAAACATTCTTTATATTATTATTGTTAATTTTGTTGTAACCTCAAAATTGAAAAATTTGAAAATCTCAAGAGAAATTAAAGCAGCAGTACTCGTTCTTTCGGGTTTATTGTTAATGTACTTTTTAATCAATTATCTTGGCGGAAAAAATCTATTTAGCTCTGATGACACCTATTTTACAGAGTTTGATTACAACGCCTTAACCAAAGCTTCACCTGTAACAGTAAAAGGGAATGATGTTGGTAAAATTCAAAATATCATTTATGATTTTAATACAGGAAAAACACGAGTTTCTTTTACTGTAGATGATCAATTAGATTTTTCTAAACAATCTAAAGTGAGATTGTATAAAACCGGATTAATGGGTGGAAATGCATTAGCCATTGTTGTAAGTAACGAAGGAGAAAGAGCAAAACCCGGTGATTTTATAGCGTCTGAAGTTGAAGAAGACCTCGTTTCTAGTCTTACCAATAGTTTTTCTGATATTAGCGGTAATCTAGACGCGACACTATCCTCTGCAGATTCTTTATTGATCAACCTTAACGGTTTAGTAATAGATGAATCTGATAGCGGAATTAAAAGTGCCATCGCAGAGTTAAATGAAACCATGAAATCTTTTAAATCGGTGTCTTATTCTGTAAATGCTTTAGTTAAAAATAATGATGAAAAATTAAGTTCAATACTCAGTAATTTTGATTCAATATCACAAGATTTAGCCGTTATTACAGGAGATTTAAAAGATGTGAAACTTTCTGAAACCGTTGCTAGTCTTGATAATACACTGGCAACCGTTAATAATTTAATGACAAGTATAGAAAATGGAGAAGGTTCTATAGGTAAACTTTTAAAAGATGAAGGTTTATACCAAAACCTAGAGGGAGCAGCATTGCAAATGGAGCAATTACTAGAAGACATGAAATTAAATCCTAAACGTTATGTACATTTTTCTATCTTCGGAAAAAAACCTAAACGTTACGATGCCGACGGCAACGAAATTGAAGATAAAGACTAATAAATCAATCATATATGGGTATTCTACCACAAATTATATTTGCCATAGCGCTTTTCATAGGTCTTGGATATTTTGCTAATAATGTTAGAAAATTAAGACGTAATATTAAACTAGGTCAAGATGTTGATACCAGCGATGATAAGCCTCAACGTTGGAAAAACATGGCTAAAATAGCTTTGGGTCAAAGTAAAATGGTTGTTCGACCAATTGCTGGTTTTTTACATATTATTGTTTATGTAGGGTTTGTTATTATAAATATAGAAGTACTAGAAATCATTATTGATGGACTCATTGGTACACACCGTATTTTTTCTGGAGCAGGAGAAATATATGATATACTAATAGGGACTTTTGAACTCTTAGCGTTTGCAGTTTTGGTTTCAGTTGTCGTATTTTGGATACGACGAAATGTTATAAAACTTAAACGTTTTATGAGCTCAGAAATGAAAGGTTGGCCTAAAAGTGATGGTAATATCATTTTATATTTTGAAGTTGTACTCATGTGTTTATTTTTAACCATGAATGGTGCAGATTTACAATTACAACTCAATGGAGCTGAAGGTTATCACACAGCAGGTTCATTTCCTATAAGCCAATGGTTACTGCCAATTTTTGATGGATTATCAAATGCAACACTTATCATTATTGAAAGAGCAGCATGGTGGATGCATATTTTAGGCATTCTCGCATTTTTAAATTACTTATACTTTTCTAAGCATTTACACATCCTATTAGCTTTTCCTAATACGTTCTACGGAAATTTAAAACCTAAAGGTCAATTTTCTAATCTAGAAGCTGTAACTACCGAAGTTATGATGATGATGGATCCAAACGCAGATCCATTTGCAGCCGCACCAGAAGGCACAGAAGATGAAGTTCCTGCAAAATTTGGAGCTAGTGATGTTCAAGATTTAAGTTGGGTGAATTTATTAAACGCTTATACATGTACAGAGTGCGGACGATGCACTAGCGAATGTCCAGCAAATCAAACAGGTAAAAAGCTATCACCTCGTAAAATTATGATGGATACAAGAGATCGTCTTGTAGAAGTCGGTAAAAATATCGATGCCAATAAAGGTGTGTTTAATGATGATGGGAAACAATTATTAGGCGATTATATTACCAACGAAGAACTTTGGGCTTGTACAAGTTGTAACGCATGTGTTGAAGCTTGTCCTGTAAGTATAGATCCATTAAATATTATCATGCAAATGCGTCAATATTTAGTGATGGAGCAAAGTGCAGCACCTATGGAACTCAATAATATGATGACCAATATTGAAAATAATGGCGCACCTTGGCCTTACAACCAAATGGATCGTTTAAACTGGAAAGACGAAAATTAATGATTGTTTTTCTTCGGAAATATCAACTCCTTTGCCTTATAGTCTTTTTAATAAATTCTATAGCTATAAGCGCACAATCTTATAAAAAAGATTCATTACAAATTAAATCGTATACACTTATAGAATACCGTCAAAACGAAGTTAAAGATGTTAAGCTAATAAAAGTATTATGCGATTATTGTACTGATTTTCAAAAGGAAGCTATAGGTGTTGAAGCCATGAGAAGAGCAAAGTTAGAAAGCTACGATCCAGTAAATAAAATGAAAGAAGGTGACAAAAAACTCGCCATTTACATAAGAATTGCTAAAAAAGATTTTGCAGCAATTATAGAAGAAGATTAACTAAAACAAAATAGTTCTAATTTCCGAAGTAATACATTAAGTATCGCATTTTAGAACATAAAAATATAAGTATGAGCGAATTACTCAAAGTGCCAACAATGGCAGAATTTATGGCAGCTGGTAAACAACCCGAAGTATTATTTTGGGTAGGATGCGCAGGAAGCTTTGATGACAGAGCAAAAAAGATAACCAAAGCATTTGTTAAGTTGTTAAATAAGGCAAACGTAGAATTTACTGTATTAGGAACCGAAGAAAGTTGTACAGGAGATCCTGCTAAACGAGCAGGAAACGAATTCTTGTTTCAAATGCAAGCCGTTACTAATATTGAAGTTATGAATGCTTATGAGGTAAAGAAAATTGTAACCTCTTGTCCGCATTGTTTTAATACCATTAAAAATGAATATCCAGGATTAGGTGGTAATTATGAGGTAATGCATCACACGCAGTTTTTAAAAACGTTATTAGCCGATAATCGTCTAACAATTGAAGGTGGTAAATTTAAAGGAAAACGAATTACTTTTCATGATCCATGTTATTTAGGGCGAGCAAATAATGTTTACGAAGCACCTAGAGATCTTATTAGAAAACTAGATGCTGAGCTAGTCGAAATGAAAAGTTGTAAATCAAGAGGTTTATGCTGTGGAGCAGGAGGAGCACAAATGTTTAAAGATGCCGAACCAGGAAATAAAGAAGTCAATGTAGAACGTACTGAGCAAGCCATAGAGGTAAAACCACAAATTATTGCCGCTGGTTGTCCGTTTTGTAATACCATGATGACCGATGGTGTAAAAAACAAAGAAAAAGAAGGCGATATTGAAGTTATGGACATTGCCGAATTGATTGCTAACGCACAAGACTTATAACTACGATGGCAGAGATAAGTAAAAAACGAGTCATTACAGCTGGTCTCATTGGTGGTACAATTTTTACAATTGTAGTTGCTATATTTGACTATTTTATGGGAAGAGGGTTTTCTTGGCCTAGATTAGCCTTTTACTTTGTATTTGGTTGCTTAATGTATGGGTTTTTAACCTATAGAAATTTTAAAAAACACAATAAAAAATCATGAGAAAAAGACTTACTTTAATTTTCCTGTTGTTAACAATGGGTTTTGCATTCGGACAAGATTTATCAAGAGATGAAGTACTCCAGTTAATTACCGATGATACCTGTACTTGCATTAGTGAAGATACAACCTTATTTACTGAAGGTAAGTCTCTAAACCAAAAGAAAATGGCTTTAGGCTTATGCTTACTTAAAAGTTATAATAGTCACAAGAAAAAATCAAAAGAATTGTCTGACAAAGGGTTAGAAGATTTTGAATCTATAGGAGAAGAAGTTGGTATGTTGATGACAACAACGTGTCTTGAAGATTTCATGGCTCTGTTTTCAGAAGATCAATTAGTCGATTTTATTGAAGAAGATGATGAGTTAAATCGTGAGTTTAATGATGTTCCTCCACCACCTCCAGCACCTCCAACAGAAGCAGATTTAAACATTGAAGGTAAAATAGTCTCATTAAATAACGATGCCATTTCCTATATCGAGCTTGTAGATTCTTATGATAAAAAGCATGTTTTTTTAGTACACGGTCAATTTGTAGGCACAAAACTTTTGAAAAAATCAAACTTAAAAAAAGAGTTTAGAGTGTACTTTAATGAAGATCACTTCTATGATTTAAGCGAAAGTCGTTATGTGAAGAAAAAGGTAATCACTTATATAGAATTAGTAGAAGACTAAGCTCAAATCCATATCATGTTTCTAAATCAACAAATAGAGATTGACACATTACCACAGATCTCTTCTGTTGCGCTTAAGCCTATTTCAAAAAATTACTTAAAAATTATCCTTTTAAATAAAGCTCTTGTTTATGTAATTTGTATTGGGTTAGTTGTATTGGCAGGTAAATTCATCATAGAAAAAGAAGAGTTACCTGATGCCTCTATGTACATCTTTGGATTTGCCTTACTTGTATGTGTATGCAACTTAATATTATCTATTCTAGCCTTTAAAAAGCGAAAGTATGCCATACGTGATAAAGATATTATTTATTCAAAAGGACTACTCGTAAATTCTATCACAACAGTACCTATTTCTAGAATTCAACATATTGAAGAGTCTCGCAGTTGGTTGGCTAGAAAATTAAAACTTTCTACATTAAAAATCTTTACAGCTGGTGAATCTGGTAGTGATTTAAAAATTGATGGTTTACCATTTGAAGAGGCTAAGCAAATAAATGACTTTCTAAGCGCTAAAGTCAATGGAAACCACTAATTTCTCTCAGCCAACAAGACAATCTTCAAAAGGTATTCTCATTATATTTGCCTTTAAAACGTTTCAGTTTTTTAGAAAATTTGGTGTATTTTTTTTAGCATTCGGGTTTTCCATAATGAAAAAGAAATACTTGGGGTTTTTAACACCAACAAATTTAATATTGATACTCCTTTTTGTATTATTTGTTATTCTAATCATAGCTATTCTAAACTATCAAAACTTCAAGTTTCATGTGAGTTTAGATGATTTTCATTTAACACGAGGTATAATTAATAAGGATAATACCATTATTCCGAAGTCAAAAATCCAAAATGTATATCTTAAACAAAACTGGTTACAACAGCTCATCAATGTCGTTTCTGTGAATATAGAAACTGCAGGAGATCAAAAATCAGAAATAGAAATAAGTGCTTTAGACAGGTCAACAGCCTTACAACTTAAATCTGAATTATACAGTGTATCGTCTCAATTACATGATGAAAATCATGAAGTTATTGAGAATAATGTCTTTTTTAAAGCCTCTCCAAAGCGCTTATTGTTAGAAGGTATCTCAAAAAATCATTTAAGAAGTTTTGCAATTATTGCTTCTTTTGTTTTTGGTTTATATTATGAATTTAAAGATTATATCAATAATTTGAGTTTTATTGATCGGCTAGAAGACAGCATTCAAATAAATGAAGGGAGTATTGTTAATGTTTTAATAGCAAATGCAATTCTTGTTTTTATTATCGTTTTGATCTCCATGTTGTTTTCAATTGTCAAAACGTTTATAGTAAATTTTAATCTACAGGTTATAGAAAACAAAAAAACAATTGAGATTAATAAAGGTTTATTTAATAAAGTATCATTGAGCTTAACGCCAAGTAGAATTCAAAATATTGTAGTAACTACAAATCGAATTAAGCACTATTTCGGACTCCATACGCTCTCAGTAAAGCAAGCTATGGTTAATGCAAAGCAAAGAAAAAACTTTGAAATCATCGCCTTAGAAAAACATCAATTAGACCATTTACTAGGAAAATTATTAGTCAATTATGACAGTGAAATAGAGGCCTCAAAGCCAAAACCATATTACAAACGCATTTTAGCTTATAAAATGATATTTTTAATCTCAATTATAAATATACCTGGTTTTCTTATCTTCGGAAATAGGATGTGGTACATCAATATTGCTTTAATTGTATTGGCTGTTCTATATATTATTAAAACATATAGTAAATCGTATTATAAAATAGATGATGAATTTATCACCATAGGAAGCGGATTTATTGACACTACAACCAATATTCTAGAAATTCATAAAATTCAAGCCGTAAAACTAAAGCAATCCATGTTTCAGAAACGAATAGAAATTTCATCTGTATACATTTATACAGCGTCTAAGGTTTTGAAAATCCCTTATGTTTTAGAACAGGAGGCAAGATCTATTTATGATTATTTATTATTTAAGGTAGAATCTCAAGATAAGGATTGGATGTAAAATTGTATTTTTGTTTATAGAAAAAAAGAAGAATTATGTTAGTTGATTTTAATACACTCCCAGAAGAATCACGCGTTTGGATCTACCAAGCCAATAGATCATTTTCTGAGGTAGAACTTTTAGAAATAAAAGAAAAACTAGATATCTTTATTGAAAATTGGACCGCTCATGGAAGCGACTTGCAATCTGGATATACAATTGAATATAAAAGGTTTATAGTTATTGCTTTAAACCAAAATTTAAATATGGCTACAGGGTGTAGTATTGACGCTTCAGTACATTTTATTCAACAATTAGAAAAAGATTATAATGTTGATTTAATGGATAAAATGAATGTTTCATACAAGCAAGGAGAATTTGTAGCTCATAAAACATTAATTGATTTTAAGAAAATGGCTAAAGACAAAGCGGTTTCAAAAAATACAATTGTGTTCAATAATATGGTCAATAATATAGCTGAGTTTAAAGAAAATTGGGAAGTTCCAGCTAGCGAAAGTTGGCACGGAAGATTTTTAAAATAATGTATTGAAAATACGTATTAATGAATAGGAATAAAGAGGCTGTTTTAAAAGAATTGGAAGAAAACATCATGTCTAATGAGATTTTTTTATTCAATATTTCGGGACAGGATAAACCTGGTTTAACATCAAGCTTAACAAGCGTTTTAGCACAATATGATGCTAAAATTTTAGATATTGGTCAAGCAAATATTCATGATACGTTGTCTTTAGGGATAATGTTTGAGGTACAATCTGGTGAGAACTCGGCATCTGTTTTAAAAGAATTATTATTTAAGGCTTATGAGTTAGGAATTACCGCAAAGTTTAGTCCAATTACTTCCGAAAACTATGAAAGTTGGGTAAGTCAACAAGGTAAAGATAAATACATAATTACCATATTAGGTGAAAAACTTTCAGCCGAGCAAATTTCCGAAGTAACCAAAGTTATTTCAGAAATCAACTTAAACATTGATGCTATTAAAAGGCTTACTGGTCGTATTTCATTAACAAACACTGATGATTATCCGCGTTCATCCATTCAATTATCGGTTAGAGGTAAAATTATTTGTAAAGAAGAGGTGACTAAAAAATTCATGCAAATATCTAGAGATTTGGATGTAGATATTGCATTTCAAGAAGATAATATTTACCGAAGAAATAGGCGCTTAGTGTGTTTTGATATGGATTCTACGCTTATACAAGCCGAAGTTATTGATAAACTTGCTGAATTGGCTGGTGTTGGTGATGAAGTTAAAGCCATTACAGAGTCGGCAATGCAAGGTGAAATTGATTTTAACGAGAGTTTTAAGCGACGTATGAAATTGCTTAAAGGTTTACGTGAAGACGTTTTAGAGGAGGTTGCCGTTAATTTACCCATTACAAAAGGTGCAAAACGATTGATTGACACTTTAAAAAGTTACGGTTTTAAAACAGCAATTTTGTCTGGAGGATTCACCTATTTTGGACATTATCTACAAAAAAAATTAGGTATGGATTATGTCTATGCTAACCAATTAGAAATAAAAGATGGAGTACTAACAGGAGGATATTTGGGTGACATTGTAGATGGAAATAAAAAAGCCGAATATCTTAAAGACATAGCTAAAAATGAAGGTATTCATATAAGTCAAACCATTGCTGTTGGTGATGGTGCTAATGATTTGCCAATGCTTAATTTAGCAGGACTAGGGATTGCATTTCATGCCAAGCCAAAAGTAAAAGATAATGCACAAAGTTCTATTTCTAGTGTTGGGTTAGATGGTGTATTGTATTTATTAGGTTATCACGATAGACATATTGATTTGTTAAAATAACAAGAGAAATGGATATCATAGCACAATTAAAACGTCATGAAAAAGAGCAATTAAAAAATTGGATTAATGCTGATGAAAAAGTATCAAGACGTTTTGCTAAAGATATTGTCAAATTTGCCAATGAAAATCCAGATGCTATTAAAAATTATTGTGTCAATACACTACCTAGAGAATTCTCAAGCTTAAGTATCGTTTATGAGGCATTGTCTGAGTTTTCGGTAGCTTTCAATCAATTTTTATTAGATGAAATTAAACGTGTTATTGTATTAGCACAGACAAAACAAATTAAGCCAGAATATATTGAGGTTCTTGAAGATATAGAAACTGAAGACATCTATTCTAAAGATGAAACTATTTATATTGAAATTATTAATGTCATAACCTCTGCACTTCATATTAGTAATGAAGAACAGTTGAATTTGCAGCTTTTGAATTTGCTAGATTGGTTTTTAATAGAATATGATGAGGATGATGACATTGCCGAAGTAAGTAGTTGGATTAATCGTATGAAGCATATTGCTGAAAACGCAACACAATTAGAGGTTAGAGAAGAGGCTAAAGATGCATTAGAAAATCTTGACGAAAATCTCACGTTTAATGATAATGCTGCGACGCTAGAATCACCATCATTTTTTGATAAGATTAGTCGATTTTTTAAGTTATAGTTAAAAGGCAATTTTTTTTGTTTACAAACTTCTTTATAAATCTATCATAAAGTCTTTTATTCTTCATCTCAAAAATACTATTTTGGCATAGTTTTTAGTTCTGTATAAGAACAACCCTCAAAGACCTTTATTTTATGCGATATATATTGTCCTTTATTTTTTGCCTTACCCTTATACCAAACGTGATTGCTCAAGATGCGAGTCATCCTTTAGCGCATAAAAATTATGAAGCGCAACAAAAATGGGTAGATAGTGTGTACAGTAAAATGTCTATCGAGGAAAAAGTGGGACAACTCTTTATGGTTAGAGCGTTTTCTGATGCTAAAAAATCTAATCAAACCGCTGTAGCCAATCTCATTAATAGATATCATATTGGAGGATTAATATTTTCTACTGGTGGACCTGTAGCTCAAGCGAAACAGAATAATTTATACCAAGCTATTTCTAAAACACCTTTGTTAATAGGTATGGATGCAGAATGGGGTTTAAGTATGCGTTTAGATTCTACATACGCTTTTCCTTGGAATATGACTTTAGGTGCTATAAGTGATAATGCATTAGTTGAACGAACAGGATATCATATTGGTGAACATTGCAAACGTATTGGTGTGCATTTTAATTTTGCTCCAGTTGTAGATATTAATACAAATCCTAAAAATCCAATTATTGGTAATCGCTCTTTTGGAGAAGATCGAGATAACGTCACAGAAAAAGGACTAGCATTCATGAAAGGTATGCAAGATGCAGGCGTATTAGCCAATGCTAAGCATTTTCCTGGACATGGTGATACAGATAGCGATTCTCATAAAACTTTACCAACGATCAACTTTAATGAAAAACGTATAGATTCTATAGAATTATATCCTTATCGTGAGTTGATTAAAAAAGGCTTGTCTAGTGTCATGGTAGCGCATTTAAATGTGCCGAGTTTAGAGCCTCGTGATGGCTTTCCTTCATCATTATCAAAACATATTGTTACAGATATCTTAAAAGATAGCTTAGGATTTAAAGGACTTATTTTTACTGATGCTCTAGAAATGAAAGGGGTTTCAAATTATAGTACGCCTGGCGAGATAGATTTAGCAGCTTTAAAAGCGGGAAATGACGTGTTGCTCATTTCCGAAGATGTACCAAAAGCAATTGCGAAAATTATTGAAGCCTATAATAACAAAGAAATTACCGAAGAACGTCTAGCGCACTCTGTAAAGAAAATATTAATGGCAAAATTTAAAGTAGGTTTAGATCATTATGAACCTATTGGTACTTCAACCTTAGTAGAAGATTTAAATCGTTTAAAGGATGACGTCTTGTATGAAGAATTAATGGAAGCTTCAACAACTGTTCTAAAAAACAAAGAACATGTTTTACCTCTACGGAATTTAGAAACTAAGAAAATTGCTTACGTAGAATTAGGCGATAGCTCAGGATCTACATTTTATAATGAGCTTAAAAAGTATGCCAAAGTTCATAGAGTGCAAGCTAATAGATTAGATGAACTTATTACCAAACTTCAAAATTATAATACGGTTATTGTTGGGTTTCATAAAAAGAATGATAATCCGTGGCAAGGTTATAAGTTTAAAGATAAAGAGCTAGTATGGTTGTATGAAATTGCTAGAACTAATACAGTAATACTTGATGTTTTTGCGAGACCATATGCGATGATTGATTTGTCTACCACAGAGAATATTGAAGGTATCATAATGAGTTATCAAAATAGTGATATTGCCCAACAAATATCTGCGCAAACTATTTTTGGAGGTGTTGCTGCTAAAGGAACCATTCCTGTGTCTTTAGGTGAGCATTTTAAAGTTGGTGATGGTATAAAATATACCGCAATGCAATCACTTAGCTATGGTTTACCAGAACGCGTTGGGATGAGTTCAAAAAAACTAGAACGTTTAGATTCTATTGCGCAATATGCTGTTGATCAAAAAATGACACCTGGTATTCAATTATTAGTTGCGCGTAAAGGAAAAGTGATTTACAATAAAAATTTTGGAAAGCATACCTATGATGGTAAAGAAAAAGTAACATTTGAAGATATGTATGATGTGGCTTCTCTCACTAAAATTTTAGCAACACTTCCGTTATTAATGGAGCTAGAAGAAAAGAAAGCTTTGTCTTTAAACACAAAATTATCTCAAATACTACCTGAATATTTAAATACAAATAAAAAGAATGTGACTATAAAGCAAATGTTATCACATTATGCACGATTGCGACCTTGGGTTCCATTTTATGTAGCAACTTTAGATTCTGCCACGAGAAAACCAGATCCAAAATATTACAGACGCACAGCAACGCCAAAATTTAATATTAAAGTGGCTGAACAAATGTATTTACGATCAGACTATCCAGACTCTATTCAAAAAATAATAAGAGAAACCGATTTACTTTCAACGCAACGCTATCGTTACAGTGATTTGCCTTATTACATTTTAAAAAAATATATCGAAGGGTATTACAAAAAGCCATTAGATGAGTTGGTGCAAGAACATTTTTACAAGTCGTTAGGTGCTAATTATACAACGTATAATCCGTCGCCAAAGTTTTCAGACCGCAATTTGATCCCTACAGAAGTAGATGATTATTATAGATATAAAGAAGTACGTGGTTATGTTCACGATATGGGAGCTGCAATGCAGAACGGAGTAGGAGGACATGCAGGTGTTTTTAGTAATGCAAATGATGTGGCTAAAATTATGCAAATGTATTTGCAAAAAGGGTTCTATGGTGGTAAACGATATTTAAAACCAGAAACCATAGATAAATTTAATACCACATATTATAAGCATAAAAATGTAAGGCGAGGCATTGGTTTCGACAAACCACAATTAGGAGAAGAAGGTCCAACATGTGGTTGTTTGTCTATGAAGAGTTTTGGGCATTCTGGATTTACAGGAACCTATGCTTGGGCAGATCCTGATGAAGAATTAGTGTATATCTTTTTAGCGAATAGAACCTATCCTAAAGCAGGTAAAAATAGATTGCTAAAAGAAAACATTAGAACAGAAATACAACGATTAATTTACGAAGCCATTATTGTTGAAGATGATAATGAAACGATAGTAAGCCAAAGTAATTAAGTTTATAATCTAGAAAATAGTATAAAGACAATGCGAATAGGAATAGTATGTTACCCAACCTTTGGAGGAAGTGGAGTTGTAGCCACAGAGTTAGGATTAGAACTTTCCAAGCGAGGTCACGAAATACATTTTATAACCTATAGTCAACCAGTTCGTTTAGAATTGTTGAGTCATAATGTACATTATCATGAAGTTAATGTTCCAGAATATCCGCTGTTTTTATATCAACCGTATGAGTTAGCATTATCTAGTAAATTGGTAGATATGGTAAAGCTTCATAAAATTGAAATTTTACATGTGCACTACGCTATTCCTCATGCATATGCAGCTTATATGGCTAAAAAAATGTTGCAAGAAGAAGGAATCTATGTGCCTATAGTAACCACACTTCATGGTACAGATATTACGCTTGTTGGTAGTCATCCATTTTATAAACCTGCAGTAACATTTAGCATTAATAAATCAGATGCTGTAACATCTGTGTCTCAAAGTTTAAAGGAAGACACGTTGCGCTTATTTGAAATTAAAAAAGACATTCATGTCGTGCCTAACTTTATAGATTTAGTGAAGTATGCACCTAAATTTACAGATTGCCAACGAGCAATGATGGCTACAGATGACGAGAAAATAATTACGCATATTTCTAATTTTAGAGAGGTAAAGCAAATACCTGATGTGATTAAAATATTTCATAAAATCCAAAAAGAAATTCCCGCTAAACTAATGATGGTTGGTGAAGGCCCAGAACGAGAACCAGCAGAACGTTTATGTGAAAAGTTAGGTATAAGTGATAAGGTTGTTTTCTTCGGAAATAGTAATGAAATAGACAAAATACTCTGTTTTAGTGATTTATTTCTATTACCATCCTTAACCGAGAGTTTTGGATTATCAGCTTTAGAAGCTATGGCATCTGGAGTGCCAGTAATATCAAGTAATACAGGAGGTATACCAGAAGTAAATGAACATGGCGTTTCGGGCTATTTAAGTGAAATAAATGATGTAGATGATATGTCTAAAAATGCACTCAAAATATTAAAAGATCCTAATCTTTTAGATGCGTTTAAAAAGAATGCAAAAGTGGTTGCTAATAAATTTGGAATACTTGAAGTTGTACCTCAATATGAAGCCATTTATGAAGACACTTTAAAACAGTGTATGGTACTTTAAATTAGATATAACAAATTACCTATACCAACAACACCTGTTAAGCACCCAATAATAAAATTCAATTTTGTAGCTATATACGTTAATTTATGTTCTATCCTGCTCGCTATAGTTGCATATAAAGCATAAATGGTGAATGAACCAATAGTGGATCCTATAGAAAAGTAGAAGCTATTAAGTAATGTGTATTCAAAGTAGTCTAAACCAATTAAAAAAGATATTGTCGTAAAGTAAAAGGGAATAGCGAATGTGTTTAACAATGACATGCCTATACCATGTAAATATGCTCTAGACTTTTTTATATCTACCTTTTTTTGATGTTGTTTTTTTGTAAAGTGTAATCTAAAAAAGTTGATAGATAAAAGAATTAAAATGCCAGTTCCAATTTTTTGAATGATGGTTATATATTCTGAGTTTTTCATTAAAACACTAGATAAATAAGCGCCAATATTAGCTTGAAAAAATAATACAGTTGCAAAACCTCCAATTAAATAGTAAGCCGATTTCCGACCACTCTTTAAACTAAATTTTACAACCGTTAAATTTAAAAAACTAGGACTAAGGCTACCAGTGGCAGCAATTGCAAATCCTAAAATAATACAAGTAAGTATAATCATATAAATGTTTTGAGTAAGGTAAGTTTAAAAGTCCATGATCCAATCATCGATATCTTTGTCGTCGCTACCATGTAATACAGATATATCTCCAGTTGACTCAAAAATAACCGCTTTAACTTCAGATAGTTGTATAACGTTAGCCTCTCTAAGTTTTGCTTTAAGATCAGATTCGGTAACATGACATCGTTGTAAGCTGCCTTCTATTATTTTACCATCCTTCATGAGTAACGTTGGTTTGTTATCCATTATTTGTTCTACCCATTTAAGTCGTCTAGCAAAGGCAACACTTATTTGTATCACATAAATACTTAATAAACCAATAATACCTTGTTGTAAAGACACAGATTTAGACACAATAACAGTAGCGATAATAGACCCTATGGCTACGGTTATAGCAAAATCAAAACTAGACATTTTGGAGAAACTACGTTTTCCGCTTATTCGCGTCATGATCACTAGCGCAATGTAAATGCCTATAGCTGTTAGTATAATGGCAATTAAACTTTCCGAAGATATTGAAAACCACTCTTTCATAATTTTAGATTTTGTTAGGGTTCTAAAATAGGGAATAGAATAACTGCATACAATTATCCAAACTGATACGGTTAATAGTATTAGCAATAGAATTAATATTTGTTGTATTTTATCATGATTTTTGAACAAACGCAAAACACATGGCAATTTTAGGAAGCATAATCAAAGGGATTATAAATTTAAAGGATACGTTTACTTCGGAAACTTCTCCTGTAGAAAATCAGCAAAACACATTAAAATTATTGCTAGACACAGCAAAAGACACACAGTTTGGAAAGTATTATAATTTTAAATCTATTTTAGAATCTGATGATATTGAAAACAGCTTTGCAGAATTAATTCCTTATTTCGATTACAATAAAATGAATGATGATTGGTGGCATAAACTTCATGAAGATGAGCATGATGTTACTTGGCCTGGAAATCCGTCATATTTTGCATTAAGTTCTGGTACAACGGGTAAAACGAGTAAACGTATTCCTGTTACAAATGATATGATTGAAGCGATTAGACAATCTGGTATCAAACAAGTGTTTGCCCTTAATAATTTTGATTTGCCTGCCGATTTTTTTGAAAAAGAAATCATGATGTTGGGAAGTTCAACAGATTTAGACGAAAAAGATGATCATCTCGAAGGCGAGATTAGTGGTATTAGTGCAAGTAGAATTCCGTCATGGTTTAGAAGCTATTACAAACCAGGCGAAGAGATTGCTAAAATTGATGATTGGGACGATCGTGTGCAACGTATTGCTGAGCGCGCAAAAGATTGGGATATTGGAGCACTAAGTGGTATTCCATCTTGGATAGAGCTTATGCTTCAAAAAGTTATTACCTATCATAAACTTGATAATATTCATGATATTTGGCCTAACTTACAAGTATATACCTCAGGTGGAGTAGCTTTTGGCCCTTATAAAAAAAGCTTTCAAGCTTTATTGGGCAAACCGGTGACTGTTATAGATACATATTTAGCCAGCGAAGGTTATATAGCGACACAAGTGCGTCCAGAAACCGACGCTATGCAGTTAAATACAGATACTGGTATCTATTTTGAATTTGTTCCATTTAAACCAGAATATATTAATGAAGATGGATCATTAACTAATGATGCTCCTGCGTTAACTTTAAACGAGGTTGAATTAGATCAAGATTATGCTTTAATCATAAGTACAGTTAGTGGAGCTTGGCGCTATTTAATTGGTGATACCATCGAATTTACCGATATCGAACGTGCAGAAATTAAGATTACTGGTCGTACAAAATTCTTCTTAAATACTGTTGGTTCTCAATTGTCGGTAAATAAAATGGATGCTGCAATGCGCGAATTAGAAGAGAAATTTGATACTACAATACCAGAATACACCATTTGCGCTAAACGAGGTGATGATGGCGAGTTTTATCATTTTTGGTATTTAGGCACTGAGCTAGATCAAAAACATCAAGACGCGGTAGCTAAGGCATTAGATCACAGTTTGCAAAATGCAAATAAAAATTATAAAGTGGCTAGAGGTAAAGCATTGCATGGTGTAGTTGTGCATTTAATTGCTCCAGATAAATTCTATGATTGGAATGCTAAGAATAAGAAAAAAGGCGGACAAGTAAAAATGGAACGGGTCATGGGAGAGGACAAATTTAACGATTGGGAAGCTTTTGTAAGCTAGCGTTAGTCTTTAATTAAAAGGCTATCTCTAGTTTGAACAAGCTCCATGATTTCCTCGGGAGATAGATAGTATTTTTTTATTCTATTTTTATAGGTTTCTGTAATATCAGCATGATTTAAAATAAAATCTTTGGTTTTTAATATGTAATCTTCCATGCCATGAGATACAGCAAAACCATCGGCTGCACGCTCGGCTTCAATAATATGATTGTCTGATAATAAGTATTTAATCCCAAACCATATTAAATTAAGCTTATTTCGGTCTTGATAATCCATAATATGTCCTAATTCATGGCCAATCCAACCCGTAAAAATATCAAAAGGGATATCTCTAGTTCTAAATGTTGTATCTGAAATTTTGAACGTTTCACTAATTAAAATAACATACTTACGATTTTTTTTACTTCGGAAAAAACTGCCAAACCTAGGTCGAGCTTGCATTGTTGATTTTTTAATAGTCTTCTTAAACCTAAACTCAATATGTATAGTCTCTAATTGCGGATAGTAAGCTAAGGCTGTATTCACTTGTTTAGTTATAGAATCTGGTATAATATGTTGTGCACTCATAAAGGAACTTATAGTTAGAATTAAAACGTGTAAGATTAATTTCATTACGCCTAAGTTTAGGTATTTCTTCATGTAAAGATTGCAATTTTTAAAGTAATTATTAACGCATTTGAAAAACGATGTTGTTTCAAACATATGTTTAAAAATAATTAGTATTATGTTTGAAAAATTACGATCTTTATCGTTTAAATTAATTCTACTCATGTCTTTTCAACGTACACAGGAAAAATTAAAAATTCTAGCAGATGCAGCCAAGTATGATGTATCATGCTCGTCTAGTGGAAGTAATAGAACGAACAAAAACAAAGGTTTGGGAGATTCTACCGGAATGGGTATTTGTCATTCTTACACTGAGGACGGTCGTTGTGTCTCTTTACTAAAAATTTTACTTACCAATCATTGTATTTTTGATTGCGCGTATTGTGTAACTAGAAAAAGTAATGATATAAAACGTGCCGCTTTTAAAGTTCAAGAAGTGGTGGATCTCACCATCAATTTTTATAGACGTAATTATATTGAAGGCTTGTTTTTAAGTTCGGGAATATTTAAAAATGCAGATTATACCATGGAAAGGCTCGTTTCCGTAGCAAAAAAATTAAGGTTAGAAGAAAACTTTAATGGCTACATTCATTTAAAATCAATCCCTGGAGCGTCAGATGAATTAATGAGAGAAGCAGGTTTGTATGCAGATAGGTTGAGTGTGAATATAGAAATACCCACTGAGGCAGGTTTAAAAAAATTAGCACCAGATAAAAATAGAGCAGATTTTATAAAGCCTATGGTTAAGGTGAAAAATGAAATTATACAGTATAAAGCTGAAAAGAAACTTATTAAAAGCACACCAAAATATGCGCCTGCAGGTCAAAGCACACAAATGATAATTGGTGCTAGTGACGAAAATGATTTTCAAATAATGCAAACGTCTAATCATTTTTATAAATCATATAATCTAAAACGTGTTTACTATTCTGGCTATGTCCCAATAAGCTATGACAATCGTTTACCTCAAATTGGGAGCGCAGTACCTATGCTTAGAGAAAATAGATTATATCAAACCGATTGGCTCATGCGTTTTTATGGTTTTGATGTTAGTGAAATATTAAATGCACAACATCAGCATTTAGATTTAGATATTGATCCTAAATTGAGTTGGGCTTTGAGAAACCTTCATGAATTCCCTGTAGATGTCAATACTGCAGATAAACGAATGTTGGCAAGAATACCAGGTTTAGGTATGAAATCGGTGTATAAAATTTTAAACGCGAGACGTTTTAGACGTTTAAATTGGGAGCATCTTAAAAAAATAGGTATTGCTTTAAATAGAGCACAGTATTTTATGGTTTGTGAGAGTAATCAATTTGAACGACGAGATCTTTCTGCAGAAAAAATAAAAGGGTTAATACTGCAAAATTCTACGAGCAAATACACCAAGACCTTAAGTAACCAATTGAGCTTATTTGGATAGATGCAAGATAAAACACTTATTTACGACGGCACTTTTGATGGGTTTCTAAGCGCAGTTTTTTATGTGTTTGAGCACAAACTTACACATGTAAGCATTGAACATGAGTGTACAGCACAAAGTGGTTTGTTTGCTGAAACGATCTCAATTATAACTGAAGAGAACAAAGCAAACCGCGTATACAAAGGTCTTAAAACAAAACTATCTTCATCTCATACACACCAAATGTATTATGCTTTTTTAAGCGAACAGATAGGTGTTGAAAACTTATTATTAGACTACATAAAATATGTGTTTTCTAATACCGTTAGCGTTGGTAAAGATTATTCACATGCATCGGTTTTAAAGGTTGCTCAAATTGCAAAAATGGTAGGTAGAGAAAAACACCGCATGGAAGCTTTTGTGCGATTTAGATTAACCAAAGACTCTATTTATTTTGCAAGCATAGAGCCCGATTTTAATGTTTTACCTCTCATTTCAAAACATTTTAGAAAACGGTATGCAGATCAAAAATGGATGATTTATGATATAAAACGTCATTATGGTTTGTATTATGATTTAGAACATGTTGAAATCGTTAATATGGAATTTCCTAAATTATTTGATTTTACAAAAACAGACTCCTCTTTTTTTGCTGAGCAAGAATTTGAATTTCAACAATTATGGAAAGATTATTTTAAAAGTACAAACATCGCTTCTAGAAAAAATATGAAGCTTCATATTAGGCATGTACCAAAACGCTATTGGAAATATTTAAGTGAAAAACAACCAGATTAATTTAATCTAACTGCGCTACGTAAGCTTGTGCCCAATTTTTTATTCTGGGTCCAAAACATTCTAAAATAGCATCGACTCCAATTACACTCCCTTTAGCTAATCGTCCTAAAACAGCAATATGAGTTTTAATATCATTTTGGTTAGACTTTACTATGGCATTTTTAGTGGTTTCTATACCAAGTTTAGTATGTATAGGTTCTAGCAAATCTGCAGCTAATAAATGAGTAATGACAGGAGCATTGACATCTAATAATTGTGGAGCGTCTAAAACCGAGTTAATCATTACAGTAGCTATGTCATGGTTGCCTTTTAAGTTTGTAAACTGCCATCCAAATTTGGTGTTTTTAATGTTTGGGTCGCTTAAATACGCAAAGGAAATGATCTTGGCATCTACTAAAGCGAGCAATTGTTGCATGCTTTCAATAGGTGGACCGTATGAATAGCATTTAGTACTTTCATCTAATGCTATAACGTGGTTAATTATGTTATCACTTAAATTGGCATATGAAAAAGCACTATATAACGTTGGTTGACAATGCCTCCAAACTTGACCGATACAAAAGTCTAAACTTGCAGCTTGTTCACCTAATGCCATAGCGATGTAATTAGTTATAAGTTGATAAATATCAATTGTTTTATCTTGAATTAATTCATGATTATAATCTTGGTTTTGTAGCCAGATTTGAACAATAGATTCTATGTGAATTCTATCTAAATGATGAGCTCTTGCCTTAGTTGCCAAATCATGATAAACTCGAGCGACAATTTTAGAAAACGGTTTAATGATAAACTCTAATGAATTGGTGCTTTTATCGGTTTGAGCATATGCTTCTATATTAGATTTAAATTGTAAAATTTCTAACGCTGTTGGTTTGTACCAAAGATCAATCTCTTCATTCAATGGTTTTGGGATTACTGGTAAGCCATCTAATGAAAATGGAATTACTGTTAAGTTTTGTGGTTCGGTTTTATAGTAAATACATTCAAAAGTTGAAGGATTTGTAGTTTTAAAATTTCCGAAGTTATTAATCACCAAAGCACGCATCACATCAAGCATGGCCAAACCAAAGCCTCTAATACCTATTGTGATATCTCTGCAGTTTTTGAGATCGTTAAATTGTGCCATAGGATAAGGCGACTCAAATACTTTAAAGCGATCATTACTTAGTGCATGAATTTGCCATGATTTTAGTTGCTTTGCTACGTTTGTAGGTTGATGACCAATGGTTAGCAATAGGTCATCGCATTTAAAGGTATTTGTTTTTGTATGTAGTAATAATTTGGTTTTTTTATACTCTATATTTATAATTTTTAAAGGATGTAAATTAAAATTTGAGCTTAATTTCAAGGCTTCGTGCAATGATATAAACCTTTGATTGAGGTAGGTTCCAATTTTATGTCTTGGCGGAAATTTATCTGGTTCTAGCTCAGTTTGCTCAAAGTTTGACCAATCGTGATACGAAGGAAACGAAGGAATCTCAAGATCTAAAAATTGGATTACAGGTCTTCGTTTGAGATCTTTTAAAGCACGTTCTGTGATATTGATCCAGTTAGAATCGGCCTGGTCTAAATCCCAAACAGGTCCTGCGCCAGGATATTTTGAGGGTTCAAAACCTATAATGTTTAGGGTTTTATTGGCGTTTTCTAGTTTTGTTAAAACTGTTTCTAAAGCGAATAATCCTCTAGGTCCAAGTCCTATGATAGCTAGTGTTTTCAATAGTAGAATATTAGTTATGGCTAAATTAACTCGAAATATTTGTAATAATTAACTGTAATGCCATATAAAATAACACAATCATTTACCACCAAACTAAAAAACATTTAAAAAGGTCTCCTAAGTCATTTTTCATCCAATATAAAGGGGATTGCTTTTGGTTTAAAAATGTTTGACTTTCGCTTCGGAAATTTGAAAACTCCAACCAATCAACCGTTGCATGAGGTTCTAAAAACCAATCTAGTTTTGAAGGTATATAAAATTGATAATGTTTGAAAACTTCCAACTGTGATGTCTTGATGAAAAAACCGCAAACACAATGTTTGTTTATTAATTTAAAAGTGAGGTGTTCTTGATAGGGTATAAACAATTGTGCTTTAAATAGCACCTGCTGTTTAAAATTATAGTTTGCAAGTGCTAATTGTTTTAAAGTGAGTTGGCAATCGTCGGTATAGAGGAGAGGCAATTGCTTGTGTTGTAATTTATTGAGTTTGTCTACCAAACTATCTTTTCGGTTTGGTCCAATCCAACGGTCAATTTCATGTGGTCCTGCAGTAGCATCGTACACATAAAATTTGTAAACGATTTCTAAGTGTATAGCCTTTTCATTTACTAATAGTAGTGTGTCTAATTCTCCTAAGGTTCGTTTGTTTTTTTGGATTTGAATATTCTCGGCAAGTATGTTGGTAGACTCAGCAGTGTCTAGTTGGTTGAATACAAATTGTTCGGCAAGCTGACCCAAACGGAGTTGTTTGTCCAATTTCCGAAGAAAAACAGAATCAAAAGTGCTAGATAATTCAAATTGTTGGAGATTGTTGATGGCTGCATTTTTCCAAAGTAATTGCGTTTTACAGTAGGCTTGGTATAGAGATTGAAGATGCTGCGGACTAATATTCATATAAAATCGAAATTACGAATAAGTTTTGATTTTTAATTCTGAAAACATAAGTAATAACAATACCTTTGTGGTTAATAATAATTGATTATGGATACGACATTTTTTGACCTAGGAATCTCTAAAAACCTCATCAAAGGTTTAAAGGAACTCCATATAAAAACACCAACCCAAATACAAGAAAAAGCAATACCTGTATTGTTAAAAAATAATACCGATTTTATAGGGTTAGCACAAACAGGAACTGGAAAAACAGCTGCTTTTGGATTACCAATTTTACAGAATATTGATCCTAAGAAAAACCACGTACAAGCGTTAATATTAGCACCAACAAGAGAATTGGTTCAACAAATTCAAAAGCAACTTTTTAAGTTTACAAAGTACAGCGATCACAAAATTTTTGCAGAAGGTGTGTATGGTGGAGAAAAAATGGATATACAATTAAAACGTTTGCAACGCACCACACATATTATTGTTGCAACACCTGGTCGTTTGTTAGATTTTATTGAACGAGGTGAAGTTAATATTAAAACTATTAATACACTGGTGATGGATGAGGCAGATGAGATGTTAAGTATGGGTTTTAAACAAGATTTAAACAAAATTTTGGCTTTCACGAAAGGGTCTAGACATACTTGGTTATTTTCTGCAACAATGCCAGAGGAGATTCAAAGTATGGTAAAAACATATATGTCACCTAATGCAGTTCGTGTAGAAATAGATAAAAATAGTTTGGTAAATGCCAATATAAGCCATCACTATATTGTAACGTCTATTAAAGAAAAAGCCAATGTGATTACAAGGTTGTTAGATAAATATGACGATGATCGTGGGATTATTTTTTGCAGAACCAAAGCGGGAACCGTACAATTGACAGAGACGTTGAAAGCCGAAGGGTTTTCGGTAGATGCACTTCAAGGAGATATGCAACAAAAAGAACGTGACAAAGTAATGCGTGCGTTTAAAAATGGCTCACTTCAATATTTAATTTCTACAGATGTATCGGCTCGAGGTATTGATGTTAATAATCTCGCTTTTATCATTCATCATCAATTACCAGATCAATTAGAATATTACACGCATAGAAGTGGTAGAACCGCAAGAGCAGGAAAAACAGGAGCATCTATTGCACTTATTATCTCTGGAGAAGAGCAGGACATACAAAAAATGCAAAAGGATTTAGACATAAAGTTTAAGCAAATGACATTTTAAAATAATTTTATAAAAAAGGGTGTTTGTATTCATTTAAATAGAGTACTTTCGCAGCCACTTAAATGAGTAGCAATACTTATTTAAGTATTACACAAATAGAACTCCTTGGTATGGTCACCAAGGAGTTCGCTTTTTATATAGACTCATCTTTTTTCTTCGGAAACATAACTTCAACACACTATTGTTGCTGTTTTATTAAAGCCCTTTATAATTAGAACAGTACAAATATTCGTGTTGCAAGATTACAGCACTGTTTTTTCGGCTCTAATTAAAAATCTATGTTTAATTACGTGCATGGTTATATATTTTTCTAGATTATTCTTAGAAATTATTCGATAAACACTCATAAAGTTTTAATTTTGCAATTCACAAAACACAGTATGAGTTTAGACAATTTAGCAGTACAAGATAAAAAAACCGATAAAGAATTATATAGTTATCAAAAAGGAGCCATTGATCAAATTTTTGAAAAATTTGAAACTGCTCCAGATGATTACCATTTGTTATATCAACTACCAACAGGAGGAGGTAAGACGGTTATTTTTTCTGAAATTGTACGTCAATATCTAAAAATTCACAAGAAAAAAGTACTCGTTATGACTCATAGAGTCGAGTTATGTAAGCAAACATCTGTGATGCTTACAAGTTTTGGTGTTACTAATAAAGTAGTAGATAGCAAAGCGAACTTAGACGATCAAGATGAGTATAGTTGTTATGTTGCTATGGTTGAAACCTTAAATAACCGACTTAATGATGATATTCTTGATATTTCTGATGTTGGTTTAGTTATTATTGATGAGGCACATTATAACTCTTTTACAAAATTATTTAAGTTTTTTGAAAACTCATTTATTTTAGGCGTTACAGCTACGCCTTTGAGTTCTAATAAAGATCTACCAATGAAAGGTAATTATAGCGAACTCATAGCTGGAGAAACCATAGAATCTTTAATAGAAAATGAATTTTTGGCTAGGGCAGAAGTCTTTCAGTATGATATGGGATTAACCTCTCTAGAAGTTGGAAGTAATGGAGACTATACCGTAAAATCTTCTGAAGATTTATACACTAGTCCTGCCATGTTAGATAAATTATTGGAAGCTTATAAAAAGCATTCCGCAGGAAAAAAAGCTTTGATTTTTAATAATGGTATTAACACCTCAATTATGGTGTATCATACATTTAGAGAAGCTGGTTTCCCAATTATGCATCTTGATAATACAGCAACCAAAAAGCAGCGAAAAGAAATTTTAAAATGGTTTAAAGAAACTCCAGACGCTATTTTAACCTCTGTAAGTATCTTAACCACTGGTTTTGATGAACCAACTATTGATACCATTATTTTAAATAGAGCAACAAAATCTTTAACACTATATTACCAAATGATTGGTCGTGGATCTCGAATCCTGAACAATAAATCTAAATTTACTGTTATAGATTTAGGAAACAATAATTATAGATTTGGACCTTGGGGAGCCGATTTAGATTGGCAAACTATTTTTAGATCTCCTAATTATTTCATGGATAGGCTTAAAGACGATGAAGCCATTGAAGGTGATTTTAAACATGAAATGTCTGAAGAACTTCGTGCAGAATTCTCAAAATCTGAAGAAGTTTATTTTGACGTAAAACAAGTGTATAAAGATGCAACTTTTGGAGGTATCTCTTCTAAAGTCGTTTTAGAGCGTTCTATTGAACAACATGCAAAAATTTGTGTAGAAAATAGCGAAGATGTTTATGATGCGCTGGCACTAGCTAAACAATTAGGACCAGATATTGATGTAAGAATCGATATGTATGCTAAGTGTATAAGCAAGAGTACCTATAATTTTTTAAAATGGCTAAGAGACGATTATCGTAAAAAATTGAATAGTTATTTACGTGCTAATTTTGATGAGGTATTTGAGCAAATTCATGGTCATCCACCTGAAGATTGATATAAAATCAAACAAAAAAAAGACTATTATAAATTTATAATAGTCTTTTTTTTTGTTTGCTATATGCAACCTTATTTGAGGTGCTCAGTCGTTTGTTCTAAATCTTCATTTGATACTCCACCTTGACTGTATAATTGGTTTTCTTCATCTTTTAGTTTTGAAGGCTTAACCTTATTAGGTAAAGAACGACCTGGTATATCCAAATCTTTTCCTGTGAAGTCTACAGGCTTTTCTCTCTCCTTTAACAACTCGTCGTCGCTTAGTTCTGTTTTTAAATTTCCAGCTTTATCACCTAAGGCCTTTTTATCGTCCTCAGTAATATTAGGATTATAATCTAATTTTTTGTCTTCATGTGTCTCTTTCATAATGTGTCTTATTTATTTACAATAATGGCATGTATAACTCCAGGAACCCATCCTAATATCGTAAGTAAAATATTTATTAATAAATTTTTACCAACACCATGCTCCAAAAATACAGCAACAGGTGGTAATAATACACTTAGGATAATTGTTAGTAATGACATAATTATTGTTTTTTAGTTAAACTTAATGACTTCAAATATATAGTAACAACTCATTGTTGTTTACCTGATATGGATATAATATTAACGTAATACCTATTTATTTGATAGGGTTAGTAATCCTTGCTTATGAGCAAAATCGTATTAATTGACGTGACTATATTTGTTGAAATTAAAACATAAGTTGTTATGAAAAAGAATATAGTAGTACTCGCAATAATTTTACTAACTGCATTTGCTTGTCAAAATACAGCTAAAGCCCAAGCGCCAGATGCTGTTAAAAAAACCTTTCAAGATATGTATCCAGGTGAAAATGATCCAGATTGGCACTTAGATGATCATGGTAATTATGAATCTAATTTTAAGATCGATGGTATTAAATACAGAGCAGATTTTTCTCCTAACGGAAATTGGATTGAGACAGAAAGTAGTATAAAGGTAAAAGATTTACCTAAAGCCATAAGAAATATCATCAAAACCGATTTTGGTAGCGAAGATATCACAGAGGTTGAGAAAGTGGAGCACCACTCTAAAGGTTTGTTTTACGATGTTGAGTTCAAACAGAAAGGTAAAAATAAAGATGTAGAGTTTAAACCCAATGGAACGATCATAAATTAAAATTTGTACAACATAAGATAGGTGTTGAGAAAACGTTAATTAACATCCAATCATGGTGATAATGTTGTAACTTAATACCTTTGAAAAAGTGGTTGATAATGATATTTAGAGGATTTGTATTCGTGTTTTTTTTAGGATTATTTTTTAATTGCGGTTCTGCCAAACCAACAGCAACACCAGAGCAAATTGCAAGGTTAGATCAATTGGTAAAAAATCAATCTTTTGTAATTGAGTCTAATTGGGCTTTACCTCAAACCACCAATACTTTAATGGCTTTACAAAATGCAGGTTTCTTTTCCACAGGAGATAGTGCAAGTCGTATCAGTCTGTCTGGTAATCCCAATGAGCTTAAAATTGACAACCAAACAGTAACGTCACAACTTCCTTATTTTGGAGAAGTACAATCTACTTCTGGATATAATGGTTCAGATAATAGCATCAGTTTTGAAGGAGATTGGACAGATTATCGTGTCGTTAAGAACGATAATAGTAGTTACACTATCAGGTTTGATGCCAAAAGTCATTCCGAAAATTTTGATGTCATCATTCATTTGTACCCTAATCTTAGTAGTGAAATCATCTTAAAAGGAGCAAAGCGATTTCCTATTAGATACACAGGGTTTGTGAGTTCAATTTCCGAAGAAAATTAATTACGCATTGTTAGTGAAACGTTGTTATTTTGGCTTATAAATTATCACATTTGAAAATTTGATTAATCAATATCTAATTCATCTTTTAAAGCCTCTAGTTGTTCGTGAGCGTTTTTTAATATGTCCTTATTTTCTTGGTATGACAAGGAGATGTTCACATTACAATTAAGACATGTGAAATGTTTTTCTGAAAAAATGTCATGAACATTAAATTCTATATTTGTTTTACACTGAGGACATGGGATACTAGGCATAATTCATAATTTTATAAAGTTGAAGATAATCATTTTTTGGTTTAAAAACTGTAACTTTCTATTTTCAAAAACGTTACAATGTCATTAACTCAAAAATTAGTATGCTTATCTTTTTTATTATCGTTGACAATTTCTGCTCAAGAAAACCTTACACCTTCTAAACAATTTTGGAACGCTTTAAAGGCGCACTGCGGAAAAGCATATCAAGGTCAATTAGAATTGCCCAAAGAAGATAAAGATTTTGGAGGCAAGCAATTAGTGATGCATGTGCGTAAATGCACAGAAAATAAGATGAAAATCCCTTTTTTTGTTGGAGATGACAAATCTAGAACATGGATTTTAACTTATGAAAATGATCGTATCGCTTTACAACACGATCATAGACATAAAGATGGTACTGAGGATGCTATAAATTTTTATGGTGGTAAAACAACCAATACAGGTAAAGAGGATATTCAAATATTCTCTGCAGATGCGCATACGCAACAATTAATTCCTGGCGCAGCAACAAACGTGTGGTGGATCACAATAAACGAGAGTACTTTTACCTATAACTTAAGACGTTTAGGGACAGATAGAGTTTTTAAAGTCGTTATGGATCTCACCCAAACTATTAAAACTCCTGAGGCTCCTTGGGGATGGAAAGATTAATGTTTACACAAATCTTCAATTAGAGTAATCGCTTTAAATTGTAGCCAAACCATACTTAAAGAACAAAAAAAACATGTAACGATTGTCATCTAAGTTTTCATAGTTTAAATTTATAAACTTAATGTAACCTCAAATCCAATAGCGTCAGAAATGGCGCCATCTTTCATTTTACTGTTATAATTAATTCCCCAGAGCATTCTATCTATTTTAAATTTAGTCGTCATGGTTGTATCATCATAATTAACTTTAGCCTGAAATGATATTGGGTTCGTAATACCTCTAATTGTTAAGTCTGCGTAGATTTTCATTGTAACAGCATCATGATATTTTACGCTTGTAATGATAAGCTTGGCAGTTTCAAAATTGGTAACATCAAAAAAATCTGGATCTTTAAGATGATTTACAAGGCTTTCATTAGGTTCGTCATCTTCAATATCTAAACATATAATGGAATTCATATCAATTGTAAATTCACCACCCGAAATCACATCATTAGTCTTAATAAAATAACCATCTTTAAAATCTATAGTGCCATGGTGTCCTCCAAAATAAAAGGTGTATTCTCCAGACCATTTTATGTTACTTTTTTCAACATTAATGGCCAATTTTTCCTGTGCATTTCCAAATGTAAGCATACCTACAACAGCAAGTAGTACTAAAATTTTTGTTTTCATAAGTTTTGTTTTTAACATAATTCAGGATTGATTTCTTGTCGTAAAACTAGATTTAGATCGAGTAAAAAATGTCAAAAAAATGTAAAAGAAGTGTCAACAGTTGTAAAAAGTCACGAATTATTATGTTATTTACACACTATTATGAATAATCAATCTACTTACTATAAAATTTTCTTAGCACTGTCAGTCCTTCTAATGGTGCTTACTTCTTGTACTACAAATGATAATTTTGCAGGTTCAGAAAAAACAAAAGTGGCTTTACGAGAAGCAGGTCATCAATTATTACTTCGGAAATTGGATTCTACATCATTAGTGCTTCCAATAAAACAAATAGAACATAACATATATAGTTTATCATTTGAGAAACCCATATCTCTAGAACCTACACATATTGTTTCTACAATTGATAGCAGTTTATCTGTAATCAATATCTCTAAAAATTACCTTGTAGAAGTTATTCAATGTGTAGATGATGAAGTTGCCTATAGTTATGAAATGAACATAGAGGAGGAGCGAACTTTAATTCCGTGTTCTGGACGTAATCTTCCGGAAGCTTGCTATATAATTACTGTAAATTTTTTAGACCTTGCACCTCCTAGTGGTTTTAGAAAACGACATACACCGTTGGTATTTGTTTTTGGAGTGTTATGCTTTCTAGCGTTTAAATATTGGAAGAAAAAAGCATTGCAAAATAATGCCGATAAACATACTTCTAAAACGCTAAATTCTAGTGAAAATAAGAGCAATTATTCTGAAATAGGAACCTACAAGTTCTATCCGGAAGAACATAAACTTGTTAAATCGGCAACAGAAATTAGCCTTTCAAAAAAGGAATGTGAGCTCTTAGAAATATTTGTAGCCAACCCAAATCAAATTATAAAACGAGAAGAACTCACAAAACAAGTATGGGAAGATAATGGTGTTTTTGTTGGTAGAAGCTTAGATACTTATATTTCTAAATTACGAAAAATATTAAAGGATGATGACGCTATAAAAATTACCAATGTGCATGGTGTTGGTTATAAATTAGAAGTCAAATAAATTCTAGTATTTATAATTTGTACCATTATTTTTATACTTTCTATAGCTAGTTCCTTTGGTACACGGACAATCACTAATGCCTTGTAATAAATCGATACCAATAGTTATACTGTGCGTTCCAGAGTTATATCCAGATAAATCGTTAATGGTCATTTGATATGAATAAGCAAAATAAAAGTTGTTTTTCATAACTCCAGCCATGGGTCCAAGATTCAACGGATTGAAAAATTGGTCATTTAAAAAACGATACGATGCACCAACCCAATAGTAATCTCCAGATCTGTTAAACTTTCGGTATTTAAAGTTTAAATCTGTCGCAGATCGTTTATCACTATTAAAATATTGGATAAACATAGAAGGTTCAAACTCTACATCTTTACTGGTTGGGCTATTAAAAACATAGCCCGTATACGCCTGAAAATTTAATAGGTTTCTAGGTTCTACACCTACAAAATCATCAATATCTTTATTTAAAATATTGTTGGCATTCACACTTAAATAATACCTGTTAAAACGGTAAAGTAATCCTACATCAAAATTGTTATTTGTGATGGCTCTATCATCTGTAATACTAGGATCTATTATGGGAATTTCTTCGGTAGGTTGAAAATTTTCAATATCAATTCTAAAACTATTTAGGTTATATGATAATCCAAATGATAAGTACTGTTTCGAGGTGTAATCTAATATTATGTGGTGAGCAAAAGAGAATTTTGCTCCTTTTTGACGCGTATTTCCATTTCTATCATTATACAGTGTCAATCCAACACCAGATTGTGTTGCAATTCTAAAATCGGCATAAAGTGCTTGATTATCTGGCGCATCTTTAATTCCAACCCATTGTGTAAGTCCGTTAAGTCTCACTTTTAAGTTATCACCAATTCCTGCATAAGTTGGAGAAATAACAAAGTCATTATCTGCCAAATATTGTGTCCAAACAGGTAGGTTTAATTCTTGCGCATATCCAAATGTGCAAGACGCTAAAACGAGATATATTATAAGTTTTTTCATTGTGAATCGTTTTTAATTTGAGGGTTTATAATTACCTGTATAGTGTAAAGTGTCCAACATAATCTTTCTCTACCAACGGACTGTTAGGTTGTACAACATACCAATAGTCACCAGTAGGTAAATCTTTACCATTATATTTTCCATCCCAATATTCACCAACATGGTAGGTTGCTACTTTACGACCATATCTATCAAAGATGTCGAAAGTAAGATTTGGATAATCTTCCACACAACCTGGAGCCCAAGTATCTGCAGTACCATCGCCATTTGGTGTAAACCAATTAGGAATACATGGTCCTAAAAATTCTATTTCTATTGTAGCTTCAGCTTGGCAACCACTGCTATCTGTAACTATTACGGTATAAGTACCTTCTTCAGTCACAACATATACATTAGTATCTCCATAGTGTTCTCCGTTGAGTGTATATTGGTTACCACCAGTTCCACCAGTAGTGACTGCTATGATTTCACCAGGCGCACTACCTTCTTGTAAGATAATAGCTAAAGGTTCAAAGTAATCTATGTCAAAAAACACGGTTTTAATACATCCATTTGTATGTCTAACTTCTATAAAATGGTCAATTCCTGGAACTACATTATTAAATACATTACTTGGTTGAAACGTTCCTCCATTGAGAGCGTAATCTAACTCGTTAAGATCTACTGCATTGTCATCTTCTAAGGTTACAGTTACTGTATTTACAGTCATGTTGTTTTCACAAGCATATTCTATATCTACAATTGGATCAAAACTAACTGATGGAGGGAATGTGATATTCCATTCCGTTTCACAACCTTGAGCATCTCTTACAAATACAATATGATCACCACCTCCTAAGTTTGTAAAATCAAATTCTGTTTGAGTTGCAGATCCTGTTGTATATGGACCATTGTAATCATCTAAACTCACACTATAAGGTAATGTTCCTCCAGAAATGTCAATACTAAACTCTGCGTTGTTTTCACCTTCACATGTTTCTTCAAATAAAGAATCTGGTACAATACTTAATATCACTTGTTCAGGATTGGTTACTGTAAAGTCAAATATTTCGTAGCATCCTAATTCATCTTGTACAATAACTGTATAAGTATCTGGAGCAAGATTTTCAAATATATTAGTTTCAAAAAATTGATCTAATTGAGGCGAAATAGCATATTTAATAACTCCGGTTCCACCAGTAGCATTAATGGTTAAAATTCCATCTTCATTTCCGCTACATGTTACATCGTTAACTGTAAAATCAATAGTTAATGGCGCAGTTGGCTCTGTAATTGTAATAGGAGCAGAGGTTGTTTCACAATCACCACTTTCTACATGAACGATATAGGTTCCTGCAACGAGTTCTGTAAACATTCCAGGAGAATCTTGTGTAGCTGTAATTGTGTTTCCTAAATTATCTTCAAGGGTATAAACATAGTTTCCTAATCCGCCTTGAGCCGTTGCTACAATTGTACCAGTATTATCTCCAGCACAATTAATTGTAGGATTGGTTGATAGTAAATTAATAGTTAAGTCTAATAATGGGTCAATTGTAATATCGTTTGATACATTGGCAATACAGCCGTTAATATCTCTCACATAATAATGATATGTTCCTACAGGAACAGAAAATGTGGTTGCATTTGTAAATGATCCTAAAATAGTGCCAAAACCACTATCGTTGCTATATTCGTAAGATCCTGTTCCTCCAGTTGCACTAAGTGTGATCGTAGATTCTACATCACAAGTTTGTGTTGTAGTAACGACTAGGTTAGCTTCAATAGGAGTAGGTTGAGTGATTACAATTTCCGAAGATAATAAGAAACATTCGTTACCATCGCTTACAGATATTGTATAAGTTCCTACACCTAAATCTGTAAATATACTAGACGTTTGAGGACCAGAAGTTGCTGCTATTGGTGCAATAGTATTTAATGTGTAAATATAATCTACGCCTTGACCACCCGTAACATTTGTAACAGAAATTGATGCGTTTTGATCTCCAAAACAAGCCAATGTAGAAGCACTTGGTGTAAAAGTAGCGTTAATTGGGTTTGGTTCTTCTAGTGTAATATCTATTGAAGCTACGCAACCTTGGGCATCCATAACGTTTACAGTGTAAGTTCCTGCAGCTAAGTTTGAGAATGACCCATTAGTTGAAAATGGTACAGTTGCAGCTCCTGTTAGTTCATATTGATAATCACCATAGCCTCCTTCTGCAATAGCAGTAATTGTCCCTTGACTATTATCACATGAAACGTTAGAGGTTTCCGAAGCATTAAGCGTTAAAGCACTTGAAGGTGACGTAATAATAACGGTAGATGTTGCATTACAAAACGGACTCTCAGTTTCTGTAATGACTACAGTAAATGTACCAGCAGCCATTCCTGAAACAGTTAATGGGTTGGTAGATGTGTTGGCATTAACGACTCCAAAAACAGAGGTAGAACTACTATCAAAAACTTCATAATTATAAGCGCCAGAATAACCACTAACATCAATATCAAATGATCCTGAGTTATCTCCAAAACAAGTTAATGCAGTAGAATTTGTGCTAAACGTAGGAGGCGTTGGAGCTTGTAGAGAAACCGTCACATCTTCTGTACATGAGGTTACTGTATCTGTAATAGTTACTGTGTAAAGCCCTGAAGGTACTCCAGAAAATATACCACCTGTTTCAGTAATTGAAGCTGGACTCGGACTAATACTATAAGTAAACGTTCCAGATCCACCAGTGTTTGTTACTGTAATTTCGCCATCATCATCGTTACAAGTTGCAAAAGCAGAAACTGTAGGCGTAATTTCTATAGGTGCAAAAATCTCGATACTTACTAGATTTCCACAACCGTTAGCATCTTGTATTTCTATAGTATGAGTACCAGCAAATAAGTTTGAAATTGTAAAAGGTATGGATTGCGTTTGAAAAGCACCACCATTAATGCTAAAGCTATATGGCGCAATTCCTGGATTATCTAAAGTTACGTCAATTTCAAAATCACCATTACTTATATCACATGTTGTATTAATTACTGCGGAAATGTTAGGGACATCATCCATTGGTAAAATAACCACAGGACTTGTAACGATACAACCATAAGCATCAATTACATGTACATAATAATTTCCTGCATCTCTGTTGAAAGTACTTGCCGATGCCCAATTTGCATCAGTCTCTAAAGGAGAAGTAGCTGTTGTTGTAAGTTGATATTGATAAGGTGCAGTACCATTTTGAGCAATAGCACTTATAACTCCTGAGTTTGCATTACAATTTGCATTTTGATCTACAGACGTTTGTAATTCTAATAAGAAAGCAGATTCAGTAATATTAAAAGGAGCAGTTACAATACCACAGCCAGCATTTGGACCTGAAGCTTCTGAAATAGATACAAAATAATTACCAAAAGGTAAAGGACCTAAATCTGATACCGTTAAACTTCCATTAGCTGGTACATTTCCAGACCCTATAATACCAGTCGTGTTTAATGATAAAGAATCGAATATTTCGTAATTCACATCTACATTAGATGCGTAAACACTATTAATTGTAAATGATACATTACCATCATCACTTCCTGTACATGTGATGTTATTAGAACTTACAGCGTTAAGTGTAAGTGTTGAATTTGTAGGTATTGGAGTTGTTGCTGGTTCATAATAGCTACATAATGTAGAAGCATCATAAACAATAAAAGTATAAGTCACTCCAGGTAATAAATTATCAAATGTAGCCGATTGACTGCCAGGCATGTCTTCTGGTAGCCAAGTACCAACACCAGGATAAGACGTGGTTGGTCCTTCATAAATAGCAAAGTAAAATGGTCCTGCACTAGATAAAGTTGATCCCACACTTACTACGGCTTCACCACCTAAAGCACAATCAACAGTAGTTGTAATATCAATATCTAAATCGGTAGGAGGTGAGGCAACTAAAACATCTTGAGTTAGTATAGAACAACCATTAGCATCAACAATATTAATCTCATATAAACCAAAATCTACAACATTAAAACTAACCGAAGTTGATCCAGTATTATTTAATTCAGAATTTGCATAACCGTTAGTTCCACTTACAAAATAATTATAAGGTGCTGTTCCTCCAATCACAGAGTTTATAATAACTGAACCTTGAGATATTCCACCAGATGTACACGTGATGTCAATGGTATCGAAATCTATTTGAATAGGGTCTGGTTGATTTATCGTTACAGTTTCCGAAGAAAAACAAAGATTCGCATCCGTGATTGTAACGGTGTAAATTCCTGCAGATAATCCAGACGTTTGTGTACCATAATCTGTGTTTGTGGTATCGTTATTGACATTGATGATAAAAGGAGGAGTACCAACGGTATCATCAATTGTAATATCTAAAGCACCATTTTCATCTCCATTACATAATATGGGTTGAGATTCTACAACCAAACTTAACGCTGGAGGTGATATTGGGTTCACGGTAATACTATTTGATTCTGCGATACAACCATTAGCATCTGTAATTTGAAATTGATATGTTCCAGCTGTAGATGTATTGTATGTGAAAGGTGTACCTGTTCCACCTAAGTTTGAGTAGCTACTTCCATCAATTGAAACGGCATAGTTAAATGGTGCTGTACCTGTAATGACACCAGAAATTATGGCATCAGGAGTCGTTGTACAATCTAGACCAGATGTTAAAACTATAGATATTGTTGGTGTTGGAATTGGATCAATTGTAATAGATTCGGTATACTCACAATCATTTTCATCTCTAACTTGAAAAGTGTAAGTTCCTGGTTCTAATCCTGAAAATGATGTAGATGTTTGGTAGGTTGTAGCACTTGCTGCAGGCGCTATAATTTGATATTCTAACACACCTGTTCCTCCAACTGTATTAGTTATTGTGACTGTTGTTGTATTTGTAGGACACGTTATTGGAGCACTATCGAAGTCTAAATCTGTAGGCGGATTTAAAGCTTCAACAATGACGTCATTGGTAATTACCGTACAATCGTTAGCATCTTGTATTGAAATGGTATATGAACCTGCAGTTAAATTGGAGAACTCATTACTCGCTTGAAAGTTGACACCATCAATACTATACATATAAGGTGCATCACCACCTGTAACAGTAGTTACAGTAATTGTGCCGTTTGATGTACATGTAAAAGGAGCAGTTAATTCTGCTGTTCCAGAGATGGCATCAGCTTCAATAATACTAACCGTTTGTGCTACTGTTTCACAATTTGAAGCTCCAATTGAATAGGCGACAACCACCTCATAATCACCTGCAATTAATCCAGTAAATACTGGAGAATTTGAAAATGTTACACCGCCATCAATACTATAAGTTAAACTATTACCATTGGTTGCAGTGACATCAATTGTGATTGCTCCTGTATTACCAGATCCACCACAAGCAATATCTGTTGTGTCAATTGTGAATTCTGGTTGATCAATAGCTTCTACAGTAATCGTTGTCTCTGCACTACAATTGTTTGCGTCAACAACTAAAATATCATAAACACCTGGTGTGCTTACTACTATTTGAGGAATTGTTTGAAAATCTGTAGATCCATTTACAAAATAGAAGTAAGGAGGAGTGCCTCCAACAGGATATGCCGTAATTTCACCTTCTTCACATGTTAAAGGTACTGTAATTGCAGCTGAAACTGTTAGTAATGGTGGTTCAATGATTATTATATCTTCGGAATAAAAACAGCCATTTTCAGTTTCTACTGTTGCTGTATAAGTACCTGCATTTAAGTTTTCAAAAATGTAGGTGTTTTCTAGAATTGGTCCAACACTATTGACAAGAGTTCCACTTTCACTTAATGTATACGAGTACTGTGGGTCAACATCATTTGCAGCTAATTGAATACTTCCTTTATCTCCATGACATAACGGTTGTAAAATAGTTGTTGATACTGAGAAATCTCTATCTCTTATTTGAATTTCCTGTACACTAAAAATACATGGGTTGGTTGGTACTCCAATTTGTCTCACATAAACGGTATATGTTCCTGCAGTATCAATTGCAAATACATTACTGGTTTGATAGGTTACATTATCTAAACTATATTCATAACCTGATGGTACATCTAAAACTGTAATACTACCTAATGTTGAACAAATAATATCTGTAGCAATTACTGTTGGGTTTAATGAATTTTGATAAACATTAAAATAAAATTGTACAAAACATCCACCTTCATAATTAATAGTTAGTCTAAACTGTCCTGCCGTATCTACTAAATAGTTTGATCCATTTGCAACTTCATTCCATGTGCATGTGTCATCTTCATTTGCACAATCTGAATCTGAAACAGCATCGCAACTAGACTCATCTAGTTTTTCCCATATGATAGATGAAGCTCCAGAAATATTAGTTTGTATATCTCTAGTATCATTTTCTCCACATAAAAATATATTAGGTAACAGTTTTCCATTATTAGGACAAGTAACAACTTCATCTGCATAAGGGATTACTGGGTTTTCTATATTGCCTCCAAATAATTGAACGACATACTCTTGCACAATAGATTGACATGGTGCTATTGCTGTGTTAAATGAATAGTATGTCCCAGTTTCTGATACTGTTATTGTTTGACCAGTACCAATTACTGGAGTACCTGTAGGACTTGTAGACCAAGAGTATGAATCATAATTATTGGCAGCAGTAATGTCTAAAGTATTTCCGCAAAGGATTAAATTTTCTGAAAATTGACAATCTAAATCGGCTAAAAAATTAGTGGCTTGTGGTGAAATTAAACATCCAGTATTACTATTTATACTAGGGTCGTCGGTAATTTGAAACGTTGGATTATAAAAACCGTTATAAGTTGCGTAAGCTTGATTGTTAATAATATTAGAGCATGCATCTGCTAATTGGTTACACTCATCGACCACTTGTGCTTCAATACGTATTTCGTAAACTGGATCATTTTCTTCAACTAAAGAATCATCAATAGCAAATATTAACTCTCTAGTTGTTGCATTATAACTTACTACAGTTACTCCAGGAGGTAAAACTAAGTCGGTTGGATGATTGTAAATAATATTTACAGGAAGGATATCTCTTATTTGTAAATTCGTAGCATGATCATTTCCTGTATTTTGGAAACCAATAACATAATTTAATGACGATCCTAAGCCGACTGTTTGTCCGCCAATATCATTACCTGCATCATCTTCTACAATTTTAGTAAGTACAACATTTGGTTCGATGATATCTACAGCAAAAGCAAAGAAATATGGGAAATAGGTGTCACCACTAGTTTCTAAGCGAATAGTAGCCGCTGTAGCATCATTGGCAATAACTCCGTTTCCTGGGTTAGGGATAGCCATAACTCCTGTATCAAATCCTAAAGTATTTGTACTATTTGGAACCCTATTATTTACAGGTGTGGCATCTAATTGAGTAACCGAACTATTAAAAAAGTTAGCCACAGGACGATCTACAGTTGATAAACTAACACCATTTAATCGTAATCGATCTCCAAGAATTGGACTATCGCCTTCTAAAGTTGCAAATGCAAAATTTGCTCTTACTGGTGCAGGAGCAGGAACAGTTCTAAATCCGTCAACAGGTATATCTAAAGCTGTGTTATTGCCAGCAACACTTATTGCGCTAAACCCATCAAAACTTGTAATCGATTTACCAGGAAGCGTTGGGTCTTCGTACACAATAAATAAAGACCAACCAGCAGATTGTCCAGTACCATTATAAGGTGAGTAGTTTGCAGTCTCACCAACGTCAGATGAAACATTGGCAACAGTATAAGTACCTAAATCATTACCAGAGCCAAAACTAGTGACTATATCTGTTACATCAGCAAAACAAGCATATGAAAAACTATCGCCTCCATCAACAGTATTACCATTAGCATCATAAATTATGGTACCTGTTACATCGTTATATCCACCAGATGGACCCTTTAACTTTACATTGGTAATAGATTCGTTACCTGGATTTACTGCTCCCCAATATAATCCTGCATAAATAATTCTATAACAGTTTGGGTTAGGTATATCTAAATCTGAACTCGATGAACTAAAAGTTGATCCATCACCATCAATGTCAATATATTGCATGTTAACATTATGATTATATACCGAGTTGTTATTAAATGCATTATTGTTTGGTCCTAAAATATTGTTACCTATTAAAACAATATCTCCTTTAAGATCCTCATTAAATCGAGGTTGAAAAGGCTCATAATTTTGCGCATATGATTGTAGGCCAATAAATAGAAGTGAAACAATGATTATTAATCTTGAAAAAGTAGGTTTTTTCATGGTGTTTAATTTTTTGTTTATTCTTGAGTTAACTAGGGCAAGTCAACCCAAGAATAAGGCCTGGTTTTATATATTAGTTCTCTATTTTCACAAGAGATAGTTTTTGGTTATATGGTCTATTACCTTTTGACTGTAAAGCTTGGTTAGCTTGTTCGATACTTTCAAATTTATCATAATAGATATAGTACTTACTCGTTTTTATATCATAAAAGAAATCTACATTTGAACGTCCTGAAGCCACAACTTTAGTTATAAAATCATTACGTTTAGAAATGTCGGAGTGTACAGCCAGTACTAAGTAATAACCGTTATCTACGTTTTGTACATTTTCTAAAATTTGAATATTATCACTCAATTCTTGACCAAAATCAAAATCGGATGCAGTGATTGGTGTATCGGTCAAACTTGTTGTTTCTTTTATGTTTTTTAATGTCGCTCTATCCTGTGAATAGCGTTCTTCTTCGTTATCAAATGCTGCTTTTTTAATACGACGTCTTCTTTCAAACTCTGTAGCAATTTTTATTTCTGCTAATCTAGTATCTAAATTAATTCTTGCTTGTGTTGCTTTTAATTGTTCTGATTCTAAGCGATTAAGCGCTTTTTGATAATATAAATAAACTTCATCATTGGTAATTGTATCGGCTTTATACTTGTCATCATATAATGCTTTTAATTCTTTAATTTTTTCATTTCTATTATTAATCACTTCATCTAATTGTGATTTAATAACTTCTAATTTGTTATTTTCTTCCGTAATACTTTTAAACGGTTTTGGACCAACAGTGATACCCTTTTCACTTAAATCATTTTCCTCTTTTAAATCTTTAAGGTCTTCATTTTTAATAGCAACAATAGCATCAAAATCTTGTAATAATTTAGTTTGTGTTTTTTTAGATTCTTCAGCTTGTTGGCTAATCTCGTACATAGATTTACTAATATCATCTTGAGGGTTTGAGATTAATTCGTCTTTAGCTTGAGCCTCGGCTTCTTCTTTAGC
>NZ_JXJO01000090.1 GCF_000826655.1 Psychroserpens damuponensis
TAGTACTTTTTAATAATCAAAATTTCATCAAAAATACTTTTTCCGAAAATCCAAAGGCGTCATACCTGTTTTTAATTTGAAAAACTTTGAAAAATAGGCATAGTCCGAGAATTCAAGTGTATATGCGATATTGGCCAAATTGTCTTGCGAATGCACAATCAATCTTTTTGCCTCTAGAATTATCCTTTCGGAAATTAATTGACTTGTCGTTTTATTTAGTGTTTTGTTTACTACTCTATTCAAGTGCTTGGTGGTTATATTTAATTTGTCAGCATAAAATTTAGGGAATTTTTGACTATAAAAATGGGCGTTTATTAAATTCTCTAAAGCTTCAAGTGTACTAGAATAGTTTGGAGAATATAGCTTTTCTAAATTGATATCAACTGTATATGCCCTTGTTAATTCTATATAAATGTTGTTTAGTGAATTTACTATTTTTAACTCTCTTAAATGATTGGATTGTAAATATTCAGTATAAGCTTCCTGAAACCTAAGATTTAATTCATGTAGCTTTTTTGGAGCTAATTCTAATACAGGAGGATTTTGATTGGAATAAAAAAAAGGAAATGAATGGAGTTTATGTTCTAAAAACTTTAATTCATAAAACTCTTGAGAATGAAAAAAGATAAATCCTTGAGGCTGTGTTTCAAATTTCCAAAAATGTGTTTGCCCTGGTTTTAAAAAAAACACCTTGCCAGGACTTATACTATAAGAATTAAAATCAATTTCATGTGAACCTGTACCTTCAGTAAATAGTACACATAGATAGAAATTATGACTATGTGGTTTGTTTATTATACCCTTATTACGCTTTATGTGATTGGAAAAAGAATTAATATACACATCGTTGAGTGGTGCGGATTCTTTAAATTGATTAATATTTAGAACTGGTGTTTTCGTATTCATGTCCTAAAAGTACAAAAAATGGAGAATATTTTATAAGACTAAAAATCATTCACAGTCTTAATTTTGTCGTGTAAAATATTTTGTGATGAGTAAAGTTGTTGATGCCTTGAATTGTAAGTGTCCGAGTTGTAAAAAAGGAAAGATTTTTATGAATGGAGGGAATATATTATTGTTGAATATTCCGAAAATGAACAATCGATGTCCAGAGTGCAATTATAAATTTGAAAGAGAAACTGGTTTCTTTTTTGGGGCTATGTTTGTGAGTTATGCTCTAGCTGCGGCTCAAATGATAGCCAGTTTAGTGGTGTTTTGGTATTTTATTGATTTGTCGCCTTTAAGGGTTTTTGCCATTATTGGTGTGACAGCATTTCTATTAAGTACTATCAATTTTAAATTGTCAAGGTCTATTTGGATATATTTGTTTTATTAATACAAGCGTTGAAGTTGCTGCATTCAAGGAGCTAACGCAACAAACGTTGCTTTTTTTTAAGTTGATTCTAAGCTACATTTGTTAGTTCAGAATCCATAATTTCTTGAGGAGTTTTGTATCCAATTATTTTTCGAGTGTGTTATACTGAAATAGGTTGA
>NZ_JXJO01000091.1 GCF_000826655.1 Psychroserpens damuponensis
TAGATATTTCCGATGAAATAAAGCTAAATTTTGCAGTGTGTTAAGAACATCTTCTACCAAAATGTAGGCATCACTAATTTTATATTTAGACTCGTCAATTATGGCAAATGCAGCTCCTTTTTTTAAGGCATCTTGAGCGAAAGTGTTTCCGTTAAAATTAGCGCCTTTGAGTGCGAAATACATGCAGTTTTTGGATATTTTTCTAGTATCTGTACAAACCGAATTACAGTCTAAAAAATGGGAGTGAAGTGTTTCTATTGTCATAGAATAAATGTAATAAAAAAGTCCTAATCGAAACGATTAGGACTTTATATTTATGATAAGAATAATAAATTAATTTCTTTTCTTAGTATTTTGAGATTTAGAACCTACTCTAGACATTGCACATCTAAACCCGATATAGTCTGTTGCCATATCTTGTGGGAAGTATCTACGTTGTGCTGGGTCAATCCAATATGCTCTATCTCTCCAAGATCCACCTTTATAAACTCTTACTTCATCGTTGATTAAAGATGTTCTTTGGTTAGATGTGTCATATTCTTTAATTAAGTTCCCTAAAGAATCTCTTTGTACATTATGTTTTGGAGAGTTGTACATTTTACTAGTTTCACTTTTAGAATCATCTACATCTTCATCAAAGCTTTCGGCATATAAACGAGAAGATCTTGTATCTCCATCTCTAAAGTTTCTATTGTCACTTTTATCAAAGTTAGTTCTTAAGTAAGTTTCTTCTTCTGTAACAGCTACTCGAGCAATTTCTCCTGGAAGATTTCTAGCAACAATCCTACCATTACTTAAAGTGTCATATACAATTTCATCTGGAGTTATGATCTTAACAGTTCCATCTTCATTAATGG
>NZ_JXJO01000092.1 GCF_000826655.1 Psychroserpens damuponensis
AATAAATTAAAGGTTTTTTTTTATTTTCTATCAATAACATTTAGCGTTATGTCATTCCGACGCTAGGAGGAATCTCACTTCAAAATAGTCAAAGATTCTTCAGTCGTACCTCTTTCTGAATGACAACACATTAAGTTTATTTTTGTTTCTATCAATAATAATTCACGTTCTGTCATTCCGACGCTAGGAGGAATCTCACTTCAAAATAGTCAAAGATTCTTCAGTCGTAC
>NZ_JXJO01000093.1 GCF_000826655.1 Psychroserpens damuponensis
CATACACAAGACCGTTGGCAAACATTTGACGCAACCTTTCGAGAGAAATTACATCTATTAAATATAAATAGAATTATAATGAAAAAGAAACTAATATTTTTACTTTGTTTAATCGGACTAACAAGTTGTGAAGTAGCGTCAGTCGATACAGATGACCCGAATTACGTATATGATGGAAGAGGCGGAATTAAGTGTAGCGCAAATGGAGAGTTATTGATACCAAAAGTAAGTTTCAGCGGAACTGGTGCAGAAGCCGAATTACAATTTGTTTCGTGGAATAATGAGAATTATATGAGCATTTATTTTAGGGATGGTGGAGAATCACCTGATTTCATTTCTCAATGGATTAGAATAAAAGTTGTTGATATTTTACCTGATTCAGTAATAGTCGGAGACATTTATTCTTTAGAAAATGAACTCGACTCGAATACAGGAAAATACAGAATTAACTCTGCTGAATATAATTACTCAACAGATGACCAAAATACTGGCGAATTAAAAATTCTCTATCACGATTTAGAAAACAGAATATTAGGCGGAACTTTTGAATACGACGCAATTGATGAAAATGGTGTAATTGTAGAAATAAGAAATGGAGAATTTGATATGAAATATTAAATAAAAAACGATTTGCCAACACCGTGTATAATTCATTGCTAGTTATAGCTTACTTACGAAAGTCCTCGCGGACTTTCTATCTGTGATTTATTTGCTAACTTTAGTGCTTAAACACGCAACGAAATCATACACAAACACGTTGGCAGTAATATTGAGAACGTCGCAAACACATAATTATAAGGTATTTACATTAAATTAATTTACTTTTGTTAGAAATAATAATGAATTTTGAATGAATATAAATTTACTTGAAATAACAACAGATGAACTTTTAGAAAAGTTTGGAGCTGGCAAACACAAGCCAGGTTCTGGAAGTGCAGCGGCTTTACAAGGTATGTTAACGGCAAAACTGTTAACGACAGTCATTAGTTTAACCAATCTACCTAAAAGACAAAAGAAGTACGGAAAATATCTTCCCAATCTATTAAAAATGGATAAGAAAATTCAGGAACGAATTTTCCCAAAACTGACCGAATTATTTCAAGAAGATGCAATTCAATTTGACAAAGCAATAACAGCTAGAAAAGAGAGAGATAATGAAAATGATGTTGTTAAAAGTAATCTTTTAGGCAAAAAAGCACTTAAGGAACTTAAAGGCGCAATTGACATACCCATTGAAATAACAAAACTTTGCATCGAACTTGCCGAAATAGCGGATTATGTTTTCGATAATGCTTTTCAAGGTGCTAGAGGAGATTCTCAAGTTGCATTAAGTGGTGCTGTAGCTGGAATTGCAGGGTGTTTATCTATAATTCAACTGAATCTATTGTCATTTGGAAGTGATGAATATTCTTGGACTTCGAAAATTAACACCGAAACAAAGAGATTAAAGAAACGATTTATAGAATTAAATAAGATTGCCGAATCAAAAATCGAAAAACTGGAAAATGAAGTATCGGACAAAGCTCAACTTTATAAGGATGTAGATAAATTATTAAGAGATTTAAAATCAAAAACAAAACTTACTTACAAAGAGATTGAAGTAGCTGCTTCTGATTTTCAAAATTTATTATGGAAGCATAAAGAACTGATTTGGATTAATAATACACCTAATCATCCTGCAAAGGTTCTTCAACCCGGAATAGCACTAAAAAAAGCTTTGGCGTACAATTTCGTTCAAGTGGAAAAACTTGATATAATTGACGATGAATACGGAACGTTTGAAACTGCTGGCATAATTGACCAAAAAGATAGGATTGTCCTAGTTTCCAATAATTTTGATAAAAACACACAAAATTTTACTACCGCACACGAATTAGGTCACGCCTTGCTACACAAACAAGCCGTTCTGCATAGAGACCGACCAATCAACGGAACATCAGATAATTTTAAACGTAATATAACGGAACGTCAAGCAGACAAATTTGCTACAAATTTTTTGATGCCTGCTAAATTGGTTAAAAATGAATTTGTCGAGATGTTTCAAACAGAAAGATTTATAATTGATGAGCTAACAGCTTTTAATCTAATTAAAGACTCACCAAGTAAATTAAGAAAGGATTGCAAAAACTTGCGTGGTCTAGCATTGAAGTTGGCTTCATCGGAAAGATATAATAATCAAAGTTTTGTCTCAATTGCAGAATTATTTAATGTTTCCTTTTCCGCAATGGCGATAAGATTAGAAGAGCTTGGATTGATTGAATATTAAAATACTACTGCCAACACCGTGTATAATTCATTGCTAGTTAGAGCTTACTTACGAAAGTCCTCGCGGACTTTCTATCTGTGATTTATTTGCTAACTTTAGT
>NZ_JXJO01000094.1 GCF_000826655.1 Psychroserpens damuponensis
ATACACAAGACCGTTGTGGTGCATTTACGAACCGAACTAAAATTGAAAAATTAAAAACTAAAAATGGAAGATTGTTTTATCATTTGTCCTTTAGGAGGAGCTCATTCAGAAATACGAAAAAAATCGGACAAAATATTAAGACACGTTTTTCAACCAGTTTTAGATAAAAATGATTATAAAGCTATTAGAGCTGACCAAATCCCGAAAGTTGGACTGATAACGACTCAAATAATAAATTTGATTATGGAAAGTCCGTTGGTAATTGCTGATTTAACAGATTCAAATCCAAACGTATTTTATGAATTAGCAATAAGGCACGCAATTAGAAAACCATATATTCAAGTAATTACAAAAGGACAAAAAATTCCTTTCGATTTGAGCGGAATTAGAACAATTGAAATAGATATAACCGATTTAGATAATGTTGAATTAGCGAAGAAAGAAATTGAAAATCAAATTTTGGAATTTAAAAAAGGACATATTCCTGATTCGCCAATTTCTGTTGCTTCATCTGCGAGATTATTGCAAAATGATAGTGATTTAGCGGAAGAAATTGCTGAAAGATTAAGTTATGTTGGACAAAGACATTATTCGGATTATAGTTACAGCGATATCCAAAAAGTTGACCTTATTGAAAGAAAACTTTGGGGTTTTAGAGAATTTGGTTCTATTAGTTTAGAGGAATTGAATTCAAAACTTGATTTAATAATTGAAAATTTGAACAAAAAATAAAAACGACACCACAACACCGTGTATAA
>NZ_JXJO01000095.1 GCF_000826655.1 Psychroserpens damuponensis
AACGTGTTTGTGTATGGTTAGTTGCGTGGTTAAGCAACTAAATTAGTAAACTTTTACGAACCTGTGAATATTCCGCAGAAATATTCGCAAGTAGAGAAGAAAACAGCAATTAATTATACACGGTGTTACCTGTAGTTTTTTATTTTTTCTTCGAACTCAGTTTTGTAAATAAAAACAAAATTAAAAACGATAATAAAGCATTTAGTATATAATTCAGTATTGGGTTTCCAAATAAAACAGGAATAAACGAAAACGCTTTAGCAAACAACCAAGCAATTCCATAAAACATCGGTGTTATTATCAAAATTATTCCGATAGTTGTTCCAAGTGGTGTGTTTTTGTCAGCCAAACCTACAAATGGCATTATAATCATTGCAAATAGAAAAATCCATCCGGAAGATATAAAATGCCATAAGTAACTTCTTTCATAAATAATCTCTTTTGGGACTTCTGCCATTTCATCAGGTTCAGAGTTGAATTCTATTTCGGATATCATTCGATAAGTTTCATCTTTCCAAGTTGTTCTCGATATCAAATTTTTCCGCAATTTTTTTAATTCCGCAATTTCTTGTTTACTAAGAGTAGTGTCATTTACAATCTTATTAATACCTTGTATATGTTCAATTCTTTTTTCGGTATTGTAATAGTAAGAAAAGCTTAGAGTATTGTCAATTACAATTAACAGCATAATTCCGCCAATTATCAAAATTGCTTTTTTTGATAACCTTTGTGATTTATCTGTGAAAAAATTAAAAACAGAGTTAAGTAGTTCCAATTATAGTTCGGTTTTTAAATTACAGCTAACGGTCTTGTGTAT
>NZ_JXJO01000096.1 GCF_000826655.1 Psychroserpens damuponensis
CAATTTCAATTTTAAATATAGAAACCAATTATGAGGTTAAGCAAGCCATTGTATATTCAATTTTAGGAGCAGAAATATTGAGAACCCAACAGCGTACAATTGATATTTCAGGACTAGCACAAGGCATATTTTTAATTAAAGTTGAAGATATCTATGGCAATAGATTTACAAAGAAATTTATAAAAAAATAAACAGTTAAACATCAAAAGCTGAGTTATCTATTTGAATCTCAGCTTATTTTTTGTATGAAATTTTTAAGACAACATAAACTCGAACTATTTCTATTAGTTTTCTATGCAATTATAATACTCAATATTATTTTATTTGTTTAAAAATAATGTGACCTATTAAAGTTTATGGTGTCCAATAAGTGCTATTAATCAGTTGTCAAAAAAAGTTGTTCTAAATGTATTTAGTTCAG
>NZ_JXJO01000097.1 GCF_000826655.1 Psychroserpens damuponensis
TACATAAAACCGTTAGCACACATATAAACCAAACACATTGAAAAAATCTGCATTAATTTTAATTTGCCTCTTCTCCACAATAGTATCTGCTCAAAACTTGGTGGATTTTGATTGTGAAACTGGATTTAAAAAAATACAAACGGAAATTGAATCCACACCACAGGTTGATTATAAACTAATTTACTCTCAAAGAAAATACGGAAAAGAGAGCTTTGAATTCAGCGAAGGAATTATCGTAATTAAAGAAATTAGTGATGAAATAAATCAAAATGACTTGGCCCAAATAATCGGTCGAATTGGAGTGGAAAATAACCTGACCAAAATAATTGCTTTGCGAAATTGTGATGCAGGAAGACTTTACCTTCAACAAACCGAACGTACATCTGAGCAACAGAATTATTTAAGACAAAGTGTAATCGCTGAAATAGATATTGATTTACTTAAATCGCTATCAAAAAAGGAAAAGAAACAACACAAGAAAAAACGAGACTTAATTGAATCTGTATCTAAAGAATCGTGTAAAAAACTCGCTGAATTAGGAACTGATAAATTAACTATGGATAGTTTTAATCAGATTGTTTCTGGCACATCTGCCGAATACGCTGAAAAAACAATGAAAATATACGAATTACCATTTGAGCAAAGTGTAGATGAATTTTTAAATGATTTAATGAGCTATCTATTGTTTGATTGTCAGTTAGTGAGAGAACTTGTGAATAAGGAATAATAAAAAATACGTGTGCTAACAATGGCTATAAGCAATTGGGGCGAAAGTGATAAAACCAAAATATAAACATAAAACAAAGGTCAAAGCTAAACCGAAAATTTTAGGCGTAAAACCCCAACTGCCCATAGCCGAGACCGTTGTACACAATTATG
>NZ_JXJO01000098.1 GCF_000826655.1 Psychroserpens damuponensis
TCAGCTTGCTTACAACGTGATTGTGTATGAGTTAGTTGCGTGGTTTGGCAACTAAGTTACTAAATATTTACCGAATAGAAAATCCGAGAGGATTTTCGTACGTAAGCTCTATAAAGCAATTAATTATACACGGTGTTAACTGTAGTAATTACTTGGTTTTTTATTTATTTGAGTGTTTTCGATTTCTTGATATTCCAGAATATTCATATTCCGATGATTCTGAATTAATTTTGATTATTAAACGTCTAATTTAGAAAAAAAATCGAGCGATGCTCGATTTCCGTTAAGTTCGGCTTTTACAAACTTGCTAAAATTCCGACTGAGTGAATTTCCACAGTTTTGAATTCGGGTTTGAGTGAGAATTCCGATTGAGTAAGATTCCAATTCCAATTAATCAAACGAGCTAAAATTCCAACGTATTTTTATTCAGATTTCGAGTGAGAAATTCGTGCGTTGTGCTTATCAATCTAACGTTATAAAATTCAGAATTCGAGTGATATTTTTGCATTCAATTCGGCTTAAGCAACTTGATTTTTTTGCTTAAAATTCCGATTTTGGTTGCGCTGCGTTATTACAGTTAACGGTTTTATGTATGGA
>NZ_JXJO01000099.1 GCF_000826655.1 Psychroserpens damuponensis
GAAATTCAATTATAAAGGATGAATATAGATTATCATTAGCCATAGATGTATTGTAATTGGTATAGTTAAGTTCGTAACTGTTGGTTGTATTTTCTAAAATAATTTTTGAGTTGGTAAGTGATAAATCTATATTAGTGGTTCTTACATATGGAGTTGCATTACTATAATATTTTGTAGCATTGTTACTTGTATTATGCGCACTGTTAATCGTATTGAAAGCTATCCATTTTGTTTTGACAGTATATACATTAGAACTTTGATTTGCTGCTGTCACAGTATATTGAATGTCA